>NZ_MRCM01000047.1 GCF_002303885.1 Flavobacterium sp. ACN2 | reverse complement strand
CAGCAGAATCTTTCAATGCAAAATTAAAAGCTTTTAGATCGCAATTTAGAGGAGTCAGGAAAATAGATTTTTTCTTATTCAGATTATCTAATCTTTTTGCTTAATCCCCAACTTTTGCACCTGATCCATTAAAACAGCTTTTGAAGTTTAATAATTTAGCATATGGTAAGAGAAAAACCTATTTTAGTTTAGACCAAAAAAAAACTTCAATTAACTTTTGTTAATTGAAGTTTTTAGTACTCAGAGCGGGACTTGAACCCGCACGAACATTGCTGTTCACTGGATTTTAAGTCCAGCGTGTCTACCAATTTCACCATCCGAGCATTATGTGGTACCTCCAGGGATCGAACCAGGGACACATGGATTTTCAGTCCATTGCTCTACCATCTGAGCTAAGGTACCATATTACTTACATTTCTCTATAAGTAAAAGTTAGAATAAAAAACCCCATTTAGAAACGGGGTTTTCAAAAGAAAGGCGACGACATACTCTCCCACAAAACTGCAGTACCATCTGCGCAGGCGGGCTTAACTTCTCTGTTCGGGATGGGAAGAGGTGAGCCCCGCCGCAATAACCACCTTAAGGCT
>NZ_MRCM01000046.1 GCF_002303885.1 Flavobacterium sp. ACN2 | reverse complement strand
TGCCTGAAGTCGGTGACCGCAAGGAGCTGCCTAGGGTAAAACTGGTAACTAGGGCTAAGTCGTAACAAGGTAGCCGTACCGGAAGGTGCGGCTGGAACACCTCCTTTCTAGAGCCCTATGTGTTAGCAGCAATGCACGCTGGGGAAATAAGATGCCGGACTATGGTTTTGGAATCTGAGATTGTATTGCTCTTGCTGTTAATTTAAAAAAAATGATAAAAATTAAGTAAAACAGAGTCTCGTAGCTCAGCTGGTTAGAGTACTACACTGATAATGTAGGGGTCGGCAGTTCGAGTCTGCCCGGGACTACTATTTAACTTAAAAAAGGAAATTCTAGAGTTGAGTTCTTATGAATAATCATTCATAATTCATAATTCACAATTCATAATTAGATTGGGGGATTAGCTCAGCTGGCTAGAGCGCCTGCCTTGCACGCAGGAGGTCAACGGTTCGACTCCGTTATTCTCCACTGATTCGCCCAGGCGGATAAAAGTTCATTGACATATTGAGATAAGAAAATAATAAGAAAGTAGAAAGCGTTTTTTGCAATTTATTGCAAAAGACAAAACAAAACGGTCTTGTTTTAATTAACAAGATTGGTGCAATAAGCAAAATAAGGGCGCATGGGGAATGCCTAGGCTCTCAGAGGCGATGAAGGACGTGATAAGCTGCGAAAAGCTGCGGGGACTGGCACACACAGATTGATCCGCAGATATCCGA
>NZ_MRCM01000045.1 GCF_002303885.1 Flavobacterium sp. ACN2 | reverse complement strand
TGCCTGAAGTCGGTGACCGCAAGGAGCTGCCTAGGGTAAAACTGGTAACTAGGGCTAAGTCGTAACAAGGTAGCCGTACCGGAAGGTGCGGCTGGAACACCTCCTTTCTAGAGCTCTATGTGTTAGCGGAAACGCACGCTGGGGAAATAAGATGCCGGACTATAGGTTTGGAATCTGAGATTGTATTGCTCTTGCTGTTAATTTAAAAAAATGATAAAAATTAAGTAAAACAGAGTCTCGTAGCTCAGCTGGTTAGAGTACTACACTGATAATGTAGGGGTCGGCAGTTCGAGTCTGCCCGGGACTACCAAAAACTTCAGATTTAAGATTATAGATTTTAGATTTAAGAAGAAAAACTGAAAAGCTTGATTAAAAGGAAATTCTGGAAGCTGGGATTCACCAAAGGAAATTAGAGAAGAATTAAGAAATCTAAAATCTGAATTCTAAAATCTAAGATTTAAAAATGGGGGATTAGCTCAGCTGGCTAGAGCGCCTGCCTTGCACGCAGGAGGTCAACGGTTCGACTCCGTTATTCTCCACTGGTTCGCCCAGGCGAATAAAAGTTCATTGACATATTGAGATAAGAAAATAATAAGAAAGTAGAAAGCGTTTTTTATTGAGCATCCGTGCAAAATATAGAAAACAAACAAAAACGGTCTCATTTTAAAAATGAGATTGGTGCAATAAGCAAAATAAGGGCGCATGGGGAATGCCTAGGCTCTCAGAGGCGATGAAGGACGTGATAAGCTGCGAAAAGCTGCGGGGACTGGCACACACAGATTGATCCGCAGATATCCGA
>NZ_MRCM01000044.1 GCF_002303885.1 Flavobacterium sp. ACN2 | reverse complement strand
CAGCATTCCAGTCAAATGTATCTTTAGGCTGACAGCTTGCAAGTAAACCGATAATTAAAAAACAGCATAAAAAAAATCTAACTTTTGGGTACATATATTTCTCGCTTATAAATTACTTTATCCTCTTTTATAATTGGTTCAACAGGTTCATTAATAAAAACATAATTTGCCAAAAGATGATGATCTCCTGTTTGCACTGTTAAAAAATCATTTTCAAAACCGCCATAATGCGCTGATAAATGAACGTAATTGTGGTGTATGTGTTTGTAGATCTCGTAGGTTGAATTTTTGTCTTTGTTTTCTTCTTTTGAAGCGGCACGCATAATTTCTAAATACTTTCGCAATATATCAAATGATTCTGTTTCGGGTTATTTATAAAATTTCAAGCTTAAAATTACCTAGATAATAAGTCACGAGTGTTTAAATAAATTGTATCAGATTCTAAACAATATTCTATATTATTTATTTTCATGTAATTAAAACAGTAAAATATACCTTTGTTCTTGCCGTATTTTTGTCTTGAGCCTTCGCGTCTAAAATCATAAATTTTTACTGTCTTGTCTCTCAGTTTAATTAATAATGTATCTGTTTTTAATATTCTATCGTCCAAATAATACGATAAGTTGTTTTTGGACAGCATATCTATTTTATGGTATCTAATCGTTTTTTTGAAACCTCCTTTTTGTGTGATTAGTATTTTAAGATTTTCATTTATTTGAGTGTCTGAAAATTTAATAATAATATTGCTAGAACCTACAAAATTGCTATTTTCACATTTATTGTGATTACTATAATCATCAGCAGTAAAATAAAAAAATCGAAAAATGAAAAATGAAAATATTAGTACAAAAAAAAACAATATAATTTTCTTCATTTTATTTAGCTTTAATATATCCATTATAATTATTCATAAAATGATTTGA
>NZ_MRCM01000043.1 GCF_002303885.1 Flavobacterium sp. ACN2 | reverse complement strand
ATATATAAGGTAATTTAATTTTACTTTCTTTAAAACAGGTTTCAGAAGACTTTATCTCTAAATTTTTATCCTTAATTAAATCAATACTAAATTTTTTAAAAGATTCTTGTGCATCGGGCAAAAGATTCTCTAAAACATTTTCATTTTTGCCTTCAGGTTGTATTTTTATTATATTATTTGAAGTATCATATTTAAAAATATAAACTTCATAATATGTGTCAGATACTTTTTCATTTAAATACATCTCAACCTTAAACTTAACTTTTATTGTAGGAGCTTCTGACTGAATACTTTCTGCTGTATAAGTCATAGCACATCCTGATCCACAACTTATAACAAAAGACTTATTTATGGTATTCTTTGTTTCCTTTGTATCAGATAGAATTTTGGAATTATTAACCTTAAGAGTATCTACTAAATTCTTAGAATCGTGTTTTGATGTATTCTCTTTGCATCCTAAAATTAAGATCAATAAGAGACCTAATACTAGATTTTTACTTATTTTCATTTTTTATTGATTGATTAACTTCTAACTTAATTTCTTTTGCTTGAGAATTGTATACACTAAAGCTTTACAATAAAAACCGTTAAAAATAGCATTTGTAAAATTTTCATAATTTTTTATTTTAAAATTCCCTCAGCTAACAAAAGCATTGCGCTTTTGCTAGCTAGGGCTTTTCTTTTCAATATGTCAAGGAACCTAATGTTCATTTTAAAAAACTCTCAACCTTTTATTGTATAATTATTTCTTATCGATTTAGAATCTTTATCATAATTAACTTTTAGAGATTATTACCAAAATAGTTTATATGTATCCATTTTAGCTTCTTTTGATTCATCAAGAAAATAAAGAGAATCCCTTTTTATGCTACCATCTTTTTTTACATCGTTATTCATGTACAAGATAATTTCAGTATCAGTTGCAAAATACTTTAGTTGCCAAATTTTATTGTTTTTTACATCCAAATATGAAAGACAAGTATAATTTGGAATTTCTTTATCAACTGTACTTCTATAGAATTCAATAGAATCCTTCTTTTTATCATTTAATAAAGTATATAGA
>NZ_MRCM01000042.1 GCF_002303885.1 Flavobacterium sp. ACN2 | reverse complement strand
GGATCAGGTGCAAAAGTTGGGGATTAAGCAAAAAGATTAGATAATCTGAATAAGAAAAAATCTATTTTCCTGACTCCTCTAAATTGCGATCTAAAAGCTTTTAATTTTGCATTGAAAGATTCTGCTGAAGCATTAGTACTTCTGTTATCAAAATAATTTAAGATTGACTGGTAGTTAAAAGAAATGGTATTAAGTAGGATATTGAAGTTTTTAAAACCTGATTCCTCTACATTTCTATACCAATGGGCTAGTTTTGTCATGGCAATATGTTTATCGTTGTTATTGTTATAAATTCCGCGGAGTTGTTGACTTAAATTGTAAGCTTTCTTTAGATCGGGATATAACTCAAATAAAAGTTGAGCTCTTTCATTTTGGCTTTGAGTCCATTTTTCGCGAGATTTATAAAGTAAATATCTGCTTCTGGCTAATAACTGCTTTACGGAATCTCCGTTGATTAAAAGCTTGGGAATGTATGTTTTGTTTTCTGATTTTGCCTGCAATATCAATTGATTCTCAAAATCCATGGCTTCCCATCGATGTTTGATTCTGATTTCCTGCAATGCCTCCAGGGCTAGTTTTTGAACATGAAATCTCTCAGTAACCTGTATGGCTTTGGGAAAGCATCTCTTAGAGATTAACTTCATCGAATTGGCCATGTCCAGTGTTATTTCTTTTACAGAAGCTCTCTTTTGATAATCAATCTTAGAGATGTGTTCTATAACTTGTTCTGCTTTTGTTCCGGCAATAATAGCTACTAAGGAGCCTTTCCTGCCTTTGAACTTCTTGTTGGTGACAATAGTGTAAAGTTCACCCTGAGATAAAGCTACTTCATCAATTGATAAATGTGTACCCATATTCTCAGGATAAATAATCCATTGATGTGCATGCTCTCTTGGAGTCCAAGTAATGAAAGAGCTCAGGTGTTTTTTGTATTGTCTTTGAAGCTTCTTTCCGTTAACACCAAAGAAACCTCCAATAGTGTGACAATCTGTGGCACTATTATCTATTAATTTCTTTTAAAAAAGCCGCAAACTCCTGAGTCATACGGGTTCCTTTAGCTGCTAATTGCCAGTCTCGCTTAATAATTTTTCCCGTGGTTTTGTTGGTCCAGCGGCGTCTTTTGATATGTAGATATACGTATTTACCCCGAAGAGGAAAATCCTGAATGGTAATCTCGTCCTGAAAACCCTTTGACACTAATTCCAAAGTATTAAACTCTTCTGGAACTTTACTTTTCTCTTCAAAATACAAGTGTAAAACTTCTTCTGTATTAGCACTGGAAACCACATCAAAGTGGTCGACTAAAAAATCAGGAAGCATAAATTTTAAAAGCTCTATAGGATCCATCTTAAATTCTTAGAGTACAAATCTCTTATTTTATTTTGACATTCCTCCCCAAGATTTGTTCTTGATCC
>NZ_MRCM01000040.1 GCF_002303885.1 Flavobacterium sp. ACN2 | reverse complement strand
GCTGTTGCGGGTGCAAAAGTAGAACCTTTTTCCGCTTACGCAAGCTTTTTCAAAGAGTTTTTTTGATATTTTTTCCATGTTTTTCTTAACATTCTAATAACTCGCCGTTTACAGCATAAACTTTTTTGCCTGTTTGTGAGTTTTTTCTTGGTAGTGTTATTCTTTTCATAATAAGTCCCGCTGAAAAACCCCAAGTTTTAGAGACTTCGCATATTTTTTCAGACTTTAAAAATTACTTTCTAATAAACATTTAAACTTTTACTAAATAACAAACTTCTAAAAAAGCAATGTTTTAACCGCCTTTAATTATTTTACATGAAATCAAAAAGCCACTAAATGCGAGCATTTACTCCATTATCCAACTTTACACAAACTCAACAAAACAAAAAACATCTCTTATCAGCATTCAAAAAGATAAAATCGTATAAAAAAGAATTTAACTAGTCCCTCTAAAAGAAAACTCTATTAGCCAGAACTAAACACAAAGACTTGAAAGCAGAAATAAAAAACATTCAACTTAAAATCCTAGTACAAAAGCAATAATTAAACTTTCGACAAAGAATTATAAAAAATCAATTACTCCATAAAATTTATCACAATAAAAAATTTACTACCTGAGCCTTTTACTTCAAACACAACCTCCTCCTCAATCTCTATTTTTTTTTTAAATCCACATTAACAAACTACACTTCGCAATATTAATACCTTAATCCATAAAAAATGCACTCATCTATTTTAAACAATAAAAACACATCCAAACTAAAACACATTTCTATCCAAAAATTTAAAATAACATCTACCTATAAAGAAATTGCTTCATTATTGTATATTTTTTTCAGACCAAAATACAAGTAGCTACCCAATATCCAAAACATCTTCACAGAAATAAAAAGACTAACTTTTTCACTTCATAATTAAACCTAAAAAGCAAAGATGAACAATGCAGGAAGATCTTCGTCAAAAATTGATTCCAAAATTAAACAGAATTAATTTGAACACTTCACACCTGATCAGACTATACGTTTTTTTCTAGAAAAGTTTACCCAGGCTCCACGGAAATACAAGCATCCAAAAAGAACACTCCCTTCATTCAGAAGAATCCTGCATAAATAAAAGACTATTAACCAAAACAAATTCAACCTAGAACTATCAAAATAAAATCATAACAATTCAAAAAATCGCATACACATTGTTTTCAAAAAACAACAAATAGTAAATATTTAAGATAATAATTTGAGGATTTCCTTCCAGGTCGAGCTGCCCGTTAATTTTTTTATGAAAAAAGGTTTTAGAGCAAGCTTCGACCAAAAGTTTAGTATTTCGCAAAATGACACCGCTTCTATCCCTTGCACGATCCCGAGTAAATAAGACATCTCTTTTCAAAGGAAATTCCAATTCTAAAACTTAAGGATAAAATTCCAAACTCCAAAGATTAAAAACTTTACAAACTTTACACCTCGCAAGGACAATAAAATAAATTCACTATGCTCTTTATTGTTAAATCCCAATACACATCTCAACACAGCTTTGCATTCTTCATAATCGCAAGGAGAATCATTCCGTTCTTTACGGCTAAATTCACTAAAGCAAAACCTTATAAAAAGCAAAAAATCCCTTCCGATCTATCGGGAGGGATTCTTAAAGGAAAGGCGGAACTCCCGCCCAGTTTACCAAAACATATAAAAACAGAAAACCCCATCCGATTTGGATAGGGTTTTCAAAAGAAAGGCGACGACATACTCTCCCACAAAACTGCAGTACCATCTGCGCAGGCGGGCTTAACTTCTCTGTTCGGGATGGGAAGAGGTGAGCCCCGCCGCAATAACCACCTTAAGGCTATTCGCTGCAAGCAGCTTTTA
>NZ_MRCM01000039.1 GCF_002303885.1 Flavobacterium sp. ACN2 | reverse complement strand
AGATTGGTGCAATAAGCAAAATAAGGGCGCATGGGGAATGCCTAGGCTCTCAGAGGCGATGAAGGACGTGATAAGCTGCGAAAAGCTGCGGGGACTGGCACACACAGATTGATCCGCAGATATCCGAATGGGGCAACCCGCTATATTGAAGATATAGTACACCGATAGGTGGGCAAACCCGCTGAACTGAAACATCTAAGTAGGCGGAGGAGAAGAAAACAAAAGTGATTCCGTAAGTAGTGGCGAGCGAACGCGGATTAGCCCAAACCAGTTATGTTACGGCATAGCTGGGGTTGTAGGACCGCGACATTTCATGCATGAGGAACCGGAAGCTTCTGGAAAGGAGCGCCACAGAGGGTGACAGCCCCGTATGGGCAACAAATGTAATGGATAGCGGTATCCTGAGTAGGGCGGGGCACGTGAAACCCTGTCTGAATTTGGCGGGACCATCCGCTAAGGCTAAATACTCCTGAGAGACCGATAGTGAACCAGTACCGTGAGGGAAAGGTGAAAAGAACCGTGAATAACGGAGTGAAATAGATCCTGAAACCATGCGCTTACAAGCGGTCGGAGCCCTTTCGTGGGGTGACGGCGTGCCTTTTGCATAATGAGCCTACGAGTTAACGCTGCTGGCAAGGATAAGTGGTTAAGCCATGGATCCGCAGCGAAAGCGAGTCTGAATAGGGCGCTTTAGTCAGTAGTGTTAGACGCGAAACCGTGTGATCTACCCATGGGCAGGTTGAAGCTGTGGTAACACACAGTGGAGGACCGAACCGGTTGACGTTGAAAAGTCTTCGGATGACCTGTGGGTAGGGGTGAAAGGCCAATCAAACTCGGAAATAGCTCGTACTCCCCGAAATGCATTTAGGTGCAGCGTTATTTTAGTTATATAGAGGTAGAGCTACTGATTGGATGCGGGGGCTTCACCGCCTACCAATTCCTGACAAACTCCGAATGCTATATAATGATTGATAACAGTGAGGGCTTGGGTGCTAAGGTCCAAGTCCGAGAGGGAAAGAACCCAGACCATCAGCTAAGGTCCCCAAATATATGCTAAGTTGAAAGAACGAGGTTTGTCTGCCCAGACAGCTAGGATGTTGGCTTGGAAGCAGCCATTCATTTAAAGAGTGCGTAACAGCTCACTAGTCGAGCGGACGAGCATGGATAATAATCGGGCATAAGCATATTACCGAAGCTATGGATTTGCATGTATGTGCAAGTGGTAGGGGAGCATTCTGACAGGGCTGAAGGTGTTTCGTAAGGGATGCTGGACCAGTCAGAAAAGAAAATGTAGGCATAAGTAACGATAATGCGGGCGAGAAACCCGCACACCGAAAAACTAAGGTTTCCACAGCTATGCTAATCAGCTGTGGGTTAGTCTGGACCTAAGGCGAACCCGAAAGGGACAGTCGATGGCCAACGGGTTAATATTCCCGTACTTCTTATTGCTGTGATGGGGTGACGGAGTGATGAAAGCGCCGCGAACTGACGGAATAGTTCGTTAAAGCACCTAGCTATAGGGTCTCTAGGCAAATCCGGAGATCTTGGTGAAATGCGATAGTACTCGGAGTCTTCGGACAAAGAGATAGTGCGCCTAAGGGCTTCCAAGAAAAACCTCTAAACTTCAGGCAATAAGAACCAGTACCGTAAACCGACACAGGTAGTTGAGGAGAGAATCCTAAGGTGCTCGAGAGATTCATGGCTAAGGAATTAGGCAAAATAGACCTGTAACTTCGGGAGAAAGGTCGCCAGCAGCAATGCTGGCCGCAGTGAAGAGGTCCAGGCGACTGTTTATCAAAAACACAGGGCTCTGCAAAATCGTAAGATGAAGTATAGGGCCTGACACCTGCCCGGTGCTGGAAGGTTAAGAGGAGATGTTATCTTCGGAGAAGCATTGAATTGAAGCCCCAGTAAACGGCGGCCGTAACTATAACGGTCCTAAGGTAGCGAAATTCCTTGTCGGGTAAGTTCCGACCTGCACGAATGGTGTAACGATCTGGACACTGTCTCAGCCATGAGCTCGGTGAAATTGTAGTAACGGTGAAGATGCCGTTTACCCGCAGTGGGACGAAAAGACCCTGTGCACCTTTACTATAGCTTAGTATTGACCTTGGATAAATGATGTGTAGGATAGGTTGGAGACTATGAAGCGGCGTCGCCAGGCGTTGTGGAGTCATTGTTGAAATACAACCCTTTGTTTATCTGAGGCCTAACCCCGCAATGTGGGGGACAGTGCTTGGTGGGTAGTTTGACTGGGGTGGTCGCCTCCAAAAGAGTAACGGAGGCTTCTAAAGGTTCCCTCAGTACGCTTGGTAACCGTGCGTAGAGTGCAATGGCATAAGGGAGCTTGACTGAGAGACATACAGGTCGATCAGGTACGAAAGTAGAGCATAGTGATCCGGTGGTTCCGCATGGAAGGGCCATCGCTCAAAGGATAAAAGGTACGCCGGGGATAACAGGCTGATCTCCCCCAAGAGCTCATATCGACGGGGGGGTTTGGCACCTCGATGTCGGCTCGTCACATCCTGGGGCTGGAGAAGGTCCCAAGGGTTGGGCTGTTCGCCCATTAAAGTGGCACGCGAGCTGGGTTCAGAACGTCGTGAGACAGTTCGGTCTCTATCTACTGCGGGCGTTAGAAATTTGAGTGGATCTGATTCTAGTACGAGAGGACCGAATTGGACAAACCTCTAGTGTATCTGTTGTCCCGCCAGGGGCACCGCAGAGTAGCTACGTTTGGAAGGGATAAGCGCTGAAAGCATATAAGCGCGAAACCCACCACAAGATGAGATTTCTTTTAAGGATCGTGGAAGATGACCACGTTGATAGGCTACAGATGTAAAGGCAGTAATGTCATAGTCGAGTAGTACTAATAATCCGTAAGCTTATGCACAAACTTTTCCCCCCGAGCAATCGGGGGGAGGAAACTTTCTAAATAATGCTTGTTTGTTTCTTTATCTCAGTATGTTAAGATATTGTTTAATTGATAATTAACAATTTATAATTGATAATTAATGATTAAAAGCTGCTTGCAGCGAATAGCCTTAAGGTGGTTATTGCGGCGGGGCTCACCTCTTCCCATCCCGAACAGAGAAGTTAAGCCCGCCTGCGCAGATGGTACTGCAGTTTTGTGGGAGAGTATGTCG
>NZ_MRCM01000038.1 GCF_002303885.1 Flavobacterium sp. ACN2 | reverse complement strand
ATCTTGCCCTTTACACTCAAACATTAAATCATTAAAAGTAAAAACTTCAATTCTTTCAAATTCTTTTTTTAGGTATTCACGAATTTCTTCTGCAAATTTAACTTGTAATAGTTCCGAAGGAAGGACAAAAGCAATAACACCATTTTCTAATAATAATGTATTTGATTTAATTAAAAATGTTGCCCAAATATTTTTAACAGAAGTTTCGGTTAAATTTTCATTTTCGTGAATTATTTTGCTTAATTCAATTTGTTTTTGTGTAAGTCTATTTTTTTTTACATATGGAGGGTTTCCAATAATTGCTGAAAACTTTTTACTATCATTATACTCCAAAAAATCAGTTTTAATAAATACTGAGTTTTTTTTATTCCATTTTTTAGAAGCTTTATTTAACTCTTCTTGATTAATATCTAAGGCAGTAAGTTTAATATTTAAATTAGTAGTTTTTGAAAATTCTTCAACAAAAGCACCATCACCGACACTTGGTTCTAAAATTGACATACGGGATCTACTTTCAAAGTGAGATAAAACTCTTTTTGAAATAAAACTCGCCAAGTAAGAAGGCGTATAATATGAACCTGTATTTTTTTTATCCATTGTAAAATGTGGCTAGTTCTTTTTGTAAAAAATAATGCTTTTCAAAAAGTGGTAAAAGCTCGCTTTTTATTTTTTTATATTCGTTGCTATTATCAGGATATCGATTTAATTCATCAATAATTTTTTCAATAGCTATTCTTGTTTTATTATATTTCCATAGTAGTTTGATTTCTTCTGTTCTTTCATCAAATTTAAATGCAACTGTTGCCATCCATTTGCCAATTGGCGTACTCCACATGATTGATCCTTCTTCGGTTCTATATAAATTTGATTCATATTTTATGTCACATGGTTCTACGAAACCTTCTTCATTTATAACATAAACATCATCTCTTTGGGAAGGCCAATGTTTTGTCTTGTTATTATTGCAAAACCTACAGGAATACACTAGGTTGGAATATTTAGATAAACCTATTTTACTTTTACTTTTAAGCAGAAAGTCTTTTGGAACAAAATGATCTATTTCGAAGTACGTTTTTGTATAGCCAAAACCGTCAAAGGCACCACAATATCCACAAGAAAAATTGAAATCTTTCTGTAAATCTGGTTTATGCTTAGTGTAATTATTTCCTTCCTCAGATTTTGTAGGCTTATTTCTTCTGATTGGTATTGCTTCTCTAATGCTCATTGTTTTTCCTTTTTTCAATAAGTTTTTGTAAAAGTAATTCCGCTTCATTTTTTAAGTTTTCACTTTCAGCAATATTCTCTGTAAGCATCAAATATTCAGGAACTTCTACTTTATATGTACTGTCTAAAACTTTTAATTCTTTTTGCAATTTTAATAATATATGTTTTTCTTCAGAACTTAGCTTTTTGGATTGCCCTTTTTCTAGCAAATGTGATATTTCATTTTTTCTTTTTTGAATATGTTTTTTGTATTGTTCAATACTTCTTTCAAGTATTGTTACAAAATGTGTAACTTTTTTTTCGTCTTCTTCACCTTCGTTGAAGATATCGTCTTTCTCAAAAATAATCTTCCAATCTTCTACATGAGGTTCTGCATCATCTTTCTTATTTGTAAAAATAATGTGAGGAAATAAAGGTCTGCTATCATAGATTTCGCTTTCAACGGCTTCACCATTAAAGGTAACTTTATTAGATTCATCCAATTTATAATCGATCATTAATAAATCAATATTAGAATTATAAATTTGATCCATTAATTCGTCAAGTCGCATTCCTTTTATAAAATCATACCCAATAACTTCAAAACCTAACTTTCTGAATCTTCTTTGATATTTTTTAACTTGATTAATATCTTCATCAACATAACCAATTCTATACTTTGTTTCCATGATTTATTTTTTTCTAATTGGGAATGATATTAAGACAGAAAAGCCAATCTCTGGGGCTAATATATCAATTGTTCCATTATTGTCATCAATTACAGATTTAACTAAATACATTCCTAAACCTGTTCCTATTTCTTTACCTTTTCTATCTCGTTTTGCAGTTTTGAATGGTAAAAATATTTCATCTTTATCTTCAAAAACTTCATCTAAACCAACACCATTGTCAGAATAAATAATTTCTAAATATTCATCTTTAAGGTTTACAATTATATCAATATTTCGATCTTGAATTTGATTTAAATTGTTAAAAGAATCAATGGAGTTATTAATTAAATTTGTAAAAATTGTTGATATATCCATTTCAAAAGCTCTAAAATCATAATTTGCTTCAGCTGTATTGTCAACGATAGTTAGTCTAATATCTTTTTTCTTAAATATTCTATTCCAAGATTTTTCTAAAGATTTAAAAAAAATGGAAAATTCAAATTTTCCTCTTGTTCGTTTATCTTTCTTTATTGCAGTTAAAGCGTAATCTACCCAATGAATTATTTTATCGGAATTTTCTCCTAGCAAATCAATTATGTCAATACCATCTTTATACTCTTGTAAGTTTTTGTTTTCATCTGGAACACTAGACTTAAATATTTCTTCAAGTTCTTTTATTTCTAACGCATTATCTTTTATTTCTTTAAGTTCATGGGCAAAAGAAGATACTACTAATCCTAGACTTGCCAAAGATCTAACCTGAACAATTTCTTGATTTTCTTGTTCTTGCCTTTCATCCTCTATTGCTTTAAAAGTATCTTTAAAAGCTTCTTCATATGTTTTTTTTTCTTCTTCTTCTTTTTTTGCCTGAAATAAATCTATTTTGTTATTTTTTCCATAAATAGATTCTTCTACTTTTTTCCTTTCCGCAACTATTTTGTTTGCAAGTACTTCCGCTCTTTTTTGAATTTCTTTTTCTTTTTTTTCCTCTTTCTCCTTTTGATTTCTTAAAAATAAAGGATTAAGCATTTTAGTTCTATCAAATTCGAATTCATGAATTACTGCAACAATAATAGTTTTAAATGTATCAAAAGCATCATTTTCCTGTAATGCACCTCTATCAGATTTATCAATTAAAAGCGGATTATTCTTTCTGGAAATGGAAATGATGCCAGCGGTTTGTTCGGGCCTTACTCTCCAATCACCAATTCTTTGTCCGGCACCAGCAGGGCTTTGAGCAACTCTTGCTCCCAATTTTAACCAATCATTCGTGGGATCTCCATAAGGACGTACTCTAAAAGAATCTCTATAAATCTTAACCCCTCCGAAACGTTCTAATGTCGATTTTCGTTCACTAGCTACAACCATTCTAAAAGGATAGCCTTCCTTTATTGAATTAGAAAATTTTAAATAATAAAATGTTAAGTCAAAACTTCCAACATCATTTAATAATTT
>NZ_MRCM01000037.1 GCF_002303885.1 Flavobacterium sp. ACN2 | reverse complement strand
TTGCATTAAAATAACAATTATATTATCACTATTATTTTTGTGCTTTTCATAAATTGAAATCAAATCATCTTTACGTAATGTCATTTTGCCAATACAGATAGCCATTAAAAATTCATAAGGAGCGGTGTCCTTATTTGCATTATCTTCAATAGAACTATCTATTATAGTACTCATTGATGCGCTAGAATTAACATCAATATCGTAATTTAATTCTTTACTCGTTGCAGCCCTTAAAATAGATGATTGGATTATCCCGTCATTATATCTGTTAAAATTTTCTGGATCGAGAATGTGTCTTTCAAAGATTGTTTGTTTTATACTTTTTTTTATTCTGAAATTATGTAATACCGATAATATAGAGAAATACACTTTGGATTGCTGTATGTCTTCAGGTTTCCAATTGGTAAACTTAAAAAAAGCAAAGTTTTTATTTAAGACTAAACGATTCCCGTTGGATTTATTTAAAAATACATTGTTAACTAATCCTTTTTCATTGTCATTTAATTCATCAAATCTTTTTTGAAAAAAGTCTTTTGTAGAATCGGTTATCATGTTTATAGTCTCAAAATCATTGAATCCATAAATTAGTTTATTTAATAATTCCTTTTCAAATTGCCAGCTAATGCTGTCGCTATCTTCATTAGGCAATAATATTTTGTCTATTGTGATAAAACTATAAGTCGAAAAATCATTATATTTTCCATATTTAATATTACTCATTAAATTATTATATGCTTTATCGTCAATGCATCTCACAAATCCATTAAAATATATAATTTGAGAATGCTCTTGTGTCCTTAATTTTCTGCTGACGTCAGATATTTTCTTTCCATTTGATATACAAGAAGAGCATACTAAATAGCATGAAGGATCACTATAATTTTCGTCAAGTTTTAAATTCTTGTAATGTATGGATTCTACATTTTTTGAATGACTTAGGCTATAATATTCTTGAATCTTATCGGCTATATATTTTGATTCCGCATCATCAACATAAATTATGCTTTTAATATTTATTGGTAATTGATTAATTATTAAATGTTTTGTTTTTTTTTCGAAATGATTTAAATCTTTTCTATTCAAATCTAAAAACAATTTGCTTACATCTATATATAGATCTCTCGTTTTTCCAAGAGAGTTTTTACCTTTATAGCAACTCACAAAATCATATTCTAAATAATGAAACATTAAATCGCTTAGATTTTCTGGCGCATCATTTAAGTTTATTTTAAAATTTGAAACAGTTGGTGGTGATGGAATAAATTGTTCGTCTTCAAATTTTATTTCAAAAGTTCTGTTAGGGAATGTTTTTTTAAATTCGGAAGGTGGTCTTGAAACAAACTCCGAGCTTAAAATCTTAGAAGAGTTCTGTTTATTCATAATTGAATAGGAATGTGATTCATTTTTGTCGAATCCAAATAAAACTACAATTTTTGACCAATCTATCCCTATTTTATTTAAGCGTTGAGGCAATGATCCATTTATTGAAGTTGAAACAATAAACAATGATTTGCCAATGTTTTCAACTTCATCTCGATTATTTATTTTGGATGAGTAAAATTTTACTCGTGGATTATAAGGTTCGCAAACATTCATATTTATATAAAGTAAACATGAATAAATTAAAGGAAATATCGTTGGTGTATCTGAGTATATAATTTCTGGTTTTTCTTTTAAAAAAGGTAATAGGAAGATAGACAAAATGTTTATATCATGACTCTCCTTAAAAATATTTGCAATTCTAATAAAATGTGTAGCATATACACCAGACGGTAATAAAAAGTATGATTCTAAACCAGCTTTTAATATTGAATCATATTTTACTAGGAAATGCGAGCATATTGAATCTGAAAGGAGTGAATAAATTTTTTTGTCTATTTCAATGCCACTATTATTAACGATGTGGCCTTCTTTTTTATATCGATATTCATTCAATGAAATATTTTCAAAGTTAGGAATCCTTTCTTTTGTAATGTTGTATTCCATTTCATTGTCAGGCCTTAATAAGTGAATAATTTCGGGTGTATAATTATTGTTTAAGTATGACTTTATACCACTTTCTAGATCAACATTATTATCGCAAGACGATATTGCAATGCACCAATTTATTTTCTCTTTATATTTGAATGAAGTTATAATCATATTTTAATTGATGTGAATTGGTAAAAAAATAGAAAACATTGTTCCTTCTGTTTTATATGTTGGTAGAGTTTTATTTTGAATAAAATGCCAGTCTTCCAATTTATAATTTTCGCGACTATTATCAATATGTCCATTAAAAGGATCCTTTTGGAAATCTCGTATTAATTTTAAACCATTTGTTCGTAATTTTAAATAGCCTTTTCTATCACCTAATAATTTCATTACATTATGTAATCCAAAACCTCTTTCATAACTGCTATTGATGTCACTTGTATTGTTTTTAACTAAACAATCAATAATTGCTTCAAATATTTCAGATCTTGAGTCAAAAAGTGTAATGTCCTTTTTTTTCCATTTGCTAGCCAATCCTGACCCCGAATCAAATATTGATATTTCAACAATTGTATTGTTTACATTGTCATCTTTAATTAAAGCTGAAATATAATTATATAAAGGTTGGTCATCCTTACAATTGTTTAGTAAAACTTCTTTGTTTCCAGAATGTGATGAAAATACCAGACCTCTAATCCCTGTTGGAAATGTTTTGTCGGAAAAATCGGTTTGACTCCAATAATGATTGTTTTCAATTAACTCAAATATTATTTCACCAATTAATTGGTTATAATGTTCTAAAACAAATGTTGAAGTTTCTGAAGTATAGTTTTTTGAGATATCAATTAAAATATTTTTAGATAATTCAATAATTTCTTTTTTAGATTTTAATGTTCCATTAGAAAAGTAAAATGCAGAAGGGAACGGATTTGCGGAATGTTGAACAGAAGGGATGAAACTATTTGATCCTTTCTTCCAGCTTTCATTTAATTTTAAAAAAATAGCCCTTTCTTTAATAACTTTTGCTACTTGAGCTGAAACATCAGTTTCATCTAATAAATAAATTCCATTGTTGTAGCCCATACATCCAGCGACAAAATTCCAATATCTACTAAACATATCTTCAATCTTTTTATCTAATTCAATTGTCGAGCTATCATAATGAATATATAATTTTCCTTTACTGAGCCTGCTCCATGTTATTATTAGTTGAATTATTTCAGAATATACGCCCAATTGCTTTCCATTGATGTTAGCAGGAATATATAAATCAATATTTGAAGATTTTTTTAATGTTTTATATGCATTTTCAATTTGTAAATAAGTGATATTATTTTTTATACTTATTTTCATAGTATTAATTTTTTAAATAATTTGTTTTCAGCAATCTAATACGTATTAGTTTGTTTTCTTTTTTTAACAATTCATTTT
>NZ_MRCM01000036.1 GCF_002303885.1 Flavobacterium sp. ACN2 | reverse complement strand
AAGAGGATAAAGTAATTTATAAGCGAGAAATATATGTACCCAAAAGTTAGATTTTTTTTATGCTGTTTTTTAATTATCGGTTTACTTGCAAGCTGTCAGCCTAAAGATACATTTGACTGGAATGCTGGCATTTCTGCGCCAAAAAATTATTTAGCAACACCGTTTGTCGAATATTTTTATAAAGGAAAAAGTATCGCAGGAACTTCAATAAATATTGGAGATGGACAAGGTTGGGGCATAACAATGGGAAATTATGTTGGAGGAGATCAATTTAAGCCTGTACCTGATAGTGTCTTTGTGAAATGGAGATGCGCATTTGACTTAATACAGTATGAGGGCGGTTTTAAACTGCCAAGACAAAAAATGTTAATGCTGTTTAAGAAAGGTGTTTTAGACAACCAAAAAAATAGAGAAGAATATTCTCTTATAATTGCAGGAACTGCTCCTGGCGGTAATATTACAATATGGATGCAGGCAGATAGAACTCTTACTGAAATTGAGAAATTTAAAGCTAAAAAAGTTGGGCAAGCACAGCGACTCGATCCAAACAGTATAACGTTATGGACTTCTAAAGGACAAGAAGCAAAAGAGATTTTAACATACATCTACTTACATGGCGTTCCTTATTCAGTTTGGGAAAAAGGAGAAAAAGAATACGATTATGATGTAGCGTTTACAAGTAAAGAATCCGAATATGGATACCATATGACATTAAATTCTAAAGATGGATCCTGGTTTTCTGTAGATAAATTTGATTCATTTATACCTTGGGACGCAAAAGAAATAAAAACTAATAAAATTATTCATGAAAAACATAAATCTCCTGTTCAATTATATATTCAATGGTATACAAATGAAGAGAATTACAAAGAAAGACAATGGTATGATGGCACAATAATTTTACCTCAAAATTTTGAAGATTTTTTGAAGACGGGATGTTATAATAGGCTATTAGTTGCTATTGAAAAAGACAATCATAAAGATTTAGTTGAGGGCAAAATTATGTTGCTTGGAAAAAGTAGAAAAAAAACCATCATGAAATTTAGACTTGGGAGATATGATTATAAATTGGGCAAACAATTATCTCCAGAGTATATATTACCTAAAGATTTTGTATTCCCTAAATGGCAAGGCAGAGAACCTATTGAGTTTCCAGAATTAGATTATTGGCAGGAAAAATAATTTATAAGCGAGAAATATATGCCCAAAAAAAGTTAGATTTTTTATATACTGCTTTTTAATCATTGGTTTATTTGCCAGCTGTCAGCCTAAAGATGCCCCCCTGCCGGCGCGAGCGTCCCGCTCGTGAACACAAAGAATGACAGAATTATAGACAAATCTTGCAAATGCACGAGCGAGACGCTCGCGCCAGCAAGAGGGATGAAATTCGAAAATCAGATGGCAGTCTCATTATCATGATGCCAAAAGAACAAATAGAAGAAATTGCCAACAAAACCTTTTATGCTGATGGGCAGTTTCATGCTATAGATTTTTTAACCTATACCATAACCGAAGAAAAATAAACTATGTCAGAATATATTAGAGTAAAAGGAAACATAATAGAAAAAACTGGAGGAACTTCCAGAGTTTATGCCAAAGGAGGAATTGAACACAACTCTAATGGTAAAATTGAATATTTTGCCGAAAGCTATAGTTATGGTGAACCACAGAAACCTCCTTTAAAACTTATGGATGGAGCTGTTAAAGAAATTGAACTTTTAACAGCCTTAGATCTTGGCTCTGCGAATAACAAATCGGGTAAAACACAGCAGGGAATGATTTTCGGAAACACATATCATTTTAGAGTAAAAAGTTATATGAAAGATCCTCCTAACAATCTATCAACTATTAAATGGATGATTAAATATGAAAGTCCCTCTCAAAACAAGTGGCTGGAAATACCTCTTACCGCAAAAGGAAACTCTATAAAAATTACCCTCAATGACGAAGATATGTGTGGATGCTTTATATACTTACGTGCTTATGTATATAATAAGGAAAAAGAAGCCGAATATAAGGAGTGGAAACATAATCGTTTTAAGTGGTTTGATAGCATGATTGTTGAAAGCGAGATAACAGAGCGTACTGATAATGGTAAGCCTTGGCTAATTGATCAATCTGGAACTTCTTTATGCGGAATGGCATGCATTTTTTATTTATTTGCCAAAGAACAACCAGATGCTTATAAAAAATTTGCAAAGGAACTTTTTAGAACTGGAGTAGCTACAGTTAATAGTTACACAGTAAAACCAAGTATTGAGATTTTGGAGAAAAATCCAATGGGAAAAGACTTCCCTCATAACGGTACACCAATGTTCTTAATTGACTATATAACAATGGCTGGAACACGAAATACAGATAATCGAGATTACAAAGGAGGGAATGAAGAATTTCAAGCTATTAATTGGCCTCCATTGATGACTTCCTTAAGTGAAAAGCTTTTAGGATATAAAGATGTAGTTTCAAAAGGGGTGTACAATCCTGTAAAACCATTAGCTTATTCTTCTTTAGATATCAAAAACAAAATAGATGATATTAATAACCAATTTAAGAGTGGTTACAAACTGATACTTATGATAGATTCAGATTTAATAGATGACATATGGGACACCTCTTCATTGGATTTACATTGGATAGTTTTAGAATCTCCAATCATATGGAATTATATACCAGGTCTTTTAGGTGTGAAACTGGATGAGATAGACTTTAAAGTTTATACATGGGGAACTGATCCAAATGGCACCAATCGATATTTGAAAAAAGTAATAACATCTTCTCATTTTATTAATAATTATAATGGGTATATTAAAATGAAATAATTATGAAAAAAAAAACAAAGGGTTGTTTAATTTTCTTAGTAATAATTTTTCTAATAATTGTAACTATAATTAGCTGGATATATTACAGCATTGCTACCAGTCACGAAAGAGAAAACATTGATAGAACTCAATGTGAAAAAACCGAATATATAACTGAAAAACCTTTAATTGTTTTAGAAAAAGAAACAAATAGTATTGTAAATGAAATTAACATATTACTAATAAGAAATAACAAAATTATTGATGATACTTTAATTAAAAACATATACAATAGCGAGACTTACTACTCTTTTCACATTCCATTGAAAGAATTTAAGAAAGATGATATTGTAGAAGTTATTACAAAAAATGAAAAATATAAAATTTCAGGATTCTTTTACAATTTAAAAAGTAGATGGCTAATGTTTGGATATAATGGAGGTGAATGTTTCTTGGACTATTCGCAATTAAAAATAAATGATGAATTGTATAATTTTAATTTATTAAAAGAATATGAAAACGAAAAAAATAAAGAATATTAAAAGTATATTCTCATATAAACGCCGATGGTGAAATTATTTATGGAGAGCCCGGTCTTTTAGGCTCCAAAGTAGATGAGATAGATTTTGACGTATACTCATGGGGAACTGACCCATTTGGTTCGTCAAAATATTTAAGAAAAAAAATAACATCAAATCATTTTATGAATAATTATAATGGATATATTAAAGCTAAATAAAATGAAGAAAATTATATTGTTTTTTTTTGTACTAATATTTTCATTTTTCATTTTTCGATTTTTTTATTTTACTGCTGAT
>NZ_MRCM01000035.1 GCF_002303885.1 Flavobacterium sp. ACN2 | reverse complement strand
AATATATAGTTATCATTTTTAATTGCAATTTCAGGGAACATTGCACTACGCAATACCAATATTTTATTATTATACTTCTCGATAGCAAAATTATAGACTTCATAAATTCTACTTTTAAATAACAAATCATTAGGAAATTTAAATCTTTTTGCAACCAAATCCTTTTTTGCCTTATCTGTAATTTTATTAGATAAAGTATCGTAGTTAATTTTTAGTCCATCTCCTTCATCTGAAATATTGTATGGGGCTTCATTTAAAACATTCATATTGCTTATTTTTTTATTATCTTTTTTTTCTTGACACGAAATTATACATAGAGAAATGATGCTAACTAATAATGATGTTTTCATAATTTTACTGATTTTAGATTCCTTTCCATTTCTTTGTTCCATAAGTATCATTCTCCCAAACTAATTCTTCAACATCTCTACTCTCGACAATAAATCGAACAGGTCTATTGTCTTCAAGGACTAAATCAGGAATATTATTAATGAAATTCTGAATTGGTGTAGTATTTCTTCCCGAGTTAAACGTAAAGCAACCAACAGAAAATCTAGGACAATATTGATGAAGAGCTATCCCACCTCTTTCACCATCAATACCATCAATGCCATTTGAGGATGATGCTATCTTACTTTCAGAGTCAATAACATAAATTCTATATTTTTGACCATCAAGCCCTGGGACTAAAAAATATTCTCCAGGGGGAATTTCATTATACTGACCAAATCTTTTGATAGAATGTCTAAATATAGCTCCATTAGAGCTTCTAACCTGATGTGTATCTCGGCTCAAATAAGTTGTATAGTCAGGGAGGGGCAATTCATTTGAAGCTTTGAGTTTTTTGTAGGTATCAAGACTCATGTTTTGATAAACAGATGTTTTATACATCATCCAATATATATTCTGAGCAGGATCTCTTTCTCGCTTCTTATCTGTACCAGAAACTACGACCACAGTCCCCTCTTCTATTTTAATTTCTTCTCCTGATTTACAAAGATTAACTTTCAGAATTGAGATTGCATTTTTAAAATATCGTTGACGCTCGGTCAAACCACTTTTCTTCGCATTAATCTTCACAGTAACATTTGTTACTGCATCAGAACTATTCTCATTTGCAACAGAATTTATATTATACTTGCCCCAATAAGCCAATGCACTCGTTATGGCATCTTTTGGATTATTTTTCAATTTATACGGGTTATCTCCATCTGTCCAATCTACATCAGGTTCGTTATCAACCTTCATATGAGTATTGAAATATCTCGCTAGGTTTTGATAATTCTCCTTCCATGTAATCTGTTTAAACCCTTTCCCGCTATACAACCATCCGTCGCCTGGGTTTACGTGTAATCTGCCTAGCGGGTGTGTATGTCCATATATTGCATTAGCCAATTTAATTTGTTGATTCAAGGTAAGCCCAGGCGTAGGCGCTAGATTAATTCTTCCCAACCTTTTCGCCTCGGTTTCTTTTTCACGGCGAGTTTGAAATTGGTTGAAATATGAAGAAAACTCACCTATAAGTTTTTCCCAATACCAATTAAAGTTTTCCTGCAAACTGTAAAATTTACTTTCTTGAGAAATTTGAGCTAAAAAGTGAGCCTTTCGTATACAAGTATTTATACCAACTTTTTTACGATAAATATTTAAATAAGGAAGAGCGGCTCTTATCATGGTTTCATCCTCAATTAAACAATTGTTTCTTTTGTCTACACAAATCTTTTTAATGTCGTCGAGTGTAATATCCTTATCACAATTTAAACAACTTCCTTTTTTCTGATTCCACATGGAATCCCCAACATTAACCATTAGCAAACTATTTATAAATTCCTGTTGCGGGTCGTAATTAGCGGTAGGTTTTACATCTATTTTCTGTTCATGATAATCATGAGCTTTTTCATCTTTTTTTGCTATTCCTCTGGTTTCTTTTTTAGAAGGGCCTTTTTGTTCTACGGGAGATGTTTTTTGGGTTTCTGTTTCAGATGGTTTAGAAGCAGAAGTTTTTGAAAGTATATCTACTTTATAATCTGGGTTGATGACATTAATGTCTTGCGTAGGTTTCGAAACTTTTTTGTAAAACTCAGCAGTCACATAATATTCATGAAACGCGCCTTCGTTTGACTCGCCAGGTGCCGTTTTTGCATTGGCAAGCCATACTTTGCTGGTATCAAAAGTAAATTTGACATCTGCTTTTCCATTTAAAACATCGGCTTCTTTTGTTTCAATACTAATATCAGAAAGGTCTTTTTTTCCTCCGTCATTTTCCCATAAAGTTACGTTTATGCGAAATTTTTCCATATTAAGGCAATGCACGCGAGCTGTAATAGTTTCGCCATAGCTAAATAGTTTGGTAGGCTTTTTTCCAAGGTTGTCCAAAATTTCTACATGCAGTATTTTACTTTCCGCATTGCTTTTGGTTTTTATATCCAAAACTGCTTTTTCGCCATTGGCATCAACCAGCATTCTGATTCCTTTGCGAGCAAGGCTGGTTTGGGTAAATGTATACTCTACGGTCGCACCCGTTTTATTGTTTTTGGCCATTTTTGTCCATGTATCTCCCAATAATATCCAGACACTCCATTTAATATTTTCGTCGGGTGTATTTTCCAATGGCTCCATGAATTTTGATGGTGAAGAACTACCAAAAAAATCATGTATAGAGTAATATTCTTTTATCCCTATCACAGGATCGGGATTGCCATATATTTTTACTTTGCTCATAATTTTGTACTATTTTAATAACAATCAGAAAGCTGGTCTTCTAATTCATCAGGATTTAATAAAGGATTAATCTGCTTTAAGACATCACGATCTGCTTTTTGCATCTGCTGGCTTCCTACTTCAGCAATCTGTCCATGCTTAAAAATTTCTATACATTTTGGTCCACCTACAGGACATCCCGCTTTACTTTCTTCTGTTAAAATTTTGCCTTGATTGCTCAGTGTTACTTTCTCATAAGGATCATACCACTGGGATATTGTCGCCATACAAGGTTTATTGCCGCTTGAAGTAGGCTGTAAGGTACATTTGCCAAAAGTGCCATTCTTTAAGGTTTGATTGATATCTTTGGTTGTGGCTATGAGTTTTTTATTAGCTCCTTTGTCGTTGGCAAAATGTTTTTTTTGAGATTTTACTACTAAAATATCCGTGGCGCTTGGGTCTTCACTAAACTTGCATTTGCAACTAGCACCATCTACAACAACATGTTTCTCCATAATCTAGATTTTATATTATACTAAAAGTGATATCTTGCTATCTACTATAATTTTGCTCTCGTCTAAGTTTTTAACTTCAATTGTAATTTTTCTTTTCATATCAATTAAATCGCATTCCAAACGCAGTTCTTCAATGAGATAATTATTAGGATTCAAAAAATATTGGGCGTGGTAATATTCTTCAACGTGTTCATTTTCAGATTTTCCGCTTTGGGTTACTTCAATCTGATTTAGATCGTTTAGATAAGGATTAACTTTTTGAGTAATTAGAAACTCCAAATCATCAGTTTGGGCAATTGCAGGAAAATATAATTTTCGACTTGTTTCAAAAGTTTGAGTGTAGGCTCTGTGTATTCCGTTAAAATAAGCCCTCAAAAACCAGTTTCCCGAGAGTAGCTTTACTAATAAACTATTATCTTCAATTGCATTTTCAATATTTTTAGTCAGCTGCATAAAAATTTTGCCATCAAACAATTCTTTAATGCTGTCTTTTTG
The DNA here is from genome assembly GCF_002303885.1 of Flavobacterium sp. ACN2. Taxonomy (GTDB): domain Bacteria; phylum Bacteroidota; class Bacteroidia; order Flavobacteriales; family Flavobacteriaceae; genus Flavobacterium. Next base: position 1,531 of record NZ_MRCM01000035.1, on the reverse strand, counting down.
ATTTTCCCAGCGTTCTTTTAGTTTATCATAACTGTTCAAGTCTATCCATTTGCCGTATTTATTTACGACTATTCGTAAAGGAAAAAGAAGTTCTGCAGTCTTTTCAGCAACGGTATATGCTCTTGTATCAATTATTTTTCCGTCTATAAATAGTTTCGATGTTTTACTTATCTCAATAAAATGATAATCGTCTTGTTTGGTATCGGGTTTCAATCTTAATAGACTGAAATTTTGTTTAAGAGTCTGTTTTTTTCCTTCCTTTTCAATTGTGTACAAAACCGAATAGTTGTGATTGAGTTCAAAAGGGTTAAAAGGAAGGAAATTATCCTGACTTACAAATAAAACAGGCTCTTTCTTCTTTTCCTTGTCATCTTCTTTTTTCATATGTAATCCATTTATTTTATAGGTCCTTCTTCTTCAGGTTCTTTTAATTCATTAATTTTTTCTTGTTCAGATTCTTCGTTATGCGAATCAGTATTGTATATTTTAGCATCAGGTTTTTTCTTATTTTCCGGAGGATCATTTTTTTCTGTTTTACGCTCACATATTATTACTGAGTTTTCATTTATCAGATTTGATCCCATATCTTTTAAAGCATCGACATATTTTGTTTTTTCGTACCATTTGGATTGGAGATGGAAAACCCAGTTATAGTTTTGTCTGTTTGGCATCATTAATTCAATCTGACTTTCTGAATTTTGTTTGTTATATCCGTTTACAGCAAGAAAAAACAAACGCCCAAATTTGACTCTGACGGGTACTTGTGCTCTAATAGAAATATATTCTTCATCACCATATTCTTTTTTAATTAAGAGTGTAATCAATAAAATACCTTTCATTTCATTGCTCTCAATTATTTTATAAGATTTGTTGGGTGTCCATGTAATGATTTTTTTTGTAGGTATCAACATCATTAAACAAAACACTTTATCAATAGCGGTAGGTATGATGAACATTATAAAGTGCCCACACATTAAAAAAGTAAAATTTAAACCGTTTAAAACGGTGTAAATAATGATAAACAATAAGCTTGAATACAAAGGGACAACTGATGCAAAAAGGAGTTCTATTATAAAACTCTTTAGCTTGAATTCCTTAAAATAATTGCGATAAATCCAAACATGAAGAATTCCAAACAGAAGAGATGTTATCTGATATAAAAGAAGTTCTCGACTAAGACTTGTAAATGGCTTATTATGACTTAAAAATGCAATAAGCACATAAATCAAAGCAAATGATAAAACATAGACATAGAATTTTTTTTTATACTCATTTGCAAAATCTTTTATTTTATCACTAATAAGTAAGGTAATTATTCCGCAAAGCGCGAATATCACAATTAAAAATATTATGATGTTGGTATCAATAAGATTTACTAAGTGTTTTTTAATCATTTTAGCATTACTTTAAACGCTCTTAAAATTAGTTACGCATCATTTTAAAAGAGCATTATTCAGCTACTAATGTAATATTTTTATTTCATTTTTATTTTAAAATTGTATAATTTTTCTTTCATTAATTGATATAAAAA
>NZ_MRCM01000034.1 GCF_002303885.1 Flavobacterium sp. ACN2 | reverse complement strand
AAGAGGATAAAGTAATTTATAAGCGAGAAATATATGTACCCAAAAGTTAGATTTTTTTTATGCTGTTTTTTAATTATCGGTTTACTTGCAAGCTGTCAGCCTAAAGATACATTTGACTGGAATGCTGCTTGGTCAGCACCAAAATATTTTGCTTGTTCTCCTACTGTCGAATATTTTTATCAAGGAAAAAGCATTGCAGGTGTATCTTCAAATATTGGTAACGATCCTGGCTGGGGCATTACCAGTGGAGGTTATGTTGGTGGCGAAAAATATAAGCCTGTTCCCGATAGTATTACTGTAAATTGGCTATGTGAGGCTGATAGATATTATTATAAAGCTAGTTTTAGATTACCACGAGAAAAAATGCTTGAATTGTTTCAGAAAAAGGTAATAGATTCTTATCGTGTTCAACAAGAATACAGTCTGATTGTAGCAGGAATGGCTCCTGGAGGAAATGTCACTATTTGGATGCAGGCAGGAACTGCCAGTACAGAAATATGCAAATTTAAAACTATGAATAAAGAGATATGGAGAGAAAATGACATTGATTATAATAACTTTGAATATAAAGCCCGTCATTCAGAAACATATATAAACAGTGAGATGAATATTTTTCGCTATTTGCATGGCATTCCCTATTCTGTTTGGGAGAAAGGAGAAAAAGAATATGATTATGATATTGGGTTCACAACTGAAGAAGAAGATAAAAAAGATTATAGTATAGCCATTTCGGGCTATACAAAAGATGGAAGTGTAATATATTCAAATGAAGATCCGATTCCATACATAAAATGGAATGAGAATGTCAAGCTAAAAGTTGCAAAAGGGAAAAAGCTTCCAATACAGTTTTATATTCAATGGATATCGCAAAATGATCAAGAATGGTATGAAGCTCAAATTGTATTGCCAAATGACTTGGAGAATCAATTCATTGAGTTTCAAAAAAGATATGGCACCGACATATTTCTTATTGTAGGAATGGATAAGGTTTCGGATAATAAAACACATACATTTGGAAGGGTATGTCTTGAAAATTCTAAGGAAAAAATTGAAATAATGAAATTCAGAGCAGCTAAATTAAATGTCGAAAAGACAAGAAAAAGGAAATATGAAGTTTCAAAGTATTCTTTACCCAAAGATTTCATATTCCCTAAATGGCAGGGCAGAGAACCGATTATGTTTCCAGAGTTCGATTATTGGCAGGAAAAGTAAAGTTATGAGAAACAGTATTATAAAAGAGTTGTATTGGGATTTTATTAATTCTTCAAGCATTTGTGTAATTTTAGATATCATTGTTATCGTTTCATCCTATTCTTTGTATTATGATATACATGAACAGCTTCATCCTAATGATTTCTATTTTCATCTATGGTATCTTCTAGTTCCATTAACCTTAATAAATTTCGCAATAGGTTTTTATATAAAAGAAAAAAAAGGTTTCTTTTATGTAATGACATATATTTTATTATCATTATTGCTATTCGCAATGTTATTTTTATTCATTGGAGTTATTTTTAGTGGCAGGACATAATTTTTAATATATCCCGATAGCGCGGATTTGTAATCCGTGCCCGCAAAGACCATGAAGGTATTGTATCTGAGAATATGTATAAAGAAGATTATGAAAAAGCATTTGGAGATCCACTGCAATATGCGGGATTCAACTCAATACCTAATAGCAAAAATATAGTATTATGAAAAAAATGTTAGTTTTTTTACTTTTATTTTCATGCAATTCTAAATCAGATAAACCTGTTAAGCTAGAATTGCCAACAATTTGTATCACTGAAATAGGCTATCATGAAGCTAGATATTCGCCATCTCCTCCTGCAGTATTCTTTACTTTTAAAATAACTGATTCTATTATTTCAAAAAGAATAGAAAAGAATAAACTAACACAAGTTTTTTTATATTCAATGAGTAAAGAAGATCAAGAACATTTTCACTTTAATGCAATGGACAAAGTATATAAAAACAGAGAAAACTCATATTCGTTTTTCGTCAGAACCGCTGTTTTTTCGGTAACTTCTGTCAGAAAAAATAAAAAATGGAAAAATGATGAAATTAAAAAAATATTAAATGGAGATGTTGGGCTAGTATTTGGACTTGATACAATTAGAGTAAAAAGCTGTCCAAATAAAAAAATCATAATTGATGTAGATATGTCTTATAAAAATCCCGATAGCGCGGATTTATAATCCGTGCCCGCAAAGATCGGTTTTGTTCTCTATTTTAAATACAAAACAAAAGCTATAGGATTCTTTGTAGCTTCTGTCTTGATAATTTGTGTTGTGTCTTATTGTTGGGGCACGGATTTGCAAATCCGCGCTATCGGGATTACGTGCACCCATCTGAATATCGCCCCTATTTAAAAGATAATTATAAAATAGTTTAATTCCAAATCTCCAAAAATGAAACAATTACAAATTAAGCACCTCTTATATTTATTAATTTTTCTTTTCATATCGTGTAATCTAAAAGAAAAAAAAGAAAATTATTGTTTAAAAAAGGCAGAATATTTCCCACTATCAAAAATGCTAGTGCCTGAATCAGCAATTAAATTATATATCCAAGATAAAGACAGTGTATTGCAAAAAAGAGTAAACTTAGAAACAGCACAAAAAATACTCTTTTATTCTGTAAAAGAAAAGGACAGAAACCAGTTTCATTTAGTAACACCACAAATTAAATCATTTCAAATAAAAAATGGCATTATTACAATTTCAGTTTTAACAGCATACTTTCGTCCAAATATTTATATTGATGGAGTAAGAAAAAAAAACAAATGGACTAATGAACAAATTAAAAAAGTGATTGAAAATGACATAGGAGTTATCTTCGATAAAGATACAATTCTTATTAAAAATTGTAAATGCAAGTCATAATTTAACTGAAGGCTGTACTGTTGGCTTGATCGTCGCGCTCATAAGCACAAAATTCATGCAACCGAATTAAATTAAGTACCATTCGCAAGAGCGAGACGCTCACGCCAGCAAGAGGGTACCCAATCTAGTAAAAGGTAAACCTAAACGCCAAATTATTGACGCCTAAAAAACGGATCATGAAAAAAACTATACTACTACTTGGTATTTTTTTAACTACACAACTTACCTCTTGTCAAAAAATGGAAAATTATAAAACAGAAAAATTTGAATGGGATGGAGACGCTACAGCGCCATCCGGATATCCGATGCGGATTATATACCCTCATTCCTTTATTTTAAGTGATGGATATGAAGCTACAATACCCAACGGTAGTGAAATGGAAGATGGCTGGGAAGGTTCGGCAAACAGCTGGGCTGTGGGAGAAGCATACAAAGCAATGCCTGATAGCTTAAAAATTGCCTGGTATTCGTATACCGAAAATAAATTTTACAAAGGCAATTTTAAAATGCCTCAGGAAAAACTGTATAATCTTTTTAAGGATGGGTATCTTATTGATGGAATAGATGCAAAAAGACTTATTTATGAAGGTTATGATAAAAAAGAGCTTCATAAAGAAACCTTTAGTTCAATTACTGTCGGTCTCGCACCAAAAGGAATGGTAGTGGTTTGGGCAAGTGGGCAAAATAAAATTGAAATTGGGCGTTATCAAGCTGAAGCAGTTCTCGAAGGACCAGAAGCCGATCGCATGTGGAAACAAATAGCAGACCTAACTGATAGACCAATAGTGGTAAAAGAAAGAATGGAAATTCATTTTAGTCCTGAAGTACGGGAAGAAGTACTGCTGGACAAAATAAGTTCTAAAAGATGGGATGATTATCGCAAGCTCTATCCCTGGAAAGTTGCCTTTAATCAAAAGCTGGAAATTTATGATTTTTATGTACGATTTTATAACAGTGAAATAATTGGCAATCCGCCAACCACAGATCAAATCGCATACAATAAAAACATCTTGCAATCCAACCTTAAAGCTGTTCCTAAAAAGTTTGGCGCATTTGTTAAATCTCTAGATGGCACAAAGCACTGGCTCAGAATTGATGCCTTTGACGAACAGGAAGCACTAGACTCATTTCAAAACTTATCGAAAATTAGCCCCGATAGTGAAATTACCATGTTACTAAATGTTGATGATAGTTTTACAAAAATAAGTATCATCTTAAAAAATGACTACAAACAAATCGAACTAAAAAAATGCAAAACTAAAATTTTCCTGATAGACAAAAGAGCAGAAGAAATTTTGAAGAATCAATAAACTAAATAAAGATTATGTATTCCGAAAAAACATTAGACGACATTCATATTATATTTCCATATCAAAGAAAGTATGAATATTATATAGTTATAAATAATCAAACAGAAGCAAAGTTTATATTCAATCGAACTTTGAAGTTTGAAGATGAAATAATGGTAATGTATATAGATTCTTATGGTAATTTAATGTCAAACAATAAAAATTTAAAAATTACAATTGACAAAAGTGAAACAGTACAATTTAAGAATTGTAGACAACAAGTCATCTTAAGTAATAACTTGACAGTTACAATATTGCCAATGAAAGACATTCAGGAAATTGCTAATAATACATTTTATCTTGATCATCAACGCTACATTGTAGATTTTGTGAATCTGATAATAAAAGAGGGTAATAATATATTACCTCTCTTTTTTGTTTAGAATTTAAATAGAACCCCAATAGCGCGGATTTCTAATCCGCACAATCACGAATAAAGGAAATATTAACTAAAAAAAGAACTTATGAAATCCATTAGTTTTATTGTTATAAAAAAATTATTATTCTTTACACCATTAATATTATTTGTGAGCTGCTCCTCTAATAAAATCGATAAAGATAAAATTATAGGTTCTTGGTATTTTGTGCGTTATACCGATAAATCTTTTTCAAAATCAGAATTATATGAGTTTGAAGAAAAATTCGGAAATCCACCAGAAGGTTGGATAAATAATTTCAATTATACCTTCAAAGCAGATAACACGTATGAATATAAGATTTATGGTGTTTTAACCAACAAAGGAATATACTCAATCTATCAAGATAGTCTAATAATATTAGATGATAAAATGGAATCAAAAAAAGATACTTTGAATATAGAGTTTTTAGATGATAAGTTTTTACAAGTCAGTAAAAGTAATTATGGGACAGAAAGATTATCCATATACTTCAAAACGGATTACAAATTTCCTGAAATTAAAGTAAATAAATAAAACCGAAGAGCGCGGATTTGCAATCCATGCCCTCAAAGATCGGTATGCTTCTCTATTTTAAATGCCAAACAAAAGCTGTATGATTCTTTATAGCTTCTTTCTTGATAATTTATGTTGTGTCTTACTGTTGCGGGCACGAATTGCAAATCTGCGTTATCGGGAAAATAATATTTAAGAATTATACTACTTTTTATACTATTAAACCAACTTCTTTTTTAATATATTTGCGATTCCTAAATTACAGAATTATGATACTTAAAAAACTTCTTGCCCATGTGGTATGGTGGCGGCATTGGAAACAACCGTAACGCTTCTGTAAGCGTAGGACACCTTAGCTACATGGGTTTTATATTTCCTAAATTACAGAGTTATGAGTACCAAAACCCTTTCAAAAGAAGCCGAAATCGGTCTAATGAATTTCTTCAACGACAGAATTGACCCACTCGATATGGCGAGAGCCATAAGACAGGTAAATCTAACCCTCGCATTGGGCGTTCTAAACGATCAAGAAAACATTCAGTTGAACGCTGCCAAACTTGGAGACAGCTTCTATTGGCTCAATGAACTAGCCGAAATTTTAGATCCTTATCTGGATTTGGAGTAAAGGTTTGTTCTTTTTGAAAAAAAAATTAAAACCCTTGGTCTTTGAAAAAAGATTGAGGGTTTTGTTTTTTTGATTTATTTAGGGAAAATACCGTGTAAATACTTGTTGCTGTTGATTGGTTTATTATTAAACTTGTTGCAAACATTATTTTGGCAATTATGGTTTTCCGTAAAAGAATTAATTTAAAAAGACTAATATTTGTTTTAATAATTTAGATTATATTCAACAAATTTTTTATCGTTCATTTTAAAG
>NZ_MRCM01000033.1 GCF_002303885.1 Flavobacterium sp. ACN2 | reverse complement strand
AATTATAATAATTCAGTAGCTAACTGACCAATTTTCTACAAAAAATATAATATAAGAAAAATCTAATATTTTAATATAAATAGGATTATAAAATAAGTAATATAGTACTAAAATGAGTTAAAAAGCATTCTTTTACAATTTATCTTATAAAGAAAAAGCAACAAAAACGGCAAGGAAAACAAAAACAACAATCGGTTGTTAAAAATAACAAAACCTACTTAAGGCTATTTGTAGCGCTACAAAAAACAAAAAAGCCCGATGCGATTAATGCCATAATCTGCATCGAGCTGTAATTTTTTGATAAGCCTTTTACGTTTATCGCAAATAACTCTAGAAATCCTTTTTGGTATAAGTTCTATCCGTCTAAAGTCTTGTTTGGTTTCTTCATTAAAAATACCCCAAATAGTATCTAACTTTTTAGGGCACTGACTTTTGATCAAACAAATCAGATTAACTGATTTTAATACTAATTATTCAAGTTGTTTTAATTGATTATTACAATCCCTCCATTACGAGGTATTTTTATTTCTACTTCTTTGTTTTTATTTATTTTAAGTGCATTTACTTTTCCATTGAGCTGATCATCATCTGTATAAGAATTTACCGCTGTCCCAGAAGAAAACATGTCTAATTTTAGTTTTGTTCTAAGGGTTTTATTTTCAGCATTAATTCCAGCGATATACCACTTTGCTCCTTTCCTTCTGGCCAGCAATACATATCTGCCTGGATATCCATCCAAAAAACGAACCTCATCCCAGACTGTAGACACTTCTTTCATAAATTTTATAGCCCAATCTGGAGCGTCATGCAAATTATTTGGCGCTAAGGCAAAATGCTGCACGCCGCTTTGAAAAAGCACTGAAGTAGCCAAAGCAAACACATCAGAAGTCATTCTTTTTGAACCTTTATTGGCAATGTTATCACTGTTGTAGAATTTATTTAAAGCGCTTCCTCCAAAATCCATGCTTCCAACCGTATTTCTAATAAAAGTATGCGTTGCTGCATTTACAGCTTCATTATCACAGCTTTGCTGCCCAAAATGCAGATTCTCACTTGCCAAAACCGCTTCGCTAGACGCAAAATTAGGATACATTCGTTCCCAACCTCTTGGTAAGGTACAGCCATGAAAAATGACCATAATTCCAAAATCATTCGCATCTGTTAAAATATCTTCATATAATTTCATCGTTACCTGCTTATCACCTCCAAAAAAGTCAACTTTAATGCCTTTAATCCCAATGCTATTCATCCATGCCATTTCTCTACGTCGGATAGCGGCATTATCCATTAATCCCCTCGGTCCCTGCGGAGCATCATTCCAATACCCATTTGAATTGTACCACAAATAAAGTCCTACGCCTTTCTGCGCGCCGTATGCTGCTAATTCTGCTATTTTTTCACGACCTATCTGCGTATCCCAAAGCGCATCAACTAAAACAGTTTCATATCCCATCGAGGCACTAAAATCGATATACTGTTTTTGCACAGGAAAAGTGGTATTATCATCCATTTTTATAATCCAGCTCCAAGTGCCTTTTGTATATCGATATTCTTTAGATGCTTTATATTTTGGTTTAACCAAATCAAACGGAACTGTAGTCTCGACAATAGGCGCAAGTGTTTCTCCTATTGTGATAGTGCGCCACGGTGTTTCTCCCGTAAGTGATATTCCTGGTGCTGTTGTTCCGTTTCCGTTATTCTCTCCCGGCATCGGAAATCCAATTGTATATAACCCATTTTCATGTCCAATTAATCTGCTTGCACAATAACCGCTATCTACACCTGTTTCAGAAATTAAGACCCATCCGCTGTTATTTACCTTAAATAGACATGGAAATGTATATCCATTTCCTAATCCATTTTTTCCGACTGCATCATCTAGTGTATAGGAAGTCTCGTAACTAGGTGCAGTCCTAGCAAATCCTGTCATTGGATTACTTTGCGGACAAAGAAATGTAGTAGTTCCTTTTGGCAATAAAAATCCTGAGACCTCTTCTTGAACCACACCCGAAAGTGTTTCTTTCTGTGGATATAATTTATATTTAAATGCCACATTGTTGTTGCTGACTCTAAAAACAACATCAAGGACGGATGCATTATCTTTTGTGAATGAAAAAATGGCTTCGTTTGCTATATAATGAACGTTGCTTTGTTTTATATTGCGCAATTGGTAAGTCTCGTCTATTTTATTTTGTTTCACATCTGCCTGTAAAGACAAGCCTGAGCTAAAATCTCCTGCATTTGTTTTTAATCCTAAAGGAGATTTTTCTATAAAACTCTTTTCATTGTATGTAACGGTGTAGAATGGAATTCCATTACTTATAGAAACCGAAACTATGAGTTTTCCGTCTGGACTTTTTATCGTCGGCTGAGCATTTAGTTTCAAAAATCCAACTAAACAGAAGAGTATTAAACTTTTAAGATTCATAATTATAGATTTATCTTTTGATAAAGGAATTTTTAAAGTGTTTTTTTTATATAAGTATACAGATACAGTTTACTTCGTTTCTGAAATTTTATCATTCAATCGGAAATAATCAAAATCTGCAAAACCTCCAATTGTTTTTGAAGCATAATTAAACAGTCCAAATCGATAGCCCATAAAATGTGGAATTGTGTACGGCATCTTTATTGGTTTCCCAATATTAATCCATTTTTTGCCATCTAAACTATAATAAAATTTTCCTCGGTCGGCTTGGTTTTTAAAATTGCATTCTGCTTTAAAATAGATTTTGTCCTGATTTAATAAAACACTTTCTATTTCTTTGGGATTTCCATTTTCAGCATTTATCATGATAATTTTTTTCTTGCCCTTCTCGACTTTTACTCCAACGAGACCAAAATCTTTTTGTAGCAACGAAAGTCCTGCAAAATCTCCTTCTTTCATATTTGAAAGTTCCAACATAGTAGATCCCGAACATACAGGCCCAAAAGTTCTTTGTGTCAGAATGTTTTTTACCTGCGTAAAACTGCTGTCTATTCTGGATGTTTTTAATCTTAAGTAACCTTTTCTTTCTTTTACAGACCAAAACTTATTATCTGGATTATGATTCCATTGCCAAACCAGCGGCAAATCATGCTCTCCATTTTTACGGGTAAATTCATCTGAGTTTACAATTCTGGTAATCAGGCTTTTATCAACAGGAAGATCTAGATTTTCTGGCACTTTACCATTTTCTCCCAATATCGGCCAACCGTTTTCCCATTTTACAGGAACCAAATACGGAATACGGCCAACACCTCCTGCATCTCTAAATAAATAAGAAAACCATCTGCCGTCTGGAGTATCAATAAGTCCGCCTTGCGCTACACCTAAATCCTGCAGTCCAATCTTTCCTTCCCAAGGTCCTGCAATAGAATCTGCTCTATGTATGATTACGGTGCGCATACCGTTTTTGGGCCAGCAGATATTAAATAAATAATATTTTCCTTTAATTTTAAAAAGCTGTGATCCTTCAGCTGGCAGCATTATATCGCTTTTCACAGGTTCATTGGCATTTTCTATTAAAACTTTTTTAGTCTCTTCCTTTACTTCTGATAAATCTTCTTTTAATTCAACTATTTGAATCTTTCCGCCTCCCCAGACAAGGTAAACTTTACCATTATCATCAAAGAAAAGCGAATGATCATGGTACGAATTGTTTAACACAATTCTTCTCCAAGGTCCTTTTTCAATATCTATTGTAGAAAAAATATACGTTTTGCCTGTTGTTCCCGAAAAAGTACTCGCATAATATACGTCGTTATGATAGCGCAGACTGCTTGCCCATGAACCCCTGCCGTAGTCATTTTTTCCATGATCTAAATTCAACCGATCATCATTATCTTCTAAAGTTTGGTAAGCGTAATTTACAAGATGCCAATTCACTAAATCTTTAGATTTCATAATAGGAACACCAGGATTCATATGCATCGTTGTACTACTCATATAATATGTGTCGTTTACTCTGATTATGGATAAATCTGGCACATCTGCAAAAATAATGGGATTTTGAGCTTTGTCCTTTTGAGCCTGACTTGCAAAAATATTCATTGTAATGGCTAAAATAGCATATATAAAATCTTGTATTTTTATCATAATTTCTTTTTTCGGTATTTCTAAAAAAATATCTGAAAGGAATATTAAACTAATTGAATAACAACTGCGAATACAGCAATAAATCATGTCTCCACACTGGCCATGTGTGTCCACCAGAATATTCGCTATAGCTATATTTAAGACCGAGCTGATCAAACTTTTTCATCATTACCTGACAATTCTCGTAGGCGATGTCTTCCTTTCCTCCCATCGAAATCCACAATTTTATTAGATTACTATTAATAGACTGTGCATTACTTTTTATAAACTCATATTGAGGATCGGCTAATTTTGGGTTATTTGCCCACCAGCCTGAACTGAATACGCCGAGACTTGAGAACAGTTCCGAATTTTTAATTCCTGCATAAAGTGTCTGCAGTCCTCCCATTGACAAACCTGCTAAAGCTCTATTTTTACTATCGGTTGCAACTTTAAAATTACTTTCTACAAAAGGTATAGCTCCGTTTTTTAATTCGTTTTCAAATGCTTTTAATGTTTCTTCGCTAAAACCAGCAATACCGCCTGCATTTCCCATATTTCCATCAAGCATTACAATCAGCATTTTCTTTGCTTTATTTTCTGCAATCAGATTATCTAAAATTAAATTAGCCTTTCCTTGAGCGCTCCATCCTCTCTGGTCTTCGCCTCCTCCATGCAGAAGATATAAAACAGGAAATTTTTCAGATGCGGTTTCATATCCTGGCGGTGTATAGACATACATTTCGCGCCATGAATTAGTTGCTCTCGAAAAGTATTTCATTGTTCTTACCTCACCATGCGGAACGTTTTTCAAGTCATAAAAATCTCCATCTCTTTTAGGAATTTCTATTCCGCTTGCCATGCGGCCCATTCCATAAAAGGTTTCACTTGACGGATCTGCAACTGCCACACCGTCAATTAAAAGGGAGTAATAGTTAAATCCTCCATTTATCACATCGGTTGTAACACTCCAAACGCCCTGTCCGTCTTTCTGCATATCGTACTTTCGTCCCAGATCTATCTGCACTTTCAAAGCTTCAGGCGCGCTGACTTTAAAGATTACCCTGTTATCAGGCAATATCTGAGGATACTTAGCATTACGAATATTCGTTTGGGCTGTCGTTCCTAAAACGGTATATTTTGCAAAACTTGATTCATCAACGGGTTTAAACAATAACTGCGAAAACATGTATAAACTGTTTTTCCATACTTTAAAATCGTGAACTCCAGGCTCCAGATAATAAATGTGCGGCACATTATTTTTAAATAAATAATCGTGGGGGCGTCTACTGTTTTCAATCAGCCAATCATTATCTCCGCAAGAAATCCAAAGTAGTTTCAGTTTCTTTTTAGTTTCTTCAGGATTGGGAACTAACTCTTCTGTTTTCTTAGTATTAGGAGCCGACGAAAATCCGCCGATCCATGCAAACTTGTCCAAATTCCCTAAACCGAAATTCAGAGACTGTCCCCCTCCCATAGATAATCCTGCAATGGCACGATGTTCTCTGGCCTTGAAGACATTGTATTTTTTTTCAACAAAAGGAATTAAATCATTTAATAGATCTTTTTCAAAATCTGCAAATGCCTGCACTTTGTCTGGTGCCATAATATTTCCCGAAGCGCTGTCATCTTTCATGGCTCTTCCGTTTGGCATTACCACAATCATTGGCTGAAGTTTTCCTTCTGCATAAAGATTGTCCAATATAATCTGCGGACTTCCACCATTAAGCCATTCTTTTTCGTCTCCACCAATTCCGTGTAAAAGGTATAAAACTGGATATTTTTTATTTTTAGCAAATCCCGGTGGCGTGTAAATAGTTGCTTTCCTAACTGTTTCAACCGTCTTCGAATTATAACTTACCGTTTCTACTTTTCCAGCTGGAACTGCTGGATTCAACTGATCAAAACCTATAGGCGCCTGAACTATAAAAGGCTCTTTCGAATTATCTGATTTATACCCTAATAACGAAAGCATTTTTTCTGCATAGCGATTTCCTAATTCTCTATAGCCTGCTGCATTAAAATGGAGCAAATCTGAAGCCACTGCACAACCTTTTGATGAAATTACATAAGACGTTGGAATGGTCTGAGGCAGTGTTGCAATAATTTTATTCATGCTCGCACATTTGCCGTTTTGATCTTCATGAACGGTCTCTCCAGAAAGTAAAGGCACTTTCTTAGGGTCTAAATTCAAATCTTTCATCAAATTATCGTATACAATTTTGACCTTTTTTGGCCAAAGTGTATCCCCAGTATTTGATTCTCCCTGGTGTAATAATATTCCTTTTATAACGCCTTTTTTCTGCGCAATTTTTGCCATTTCAACAAGTCTCGCATAAGGACTTCCATTATATTCTTTGATCATTCCGAGCATCCAGTCTGGCGCTGTTTTCATGTAGTTTTCGAAATTATCTTTATCAAAAAGCTCAATTTTACAACCTCCAACTGCAACATTTACCACTCCTACTTTTATATTTTTAGGAAGATTGGCAACCATTGTTCTTCCAAAAAAATCTGTTAGTGTTAATCCGGTTTTACATCGGCATAACGGCGGTATCGCTGTGTACCATTGGCCCATCTCGCGATTTAATTCTGGGCAGTTTACCGCTTCTAAAACCTGAAAACGAGGATCTACATTTATCTTGTGTTCAGCTTCTATTGGCGCAGCGCCCTCCATATTTGACTGTCCAAAACTCAAATAGATATGAAAATTTGGGTCTTGAGAATATCCATTATATCCTGTAAAAAAAAGAACTGTAACTGCGAAAAACTTAAGTATTGATTTCATGATATCTTGTTAAATCTGCTTTTATTAAATAAGTTTAAATCTACTGCTTCCCCGATTCTTTGGTATCCAAGAATCAGTTTCTGATGCCCTTTCTTTGTCAAAATCAATTACTGCATCAAAGATGTTTTTTCGGATCCATGCATTTGAGCTCAATCCAGTGATCCTGCTGCTGTTTTTGTGTTTTATTTCGGAATTGCATTATTGGATGCAGTAGCATATAAACCTACCAAAGCTCCTGTAAATCCTCCCGCTACATTTGTCGAAAGGATATCTCCTGAGACTGTGCTTCCCAGATTTTGAAAATCGGCACCATTTAAAGCGTAGCTAAACTGATAATTATCTCCTATTGCTTTTACTTTCAAGTTCATTACACCCTTAATCTCAATTTTTGTACTAGCTATAATTTCTGATTGGCCATTTTCTGTTCTTTCCAGTAGAACATAAGTATCTTTTTCTTTTTTAGTTACTCCAAAAACATAATTAAAGTGTTCATTTTGAAGACATACTATTCCTGCCAAATCTTTTTCAGAGTTAGGTTTATACTCTAATGTGGTTTCAAAAGAAAAATTATTGTGCTGCTGTCTGTAGAATAATGTCGAAGTTGGCTTTAATTCTTTGATATTGACAGAAAAGGGACTAATCTGCAATCCTGTTTTAACAATAGAAATAAAATGCTCTCTTGGGCCTCTCAATCCTATCCATCTGTAATCTAGCTTTTCTGAGGTAAAACTCTCTGTAAATGTAAAATTGCCATTAGGAAAAAAACCATCTTTACCAGTTTTATTTAATACACCATTTGGCATCTTCAATTTTGGTCCCATTGGAACTAGGCCATTTTCAAAAACAGGAAAAGTCCCCGACCAGTCTACGGGCAACATAAACGTTTCTCGTCCAGCATTTACTCTGTCTTTTTCATTGGGGCGAATTCCTAAAAATACGCCATAATATTTATTATCAGGACCAAGTACTAAATCAGCATGCCCTGCCCAATCTACTTTATCGGGCCTATTTTGAGGGAAATATCTTTGAGTAAGAATCGGATTATTGGATGCTGGCTTAAAAGGGCCTTTTGGACTATCACTAATAAAAATAACCTCACTATGATTTCCTCCTGTACCTCCTTCGGCACACATTAAATAATAATGATTGTCTTTTTTATATAAATGAGGAGCTTCTATCCATATGGGTTTCTTAGAAAGATCAACTCCACCATCCACTATAATTTTATCTGTACCAGAAATAACCTGATCTTTCTCTAGATCGTATTCCCAAACTTTAATCACACGATGCCCCTCGTATAATTCTTTTCCTTTATCTGGCGCATCATTGTGCACCACATAACCTTTGCCATCATCATCAAAGAAAATAGACGGATCAATTCCGTTAAAAGCCAGTTTAATTGGACTTCCCCAACCTTTTTTCGGATCTTTAGTTTTTACAATAATATTGCCCATATTTCCTGTAAATGCCGTTACAATCATATAGAAAGTATCATTGTGAGGGTTGTAAGTAATTCCAGGCGCATAAACCCCAGCACTGATGCCTGTATCGTGGGGGTTAAACTCTGAAACATTATTCAATACCCCACCTAAATCAGTCCAGTTTACTAAATCTTTAGAATGAAAAATTGGCACTCCTGGAAACATGGCAAATGAAGAACATACCATATAATAATCGTCTCCTTTTCTTGTAATGGCTGGATCGGGATAACATCCCTGCAGAACTGGAGAATAAAACTCATCTTCTTTTAATGGATTGTTTTTATATATCTGGTCATCTCCCTGATATACCACATTCGAAAATACTGGAGCCTGTTTATTTGTTTTTTTCTTTGAATTTTTCTCCTGAGCTGTTAATGAGAAAACACATAAAAATCCTATTATGAATAAAAAAGATAATTTTCTTGTAATCATTGTTCATTGTTTTTTGGTTCCTATTAAGCTGATACACTTTTAAGCAAAAATTGGTTAACATTTTATAAGTGTATTTTTAACAAATATAAAAAAAATATTATTCAAACGCAATCGGTTGTGTTTTATTTAATTGCATATTACAAAAAAATAAAGCCAAAAAAAAGAAGTTATCGTATCATTAAGCCTTAAAAATTAAATTTTAATCAAATACATCTGCACCATTGTAGACATATTTGCCAAAAAGAATATGTTTATCTGATATTCCTAAAGAAAACATAAAAAACACCTTCTTGATTTCTTTTTTTAAAATTACTAAAAGCTATTTACGTTATTTAAAGATTACAATTTGAAGAATAAATTTAGTTTTATAAAAAAAAGAAAACTGCTGTTACCTAGAATGCATGGCAGTTTTTTGGAAGATCAATTTTCGAAGATTCGCGAACAAGCCCGTGAAATCGTCAATGTACCACTCTGCAATATCGTAAATCGTTACAGGTCTATGTTCTTCCATTTCCTATACAATAAGTAGTATATATAATTT
>NZ_MRCM01000032.1 GCF_002303885.1 Flavobacterium sp. ACN2 | reverse complement strand
TCAAAGTGGTCGACTAAAAAATCAGGAAGCATAAATTTTAAAAGCTCTATAGGATCCATCTTAAATTCTTAGAGTACAAATCTCTTATTTTATTTTGACATTCCTCCCCAAGATTTGTTCTTGATCCCTTTTGCGGGGCACGAAGGGCTTCTTTTTTCCATACGCATCCATCCGCAAAAGATCAGCGGACAGCACGGCCCGGAGGGAAACGACATTGGCATTAGAAAGCTTGAGCTTATAAGTGTTAAATTATAGACAATTGTTGGCTGTTAAATATTGATACTTTAGACTTTTTGGATTTGAATGAGTATTTTTGTGTTTAAATTACTTTTTAAACATGAAGAAAAATATTTTATTGTTAGCCCTTCTTGCTGTTACAGGCTTAAGTGCACAACAACGTCCAAAGTTAGTCGTGGGTATAGTTGTCGATCAAATGAAAATGGAATATTTATATCGTTTTTCAGATGATTTTTCTCCAAATGGCTTTAAAAGACTAATGAATGATGGATTTACTTTCCAGAATATGCATTACAATTATATGCCAACTTATACTGCTCCTGGACATGCTTCAATCTACACAGGTACAACTCCAGCGACTCACGGAATTGTAGGTAACGAATGGTTTAGCAGAACGCTTGGTAAAGAAACGTACTGTACTGACGATGCTAGTGTTAAAACAGTAGGTGATGGTACTGCAGAAGAAGGTGCTATGTCTCCAAAAAACCTTCAAAGCACTACAATTACTGATGAAGTTAGAATGGCTACTAATTTTACTGGAAAAGTTATCGGAATGAGTTTAAAGGATCGCGGTGCTATATTACCAGCTGGTCATTTTGCTAATTGGGCATTTTGGTACAGTAAAACGGGGTCTTTTATTTCTAGTACTTTTTATGGAGAGAAATTACCTGAATGGGTTACCGAATTCAATAATGAAAAAAACTACTTAAAATATATTAATAAAGGTTGGGATTTATATAAACCAGCTTCTGTTTATAATGAAAGTCTTCCAGATAATAATCCGTATGAAGGGAAATTATATGGAAGTGCTTCTCCAGTTTTTCCATACGATTTAAAATCTATGTATGAGAAAAATGACGCTGGTGTTATTAGAGCGACGCCTTTCGGAAACGATTTGTTAGCTGAATTTGCAAAAAGAGCTATTGAGAAAGAAGAATTGGGTAAAGACAACATTACAGACTTTTTGACTGTAAGTTTTTCTTCTACAGACTACGTTGGGCACTTGTTAGGGCCAAGATCTATGGAACTTCAAGATACTTACTTGAGATTGGATCAAACCATTGCTGATTTTTTAGCATATCTTGATAAAACGGTTGGTAAAGGAAATTATTTACTTTTCTTAACCGCTGATCACGCTGGTGCAGAAAATGTAATTTATCTTAAAGACCGTAAGTATAATGTAGATAATTACCCTTCTAAAGAGGTTAAGAAAAGCTTACAGGAATTTTCGACTAAGACTTTTGGAGTAGATTTAGTTCAAAATTATTCAAACTTTAATGTGTTCTTCAATAAGCAAATTATTAAGGATAAGAAATTGGATCTTGATAAAGTTAAAGATGCTTTTAAAAAGTTTTTAATTACTCAGCCACAAGTTAAAAAAGTTTATACGGAAGAGGAAATTTTAGCTAATGCTGGAAATGATTATGCTCTTAATTTTGTAGCAAAAGGATATGACGTTACACAAAATGGTGATTTAGTTATTGTAGATAAACCTGGAATGATAGAATATACACCAACAGGAACATCACATGGAACAATTTATAGCTACGATACACATGTTCCTGCTATTTTTTATGGTTGGCACATCAAAAAAGGAGAATCTTACGATAAAAAAGCTATTACAGAGATTGCTCCAACAATAGCGCAGAAAATTAAAGTTACGTTTCCAAATGGAACAGAAGCGAAAGTTATGACTGAAGTTCTAGATAGTAAAAAATAGAAAAAATATAATACTTTGAAAACCTGTCTTCATGACAGGTTTTTTTATGGCATAAAAAAAGGCTTTTCAATTAAGAAAAGCCTTTTGTAATAGTGACTTAGTAAGCACTTGTTTAAGTATTAGCCTATGCGTTTGCTAATACTATTTCTTCGTTAAAAGGTAAATTCCAAGCTTCTGCAACTCCTTTGTAAAGGATTTTTCCATTTGCTACGTTTAACCCTTTATTTAGTTCTTCATTTTCAGCACAAGCTTTTTCCCATCCTTTATTTGCTAATTGTACAGCATATGGCAAAGTTGCGTTTGTTAAAGCTAAAGTAGAAGTGTAAGGTACAGCTCCTGGCATATTAGCTACACAATAGTGAACGATATCGTCGATAATGAAAGTTGGGTTTTCGTGAGTTGTTGGAGTACAAGTTTCAATACATCCTCCTTGGTCTACCGCTACGTCAACAACAACAGTTCCTGGACGCATTAATTTTAGCATATCACGAGTAATTAAGTGAGGTGCTTTTGCTCCTGGAATTAAAACTGCTCCAACAATTAAGTCAGCATCTTTAATTGCTCTTGTAATATTGTAGTGATTAGACATTTCTGTGTTTACGTTTGCTGGCATGATGTCATCTAACTGACGTAAACGTGGTAAGCTTAAGTCCATAATGGTAACTTGAGCACCTAAGCCAGCAGCCATTTTAGCAGCTTGAGTTCCTACGATTCCTCCACCTAAAACTAATACTTTTGCTGGTGGAACACCTGGAACACCTCCTAAAAGAATTCCTCTTCCTTTTAATGGTTTTTCAAGGTATTTTGCTCCTTGTTGGATTGCCATACGACCAGCAACTTCAGACATTGGAACTAATAATGGTAAGCTTCTGTCTGTTTTTTCTACAGTTTCATAAGCTAAACATACAGCTCCTTTTTCTAACATTGCATGCGTCAATTCTTCAGAAGAAGCAAAGTGGAAGTAAGTAAATAATAATTGATCTTTTTTGATCAATGGATATTCAGAAGCAATTGGCTCTTTTACTTTGATGATCATTTCAGCGATAGCGTAAACTTCTTCGATAGTTGGTAAAACAACTGCACCAGCTTCAGCATATTCTGCATCAGCAAAACCGCTTCCTAATCCAGCAGTAGATTGAACATAAACTGTATGTCCGTGTTTTTTCATTTCAGAAACACCTGCAGGAGTTAAGGCAACTCTGTTTTCATTATTTTTTATTTCTTTAGGAACACCTATTATCATTTTGTTATATTTTTTTGTTTTTACTGAAATTGTTTTACAAATCTACAGATAGAGAATAAATTATGGTTTAACGCATAATAAATAAGAAAATATTATTTTATTTTTTACTTTTACAGAAAAATATTCTGTTTAGAAGCATATTTTATTCTTTAAAAAGAAAAAATGACTAAATCGGACTAATTTTAATAAAACGTTTTCGTTATGGCTTTAGATGAAATTGACAAAAAAATCCTACGTCTATTACAGGAAGATGCGCACTACACTTTAAAAGACATCGCAAACAAAATAAATTTGTCTTTAACGCCTGTTCATGATCGGGTGAAACGTCTTGAAAAAGATGGAATTATAGAAAAATATGTGACGCTTTTAGATAAGAAAAAACTTGGAAATAATTTGACCGTTTATTGTCAAGTTACGCTGACAAAACAGACTTATGATACTTCGGAAGGATTTAATCAGTCGATTTTGAATTTGCCTGAAGTTGTAGAATGCAATTATGTTTCAGGAAACTTCGATTATATGCTGAAAATCATAATTCCAGACATGGAAAGTTACCATCATTTTCACCAGAAAAAATTATCAATACTACCTGAGGTTTCACTAATAAATACCGTTTTTGTAATTTCAGAAGTAAAGAGTACTACTGTTCTTCCTATTTAAACTAAAATAAAAAACCATCAAGAAAATCCTGATGGTTTTAAGAAAAAAAGTTAGTTTGGTTGAATTAATAATAAGTATAACGTCTTACTTTGGCAATATATTTTGCTAAGCGAATTACTTGATGACTGTAACCATATTCGTTATCGTACCAAATATACAGTACAATGTTTTTTCCATCTTTTGAAACAATTGTTGCATTACTGTCATAAATAGATGGAGCAGAAGTTCCTACTATGTCAGACGAAACCAATTCGTTATTCAAAGAATATTTTATTTGCTCTACCAGTTCTCCTTCGAGGGCATACTTCTTCATGATTTTATTGATTGCCGTAATAGAGGTAGGTTTCTTAACTTCTAAATTTAAAACAACAAGAGATCCATTAGGAACAGGAACGCGAATCGCATTCGAAGTTAATTTGCCTTCTAACGACGGTAAAGCTTTTGCTACAGCGCTTCCTGCTCCAGTTTCGGTAATTACCATGTTTAAAGCTGCAGCTCTTCCGCGACGGTATTTTTTGTGCATATTATCAACCAGATTCTGGTCGTTGGTATAGGCATGAATGGTTTCTAAATGTCCTTTTACAACCACAAGAGTTTCTTCAACTACTTTTAAAATTGGAGTTATGGCATTTGTTGTGCAAGAAGCGGCAGAGAAAATATTTACTTCATCAGGATTAAAATCGTTATGATTCACACCATGTACAATATTTGGAACACCTTTTCCTGGAGCAGTTAACAAAACTTTATTTGCTCCGTTTGAGGTTAAATGTCTTTTTAATGCTTCTTCTGTTGTAAATGCGCCAGTATTATCAATAACTAAAGCGTCATTAATTCCGTATGCGGTATAATCAATCTCTTCTGGCGAATTGGCAGTAATGATATGAACGGTTGTTCCGTTTATAATTAAAGCATTATTTTTAGCATCGGCTATCACAGATCCTTGAAAATCGCCGTGAATGGAGTCGTATCGCAATAGAGAAGCTCGTTTCTCTAAGCTTGATGCATCATTTTTATCGCGGGTTACAATTGCTCTTAATCGCAACTGATTTCCTTTTCCTGTTTTCGACATTAGCTCTCTTGCCAATAAACGTCCAATTCTTCCAAAGCCATATAAAACAACATCTTTTGGTTTGATTTCTTTTGAAGATTTTGCTTTTTTCAGTTTATCAATAACAAAATATCTTGCATCGGGATATTTTTCATCTTCTAAACGATACTCGTAAGTTAGTTTTCCTAGATCTATCTTTGCTGGCGGAAGATCTAATGATAAAACCACTTTTGCAATCTCGACAGAATCGAATATTGTAATTGGTTTTCCAACAAATTCACCAGCATATTGATGAAGATTGATAATATCGCTAACGTTTTTATCCAATAATTGATTTTTGAATAAAACCATCTCGATTGATTTGTCATACCATAAATCGCTTATGACTTTAATTAATTCGACACCTGCTTTTCTTCGGTCGACTTGTAAGGATACCTCTTTTTGGTACAATGATTTGTTACTCATAATTGAAAAAATAAAATGCTCACTATTTTAAAATTTGGCGCAAAAGTATCTATTTCAATCGATTTCGTAAACTATTTTAGCATTTATTTTTGAAAATAAAAAAGCCACCTTAATTTTCTTAAGATGGCTTTTTTGAAGTTTTCAGTCGCAGTCACAGTTTGCAGTTTTTAGTAACCGAAAACTGTGACCGAAAACAGAGACTTAAATTATAATTCTGAAAATCTCTCCGTTTCTGTTGATCATTTCAATTCTTACGCTTTGTCCTTCGTCTTTTTTGCTCAAAAGTTTAGAAACAGTTTCAACGTTGGTTGCTTTTACATTATCAATACTTAGAATAATATTTCCTAGTAGTTCGTTTTGATATTGCATTAAATTTTCATTGCTGATGTTTTTAATTTTAACACCATAATCAATTCTGAATTTTTTCTTGTCAGCAGCATCAATGTTTTCTAATTCAATTCCTTTAAATTCGGCACTGTAAAACTCATTTTTGCTTAACGTTACAGGAACTGTTTTGGTTTTTCCTTCTTTAATATAAGTTACTTTTACAACATCGTTTGGACGTTTTGTATTGATATAACCTGATAAATCTGCATAAGTTGCAATATTTTGGTCATCCAATTTTACGATAATGTCACCTTTTGTTAAACCAGCTTTTTCTGCACCTGAGTTTTTAGAAACTCTATTAATATAGAATCCTTGTGTTTCTGTTACTCCCAATTCTTTAGAAGCCGTTGCATTTAATTCACCTCCTTCAACACCAAGAATACCTCTTTGAACATTTCCGTATTCCATAATATCCTCAATAATTTTACGAGCAATATTAGAAGGAACCGCAAAAGAATATCCAACATAAGAACCTGTCATAGAAGAAATCATGGTATTGATTCCAATTAATTCTCCTCTAGCATTTACTAACGCTCCACCACTATTACCTGGGTTTACAGCAGCGTCAGTTTGTATGAAAGATTGAATGCCGCTTTGGTCTAAATTTCTGGCTTTCGCCGAAACAATTCCAGCAGTTACTGTTGAAGTTAAATTATACGGGTTTCCAACTGCCAATACCCATTCTCCAACTTTCACATTATCAGAATTGGCAAAAGCAGTGTATGGAAGTTTCTCATCGGCATTGATTTTTAAAAGAGCAATATCCATTTTAGAATCAGTACCAATTAACTTCGCTTTGTATGATTTTTTATTGTTTAAAGTGATTTCAATTTCTGTAGCGTCTTTAATTACGTGATTATTAGTCACAATGTACCCGTCTTCAGAAATAATTACACCAGAACCAGTTCCTACTTGTTCTTGTTGTTGCTGTCCGCCGTATCCGTAGAAAAACTCAAGCATCGGATTGCTTACGGTTCTTCTCGAAACATTTTTTACGTGAACAACAGTGTGGACAGTTTTGTCTGCGGCTTCGGTAAAATCTAGTATTTCAGCGCCTAAACCAACATTTTTTCCATAAGAGTTAGGGGCAAGAGTTACAACAGAATTTCCTTTTCCAAAAAAAGAATTGTTGCTTTCAAATAATAACTTGTAAGCACCAAGAGTAATAGCGCCACTTAATAATGATACTAAAAATAAGGCTGAAAATCTTTTCATATTAGAATTTGTAATTAAGTTATTAGAATTTAAGTTTCATGTTTTATTTAACGTAAAATTACTTCAAAAAATTATTTGGAAAAACGGTTTAACGCTCTTTAACAATGATTAACATTTCATTAATTAATAGTTCGTACTTTTGTATTTCTAACAACTAAAAAATGCAAGTAGAATTTTATAAATATCAAGGCACAGGAAATGATTTTGTAATGATTGATAACCGTTCTAATTTCTTTCCAAAAGACGATGTTAAACTTATTGAGCGTCTGTGTGACAGACGTTTCGGAATTGGAGCTGACGGATTAATCCTTTTAGAAAATGATACCGAAACCGATTTTAGAATGGTCTATTACAACTCGGATGGAAACCAAAGTTCGATGTGCGGAAATGGAGGTCGTTGTCTTGTTGCTTTCGCTAATCAATTGGGAGTAATTGATGATAAAACGACTTTTATCGCGACAGATGGTTTGCATCATGCTTCAGTAAATAATGATTCGATTGTTTCCTTACAAATGATAGATGTTAATGAAATCCAGAAAAAAGATTCTTATACGTTCCTAAATACAGGTTCTCCTCATCATGTTCAGATTGTGGATGATTTGGAACATTATAATGTAAAGGAGAACGGAGCCGCAATTCGTTATGGTGAATTGTACGGAGAAAAAGGCAGTAATGTCAATTTTGTAAAAAAGGTAGATAACGATACTTTTTCTTTAAGAACATACGAAAGAGGCGTTGAAGATGAAACTCTTGCCTGTGGAACTGGCGCAACTGCAGTTGCAATTGCTATGAATGCAATTGGAGAAACAGATAAAACTTCAATAAACTTAAATGTTGAAGGCGGAAAACTTGTCGTTTCTTTTGATAAAGATAATGATGGTTATACAAATGTTTTCTTAACAGGACCTGCAAAATTTGTATTCAAAGGCACAATTGAGATTTAAATCTAAAATCTACAATCAAAAATCTAAAATTGTAAAATGATAACATTAAAAGGCGATTCCATTTATCTACGTGCTCTTGAACCTCAAGATTTAGAGTTTATTTACTCTATAGAAAATGATGAAAATATCTGGGAAGTTAGCAATACGCAAACTCCTTATAGCCGTTTTTTGATTAAACAATATTTAGAAAATGCCCATCAAGATATTTATGAAGCAAAACAGCTTCGTTTAGCAATCTGTCAAGACGAAGATTTTCCTGCTATCGGATTGATTGATTTGTTCGATTTTGATCCGAGAAATAATAGGGCAGGTATAGGTATTGTGATTCAGAAAGAAGAAAATCAGGGGAAAAACATTGGATCTGAGGCTTTAGAGCTTTTAATAAAGTATTCTTTTTACAATTTAAATCTCCATCAATTGTATGCAAATATTGGTGTTCAAAATGTAGCCAGTCTTGCACTTTTTACTAAATTTGGTTTTAAGAAAATCGGAATCAAAAAAGACTGGATTTTGTATCATAACCACTATCATGATGAAGCAATTTATCAGTTAATTAATAAACAAATTTAAATTTTAAGCTTTGAGTCTAAAGAAAATAATCACAATAAGTGCCGTAGCCATTATTTCAGTTCTATTGATATATGGTTTTATTTTAGTAAGTAAAATTTTTAGTTCTAATACTAAATTTGAAGAGAAAGAAATATATGTTTACGTGCCTACAGACGCTAGTTATGCCGATGTAAAGAAAATATTAGCACCTTATATTAAGAATTTTGACAACTTTGAAATGGTTGCTGAAAAAAGAGATTATCCGCAAAATGTAAAATCGGGTCGTTTTCTTTTAAAGAAAGACATGAACAACATCGATCTAGTTCGTGCAATGCGTTCTAATATTCCGGTTAAGTTAGTTTTTAATAACCAAGAACGTTTAGAAAACTTTGCTGGAAGAATTGGAAAAGAAATCGAAGCTGACAGTTTATCCTTAATGAAAGCTATAAAAGATTCTACATTTTTAGCCGCAAACGGATTCAATGAAGAAAACGTCTTTGCAATGTTTATTCCAAATACATATGAAATTTATTGGAATACATCGGCAGAGAAGTTCCGTGATAAAATGATTAAAGAATATAATAATTTCTGGACGGCTGATAGAATCGCTAAAGCAAAAGCGCAAGGATTAACTCCGGTTCAAGCCACAATTTTAGCATCAATTGTACATAAAGAGTCCGTTAAAAAAGACGAAAGACCTCGTATTGCTGGTGTTTATTTAAACCGTTTGCGTTTAGAAATGCCATTACAAGCAGATCCAACAGTTATTTATGCTTTAAAATTGAGAGATAACGATTTTGATCAAGTTATTAAAAGAGTTTTTTATAATGATTTAGTTATGAGATCTCCATATAATACTTACGTAAACAAAGGACTTCCTCCAGGACCAATTGCAATGCCAGATATTACAGCTTTAGAAGCAGTTTTAAACCCAGAAAAGAACGATTATATTTATTTCTGTGCAAGTGTTGACCGTTTCGGATATCACGAGTTTGCGGCAACATTGGCAGAACATAATGTAAACGCAAAAAAATATTCAGACTGGATCGCAAGTCAGGGCGTAACAAGATAACTTTGTTTGTCTTAATAATATTAAAAAACCGAAGCCAATTTTGCTTCGGTTTTTTTGTTTTCTTTTTGAGGTGAAAATGTCCTTTAGAACTAAAATTTATCAAATTGCTATTTTGACGATTTTACAGTTTATCGTAATAAAAAAATAAACATTTATTAATGAGGAATTTTATAAAATTCGAAAATTGCTTTTCAAGATTTGCATAAAAAATCATAATTTTAACGTAAGGTAATTCTTTCTTTTTTGCTAAAAAAGCTTAAAATTTATATAAAATACGATTTTTTTTGACCTCATTTTTCAGTTTTTGAGGCCAAAAAAATAAGCTTCAAATCTATCGGAAACCACTATCATAACTGGGATGATCGCGATTTACGTTTTTACGTAAAAAACGCTAAAGCATTGGTTTTTAGTATATTTTTGAAATAACTTATCTTTGCACCGTAGAAATTTCAAGAGGGTGACAGCGTCTTGAAGAAAAACAATTTATGATAAAGAAATGGTATTTTTATGCGAGTTTAGTCGTTATTATTACATTTTTAAGTTTGGGATTTATTCCCTCAGAAAAAGAAACCAAACCTTGGTTTTTAATTGAAAAAACAGATGGATCAGAATATATTTTTCCATCAAAAGAAAAGGATGATTATCCGAACACCAACGTCCCATACACAGGAAATCATCTAATAGGATTTAAAGAGGCAGTAGCTTTTAAAGAATCACAAGGGCAATACAGACTAGTAAATTCTCTTGGCTATATGGGTAAATATCAATTTGGTTCTAAAGCTTTAAGAGCAATCGGAATTAATGATAATAAAGCCTTTTTAAAAGATCCTGCTCTACAAGAAAAAGCTTTTATAGCTTTGTTAGCCAAAAACAAATGGATTTTACGTTACGAAATCGAAAAGTATCAAGGTAAAATTATCAGTGGTATTGAAATTACCGAATCTGGAATTTTAGCGGCAGCGCATTTAGGTGGTGCAGGTTCTGTAAAGAATTTTTTCAAAAACAAAGGAAGCAGACATTTTAGAGATGCTTTCGGGACTTCTTTGAAAAGCTACATGAGAGATTTTGCAGGTTACGATCTTTCTTTTATAGAAGCAGATAGTAACGCAACAGTAAACGACTAAATTAAAAGAGGTTGTTTCACAATTGTGAAACAACCTCTTTTTCTATTTTATTTCTTTTGTCTCGAAATCTTTATTCATTTTTCCAAAGTATTAATAGCTGAGAAATGTGACTGAGACTGTAAACTTAATCTATTAAAGCTTCTAAGATTTTTATAGCTGCTTCGCTTATTTTAGTTCCAGGTCCAAAAACGGCTGATGCTCCGGCATCGAACAAGAATTGATAGTCCTGAGACGGAATAACACCACCTACAATTACCATTATATCTTCGCGTCCATGTTTTTTTAGTTCTTCTATTACTTGCGGAACTAATGTTTTATGACCAGCAGCAAGAGATGAAACGCCCAAAATATGAACATCATTTTCTACCGCCTGTTTTGCTGCTTCTGAAGGAGTTTGAAATAACGGACCTATATCAACATCAAAACCTACATCGGCATAACCTGTTGCAACTACTTTTGCACCTCGGTCGTGACCGTCTTGTCCCATTTTGGCAATCATAATTCTAGGACGTCTACCTTCTTGTTTAGCAAAAACATCTGCTAGTTGTTTTGCTCGCTCAAAATTTTCGTCATTTTTTATTGCTGCACTATACACTCCGCTAAAAGATTTGATTTGTGCTTTAAAACGGCCAAAAATGGTTTCCAATGCATTACTAATTTCGCCTAATGTTGCTCTGTTTCTCGCAGCTTCAACGGCAATTTCCAGTAAGTTGCCTTGTCCAGTTTGTGCACAAAGGATTAATTTTTCTAGTGATTGATTTACTTTTTCAGAATCTCTGGTTCTTTTTATTTCTTCCAGACGTTCAATTTGCTGTTTACGAACCAATTGATTGTCTACATCGAGAATATCTAACGGATCTTCTTTTTCTAAACGATATTTATTTACGCCAACAATAATATCTTGTCCGCTGTCAATTCTTGCTTGTTTTCTCGCAGCTGCTTCTTCAATTCGAAGTTTCGGAATTCCAGCTTCGATCGCTTTTGTCATTCCGCCAAGTTCTTCAACTTCTTCAATTAGCTTCCATGTTTTTTCAACAATATCGTTTGTCAGACTTTCAAGATAATAACTTCCAGCCCAAGGATCTACTGTTTTAGTAATTTTGGTTTCTTCTTGAAGAAATATTTGTGTATTTCTAGCAATTCTCGCAGAAAAATCTGTTGGAAGCGCAATAGCTTCATCTAAAGCATTGGTATGTAAAGATTGTGTTCCGCCAAAAACCGCTGCAGAAGCTTCTATACAAGTTCTCGCCACATTATTAAACGGATCTTGTTCTGTTAAGCTCCATCCACTAGTTTGGCAGTGTGTTCTTAAGGCTAAAGATTTATCGCTTTTTGGATTGAACTGTTTTAATAATTTAGCCCAGATCATGCGGCCAGCTCTCATTTTGGCAATTTCCATAAAATGATTCATTCCGATTGCCCAGAAGAAAGATAATCTTGGAGCAAAATCGTCAATTGTCATCCCAGTTAATAATCCAGTTCTGATGTACTCTAAACCATCGGCCAAAGTATAAGCCAATTCAATATCGGCGGTTGCTCCAGCTTCTTGCATGTGGTAGCCAGAAATGGAAATAGAATTGAATTTTGGCATTTTCTTGCTCGTAAATTCAAAAATATCTGCGATTATTTTCATTGAAGGAGTCGGAGGGTAGATGTAGGTATTTCTCACCATAAACTCCTTTAAAATATCGTTTTGGATCGTTCCTGTCAATTTTTCGGGACTAACGCCTTGTTCTTCTGCAGCAACAATGTAAAAAGCCATAATAGGTAAAACAGCTCCGTTCATGGTCATAGAAACCGACATTTCGTCTAATGGAATCTGATCGAAAAGCACTTTCATGTCTTCAACAGAATCAATTGCAACACCTGCTTTTCCAACATCACCAACGACTCTTTCGTGATCTGAATCGTAACCGCGATGAGTTGGCAAGTCAAAAGCAATGGAAAGTCCCTTTTGTCCTGCGGCTAAATTTTTTCTATAAAAAGCGTTGCTTTCTTCTGCTGTAGAAAATCCCGCATACTGGCGAATGGTCCATGGACGTCTCACATACATGGTAGCGTATGGTCCGCGCAAATTGGGTGCAAAACCAGCTCCGAAATCAAGAAATTCTAAATCTTCGATATCTTTCTCCGAATAGTTTTTTTTGATTTCGATTCCTTCGGCAGTCGTAAAGTTGTCAGAACTAAAATTAACTTTTGGTTCCTGACTTTTAACTTCTAGCTTTATATGTTTAAGGTCTTTTCTAATCATTGAGACACTTGTTTTTGAATTTGTAATTAATTACGGTTGAGATTATTATTCAAGCTCCAATCTTTCTTGCTCCATTTTCTCAGCCAATCTTTTTTCAATAATTGGCGTAATTAATGTTTTTCTTGGTTTGATTTTTACAAAAGGAAACAATTCTAAATCATGTTTCATTCGGTCTTCTTTGTTTGGATATTTGTTAGTTCCTAAAAGAATCTCTTTTTTAGAATCGAATAATTCCTGCTCTTTATTGGCACTTTCTTGAATCTTCTTTTTGATGGTTCCATCATTTAAAAGTTTTATGAAACCGCCATTGGCTTCAATTTCTTTAAATAATGCCAAACTTTTTTCTGCCAATTGCATAGTCAAACTTTCGATATAATAACTTCCATCGGCTGGATTGTCTACTTTGTCAAAATAACTTTCGTGTTTTAAAATCAAAAGCTGATTTCTGGAAATTCGGTCTCCAAATTCATTGTCTTTGTGGTACAATGCATCATAAGGTAAATTGGCAATTGCATCGGCTCCTCCCAAAATTGCCGACATGCATTCGGTTGTGGTGCGAAGCATATTGACATTATAATCGTAAATCGTTTTATTACGTTTTGTTGGTGTTGCCAATATATGACATTCGATTTTTGAATTGTATTCTTTAGCAATTAAATCGAAAAGCATTCGAAACGCACGAAGTTTAGCAATTTCAAAGAAATAATTTGTTCCAACAGAAACCTGAAAAACAATAGATTTTGCAGTATCGAAGAAACGATTTAAATATTCGTTTGCATGCGCTAAACTATAAGCAATTTGCTGCGTAATATTGGCTCCGGAATTTTGATACAACCCTAAATCTACACTAAGCAGATTTAAATTGGCCGTATTTTTAAAGAGTAGATCTAAAGTGTCAAAATTATTTTTCTCCGAAGTTGTAAACCAATTTCCTTCTCTTGCGAGTTGTCCGATTGGATCAAAATTGCAATAGAATTTAGCTTTTTTCTGGATTGAAATAGTATCTAATTTTTTAACGAAATCGATTGAGATAAAATTGAAATTAAAGTAAACCGTTTTGTTTTCTAAAGGAAGATTTTCTAATAATTTTTGAACATCAATTTTATCGTTTTCAATTGTAAAACGAAGGCTTTCTGCACCTCTTTCTAAAGTGTTTAAAGCACGTTCGATAGATTTTTCTACATCGAAAACAAAGATATTTTGGCAGATTTTAAAATCTGAGGCTTGCGTATTTACATTTGCTGCTTTTGTAAATTCGTCGCTGTGATAAAAAGGTTTTACCTGAATATCTTCTGGAGAATTCCAAATAACAGTCTGATTGTAATCGGCTCCATCTAATTCAAACTGAATTTTTTGTTTCCATTGTTTGGATGAAATCGGATTAAAATCGTCGAATAGGTTAGTGGCCATTGTATTTTGTTTGATTATTCTTTTTCTTGAATCGTGTCTCCTTCAAATTGAATGATATAAATATCCTCGCTGTCTTTTTTCATGAAATACTTTTCGCGAGCGTATTTCTCAATTTGTTCAGGATTTTTGAGCTGTTTGATCTGCTCTTGATCTTTTTTGATCTCGTCCTGATAATACTTTTTATTATCCTCAAGTTCATGAATTTGCTCATCTAAAAAGCGATGATCAAAATAGGAGTAATTGTCTAGAAATAACATCCAAACAATAAAAAATAGCAAAACCCAAACGTATTTGTTTCCTAGGTATTTGAACCATTTTCTGTCTTTGTATGGAATTTTAAATTTCATTTTTAAACTAATATTTCTTTTGAATTTGAGTGTTGTCTTTAGCCCCGATAGTAGTGAAAATCCTTTTGTGCCGGGGTTCGGCACAAAAGATTATAACGAATAGCGGGAATCAGCTCCTAATTATTATGGTTTAAATTTACGATAAAAATTATGAAATTCTCTGATTAATTACAGCGCGAACTACATCTATTGCTACCGTATTGTATTTGTCATTCGGGATAATAATGTCTGCAAAAGCTTTAGAAGGTTCTATAAATTGCTCATGCATAGGTTTTAAAGTAGTTTGGTAACGGTTTAAAACTTCATCAATATCACGTCCTCTTTCTGAAATATCTCTTTTTAAACGACGAATTAATCTTTCATCAGAATCGGCGTGAACAAAAACTTTAATATCAAACATATCTCTCAATTCAGGATTTGTTAGAATTAAAATTCCTTCTACAATCATTACTTTTCTAGGATGTGTCGAAATGGTATCGTCTGTTCTGTTATGCTGAATAAAAGAATAAACAGGTTGGTCAATTGTTTCGCCTGCTTTTAGCGCTTTTAAATGCTTAACCAATAATTCGAAATCAATTGCTCTTGGATGATCAAAGTTGATTAATGCTCTTTCGTCAAACGATAAATTATCAGTTTGTTTATAATAAGAATCTTGAGAAATTACCCCAACTTCTGTATGTGGCAATTCGTTCATGATTTGGTGTACTACTGTTGTTTTTCCACTTCCTGTTCCTCCTGCAATTCCTATAATGAGCATAAATTTGATGTTATAATTTGTTTCGCAAAAATAATAATTTAACTGAATCGCTAAACATTTAATATAATTTAACCATATAAGTAACGTAAGTAAAATTAAGCTAGAAAATGTTTAAACAAAATGTTACTTAACTGAAATTATTGCCGTTATATTAATAAAAGACCGAATTATTTCTTTTAAACCATTTAAGC
>NZ_MRCM01000031.1 GCF_002303885.1 Flavobacterium sp. ACN2 | reverse complement strand
AATTATATTATAAAAAAAACTTGATTAAAAAATCGAGTTTTTTTCATTTAAAAACATCACTCCACCTCCAAATAAGGATTTAAAGTCTCTGCTAATTCATTGAGCCAGTAAAAGCTGTCTCTTAATTTGATGATTTCGCTTTGAAAGGTTTCATGTTCGCTCAAAACACACAAAGCGAGTGTGAAATTTACTTGTCTTAAAGTTTTAGCCATTTCAACAGGATCGATTCTGTCGTTGAAGAAATTCAAAAGCTTGATTTCGGTTTGTTTTGAAATTGTGTTGGTACTCATAATCTTTGTGTTTAGGAAAAGAACCCGCGTAGCTAAGGTGTCCTACGCCACAAAGTGCGTTGCAGTTGTTTCCAATACCGCCACCATACCACACGGGCAAAAGTTTTTTTGATATCATATTTCTTTGTGTTTAGGATTGTAAAGATATCAAAAAATATTTTTAAAGTAAGAAAAAGACTATGTTTTATGTGAAACAATATATTGTTTGTTGAAGGAAATTGTCTCCGCATGGTAAATATAAAACGATATTTTGAGATATGATAAGTTCAGTAAGATTTCCACGCAGTTTGTCATTTCGACGAAGGAGAAATCTTCGTACGTTGAGCACGCATTGTTGTGGAGTTTCTTGCGAAGATTTCTCCTTCGTCGAAATGACAAGATTGAGGAATTTCTGGTCCAAATGTTTACCAATTACTTCTAATGAAACCAAGTGCCCTAGCCCTGATGGGAGCGGCATCCTTTTGTGGTGGGGTTCACCACAAAAGATATAGCGGACAGCAGGAATAGCTCCTGAAAAAATAAATCCCAATTTTTAAAATTGCTTCGCCTGTTCGCTATCGCTCGAGTCCAAATTCTAAGAAAGAAGCATTTGTTTTCATAAACCTTCGACTTCGCTCAGGGTGACAATAGGGTATAAAAATCAATTTTTTTCAAGTACCAAATTCCAAGAAAGAAGCATTCGTTTTCATAAGCCTTCGACTTCGCTCAGGGTGACAATAGGGTATAAAATTCAATTTTTTCAAGTACCAAATTCCAAGAAAGAAGCATTTGTTTTCATAAGCCTTCGACTTCGCTCAGGGTGACAGTAAGATTTAAAGGCAAAGGAAAAAAACTTAGAACCTTAGCATCTTAGAACCTCAGTGCCTTTATTTCAACACAAACTCATTTTCTTTCAATTTCTTCAAAACTGTGGCAATAATTTTAGAACGGCATTCTGAATTTTCGGTTGTTGATGCGGTTTTAACCCAATATCGAATATTAAGCTGAATAATACCACCAGCAATAACATCGGTAATTACGGCGGCGTTTTCGTGGTCTTTTTGGGTTACCTCTTCGCTGTTTCCTAGAATTTCTTTTACAAGTTCGATGGCTCGGGTATAATCAGAACCATATTCGAGTCCGACGGTGAAAGTCTGAAGTAGAAAACCTTCGCTATTATAGTTAATGAGTGTGTTTTTTATAAGAAGTGCGTTTGGAATATAAATAATTTTAGAATCGCTTTTTACTTCGGTATCACGAAGGTTGAGGTTGATGACTTCGCCTTTTACGCCGTTGCTTTCGATAATATCGCCAATAGAAAACGGACGTTTGAAAGCAAGAAGAATTCCGGCAAGAAAATTTTCTCCAATATCTTTAAGCGCAAAACCAATTACAAAAGCCGAGATTCCCGCTCCGGCAAGCATACTTTGTGCAACGCCTTCGAGGCCAATAATCCGGAACATAAACAAGATTCCGATAATAATTAAAACCGATTTAATTAAACGTGCAATAAAAACCGCCAAAAGACGATCGTGCATTTTAGCTTTGAGTCGGTTTCCTGCAAAAATGCCAATACGGCTCGCGATAAACCATGAAACGAGAACGACCAAAATGGCCAGAATAAATTTTGGTGTAAGATCAACAATGCTATTGTAGTAACCTTCGAGGTGGCTGATGACGTCCTGAAAGAAATTTTCCATATTAATAAGGCGTAAAAAAGTAAAATTTTAAAATTACCTTTTTAGTAAATCAAAAGCTTTACAGGATTCTTTCAGAATTTTATAAAATATGATGGAGTTGCTGTATAAATTCCCAAAATAGAATCGTTTTGCCCTGTGATATTTTTATCTTTGTGGTCTGAGTTTTTTCAGGAAATATTTTTATAAAAAGCACATTTACATGTTGACCCAATCTCATTTAGAGCAATTAGCCGCTAGTCTCGAAGGCACACTTTTATTCGATGAGCTTCATAAAACGCTTTATTCTACAGATGCTTCGGTGTACCGAATTAAACCCAATGCGGTGGCAATTCCTAAAACGACTGAAGATATTGCCAAATTGATCCAATTTGCAGCACAACATAATCTGTCGATTACGCCAAGAACAGCGGGAACTTCGCTAGCAGGACAAGCAGTAGGAGATGGATTGGTCGTGGATGTGTCAAAGCATTTTACAAAAATTATTTCGTACAATGCCGAAAAGAAAACCGTTACGGTTCAGCCAGGCGTAATTCGCGATGAGCTGAATTTATTCTTAAAACCTCACGGCGTATTTTTCGCTCCGATTACATCAACGTCAAACCGCGCGATGATTGGCGGAATGGTAGGAAATAATTCATCAGGAACTACTTCGATTCGATATGGTGTTACACGCGATAAAATTGCTGAAGTAAAAGCACTTTTAAGCGACGGTTCTGAAGTGGTTTTTAAAGACCTGACTTCGGCTGAATTTATCGAAAAAACAAAAGGCGATACTTTAGAAAATAAGATATACAAAACGATTTACGACGAGCTTACTATAAAAGAAGCTCAGGAAGAAATTGTAAAAGAGTTTCCGAAACCTGAAATTCATAGAAGAAATACGGGTTATGCCGTTGATATTCTGCTGAAATCGGAATTATTTGGCGGAACTGAACCCACCATAAATCTTGGGAAATTACTTTGCGGAAGCGAAGGAACACTGGCTTTTACAACCGAAGTGACGCTGAAAGTTGATGATTTGCCACCGCCTCACAGCATTATGGTTGTCGGGCATTATCATACCATTCAGGAATCTCTAGAGTCGGTTGTGGTGGCGATGAAACATCATTTGTACACTTGCGAAATGATTGACGATACGATTTTGGATTGTACCAAAACCAATCGGGAACACATTAAAAACCGTTTCTTTTTGGTTGGAGAACCAAAAGCAATTATGTTGTTTGAAGTCGCATCGCATACTTTAGAAGATGCCGAAAAACAAGCCGATGCTTTGATTGCCGATTTAGAGCAAAATAATTTTGGTTACGCGCGAGTAAAAATCTACGGAAACGATATTGATAAAGCCAACGAACTAAGAAAAGCAGGTCTTGGACTTTTAGGAAGTATTGTAGGCGACGATAAAGCAGCCGATTCTATTGAAGATACCGCGGTAGAATTGAGCGATTTGCCTGCTTATATTGCTGAGTTTTCGGCGATGATGTTGCGTCACGGGCAGGAAGCGATTTATTACGCGCATGCGGGTGCGGGAGAATTGCACCTTCGTCCGGTTTTGAATTTAAAGAAAACTTCTGATTTAAAATTATTCAGAACCATTGCGACTGAAGTAGCGCATTTGGTGAAAAAATACAGAGGTTCGTTGAGCGGTGAACATGGCGACGGAATTGTGCGTGGCGAATTTATTCCGTTCATGATTGGCGATAAAAATTACGAACTCTTGAAAAGAATCAAATTGGCATTCGATCCAAATTCGGTTTTGAATATTGGGAAGATTGTAAATGCTTTGAAGATGGACGAGAATCATCGTGTTATTTCAGGAAGAGTAGAACCGGATATTAAAACGTTTCAGGATTTCTCAGATAGTTTAGGAATCTTACGTGCCGCCGAAAAATGCAACGGTTCTGGAGATTGTAGAAAATTGCCGTCTGGCGGAGGAGCGATGTGTCCGAGTTATCGTGCGACGCGAAATGAGAAAGAAACGACCCGTGCACGAGCCAATGCACTGCGAGAATATTTAACGTATTCTGAAAAAGAAAATAAATTTGACCAGAAAGAATTATACGAAGTTTTTGAGTTGTGTGTAAGCTGTAAAGCCTGCGCAAGCGAATGTCCGAGTAATGTGGATGTAGCGACTTTGAAAGCAGAATTTTTATACCAATATCAAAAAGCAAACGGATTTTCTACTCGAAATAAGATTTTTGCCAACAATGCCAAACTGAACAGAATGGGAAGTAAATTCCCGTCGATTACGAATTTTATTTCGAATCAGTCTTTGGTGAAAAAAACAATGGGAATTGCGCCAGAAAGACAAGTTCCGTTATTGGCGAAAAAGACTTTTAGAAAATGGTACGCTAATAATAAACCGTCACAAACCGATTTTCCAAACGGAAGATTGTATTTGTTTGTAGATGAATTCACGAATTATTATGATGTCAATATCGGAATCGATGCTTTCGAATTATTGACAAAATTAGGTTATCAGGTTTTGGTTGTCGATCATGAAGAAAGCGGAAGAACGTATCTTTCAAAAGGATTTTTGGAAGAAGCGAAGAAAATTGCGAATCATAATGTAAGTGTTTTTAAAGATTTGGTTTTAGGAAACGCACCTTTAATCGGAATTGAACCTTCGGCAATTTTGACTTTTCGAGACGAGTATCTTCGTTTAGCCGATGATAAAGAAGCTGCAGAAAAGTTATCTAGAAATGCTTTTACAATTGAAGAATTCTTCAAAAAAGAAATCATAGACGGAAAAATCACAGCTGATTCTTTTTCAGAAGAAAGTAAAGAAATTAAGATTCATGGACATTGCCACCAAAAATCGTTGAGTTCTGTTGAGGCAACTTTTGCTATGCTGAATCTGCCAAAAAATAATACGGTTACAATTTACAATTCAGGCTGCTGCGGAATGGCGGGTTCTTTTGGTTATGAAAAAGAACATTACGAAGTGAGTATGCAGATGGGTGAGGATACTTTATTTCCTAAAGTGCGTAACACTGCCGAAAATGTAAAAATCGCCGCTGCAGGAACAAGCTGTCGCCATCAAATTTATGATGGAACAAAACGTGAGGCTCAACATCCTGTGAGCATTTTGAGAGGCTGTTTGAAGTAATTTAACCGCAAAGGTCGCAAAGAATTACGCAAAGAGCACTATGATTTTTTTGCCACAGATAAAAGGATTAAATAGATTTTTTCAATCTTTATCTAAATAATTTTTCACGCAGATTTTACAGATTTAGGCAGATTTAATTTTAAAGCAGAGATAACTAATAATCTGCGATTATCTGCTTAAATCTGTAAAATCTGCGTGAAATAAAAATCGTTTTAATCCTTTAATCTGTGGCAAAAAAACTATTTCAAACTCACTTTCTTCCCAGTCTCAGCTGCTTTATAAATGGCATTAATTATTCGAACGTCTTTAATTCCTTCTTCGCCAGTAATATGATTGGGAAGTTTTTTATTTGCTAAAATCACTTTACAGATTTCATCCATTTGGGTTTGCTGTTGGTTTATCACAGGAAAATTAAATGGTTTTCCATCAGATCTTTTACCTACAAAAGGGCCATAACTCACCGCAGGACTCATTTCGAAGAAACCTTCATCTGCGGCAGCGTAAAAACGATCAATTCCAAAACCACACGAACTGCTGCAATTCGCCACGGCACCGCTAGGGAATTCCATTTGCCAAGTGATATTTTCTTCAACTTGAGAAAACATATTTTTGTTATTGACATGTCCAAATTGTGCTGTAACAGCAATTGGTTCTTCGCCTAAAACATAACGCGAAACCTGAATGCAATAAATTCCTAAATTAATCAAACAACCGCCGCCGGCCCATTTTTTAGTCAGTCTCCATTCTTTGCGGGCGTTTAGATCAACAGGTTTATTTATGTCACGAACATCATAAGTACTATAACCCAGACCAGTTTCAATATAACGAACTTGTCCCAAGACTTTTTCTTGTCCCAATCGTTTTATTTCTAGATGATTTGGTTCGTAATGCAGTCGATATCCCATTGCCAATTGCACATTATTATCGTTGCAGGCTTTGATCATTTCTTCACAATCTTCAGCAGTAATAGCCATTGGTTTTTCGACAATAACATGTTTTCCTGCTTTTGCAGCGCGAACAGTAAATTCTTTGTGCAGTGCATTTGGAGTTACAACGTATACTAAATCAATGTCTTTGTTTTTTATGATTGAATCGAAGTTTTCGTAATTATAGATATTCTTTTCAGGAATGTTATATTTCTTTTTCCATGTTTCAGCTTTAGAAAGTGTTCCAGTTACAATTCCTGCAAGCTGGCAATATTCAGAAACCTGAAGACCTTCAGCTAATAATGAAGCATAGTTTCCTAAACCGCACAAAGCAATATTTAATTTTTTTCCGGTGTAAGGTTTGTGAACCTTTTCTGTTTCGGTAATAAAAGAAGGAAGTGTAGTCATCACAACCGAAGCGCCAACACCAAGTCCAAATTTATTTACAAAAGAACGTCTCGTGATTTTTTCCATAAAAATGATTCTTTAAAAATTAAATACTACTTGTATTAGTAAGCTCATTTTGATAAATGTTACATTTGTGTTTTAAAATAGATTTAACCGCAAAGAGAGCAAAGAATTACGCAAAGTTCACAAAGATTTTATTTCTCTCGCAGATTTGATTTTAAAATCTACATAAATATTTTCATCACAACAAAAATCTGCATTATCTGTGAAATCTGCGTGAGAAAATTTATAAGACAAATATTTGAAAAAATAATTCGTGAATTCGTGGCGAAAAAAAACGCCAGAAAAACAAAATGGTTTTATATATTTGAAATCAGGATATTTTTTGCATTATTTGCAAAATAAAACCAGAACAACTGAATTAAATCAATTAATAATAGCAAAAACATATATGGCATTTTCAAGTTTATTCCGAAAAAAAACAGTGCAGGATATTCTGAAACAGGTTGCAAAAAATGAAGCAGATGGACATGGAGCATTAGGGAAGCACCTTACAACCAAAGATTTAACTGCTTTCGGAATTGCTGCAATTGTAGGTGCGGGGATTTTCAGCACCATCGGAAAAGCAAGTGCAGATGGGGGGCCAGCCGTAATATTTTTGTTCCTTTTTACTGCTCTTGCCTGTAGTTTTGCAGCTTTTGCTTATGCCGAATTTGCATCAATGGTTCCCGTTTCTGGAAGTGCTTATACGTATTCGTATGTGGCTTTTGGAGAACTAATTGCCTGGATTATCGGATGGGCTTTAATCATGGAATATGCCGTCGGAAACATAACCGTGGCCATATCGTGGAGTGATTATTTTACAGGACTTCTCCAGAGTGGCGGCATTCATTTACCGCAATGGATTCAGATGGATTACTTAACCGCTTCAAACGGATATAATGATGCTGAAGCTTTAATGCGCGGCGGAAAATCATTCGAAAATTTAAGCACAGCTTTACAGCAAGCGCACACCGCTTGGACAACGGCGCCTACGTTAGGGTCGTTTCATTTTGTTACCGATATTCCAGCTTTATTCATTATTATTTTGATTACGGCTCTGGTTTACAGAGGAATGAAAGAATCTCGTAATGCGAGTAATTTAATGGTGGTTGTAAAACTTTGTGTAGTTCTTTTAGTGATCGCTGTCGGTGTATTTTATGTAGATACAGCAAACTGGGATCCTTTTGCTCCAAATGGAGTTGGAGGGGTTTTAAAAGGAGTATCTGCAGTTTTCTTTGCTTATATTGGTTTTGATGCTATTTCGACAACGGCAGAAGAATGTAAAAATCCGCAACGTGATTTACCACGCGGAATGATGTGGGCAATTATTATTTGTACCATTCTTTATATTGCAATTGCCTTGGTTTTAACCGGAATGGTAAAATATCACGAATTAAATGTTGGAGATCCTTTAGCATTTGTTTTCGATAAATTAGACTTAAAATGGATGTCTGGAATTATTGCCGTAAGTGCAGTAGTGGCAATGGCGAGCGTTTTATTGGTTTTCCAAATGGGACAGCCTCGTATTTGGATGAGTATGAGTCGAGATGGGTTATTGCCAAAGAAATTCTCAACGGTTCACCCAAAATTTAAAACACCTTCTTTTGCAACTATTGTAACAGGATTTGTGGTTGCAATTCCGGCTTTGTTTTTGAATCTGACAATGGTAACCGATTTATGCAGTATAGGGACTTTATTTGCCTTTGTATTAGTTTGTGCTGGAGTTTTGGTTTTACAAAACAAACCTGAAATTCCAAGAGGAAAATTCAAAACGCCTTATATTAATTCAAAATTTATTCTGCCAGTTTTAATGATTGCTGGATTGTATTATGCTTTTGCTTTCAACAGCAAAGCAACAATGGCTTTTATCAATAACGATCCGCAGATTTATGATGCAACTTCAATCGTAACCTCTTTAGACAAATCAGAATCAGAGCAGGTTTTCAAATATTTAGAAAGCATTGAAGCAAACAATAAAACCGCTGAAACATCAGATTTAGAGCATTTATTAGGACAATATCAAGACGACGAAGCTAAATATGCTGAAGTTGTAAAAGGATTGCCAATTGCAGATTCTGCTAAATATGAGTCAGGTTTCAGTTTATTCAAACACAAAATCCCAATGTGGATATTCCTATTCGTTTTGGTTGGATTAGCTGTTTGGGCTTTCAGAAAAAATCTGTCTTTAATTCCACTTTTAGGATTAATCTGCTGTCTGTATATGATGGCCGAATTAAGCGTTTGGAACTGGATTTATTTTACAATCTGGCTAATAATTGGATTACTGATTTATTTTACATACAGTAGAAAAAACAGTAAGCTGAATACTGAAAATATAGGATAAAAGTAAAATTATATACTACAAAAAGCCGTTCTGAGTACTTCAGAACGGCTTTTTGCATTCTTAGTATTTTATAGAAATATTCTTATGTTTTAAGAGTGCTTTTCCTTAAGTTTGTTTTTAGTAAAATTTTAAATTTAATTAGTAATACATGGGTTTTCTTGATAAAATATTGGGCAAAAAAGAAGCTGCAATACAATCTAATACTGATTTCTGGAATTGGTTTTTAAAAAATGAAAAAGAGTTCTTTGCAATAGTTAAAAACAGACAAAACATACACCAAGGTTTTTTTGAAAAATTGGCTCCAAAACTGGATGAAATTCACAACGGAATTTATTTTCTAACGGGAATGTTAGATGATAATACAGTAGAATTAATCTTAACGCCAGACGGAGCAGTTAGAAATATATATGCAATTGAAGAATTGGTAAATGCAGCTCCTCAAATTAAAGGTTGGAAAATTACGGCATTAAAACCAGCATCAGACATTCAGGATATTGGTATTGATTATGAAGGATTCAAATTTAATAAGGACAATCTAAAATTTTATCCAAACATTCATGACGGATATCCAGATGAAATTGACTTAACCGTTATTTACGATGATTTTGTAGAAGAAAAAAAACAAGTAATAACCAACGGTGTTTATATTTTCTTAGACAATTATTTAGGAGAACTGCATTCTGTTACTTTGATTGATAACATGAAAATAGACGGTTCAAATAGTATTTCAGAAGAATTAATTCCGATCGAAAAATTAAAAGATTATTTGATCTGGAGAGAAAAAGAATTTGTAGAAAAATACGAAGGCACAAGACATAATACGGAAAATGATAACTATTCAGGTTTTGAAGCAACTGCGAAAGATGGAAGTGGAATTATCGGATTAATGAACACAGATCTTTTGCAATGGGATAAAAAAGCATCACATCCTTGGGTATTTATTATTACCATTCTTTTTGATGGAAGCAATAATAATGGGATGCCGGATAAAGAAACTTATCAGTTATTAAACGAAATAGAAGATGAAGTTGTATTAGATCTTAAAGACCTGGAAGGTTATTTAAATGTAGGAAGGGAAACACTGGCAAACAGGAGGGAAATCTTTTTTGCCTGCAAAGACTTTAGAAAGCCAACAAAAGTGGCAGATGAATTAATTAAAAAACACTCTGGTTCATTCGAAATAAGTTACGAAATCTACAAAGACAAATACTGGCAAACGTTTAGACATTACGAGCCAAGATAAAGTACAAAAAGCCATTTTGAGAATATTCAAAACGGCTTTTTTTTCGATAAAAAAAATCCGCTTAGAGAAAATCTCCAGCGGATTCAAACGATCTAATAAAAAATGTGCAAATTTATTTATAGAGTAATGTTTGCCTTTATTGCGAGTAATTTTCTCGCGCAGATTTTGCAGATTAACAGCTCCTTTTTATAACCCTATTAATAAATCGGCATAATCAGCCAAATCTGCGAGAGAAAAAGTTTTAGCGAGCCTCTGTGAGAACTTCTTTATGTCCCGATAGCTATCGGGATTGCGGAATTTAAAATCCCAAGCTCAACCATACAAGCTTTCATCATTTCGTAAGTACGATCAATATCATTATCCAATCCAATAGAAAAGCGAATCAAACCATCTGTTAATCCCATTTCTTTCTGCTCTTCTAACGGAATTTCACTAGAAGTTGAGGTTCCCGGTGCGCTGAATAACGTTTTATAAAAACCTAAGCTTACTGCCAAATATCCAAGGTTTCGTTCTTGCATCAATTCCATTAATTCATTGGCTTTTTCCAAAGTTCCAACATCAATCGTTAACATTCCGCCAAAACCATATTCGGGATTAATCATCTTTTTATACAATTCATGACTCGGGTGACTTTTCAATCCCGGATAAACCGTTTTTAAACCGTCTTTTTCAAACTGATCCGCCAAATAATGTGCATTATGACTATGCTGTTTAATTCTAATATGAAGCGTTCTCAAATTTTTCATCACACTTGCAGAACGCAAACTATCCATTGTTGGCCCTAAAAGCATACTTGCGCCAGAATTTACATTCTTCAGCGAATTAATAAAATCTTTAGACGCACAAGTCACACCGCCAACGGTATCACTGCTTCCGTTGATGTATTTCGTCAAACTATGAATTACAATATCGGCGCCCAATTTTGCAGGAGAAACCGATAATGGCGAAAATGTATTATCTACAACCAATTTCAAATTGTGCTTTTTGGCAATTTTAGCCAATCCAGCAATATCGGCAACTTCCAGAAGTGGATTACTAACCGTTTCGCAATACAAAACTTTCGTTTTCGGCGTAATTGCAGCTTCTACAATATCCAATTTTGTAATGTCTACAAAGCTTGTTTCAATCCCGAATCTTGGCGTAAAGTTTTTTAAGAAAGCATAAGTTCCGCCATAAATAGTTCGGCTGGAAACGATGTGATCGCCCGCACCGCATAATTGCAATAGAGTAGGCGTAATTGCTCCCATTCCCGAAGCCGAAACATTTGCTGTTTCCGTTCCTTCCATCGCCGCCAAAGCCTGATCCAAATACAAATTACTTGGCGATGAATGGCGCGAATACAAGTAACAGCCTTCCATGTTTCCCTCGAAAGTATCAAACATAGTTTTAGCTGAAAGAAAAGTATAAGTCGAAGAATCAGAAATCGACGGATTCACACCGCCAAATTCCCCAAAATACTGCAAATCCTGAATTTTATCTGCTGGGTTGAAGTTTTTCATTTTTAGTTAGTTTCAAGTTTTTATTTGTTTCAAGTTTCAAGTTTCAAGTTGTTTGAGCCTTGTGTTGATTTTTAGAAGCTATTTCCTGCTATCCGCTATATCTTTTGTGCCGAACCCCGGCACAAAAGGATGCCGCTTCTATCAGGGCTAAGACTCTCGTTTTCAAAATAAATTCCATCCAAAATAAGATCTAATAAGAAAATTAATCAACTGTAAAATGAATAATTAGATTTTAAAACTATAAAAAGTGTTTTTTAATGATTTTTAATCTAAATTTGAATTGATAAAACCTAATCAATAGATTTTCTTTCATCTTCTAAAAACAAACAAAAATGACTTTAGACGCTACAGATAAAAAACTTCTGGTTTTGCTTCAAACCGACAGTAAAAAAACAACCAAAGAATTATCCTTAAAACTTGATCTTTCTGTTACAGCGGTATATGAAAGAATTAAAAAATTAGAGCGCGAAGGGGTAATTAAAAACTACGTCGCCTTAGTCGATAAATCCAAAATTGAGAAAGGGTTTGTAGTTTTCTGTCACCTAAAGCTCATTCAGCATACCAAAGAATTCCTAACCAAATTCGAAA
Source organism: Flavobacterium sp. ACN2 (assembly GCF_002303885.1). Lineage (GTDB taxonomy): Bacteria > Bacteroidota > Bacteroidia > Flavobacteriales > Flavobacteriaceae > Flavobacterium. The sequence continues at coordinate 9,262 of NZ_MRCM01000031.1, read as the reverse complement.
GCGAAGTCATCAAACTGAACGAAGTTTTAGAATGCCATCACGTAAGCGGTGATTACGATTATATTCTGAAAGTTCTAGTGAAGGATATGGAAGCTTATAGAGAGTTTTTAGTAACCAAATTAACTTCTTTACAGCACATTGGGAGCACCCAAAGTATGTTTATGATTAGCGAAGTAAAGAACTCGACAGTGATTTCTTTTTAGGAAGGTTCAAAGGTGCAGAGTGACAAAGGTTTTTCAGTAGATATGCACTGCAGTGCGTTTAACGTTCGGTTTGTCATCCTGAGGAACGAAGGATCACACGCGAAACTCTACAAAGATTTGCGATTTTGCATGCGGAGCTTCTAGTGTGATCCTTCGTTCCTCAGGATGACAAGCATGGGCATAAACTTTGCGACTCTGCGTCTTTGCGAGATTAAAAAAAAACAAAACTTTGCGAACCTCTGCGTAATTCTTAGCGCTCTTTGCGGTAAAACTAATCCCAAAATTTCACACAAAAAACATTGAAAATTAAACCTCAAACAGAACTTTATTGCTTAATTTTGTAACCGCTAAAATAAAAACAAAATACTATGAGTTCATTTGACGTAGTCATTATAGGTTCAGGTCCTGGAGGATATGTATCAGCAATTCGTTGCGCACAATTAGGTTTCAAAACTGCAATTGTAGAAAAATATAATTCATTAGGCGGAACTTGCCTTAACGTAGGTTGTATTCCTTCAAAAGCATTATTATCTTCTTCTCATCATTATGCTGAAATTGCTCATTTCGCAGATCACGGAATCGAAGTTTCTGGAGATGTAAAAATCAATTTAGAGAAAATGATCGCGCGCAAACAAGCCGTTGTAGATCAAACTGTAGGTGGTATCAACTACTTAATGGATAAAAATAAAATTACCGTTTTCAATGGTTTAGGTTCTTTTGTAGACGCAACTCACATTGCAGTTGCAAAAGCTGACGGAACGTCTGAAACTATCGAGGCAAAATATACTGTAATCGCTACAGGATCAAAACCATCTTCTTTACCATTCATCAAAATTGATAAAGAAAGAATTATTACTTCTACTGAAGCTTTAGCTTTAAAAGAAGTTCCAAAACACTTAGTTATTATTGGTGGTGGAGTTATCGGAATCGAGCTTGGACAAGTTTACCTTCGTTTAGGAGCTCAGGTTTCTGTAGTTGAATTCATGGACAGAATTATTCCTGGAATGGATAGTTCATTGTCTAAGGAATTGACTAAAGTGTTGAAAAAACAAGGAATGAAATTCTACGTTTCTCACAAAGTAAAATCAGTTGAAAGAAACGGCGATGTTGTTGTAGTTCAGGCTGAAAATGCAAAAGGAGAAACTATTACTCTTGAAGGAGATTATTCATTAGTTTCTGTTGGTCGTCGTCCTTACACAGACGGATTAAATGCTGACAAAGCTGGAGTGAAAATTTCAGACAGAGGACAAGTTGAAGTAAACGATCATTTACAAACAAGTGTTCCAAATATCTACGCAATTGGTGACGTTGTTCGTGGAGCAATGTTAGCGCACAAAGCGGAAGAAGAAGGAGTAATGGTTGCTGAAATTTTAGCAGGTCAAAAACCACATATCGATTATAACTTAATTCCTGGTGTAGTGTATACTTGGCCAGAGGTTGCTGCAGTTGGACAAACTGAAGAGCAATTGAAAGCAGCTGGAGTAAAATACAAATCTGGAAGTTTCCCATTCAAAGCGTTAGGACGCGCAAGAGCAAGTGCTGACTTAGACGGATTCGTAAAAATCTTGGCTGATGAGAAAACAGATGAGGTTTTAGGAGTTCACATGATTGGTGCTCGTACAGCAGATTTAATTGCTGAAGCAGTTACTGCAATGGAATTCAAGGCTTCTGCTGAAGATATTTCTAGAATGAGCCATGCTCACCCAACTTTCGCGGAAGCGGTAAAAGAAGCAGCTTTGGCAGCTACAGAAAATAGAGCGTTACACGTATAATTTTTGCGTTAATCATAAAAGAAAACCGTCAGTTCCAAATGGATTCTGACGGTTTTTTTTATTCTTTTATTAATTTGAAAGTATAATAGGTTTCTTTGTTTTTGGAGTAAACGCTATAAATGTTTTCTTCTTCATCATAAATTTTGTATCGATATTTATCGCCCTTCACACTTAGGTTTTTTCTTGACAAATTATTGCTTTCAATAAACTCAAGTTCAAATTCGCAATTGCTTCTTTTTCTATACAACAACTTCGAGAAAGTATTATCGCCGAATTTTTCTATCCAAAGATTTCCATTTATAGTTACCTCGACTTTTTTTCCTCTTTCTTCCCAGTAGTGAAATTTTTTGCTTTCGTCAAAAGTATTGCATTGTTCCTTAGATACATGACCTATAGGTTTTTCGTTTTGCATTCCCCAGTCATTTTGTATAGAATCTTTAGGGAAAAGCGCATTAAATTCATTACAGTTTTTTTGAAGACGATAAATCATTTTTTCAAAAGCCTTTCGCTGTGCGATCGTATCTTTAAATTTTGCCAAAAAAGGCATGACATGAGATTTATTAATGCTATGAAGTCTTATTTCATCATTTAAAATTTTGTTTTCAGCCAATGACTGGCATATTTCGTTATTTAAAGAATCTATTGTTTGTATAGTTTGAGATTGACTAGTAAGAGAAAATAAAATAAAAAATAGTAATAGATGGATTCTCATTTTTGAGTTATTGATGGTGTGTCAAATTTAATGGTTTGTAACTCAAGTTGTAAAAACTTTATCGAAATTTTAAAAATCCCTTATTTTTTTGCTGCTTAAAAATATAAACTTGAAGAAAAATTTTGTAAATTAGATGTGTATTTCAGGTGTTATCTTTATGATTATTAAAAAGATAGTATTATGAAAAGTAAATATATCGCTCCGATTCTAATTGGAGCAGGAATTGGAATCGCATTGTACTCTTGTGGAGGCGGAATTCCAAAAAGTGCACAAGCTGTAACAAACTTTGACAGCAATAAATATCTCGGAAAATGGTACGAAATTGCCAGATTAGATTACAAATGGGAGAGAGATTTGAATAATGTAACTGCCGAATATTCTTTAAACGAAGATAAAACTATAAAAGTCGATAATAAGGGCTATAATGTCAAAAAAGACAAATGGGAACAAAGTGTCGGGAAAGCTAGATTTGTCAAAAAAGACAATATTGGTATGCTGAAAGTCTCATTTTTTGGTCCTTTTTATTCTGGTTATAACGTCGTAGCAATCGATCCAGATTATAAATACGCGCTTGTGGCTGGAGAAAGTTTAAAATACATGTGGATACTTTCTAGAGAAAAAACAATTCCAGAAAGTGTAAAAGCAGATTATCTTATCAAAGCTCAGGAAATTGGATATAACGTAACCGATTTGGTTTGGGTTAAACAGGATAAAGCGAATTAAACAAAAGCCCGTCAGGTATAAACTTGACGGGCTTTTTGTTTTTGGTCGAAAAATGATTTACGCAGTAAAAACACTTTTATAATTATCCCAGTATCTGTAAATCAAAAATAAATTTCCTATAAATAGAAGCACTGCAATTGGCAGACCATCGGGAGTTAAAAAATAATTGATAAACAAAATATTTACCGTAATTGGTAAGATCAAGATGTTTGCTAAAGTTACGTAACGCCCAGTTACAAATGCAATTCCACAAAGTAATTCTATAGATTTTGCCAGTGGCATTAAATACGTCGAAGCCATTAAACCTACGTTAAATGCTTTGAAGTTTCCTGTGGTTTCAGGCTCTGGCATTAGATGGAAAAAATAACTGATAGAGGCAAAAAGTAGCAAAAGGCCAATTAAAACGCGGACAATAATAGTGGCAATTTTCATAATACTTAGGATTTTTTAAGGTTAAAAAATATAATTAAGTTATTGGAAAAGATGCAATCTAAAAGCTCAAATGAGAATCGCAAATTATTTTTTTTGAGGTTCTATTTTAAGGATTTTGCAATTAAATTAATGCTGTTTTAGGATTATTCTAATTGTATATCAAATATAACGAATTTTTTCTTATAAAAAGAATGTATTTTTAACAGTTTTACAGTGTAATTCAAATCATTTCATTATTTTTTTTGCTTTCCGCTAATGAAAGAATTTTGTCGTAATTTTGACCTTTAAAATTACCATTTTTGAGAGTTTCCATCCGTAAAAATATTGCCAATCCGAAACTGTTTAAAGAACAGATTTTAAGTTGGGCGCAGCAATTTCGCGAAGTCGTTTTTTTAGACAGCAATTCTTATCCGCAGCAGTATTCTAATTTTGACTGCATATTGGCAGTAGATGCTTTTACTTCTTTAAAAACAGATTATTACAATGCTTTTGAAGATTTAAAACAATATCAGCAAAATACAAAAGACTGGCTTTTTGGATACCTTTCTTATGATTTAAAGAATGGTATTGAAAATCTTCATTCCAATAATTTTGATGGTTTGAACTTCCCCGACTTGTTTTTCTTTCAGCCTAAAAAAGTTTTTATTCTGAAAGGAAATGAACTTGAAATTAAATACTTAATGCTTTGCGATGATGAGGTAGAAGAGGATTTTGAGGAAATAATAAAAGTTCAGACCGAAACATTTGTCACATTGAGCGGAGTCGAAGTGAAGCAACGTATTTCTAAAGAATTATATGTTCAGAAAATAAATAAAATGCTGGAACATATTCATGTTGGTGATATGTACGAAGCCAATTTCTGTATGGAATTTTATGCTGAAAATGCTGTTATAAATCCTTTAGAAAAATTTCAGAAGTTGAATGAGATTTCACAAGCTCCCTTTTCAGTTTTCTTTAAAAATTACAAACACTATTTGCTTTCTGCTTCACCAGAACGCTACTTGAAAAAAGAAGGAGATAAGATCATTTCTCAACCCATAAAAGGAACTTCTAAGCGTTTTGCGGATCCAATTGAAGACGAAAAATCAAAGAGTGTTTTAGTTTCAGACGCCAAAGAGCGAGCTGAAAATATCATGATAACTGATTTAGTGCGAAATGATTTGTCGCATACCTCGCAAAAGGGTTCCGTTGAAGTCGAGGAGCTTTGCGGAATTTATTCGTTTTTGCAAGTGCATCAGATGATTTCTACGATCACTTCCAAATTAGATCCTCAATATTCGGCAGTAGATGTTTTGAAGACGACTTTCCCGATGGGAAGTATGACGGGCGCTCCAAAAATTTCGGTTATGGAAATTGTCGAAAATCTCGAAGAAACCAAAAGAGGATTGTATAGTGGGGCGGTTGGTTATTTTACACCTGAAGGCGATTTTGATTTTAATGTCGTAATCAGAAGTATTTTGTACAATCAAGAGAATAAATATGTTTCTTTCTCGGTTGGAAGCGCTATAACATCGCTTTCAATTCCAGAAAAAGAATATGAAGAATGTTTGCTGAAAGCAAAAGCAATGCACGAAGTTTTGCAGTAATTTTTTTTTTTTTTTTGCCACGAATTACGCCAATTTGCACGAATTTTTTCTTCAATTTGATAAAAAAATATAGCCACAGATTAAAGGGATTAAATGATTGAAAATCTGTGAGAATCTTTTTAATCTGTGGCAAAAAAAAAAATAATTCGTGGAAATTCGTGCAATTCGTGGCGAAAAAAAATCCCACTTAACATTTCGTTTAAAAATAGATCAAATTTAATTCTTTACTTTTATCAGATGTTTTCAAAATTTCAAAATCATATCGTTTCAAGATTTCCTTTTTTAGCCGAAAAAAAGCTTTTTCTGGCTGTAAGTGGCGGATTAGACAGTATGGTTTTGCTACATTTATTGAACAGACTGTCTTATGAAATTGCAGTTTTGCATTGCAATTTTCAACTTCGCGGATTGGAAAGTTTTGGAGATCAGGAATTTATTCAGAACTATTGCGATCAGCACAATATTCCAATTTTTACTACTCATTTTGATACTGAAGCTTTCGCTAAAGATTATAAATTATCAACACAAGTTGCAGCAAGAGAACTTCGTTACAGCTGGTTTTATGAACTTTTGGAAGAAGAAAACTTCGATTATATCCTGACAGCACATCATGCCGACGATAATCTTGAAACTTTTATTATCAACTTAACTCGCGGAACTGGTTTAGAAGGTTTAACTGGAATTCCAGAACAAAACGATAAAATTATTCGTCCGCTTTTGCCTTTTTCGAGAGAAGAAATTTTGAAGTATGCAGAGGAGAATAAAATAGAATGGCGAGAAGACAGCAGTAATGCTTCGACAAAATATCTCAGAAATAAGATTCGTCATAATTTAGTTCCGATTTTAAAAGAAATCAATCCTAATTTTTTGGATGCTTTTCAGAAAACGCAATCTTTTCTTCAAGAATCAAAAGAAATGGTTGAAGATGCATCGATTATGGTATATCAGCAAGTGGCAAAAGAAGCAGGAGACGATATTCATTTTGATTTAAATCAGTTAAAAAAACTTCCAAATTATAAATCGTATCTCTATCAATGGCTAAATGAATTTGGTTTTTCTGCCTGGAATGATATTTATGATTTGGTTGAAGGGCAATCTGGAAAACAAGTTCTTTCCGAGGAATTTAGATTGCTAAAAAACAGAGAAACACTTATTTTAAGTCCGTTTTCTGAAATGCCAGAAAACGAAGAATATGAAATTAGTGAAAACGATACAGAAGTTAATTTTCCCTTAAAAATGAGTCTTTGTAACGTAGGTCACACAACATTCGGTTCAAATAAGGTTATATTTGTCGATTCCAATAAAATCCGTTTTCCATTAGTTTTGCGTAAATGGAAAGAAGGAGATGTTTTTCAGCCTTTCGGAATGAGAGGAAAATCTAAAAAAGTAAGCAAGCTTTTTAAAGACGAAAAATTATCATTAATCGAAAAAGAAAAAACTTGGATTTTATGTTCTGAAAATGAAATAGTCTGGGTTGTTGGAATAAGACAGGACGAGCGTTTTAAAATAGAGAAAACCACAAATCAAATACTAAAAATAGAATTACAATAATGAACTTTACTCGAAATCTTCAGACAAATTTGTCAAAAAATGTTTGGACTAAAACCATTTTACTTTTCGTATTTTTCTTTGCTTTTGCAAAAGGTAATGCGCAAATATTAGAGCCGGTAAAATGGACTTCTAAAATTGAGAAAAAAGGAAACAATGCCGTTTTAATTTTTGATGGAACAATCGAAAAAGACTGGCATATGTATTCGCAGTTTACTCCAGACGGCGGACCTTTGGCTTTAGAAATAACTTTTAAAAATCAAAAAGGAAACTACGAATTAGTTGGAAAAGCAAAAGAAGGTAAAACTAGAACAGCTTTTAACGATGTTTTTGGCGTAGATGAAACTTTTTTTGAGGGAAAAGCACACATTGAACAAGAAATAAAAATCATAAACCCGAATTTAAAAACGGTTGATGTAGATTTTGATTTTCAGGTTTGTAAAGAAGTTTGCATCAATTCGAGTAAGAAATTCTCGATTGCTGTTCCTTCAACTTTCAAAATGGATGAAGTTCCAGTTGTAACAGAAGCTAAAGCTGATGAAACAAAAGTAGAAGGATTAGCGGTTGATACCGTTAAAAAAGAAGAAATCGCACAGCCAAAAGTGGAGAAAACGGACGAAACTGCACAAGAAGAAATTCCTGCACCAGCGCCTTCAAGAAGTTTGTGGTCGATCTTTTTTATTGCCTTTTTATCAGGATTTGCAGCATTGTTAACACCATGTGTTTTCCCAATGATCCCGATGACGGTAAGTTTCTTTACCAAACAAAGTAAAAGCCGTGCAAAAGGAATTAGAAATGCAATTATCTACGGATTTTCAATCATTGCTATTTATGTAATTTTAGGCCTTATTGTAACTAAAATATTTGGAGCTGATGCCTTAAATGCTTTATCTACAGATGTTTGGTTCAACTTGATTTTCTTTGTGATCTTAGTTGTTTTTGCTACTTCATTTTTGGGTGCTTTCGAAATCATGCTTCCAAATTCATGGGCAAATAAAGCAGATCAGCAAGCAGATAAAGGCGGTTTAATCGGAATATTATTCATGGCTTTGGCTTTGGCGATTGTATCATTTTCTTGTACAGGGCCAATTGTTGGAACTTTATTGGTTGAAGCAGCTTCAAATGGAGGAATTGCGCCAATTGTCGGAATGCTTGGATTCTCTTTAGCATTAGCGCTTCCATTTATGTTATTTGCGATGTTCCCAGGATGGTTAAATTCTTTACCAAAATCTGGTGGATGGTTAAATACTGTAAAAGTAGTTTTAGGATTTTTAGAGCTGGCTTTGGCATTCAAATTTTTATCAAATGCCGATTTAGTTTTACAATTGCATTTCTTAGAGAGAGAAGTGTTTATTGCAATCTGGATTGCTATTTTTGGAGCAATGACATTGTATTTATTCGGAAAAATTACTTTACCTCACGATAGTCCTACGAATCATATTTCTGTTGGAAGATTGTATTTAGGATTACTGACATTTGTGTTTACCATGTATTTAATTCCTGGACTTTGGGGAGCACCTTTAAAATTAATCAGCGCATTCCCGCCGCCGCCGCAATATAGCGAAAGTCCGTTTGGAGTTGGAGGTTCAGGAAACGGAGCAGTTTCTTCAGAATCTATTAAAGGACTTCCAGAGGGAGCTGAGTTAGGCCCACACGGAATTATGGTTTTCCATGATTATGAAGATGGTTTGGCTTATGCAAAAGAAATCAATAAGCCAATTATGCTTGATTTTACAGGTTATGCTTGTGTAAATTGCAGAAAAATGGAAAATAATGTTTGGTCAGAACCAGCAATTTTGCCAATCCTAAAAAATGATGTTGTTTTAATTTCGCTTTACGTTGACGATAAACGTGAATTGCCAAAAGAAGAGCAATTTACAACTGCATCAGGAGATAAGATTATTACTGTTGGCGATAAATGGACCGATTTTATGATCTCAAAATATAAAACGAATACACAGCCTTTATATGTTATTACCGATTTGGAAGGAAAGAATATGAATACTTCTAAACCAACAATAAGTTATGTAAATGCAGATGAATATTTACATTGGTTAAAAGAAGGAATTTCGAATTTTAAGTAAATCTTGGGAGAATAGAGAATAGAGAATAGAGAATAGAGAATAGAGAATAGAGAATAGAGAATAGAGAATAGAGAATAGAGAATAGAGAATAGAGAATGGAGTAAAGAGATTAGAACTGAGAGAAATCAAAAATCTATATTCTATTATCTATATTCTATTATCTATATTCTATTATCTATATTCTATTATCTATATTCTATTATCT
>NZ_MRCM01000030.1 GCF_002303885.1 Flavobacterium sp. ACN2 | reverse complement strand
ATATAATTAAATATAAATAGTTCTTTTTTCTGGACTTAAACAAGCTTTTAGATTTATTGATAAAAAATCTCCATTAAACTTATAATCTCTTAAATGAACTTATATGGTGAATATAAAAAAATCCCGAAAGTAAACCTTCGGGATTTCGTGCAATCAGTATAGTTTAAAAAAAATATTCTGAATTTAGTAAGCACTTGTAATTATTTATTCTTTTTTGCTTTTATCATCATTTCAAGTTGATCCCAAAGTTCTTCTGGAATTGCTTCTAACAAGTTGAATTGTCCAGCGCCTTTTAACCATTCGCCTCCGTCAATTGTAATTACATCTCCGTTGATATAAGATGAAAAATCAGAAACTAAATAAGCCGCTAAATTGGCCAATTCCTGGTGATCTCCAACTCTTTTTAATGGCACTTTTTTCGCCATGTCAAATTTTTCTGAAAGATCTCCTGGTAATAATCTGTCCCAAGCTCCTTTTGTTGGAAATGGTCCTGGAGCAATGGCGTTAGAACGGATTCCGTATTTAGCCCATTCTACTGCAAGACTTCTTGTCATGGCCAAAACTCCCGCTTTTGCTGTAGCACTAGGAACAACATAAGCTGATCCTGTCCAAGCGTAAGTTGTAACAATATTTAAAATCGTAGCAGAAGTTTGTTTCGTATCGATCCAGTGTTTTCCAAAAGCCAACGTACAGTTTTTAGAACCTTTTAGTACGATATCTATCACAGTATCAAATGCATTTGCAGATAATCTTTCTGTTGGAGAAATGAAATTTCCTGCTGCATTATTTAAAAGAACATCTACTTTTCCGAAAGCTTTTAAAGTCTCTTGAAGCATATTTTCTACTTCTTCGTAATGACGAACATCACATTGAAGAGGAAGACATTTACCTCCCGTTTGACTTTCCAGTTCGGCAGCCGTAGTTTTTAACTTTTCTAGGTCTCTAGAAGTTATGGCTACTTGAGCTCCTAATTCGAGAAAATATTTGGTCATAGCTTTGCCTAAACCGCTTCCGCCGCCCGTAACGACAATGACTTTGCCTTGTAAAGCATCATCACGTAACATCTTATCTGTGTAGCTCATACTTTTTTCTTTTTTTGCAATATTAGTTAAATAAAATAGGATGCATGCATAATAATGTTATAAAATTTTGAAAAAAATTATATTTCAGATAATTTTTTTGCTGCAGACTCTAATGTGAAGTCATCCTTTGCGAAACAAAAACGAATTAATTTTTGATCTTTATGATCGGAATAGAAGGTTGAAATAGGTATTGCAGCAACTCCGTGTTTGGTAATAAGATTTTTGCAGAAAGTAACATCGTCTTCATCTGAAATGTTGGCATAAGAAGCAACTTGAAAATAAGTTCCTTCGCAAGCTTTCAATTCAAAACGGCTATTCTGAAGCAGTTTCTGAAAATAATCTCTTTTTTCTTGATAGAATTTTCCAAGAAGATTAACGTCAACAACATCTAAATATTCGCTGATAGCAAACTGCGAAATACTGTTTACACTAAAAACTAAAAATTGATGTACTTTTTTAATTTCTTTCATTAAATGCTCTGGAGCAATGGTATAACCAATTTTCCATCCTGTTATATGAAATGATTTTCCAAAAGAAGAAACCATCACACAACGATCTAAAAGGAAATCTTTTGTATGTGCAGAAATATGTTTTTCTTCGAAAGTAATATATTCGTAAACTTCATCAGATAAAATGATAATATCTGGATATTTTTCGAGAAGATTTTTTAATTGAATGAAATCACTTTCAGTTAAAATTTTACCTGTCGGATTATGCGGATTATTGATAATCATCATTCTGCTTTTTGCAGAACAAGCTTTTTTAATTCTTTCCCAATTTGGTGTGTAATCATCATTTAGTGCAACTCGAACGGGTTTGGCTTTGCAAAGTAAAACTGGAGACTCATAAGAATCATAACTCGGATCGAGAATAATTACTTCGTCATTTTCTTTTACTAAAGCTAAAATTGTAGTGAAAATTCCCTGAGTTGCTCCAGCCGTAACCAAAAGTTCTGATTCAGGATTGATGGTTCTGTTATAGGAGTTTTTAGTGAGTTGAGTAATTTTATTCATCAATGGCGGATAACCTGCCATTGGAGTATATTGGTGAACGTTTTCTTTTGCTAATCGGGAAACAATATCAGTTAATCTTTCGTCAACCGGAAAATTTGGAAATCCTTGAGAAAGATTGATCGCATTATATTCGGCTGCCATTTTTGACATTATCGTGAATATGCTTGTGGTTACGTTTGGGAGTTTGCTCATAGTGAGGTTTGATTTTTGGAAAAGAGGGGTAATTAAATTTAATCAACTACTATAGTAACAGGATATAAAACTCGAACTGTTTTGTTGTTTTGTTTTCCGGGAATCCATTTAGGAGATTTTTTTAGAACCCTAATTGCTTCAGTACCCGTGTTTCCATCTCCAAGATCCCTCAAGATTTTTATATCGCTCAAAGATCCATCTCTCTCAATAATAAATATAGTATATACTTTTCCTTTTAAGTCTTTTCGTGGGTTTTTATAATTGTCTTTTAAAAAGCGTTCTAATGCTTCTTGACCACCTGGGAATTCAGGTTTGACTTTGATTCCTGCTGTATTGTAAATTTGATTTTCTTCAAAAGCAGCTCTTTCAGCATCGCTAATATATCGTTTAGGTTCTTCAGTTTGTGAAAATCCATTTTGGGCAAAACAAATTAAAATTACAATCAAAAACTTTTTCATTTGCGAAGATTTAAATGATTTACATTTTATGAATAATAAAAATCGCAGGACGTTTATCTAAGTCAACTTTTAACTTTTTCCAATCCGCAACTTTCAATGTTTTGATGAATTCTGTTGGAAGCGTTATATCTGCTGCAATACAAAGATGAGTTGCAGGACTTAAAATCTGCAAAAGATCTTCAATCAGTTTGTTGTTTCTGTATGGAGTTTCAATAAATAGTTGCGATTGATTTTTATCATAAGATAATTTCTCAAAATGACGAATTGCCGATTTTTTCTCGTCTTTATCAATTGGTAGATATCCGTTGAAAGTAAAACTTTGTCCGTTCATTCCAGAAGCCATCATGGCCAGTAGGATAGAAGAAGGACCAACTAAAGGTACAACTTGAATTCCTTTTTCGTGAGCCAACTTTACAATTGCAGCACCTGGATCAGCAACTCCTGGACAGCCGGCTTCGCTCATTAATCCCATGTTTTTTCCTTCTAATAAAGGTTTAATGAAATCTAAGTGTTCGCTAGTTTCTGTTCTTTTGTTTAAAGTGAAAAGAACCAGTTCAGATTGTTTCTTTTCAGGATAAACTGCTTTTATTGATTTTCTCGCCGTTTTGTCGTTTTCAACAATATAATGGTCAATAACTTCTATCGTTCTTCTAACGGTTTGAGGTAAAACATCCATCGGATCGCTTTCGCCCATTGTAGTTGGAATTAAATATAATTTTCCGAGAAGTTTCATGTGTTTTTTCTTTAAAATTAAAAAATTCAATTATCTCTTTTTTAGAAACAATTGAATCGAATTAGGAGTGTTTTTTAAGTAATTGATCTGCAATAAGATCGGTTACTTCGTCTAGCATTTGGTAAACATTGTCAAAACCATTTGCTGAGCCATAATATGGATCTGGAACATCGACATTTTCGTTTGGAAATAAATCGTTTAAAATCAAACGAACTTTGTTTCTGTGTTCTGGAGTTTTAGCTAAATGAAGTACATCGCGAAAATTAGAATTATCCATTACATAGATATAATCGAATTTGTCAAAATCAGAAACTTGAATTTGTCTCCCTTTTTGCTCGCCAATATTAATTCCGTTTTTTTTGGCAACTTCGATAGAACGTTTATCAGGACAATGGCCAATATGCCAAGAACCTGTTCCGGCCGAATCCACTAAAAATTTATCTTGAGGTAATTTAGAAGCTAAAATCCCTTCTGCTAAAGGAGATCTACAGATATTCCCTAAACAAACCATTAAGATCTTTACAGGCATGGTGCGTCTTAAAGCGTTAGTTTTTTATTGATGTCTTCAACAAACTTTTTAAATTGTTTGTCTGTAGAAACTAAATTATCGACTGTTTTGCAAGCATGAAGAACAGTTGCGTGATCGCGGTCTCCAATTTGTGAACCAATATTTGCCAAAGAAGCTTTTGTGAATTTTTTAGCAAAGAACATCGCTAGTTGCCTTGCTTGTACAACGTGCCTCTTTCGAGTTTTAGACTGAAGTGTTTCAATATCTAATTGGAAATAATCTGAAACGATTTTTTGAATATAATCGATTGAGATTTCTCTCTTTACGTTTTTAACAAATTTCTCTACAACACTTTTTGCCAGTTCAATCGTAACTTCTTTTTTATTGAAAGAAGATTGAGCGATTAAGGAAATAATTGCCCCTTCCAATTCTCTAACATTTGATTTGATGTTTCGAGCAACATATTCTAAAATATCTTCAGGCATTTCAACACCATCACGATATAAAATATTTTTTAAGATCGAGATACGAGTTTCGTAATCAGGCTGATGCAACTCTGCAGATAATCCCCATTTAAAACGAGATAATAATCTTTGTTCAATATCCTGCATATCAACAGGAGCTTTATCTGAAGTTAAGATTACTTGTTTTCCGTTTTGATGTAAATAGTTGAAAATATGGAAGAATACATCTTGTGTTCCTGATTTTCCAGATAAGAACTGAACGTCATCAATAATTAAAACATCAATTAATTGGTAAAAGTGAATAAAATCATTTCGATTATTCTTTTTTACAGAATCAATGTATTGCTGTGTAAAAATCTCAGCAGAAATATATAAAACGGTCTTTTCTGGATATTTATCTTTTACTTCTACACCTATAGCATGCGCTAAGTGTGTTTTTCCTAAACCAACTCCTCCAAAAATCAATAACGGATTAAATGAAGTTCCTCCAGGTTTGTTGGCAACAGCCATACCTGCAGAACGAGCCAAACGGTTGGAATCTCCTTCTAAGAAATTATCAAAACTATAGTTCGGATTTAACTGAGACTCAATTTTTAAATTTCTAATTCCAGGAATTACAAACGGATTTTTCAGTTCAGGATTTAAGTTTTTAAACGGAGCATCAACCTCTTGCGGTTTCATTGGCACTCTGTTGGCACTTGGCAGCTGCTCGGTAAACGGCTGTTTATTGCCATAAGTGTTCTCCATTTTAATTTTATAGAGTAACTTTGCGTTTTTTCCCAGTTCTTTGGTAAGCGCAACTTTCAATAATTTTACGTAATGCTCTTCGAGCCATTCGTAGAAAAATTTACTTGGAACCTGAATGTATAATGCGTTATCGGTTAGCTCAACTGATTTGATTGGTTCAAACCAAGTTTTATATGCTTGGTCTTGAATATTATCCTTTATAAAGGACAAACAGTTTTCCCATACCGATTGAGCAGTTTTAGTCATAGATTCAGATAAATTTTTATTATTGTTATAAAGATTCTCCTAATAAAAGAGGAGCAATTTTATTCCGTATTTCGGGATAACAAATATGTGAACAAATTTCTGTAAAAAAAAATATTTTGGTATCTAATTTTATAAAAAAAAGTTGTAATGCGGCTTTTTAAATTCGAATTTTTTTAATATTTTATAAATGAAAAATCATCAGACTCAAGTACGAGTTCGTTACTCAGAAACTGACCAAATGGGAGTCGTTTATCACGGCAATTATATTCCTTATTTTGAAATTGGACGCGTGGAATGGCTTAGAAATAAAGGGGTTTCGTATAAAAGCATGGAAGAAAGTGGTATTGGTCTTCCAATTGTCAACATGAACATCAATTACAAAAAATCGGCGAGATACGACGAACTTTTGACAATTCACACGACTTTCAAAAGTCACTCTTTTGTAAAGATCGAATTTGACTGCGCAATTTACAATGAGGCTAATGAGTTATTAACAACTGCGACATTTATTTTAGTATTTGTAGCGTTAAAAACGGGTCGACCAACAGCTCCTCCAGAATACATTTTAGACATATTCAAAGCACTTGATGAAAAGTGTTAAAATAGCCTTTGTTTTGGTGTTAAATTATATAATTTTAATATCAATTTCGAACATTAAATCAAAAATGCTGAATACTGTTTCGGCATTTTTTTTTCGTGTTTTTGTCACAATTTTGCCAATTGGCAGTCCAGAAATTTCATCCATTTCCATTTCCTGAGAAGTGATTTCTAATTTCTTTTCTTTGATCACTCGCATTACTTTATTCATGTTTTTGTAATCAAAAGAAATTAAAAATTCAACATCAATTGTCTTTTCAACGATTTCGCAAACTTCCAAAGTCTGTTGTGCAGTTGTTCGATAGGCAGAAATCAATCCGCCAACGCCTAATTTTACTCCGCCAAAAATACGAACGACTACAACTAAAACGTTCGTTAATCCAAAAGATTGTATTTGTCCGTAAATTGGAGCTCCGGCTGTATTGCTTGGTTCTCCATCGTCGTTGGCACGATACGAGATTTTATTTCCAACACCAATTTGGTAAGCGTAGCAATAGTGTACTGCGTGTGGATGTTGCTTTTTAAGTTCCTCGATAATTGGTTTTACTTCGTCTTCATGATCTATCGGAAAAGCATAGCCAAAGAATTTACTGCCTTTTTCTTTAAACAGTATTTCTTCAGATGCAGATGCAATAGTTTGATAAGTATCGTTAATTTCCAAAAGCAGTATTCTAAATTATATTCTTTTTATAAAGGTCAATCACATCTTCTTTTCCAACCTGAAGATTCCAAATTTTAATTCCTAAAGCTGCGGCACTGTCTGTATTTTCTGTTTTATCATCAACAAACAAAGTGTTTTCTGCAACTAGATTATTTTGGTCTAATACAAATTGATAGATTTTCGGATCTGGTTTTCTCATTCCTATATCAAATGAAAAATATACTTTTTCGAAACAAGCATAAAAATCTTTGTAAAAAGAAATTCCGCTTTTTTCTTCAAATGTATTAATGTGAATAGAGTCGGTATTGCTCAACAAAAACAAGCGGTATTTTTTTGATAGTTCCTGAAGAAATTCTAGACGATAAAAAGGGAAATCTGCTAAAACTGCATTCCAAGCTCTCAAAATATCATCTTTAGAAGCATTTGGTAATTGTTTTTGAAAACCTCCAATAAAATCTTCTGGTGAAATAGCTCCCACTTCAAAAGAAAGATTTAATTGATCCAATTCATTATTCCATTCTTTCATTCCTAGTTTTTGCAAACCAGAAATTGTAGCAGGTTTATCTAAATTGATGAAAATATCTCCAAAGTCAAAAATTATCGCATTAATCATGATTTCTAATTTGTATTAGTTCGTCACTTAATATGTTAGTCTTTGTGGTGGTTTTTCTGGTAATAATTGGAGCTCTCGTCCCATTTAGAAAACTCGTTTTTCCAACAAAAATTCGAGCTTCATCCCAAAGATTTTCATCAATAAAAGATTGGAGTGTTTGTCTTCCGCCTTCAATTATTATAGATTGAATTTGAATTTGATATAAAACAGCCAAAATCTGAGAAATGATATTTTTGCTAAAATCAATTACTTCAAATTGAGTATTTTCTCTTGATGGTTTTGAATCTTTAGAAAAAACAAAAGTTTTTACAGAGTTATCAAAAATAAAACTGTTTTCATTAATTCTATTATTTTGATCGATTACAACTCGAACAGGATTGTTACCGTTCCAATCTCGAGCATTTAATTTTGGATTGTCATCAACAACAGTTTGTGTTCCAACCAAAATTGCCTGTTCTTCAGTTCGCCATTTGTGAACCAATTGTCTCGAATATTGGTTCGTAATCCAAATTGGCTTGCGCGCCTGATCGATTTCTTTTTCTGGAGCTAAAAATCCGTCCTGACTTTCGGCCCATTTTAAAATAATATACGGTCTCTTTTTTTGGTGGAAAGTAAAAAAGCGTTTATTCAGTTCGTTGCATTCCTCTTCTAAAACTCCAACAGTAACATTCGCTCCAGCTTCAATTAATTTTAAAATTCCCCTTCCCGCTACTTTTTCGTTAGGATCAACTGTGCCGACCACAACATTCGGAATTTCATTTGCAATAATCAAATCACAGCAAGGGGGTGTTTTTCCAAAATGACTGCAGGGTTCTAAACTTACATAAATTGTAGCTTTTTTTAAGAGCGATTTGTCTTTTACAGAGCGCACGGCATTTACCTCTGCATGAGGTTCGCCTGCTTTTTTATGCCAACCTTCGCCAATAATCGTATCTTCATAAACAATCACACTACCAACCATAGGATTCGGATACGTTGTCCCAAGTCCATTTTGTGCCAGTTCGATGCAGCGTTTTATATATTTTTCATGTATATTCACAGTGCAAAAGTAGTTAATTTTAAGATTATCACTAACTCGAAAAGATTAAGTTGTGAAACAATCCCGATAGTTATAATGGTATCAAAAAAGTATATTTACCTTTGTATTCATAATGATTTAGAATAAAAAAATGGTAAATTGGTTTATAAGGACAATTAAAAAAGAAGACAATCAAGAAGTTGCAAGTTTGATACGTTCTGTTTTTGATGAAATGGAAATTCCAAAAGTTGGAACTGCATACGAAGATCCTTGCTTGGATTTGATGTTTGAGGAATATAGTAAAACGAAATCGGCCTATTTTGTTGTTGAAAATGAAGGGGAAATTGTAGGCTGTGCTGGAATTGCACCTTTAGAAAATGGAGATCCTGAAATTTGTGAATTGCAGAAAATGTATTTCCTTCCAAAAACAAGAGGATTGGGGATTGGAACCCAAATGATGGATAAATGTTTGGAACAAGCAAGAGCTTTTGGTTTTAAAAAATGTTATATCGAAACCATGCCATTTATGCATGCAGCGCAAAAGCTTTATAAAAAATCCGGTTTTGAGTATTTAGATGCTCCAATGGGATGTACTGGGCATAATTCTTGTCCGGTATGGATGCTGAAAGTATTGTGATTTTAATGTAACAAATTTGAAGTAGCAAGACTTATTGAAAGATAAAATATCAGTTTTGGACTGATGTAAATGCCCAAAAAATAAAAATGAAAATTAAACAATATCGTACTCAGTTTATTAAAGAATTATCTCCTTTTTACGATGCGTACGAAGCAGAGAGTTTTTTTTATTTAATTTTAGAAGATAAGCACCAACTTCGCCAGATTGATTTAGCTTTAAATCATGAGTTGGTATTTGATGAGAATGATTTTGTGATATGGGATGAATTGCTGAAACAGCTTAAAAAAGAAGTTCCAATCCAATATTTGCTTGGGAAAACAAACTTTTACGGTTTGGATTTTGAAGTAAATGAAAATGTTTTGATTCCGAGGCCAGAAACAGAAGAATTGGTCGAGTGGATTATCAATGAAAATACTAGTAGAGATAAAAATAAAAAATTAAGAATTCTCGATATTGGAACAGGAACTGGCTGTATTGCGATTTCGTTAGCCAGTAATCTTCCACATGCAGAAGTTGTTGCCATTGACGTTTCTAAAAAAGCAATTGAAACGGCCAAAAGAAACGCTGTAAGAAATAATGTCGAAGTGACTTTTGTGTTATTGGATATTTTAAAAGAAGAAGAATTAAGATGCCAGTTTGATATTATTGTTTCTAATCCGCCGTATGTACGAAATTTAGAAAAAGCAGAAATCAAAAAAAATGTTTTGGACTACGAACCGCATTTAGCTCTTTTTGTTGAAGATCACGATGCTTTAATTTTTTATAGAAAAATTGCCTTACTGGCAAAAAAAGCCCTTCTAGAAAAAGGAAAATTATATTTCGAAATCAATCAATATCTTGGAAAAGAAATGACCGATTTATTAGAAAGTATGGATTTTAAAAGTGTAGAGCTTCGAAAAGATATTTATGATAATGACAGAATGATTTCTGGTAAGGTTTTGAAAGGCTAGTAATTTAATAATTCGTTTAAAATCTTATGGAAGACCATAATCACCCCAAAGATGAGTTTATTGTAATTGATGGTTATTTTTCAGGAAATGGAATTAAATCTGTTAAAGATATTGTAGAAAAGCGTTTTGAAAATCGATTAAAAACAGATTTCTATAATGATTTTATAAATTGGTCTAAAGCTGAAAATGAAATTCTGTTAGGAACGTTTAGAGCCTCTGCCGCTTGGCCTTTACTTACGGATTTAGGATGTATTTTTGATTTTCGTAACCCAGAAAAATTTGTTTATCAGGAATTTAAACTTGTACATTCTTTAGTGAATGGGTGGATTCCAGCAGAAAGCACTTCGATAGGAAATAATCATATTATAGCTGTAAAGTTTGAAAGGCAGATCCCTAAAATGCTGCATGAACTTTATGAAGAAAATGAATATCATCCCAAAGCACCAAGTGGTTGTCTTCAATTAGGAATATGTCGTAAAAAAGATTTTCCCATTATTCTAGAAAATATTAGAAAGAATCGTTTAAAAAGTAAAAGTGATTATTAACTGAAAACTGACACTAAAAACTATTCGTAACGCAACGCTTCAATAGGATCTAATTTTGATGCTTTAATAGCAGGATACAAACCAGAAACTATTGCCACGCAGAAACTAGTTGCAAAAGCGGCAAAAATAGCCATCCACGGAATCACAAAAGAAAAACTCATAGCTGTGGCTATCCCGAAACCAAGAAGAATTCCAAGAAAGATTCCAACTAAACCACCAATTTGTCCGATTAATAAAGTTTCGATAAAAAACTGAAAAGCAACTGTTGATCTTTTTGCCCCTAACGCTTTACGAACACCAATTTCGCGTGTACGTTCTGTTACCGAAACAATCATAATATTCATTAAAGCAATAGATGATCCTAAAATGGTAATTACAGAAATAGTCCACGCTGCTAATCCTAGATATTGAGTTATGCTTAGAATACGATTAATCAAATCATCGCTTCGAACTATTCCAAAATTATTGTCACGAACCGGACTTAATTTACGAACTCTTCGCATTGTACTTGTAGCATTGTCTATGGCTTCGTCTAAAACTTCTTTTTTAGAAACCATTACACTAATGGTATAATTGATATTTGGTGCAGTAAATAAAGATCTTGCAACTTGAATTGGAATTAGAACTCTTAAATCCTGGCTGTTGCCAAACGTAGAACCTTTCTCTTTTAGGACACCAATTACTTTAAATCTTGCGCCTCGAATAGAAATAGTTTTATCAATTGGATTAATATCTTTCAAAAGTCCTTTTTCAAAATCAGAACCAACAATACAAGAGTAAGTATTGTTTTCAATATCAAATTGGTTAAAACTTCTTCCTAAACTAGTTTCTAGTCCAGAATTGGTAATAAAATGTTCGTCTACGCCTACAATTGTAATTTCTGGATCTGTTTTTTCGCTCAAGTATTTTACTTCGGCAGTTGTAGTTGCGGTAAAAGATAGAGAGGTTTCTGTAAATGGGTATTTGTATTTGCTTTTGAAAGCCACAGCTTCTGGATAGGAAATAATCGGATTGATGACTTCGCGTTCGTTTCCGCCACGGTTTCGAACTTTATTTTCATATTGATTGATGTTAAAAGTATTGGCTCCCATAGAAGCAAAATCGCTGGAAATTGTGTTTTCTAAAGCAGAAACTACAGTCAAGATTCCAACCAAAGCGGTAATACCGATGGCAATAATTAAAACAGTAAGAATAGTTCGCAGCAGTTGTGTTTTGATAGAACCAAATGCAATTCGGATATTTTCTTTAAATAATTTTAGCATCATGACCAATTTGTCACGAAAATACGGTTTTTGTTACAAGTTTGTTTTCGAAGTGTTATTATTTATTTTAAAAAGTAAGATATTTGCAGACGATTTGAGATTTTGAATAAAATCCAAATCAATAAGAAATTAATGTTAAAGATTTTTGAAGATAAAGATTGGAAAATAATCTAAAATCAGAAATCTAAAATCTAAAATAGAAAAGATGGCTTCGAAACCAAGTATACCAAAAGGGACAAGAGATTTTTCACCAGCAGAGGTGTCAAAACGTCAATATATTATTCAGACTATAAAAGCTAATTTTGAGAAATTTGGTTTTCAGCCAATCGAAACGCCTTCGTTTGAAAATTCAGATACCTTAATGGGGAAATATGGAGAAGAAGGAGACCGTCTTATTTTTAAAATATTAAACTCAGGTAACTTTTTCTACAATAAAAGTAAAATTGAATTGCCAGAATCGATCGAAGAATTGCAACTAAATTCTGCTGAAAAAATTACTTTAGAACAAAGAATTGAGCTAAATAAATTTACAGGAAAAATTTCTGAGAAAGCGTTACGTTACGATTTGACAGTTCCGTTTGCAAGATACGTGGTACAGCACCAAAGTGAAATTGAATTTCCTTTTAAGAGATACCAAATCCAGCCAGTTTGGAGAGCAGATAATCCGCAAAAAGGGCGTTTTAGAGAATTCTTTCAATGTGATGCCGATGTTGTAGGTTCGAAGTCGCTTTGGCAGGAAGTTGAGTTAGTTCAATTGTACGATACTGTTTTTACTTCTTTAGGTTTAGAAGGCGTTACAATTAAAATCAATAATAGAAAAATTTTATCTGGAATTGCTGAGGTAATTGGCGCTTCAGATAAATTAATCGATTTTACGGTTGCTCTTGATAAATTGGATAAAATTGGAGAAGACGGCGTAAAGAAAGAAATGATTGAAAAAGGAATTTCTGAAGAAGCGTTGGTAAAAGTACAGCCACTTTTTAGTTTCTCTGGAACTTTTGCAGACAAAATTGCACAACTTTCAGAATTATTGTCAGCTTCTGAAGAAGGTATGAAAGGTGTTGAAGAGCTTAAATTTATATGTGACAATGTTGCTGAATTAGGACTTTCTACTTCAATTTTAGATTTAGATGTGACTTTAGCTCGTGGTTTAAATTATTATACAGGAGCTATTTTTGAAGTTGCAGCCCCAAAAACTGTTGCAATGGGTTCTATCGGAGGTGGCGGAAGATACGACGATTTGACGGGTATTTTTGGTTTGAAAAACATGAGTGGTGTCGGAATCTCTTTTGGTTTGGATAGAATTTATTTGGTTTTAGAAGAATTGCAATTATTCCCTGAGACTGTTGCGGCTACTTCAAAAGCACTGTTTTTGAATTTTGGAGATAAAGAAGCGCTTTACGCTTCGCAGGCAATTCAGAAATTGAGAAAGGAAAATATAAAAGTAGAATTGTATCCTGATAGTGTAAAAGTTGGAAAACAATTTCAATATGCAGACAAGCGTTTAATTCCGTTTGCAGTATTGGTTGGAGATCAAGAAATTACTTCAAATTCTTATACGCTTAAAAATTTAGTGACAGGAGAGCAGGTTTCTGTAGATTACGAAGGTTTAAAAAATGCTTTACAGGCATAATAAAATTTTGTTTCACTCAGATTTTTCAGATTGGAGCAGATTTATTTTATTTTTTTGTTTAAAAAATCTGTACAAATCTGCCTAAATCTTTTTTAAAATCTGCGTGAAATAATTTTTCTTTCTAAGAAGCAAATAAAATTCGAAGAATTAAAAAAAAACTTTATCAAGTTAACTATCTGGAACAAAAGTTTTTGCTTTAGATTCCGCAGATTCAAAGGGTTTTCTTTTAAAATCTCTGCCTGAAATAGTTGCCAGAGAAGAAAAAAAACTTTTAATTTGCCAACCTTAAGTTACGGGCGTAGTTCAAGGGTAGAATAGCGGTCTCCAAAACCGTTGATGGGGGTTCGAATCCCTCCGCCCGTGCAAAATAAAGTTCGCAAAGCTAAATCAATACAAAGCTTTGCGAACTTTTGTCTTTATATATGGTTTTATAAATAAAAAACTTTGTGTTCTTTGCGATAATTTTTTAGGTATTGTCATTAATACATTAGAGATGAAGAAAGCATAAAAAAAAGCTTCGTCTCTATAGGCGAAGCTTTTTTTAATATAAGGTAAACTTGAATTAATAATTATTTAGAGGCCGAAGCCAACCCTTAAATTCAATTTTTGGTGGTAATAATTTATGTTTATTGGTCTCAAAGATAAGATAAACTAAAACGTAATAGTCTTAAAATTATAATAAATTTTTTCTGTGCAAATGCGTTTTTTAAATGTCTCATAATTAATAAAGTGACAATTTGACATTTTATAAGATTTGGCAGTACTTTTGCAATCCAACAGAAAGAAATAAAAATGAAGTTTAAGAATATTTTTAAAAATAAAAGTAATATGACTACGGAAAATACAGAATTCGATCAGGAATTAGACGACGTAACGTTAGAGAACAATGCCAACGGAGAACAGTTGATTGTTGAAGAATTAAGTGTTGAGGAGCAATTAGCTAAAGACTTGGCTCACGAAAAAGATAAGTTTTTGAGATTATTTGCTGAATTTGAAAATTACAAAAAAAGAACTTCAAAAGAGCGTCTTGATTTATTTAAAACAGCAAACCAAGAGGTTTTATTGGCAATGCTTCCAGTTTTAGATGATTTTGACAGAGCGACAGTTGAGATCAACAAGTCTGAGGATGAGAATTTGAAAAAAGGTGTTGAGTTGATTCACGAAAAACTGAAAAGTACTTTAGTTTCTAAAGGTTTAGAACAAGTTGAAATTCAAGCAGGAGATGCTTTCAATGCTGATATTGCTGAGGCAATTACCCAAATTCCAGCTCCGTCTGATAAATTAAAAGGGAAAATTGTTGATGTTATTGAAAAAGGATACAAATTAGGAGACAAAATTATTCGTTACCCTAAAGTTGTAGTTGGAAACTAAAAAGCAAATAAAAATTCTGACTCCAATTTTGGATTTTGGAATTTTAGAATTTGGAATTTAAACCTAATTATGAAAAAAGATTTTTACGAAATACTAGGCATTTCAAAAAATGCTGATGCTGCCGAAATTAAAAAAGCGTATAGAAAAAGCGCGCTTAAATACCACCCTGATAAAAATCCAGGCGACAAAGAGGCAGAAGAAAACTTCAAATTGGCGGCAGAAGCTTATGAAGTTTTAAGTGATCCACAGAAAAAAGCGAAATACGATCAATATGGTCATCAAGCATTTGATGGTTCTGGCGGATTTGGCGGTGGCCACGGCGGTATGAATATGGATGACATTTTCAGCCAGTTTGGTGATATTTTTGGTGGCGGATTTGGCGGTTTCGGAGGCGGAGGCGGAGGCCCTCGTCGTGCGAAAGGAAGCAATCTTCGAATTAAAGTGAAATTAACTTTAGAAGAAATTGCAAATGGGGTTGAGAAAAAAGTAAAAGTAAAACGTAAAGTTCAGGCAAAAGGCGTAACGTATAAAACTTGTACGACTTGTAACGGTCAAGGACAAGTAATGCGTGTAACCAATACCATTTTAGGAAGAATGCAATCTGCATCTACTTGTCCTACTTGTGGTGGTTCTGGTCAGATTTTAGATAAAAAACCTTCTGAGGCAGATGCTCAAGGAATGGTTCAAGAAGACGAAACAGTATCAATTAAAATTCCTGCGGGAGTTGTTGATGGTATGCAGTTAAAAGTTGCTAACAAAGGTAACGATGCTCCAGGAAACAGTATTCCAGGAGATTTAATTGTAGCGATTGAAGAAGTTGAGCACGAATTCTTGAAGCGTGAAGGAGAAAATATCCATTTCGATTTATACATCAGTTTTCCTGAAGCAGTTTTGGGAGCTTCTAAAGATATTGAAGCAATCAACGGAAAAGTTCGTATTAAATTGGAAGAAGGAATTCAGTCTGGAAAAATCTTAAGATTGAAAGGAAAAGGAATTCCAAGTTTAAATGGTTACGGAAGCGGAGATTTATTGGTTCACGTAAACGTTTGGACTCCAAAAACATTAAATAAAGAGCAAAAACAATTCTTTGAAAATGCTTTAGCAGACGAACATTTTGTTCCAAGTCCAGAGAAATCAGAGAAATCGTTTTTTGAAAAAGTAAAAGATATGTTCTCATAATCTTAACTTCTTTTAAAGTTATAAAAAAATTAAAAACCCATTCTAGCATAAATTAGAATGGGTTTTTTGCGTAATATGCCACAATTTCGCTTCGAATTATTTACTTTTACAGTCGCTGAACCGTAACAGGCAAAGTGACGCAGTAAATCCTTAAAAATAGCATGAGTAACTTACTTGAAGTACATAAAGTTGTAAAAAAATACGGCGATTATGTAGCACTTAACGAAGTTTCATTAAATGTGCCAAAAGGCAGTATATATGGACTTTTAGGTCCCAATGGAGCCGGAAAAACTTCCCTTATCAGAATCATAAACCAAATTACATTGCCAGATAGTGGCGAAGTAATTTTGGATGGAGAAAGATTGCAACCCAAACATGTGCAAACTATCGGGTATCTTCCAGAAGAAAGAGGTTTGTATAGTTCGATGAAAGTGGGAGAGCAATGTTTGTATCTGGCTCAAATGAAAGGCCTTTCTAAGGCTGAAGCCAAAAAACAATTGGATTATTGGTTTGACCGATTAGGAATTCAAGGCTGGTGGAACAAAAAAATTCAGGAACTTTCTAAAGGAATGGCACAGAAAATTCAGTTTGTGGTTTGTGTTTTGCATAAACCAAAATTGCTAATTTTAGATGAGCCCTTCTCTGGATTTGATCCTGTAAATGCGAATGTTATTAAAGATGAAATTCTGGCATTAAAAGAACAAGGTTCTACTATTATTTTTTCGACGCACAGAATGGAAAGTGTAGAAGAGCTTTGTGAAAACATTGCTTTAATTCACAAATCCAATAAATTGATCGAAGGGAAAGTGGCTGATGTGAAACGTCAGTTTAGAACCAATAGTTTTGAAGTGGGAATTTTGACAAATAATGTTGAAGGTTTGATTTACGATATCACTCAAAAGTTCACGGTTTCGCCTGCTAGTTTTAAATCTTTAAATGATGATTTGAAATTAAATATTCAGATTGGAAATGCAAGTCCAAATGAATTATTGAATATTTTAACACAACGTGGACAAGTAACACATTTCGTAGAAAAAATTCCGAGCATAAACGATATTTTTATCCAAACGGTAACGGAAAACAAAAAATTAAATTCCAATAATTAAATTCCAAAATCCAAGTTTGGAACTGCGAGAGTTGGAATTTGGGATTTTAGATTTGAAAATTAAAAATATTTATGAGCATCATCTCGTTGATTATAAAAAGAGAATTTATTGCCAAAGTCCGCAATAAATCTTTTGTTGTCATGACATTTTTGAGTCCGCTTTTATTTGTGGCGATTGCTGTTTTTATTGGCTATTTAAGCTCGATGAAAGCAGAAACAAAAAGAATTGCAATTCATGACGAAACCGGACTTTTTGCATCTGATTTTTTAAAAGAAAATAAAAAAGGAGCCGAATTCAAATATTTAAATTTATCTGAAATTGATGTAAAGGCTTTAAAAGATAGCATTACAAAAGAAAATTTCAACGGATTAATCGTTATTCCGAAAACAAAAAATATAAAAGATTTAGAAAGTAAAATTGAATTTATTTCTAATAATAGTCCGAGCATTTCTTTTATTGAAAATACTCAAGATATCATTGGAAGTAAAATTACAAAACTAAATCTGGAAGAAGCAAAACTAGACACTTTGGCCATCCAGAAAGCACAGTCAGATGTAAATATTCATTTGATTAAAGCTTCTGGAGAAGAAAGTCTGAAAGGTTTAAATGAAATTAAAATCGGAATCGGAGGCGCATTTGGTTATTTGATTATGATGTTTATTATCATTTATGGAAACATGGTAATGCGAAGCGTAATCGAAGAAAAAACAAACAGAATTATCGAAATCATTATTTCATCTGTAAAGCCATTTCAGTTGATGATTGGTAAAATTGTCGGAACGTCATTGGCTGGAATTTTGCAATTTATGATTTGGGCTATAATTGGGTTAGGATTGATGTTTGCAGCTTCGGCATTTTTCGGCGTGAATGTTGGTCCGACAGCAAGAATTTCACCGGAATTAATGCAAAGTGCGCAGCACGAACTTGCTGGATCGGCGCAAATGTATATTGCTGAATTATGGAATTTGCCAATTGCAAGCATCATAATCGGATTTGTGATTTATTTTATTGGAGGATATTTTTTATATAGCTCATTTTACGCGGCAATTGGAGCAGCAGTTGACAATCAAACCGATTCTCAGCAATTTTTGCTGCCAATTTTAATGCCTCTGATTTTGAGTGTTTATATCGGTTTTTTTACAGTTGTAAACGATCCGCACGGAAGTGTTGCAGTTATCTTTTCAATGATTCCGTTAACTTCGCCAATTGTAATGCTAATGCGTATTCCGTTTGGCGTGCCGTGGTGGCAAATCGCAATTTCGGTATCATTATTGTTTGCTACATTTTTCCTTGTGGTATGGTTCGCAGCCAAAATCTACCGTGTAGGTATTTTAATGTACGGCAAAAAACCGACTTGGAAGGAATTGTATAAGTGGCTGAAGTACTAGTTTTTAAAAGTTACAAAGTTACAAAGTTACAAAGTTACAGAGCGACAAAGGTTCAAAGTTTTTTTATTTGAATTTTTTATGACTTACAAAAGTAGCTTTAAGATTGTGTTGAAGCATAAATGAGATATTACTAATAGCAGGTTAATAAGTAGCATAGTGACAAAGATTTTAAACTTTGTCGCTCTGTAACTTTGCAACTTTGAATCTTAGAAAAAAAATGAGTAAAATACTAATTGTCGAAGACGAAGCAGCGATCAGAAGAGTTTTGGTAAAAATATTATCAGAAGAAAATGATGCGTATCAGGTTGATGAAGCTGAAGATGGTGTTGCGGGACTTGAAAAAATAAAAAACAACGACTATGATTTGGTTTTGTGTGATATCAAAATGCCAAAAATGGACGGTGTTGAGGTTTTGGAAGAAGTAAAAAAGATCAAACCAGAAATCCCGATGGTGATGATCTCGGGGCACGGTGATATGGAAACTGCGATTCAGACCATGCGTTTGGGAGCTTTTGATTATATCTCAAAACCGCCAGATTTGAATCGTTTATTGAATACGGTTCGTAATGCTTTGGATAAAAAACAATTAGTAGTTGAAAATAAAATCCTGAAGAAAAAAGTTAGCAAAAACTACGAAATGATTGGTGACAGCGAATCGATTAATCATATTAAAGTGATGATTGATAAAGTGGCGCAAACAGAAGCGAGAGTTTTGATTACTGGACCAAACGGAACAGGAAAAGAATTAGTGGCGCATCAGTTGCATGAAAAAAGCGAGCGTTCTAGTTTTCCATTAATCGAAGTAAACTGTGCTGCAATTCCGAGCGAATTGATTGAAAGCGAATTGTTCGGACACGTAAAAGGTGCTTTTACATCGGCTGTTAAAGATCGTGCCGGAAAGTTTGAAGCAGCAGACAAAGGAACTATTTTCTTGGATGAAATTGGTGATATGAGCCTTTCGGCGCAAGCCAAAGTTTTGCGTGCTTTGCAAGAAAGTATGATTACGAGAGTGGGGGCTGATAAAGATATTAAAGTTGATGTTCGTGTTGTTGCGGCAACAAATAAAGATCTGAAAACAGAAATTGCAGAAGGCCGTTTCCGTGAAGATTTATACCATCGTTTGGCAGTGATTTTAATTAAAGTGCCGCCATTGAATGAAAGACGTGATGATATTCCGGCTTTGATTTCGCATTTTGCAGAAAAAATAGCTTTAGAGCAAGGAAATGCGGTTAAGTCGTTTTCGGCGCAAGCCATAAAATTATTGCAAGAATACGATTGGACAGGAAATATTCGTGAACTTCGAAATGTAGTTGAAAGATTGATTATTTTGGGAGGAAACGAAATCTCAGAATCAGATGTGAAAATGTTCGCAAGCAAATAAAGTGCTTCGCGCTTTAGGCTATAAGCTTTAGGCTTTAAGCTTTTATAGAAACTAAATAATTTTTGCTTACAGCGCATAGCTTAAAGCTTAAAGCTCAAAAAAATGAAACTAAAAAAAATAAACGAGAAATTACAAGACGGATTAGTTGAAAATGGTTTAACGGAAGCGAATGCTTTGCAGTTGGAAACTTTTTCAACCATAAAAAGCGGTGCTGATTGTGTAATTATTTCTCCAAAAGGAAGTGGAAAAACAACAACGATTGTTTTAAATGTGATTCAGCAATTGGCTGGTAAAACGGAAGAATCGCCACGCGCTTTAATTATTGTGGAAGACAAAGCAAAGGTTTTGGAAATGGTTGAGCTTTTTGAGAAGTATGGGAAATACACCAATTTGGAAGTTTATGGTGTAAACGAAAAAGGCGACATGGATTATGATAAAAACTATGTTTCTACAGGGATTGACGTTTTAATTGGTACGCCAACTAAATTAAATGACATGTTTAGTACAGCGGGTTACAATGTAAATCGTTTAAAAATGTTTATTTTGGATGATGCAGATCCGATTTTGAAATTACGCCATGATCCAAAAATCACACGTATTTCTAATAGTATTGCCAAAGTGCAGCGAATTATCTTTTCTGAAACTCTGACAGAGCGTATTGAAATTTTGGCAGATAAAATCATGGTTGAGCCTTATTTGTTTGATATGGATGAAGACGGAGAAGAGCTTGATGAAGACGAAGACGATATTGAAGAAGAATAATTTACAATAAAGTTTTCAGTCCCGGTTTTCAGTCTCAGTAACTGAAAAGCGGGATTTTTTGATTTAGAAATTAACAGAATAAAAATATAGAGTTATGGGATTAATGAAAGTATTTTCTGGAAGTGAAGTATTAGCAATTGCTTTGCAGGAAAGATTAGAAGAAGCTGGAGTAGAAACAGTAAAAAAAGACAATATTCAATCTGCACGTTTAGGAGGTTTTGGCCAGACAGATTTGGCGATTGAAGTATTTATACAAGAAACAGATTTTGCAAAAGCAAATCCGGTTATAGAAGAGTTTAGAATGAGCTTATAAAAAGTAATCAGTATTTAGTGTTCAATCATAGTTTGAAGATATAATTGCAAACTGTGACCGCATATTAACTGCATACTAGATACTGAACACTGAACAATAAAAATTATGCAATACAAAATGTTAGTGCTCGAC
This sequence comes from Flavobacterium sp. ACN2, assembly GCF_002303885.1. Taxonomy (GTDB): domain Bacteria; phylum Bacteroidota; class Bacteroidia; order Flavobacteriales; family Flavobacteriaceae; genus Flavobacterium. The sequence goes on along the minus strand of NZ_MRCM01000030.1, from coordinate 2,134 downwards.
ATGGATGACACCTTGTTGACAGACGATCACAGAATATCAGATTTAAATAAAAAAGTAATACTAGAAGCACAAGCAAAAGGCGTTTACGTTGTTTTGGCTTCTGGAAGACCAACTACCGCAATGACAGCTTATGCAAAGGAGTTGGAATTAGATAAAAACGATTCGTATATGATTTCGTTTAACGGCGCAATAATCAGCCGTGTGAAAGATGATTTAGTTTTGTTTGAACAGAAGTTGACTGTAGAGCAAATTCATGCGTTATACGATTATAGTGTAAAAAAGAATGCGCACATCATTACGTATTTAGACGACCAAATCATTAGCGAAACAGATTCTGAATATATTGAGGTAGAAAAAGAAATCACGGGAATGGCACATCATAAAGTTTCAAGCTTTAAAGATTATGTAGACAGACCAGCGGTTAAATGTATTTTGCTGCAAGATCCAGCTTATTTAAAAACCTTGGAAAAAGATTTAATGGAGGCTATGCCACATTTAAGTGTTTCGATGTCTAAACCATTTTTCTTAGAAGCGGCACAGCAAGGCATTGATAAAGCTGCGAGTTTGAAACTTTTGGCAGAAAAGCTGGGTATTCATCAAAGTGAGATTATCGCCGTTGGAAACGCAGGAAATGACTTGACAATGATAGAATATGCAGGTTTGGGAGTTTGGGTAGATAATGTGAATCCTGAATTGCGTGATAGAGCAGATTTAATCGTGGCTTCAAATAATGATGATGGTGTTGCTGAAGTGGTGCAAAAATATATTTTAAATTAAATAAAAGATGAAAAATTCAATTGAAACAGCGCGTTTGCTTTTACGAGAATTAGAACTTTCTGATGCAGAAGGAATGTTTGAATTGGATTCTAATCCAAATGTGCATTTATTTGTCGGGAATAGACCTGTAAAACATATTGACGAAAGCATTGAATATATCAAATTTGTTCATAAACAATACAAAGATCTTGGTACAGGAAGATGGGCTGTTGTTCTTAAAGAAACTAATGAATTTATTGGCTGGTCTGGAATCAAATTTATTACAGACGAGATAAATAATCATAAAAACTTTTATGAGTTAGGATATCGTTTTATCGAAAAGCATTGGGGAAAAGGTTATGCTACAGAAGCAGGAAGAGCTTTTATTGATCATGCTTTTAACGAAATGAAAGTAGAAGTGCTTTATGCTTATGCAGATGCAGGAAACGAGAACTCAAGAAAAATTCTGGAGAAATTAGGCTTCCATTTTGTAAATTCTTTTGAATACGATGAAGAATTAGAAGTTTGGTACGAACTTAAGAATCCAAACAGAATTTAAATAAAAAACGAATTCCAAATCTTTACATACTTAAAAGTCAGTAAAGATTTGGAATTAATTAAGAAGTAATATTTGAAAATATTATTTTTTAGCTACAGAAACAAAATATTTATTTCCGTCACCCATAGTTAATTTTACACGCTCGTCGCAAAGATCGATTGCAAAATTGGCACTTTCGTAACAGCTGCAAGTCGTATTTTTGTCTTTAGACATTTCTGTCTTACAGTTGTTGTTTTTAAAGCTTGCTAATTGTGGAGTGTATAAACTAACTAAATCAGTAGAAGCGGTTACTAAAGAAATGATACTTGCAGAATTGTTGTTTGTAATTCTGTATACAATTCTATCTGTATAATTTACTTCGTTAACTGTTACTTTACGAATGTAGGTATAAGCTGTAGATCCTTCACCAGGTTCTTTAACTTCAAACTTAAACCCAACTGCACGAATAGCAACATCAAATTGCTGTTGTGAGTTAAAGCTTGCCCAAGTCGTCAATGTGCTAATAGTAGGAAATGGATTTGCATTTGCGGCTGGAGCATTAGTTTGCGCTTGCGAACTAAATACGGTTAAGAACATCAAGCAGATTGTGGGTAAAAATGCTTTCATAAAGCGTGGTATTTGTATTTTAATTTTGCCTACTCTCTTTGGTTTTCGGCTTTCCCATTTCATTTTGTAACACAAAACAACAACATAACGAGTAAAATTCAAAATTGTTATGCCCGAATTATTATTAAATTAATTAAAGCTTATCAAAATTCTTTAATCTAAACTAATTTTGAATTACATTCATAACAATGGTAAATGTAAGAAATTTAGAAT
>NZ_MRCM01000029.1 GCF_002303885.1 Flavobacterium sp. ACN2 | reverse complement strand
GTCTAATACTTCTCACACTTATTGCAGAAGTTTTTATTATACGGTAAGTAATCAATTGTTAAAAAAAATGAAGGTCTTTCTTTTTTTTTTATCTTAGCAAAAATTTTACTTCTATAACTGCCTCATATACAAAATTTTATCAAGCCTTCTTTTTAAATAATCCAATTTTTGTATATACAATTTCAGTGTTTTTTTTTGAAAAATTATAGTTAAAACAAATGATGTTTCTCAAATATCATTCGTAACAGCGAAAATCAGTTTTGCATTTTCATTGTAATTTTTTTGATTGAATAAACGACACGGATATATGATTTTCAATTTACTTATTAATAAAAAGAAACTAATATGCCAACTCCTATCCCTGCAGGTATAACACTTGAAACCATTATCTATAATGGTCCAACAAAGGACAAAAAAAATCTTCTTTTTTTAGGCGATGGCTTTAGTGCAGCTGATAGAGCTCTTTTTGATAGAACAATAAATGAAATTGTGATCCGATTTTTTAGAAAGGCTCCTTTTAATCTTAGAGGAGTTAAAGAACACTTTAATATTTTTAAAGCATTTACACCATCACCGAGCTCGGGTATTTCATGTGCCGTGCCTGTCGACGCTAATGGGATAACAGTTCCAGACAATCCTGGCACAGCTGGAGCGGCTATTGGCACTATGATACAAAAATCAAATGCATTGGGACTAACTTATGGTTATCTGATAAACGGAACGCCAATGGCCAGACTTATAGGACCTAAAACTGGTGATCAAACATTAATAATGGATTTTATTGCTACGCTTACTTTGCCTTCTGAAGCTGCGGCAGATAATTTAATACCGCAATGTTGGGCTGCTCCTCCAAGTGGTGTCTCTTCCTCTACAGGAAAAGACCATGCATTAGTTATTGTATTGGTAAATGATGATAAATATGGTGGAGGCGGGCATCCCGATTTTGCAATGGTCTGTTTGGGCGATCAGCCTGGTTTTCAAGGATTATCAACTTCTGCTGCGGGTATAGACCATAATCCGGGCACTCCAAGAAATAATTATAATAATCTTGCTGCCGTGAGCATGCATGAATTAGGCCATTCGCACTTTAGACTTATAGATGAATATTCTGAAATAAACACACCAGCCATCGCAACTACAGCAGGCCATTTTGATGGTACTGATGTGCGTCCTAATGCTGTAACACGGAGAGATGTGCTTGATACTGTTACGAATGCATTTGACCCCAGCAAGGCCAAATGGTACAAAGACGCTTATCCCGGCAGCTCAGAAAAATTAATCGGCACCGATGCCTTTACTTATATGCAAACCAACCTCAAACCGCTATGGGAGCGACCTGCAGGTACCGTATGCGCCAATATTGGTTTTGACGGATCTACGAAGTATCCACCTGTATCGATAAGAAATGGTATTCGCTATCCGCAACGAATTATAGGTTTATATGAAGGGGGCGCCAGAGAAGGCTGTGGTGTATATATTCCTGCAGGATCGTGCAGAATGAAAAGTACAAGTTATGATAATGATTTTTGTTATGTATGTAAATATGCAATTATAGAAAAGATAGACCCAACACTGCTAGAAGCTTTGTATCGAACTTTTTACCCAAGACCTTAAAATAATTAAAAAATGGCGGCTGATAAAAGTACATTTGAGTTATTAATTGAAGAGCTAGGACAAGCCATCAATGGTGTGCTCAATGATATAGGCAATCCTGTAAAGTCTCCTCAAACCACTTTATACTTCCTTCGCAACTTGGGTTGGAATGTTCCTGAAAGTACAGACCTCTCTTCGTCTCCTCTTAAATTTATCAATAGCTTTTCTTCCATTAATCTTAATAATACTTCCGATTACGGATCGCTTATCGGATCACTAAAAAATGTAATAACCGATTTTGATTCCATCAAAGATAATCTTGGTCTTGGCGCAACATTATCTGATTTTGGCACAAAGTTTCCTAGACAGCTTCTTGATTATACGATCATGCGGCATCTGCAGTATGAACATCCAAAAATTTCTGCTTTCTTCCTCTTCATTGGTATTTTTGATAATAGCTACCAACCAGCGGCATTGCCTGCCCATATTGCCTACAAACAATATCGTATTGAATGGGAAAGATTAATCATTTTTCTACAGGAACCACATCGCATACCAGAAATTGTTTACGGATGGGGTACACCAACTTATGATGGTAAATTATTAATAGAAAATATTGAACATTTACTAAATGCGCTAGAAATACAAACTGGCGTTTATATGCCTACTGGAGATATTACTTCACAATATAGTTTAAGTGGTGATGCCTTGTATGTACCATTTTTTGATCTTGATACGGTTAAAGCTGGACTAGAAGTCTATCCAATTGCCACAGATAGCACTCCAAATAACGCAGGGTTGGCAGTGTCGCCATTCTTTATCGGAAGTGCTGAAACAGAAATTGTAATCAATGAAAATTTTTCCTTACTTATTAAGGGCGGACTTAAAATAGATAAAACCACAGGGGTAGAAATAAGACCCAAGACGGCCATAACTTTATTTGATCTTACTGCTGCCTCTGCTATTAATGGTAGTATTGAAGTAACTTTTCGAATATCGGGCCCAGAACATCTGGTACAATTAGGTGCGCCAGAATCTTCCAGACTCGAAATAGGAGCCATAGAATTAACTGGTAAAGCTCAAGTAAACCAGCAAGGCAATGATTTTACTATTGAAATTGCCGTTAAAGATTCACGTGTGGTAATAGATTTAGGTGGCGGAGATGGATTTATTTCTTCTGTACTGCCGTTGGATCCTATAGAAGTTCCTCTCGATCTTACTGTAGGATACTCCACTAAAAATGGCATTTACTTTAAAGGAAGTGCAGGAATACAGATTCAATTGCCCATCCACATTTCATTGGGACCTATTGAAATTAGCGGTATCACCATCGAAATAAAAATAGAAGACCGAAAAATACCTATATCGGTAAGTGCTGACTTTAAAGGCGAATTGGGTCCGCTTACAGTGGTTGTAGAAAATATTGGAGTGAGCACCAATTTAAGTTTCCCCGAAAATAACCGTGGAAATATGGGGCCATTTGATCTGGGTTTTGGCTTTAAGCCACCAAATGGACTGGGTCTTTCTGTAAATGCTGGAGCAGTCATTGGCGGCGGTTACTTATTTTTTGATTTTGAAAAAGAAGAATACGCTGGTGTACTAGAACTGACAATTGCAGGATTTATTTCTGCAAAAGCAATAGGCTTGATTACGACAAAGATGCCAGATGGCAGTAAAGGTTTTTCAATGCTTATTATTATCACGGCAGAATTCTTTCCTCCATTTCAACTAGGTTATGGCTTCACATTGAATGCTGTTGGCGGATTATTGGGATTGAATAGAACCATGCTGTTGGATCCATTAAGAAATGCCGTGCGTACTGGAGCAGTAAACAGTATCATGTTTCCACAAAATGTAATTGCCAACGCACCAAGAATTATTAGTGATCTAAAATCGATATTCCCTCCCTATGAAGAAAGATTTCTAATTGGCCCTATGGGAAAAATTGGCTGGGGAACGCCAACTTTGATTACACTTTCACTTGGTATTATTATTGAAATACCTGGAAATATTGCTATTCTGGGAGTACTTAAAGTAGCATTGCCAACAGAGCAAACGCCATTAGTTCAAATACAGGTTCTATTTGTAGGAACTATCGATTTTGACAAGAAAATGCTAACCTTCGACGCGAGTCTCTATGAATCATTTATTCTTACTATGACTCTGGAAGGCGATATGGCAGTGCGTTTGAAATGGGGCGATGAACCTGATTTTTTATTGAGTGTAGGAGGTTTTCATCCGTCATACACACCTCCCCCGCTTTCATTACCCACCATGAAACGCCTTTCTCTCACGATCCTAAATACAGACATTGCCTTGATACGGGTAGAATGTTATCAGGCAGTAACATCCAACACGGTACAGTTTGGTGCTAAAGCAGAGATTAAATTTGATCTTAGAGCCTGTATCATAGAAGGAAGTATTGGTTTTGATGCCTTGTTCCAGTTCAGCCCATTCTATTTTATTATTCAAGTATCGGCCAGCTTCAAACTTAGTGCCGCTGGTATTGATATATTAAGTGTAAGGGTGAGAATGTCTCTTGAAGGACCAACTCCATGGAGAGCGAAAGGTACTGGTAGTGTTTCTATCTTATTTTTCGAAATATCTGCCGACTTTGATGTTACTTGGGGAGAAGAAAAAAACACAGCCATACCAGAAGTGGCTATCTATCAAAAATTCCTCGACGATTTACAGAAAAGAGAATACTGGAGTACCATACTGTCAAATAACAAAAATCTTTTAGTATCACTTCGAAAAATGGAAGAGTCGGCAACAGCGCCTCTTGTGTTACATCCTGCAGGATCACTGGTAGTACAACAAAAAATACTGCCATTACAGGTAAAAATTGATAAAGTAGGAAGTCAAAAAGTGAACGACGTACAAAAAATCACTATTAAAAAAGCAACTAGTGATGACAATGAACTAAAAATCACAGAAGTAAACGACAACTTCGCCCGAGCACAATATCAAAACCTTACCGATTCAGAAAAACTGTCTAAGCCTTCTTTCGAAAAAATGCCAAACGGCGTTCAAATATCATTGAGTAATACAATTATCAAAAATGGAAAATTTGTACGAAAAAATGTCGCGTATGAAATTACCATTATCGATAAAGAGCCTATAAAACCATTTAGAAAAGGAAGATTCTTTATGGAAATCGGCATCTTGTTCAATCATTTCCTAAAAGGAAACAGTGTATCTAAGTCTACTTTATCTAAATCTCATTTGAATAAAATGCAGCCTTTTGCAGAAAAAATTTCTATAAAAGAAGAAGGTTATACGGTAGCCTTAAAATCAAACAATAAGGCACACACTGCGCACGCAACATTTGAAAGTGAGATTATGGCGCAGACCTATATGGAGGAGCAAATTGCCAGACAGCCAGGACTGAAAAAGGAGCTTCAAATTATTCCTAATTATGAATTACAATCATCATGAGCGAAACATTAGCAAACTACTCTTTTTTACCATGGTTACGCCAAGGATTATCTAACAACATCATTAAATTCGACAATGATAGTTCTGTGCTTTTGCGTGCCTCTATAAAAGTAGCACTCGAAATTGAAGCAATAAAAGTAGATGGAAAAACGGAAGACAACAGAATATTACCAGCTAAAGAAATTCAACTTTATGGACCTGGTGACATTGTAGGTATAGATAGTAAGGCAATTGTAAAAACAGAGCCCAGAAACTGGATCACAAATTTTGAACCTAATTATTTACCTTATATCGAATTTTACGAAGAAGATTTTCCATGGCGATACACGCCCGCAAGACCTTTTGAGAATAGACTTCGTCCTTGGCTCACACTCGTCGTACTAAAAGAAGATGAATTTGAGGATGGACAGAATATGAAAGATAAACCGCTGCCTTTCTTTAAATTGAAAAGCGGAAAAAACACTGCTGATATTTTCCCGAAATCATCAGAACTTTGGGCATGGGCACATGTACACGTAAATACCGATCTTTCTAATGGAGCAGTCGCAAACACTGCAAATTCAGACACTATTACTGATGCTATTAATGATTTAATTAATAAAAATCCTGATAATGCCTACTCTAGAATTATTTGTCCAAGAAAACTGGAACCCAATATTGGATACTATGCTTTTCTTATTCCCACTTTTGAAAGCGGGAGACTTGCTGGATTAGACTACGAAATTCCTTCAACTTTAGTAGCAAGTAAATGTGCATGGGATGACAGCAACGTTTCCGAATTTCCGTATTACCATCGCTGGCATTTCAAAACAGGTAATATGGGTGACTTCGAATATTTAGTAAACCTATTACAGCCAAAGCTTGCTGATAAAAGTATTGGAGTAAGAGATATAGACGTGATACATCCAGGCTCTAATCTTCCTCCGATAAATGACCCTGAACTCCATCATATTTTAAAACTCGGTGGCGCACTAAGAGTTCCTTTCGATTCGATGAAGCCCGCCGATAAAGCAATTGCAAAAAAATATGATGAATGGGATGAACATCCCTATCCGCATCAATTTACCAAGGCTATGGCCGCAAGAATAAATCTTTCTGATGATTATAGCATTGCAGCAAATACTATGGAGCAGGTAAATTTTGATGCTGGAATTATTTCAGAAGATGATCCTACAAAAGGTGATCCAGATCCGGTAATCACTTCTCCATTATATGGCACATGGCACGCACTACAGCAACGTTTATTGAAAACCAGCGATAGTACAGACCTTCCCAACAATAAAAACTGGATACATGAGCTAAACCTTGATCCGAGATTCAGGACAGCTGCGGGGATAGGAACTAAAGTTATTCAGAAAAATCAAGAAGAATATATGCAAGCGGCTTGGGAGCAAGTAGGTCGTGTTACAGAGATTAACAACAAGTTCAGATTTGCACAACTCGCATTGCAAGTATCTTTAAAATATTATAACAAACATCTGACGCCCCTGATTACCGAAAAAGCGTTTATGTTTACGTCACCCGTTCAAAAAAGGATTATCTACAAAAACCTTACTGTCTATCAAACCATATCAGAAAGTACGATACCATCTGTAATGACTTCGGGTAAATTTCGCAGCATTACAAGAACCAGAGGTGGTTTTATGAAGAAGCTAAACTTTTCTGATACCGTTACTCCTTATAATTTAATAGATAGAATAAACAACGGCGAAGTTGTTGTTACACCGCCAAAAACAGATCCCGAAGGCGCAATAAACCTCACCGACCTGGCCGAGGAGATGGCCCCAACAGATATTCCGCAATTGATTGTAGAGCTCTTAAAAAAATACAAGTGGTTCAAGTTTTTGCCTCTGTTATTATTGATATTGCTATTCTTATTCATGCTACTATTCGCCGCATCGTTAAGCGGATCTGTGGTATTGGGACTTATAGGAGCTGCATTGGTATGGTTCTATCTAAAATTAAAAAAATGGAACAACGATGTTATGGCAGCCACTGCTGTAACACAAGACAGTCAAACGCCTGCTGCAGTAGACCATTATCCTGTTAGTCCAGGCTTTGTCATAACATTACCCGGAAGCACTTATACACCAACAACTGGCAGTACAGACAGTGAAGAAGCCATTAAATTTAAAACTGCTTTAAAAGATGCTTTTACATTGATAAGTATTAAGTTTCCAGATCCTATACGAAAACCTGTGGATTTAAAAGACTTAACTACTTCAGTGGTAAGCTCACTAAATCCCGTTATTACTATTCCTAAAAGAACCCATCACAGTATTACTATCCCGGCTCGTATAGCCACCAATATGGTAGAACAATTTGCGCCAGTAATGGTATATCCGGAGATCGATATCCCAATGTATAAGCCATTGAGCGAAATGTCTTCAGAATTGTTTCTGCCAAATATCAACCTTATCGAACAGAATAGCATTACACTTTTAGAAAACAACCAAAAGTTTATTGAATCTTATATGGTCGGCATTAATCATGAAATGTCAAGAGAATTATTGTGGAGAGAATATCCAACCGATCAAAGAGGTTCCTATTTTAGACAATTCTGGGACGTACAAAGTTTCTTGCCTCCACAGCCTGAATCGGAAACCTCAGCACAAGAATTAAGAGAAAAATTAAGAGATATTCCTAAAATACACGAATGGTCAAAAATTAATACTGCAAAAGTTTTTCCTTCACAAGCAGACTCTCCATTGAAAAATGAACTGGGTCAGCATAACCAAAGGGCGCTAATAAGCGGAAAAACACAACTGGTATTGGTGATAAGAGGAGAATTACTGAAAAAATACCCAACAGCAGTAATATATGCACATAAAGCAGATTGGGGACCTGATCAAACTATTATACCAGACCAGCCCGCTCCAAAACCCAAAAGTGTAAGTGAAGAAAGGATTTTTGCAAAACTTTCTGCAGAGGAGGAAAAAAATCCACCACAATCTATTATCAAAACGCCCTTGTTTGAAGCAAAAGTAGAACCTGATATTTACTTTTTTGGATTTGATCTTGATGACGAGGAAGCAAGAGGTAAATTAAATCCAACTTCAATAACGGATGATCCAGGCTGGTTTTTTGTCATAAAAGAAAGACCAGGCGAACTGCGCTTTGGACTAGACATTGAAAAAGCAAAGAATGCGGCAGGAGAGGAAAAAATTGTAAACTGGAACAACCTTTCTTGGAAAGATATTCAAACGGCTGACGGAAGTTGTATTGAAATGAATAAAACAGTGACCTTAAAAACACCCAATGCTGATGATCAGGAAAATATAAAACACCCAGATGATGTGCAAGCAAGATGGTCTCCTGACACCAATGCCGCTGAACTTGCCTATATCCTTTATCAGGTTCCAGTACTTGTTGGAGTACATGCTAGCCGAATGTTACCCAAATAACTTTAATTATGAGTGATCTAAAAAACATACAGGACGCACAAAACAGTAACCGAAAACAATCGGCTGCGGTGAACATTGAAATTCAAAAGGCGCAAGCTGCATTGGAGAAACTAAATGCTGACGAAAAGGAAGAACTAAAAAGTCTTAATAAACAAGAACGCGAATCAAAGAAGTTATTCAATGAAAAACAAAGAAACCAAATAATAAAAGATATTGGAGAACTAAGAGATTCAAAAAAATCGATTAAGGCCAACTACGAAAAGATAGCGAATGCTTTTTTAGCACAACTTGATCCTATAAAAAAGATCACAGAATTAAACGACAACATTCCTATTCTGATGTTTCCGTTACGTTTAGAAACAAGATTCAAATCAACTGGCAATCAAAAACAGCTTTGGTTACGAGTTTATCCCGATGATTGTAATATCAATAGCAAAGAAGAGCTCTTATCTGAATCTGAATTGAAAAATGCAAAAGCCTTTTGGATAGAAATGTGGAAAGCAGGCGGCATAAAAGCAGATGAAAAAGCGGCCTGGAGAAGCTTGGTAAATAGCCATGGTACGGGGCGTTCTGCTTATATCATAAAAGAGTATAAACCTGCCAATAGTAAAACTGTAAGGCCTAGCGCGGAATATAAAATATTTGTGGTAAACTCTTCTCTTTCCTTAAGCTCGGCTGAAAAAGATGCCGCAACAAAATATTGGTCAGCATTTTGGTTTGCCAAAGGCGACACTGTAAAAATTGATAAGGCAAAAGAAATTTTAACCGCAGGAACAAACTCTGCCACAGCAACATCAATACAAGAAAACTATATTCCGGAAAATATTAGTGATGAAATACCTGAAGAACAAGATAGTAGTAAAATCATAATTTCTGAAATCGATCTTCCTGATTATACCGCTAAAAATAGTTCTTGGACACAGTCGGCTAAAACAATGGGACTTCCTAATAAGTTTGTAGTAACCACCTTTGATGGAAATGTAAAAAAAACAATACTGTTTAATAACCCTGTCAAAGATCATTTGGCTGTAAGTGTAGATCCCTCTTTAACAGGCGATGACCAGCTTAAGAAAGATGATGATAAAAGCCTTATTCTCAATGATGAATTGAGCTGGATGGTAGATTTTGAAAAAGCGGAACAGGCTGGAATGGCAACAAAAATAGACCTTACACCTGAGGAAGCGCAAACCGGTTTTAAAAAATTATTTGTTACAGGCATAAGATTCACTTCTGATGAGGCGGATGGTCAAGAACAACTGGAAACCTTATTTACGGATCATTTTTACAGCAAAAATGGTCTTGAACTAATAAAACAGGGAGCACCTACAAATAATACTGAAGACGCGCCTGCTGCATATACATGGACAGATAATGGCGATGATAGTTTTGATTCGTTTTTTAGCAATACTGAAGATTTTGTTTCGGCAGATACACCAGATAAAAAATCAGATGGCGAAAAACTGGCGGATTGCCTTGGAATAGATCCTGCCATACTAAAAAATGTAAAAAATGCCAACGGCAAAGATCAGTTAGAAGCTTATGCTATGAATACGGCACTTTTTCCAGCAACGTTGGGCTATTTTATGGATGAAATGATGGATCCATTATTCACCGACAGGGATATCGAAGCTACCAAAGCATTCTTCTCTGGTTTCGTTTCAGGACGAGGTCCTATACCGGCCATACGAATCGGAAAACAGCCTTACGGAATTCTGCCGATAACTGTCTATTCCAAATTAAATTTCTTAGGAAGAGACAATAACACAGACTTATCCAACAACATTAGAACACCATTTCTGCCAAGACTTCACAGATGGCTGATGAAAATGGACAGCACTTGGGATGAATTATTAATAGATGTCGCACACATAGGCAAAACAACAGATGATGCCCACAAGCTATTATTAAAAATTCTAGCATTGAATGCCAATTCAGTTGAGTTTCATCAGCGCTATGCACAGTCGAAAAATCAAATGCATAATCAGCTAAATCTGCAGCATCATTTTCTTTTAACACCAAAATTTGAAAAGAAAATGCAGGAAAAAGCAAAGCAAATTTTAAATGAGCTTGGAATTGACACCGTTCCTATACTTGAAAAATTCTTTCTGAGTCGTCCTAATCTGTTGAGCGGCCCATTTATTGATGATGTACCCGATTCCGAAACATCTGCTATCCGTCCCTATAGTGCAAACGGATTGAATTATATCGAATGGCTGGTTGCAACAGCAGGCGATAACGTACGCAGAGATGATTTTGGTGATCAAGAAGCCCCGACAGCACTACTCTATTTACTTTTAAAACACGCGCTTACCCAATCACAATCCAATGCAGCGGCAAATGTGTTGGCAACAAACAATCTCATTGCCAGCAGGAAAGTATTTAAAGATCCTGATTTTTTACATGTAGAAGCCAAAGGTATTGGAAAAAGTAAATACGAACATTTATTCAGTACCTATCCTACTATCACTGGAGATGCTACAACGAAATTAATAGATTATATCCAGAAACCCAATATTTTACACAATCTGGCAGAGACGGAACAATTGAAGGAAACAATTGATGCTCTGAAAATACTGGAGAAAACACCAACCGCAAGATTAGAACGTTTATTAACCGAACATCTAGACTGCTGCAGCTATCGCATTGATGCATGGAAAACGGGTTTGGTACAATACAAACTTACGGAACAACGTTTAAGAAACAGCAAAAATACTCAACCTTCAAAAGGCATCTATCTTGGCGCCTATGGCTGGTTGCTAGATGTCGAGCCACAAAATAAATTACTTACCAACGAAACGCTTACACCAGAACTGAATGAAATATTCAATAAAGAAAACAGTACTCCGCTCCAATCAGACAGCAAAAATCTTGGTTTCATACACGCGCCCTCCTTAGACCAAGCCGCCACCGCTGCTATTTTGCGCAACGCTTATGACAGCAACAAAGATGCTGGCAGTGGCAATCCTTTTGCCATAAACCTCACATCAGACAGAGTGCGTGTAGCCTCTAATTTTTTAGAAGGTATGCGTAATGGTCAGCCTCTTGCCGCATTACTTGGCTACCAATTTGAGAGAGGTTTGCATGACAAACACAATCTTGGCAAAGGTGAAGTAGATAAATTTATTTTGCCTTTAAGAAAAGTCTTTCCGTTGGTGGCAGATAATCTTATAGACACTAAATCAAAACCTGAAGAAAATGAAGAAATGATAGCGGCAAACAATGTTCTTGATGGATTAAAGTTCATTAATTATATCAGAGAAGCTTCTGTTAAAGTATATCCTTTTGGTTTGGCATCAACTTTTAATTTACCCACGGCCACTCCAGATCAAGCTAAGGCAATAAAAGAAGAACTCGACTACATTATCGATATCAACGATGCGATATCCGATCTTGTAATGGCAGAACAAGTCTATCAAGTAGTGCAGGGAAATTTTGAAAGAGCATCTGGAAACGCAAATGCATTTAGTAAAGGAGATTATCCGCCCGATATTGACATTATCAACACCCCTAGAAGCGGTGTAACCCTTACACATCGAATGGCTATTCAGTTCGATAGTGATGCAACCGCAATTTCAGGTGCAATAGCCCGAGCAAAAGCCGAACCTGCTGTTAACAAATGGCTTATCGAAAATTTACCGGCGCCAGAAAATGTGATCTGTAATGTAGTCTACACTACGCCTCTTCAGGCCGATATTCCAATCACCGTTTCTCAAAAAGAACTGGGACTGGAAGCAATTGATCTTTTATACGTATTAAACACGGACACTGAACAATCAATGACTGAATTGGATGATAGAATATTGAATTTCGTACGCTACACCAAATCAAATCATCCAAAAACAACCATCAAAATAAATTATACTGAAGCTGTAAGTACAACAAATAAAGCGAATGTTTCTTTCTTTGAATTGGCTGCCTTAATAAAAAGCTTACGCAAAATATTGATCGGATCTAAAGCGATAACTCCTACTCAGGTGTTGTTATCAACAGAATCTGCAACACCTACTAATCTCGATGATGTGAAATTGAAGACAACGGTAGAAAATTTAATAGATATTGATTTTGATAGTGTCAAAACAAGTTTAGAAAATATTAGCACCAACACACATTCGTTTACCAGCATTTCGGCACAACTTTCTAATGATATTGGAACACTCATAACTGACCCATCTATTAAAGACAACATCATTATACAATTAAAATCTGATCTCAAAAACTATCTTGCTGACCCAAATCCTGCTAACAAAGCTATAATCCTAACTGCATTTGAAAATAGTATTAATTCTATAGGTGTGCCTTCAACCATTAATACTTTAAAAACAACCTATAATAACTATCTAGAGCTCTATGCAAATGATTTTGTCCATTTTGACACCTTGGTAAAAGATATTTCTACGCAGTATTTAAAAACAGCACTTTTTGATAACGTGCAAACAGGAATTGGCTTTATTCATAGCGGCGTAGCGGTCATTTATGAAAATGTATTCACTAAACTAGATATTCTGATAGAAAGATGGAATAAAAAATTAATTGAAGCAGAACTCATAATGTCGACTTATACTACAACAGCCGATCCTGACGAAAAAATAGAATTACTTCAAAAAGCAGAGCAGCAAATTTCATCTGTTTCTACTTTTCCAGTTTTACCATTGGCTGCTTATAAAACCGCATTTGATACTAAGAAAGCCGATTTTATTAGTTTATTGAATAACATTAAAGCACTAAAAACAAATAACAAAACCACAATTATTGATTTTTTATCAGATGTAAATACAACCATTAAAGAGGTAAGCGTATTCGATACCGTCGCATTTGACACCGTAACCGAAAGTAACAATACTAACACAGAGCTATTGCAATTGGCTTTATTGAAAGAAGATATTGTAGTATCTCTAAACAACCTTCAAAAATATATTGAGAAAAAAATAATCAATAGTAAAGCCTTAATAGCCGAGGCTGATGCAACAGTTGTTAATGCCGATAAAATTGCTGCCCTTATAAAAGCTGCAAAAACAATATTGGGAGATGAAGCTTTACTATTGCCACGCTTTACACTAAATAGTACTTCTGCCGCCGAATTTAATAACGCTCTTACTGATAAAGACCAATTATTAACTTTTATAAAAGCAACAGAAAACAGCCTATTTCCAGTTGAAGACTGGCTGGGAGGAGTTGCCAGAGTGAGAGATAAAGTGCATCATTGGGAAAACATTGTTTTTCTCACCGATGCATTCAAACCAACAGTCGAAGTAAACCTTACTGCCCTACAATTTCCTTATCAATCAAATGATCGCTGGCTGGCTGTAAAATTTAGAGAGGATACCGCCACAGAAAAAGATGAAAATGGCAAATACATCTTTAACATCAAAAATGATAAGCTGCTCTATACTGCACATTTTGCAAAAGATTATGATAACACCAAACCACAATGCGGTATTGTAATAGATGAATGGACAGAAGTAATTCCTGCGAATGAAGAAACAACCGGAATCGCTTTTCATTATGATCAACCTAATAGCGAACCTCCGCAAACAATGTTTTTGGTAACGCCTCCGCAGATAACCGGAAATTGGAAATGGAACGATATCATTGAATCTATGGAGGAAACTCTACAGATGGCTAAAAAACGTGCTGTAGAACCTGCCCAAATCGAAGGTTCAAGATATGGACATTTTCTTCCTGCGACCATAATGGCTGTAAGCATGCATTGGATTACCGCTTCTATCAATCTGGCTCAAAACAATAATATTTATAAAAAAATAAACAATGGTTAATCCTATTAAAGATATCAGAGAAGCGCTTGAGCTAAAGCTATTCCCTACCGTAATGATGTGGAATAGACTTGAAGGAAGACCACGCGCCCATAATTTTGACCGCGCACTAAAAGCCGAAGTACGAGATGCATTATGGATGCTTACCAAACAATGGCAAATGGGAGAATTTAAAGCCGATGATGCAGGTTCTCCTGTATTTGCAAAAATTCATATTACCAGTTCGCATTTACAAGAGTACAAAGCGGCTGATAATACCGTTCAAAATTTTGAAAACAATGTCCCTCTCGAAGCAAAAATAGAACAGAAGAAGATTGCTTTTAAAAGAGAAGAAAAAAAGATAAGTATTGATATTAGGTTGCAAATGGGCAGATACTGGTTACAATTATTAAAAAAATATACTCTAAACTACCGAAATATTTATATCGAAAATTATGGTTTTACCATGCCACCAAATAATCGTGATAATGCCTCTATTTACGCTCATAAAAATGTATGGCAACAATATGCCGCTATAAGCGGAAGAGCAATGGATGGCTATGCACTATATGAAAAGATTATTTTGGGCACACCCGCATCTGACGGTATTGTTTTAAGCGATCCTGGACATCAAACAGTACTTGACAATGATCTCGCAAATGACTTTAAGGACTGGTACGCTAAAATATATCTTCAACCGAATGATGAAAAGAATACTGCTTGGCTGCCTAATAAATTAGAATACCAATTTGAGTGTAGCGCAACAGCTGAAAAAACAGAAAAAAAATTGTCTGCTGCAGAATATTATCAAGGACATCCAGATTGGTATGTATTTGATATTAAAGAACAAAAAACGAATAATACAGGAGAACCTCTCAACAAATTCACAGATACCTTTATACCTTCACATATCGCATTTGAAGGCATGCCGGATCGAAGATGGTGGCAATTTGAAGATTCTAAAACCGACCTTGGAGATATAAAACCCTCAACAACAGAACTTTCAAAACTATTATTAATGGAATTCGGATTGGTTTTTGCTAACGACTGGTTCTTAGTACCATACACACTTCCAATTGGTTCTTTAGCCAATATTGAAGGCCTCACAGTGAAAAACAACTTTGGAGAAACGATCTGGATTAAACCAACTGAAGAAATAGGCAAAGAGAATACGAGTTGGAGTATGTATAAATTACATTCAGAAAAACAAAATAATACACTATTTCTCTCCCCAACCGCAATGAAAGTACATGAAAGTGATCCTATTGAAGAAATTGTATTGATAAGAGATGAAATATCGAATATGGTCTGGGGAATAGAAACCGTAATTCCGTCTGCAGCAGGTATTGGCGAAAAAGGAAGCGAAGCGGCATTGCGTGTGCGTCAATTTCATGAAAACATCGTAAACAAAAATACCCCAATTGCAACATTACCCTATTCAGCCAAAATCAGTTATCAGGCTATGAGCAATGTTCCTGAAAACTGGATCCCATTTGTGCCGGTACACAAAAAAAATGATAATAGGGAAATCCAATTACAGCGTGCCTCTTTATTAAGAATTATAGAAAAAGATCAGGAAACGCCCAAAAAAATCAAGCCACAATCCAGTATTCTGCGCGAAGGTTTGGATGAAATTCCAAAACCATTACCCTATTACATTCATGAGGAAGAAATACCAAGAGCAGGTGTAAAAGTATCGCAATCCTTTCAGCGCACGCGTTGGCTGAACGGAGAGGTATTTGTATGGCTTGGCATGAAAAAGAAAATCGGAAGAGGCGAAGGCAGCAGTAATCTGGCTTTTGATCAAATCAAAGATGTCAAGGATTAATTGAGTGATCACCGTTTTGAAGCTGCCTCAGTTTTTTACCATAAAAACGTTATGGTAGATTAGCATAGGAATTAAAAAATGATAATTTGCCGTACCGCTAAATCTGCCATAATCCTATTTTTTAGATTTAAAAATTGATTAACCTTTTGGAGCTATAATTTGGTAATTCCCACTCAGATGCATTAAACTGAAAAGATACATTAATCCATCATAATAGGGATCAAAATAACCGTCTTCGTAAGGCTCTAGCTTGGCATTCCAAACCGCACGAACAAAATCGATACTTGCTTTGTCTTTATTTACTAATGATGCTGTAGCTGCTGTTCCTACTAACCCGATTGAATGCCTCAGTTTTTTCACCGGACCCGCCTGAAGAATAAATTCAGGAGTAGAACCATCTAGATTGAACTGATCTTCATAAGTATCTAATCCTTTAGATCTTAAGAAATTTTGAAAACGCTTCGCATAGTCTTCCTGCCATTCTTTATCTTTTCCGTACCAAGTATAATCCATAGCAATGTTCATTGGAACGCGCCAAGAATCATAACGGAATCCAGGAGGCATCCAAGGTGTCGGATGCGGTTCTCCATTAAATTCTGTATAATCTGAATTTAGCCCCGTAACAGGATGGCAGGCTTTATGCAAAAAGTTACGCGAAACATCGGCACATTCTTTATAAAACTGCTCATGTCCGTCTTTGGCATACAAGGCCCATATTTCATAAAAGGCAGGAACATGATAAGAAGGATCTGTCCAATTGTAGCCTCCTCCTTCTGGTATAAAAGAAATTTGCTTATGTTCTGTATTAATAATATTATGCACATTACCCGTTCCGTCTTTTTTCCACATAGCATCTAATATTCTTCTGGCTTCTTTGTAGTAGTCTATTCCGGTATCATTGCCCCATTTATTAGAAGCGAAAAGCAGACTCGTTACATAATACAATTCTCCGTCTGAAGCAGAACCTGGAGAATTTTGTTTTTTAGTCTCTGGATTTACGCTCCAAGCAAAGTAACCTTCTCTTGGTCCATCTTGATGCTGCATGTATTTTACCGACCATCTCCATAGACGATCGAAAACATCTTTTTTATTGAGCTGAACCGCAACCATCATTCCGTATGACATTCCTTCTGTACGAGCATCTTTATTTTTGATATCAGAAACGTATCCTAAAGCATCCCCTTCTTCAAAATAAACTTTATCTGGCCCTTCAAAAACATCATAATAGGCTTTGGCCAGTTTCTTGTCTATTTCAATCTGGCTATAACCTGCTTCTTTAAAAAGATTACGGTATTGCGGTCTTTTTAATGCTGATTTATCCGCTTTCTTTTTATTTTGACTAATAACTAAAAACGGAACCATCACTGCAAAAATCAATAGTAGAAGTCGGGTTCTAATCAGGTATTTATTTGTAAAATCTTTAGCTATAACCATGTTTCTATTTTTATTATTTTACTAGTTAATTGAAAAAAAATTGCGCTTTGAAATCTTTCGTTTCATTAGAAAAATTAAATCTGCTTTTTACTTGATTTTGCTTACTCCTTCTGCAGTTTGTATTATTTTCTGAATAGTGCCATCTTTATTATAATGCATGTAATCTACACAGATGGAACGTCTGTAGCTGCCGCCTGTTGGCAGACTTCCGTTATGATAAAAGAAGTATGATTTTCCTTTATAATCTATAATGCCAGGATGTGTGGTAAAACTATTCTGAACATTTTCCTGAATAATTCCTTGATAATTCCATGGACCCGTAATATTTTTAGCGGTGCAGTATTCTATCATTTCAGGTTTTGTACCTTCACTGGCATATACTAAATAATAAAGTCCTTTTCTTTTATAAACCCAAGGACCTTCAATGTAATTTTTAGGTTTAAAAGTGGTAATAGATCCATCTAGCTCTATCATATTCTTTTTAAGTTTAACCCATTTACAGCTTCCATTGCCCCAGAACATATAGGCTTGCCCGTCGTCATCCACAAACACAGTCGGGTCAATATCATCCCAACCGTACGTCATATCGGTTGTCATTTCGTTTATTATAAGGGCTTTTCCAATTGCATCTTTAAAAGGGCCTGTAGGACTATCTGAAACCGCAACACCAATTGCTGCACCGCCTTGGCTTACCTCATCTTTTTTATGAAATGTCGAAACAAACCAATAAAACTTTCCGTCTCTCTCGATGCATTGAGCTGCATAAGCATCGCCCGTTGCCCATGAAAATGTGCTAGGCGAAAGTAGCGCTCCGTGATCTTTCCAGTCTTTCATGTTTGTTGTCGAAAATACATGCCAGTCAGCCATTTTATAATTAGTATCCTCTTGAGTTGCTACATCGTGTCCTGTATATAAATACAAGATTCCCTTATGTACAAGAGGAGCAGGATCTGCTGTAAAGATGTCCTTAATAATAGGGTTTTGTGCTTCTATGTTTACTGTAAAAAAACAAGAAATGATCCCCAATAAAATTTTACTTATATTTTTCATTTTTTGATTCAATTAATTCAAAATGCCATTTGATTTTTCTTCGATAGTTTTTCTCTAAACAATAAACAGCGCAGTAAATGCGCTGTTTATAAAAACTAACTTAACTTAAACTAACCAAAATTTAAAGCCTTAATAACCAGGATTATTATCGCTAGGCTTTATTTTAGGATTAGACGAGGTTTCTCTGTTTGGTATTGGCCATAACTCGCTTTTACCAGCAGTAAAACCTGTTCCTTGTAATACAGTGTTTGCTATACCCCATCTTATAATATCATCAAAACGAGATTGTTCTCCGGCAAATTCTACTTGACGTTCGTGAACAATTGCTGCAAAAACAGCCTCTTTTGTTGGAGCAATGTTAGTGGTCAGGTTGGCTCTGTCGCGCACCTGTTTGATATATTCTATTGCCACTGTCTGAGAACCGCCATCTCTTTGGTTTTCACATTCTGCTTTCATAAGCAGCACGTCGGCATAACGCATTACTTTAAAGTTGATGCTTGATCTTGTTGCTTCATCTTCTCTATTGTAATAGTTTTGATATTTTTTCCAGCCTGCTCTTCTAATACCTGCAGAGGTTGTAAAATTACCTGCTACCATTACTTTGGTTCCTTTTAAATAAGACGATCCTGGCACATAAAAAGTATCTCCAAAACGGTTATCACCTGCTTCATACGAATCTAAAAGATCGTCTGATGGATAAACATTATACCAGCTAAGATTTCCATATTCCTGACCTCTTAGTGTTGACTCCTCAAAGCCTGTTCCTCCACTATCACCAACAGCACCCCATTGATCGCCAGTTCCATTTTTTTCATCAAACTCAATTTCAAAAATCGATTCTTTACCATGTTCCGTTTCTTCCATAAAGTTGTTGTAAAAATTCCCTTTATCTTCCAGACTGAAACCTGTCACATTATTAAACGCTGCTAAAGCTTCAGTATATTTCTTTTGATATAGCAATACTTTACCCAATTGTGCATAAGCGGCTTCTTTATTGGCTCTTCCTGCTGATTCTGATGCTCTTGGCAAAAGATTTTGAGATGCAAATACAAGATCCTCTTCAATCAAAGCATAAGCCTCTGCTTTAGGGCTTCTTGCATTTCCAACAATAGTATTTGTTTTATAAATTGGCAAATCGCCAAAACGTTTTACTAATAGAAAGTAATAGTAAGCTCTTAAGAAATGAGCTTCTCCTAAATATTTGTTCTTTTTTTCCTGAGATAAAATAGAAGCTGGAAGATCATTAATTTTCTGCTCGTTATCTAGCACAAAATTCGCTCTGGATATTCCCGTATAACAAGATTCCCAGTAATATTGAATAATATCATTTCCTCCGTTAAAAGAAAAATCCTGAAAAGGTTTTTTGTTCCCCTCTAACTGCGGGTTCCCTAAAGCGTCATGCCCCATAAGATCCATCGCAAAGAAAAGATTTCTTCCATAAAGCCCTCTGGTCTGAAGATTTGCATAAGAAGCATTTACAGCAGACTGCACCTGTGCCTCAGTTTTAAAGAAAGTTTCAGGCGATAAAGCATTGGGATTGCTTAATTCTAATTCGCCCGTGTCACATGAAGTTATGGTTAAAACTCCAGACAATACTATAAGTATATATTTAATTTTTTTCATCGTCTTTTAAATATTAAAATGTAACATCAATTCCAAAAATCACCGATTTTGGCTGTGGATACCTTCCTAAATCAATACCTGCTGAGTTCGCATTAGCATCTGCACGTGCAATTTCTGGATCTAGACCTGAGTAATTTGTAATGGTAATAAGGTTCTGTCCGCTTACATAGAATCTTGCTTTTGAGAAATAGCTTTTAAAAGCATCACCAGATAGTGTATATCCTAAAGCGATGTTTTTTAATCTCGTAAAAGAACCATCTTCTATATAACGCTGGTTTGCAGAAGACCAGTTAATATCTGCACCTTGAGCTCTTGGCAATGTTGCAGAAGGATTGGTAACAACACCATTGACAACATTTGCTCTATCTAAAACATCTGTGCTGGCATTAAACAAACGGTTCATTCCTTTTAAATCAAAAGTATTTGCATTGTAGATATCATTACCTGCCACACCCGTTATAAAGCAATTGAAATCAAAGTTTTTGTACGCTGCGCTAAGGTTTAAACCATAAGTAAAATCAGGATACGGATTTCCGATGTTTGTTTTATCATCTGAATTGATCACTTTATTTCCATCACGATCAACAATTTTAATATCACCCGGTTTTATAGATGTCTGTCCTGGGCCAAAAACAGCGTCTACTTCTGCTTGATTTTGATAAATTCCATTGGTCTGATATCCATAAAAGTAAAATAGCGGCTGACCTACTTCTAATCTTGAAAAATTCTCTAAACCTGCTCTTGGTGAAGGTCCGCCTAAAACGCTCGATACCCCTGGAGCTAAACTCACTACCTCATTTTTACTAGTACCTAAATTTGCCACAGCAGACCATGTAAAGTCTCCTTTTCTGTCGTTGTAACCAATCGAAACTTCAAAACCGCTTACTTTTACGTCAGCAATATTTTGAATCTGCGTTCCACCGCCTGCAGATCCAACAGAAGCTGCAAGGGGAACTGCAAAAAGAATATCGCTACTCTTATTGTTGAAATATTCAAATGAACCCGTTAGCTTTTCATCAAAAAATCCAAAATCAAGACCAATATTTCTATCTAATTTTGATTCCCATTTTAAGTCTGGATTAGCTGCCACTCCCAAAGAAACTCCAGGTGCATTCGCTCCTCCAATTGGATAATTGTAATTTGCTATTAAAGTAGCGCTGTATTGGTAATTTTCTATTCTGTCATTTCCTGTTGTTCCTGTACTAGCTCTAAGTTTTAATGTGCTGAAAATAGAATTTTGCATGAAATTTTCTTTCGCTATATTCCAACCCGCAGCAACAGAATAAAAATTACCCCAACGATTATTTGATCCAAAACGAGAAGATGCATCTCTACGTCCTGAAACTGCCAGCATGTATTTGTCATCGTAGTCATAGTTAATACGAACAATATACCCTAAGTTTTTTTCTTCATAATTTGCAGATCCTAAACTTCCTTCATTATATCTCAACTGATCAATTTCATTTGAAATATAGTAACGGCTGCCAGCTGCAACACTTTGCGATTTCCCATCAATTTTAGTAATAACTCCTAAAACTTCCAGATTATGTTTGTTTGCGATCGTAGTTTTATAAGTCAAACTATTATCAAAAACGATCGTCTGCCCTTGAGAATTTGTTTCGTTTGTTGAAGAAAACGCCTGCTTGTGGTAAGAACCATCCTGAAAACTCGGAATGAAAGTGTGATCTTTACCTGTATAATAATCTAAAGAAACTTGTGATCTGAATTTCAAACCCTTGTAAATTTCTAATTCAGCATAAATGTTTCCAATTATAGATAAGTTGTTTATTTTCTGATATCCTAAATTAGCTACACGAACAGGATTTTCTGCGTCATTGCCATCAATAGCGCTCGGTCCTTGGTAACCGCCTAAATTATCTTGATTATATATTGGTAAATAAGGTGCCATTTTTATAGCATGTTCTAATAATGTTCTTCCTCCTGCAGTACGTTCTGGATTAATAGTACTAAAAGAAACCCCAATATTGCTTCCTATTTTTAATTTACCAATATCTTGCGTATTATTAGCTCTAAAAGAATAACGTTCGAAACCTGTATTAACAATGGCTCCCTCCTGTTTCATATATTCAGCAGAATAGCGGCTTGTAGAATTCTCTGTACCATTTGAAAAACTCAAATTGTAATCCTGCATAAGTCCTGTTTGAAAAATCTGGTCTTGCCAGTTGGTATTTATGTTTCCAAACTCAGCTGCTCTAGCCGTTAAATCACTTCCTAAATCTTTAGCGTATTGAAGGTATTGCTGTGTATTTAAAACATTATATCTTTTTGTCACTTCCTGCCCTCCAACGTAAGTGCCAAAGCTTAACTGACCTGGTCCTTTTTTACCTTTTTTGGTAGTCACCATAATAACACCATTAAAAGCTTTAGAACCGTATAAAGCTGTAGTCGAAGCGTCTTTTAAAACAGAGATGCTCTCAATGTCATTAGGGCTTAAGCCAGAAAGATTTCCAGTTAAAACTCCGTCAATTACATAAAGCGGAGCACTGTTTCCCATGGTAGCCAGACCACGAATACTAACTGTAGGATTAGAGCCTGGTGCACCATTTACAACGGTAACCCCTGCCGCACGTCCTTGTAGTGCAGATTCAGCATTTGTAATAGGTACAGCGGCAATATCTTTTGAGCTTACCGTAGAAACTGCACCAGTAACCTTAGTTCTCTTTTGAGTACCATAGGCTACTACAACTTCATTTAAATTTTGTGTAGATTGAACAAGAGTTACATTGATTGAGCTTCTTTCGCCCACAGTAATAGTCTGTGATACTAAGCCCACATAAGAAAAAGTTACTTTATCGGTTGGATTAACTCCTTTTAAAGAGTATTTACCGTCAAAATCGGTTGATGCGCTATTCTGCGTTCCTTCTACATTAATACCGGCACCAGGTAACGGAAATCCTGATGGGTCGGTAATCACGCCATGAATGGTCTTTGATTGTGCCATTATACTATGACTGCCCACGATCAGCAGTCCGATTAGTGCAATTTTAAGTTTTAAGTTCATTTTAATAGTTTTTTGTTTGGTTTAAATAGTTAATGGTTTGTTTAAGTTACTTGTAATAAAAGTTCATTGATGGTATTTTTATTTGGTTATTTATTTTGAAATCTTTTCATTTTTGAAAAAATTGATTTCCGAAAATTGTAATATTTTGGTAACAAATATAAAAAAACAATCAATAAAACAATCGGTTGCATTGTATTTTATTTAAAATAAAAACAAAAAAAAACTAAAATAAAAACATTAAAAATATTTTTAAGCTTAAAAAAATAAGAATAATTTATTTTGAAAATAAATTTCAAATAAATTATAATAATTC
>NZ_MRCM01000028.1 GCF_002303885.1 Flavobacterium sp. ACN2 | reverse complement strand
GCACTAAATTTATCGGATAATTAAAGGGAAATGAAAATAAAAATTATTGGTATTGGGAGTTATATTCCTAATTTAGAAGTAAAAAACACAGATTTTGATAAACATGTTTTTTTAAATGAGGACGGAACTCCTTTTGGTTATCCTAATGAAGTTGTAATTAAAAAATTTAAAGGTATTACGGGAATCGAGAATCGTCGTTATGCCGAACCACAATACAATTCTTCTGATTTAGCTTTCTTTGCGGCTGAAAAAGCAATTGCAAATGCGGGAATCGATCCAGAAACTTTAGACTACATTATTTTTGCGCATAATTTCGGTGACGTAAAAACAGGAACGCATCAAACTGATGTTTTACCAAGTTTAGCAACAAGAGTTAAAAACAAATTAGGAATTAAAAATCCTAAATGTGTGGCTTACGACATTCTTTTTGGATGTCCGGGATGGATTGAAGGCGTTTTACAAGCAAATGCTTTTATCAAATCTGGAATGGCAAAAAGAGTAATGGTAATTGGTGCCGAGACTTTATCGAGAGTTGTAGATGATCACGACCGTGATTCTATGATTTATTCTGATGGAGCTGGAGTTTCAATTTTAGAAGCATCGACCGATGATGCTGGATTGTTGTCTTACGAAAGCGCTACTTATGCCAATGATGAAGCAAATTATCTTTTCTTCGGAAAATCGTATAATCCAGATTTAGATCCAGACATTAAATACATTAAAATGTATGGGCGTAAAATCTACGAATTTGCTTTAAGCAATGTTCCGTGCGCTATGAAAAGCTGTTTAGATAAAAGCGGAATTGGAATTGATGAAGTGAAAAAAATCCTGATTCACCAAGCAAACGAAAAAATGGACGAAGCAATTATCGAACGTTTCTACAAACTTTACGATAAAACGGCTCCAAAAGATATTATGCCAATGAGTATTCACGATCTAGGAAATAGCAGTGTTGCAACTGTTCCTACTCTATACGATTTGATTTTACAAGGAAAAATAGAGAACCACGAAATCAACAAAGGCGATGTTCTTATTTTTGCTTCAGTAGGAGCTGGAATGAATATTAATGCTTTTGTTTATAGATATTAAAATTTAAAGTCGAGTGAAATAATCTCGCAAAGACGCGAAGTCGCGAAGTTTTTAACCATATAAGTAATATAAGTTCAATTAAGTTTTCCTTTAATTGAACTTATATTACTTATATGGTTTATTTTTTTAATCAAAACTTTGCGACTTCGCGTCTTTGAGAGAAATTCATTTTAAAACTTAGCACCGCAACTGAATACTAAAAACTGAACACTGATTACTTTTTTAGTATATTTGCGACCTAATTAAATTCAAGAACGAGAGATTAATTCGTTCGCAATAACTATGTACGAAAAAACGTTTCCGAATAAAAGATTCAAACTTACCTTAGAGTTTTTAAAAAAGCACGTTAGCACATCTGAAACCATTTTTGATTTTGGTGTACCCAATCCGTTTTCTAAGATAATGGAAGAAAATGGCTATACCGTAAAAAACACAAAAGGCGAAGATTTAGACAACGACCATACGGCGCTACAAACGGAAGAATATACTGTTTTTACTGCATTTGAAATTTTCGAACATTTACTAAATCCATACACAGTTTTACAAAACGTAAAATGTGACAAACTATTAATTTCAATCCCATTACGTTTATGGTTTTCACCAGCATATCGTTCTAAAACCGATATGTGGGACAGACATTACCATGAATTTGAAGATTGGCAATTGGATTGGCTTTTAGAAAAAACGGGCTGGAAAATTACCGATCGATTACAATTTACACATCCAGTAAAAAAGTTTGGATTCAGACCCTTATTAAGATATTTTACTCCAAGATATTATATTGTTGTGGCTGAAAAAATAAAAGCCTAAAGGCAAATTCCAATAAAAAAATCCCAAATTCCAATTGAACCAGCTTTGATTGGAATTTGGAATTTTAGAAGATTGGGATTAATTCTCAAAAATTGGAATTTGGAATTTTTAAAAATTTGGAATTTAAAATGAAATACTACATCGTCATTCCCGCACATAACGAACAAGATTTAATAGGCTTGACTTTAGAATCTTTGGTTTCTCAAACTGTCTTGCCATCAAAAGTTGTGGTGGTAAATGACAATTCTACAGATAAAACTGAAGAAGTTGTGTTGGGTTTTGCAACAAACAATCCGTATATTTCTGTTGTAAACAAAACTTCAGATGCAATTCATATGCCTGGTAGTAAAGTTATTCAGGCTTTTCAAAAAGGTTTTGAAACTTTAGATTCGAATTACGATATCATTGTAAAAATAGACGGCGATTTAATTTTTCCTCCCAACTATTTTGAGACCATTATTAAACATTTCGAATCAGATGAAAGAGTTGGAATGGCTGGAGGATTCTGTTATATTGATAAAAATGGCGAATGGGTTTTAGAAAACCTTACCGATAAAGATCATATTCGCGGAGCCTTAAAAGCGTATAGAAAAGAAACCTATCAACAAATTGGCGGTTTACGTCCAGCAATGGGTTGGGATACTGTTGATGAATTACTTTGTAAATATTACAATTGGAAAATTGTAACTGACCAATCTTTACATGTAAAACATTTAAAACCAACGGGAGCAAATTACAATAAAACAGCTCGTTACAAACAAGGCGAAGCTTTTTACACTTTAGGTTATGGGTTTTGGATTACCGCAATTGCTTCGGCAAAATTGGCGATGATGAAGAAAAAACCATTTCTGTTTTTAGATTATATCAGAGGATTTTGGAAAGCCAAAAAAGCCAATACTCCTTTATTAGTTACCCCCGAACAGGCTAAATTTATTAGGAATTATCGTTTTGCAAAAATGAAACAAAAGCTTTTTTAATCTTAAAAAAATTAAAAAACTGCCCAGCTGAAACGGTAAACTGTAAACTAATCCTTAATTTAGCCAATATTTAAAAATTATGATGCTAATCCGTTATTTATCCCAAGTAGGGAAATATTTTTTAATGCTGAAAGAAATTTTCAACAAACAGACTAAATGGCCTGTTATGAAAAATCTAATCCTAAAAGAAATTGATGATCTTATTATTGACTCACTAGGAATTGTTTGCTTTATCTCTTTTTTCATCGGAGGAGTTGTTGCCATTCAAACAGCATTAAACTTAACCAATCCTTTAATTCCAAAATATTTAATTGGTTTTGCTACACGTCAATCTGTAGTTTTAGAGTTTGCCCCTACTTTTATTTCGGTAATTATGGCCGGAAAAATGGGGTCTTACATTACTTCAAGTATCGGAACAATGCGAGTTACAGAACAGATTGATGCGTTAGAAGTTATGGGAGTTAACTCCGTAAACTATCTTGTTTTTCCAAAAATAATCGCTTTATTAATGTATCCTTTCGTAATCGGGATTAGTATGTTTTTAGGAATTTTTGGTGGATGGATGGCTTGTGCTTACGGAGGATTTTCAACTGGTGCAGATTTTATTATGGGAGCTCAAAAAGATTTCATACCGTTCCATATTACTTATGCCTTTATTAAAACTTTAATCTTTGCCATGCTATTGGCAACAATCCCATCTTTTCACGGATACTATATGAAAGGTGGTGCATTAGAAGTTGGTAAAGCAAGTACAACATCATTCGTATGGACTTCTGTTTGTATCATTCTTTTTAATTATATATTAACTCAATTATTATTAGGATAATGATAGAAGTAAAAAATATAGAAAAATCATTTGGGGATAGCAAAGTTTTAAAAGGCGTTTCGACGGTATTTGAAACTGGAAAAACCAACTTGATTATTGGACAAAGTGGATCTGGAAAAACAGTTTTATTAAAAACGCTATTAGGAATTCACACGCCAGATTCAGGAACAATTGAATTTGACGGAAGGGTTTATTCTGATTTAGACAAAGATGAAAAACGTGACTTGAGAACCGAAATAGGAATGGTATTTCAGGGAAGTGCGTTATTTGACTCAATGACTGTTGAAGAAAATGTAGCTTTCCCATTAAAAATGTTCACTAATAACAACAAAGCGCAAATCAAAGAACGCGTTGATTTTGTTTTAGAAAGAGTAAATCTAATCGATGCACACAAGAAACTGCCTTCTGAAATTTCTGGAGGAATGCAGAAACGTGTGGCTATTGCTCGCGCAATTGTAAACAATCCGAAATATTTGTTTTGTGATGAGCCTAACTCTGGTTTAGATCCAAATACTTCGACTTTGATTGATAACTTGATTCAAGAAATCACAAAAGAATACAATATTACAACTGTAATTAATACTCACGATATGAACTCTGTAATGGAAATCGGTGAGAATATTGTTTTCTTAAAGAAAGGTCTGAAAGCTTGGCAAGGAACAAAAGAAGAAATCTTTACGACCGACAATGAGGCAGTAGTTAAATTTGTTTATTCTTCAAACCTTTTCAAAAAAGTAAGAGAAGCCTATTTAAAAGGCTAGTCCTTTTAAAAATTCCAATATTAAAAATCCCAAATTCCAATTGTAGTAAACTTTGGAATTTGGGATTTTTTATTCTCTCTTACTTGGAATTTAATTGATCAATTCTACTTCTGCATTCGGATTAAAAAGATAAGTCTTTCCAGAGCTGATTTCTAAACACTCGAAACGCTTTGTTCTAACGGCTATTTTTTTAAAAACTTTACCATTTTTAATTCTAAAAATACTTCCGTACGGAATTTCAAACACGTAATTTTTATCATTTTCTTTGTCATATTGTTTTAAAGCCAAAGACAAAGTAGTATCGGTATCACTACTCGCTGAAGGATTTTTGAAATGTCTTGCCAAAAGCGGTAATATCTGTCCTGGAAATATTTCTGGCCGAATAAACGGAACCATTAAACGCTGAAAAGTATATTTCCATTCATTTCCATGCGGTTTTATATTTCGTCCGAATTTCTCAAAAGCAACTAAATGTGCAATTTCATGAATCAGCGTAATTAAAAAACGATACTTATTCAAACTTGCGTTAACCGTAATTTCATGCTTTCCACTTGGTCCTCTCCTATAATCACCGTGACGCGTCTGACGCTCGTTTACAATTTTCAAGTGAACCTGATTGGCCACTATCAAATCGAAAACAGGTTTTACCGCGTGTTCAGGAATATATTTAGCTAAAGTTTCGCTCAATTTAAAGTTAAATGTTATCTGTTAGATGTTATACGTTAGACGTTTTAAAATTGGAATTTGGATTTTTTATTTTGGAATTTAATTTACGGATTTGTTGAAGAAACTTCTAAAACTTTTCCGTTAAAATATTTATTTCCATTTAATGTAAAATCATAGATATAAGTTGCCATTCCTTCAGCAGAAATTGGAGCTTGATAACCAGGGAAAGCTTCATTAAGCATTTCAGTTTGAACAGAACCCAAAGCCAAAACATTAAATGAAATTCCTTTTTCTTTATATTCTTCAGCCAATAATTCAGTTAAAGTAATTACGGCTCCTTTACTCGAACTGTAAGCCGCTAATCCAGCAAACTTTAAGCTTCCGCGAACTCCACCAATTGAACTAATTGTTACAACATGACTTCCTTTTTCTAAATACGGAATACAGATACGAGTTAAATTGGCAACAGCAAAAACATTCACTTTATAAATATTTTCAAAATCTGCCTGTGTCGTTTGCTCAAAAGGTTTTAAAAGCAAAGCCCCTGCATTATGAACAACTGCATCTACTTTTTTCCATGTTGAAGAAAGAAAATTGTCAACCTGATCCAAAGCCGTTTCATCTGCCAAATCAACAGACAGACAAGTTACATTTTGATGTTCTAAAAGTGCTTGCGGTATTTTTCTGGAAATGGCCAAAACCTGATGACCTGCTTCGGCAAATTTCAAGGCTAATTCGTAACCAATTCCTCTGCTTGTTCCTGTAACGATAATATTTTTCATGTAGCAAAAATAATCAAATGCTGTAAAACAGCCTCTTATTTGTTCATCGTTATTTCTTGCGTTGGCGAAATCGCAATTTTGGTTACTGCAGGCAATAATTCTTGTGTGAATGCCGTGATATGAGGAATATCCATTAATTTAAATTCGTCTGAAACATGGTGATAATAATCAAAGTTTTCAAAATCGAAAGTACTTAGGGATTGGCATGGTTTTCCAAAAGCTTGAAAAAACGAATAATTATCAGAGCGGTAGAATAATTGATATTCTGCTTCTTTCGGTAAAAATCCAATGGTGTTTTTTCCTGTATATTCGTTTATTTTTTGCGCCATATTCGATTTATCAAAACCAGTTATGTAAGCCAAATAATCTCGTTTCATTGGCACACCAATCATTTCTATGTTTAATTGTGTATAAAGATTGAAATTTTGTTTTTTCAATTTCTCTACTAAACTTTTTGAACCTAGTAATCCTTTTTCTTCTCCAGCAAAAAACACAATTAAGATACTTCGTTTATTCGCTTTAGTTTCGCTAAAATATTTTGCCATCGCCGCTACAGACGTTACTCCCGAGGCATCGTCATTTGCTCCATTATTTATTTTATCGGCTTGTTCTTTTTTCTCTAAACCAATATGATCGTAATGTGCGCTCAGGACCACAAATTCTTTTTTAAGTTCAGGATCTGTTCCTTCAATAACACCAACAATGTTGAAAGCTGGCGAATCAAAATTGGTCAAAGTATCGCGATAGGTTTTAAAATAGGGTTTGATTTTATTTTTCTTTAAAAAATCTTCCAAGAAAACCGCCGCTTTTTCAATTCCTTGCGTTCCTGTCTCACGGCCTTCCAATTCGTCAGAAGAAAGATATTTTAGAAAATCTGAAATTTCAGATTCTTTTACTTTATAGCTAATTTCTATTGGCTTTGAATCTGTTTTTGCTCCACTTTCATTTGAAGTTGAAGTTCCCGATTTACACGCTAAAAAAATAAATGGAAGCAAAAAGTATAGCTTTCTCATGGTTTTCTGTTTTTATTGATAATTGATAATACTATTATTGGACTATAAACTTATGAAAAGTAATAGAATATTCATAAAAAAACCCTTTCAACTAAAAGCCGAAAGGGTTTAAAATATATTCTTAACATTCTTTATCCAGCAATAACTGCTCTAGAAATTACGATTTTCTGAATTTCAGAAGTTCCTTCGTAAATCTGAGTAATTTTAGCATCACGCATAAAACGCTCTACATGATATTCTTTTACATACCCGTTTCCTCCGTGAATTTGAACAGCTTCCACTGAAGTATCCATTGCAACTTGCGAAGCAAATAATTTTGCCATTGCACCACTCACGTCGTAATTTTTATTATTGTCTTTATCCCAAGCTGCTTTCATACACAAATGGCGCGCTGCTTCAATATTTACTGCCATATCTGCCAATTTAAAAGCAATTGCCTGATGGTTGCAAATTTCGGTTCCAAAAGCTTTACGTTCTTTAGAATATTTTAAAGCCAATTCATAAGCTCCAGAAGCAATTCCTAATGCTTGAGAAGCGATTCCAATTCTACCGCCCGCAAGAGTTTTCATTGCAAATTTAAATCCGAAACCATCTTCACCAATTCTGTTTTCTTTTGGAACTTTAACATCAGAAAACATTAATGAATGTGTATCAGAACCACGGATTCCCATTTTCTGTTCTTTCGGACCAACTGAAAAACCTGGCATATCTTTCGTCATAATCAAAGCATTGATTCCTTTGTGCTTTAATTCTGGATGCGTTTGTGCAATTACTAAATACACAGATGCGGTATTTCCGTTTGTGATCCAGTTTTTTGTACCATTAACCAAATAATGATCTCCCATATCAACCGCAGTTGTTTTTTGAGAAGTTGCATCACTTCCTGCTTCAGGTTCACTTAAGCAAAAAGCTCCGTGAATTTCTCCAGAAGCCAAACCTGGAAGGTATTTTTGTTTTTGCTCTTCAGTACCATATTCTTGTAATCCCCAACAAACTAATGAATTGTTTACAGACATTACAACAGATGCAGAAGCGTCTACTTTAGAAATTTCTTCCATTGCAATAACATAAGAAATAGCGTCTAAGCCGCTTCCTCCATATTTAGGATCAACCATCATTCCCATAAATCCAAGCTCACCCATTTTTTTGATTTGCTCCGTTGGAAAAGTCTGGTGTTCGTCACGTTCAATAACTCCCGGCAATAATTCATTTTGAGCAAAATCTCTTGCTGCCTGCTGAATCATTAAATGTTCTTCGGTAAGATTAAAATCCATAGTAGTATTCTTTAAAGTTTTTTCAACCAAATTTCAAAAAAGAAATTTTTAGTTGATGGTTTTTTTATGTTTTTGTTTTTTTTCAGCTCCTAAAACTTTTCAGTTCAAAGGCTTCCAAAGATACTTTTTAAAAGTGTAATTACAATGCGCGCATATAAAATTAATAGATCAGCAAAGATTACGATAACGTTTTCGTGATTATTTAGCTTTTTCTTCAAATCAGCATTAATCTCGCAACAATTCTTTTAAAATTTAAAAGCCAATTTTTCTTTTTAAAGCATAAAAAAACGAACATTTTTGAAGCATTTATATCAGTCAATCCTTAAACAATTCTTAAAACGCGTAAATCTACGTAAAACTAGTCTTACTAATTTGATTTTTAATGCAATAGAAAAATTAAATGTATATTTTACAAAAAAAAAACATTCTAAAAATGAACCAAATATTAATAAATTACTATTATTTTTGCCTTAAAAATAAAAAATTGATAGAATATGAAAAAGATTTTACTTTTACTGATAGTCCTTTTAAGCTTACCATTTTCTACTGTTTCAGCACAAACTCAAATCGAAGTTAACGGTGTGACAGTTCCTAGAAAAATAGAATTTCAAGGCAAGTCATTACAGTTAAACGGAGCCGGCGGAAGATCAAAAATGTGGCTGGAAGTATATGTTCAGGCATTGTATTTATCTCAATTAGCTCAAGATCCGCAATTCATTATTGATAGTGATACTGAAATGGCTGTTAGAATCGAAATTACTTCTTCTATGGTTTCTTCAAACAAACTGACAAAAGCAATGAACACAGGTTTTGAAAAATCTGCTGGAGCAAATCTTGAACAACTACGTCCTAGAATTGAACAGCTAAAAAGTTTTCTAAGTGACGTAATTACAGAAAAAGATGTGTTTGTTCTAGCTTACAACCCGTTTGATCAAAATGTTTACGTTTCTAAAAATGAAGTTTTGAAAGGAAAAATTCCTGGATTTGATTTCAAAAAAGCATTATTCGGAATCTGGCTTTCTGACAAACCAGTTGACGAAACTTTGAAAAAACACTTATTAGGACAATAGTTCTTAATTTTCTAAATATTCAAAAAGCCGAAAACCTAATAGTTTTCGGCTTTTCTTTTTTGTTTGCTAAATTTGCTGCAAAATACATTATTCGCATTATTCTATTTTATACATTTACGCAAAATAAACATATCACAACAAAATGAAAGATTTATTACAACAATTTGAAAACAAAGCACCTGAAATTGTTTTCAATTGGAAAGATTCTGAAACAGAAGCCGAAGGGTGGACTGTAATTAATTCACTTCGTGGAGGAGCTGCGGGTGGAGGAACAAGAATGAGAAAAGGCTTAGACATGAACGAAGTTTTGTCATTGGCAAAAACTATGGAAGTTAAATTCTCAGTTTCTGGTCCTGCAATTGGAGGAGCTAAATCTGGAATTAACTTTGACCCAAACGATCCTCGCAAAAAAGGTGTTTTGCAACGTTGGTACAAAGCCGTTTCTCCGTTATTGAAAAGCTATTATGGAACTGGAGGAGATTTGAATGTTGATGAGATTCATGAAGTTATTCCAATGACAGAAGAATGTGGTGTTTGGCATCCACAGGAAGGTGTTTTCAACGGGCACTTTAAACCAACAGAAGCTGATAAAATCAATAGAATTGGTCAATTGCGTCAGGGTGTAATTAAGGTTATCGAAAACCCTAAATTCTCTCCAGACGTAACTAGAAAATATACAGTTGCCGATATGATTACGGGTTATGGCGTTGCCGAAGCGGTTCGTCATTTTTACGCAACTTATGGCGGAGACATAAAAGGTAAAAAAGCAATCGTACAAGGTTTTGGAAACGTAGGTTCTGCAGCTGCTTTTTATTTAGCCGAAATGGGCGCAAAAGTTATCGGAATCATCGATCGCGACGGTGGATTAATAAAAGAAGAAGGTTTCTCTTTTGAAGAAATTAGAACGTTGTTTTTAAATAAAGACGGAAATAAATTGGTTGCGGATAATATGATCCCGTTTGATGAAATCAATTCTAAAATCTGGACAATCGGCGCAGAGATTTTCACTCCATGTGCTGCATCTAGATTGGTAACTCAAGCGCAAATTGATAGTTTAATTGCAAATGGATTGGAAGTTATTTCTTGCGGTGCGAATGTTCCTTTTGCTGACAAGGAAATTTTCTTTGGTTCTATTATGGAAGAAGTTGACCGTAAGGTAAGTTTAATTCCAGACTTTATTTCAAACTGTGGAATGGCACGAGTTTTTGCTTATTTCATGGAGAAAAAAGTTCAAATGACAGATGAGGCTATTTTTAACGATACTTCAGACACAATTAAAAATGCGATTGTAAAAGCTCATGCTTTAAGTCAATCAAAAACAAATATCAGCGCAACTGCTTTTGAAATTGCATTGAAACAGTTAGTGTAAATTGATTTATATCTCAATCTAAACGAGCCGCATTATTATTGGCTCGTTTTTTTTAACCGCAAAGTTCGCAAAGGTTTACGCAAAGAACGTTAGGTTATTTCTCGCAAAGTCGCGAAGTCACAAAAAAACTAAAAAAAGAAAAACTTTGCGACTTCGCGACTTTGCGAGATTTAAAAACAAATCGCTTTGCGAACCTTGCGTAAACCTTTGCGAACTTTGCGGTTAAATTCTCTCTTTCATTCTAAACAATTTTTACTACTTTTAAACGTTTTTAAAATAATACATTTCAAAATTCAGAATCTAAATGAGTTCCTCAATTTCTTCAGATCAAAAGAAATCATTGCTATTCACAACAGCTATATATGCAGCGATAATTCTATTGTTGCTTTTTATACGTTTCTGGCCTCCTTATAATCCAGAAAACAATGTAGCTCTTGCTGATGGCGGCGGAGGTGGCGGTGGCGTAACTGTAAATTTCGGAGACAGCAATTTAGGCTCTGGTGCCAATTATAAAAGCGAAGTTCTGGATGTAAAAAACAATGTAAAACAAGCACCTCCAAAAGCAACTCCTGAAGAAGAAGCTATAATTAGTCAAGAAAATACAACTGCTGATAATGATGTTGTTATTCCGACCAAAGAGAAGCCGAAAAAACCTGTTCCTGTTGAAAAACCAATACAAAAACCTGTACCAGAAAAACCAAAAGTTTCTAACTCAACAAATGATGCTTTAGCCAGCATTATGAAAGGTTCTAATAAAGGTGGCGATGGAGACGATAAAGCAGCTGGAAATAAAGGAAAAGCGAACGGAAGTTTAAACTCTAACGGATATTACGGATCTGGTGGCTCTGGCGGAGGAACTGGAGGCGGTAACGGAACTGGAAATGGTATTGGCACAGGAAGCGGTTACGGAGCTGGAAGTGGCGGCGGTTCTGGTGGAGGATCTGGATATTCTTTAGGAAACAGAAAAGCCCTTTCTAAACCTGCACCAAAATATACTTGCAACGAAGAAGGAAAAGTCGTTGTTGAAGTAAGCGTTGACCAAAACGGTAAAACAATAAGTGCGACTGCAGGAATTAAAGGAACAACCAATACTGCAAAATGTTTATTAGATCAAGCAAGAATTGCAGCAATGAATACCAAATGGGAATCTGATAGTGATGCTCCTGCAAAACAGGTTGGGAAAATTATTTATAATTTTAGTTTGGATTAAAAACTTAAAACAACATAAAAAAGGCTTTCAGAAATTCTGAAAGCCTTTTTGTTTCCGTCCAGTTTGTCATTTCGACGAAGGAGAAATCTTCGTGAGAAGCTATACAAAGATTGGATTCTCGTTGCGGAGTTACTTGCGAAGATTTCTCCTTCGTTGAAATGACAAGATTATGTTGTTTTCTTTTTGTTCGAATAAAAAAATGGGCCAATCAGCGTAACGTTGATTGGCCCATTTTTTTATTGTCACGCCCTAATATTAAATCTATTTCGGACTTGTTGCAATTACAAACTTCAGATTGTTCTTTACTCCTATCTGTAAAACATCTACTAAGTCTTGAACTTGTAGGTTAAACGGAATTCGAACCACAACAGTTTGTTCTTTATCTGTTCCTATTTTTGACATTAAACTCGTTTCTAGATTTTCAAAATCTACTTCCTGTTTGTCAATGTAGAACTTTTTATCTTCGGTAACCGATAAACTAATTAATTGTTTATTGGTCTTTTCATTCGCTTTAGCTTTTGGCAATGTCATCTTAATCACATTCGGATTTGCCAGTGTTGAGATAATTAAGAAAAACAACAGCAGGAAAAACATGATATCGCTCAAAGATGAAGTTGCAACTTCGGCGTGAAATCTTCTTTTTCTTTTAATAGACATGACTTATGCTCTTTGAATTATATTGACAAATTCTAAAATCTGTTTCTGAATTTTTAAAGCAAAATTATCAATCTTTCCGTTCAACAAGTGGTAAGCGCTATACGCAATAATACCCACAATTAATCCAGAACCAGAACTGATCATTTTTTCGTATAAACCTCCAGAAATGTTTCCGATGCTAATGTTTTCTGTAACCGAAATGCTATAGAAAATTTTAATAACCCCAGAAATCGTTCCGATGAAACCTAACGTTGGTGCAATACCAGCAATAAGTCCAAGATGACCTAAATGTCTTTCCATTTCGCCAATTTCGATATCGGCAGCACGATCCATGTTGGCTTCAATTTCTGAAATTGGTCTTCCGATTACCAAAACACCTTCTTTTAAAATATTTCCGGCCGCAGTATTATTTCTTTCTACAATTGTTCTTGCTAATTCAATATTTCCAGAATGTAATTTCTCGCCAATATCTTGCATTAATCTGCTATCAATTTTAGATGCTCGGCTTATGTACATATAACGTTCAAAAATCAAGTAAATAGTGTAAAACAATAAAATCGCAATCGGAATTAGAAACACTCCCCCTTTCATGATGAAACCAAACATTGAAATTTCATTTTGCGGCGCTGCAATCTTCTCGATCACTACATTTGAAGCATTTGCGATTGTATCTGTTTGTAACTGAATAAAACTAAACATATATTA
The DNA here is from genome assembly GCF_002303885.1 of Flavobacterium sp. ACN2. Classification (GTDB taxonomy): domain Bacteria; phylum Bacteroidota; class Bacteroidia; order Flavobacteriales; family Flavobacteriaceae; genus Flavobacterium. The sequence continues at coordinate 15,142 of NZ_MRCM01000028.1, read as the reverse complement.
ATTCTGGTTTTTAATAATTAATTCTAAAAAATATTTGAAATTTGCAATAAAGATAATTTTCGCTGTAATATTAAACTACAAAAATCGAAATTTATTTCAATCAACAACCATTTTATCTAAACAAATGAACTATCAAGAGACCACCAATTGGATGTTTAATCAACTTCCAATGTACCAATTGCAAGGTGCTTCGGCGTATAAAGAAGATTTAACGAATATCAAATTGTTGGCGGCTCATCTTGATAATCCGCAAAACGAGCTAAAATGTATTCACGTTGCGGGGACAAACGGAAAAGGTTCTACCTCACATATGCTTTCGTCTGTTTTACAAGAAGCAGGTTATAAAGTCGGATTATATACTTCTCCGCACTTGAAAGATTTTAGGGAAAGAATAAAAATAAACGGTAGAGAAATCTCAGAAGAATTCGTGATTGAATTTATCGCAAAACACAAAGATTTTTTTGAAGCAAATGATATGAGTTTCTTCGAAATGTCGGTCGGTTTGGCTTTTGATTATTTTGCTGCAGAAAAAGTAGATATTGCGATTATCGAAGTTGGTTTGGGCGGAAGATTGGATGCTACTAATATTATTACGCCTTTGGTTTCGGTAATTACCAATATTGGTTTAGATCATACTCAGTTTTTAGGAAATACATTGGAAGCCATTGCTGGAGAAAAAGCGGGAATTATAAAACCGAATATTCCTGTTGTTATTGGCGAATATACCGATGAAACTAAACCAGTATTTTTGGCTAAAGCCGAAGAAAACAACGCACCGATTTCTTTTGCTTCAGATTTAATTGATCAGATTTATTTATCGGACTTAATTGGAGATTATCAGTTTCATAATAAAAAAACGGTTCAGCAGACGATCTCGATTTTGAATAATGAAACCGATTTTAAAATTTCGATCGAACAGTTGAAAGAAGGTTTATTGCATGTTGTAAAAAATACGGGTTTGCAAGGAAGATGGCAGCAATTGGGAGAAAACCCAAAAATTATTTGCGACACGGCTCACAACAAACACGGGTTAACGGTTGTAATAAATCAGCTGAAGAATGAAAAATACGAGAAACTTCATATTGTTTTAGGAGTTGTAAATGATAAAGATTTGGATTCTATTTTGCCGCTTTTTCCAAAAGAAGCTATATATTATTTCTGCAATCCAGATTCGTCACGGGCTTTGCCAGCTGAAACCTTACAAAGCGAAGCAAAAAAACATGATTTGATTGGAGAAAAATACGATTCTGTTGCCATCGCTTTCGCGGAAGCGAAGAAAAATGCTTTAGAAAATGATTTTATTTACGTTGGCGGAAGTACTTTTGTTGTTGCCGAATTGCCTTTGAACTAAAATATACTTTTGATCTCGAAAAAACTTTAAAAAATTCATTTTAATAACAAATTCATAAACAAATAGATATGAGTTATTTTTAAAAAAGTTTTATTTTTTATTCTTTTTTCTTTGCAGGACTCGAAAACAAGCGTATATTTGCACTCGCAATCACAAACGATAGCAACCTAGTAAAATAGGGCGATTAGCTCAGCTGGTTCAGAGCACCTCGTTTACACCGAGGGGGTCGGGGGTTCGAACCCCTCATCGCCCACCAAGAAACTCCTTAAGAAATTAAGGAGTTTTGTTTTAAATAAGAGGACTGAAAAGAATATTTAAAAATTCATAAAAGTTAGAAATTGTTTGCAGAACTCAAAAACAAACGTATATTTGCACTCGCAATCACAAACGATAGCAACCTAGTAAAATAGGGCGATTAGCTCAGCTGGTTCAGAGCACCTCGTTTACACCGAGGGGGTCGGGGGTTCGAACCCCTCATCGCCCACCGAGAAACTCCTTAAGAAATTAAGGAGTTTTTTTTTACCCTTCTTTCATTTTTTTTCAAGAACATCAAAAATTTAAAATTATGAGCGAACTGATAGGCTTCAATGTTAGAGTTTATGCTTTTTGTATAAATGACAATAAAATTTTAGCACTGCATGAAAGATATGCTGGAACACAAATATGCAAATTACCAGGAGGAGGCCTTGAATTTGGAGAAGGAACAATTGAATGCCTTCATAGAGAATTTGAAGAAGAATTAAACTTAAAAATCGAAATATTAGATCATCTTTACACGCAGGAGGCCTTTATTGAATCTCGCATAAAAGACAACAAACAGATTCTTAATATTTATTATACAGCCAAAATTCTCAATCTTGAGGACTTAAAAGTTCAAATTCCAGGATTAGAAAAATTAGAATGGATAGATATTGATTCTAAAGAAAATCCCTTTGTTTTACAAGCGGACATAATTGCATTTGAGAAATTGAAGAAAAAGCAATCAATCGAATAATTAATTCTCAATTACTTATCATTCTTGATTTCTAATTTAACTAAACACAATCTTGTCTATATTTAACTCGCAATTGAAAAAACAATAAAAGAAAACATCCTTTTAAATCATAAAAAAAAACTCCATTATTTCTAATGGAGTTTTTTTTTATGTGATTTCGCTTTTTACTTACCTAACTCTTTATCAATTTCTTTAATAAGTTCAACTGCGAGTGGTTTTGTATTTTCTTTATAAACCCTTATGTTATTTTTACCCAGCTTAACAAGATACTCAAGTGTCTTTTTATATTTAGGATCTGAATATAATTCTTTTTCTGGCTTATCTGCATTTTCTATTTCTTTATCAAAACACTTAAACAAAAATTCAGTATACATTTTATCCACTTCATTAGCAGCTGGAACAAATATTTGATAATAGTTTAAGATTTTCTGTTTCAATTTTTCGTCTTCAATGTAGCCAAGTTTACCACTTGATTTAAAACTTTCATAATTACCTATAGTCAATGTTTGCCCATGTGAATGAATTGGGAAATTAACTTTACTTTTAGATCTATAAATACTGTCCAGTTGAGAAGTCGTTAATGCCAAAATTTTTTCATATTCTGCGTTTGTCTTTTGGTATGCGTGTATTTCTCTATCGATACTTTCTATATCATTCTTTAAATCGTTCTTTAAATTAGCCAGAAACACAGATACTTCTTCTTGTTGATGTCTATGCTCGCTCCAACTGTGCAACCATATCGAAAGCGTCACAGCAAAAACGATTATAAATATTTCTATAATGATCTCTTTTACTTTCTCACCTACTGTGTGTTCTGGTTTTTTCACTGCTTTGTAAATTTTGTTTGAATGCTTGGTTATTTCTTCTTGCATAATTTAGTTTTGTAATTTTAATTCTAGTTGTTATTTGTAGTTTATTTTAGTCTGCTATTTAATTCTACGAGTTCAAAAGCGAATATAATACTATTTGCAAAATCTCTTATTAATTTCTTAAATTCCACATAAAACTTTTCTTAAATAGTTAAAATAAGAACTACAAAAAAACTCCTCAATTTCTTAAGGAGTTTTTCTACGCTTTTAGACTTTAACAATCTACCATTATTGCTTTTGTATTTTCTCACATACTTTTTCAAGAAGATTCTTAGTCTGCTTAAAATATCTCATTTTATCATCAATCTCTTTTATTTTAGCTTGAAAAAGCTCGAGCGTTTCGGGTTTTGAGTCAGTCGTTTCGAACCAGCTAATCAATATTTTTTTTATTTCTGCTAAAGTAAATCCGACTTCTCTTGCTTCTATAATAATTTCTAAACGCTCAATAGTATTAGCATCGTAATGTTTATAGTTATTAGATGTCACCTTTTCATCCGCCAATCCTTTGATCATTCCTAAATTCTCGTAATATCTAATAGTATGAATCGACAATCCTGTCTTTTTTGATAGTTCGTTTACAAGCATAACATTTATTTTTTTCAATAAAAAACAACAAAGTATAGAGTATAGTCTATACTATTTGGTTACAAATATACTAATTGTTTTTAGTTTTAAAATTTTAAACCATAAAAAATGAGAGAAAAACAATTTTCGAAACAGAAAACACAACAGAATTAAAATGTTTTCATAAAAAAACTCCATTATTTCTAATGAAGTTTTTGTTTACTTTTATCAAAACTTCCAAAATGAGCAACGTCATTAAAAAAATCAGAATTGCAGCTTTTATTATCGCATTTACAATGTGTAACTATTTTTACGCTCAAACAAATAAACCGGAAACCGAACTAGATGTTTTATTTCAAAAAGCACTTCAATCAAAAACTTTTAACGGAAATGTTTTAGTTGCTAGTAAAGGGAAGATCATATACGAAAAGGCTTTCGGTCAAGCCGATGCGAGCAACACAATACCATTAAATAAAAATTACCGTTTTCATATTGGTTCAATTGCTAAAGAGTTTAACGCTGTTGGAATTATGATGTTAAAAGAGCAAGGGAAATTAAAACTTAACGACTCGATTTCTAAATTTCTTCCTGAACTTCCATCTTGGGCTAATAGGATTAAGATTATCCATTTGCTTCAGTACACCAGCGGACTTCCTCAAATAAAGTGGAATGAAGTCAATCAAGATTCAGACAATATGGCTTTTCTACAAAAGACCTTAAATTTAGAATTTGAACCGGGATCTCAATACGATTACAACAACAATAATGTGTTTTTACAAAGACGTATTATTGAAAAAATTACCAACATGACTTTTAATTCTTTTGTGATGAAGAAAATCTTAAAACCCATCGGAATTAAAAATGCAGTTGTAGATCCTGACGACAAAGAACCTCTTTTTGCAAAATCTTTTAATAAAGAAGGCAAACAAGATCTTCTAAAATATAACATTTCGGGTTGGACTGCTTTAAATCTAACTGATTTTTATAAATGGTCTGAAGCTATTAATTCTTTTAAAATTATTAATAAGCAATCTACACATGAACTTTTTGAACCTTTTTCTAAAGACAATCAAACAGGTCTTGGTAGTGGAACTATCGAAAACGGAAAAATAACGAGTCACATACACGATGGTGCCGCTTTTAATTATCAGGCTTTATTAATCAGTAATCCTAATTTGACGATTATTCTGATGACCAATAACAAACAAAATAATTTGGAGGAAATTAGTAATTCAATAGAATCCATACTTAATAAATAGCATTCCTTTCTCAATAATAAAAAAAGCTCCATTATTTCTAATGGAGCTTTTTTATTAAAATCATACTAAAGTCTTTATTTCAATTTCGTAAGCGCTTTAGAATTTCTCAGCAAGAATACATATTGAAAATAATCAGTCGCAGAAGCCTCTTTTAGAGGCACAATATTTTCTCCAAAAACTCTAGATTTAACTTTTATTAAATTTTGCGACTTCAAGTACGGTGATTTTTTCGCGTTAAGTTTAAAAAGTGTGATTGATTCTGGCTTGCTCAGTTCTTTTAGATCATTAATTCCTTTTACGAGCATTAATGGGCCGTCAGCATTTATCCAATCTACTTTTTCATTTTCAGGAGTTGGAAACTGAGGGGTTTTAGGAAGATACATTTCACTATCAACTGTATAGCTTACCAAACTTGTCACTTTTACTTCCGAATCTTTTAGTCCTGCGGCAAAAGTTGCTCTGCCCGATTCTGTTTTCTTTTGCAGTGTATGAAAAAATCCAAAAAGCCCATAGAATTTTTCATTTTCAAGATGCATTTTCTGAATTGCATTTTTAAAATTACTCACCATTGCTTCGTCTCTTGAACCTTTTGATTCGTCATCAAAGTTTTTATCAATTCCGATTACGGTAATTTTTAGAGAATCAGCCAAATTTTGATTGTAATCATGCACCGCGCTCCATTTATCAAATAATTCCTGACTTGACTGTTGCGGAATTCTTTTTTTAATTGATTCAACAACTTCTCTCAAAGCCACTTTATTTTTTTCTTTTTCTAAAAATAAAAAAGCATTCAATTTTTTAGCTGTCAAGCTATCCATTTCGGCAATATAATATTTGATTCCTAATTTTTTATTCAAGAAAAAAAGCATTTCCTGATCTATCTTTTGGTTATCCGCATAACCGTGAATTTCTCCTAATAAGAAAACCTGTGATTTATAAAACTCATCATCAAACAACTTTTCATCGATAGAAGCCCCAATCTGAACTTTATTTTTTGACAAATAACTTATATTATCATCATCTTTCGATTCTAAAAATAATTTATTGCTGATATACAAATAGGCAATAAAAAGTAAAATAATACTCAAAAGGCTAATAAACGTGATTTTGATAAATTTTAAAATTTTCTTCATGGTTATGGATTATGGTTGTTTTGATTTTGATGTAAAAATATTTTTATTCGGCAGAAGATTCAATTTTTATTGACCGAATTGTCGTTTCTAGAAGATGAATTGTTCTATTCTCCTACGATTTGTTTATCAATATCTCTGCTAGTGAAATTTTTAACTGATTTTATAAAGAAGATATTTTTTTCTTATAAGCACACTATTCCTTGTTAGGCTAGAATAAATCATTCGTACCTTTAAAGAATCAAAAAAAAATTAAAAACTTTAGAACTTAAAATGGAAATATTAATAATTACTGGCCCTCCTTATTCTGGAAAAGGTACGCAATGCGAAATTTTAAAAGACGAACTTAAATTTGAGCATATTTCAACCGGAGACAGATGCCGCTTGGAAAAACAAAATGAAACGGAAATTGGAAAAATAATGTCTCAATATGAAGAAAAAGGAGATTTGGTTCCTGATTCTATAATGAAAGATCTTTTCAGTAAAATATTGGATGAAAACATAAATGCAAACGGAATTATCTTAGACGGCTACCCGAGAACCGAACCACAAGTAAATGATTTATTAGAACTTGTTAAATCTAAAAATCTGGAAATTGGAAAAGTAATTAATATTGATGTTCCAAAGGAAGAACTTTTAAAAAGAGCACAAAAAAGAGCCGAAACTTCTAACAGAAAAGACGATAAAGATGCCAACATTCATATTAAAAGAATCGAAGTTTTTGAAAGCTCAACCAGACCAGCAATCGAATATATGAAGTCAAAAATTAAAGTCTTGACTTTTGACGGGATGGGTAAAATTGAAGAGATAACAAAACGAATTAAAGATAATTTGTAAAACAATGCAATAGCTTATTAAATTACAACCTTATTAAATCCAATAAAAAAACTCCATTATTTCTAATGGAGTTTTTTTATTACACTAATTGTTATTTTACTCTTACTAAATCTAAGTCCTGAAAATCAAAACTAAAATCAATGTTTGGAGAGATGCCTTTCATTTTAATAGATTGAGCTTTGCCATTTTCATCCAGAGAAAACATTGCCATTGCATCACAATTCATCGCTTGATATTCCCATTTTATGGCAAATGTATTAGCATTATAAAAAGCCATTGGACCATTTAATTTAGGTGAACGGTATGATTTAAACCATAATTGTTTATTTTTTTCAAATACTTCAATTTCGCCAAACCACTTATCAGCATAAACACCTATAAAATCTTCATTTTTTATTTTTACATTTTTTGCCAGCTTTACTTTTTCCCATACTTTTTTGGCTACATCATCACCCGAATTTCTGTCTTCACTCATCCATTCTACCAATTTATCGGTCCATCCAAAATCATCTAAACCTAAATAACTATCAGAAATGGTATTGCTAACTGCTGTAAAAAGTCCACCTCCTCCATTTTCAGTATTGGTTAAAATTACAATCCCCAAATTTAAATCTGGATACATGGTTACAATAGAGAGCATTCCAGGCAAACCTCCAGTATGCGATACTTTTAAATATCCTTTTTCGTCTGATAATTGCCAACCTAAACCATAACCATTAAAATGAGAATTGTACCTAGGATTTTGATCTGTTTCCTGAACAGTATGTATTCTCCACATTTCATTGTGGTTCTTTAAGGAAAAAAGCGTCGTTTTCAAATCTGGTCCGTACTGACCTTTATTCAAACGGACTATCATCCATTTCGCCATATCTTGAGCATTAGAAAACATACCACCCGCAGCGGCATTAATTTGATCATTAAACCCTTCAATTTTCTTTATCGTTCCAGATTCAGACGAATGTGAAACTGCAAAATTAGATGTATCTTTTATTAAACTACTTCCAACAAAAGTATTGTTCATTTGCAAAGGAGCAATGATTCTTTTTTGTACAAATTCCTCATAACTCATACCGCTTACTCTTGCAATTATTTCGCCGGCTACGACATAAAGCAAATTATCATAATCCCATTTAGTTCGAAAAGCTGAAACAGGCTTAAAATGCTGAAAACTTGTCAAGACATCTTTAATGGTAAAATTAGTACCGTCAGGAAAAAACATCAAGTCACCTGCTCCCAATCCTAATCCGCTACGATGAGTCAGCAAATCCTGTATATTAAAATTCTCCGTCACATAATCATTATACATTTTAAATTCAGGAGCATAATCTTTTACCTTATCGGTCCATTTTAATTTTCCTTCATCCTCCAAAATAGAAAGTGCTGCCGTTGTAAATGCTTTGCTATTTGAGGCAATTTGAAAATTAGTATTTTCATTTACAGCTTTCTTTGTTTCTATCGAACCAACTCCGTAGCCTTTTAAATGAATTATTTTTCCATCTTTAACAACTGCAATTGATGCTCCTGCTACTTTAAATTTCACCAAGGCAGATTCCATCAATACATCAATATTTTGTGATGTTATTTGACTAAAGGCGGTTGCTGACGAAAAACAGATACAAATAACTAATACTAAATAACTATTTACTTTTTTCATTTATAGATTTAATTAATGTTTCCAATTCCGTTTTTTTCTGGTTCACAATTATCAATTGACTTTTATCATCTAAAAGAATTTTCTCTACAAATTCTTTATCAGGATTTGCTTTCCAGTTCTCCAATTCTTTAAACTTATTCTTTAGGAGTTTAATTTTTTCCTTACTGTCTTTTGAAATAATCACCATTTTAGTCAGCGGTGTATGCTTCATTTTTTCAATACTGCTCTCCGTAATTTGATCTTCATATTCTGTTCTGGAACGATAACGGAACATTTTATTTATGACCTTAAAATCCTTTTCATTTTCTGTAATCACATAACGATATGTCATGATATTATTCAATTCATTTATCCAATCTGGAAAATTGGTTTCGTAAAGCTGAATATAACTATCTATAAAATTCTTATCAATTGGTTTCTTTTGATCGATATATTCTTTAGCTAACGGATAAATTTGCTTTGCCATCAAATTGATGTATTTATTACTATACCAATCTCCCGAATCTATTTTGCCCTCTAATTCTGCATAAACATAACCATTACCCAATACTGTCGCCAGAACTTCATTCAATAATTGATAAGCGTAATTACTGCATTTTGATTTATTCGTTTTGAAATAAGTGTCGATTTCTTTTTTTACTTCAAGGGATTGTTCGTCGTAAATGATATGATACGTTTCATGCATCATTACACTAAATAAATCTTTATGTGATTTTAAGTCGGTTTGAATAGCGCTAACGAAATTATTGCAAAATGCAGAGGCAGTAAATCCTTTTGAATTTGGTAAAGGATAAAAAGCCGCTTCAAAAGGGATTGAATTATCCCAACTGGAATTATAAAATACTAATCCCGTCTTAAAATAATTTTCAATCTTGTGATCGCTAGAATATTTTTGAATTTCATCTAACTGTTTTTCGAACTGTTCTTTGTTCGGATTATAGATCAATTCATTATAAATAGGAGTAAATTCTGAAATACATTCTCCTAAATCGCTCAGCGTTTTATTGGGAATCATTCCTGCAGAACGAATTTTGAAATCATTTAAATTGGTCGTTTCAATCAAATTCTTTTTCAAAATATCCTGCGTTTGCATTGTTTTCTTTGATCCGTACGGAAAATCTTCAAATCGAAAACTATAAGAAATAGACAATTGCTCAAATTTTGAGATTAAATTTTTATACTTCTCAATATTGTATTTTGATTTTTGAAACTCTGTTTTAAAAACATTGTCTGGATAATACTCAGATAAATTTTCTAAAAAAACAAACACCGCTAGCTGTTCTGAATATTTGATTTTGAAAGAGGCATTTTGTCCAAATGTCTGCAAGGTTAAAAAAAGAAACAGGTACTTTATTCCAATATTAATTTTCAAGTTTATTCATTTTAAGTTACTAAAACATTTGTAGGATTATAAAGCTAATATACTATGTTTTTCCAAAGGATATTAGTTTTAATATTTTAATACAAAAAATAAATACCTAGGAGCTTATACCGAAAGCTCTTATTTAAGACTTTGTCACTATATTTTTCTTTCTTTTATTATTCAAATAATTTCTAACAGGGATATCATACATTACCATTACTAGATAAGCAAACCCAACCAACAAAATCACTGAAGTTATTACAATTAAAGTCAGTTGCGTTGTATCTGGTTTGTAGTTGGTAAAATAATTTCCAAACATCCATAAAACCGCATAATGCGTCATGTATAACGGATAAGATATTTTTCCAGAAAAGATGCAGGCTTTTTTCAATCCTGGTTTTAATACGGCCCCTGCTCCTAAGGAAATTAGTAACGGAAAATAAAGCAGTACAACCAATGGTTCAGAAATCCAATTATATTCTGAAAATGGCATAATGAAAGCCAAAAGCAATAAAATAGTTAAACCACCAAAACCAAGTTTGTTTTTAATAATCCAATTTGATCGGTAAATAAGTAATCCAGCCAAAAAAGAATACGAAATTCTAGCACATCCATCCCAAAAAGTCGGGCCACTCCAGCCTCCTAATAAATTGCCTGAATTATATCCGACATAACAAATAGCAATTGCAGATAATATAGTTAACAGCAATAAAAAGCTTCTGCCAATTCTATACAGCACAAATGCATAAACAATGTTAGCCATATATTCCCAAAACAGTGACCAAGCTGGCGCATTGAAACTAAATAAATTGAAACCACGATCAGCAATAACGGGAAACGGAATAAGAAACAGAGAACAGATGAATGTCAAAATAATTTTTCCTGTGCTGTATAATTCCAAATGTCCGCCAAACGGATCGAACAAGAAAGCCAACAATCCTAATATGGATCCAGCTATAACTAAAGGATGCAATCTTATTATTCTTGAGATAAAAAAGTTACGAAGTCCCATTTTTGCGATACGATCATCGTAAGCATATCCTATTACAAATCCCGAAAGGCAAAAGAAAAAATCGACAGCCAAAAATCCGTGCCCTATAAAATTCTGACTTGGATCGGTAAAAATCCATTCCATAAAATGAAAAACAACAACAGCAAAAGCTGCGACGCCCCTTAATCCGTCTAAAATTTCAAAATGTTGTTTAGTTTCAAGAACTGCTGTAGTTGACTGGCCTATACTCATTAGATTGTAATAAACTTATAATTTAGGTGATTTGATATCGTTGCAAGTTCTACAAATAAATATTCAAATCAAAATCAGATTTATTCAATTCAGCTGTTAAATTGTTTAAAGTTTCACATTTAAATAACTTTTTACACTTTTTAAAAGAATGCTTTTTTATTAATTTTACCGAAAATCAAATTTTATCATGAGTTTTAAAGGTTGTCTTCCTCCTCCATAAATTAATAATGCTTCTTTAGTATTGACACTTGACTGAATCTTCAGTCTGATTAGTTGTGTCTTTACATCAATCACATTATTAATATTCAAAAAATATCCTCCAAAAAAAGGATAGACAACTTCTTATGAAAAAATCCTATTTGATACTGCATTCTGCAGTTTTACTTGCTGGTTTTACTGGCGTTTTCGGAAAACTTATTTCTCTTAACGAAATTACTTTAGTTTGGTATAGAGTATTATTTGCTTCTATTATTCTCTTTTTCATTTTAAAAATTTACAATCTTAAAATGCTAAACTCATTTTCTGAAGCAGTAAAAATTTCTAAAGCTGGAATCTTGATTACCATTCATTGGATTTTCTTTTATGCCAGCATTAAATATTCTAATATATCAATTGGCGTTGTTTGCTATTGTCTTACCAGTTTTTTTACAGCTTTCTTTGAACCTATTCTCAATAAAAAAAGATTCAATCTAACTCAGGTTTTATTAAGCATGTTAACCTTATTAGGAATAAGCTTGATTTTTCATTTTGATTCTTCTTATCAGCTTGGAATTTTACTCGGAGTAATTTCATCAGCATTTGCTGCCTTGTACACTATTTACAACGAAAGACTTGTACAATTTTATGACAGCAAGCTCATTAATTTTTATCAGATGCTTGGGGGAACTTTAGTTTTAGGGCTTGCTCTTCCGTTTTATTTTTACAATTTTCCAGACCAGGTTTTTATTCCGAACTTAAAAGACATTTTCTATTTACTAATTTTAGCTTCATGCTGTACCGTTGCGCTTTATGTAATGTTTGCAGAATCCCTTAAAAAAATCCCTGCGTTTACCATAAATCTAACATTCAACTTAGAGCCAATTTATTCGATAATATTAGCCTTTTTGTTTTTTAATGAAGGCCAGTCGGTCAATTTCTCTTTTTACATAGGAATAAGTTTGGTTATGACTTCCGTTCTTTTCCAATCTTTAATTTCTATTCGAAAGAAAAACACCATCACAGAGCAAATCTCTTAGAATTATAAAAACAAAAAACTCCTTTTACACAAAGGAGTTTTTCTTTTTATTTATTTATTTTTTCAATCATTTAATCCTTTTCCGTCTACAATTCGCGGAATATTTTTTTCTACTCTAGCCTCTCTAGTTTTAGATTGCTTAGGTTGAGAAAAATGGAGTAAATAGGCTCGCTGCCTTCCAGGAGTTAAAGCATAAAAAGCTTTTTTTAAATCAGCATCAGAATTAAATTTATTTTGAAGTTCTTCTGCAATTTCAAAATCAGAAACTTTTTTCATTTCTACTTTTTGTCCCGATTTCTCAATTTCGGCCGCTTCAAAAATATACTTTTTTAGAATTTCTTTTTTAGCTAAAATATCTTGAACATTCGTAAATCGAACTTGACGAGCCGCCTGTACATTATCTGATTGCTGGATCAAGATATTCTCAGGATCTTTCATTAAAGCACCTTTGAAAAACAGAAAAGCACAATATTCCTTAAAATAATGAATTAATACAATATTTGCTTTTTCAAAAGTATAACAAGGAGATCCCCATTTCAATTCTTCAGACAAATGACAGTCTAAAACAATTTCTCTCATTTGTTCGATTTCGGCTTTCCATTTTTCAGCTTTTTCGAAATAAAAATCAACTTTAGAGTTTGTACTATGTTTGGTCATAACGAGTTAATTTATAAATATAAATTTAGCATTTTTATATATTTAAATTTCAAAACCCTTAATAATTCCTCTTTTAGATTGACGAACGAAGTTTAGAATTGTATCTCGTTCAACTGTTTGCTCAAATTCTTCATTAATTATTTCCAGAGCAAATTTTGTATTTCTCTTCTCTTGAAATATAATTCTATAAATTGATCGAAGCTCGTCAATTTTTCGAGAATTAAATCCTCTTCTTTTTAATCCAACAGAATTTACCCCCGCAAACCTCAATGGTTCATGTGCAGCAACCACATAAGGAGGAACATCTTTAACTACTCGGCTTAAACCACTAATCATAGCATGTTCGCCAATGACCGAAAATTGATGTATAGCAGTTAATCCACTTATATTTACCCAATCCTGAACAATTACTTCACCAGCCACTCCGACACTAAATCCAATAATAGAATGATTACCTATTACACAATCGTGACCAATATGCGCATTAGACATAATCAGATTGGAATTACCAATACAGGTTTTACCTTTTGAGATTGTTCCCCTATTAATAGTCACAAACTCCCTAATTATATTATTATCTCCAATTTCAAGAAGAGTATATTCTCCCTTAAATTTCAAATCCTGAGGTACGCCGCCCAAGACAGCATTAGAATGGATTTGACAATTTTCTCCTATTCTTGATCCGCTTAAAATCGTTACATTGTTACCTATCTGCGTATTATTTCCAATTACGACATCTTTCTCAATAGTCACACCATTTCCTATGAAAATGTTATTACCTAGAATAGCATTTTTATCAATAAAAGTTTCTTTCAATTTTTGAATCTTTAGTTAACTACAAAAGTTGAAAAACCCTAAATATTTTTTATTGATGTAATATCAAATAATTGATGCACGAATTCTGCTCAAAGTTTCCTGACTTACACCAATTAATGAAGCAATGTGCTTCAATTTGGCTTTTTTAATAATTTGCGGAAATGACTCTAAAAGAAACAAATATTTTTTCTCTGCAGTCATTAAACGGAATAAATGATTAAACTCATTTATATTTGAAAGGTAGTATCGAAGTTGCTTAATATGAAATTTTATAAATATGGGATATTCCAATAAAGCCTGTTCATCCGAATAAGATAATGAATATACTAATGTTTCTTCACAGGTTTGAAAATTTTCAAATGAAGGTTTCTGTTCAAAAAAACTACTCATTGAAGTTACAAATTGATTATCGGTATAAATCCACTTCGTAACTTCTATCCCGTCTTCAATACAAAATCTTCTAATCGCGCCTGATTTAATGAAATAAATTTTATTGCAAACTTTACCCTCTTCAACAATAAACTCTCCTTTTTTGAAAGTTTCTTCGACAAAACTTTCTTTAATAGCAAGCTCTGTCTCCGAATCTAATTTCTCAAAACTATTTATAATTTCAATTAGCTTTTCCATCCATTTTTATTTCATAATAACCAAATTTAAAGCGAATTTAAGAGAAAAGCTAAACCTAATAACAAATCGTTGTTTTTAATAGACTATAAGAACTTTAAAGATCTAACAATAATAATTTGATGTAGCGCCTATACGAATAAATATTAACCGAATTAAAACACAAAGAATAACTTCAGCAAGAAACAATGATATTTTTATGGCGTTTCCCTCTGGGCCGTGCTGTCCGCTGTATCTTTTGCGGATGGATGTTTATGGGAAAAAGAAGCCCTTCGTGCCCCGCAAAAGGATGCCGCTCCCATCACTAACGCGGCCATCTATTGATAAGCAGCCATTATCAGCCATCAGGCAGTTTTCCCAAAACATATAAAAAACAGAAAACCCCATCCGATTTGGATAGGGTTTTCAAAAGAAAGGCGGCGACATACTCTCCCACAAAACTGCAGTACCATCTGCGCAGGCGGGCTTAACTTCTCTGTTCGGGATGGGAAGAGGTGAGCCCCGCCGCAATAACCACCTTAAGGCTATTCGCTGCAAGCAGCTTTTA
>NZ_MRCM01000027.1 GCF_002303885.1 Flavobacterium sp. ACN2 | reverse complement strand
AAATATTATTTTTCTATTTTACAATATAAATCAATAAATACTCAACAAAAACACAATATTTGTCATAAAAAAATATTGATAAATCATAAAAATATCTTTTTTGACAAAATAAAAATTCCATATTACATATATTTTTCTTTTCTTTATGCAATCGGTTGTGTTTATTTTAATTTAAAAATCATTTTAGCGCTTCAAACAAAAAATCATTATTATGAAAAGAAAAAAAATAAAATATCAGATTCTTATACTATTCTCATTTTTGTGTTCTGCCCAAAATAACATAGTAAAATTTCCTTTTCAAAATACCAGTCTCACTTTTGAAGAAAGGGTCGAAAACTTAGTCAGCCAACTAACACTAGAAGAAAAAGTAGCACAAATGCTAAATGCTGCACCCGCAATACCAAGACTAGGAATTCCTGCTTATGATTGGTGGAATGAAACACTACATGGTGTTGCAAGAACTCCCTTTAAAACCACAGTTTTTCCGCAGGCTATTGCGATGGCCGCAACTTTTGATAAAAATTCACTTTTTAAAATGGCGGATTACTCTGCCTTGGAAGGAAGGGCTATCTATAATAAGGCGGTTGAGCTTAAACGAACTAATGAACGCTATTTAGGACTGACCTACTGGACTCCTAATATCAATATTTTTCGAGATCCAAGATGGGGGCGCGGACAAGAAACATACGGAGAAGATCCCTATCTAACAGCTTCATTAGGTGATGCTTTTGTAAAAGGTCTTCAGGGTGATGACCCCAAATACTTAAAAGCCGCAGCTTGCGCAAAACACTATGCTGTGCATAGCGGACCAGAATCTCTGCGACATACTTTTGATGTTGATGTCACTCCTTATGAACTTTGGGATACCTACCTGCCGGCCTTCAAAAAATTAGTAACCGGATCCAAAGTTGCGGGAGTTATGTGTGCCTATAATGCGTTTAGAACACAGCCTTGCTGTGCCAGCGATATTTTAATGAATGACATTTTAAGAAATGAATGGAAATTTAATGGTTATGTCACATCTGACTGCTGGGCAATTGACGATTTTTTTAAAAACCATAAAACGCATCCTGATGCGGCATCCGCTTCAGCCGATGCAGTGCTTCATGGTACAGATATTGACTGTGGAACAGATGCTTATAAATCACTTGTTCAAGCGGTTAAAAATGGGCAAATTACTGAAAAACACATTGATGTTTCTGTAAAACGCCTTTTTATGATTCGTTTCAGATTGGGCATGTTTGATCCTGTGTCAATGGTAAAATATGCACAGACTCCAAATTCCGTTCTAGAATCAAAAGAGCATAAAGACCATGCTTTAAAAATGGCTAGACAATCTATAGTACTGCTCAAAAATGAAAAAAATACGCTTCCATTGAACAAAAAGCTGAAAAAGATTGTTGTTTTGGGGCCAAATGCAGATAATTCAATTTCTATACTTGGAAATTACAATGGAACTCCAACCCAACTAACAACGGTTTTACAAGGCATTAAAGAAAAAGTAGGCCCTGAAACTGAAGTAGTTTATGAAAAGGCCATCAACTTTACAAATGATACATTATTGGTTTATAAAGATCTAAAGAGCCGTTATTCTTATGAAGGAAAACAAGGCTTTAAAGCTGAATATTTTAATAACAATACATTGTCTGGTGAACCTGAAACTACAAGAACTGAATCTGAAATAAATAATTTCTGGCAAGAAGGAGAAATGGTTACCAAAAACATCAAAGCAAATCATTTTTCAGCACGTTACACTACCAATTTTAAAGCAGATGAAGATGGTTCTATAACTTTTGAAGTCGCTGCAGATGACGGTTATAGGTTTATTATTGACGGAAAAGAAGTTATCGACACCTGGAAAAAAAACAGATGGGGAGCAAAAACCTACAAACTGCAAACCAAAAAAGATTCTGTTTACAAATTAGTGCTAGAATACTGGCAAGGTGAAGGAAAAGCCGAAGTATCTCTGCAAACAGGAAATTTTATAAAAACTGATTTTGCTAATCTAATTGAGCGCCATAAAAATGCAGAGGCCTTCATTTTCGCTGGAGGTATTTCTCCTCAGCTTGAAGGAGAAGAAATGCCAGTAGATATGCCAGGGTTTAAAGGAGGAGACCGCACTTCTATCCTACTTCCAGAAGTACAGACTAGGCTTCTAAAAGCGCTTCAATCGTCTGGAAAATCAGTAGTTTTTCTCATGATGACTGGCAGTGCAATAGCTGTGCCTTGGGAAGCAGAAAACATTCCGGCTATACTTAATATATGGTACGGCGGACAATCTGCTGGAACTGCCTCTGCTGATGTCGTTTTTGGAGATTACAATCCTGCAGGAAGACTTCCGGTGACCTTTTACAAAAGCGATTCTGATTTACCCTCTTTTGTTGATTATAAAATGGATAATAAAACATATCGTTACTTTAAAGGCACTCCTTTATACGGATTTGGTTATGGTTTAAGCTATACTGAGTTTAAATACAGCGGAGTAAAAGCTCCTGCAAAAATAAAGAAAGGGCAGTCAGCCACTATTTCTGTTAAAGTAACCAATACTGGAAAAATGGAAGGAGAAGAAGTTGCACAGCTGTATCTAATAAATCAAGATACATCAATAAAATCTCCTTTAAAGAGCCTCAAAGGATTTGAAAGATTTAATTTAAAGCCTGGCCAGAGTACAGTTATCAATTTTAATCTTTCTCCAGAAGACCTTTCTTATGTAACAGAAAGTGGAACTTTAAAATCATATGAAGGTAAAATTAGAATTTCAGTTGGAGGTTTTCAGCCAGATGAAAAAAATCAGTCAAAAAACAATATCATAACTCAAACTTTAGAAATAGAAAAATAATTAATCATTTCCTCTTTATACTGTTTTTCAATTTTTTTTAAACCGAACTAAATTTCTGTGGTAAAATCGTGGCACATTGCCTATTGAAAATAAAGAATTTAGCAAAATCGGGATATAATAAGCCACTTTACGAATAGATTAAACAAACAAATAAGATGAAAAAACAATTCTTTCCTGTTACGTTTGAATTCGTATATTCGGCCTTTATTTTGAAAAAAGAGAATGATTGCAAAATTGAATGAAAAAAAATCCTATCCCTGGATTGTTGTTGGCCTGCTATGGTTTGTTGCTTTATTGAATTATTTAGACCGACAAATGCTCTCCACCATGAAATCAGCGATGATGGATGACATTCCTGAATTAGCTAAAGCTGAAAATTTCGGCCTTTTGATGGCCGTTTTCCTTTGGATTTATGCGCTTATGAGCCCTGTTTCTGGAATTATAGCCGATCGGTTTAACCGAAAAAGAATCATAATAGGCAGTCTTTTTATTTGGTCTGGGGTGACTATGGCGATGGGTTATGCCACAACTTTCAATCAGATTTATATTTTGCGCGGCATTATGGGTTTTAGTGAAGCCTTTTACATTCCGGCCGCCTTATCCTTAATAGCCGATTATCATCAGGAAAAAACACGCTCTTTTGCAATTGCGATTCATACCACCGGAATTTATTTAGGACAGGCCCTCGGTGGTTTTGGGGCTACTATTTCTAAATATTTTTCCTGGCATTTCAGCTTTCACTCCGTAGGTTTATTTGGTGTGCTTTACAGTTTAATATTGATATTTTTTATACAAGAAAAGAAAACGTACTTCTTAGATACCACAAAAAAGTCCTCTATCAGCATTGAATTCAGGCAAATGTTCAAAGGATTGGGAATACTATTCGGTAATATCTCCTTTTGGGTTTTGCTCTTTTATTTCTCCGCACCAAGTTTACCGGGCTGGGCGGCCAAAAACTGGTTACCCACTTTATTTACCGAAACTTTACATTTGGACATGTCTCTGGCGGGGCCAATTGCAACGGTAACCATTTCGATGTCTTCCTTTTTTGGCGTTTTAATTGGAGGTGCCATTTCAGACAGATGGGTGATGAAACATCTTAAAGGAAGAATTTACACCAGCGCTATTGGATTGTTTCTTACCATCCCGGCATTATTTTTATTTGGCTATTGCTGTGACATAACCGCTATTGTTTTTGGGGCTATCCTTTTTGGACTTGGATTTGGAATATACGACACCAACAATATGCCCATTCTTTGCCAGTTTGTTGCTCCACGCTACAGGGCTACGGGATATGGAATTATGAATTTTGCAGGTATTTCGGCCGGAGCTGTTATTACAGAGTTTTTAGGAAAAGCCGCTGATAATGGAGGAATGAGACACGTTTTTGTACTACTCTTATTTGTAGTTTTTACTGCAATTGTTTTACAACTCGTAAGCCTGCATCCAAAAACTATTGATATGACTGATGAGAATTAGCTTTCAATCTAAAAAAGAGGCAAATTTGGATATTAAATAAAATAACTTTACATGAAAGCCTTATTATTTATTATGCTTTCTATTTTCCATAAAAGTTACTAAATTCGTTACTGAGCATGGAGAGAAAAACTTCTTATTTGAATCTGGATCAACTGTCCCATTTGAGACAATTCCAACAAGCAAACCATTTTCATCTACTAATGGAGCTCCGCTAAGTCCTCCGAATTTCTCTGGCACAAGAATATCTTTTAATAAAATGCGATTTGAAATTGTTTTATAATATTCAAATTCATATACCCTTTGAGATCCATTTTCCATCGTTCTAGTCCAGCCCACAACATATAATTTTTCTCCTTGAACTAAAGGAGTGTTTCTTATTTCCAAAGGTATAATGTTGGAAGAGTTTTGTTTTATGGAAAATACCAGCCAGTCATTGTCGTAAGTAGATTTGGCTTCCAATAACTCAGACTTGTCTTCATTTAATAATTTATCACAAATTACAATTTCGGACTTATTGTTCAATGGGTACAATACCCATTTTTTAATATAGTTCTCCAATAACAGGGTTGTCATTTTTTCGGGCTTAATAATCTTAAGTATATGTTTTGCTGTTACAGCAAATGTTTCATTGTTATATTTTATAAGAAACCCACAACTGAATTTTGGCTGGTCATATTTCGGGTTTATAAATTCTATCCCATTTACCAGAGCTATTTCTTTAAATACTTTATTTGAAGAAATCTCCTGTCCATAGCAACCTACTATCCACAAAATCGCAATAGCAAAAAAAAGTTTAAATTTCATAATACTACCAAATTTAGAGTTCCCTATCAGCCAATGCAAAAACTTGTTTTTCGTTTATGCTGAGTTTCAAATGTAAAAAAAACAAATGTTATAAATGACAGAAGAGATGCAAGTATATCTAGCATCTAAAACAATTAACGGTTTACGTTACAAAGACTAGGGATATCATAATACTATTTTCTTTGCAAAATCTCAAAACTGGCACATACATCTTTAAACACTTAAAAATGAAGCAAATCAAAAGATTCTTTTACTTGTTTAAATCTTAGAATTGCATTTTAAAAAAAACATCATAATAGTTTTGCTTAAATTTGCAGATTACTCTTATTGTCGCTGTCTATTGTCTAAAGATGATGGGACAAAAAGAAAAAACATGACATTACAATACATATATTTAACAAATGGATTTAAAACGGTTTAAGCTTACACAGAACATCCATAAGCAGGAGGATACAAATCTGTCTTTTCGAGTTTTTGAAATAAGCGATCTCAATATCAGCGAATATCTAAAACCGCATAAAAATGACCATTTTTACATCTTAATAGTTGAGGCTGGAAAAATTGACATCCAAATTGAAGAAAAAGTTTTTAATTTAAAATCTGAAAAAATATCAATTGTTTTCCCTGGCCAGATTAACTTTATATCAAACCCCAGCAGTGACCTGAAAGGCAAAATAATATTATTTGAAGAAATATTGTTCTGCTCTGATATATTGAAAAATGAATTAAGCCCTTATAATGTAAACCTATCGGCAAATCTGAACTGCAGCGCGCTTTCTAAGGAAGAGTTCATACAGGCATTATCACTTATTGAACACATCCGAGTTATTTATAACAATCCGAGTCTTGTGAGAAAAGAGCAGGCTCGTTTTTACATTAAGATATTGCTACTGGGACTTATTGAATCGGTTCATGGCCAGCATCCCGTATTGCACCAAAAGACCAATCAGCATCTTTATATAGGTTTTAAAAAACTCCTAAATGAACAATTTAAAAGCCAGCGCACAGTACAATATTACGCATCAGAACTTGGCATTTCTCCAAAAAAACTTAATGATATCACGAAAAAACACTGCGCAGAAACAGCAATTAACGCCATACATAATCGAATCCTAAAAGAAATAAAAAGACAGCTGCTGTTTTCTGATCTTTCGCATAAAGAAATTGCATTTGATCTTGGTTTTAGTTCTCCGTCAGCATTAAATAAATTTGTGAAATCAAAACTCAAAGAAACACCGACAGAACTTCAAAACGAACTGGCACAAATTTACAACGCATAGTACTATTTTTTTATTTCCGTAAACTTATTAATGTAACATCTGTTGAGTTCAAATAACAATTCGCTGCTGCTGAAAAATAAACAGTCAAAACCGTTTTGCTGCAAAAACATTCATGATTATTTCTTTTTAATACATTAAAAAATACAGCGAGATTAAAAAAAATCAAAGAAGATATTCAAGTGCTCAAACTGAATAATATAATCACGTCCTTTTTTAATTAAGCATTCTACAATATTTATATCTTGAATCTATTTCTTTAATGGAAAAATGGCCGATGCTCAAAATTCAGAAAAAAATATTTCTGAGATTGATCTATTCTTTTATTCTACTCTGGAAAGTTAAAATCATCTAGATCCATTAATAGATAAAATTGGCGCAAATTTATACCGCGTCGTCTCATATGTATAACACCCTCCCCTCTCTGCTGATTTATCTTTGCATCAGCAATCAGAATTTATTAAAGTTCTATAAAAACTTAAAAAAAATCCAGAAATAACGCTGTTTAATTCAATTTGATTGGGATTAAAAAATCCATAATAAATTCAAAAATCATCACTAAAACAATCCTGTCCCGTTAACAATTTTGCAAAAAACAGGCTGGTCCCGATACTTAAAAGCAAACAGATGAATAAAAAAAATTCTACAAAGGAAAACCTAGAGACTATTTTAAACGAAAATCTAAAATTAGCGGACCAGATTAATCAACAGCAAATAGATGCTCTGATTCACGAAATTAAAGCTGCAAAACGAATCTTTATCATGGCAGCCGGAAGAAGCGGACTGGCATTAAAAATGGCAGCAATGCGATTTATGCACTTAGGCTACCATGTATATGTTGTTGGAGAAATTATAACACCTGCAATTCTTGAAGGAGATCTTCTGCTGGTAGCTTCTGGATCTGGAACTACCTCATCTGTGCTTTCAGCCGTCGAAAAAGCAAAAGCACAAAAGGCAAAAGTTATAGCAATAACAGCCGATGCAAAAAGCAGACTGGCAGAATTATCAGATAATATACTGCTAGTCAATGCTGCAACAAAAACGGATTTCGGCATATCAGTTTCCAAACAATACGCAGGAAGTCTTTTTGAACAATTTACACTGTTTATACTTGAGAGTATTTTTATGAGCCTCTGGCAGGAATCCGGTTTAACCAAGGAAGACCTCTGGCCTAAACATGCTAACCTGGAATAACCTTTTTTATTATTAATTTTTTAAACATTTTGAGATGACCAAATTACAAGTCGCAATTGATTTACTTACTACAGAGGCAGCATTAGAACTTGCAGGCAAAGTAGCACCTTATGTAGATATTATAGAATTAGGTACGCCCCTTATTAAAGCTGAAGGCCTTAAAGTTGTAACAGCCATGAAAGCTGCCTTCCCTGACAAACTAGTTTTTGCGGATATGAAAACTGCAGATACTGGTGCATTGGAAGCAGAAATAGCTTTTAAAGCTGGTGCAGATCTAGTTACCGTTATGGGTACTGTAGATGATGCAACCATAAAAGGTGCTGTAGAAGCAGCAAAGAAATATGGAAAACAGGTTGTAGTGGATACTATCGGTGTTAAAAACAGAGTCCAGAGAGCAAAAGAAGTAACTGAATTTGGAGTAGCTTTTGTTGAATTACATGCTGGTCTTGATGAACAGGCATTACCTGGATATTCCGTACAAACTCTTATTGCTGAAGGAAGAGAAGCAAAAGTTCCTTTTTCTGTAGCAGGTGGCGTTAACATCGATACGATAAAAGATGTTGTAGCTGCCGGTGCAGATGTAGCTGTAGCAGGGGGAGCTATATATGGTGCTGAAGATCCAGCCGCTGCTGCGAAAGCACTAAAAGAGGCAATCAGCAGTGTAACTGCTCAATAATTGATTTTAATAAGGCTGAGTTATTTGCTACAGCCTTATTATTTTTTGTGCAAAATAATACTTTAGTTACTATATCCATTATGAAAAACACATTCTACATTGGAATCGTTCGTCTGGGTATTAGCATGCGCAGTACAATACAGTCTGCAGTTCATCTCTGATACAGATCTAGTGAATTCTCTTACGAATAGACTCAAAAAATTATGAAGCAGAAGATTGTATAATTCTTAATAATACTTTTAGAAGAAACGAGGAGTTGTCATTTTTCCATTGTTTTTGAAGAATTCATAACGCAAAAATATCTCGTGTGATCCTGAATTGTAATTATTCAGGTGTGTGGTTTCGCGGTCATATCCGTACCCCAAATACAGTCCATCTGTGATTTGAAATCCCACCATGGCACTTAATGAAGCACTCCATCTGTATGCAACACCAACAACAAATCGATCAATAAACATGAAATTGGCAGAAATATCAACTTGAAGAGGTGCTCCTTGCACCATTTTTGCCAGTACGGCAGGTTTGAATTTGTAATACTGGTATCTATCCAGATTAAAGACATAACCTCCCATTAAATAGTAATTAATCTTGTCTTTATAGATTGCGACATCATTATCATCATATCGATTGGTTTCAATAAAATTAGGAACTGAAAATCCAATATAAGCTTGATTTGAATGCCAGTAAACACCGGCTCCAACATTAGGAGAAAACTTATTGTCTAGATCCTGAAATTGTGGATCTCCCTGATCCTCAGGATTCAGCTTGTTGATATCGAGATTAAAGATATTAGCCGTTCCTTTAATTCCAAAAGAAAGTTTAAAATCGGATGAAGTTTGTATAGTATAAGAAATATCTGCCGATATATTGTTCTCGTTTGTAGGACCAATTTTATCATTGACTAAAGAAAGTCCAACACCAAGTCTACTGCTGTTAATTGGAGTATTAATAGAAAAACTGCTTGTTTCGGGTGCTCCATCAAGACCAACCCACTGCGTTCGATAGAGTCCAAAAACACTCAAAACACCACGTGATCCCGCATAAGCAGGATTTATATTAATAGTGTTGTACATGTACTGCGTATATTGTGCATCTTGCTGTGCATAGCCTGTAATGGCAATAAGCACAATGGCAAAAAAATGTAGTTTTATTTTCATAGCAAGAATATTTATGATCATTACCTAAAAACTAAAAATAAATAAGCAGTAAAAAATGTATCTAAAAATTAATCTTGTAGCTGGTGAATAATTAACTTAGATATAGATTCCTCTACATTGGCATTAAAATTATTAGCCTTTTAATCTAAAATCTTATTTATCATTTGAAATATATAAGTAACCAGTATTTTCAATGATTGTATTGTTTTTGTTGTATTTTAGAACATAAAAATAAGTACCTGCCGGCAATCCTTCCCCTCTCTTTACTGTACTTCGTCCGTCAGAATATCCTTTAAACATCACATCGTTTTCATTATAGGATGTGGCATCATATACTTTTACTCCCCAGCGATTGTATATCTCAACACGGTTGTCTGGATATTTATCAATTCCTTTTATATAAAAGCTGTCATTAATCCCGTCACCATTAGGTGATACAGCATTGTAAATAATTAGATCTGAATCTGGAGTGATTGTTTTTTTTACAATCGCAATTGTAAAAAGTCCATAACCTCCTACTTGAGTAGTAACTAATTTAGAATAATCTGCTCCTGTAAGAAGATCTGTGGTCGTTCCTCCTTCGTTTACCCACTTTAATGTAGTATCATCCCAACGGACTATTGCTAATTCAGTATCAGGGTTTTCTACAAAAAAAGAAGCAGGAGTTGTATGCGTATCAAGGGTCAAGCTTAAGATAATTTTTTCTGCTCCTTGGTCTTGTGTTAAATTCCAATACTCCTCCTCATCGATAGACAAAATTGTATCTTCTTTATTGGAGTATGGATGAAGGCTCCCTGCATTTTCAAAAAAATACTGAGTTGTATAGACATTGTTTGCATTCGCTCCCTTATCATGGTAAGAAGGTCTGAAATAAAATTGATCTCCAACAGGAAACTCAAAGTCGAGATTCCCTACATTTTCTACTTTTCCATCTACAAAACTCAGATTACTAGCATCTGTATGAAAAGCATTTTGTTCGAAAACCATTTTACCGTTATAACTATCAGCATCTATAATTCCTTTTTTAAATTCGACATTTTTACCAATATTAATAATTGTATTTAAATGAAAAGGAACTAATTCCGATGTGTTTTCAAAAATAACATTCTGAAAATGTGCTGTTTGCGTTCCTGAAATTAGTTGTTGTTGCGTTCCTATAAAATAAGTTTTTCCGTTACTCGAATTAGTGTAAGTAACTAGTCCGTCATTATTAAAATTTGCATAAGCAATAAAATTACCATCAATTAGCAAGTCACCATTGGTTTTGTTATCAAAGTTAAATAAGGTTGAAAATTCTGTGTTTGGTGCAATAGATAAATCTCCGGTATTGATAGTTTGCGCAGTAATGTTATTACTAAATAGTGCACATAGTAGAATTTTTGTTATATGTATTTTCATCGCGATCTAGCATTTAAACGTTAAATAATACAGACCTCTCTATTGCTATAAAGAGATCTGTATTCAATTTAGTTTTAAGGAATAACATAACTAGAGTTAATATTATCCTGCACATATTTAATAGCCCACGCCATAGTATTCGCATACATGATACTATTATAAACTGTAATTCCAGAATCATATGCTTTTGATAACGGTTGTCCAGTAGCGGCAAATTTTGCCGGCCATGTCGTAGTCGAAGTATTGGAAACTGTTCCCGCAGTCCAGCCAGAATCTCCAATATAGATATATCCTAAAGTATTATGTTTAAATGAAAATATTCTGGTTGCATTTCCGTTTTGAGTCGCAAAACTAGTTACGTTTCCAGGTAGTCCTGTAACATAATAAGAATTGTTTACATCACTTCCCAGACTAAGTCCTGTAATGGTTCCAAAAGGACCTTGAAGAACAGGATCTGAAACACTCAAGACAGGATTAGTATATGTTGTTCCTGTACCTGAAACTACTGCGGTTGATGAACCACAAATTGTATTAATTAAGCTGGCAGTTCCTGATGAATCATTTTCTTGAGAATGAATTAATACGCCTTTTTTATTCTGAACAAAATCATTTAAAATAGTAATGGATGCGGCGCTAGGCAGATAATTGTATCCGATTACTATAATATCGATATTATTGGTATTAATTAAATTTTTCAGTGTGGTACCTTGGTTAGTACCTCCATTTATAATTGTAATATTTTGTACCTGAAATGTTCCTGTAGGACTGAAATTTGCTGTTGATGCTAAAATGGCTCTCGAAGCATCTCCTGTTCCAGCAGTTCCTGGCTGATACATTCCGTCTCCCAATCCTAATACTTTCATAGTACGAAAAACAAAAGTGATGCTTTTATTACAAGCCACACCTCCATTGGTGCTATTGGCTGTTATTGCATATGAAAAAGTTCCTCCAGAAAGTGGTGTTCCTGTTGCGGTCATTATTACATTTTGTGGTCCAATGGCACTAAATGTCCCACTTGCCGAAAAGCTAATTCCGTTTACAGTATTTGTTGTAATACTATAAGCCCCAACATACGTTACAGTTACAGGTACTGTCATGGTATTTGCGGCTATCATTGCTACACCTGGCGCATAATTACCAGATATTGTAATTCCAGCACAATTTGTTGTATAGGTTACTGGCTGTGGAACTATCGTTACATTTAATCCGCATGTTGAAGCGGCACCTGGACTTCCTGAAACTGTAAAAGCAGTTGCTCCTGGAGTCGTTGGTGTTCCAGAACCTATCAATGTTACATTTTGTGCGCCCAAGGTAGATAAATTTATTAATCCTGATGTAAATGAGATTCCGCTTGCTGTAGTAGTTGTAATTGTTGTTTGCCCAGTTGCTGTTACATTTATTGGTAATGTTATTGTATTAGAACTGATTAAAGGAGTATCTTGTATGAATGTACCATTTTGTACGGCGGTACTGCAATCAATAGTATAAGCTACAGCTTGCACTGTAGTTGGAATGCCTGTACAAGAAGCAGTTGCCTGAGTAGTTGCATTAGAAACAAGATTAAAATTATTTGTACCTGATGCATCTGGAGTACCTGTTCCTAAAAGTTCAACCGTTTGATTGGGCGTTAGATCTGTAAATGTTCCAGTTCCGCTAAAAGAGTATCCATTTACGGTATTGGTATTCATACTCCAAAAACCTAAAACTGTTGGACTCACACTAACAGTAAGTTTATTTGAAGGTGTTAAAGGAATTCCAATAAAATAATTCCCTAACGAATTTATTACACCACAATTTATTACATAATCGACGTCAGCAGGGGAAACAGGAATATTTGGTATACATGAACTTGCTTTTCCGTTTAAATTAATTGTTACTGGATCACCAGGATCGCCCACTGCTGTACCATTATTTGGAGTTCCTGTCCCTGGAAGATTTAGAGTGTAAGTACCCGCAGTAGGGAAAGTTCCATTTGTGCCAAAATAATACCCATTAGTTGTAGTTGCAGAAACTGTATAAACTCCTGGTTGTATTACTGTAAAAGGAATTGTCAGGTAATTTGAAGCAATCAAACCCTGCCCACTTCTATAAGATCCAAAAGCTTGTACCTGCCCGCATTGTGCTGTTGTGATTTCAAATACCGCTGGAGGTAAAGTTCCGCAGATACTCAGCCATATATTCTGTATCTGACTCCAATAATCAAAACATCCAGTTGTTGTATTATAGATCAACAGCCCATCTGTTAAATTAGCCACAGGTATTGCATCTCGCTGTGCTGTTGTTAATCGGGAAGTCAGCATCCCTTTATTATTACTCTCTAATTCAAATATTGCTCCAGGCTTCGCTTTTTCTGGACCTGTACTTATTGTTCCATCTTTAATTTTAGTATTATTTACCTGAGCCAGAAGAGAATAAAAACCGAACAAAATAAAGAATACTGTAAAGACATTTTTTTGTGTTTTATATATTGTTATTTTCATAATCTTAATATTTAAGTCTGTAAAAATTTAGGTGTTATTTAGGATTTTAGAATAGCTTTAAAACCTTTAAATAACATTAATTATCTTTTTCTGCTATTAGTTTTTCCAACTTTTCAAGACGTAAATTCATTGCTTTTGAAGCTTCTTTCAATTTTTTTATTTCTTTGTCTTTTGCTTCAATAGCTTTATTTTGCTCAATTATGTGCAAATAAATTTCTTCTGTTTTTTCTAAAAGCTGAATTGATAATTCAGACATATTAAATGCGTATCCTTCTTTAGTTTTTTCGAGATTGTTAATAGGAGTTATTCCTGGAAGATGCTGGTGTTTTTTGATATAATCTTCAATTTCTGGCAGACGTTTAAATTTATAATCAGCCTTAATTTCAGATTTTCCTTTAAAGTAATCTTCAAATACATAATCAGCATAATAGGTATTTACCGTTGAAATTGCGCCATTAACTCTCAGTTTTTCGTTTGGTGCAGAAGATGCGGTTGTGTATCCAATTCCAACCCATCCATTAGTATAAATATCTTCTGTGTTTAGTGTAGCTCCAGTGTGAGTCGTTGTACTATACCAAGGTTCTTTTACAGCAGCTCCTAAATCCAGTTGCGTTAGCACTTTATCTTCATCAGTATAATCAAGAGTTCCTGTTGCAGCATTTACTTGTAAAGTGGTTAATGTTTCTGATTCTCCTATTAAATCAATCATTTTAAATTCCGTAGCATTTCCATCTTCATCACTATAAATAAGGGAATGGTTAGCTCCATCATACACCAATGATGTCAAAGTTTCTACTCCTTTTACCAGAACAGATAAATCTATTGGGTTTGGAGTGTTTGTTTCATCTGTATAAGTCAAAGTATGTAAATCAAATAGTTGTCCAAATGGATCTGTTATTTGTGTAACTACATCTTTTAAAGAAGTAACTGTTTCTTTTACTTCAACAGGTGCGCCCCCTGCCTCGTTTGTATAGGTCGCAATAATGTTTCCAGTAGTTACAATTGGATTTACTGTTGTTACTGTTTCATTAGCCTTAATGGCAGGAGTTAAGTCTAGTGGAGTACTAGCTATTCCGTTTACTGTTGTAGTCAAACTAGCTCCTGTAAGTGATGTAGTATTACTGTTTATAATATTTACTGAGGTTCCTGTTACTCCATTTACTGTGGTACTCAAGCTATTTAATGCTGATGAGTTCGACACAGTAGTAGCGGGAATTAATGAACTTGGCGTTACTGTTCTTAATATGCCAGTTGCATCTGCTACGACAATATTATCAGTTCCTGAAATACTCGGTTGCAAACCTTCGAAGCGAACAGGATTTATACCAGTTAAGGGTTTTACATGTAAAGTGTTTGTTGGGGCATCAATACCTATTCCAACATTTACAGCATCGGCTGCAATACCTCCTAACACCAAACTATTACTGGTTGCTACTTTTGAATTATTTCCAATTGCTGTAGAATTACTTATAGGATTAGCATTTGTTGGATTAGCATTATTACCAATAAATGTATTGCCAGAACCATTAAATCCACCAATACCACCTGCAACAGATCCTACTGCTGTGTTATTACTTCCTGTTTGATTACTTGCGAGTGCTGAATAGCCTACTGTCGTGTTATGATTTCCTGACGCATTTTCCTGCATGGCAAGAAGTCCGGTTGCAGTATTAAAATCTCCTGTTGTATTCGTAGACAGAGCATAGGTTCCTAATGCCGTATTATTAGATCCTGTTGTATTGCTGTAAAGGGTATAATTTCCTAACGCCGAATTAGATTCCCCTGAAGTATTTGCTTGAAGTACAGATGTCCCCATAGCAACATTTCGAATCCCTGTCGAAACAGTGTTCAATGCATTAACCCCAAAAGAAGTATTGTCTGTTTCAATTCTTCCCGCTGGCGTATTATTTCTTCTAAAAGATAAATTAACATTATCTAGCGTACCTAAGAAATGAATCTGCGGTTGTGTTCCCATATTTCCATTAATACTCCAATCATTCATATTTAGCTCTACAGATTTAATAGTTCTTATGATTCCGATAGGATCAGTAACCAAAATTTGATCCATTGGGTCACCCTGCATCAAACCTGTTATAGCTAAAGTATTTGTAAAATCTGTATTAATTGTAGTGGGAACAATAAGATTTCCACCCAATTGCACATTACCGTTTGTAGATGTTAATCCGTTATCTGCAGTGATTAATACAGGAACAGCAGGAGTTGTTGCTACTCCGTTTACTGTAGAGATAAGCTCTCCATTTGTTGCAGTCAAAGTATTCGTAGTTGCGGCTGTTAATGTAGTTGGAGTTAATAAAGCTCCTCCATCAGATCCAACAGTAATTATATTATCTGGATCTGCACTTATAACATGTGAATCAACAGATAAGCCTTCTTCATTGATAAAGTTTATAATCCCTGTCCCTATATCCTGAGTTTGTTTTGTTACTGTTTGTTGAATATCAACAGAGGGTCCGCCTGCTTCATTAGTATATGTAGCAATTACACTCCCTGAATTAACAATTGGAGTTATGGTTGTTATGGTTTCACTTGCTTTAATTGCGGGAGTCAAATCTAGTGCAGTACTGGCAATTCCATTTACAGTTGTCGTTAAAGTTGCACCCGTTAATGAAGTTTCATTGCTGTTAATGATTGGAGCACCTGTACTGGTTATTCCATTTACTGTTACTGTTGCAGTATTTATGGCTGAAGCATTTGAAACACCGCTTACAGCATCTGAAGCTGTAGAAACCCCATTTACATTAGAGGTTAGAGTATTGCCCGCCAGACTCAGAGTATTGGTTGTACCAGCTGTAATAGCTGGAGTCAAATCTAGTGCAGTACTTGCAACTCCATTTACAGTTGTAGTTAAAGTTGCTCCTGTCAACGAGGTCTCGTTGCTGTTGATAATTGGCACAGCAGTTCCTGCTACTCCATTTACTGTTGTAGTTAAATCATTTACTGCCGATGTATTAGAAACACCGCTTACAGCATCTGAAGTTGCAGAAACCCCATTTACATTAGAGGTCAGAGTATTGCCCGCCAGACTCAGAGTATTGGTTGTACCAGCTGTAATTGCCGGAGTTAAGTCTAATGCAGTACTGGCAACTCCATTTACAGTTGTAGTTAAAGTTGCACCCGTTAATGCCGTTTCGTTGCTGTTAATGATTGGAGCACCTGTACTGGTTATTCCATTTACTGTTACTGTTGCAGTATTTATGGCTGAAGCATTTGAAACACCGCTAACAGCATCTGAAGTTGTAGAAACTCCATTTACATTTGAGGTCAAAGTATTGCCTGCCAGACTCAGAGCATTGGTTGTACCAGCTGTAATAGCTGGAGTCAAATCTAATGCAGTACTGGCAACTCCATTTACAGTTGTAGTTAAAGTTGCACCCGTTAATGCCGTTTCGTTGCTGTTAATGATTGGAGCACCTGTACTGGTTATTCCATTTACTGTTGTAGTTAAATTATTTACCGCTGAAGCATTAGAAACTGTCGTTAAATTTGTAATTGCTGTAGGAGTCAATAAAGCACCTCCATCGCTACCAGCAGTAATTATATTAGCAGAATCAGAACTAATGACATTTGATGTTAGGGCTGTCCCAGTTTCATTAGTAAAAGTTATCGCTCCCGTTGCTGGATCTTGACTTTGAGTTGTCACTGTTTCTTTAATATCAATTGATGTTCCTGCTTCGTTATTGTATGTAGCTATACTATTTCCTGTTGTTACAATAGGAGTTATTGTTGTAACTGTTTCTGCATCACCAACTAAATCAACCAAATTAATTACTGTTGGAGTTCCACTTTCACCATTATATGTTAAGGTTTTTGCTGTTTGATCGTAAACTAATGTTGTTTGGGTTTCTGCGTCACCTACTAAATCCAATAAATTAATGGTGTATGGCGTAGATTTTTCATCTATATAAGTTAAAGTATTCGCTACACCATCATATGTCAAGCTTGTTAGTGTTTCATTTGTTTTGATAATATTAGTCAATTGAGTAATAAAAGTAGAATTATTTAAGATCGTACTTGCATTGTTTATTACATCACCCACTATATCAATTGTAGTTGTAGTGGCATTTTCGCTTGTATACGTATATTGACCATTATTTGCCGCATCTTTATCCAAAGTAGTTATTGTTTCATTAGCTTTTACAATAGTACTTATATCTATAATTTGCGTATTCCCCGAAGCATCAACATAACTAAACTGGTTTGTTGTAGAGTCAAAAGTGACATTCCCTTCTGTTTTGTTGACGATATCCTGAATGATATTTGTGACAGCCGGATTGTTTACAATAGTGCTGAAATTAGTTGTAACATCGCCAACAATATCTATATTCACAGCTGTACCCGCTTCGTTGGTATAGGTATAAGAGCCAGCGCCATTATTAACAAGTGTGGTGACTGTCTCATTTGCTTTCACGATTGTGCTTATATCGATAACTTGCGTATTCCCCGAAGCATCAACATAACTAAACTGGTTTGTTGTAGAGTCAAAAGTGACATTCCCTTCTGTTTTGTTGACGATATCCTGAATGATATTTGTTACGGCTGGATTGTTTACAATTGTGCTGAAATTAGTTGTAACATCGCCAACAATGTCTATATTCACAGCTGTACCCGCTTCGTTGGTATAGGTATAAGAGCCAGCGCCATTATTAACAAGTGTGGTGACCGTCTCATTTGCTTTCACGATTGCACTTATATCGATAATTTGCGTATTCCCCGAAGCATCAACATAACTAAACTGGTTTGTGGTAGAGTCAAAAGTAACATTCCCTTCTGTTTTGTTGACGATATCCTGAATGATATTTGTTACGGCTGGATTGTTTACAATTGTGCTGAAATTAGTTGTAACATCACCAACAATGTCTATATTCACAGCTGTACCCGCTTCGTTAGTATAGGTATAAGAACCAGCGCCATTATTCACAAGTGAGGTTACTGTCTCATTTGCTTTTACGATTGCACTTATATCAATAACTTGCGAATTTCCTGAAGAGTCAATGTAGGTAAATTGTTGATTAATGGGATTGTAAATAACTGTTCCAGGATTTGAGGCTACTTCACTTGATATTACAATTCTATTCCATTTATTATCATACCAATAGTAATATCCCGGAGTAATATCTGCAATTGTTGCTGCATTAAAGACCAATAAACTATTTACATTTCCATTAGCAATAGTCGTTACATCTGTTGAGTTTTTTAGATTAACTCTAGGAATTAATACACCTTTATCAGCAGCTACAACTTCTAATTGGGAAGAAGTATTTGGCATTGATGTTCCAATACCAACCTGACAATAAGCTGCATAACTACCTAAAAATAAAATTAATGAGAGTAATTTATTCTTCATAAGTTCAAATATTAGGGTTATCAATTTATTTGTAATAGAAATAAAAGATTTAAGGCAAATAATTTGAGAATAATAAAGACAGGGGGAACAAAAGGGACAAATCTATCTAGCGATATGTATTTGATTTGAATGGCTTGAAATAAATTAAATGAGGAATTTTAGAGCTGATAAGGAACCAATTATTTTGTAAAATTATTCCTCTTTAATCAATAGAATTATAAAGGTAATAAAATACTAATACGCTGACTGTTAAATTTTTATTTTTTTTTAATAAAAAAAAACCTATATATATATTTATGGTTTTTCTACTCTATTTTTCTGTTGTTGATAATCTTCAAATCTTATAACATCATAAAAAAATATCAGTCATCGAGTATTTTGTTTTCAAATTATTTCTTTACAACAAAAATATTTGAAACCAGTATTATTCATTTTTTTAGATTATCAAAATAATACATTCCTGCATTTTAAATTCTAATCTTTTTCCTTTTGAACATTTGTATTTTTTTTACAAAAAAGTATCGTCAAAACATACCCTTAAAAGTTAAAAAAGTAATACTATAAGACCATAATTAAAACTTCATCTACCTTATTTTCAAATAATTAACAATTAACTTTCTTTTATTATATAGTCAAAAATATTTATTTATTTTTGGGACCATTTTATAATAAAAAACAAATAATTTCTTACAATGAATTTACAGTTTACAGAAGAAAATCTTAAAGAAAAAATTAAAGAACTCACTTGTCTTTATGAAATTTCTAAGATTATCTCCAAATCTAACTCTATACATATTCAAACGCTCTATGAGATTATTTTTAGCACAAAAAAGGCGTGGCGTTACAATCTTGATGCCGTCGTAGAAATTCATATTTTAGATTACCATCTTTCAACATCTGAGAAAAAAAACTCTAGCATTTTTCAATGTAGCACACTAAAAATCAAGGATATGAATCCTGGATATATTAAAGTTCATTATCCCTCTGCAAAATATACACAGGATGATTTTAATGAAGATGAACAGAAACTTCTAGATACTATTGCAATAGAAATCGGAAATTATATTGAAAAGTTTCAGACACTGGAAAGAAAAGCACTGTTAAGAAGAACCATAGAACGTATGGAACGTCTTTCCCTTCTTGGCGAAATGACTGCAGGAATAGCACATGAGCTAAATACCCCATTAGGTAATATTTTAGGTTTTGCAGAACTTATAAAAGAGCAAAATTCCGATCCAGAAATTAGTGCCGATATTGATATTATTATTAATTCGGTTATTTATTCTCGGGAGATTGTCAAAAAACTCATGTTCTTTTCTTGCGAAATGCCTCAAAAATTAGAATTACAAGAATTAAAGCCTATTATCGTTTTTGCCTTGTCTTTTCTAAAATCTAATTTTCAGAAAAAAGCAATTAAACATGAATTGATCTTTGAGGATGACACTGTAATAGCAAAGGTCGATTCGGTTCAAATTACCCAAGTATTATTTAATCTACTTATAAATGCTATTTATGCCTCGCCAGAAAAAAGCACTATTAAGATAATAGTAGATCATGACGAAACTAATCTTTATCTAAAAATAGAGGATCAAGGAACAGGGATTCCAGACGCTATAAAAGAAAAAATATTTGAACCTTTTTTTTCAACCAAACCTGTCAATTATGGCTGCGGACTTGGTTTAAGCGTCGTTCATGGCATCATTAAAAATCACAATGGAGAGATTACTCTTCAAAACAATTTTCCAAATGGATCGATTTTTATCATTCGCATCCCTTTATCTTAAAACAAAATGACTTTAAAAAAAGAGAATATACTGGTTGTCGACGACAATAATGATATGCTGGATTTAATTCAAAGACAATTAAAATCTTTCCATTATCGAACTTACAAAGCCTCTTCTGTAAATGAAGCTATTGAAGTCTTAAAAAGCTCAGATATACACTTACTGATCAGCGACCTCAATATGCCCAATATAAACGGAATTGAACTATTAAAATATGCAGAAGAGCACTTTCCAGCAATACCAAAGCTTGTAATATCTGGAATTCCATCTGTGTATAATGTTGTAAACGCAATGAAATCGGGCGCATTAGATTATTTAACAAAACCTTTTACAAGTGAAGAACTTCATAAAACCATTTTAGATTCACTTAAGAAAGGGGCGAGTATTTCTAAAACTTCAACTAATTTTCCAGACCTAAATAATGAAAAATCGTACGCAGGTCTCCATGGAAATTCGAGTCATTTTAGAGATTTAATTGAAATAATAAAACGCGTAAAAGATACAAAGGCAAATGTTCTTATAGAAGGAGAAAGCGGTACTGGAAAAGAAATGATTGCAAGAGCTATCCATTTTACCAGCAAACTTGCAGACCAGCCCTTTATTGTAGTAAACTGCGGAGGAATACACGAAAACCTAATAGAATCTGAATTATTTGGACATATAAAAGGTTCTTTTACAGGAGCTTCAGAAAACCGAGTAGGCTTATTTCAATCTGCCTCCGGAGGCACTATTTTTTTAGATGAAATTGGAGACGCTCCTTTGTCTGTACAGATTAAACTATTGCGCGTTATTCAGGAAAAAGAAATTCTACGAGTTGGCGCAACAAAACCAGAAAAAATAGACGTAAGGATTTTATGTGCCACAAACAGCAATCTGGAAGATATGGTTGTAAAAGGTACTTTCAGAGAAGATTTATATTATAGAATAAATGTTATTTCTATTAGAACTGTTCCTTTACGAGATCGAAAAGAAGATTTATTGACATTAATTCATCTTTTTATAGAAAAGTACTCTCATGAATACAATAAATCAAACGTTCAAATAAATGAAAAAGCAATTGAAGTTCTAATGAGATACAATTGGCCAGGAAATATAAGAGAACTTGAAAATGTGATTCATAGATTGGTTATTATGAGCGATGATACTATTACTTTGGATCATATTCCGGAAAATTTAAAATATCATATCCATTCTTCAGATACAGTTTTTAAGTCTTTAAAAGAATACGAAAAAGAGCAAATATTAAAAGTCTTAGCCGCCGTAAATAATAACAAAACAAAAGCGGCACAAATCCTGCAAATTGACAGAAAGACTTTAACCCAAAAAGTTCTTTAAAAACGGGTACATACTCCTCACCCGTTCATAATCTACCCTAGGCAATTTAAACGTTTTAAAACTAACGATAATACAATTTACTGATTTACAAATTAATATAAAAACAGGCATACTGTTTGCCCCAAAAAGCCTAAAATGTATTAAAATAAATCAAATTAATTAAAAAACAGTCTAAGGTGAAACCAATATTACACTTCATTTCGATTACATATTGCCAGCATGTTAAAGAAATTGAGAATAGATTCTCCAGTAAATTCAAGTTTATATCTTTAGTACTTCCAAAAATTATAAGTGCAGTGTTTTTATTAGAAATAAAGAACCAAACAGCGTTGTAATACAGATTGGCTAATTGCAAATTTTACCGCATACTGCTTGGTGTTTTACAAGTTATTAACAATTACAACATCACTAATTATCAATAACTTATAAAACAAAAAAGACATTTAATTTCTTAAAAAATCTTAACTTTATAACACAAATCCACATTTCCATGAAAATAATTAAACATTATTACGATGCAGATCTTTCTTGGGTAGAGCATTATACTGCACAAATTGGAGGAAAAATTGAAGGTAACTTTATCAGACTCCCTGAGGATTCCCAAACGGGGATACGATATTTTTTAGACTGTGGCGATGGTATTCTAGCCTATTACATCAATGTAGAATATAAAAGAAACTACCAGTTAATACAACAAAATTTGAATCAAGATTTTGTTGGATTTTATTACAACTTAACAGAAGGGGAAGCTACCGTAAACACAGACCTCTTTATGTACAATGTCGGCAGATGGAATTACAATCTAGCGGTTATTGATGGATCTTTGGACTCAGAATATAATGTCAAGAAAGGGAGCAAAACTTTTGCCTTATGTTTTTTTATCAAAAAAAGTATGTTAAAGGCTTTTACTCAAAAGAATGGTATTGCAATTCAGAATATCGACTCTCTTCTTGATCCCAAAGAAAATACGATAATTCGGTTTGACAGAATGACCAGCGAAAGCTATCATATTTTAAATGATTTGAGAAAGCTGCCAGTTGGGGGATCTATTTTCGATCTGCACCTAAAAGGCACTGTCCACTTATTAATTTCAAATTACCTAAAAAAATTAGCTACAAAAAAAATCATCGCTCAAACTGTTAACAAAGAAGACTTAGAGCATATTATTGCGATACAAATGTACTTAATTGAGCATATTAGAGATCATTTTCCAAGTATAACACAGATGGCCAAGATGGCTAATATGTCTGAATCAAAATTTAAAACCTTATTTAAGAAAATAACAGGAAATACGGCCAATGTTTTTTTCATGGAAAACAAATTATTACTTGGCAAAGAACTTCTTGAAAATAAACAGCTGACGATTTCTCAGATTTCAGATGAACTAAATTTTACTAATAACTCTTATTTCGCATCAAAATTCAAGGAACATTTTGGCTTGTCTCCTAAAGCATTTTACAAACAAATGTAAAGCAGTGCCAATAATTAATCGTAATAAATAGTCTATGAGAAAATTTACGCATTCCTACACTTTAACTCCAGAATGGCAATATGATTTAGTTAAACAATTGGGTACAGAGCTATTAGATAATAAATTGATTATTGTGCCCAAAGATATAGGCAAAGGCTTTTTTTATTTTTCTCAAGTAACGGAGGGTATTTCAGTCGTATACGCCGATTTAACTGCAACAGTTCCTATCAAACTAACACGGCAAAAATCTGAGAATGAAATTTTCATTTTTCATTTTGATTTAAGCGAGCACATCAATCTTATTAAGATTAATAATATCGATTATGAAATAGGTTCTTTTAATCAATTGGATCTTGCAATACTTGACAATGAAATCGAAAGTACTTTTAAGCCTTCAGTGAATGAACGAACAATAGCTTTAAGATTGTTAATTAACAAAAAACTCTTACATGATTTTATTCAAGAGTTTGAAAAAAAAGAGAGTTATTTCGTAAAAAGCAAAACAAACAAAAAAACATTCTATCACTATGGCAATATTGACAGCAATAGTATATTGTTGATTCAATCTATAAAACAGAAATCAGTTCGAGATTTGGCTTTTGATTCTTTTATAAAAGGCGTTTCCTTAAAAGTACTAGGCAATTTTTTTAATAAATTTTACGAAACAAAAAATAAAAATGTACCTCTTACCGAAATTGAAAGTGAGGCAATTGAGAAGACGAAGAACTATTTATTAAACAATTTATACGGACCATTTCCTTCCTTAACTTTCTTAGCAAGTATGGCAGGAATGTCGTCTTCCAAATACAAAAGTCTTTTTAAAACGCGCTACAACAATACGCCAAAAAATTTATTCATAGAAGAAAAAATAAATCTTGCTCAAAAGCTCCTTAGAAGCGGAGAATATACTACTCTAACTGCTGTTATGTATGAACTTAATTATACCAAACTCAGCTATTTTTGCACTAAATATTTTGAACAGCTCAAAAGAAAACCAACTGATGATTTTGTAAAAAACCACCAAGCTTCAATAAGAAATGAATCTTAAAAATATATTATTCTAATAAAAAAAAATGCTGCTGTTAATATTCTTATTAAACAGCAGCATTTTACAATTCAGAGATTATTTAAAACTAACAATAAATTCTGAACGTCTATTTAGTTCGTGTTCTTTTTCAGAACATTTTACACCGTTTGAACAATGGTTTAGTAATTGTGTTTCACCAAATCCTTCTCCACTAACTCTTTCTTGTGCAATACCTGCATTTACAATGTAGTCAACTGTTGATTTTGCCCTGTTTTCAGAAAGCTTCATGTTAAATTCATCTCTACCTCTACTATCTGTAAAAGAATTTACTTTTACCGATAAGTTCGGACGATCCTTAAGCAAAGACACTACTTTATCTAATTCTTTCTTAGATGATTGTCTAATGTTATAACCATTCAAATCAAAATAAATAGGGCTTAATTTTAATTTGTCAGTCAAATCATCTCCATCTTGAATTTTAACTTTTTCGCCTCCAACAACAACTTCCACTTCTTTAACTATTTCAAAACTGATTTCTTTTTTCTCCAAAGGCTTCAAAAGTCCAGTATTTACTGTTTTATCTGCATAAGATGTTTTTGTATATAATGCACTATAATCTATATATGGATTTACAGCAATTTTGTAATGCCCAGCAGCGTCTGTTTTTGTTGTACCGATACTCTCATTATTTGAATTGAATAACTGAACATTAAAATCTGCAAGTGGTTTACCATTTTCTGAAATAGTTCCAAAAACAATTGATCTGAAATCAAAATCAAAAATTACTGGTGAGTTTTCTGTAAAACTATAAATATCATCATTTCCGCTTCTGTTTGAAGAAAAATAACCTTTTTTACTTTCGCTATTCACTACATAAGCAAAATCGTCTGAAACTGTATTAACTCCGTCACCAACATTTACAACATGATATTTTCCTTCACTGTCTTTCATTGCCGCAAATACATCTAGCCCGCCAAGTCCAGGATGTCCATCTGAAGCAAAATAAAGAATACCGTTATTATCTACATAAGGATAAGTCTCGCGTCCTGGAGTATTAATTTCGTCACTTAATTTGGTAACGTCATTACTAACAAGGACTCCTTTTTTTAAACTTACTACATACAAATCTGAATTTCCAAAACTATTGTTACGGTCAGACACAAAATAAAGCTGGGATTCGTCTGGACTTATTGCTGGATGCGCTGAAGAAAAACCATTACTATTGATTGGATAAGGTAATTCTTTTACATTTTTCCACTCTCCTTTAACATTTTCTGCAACGTAAATTTTTAGGAAATTAGTGCCATTTTTATCTGCTCCTAATTTGCCATCTATAATATTGTTTCTGGTAAAGTACATATACTTACCATCTTTTGTTACTGCTGCACTACTTTGATGGTATTTGGTATTTACATCACCTTTAATTAATACCGCGTCTTCTAATCCTCCATCTGTAGTAATATTAGCCGAATATAATTTCATAAATGACTTTTCATTCCAGCTGTGTTTTCGTTTGATTACTACTCCCGTATCTTTTGCTGATGCGAATATTACCTTATCTTTCCCGTCAAAGGCAGTTCCAAACTCAGAAACCGGTGTATTGATGTTAACTGGTTTAAAGCTATAACGTCCTGACTCTTTTTGAATATCAGCCATTAATTTTTGTTCTTTCCAGTTTTCACTAATATCCTTTTTACCCGTTACTGCATAATATTTTTTTATGACAGCACTAGCTTCATTATACTTTTTTGTATTGTTTAAAGCCTGAGCATATCTAAAATAAAATTCTGAATCTGCTGATTGTCCAGATTTAAAAACTTTTGAGTAGGCTTCTGCGGCTTCAGGATATTGCCCATTAAAATAATAGCAATTTCCTAATTTTGTATAAACCTCTAATGATGTATTTCCTTTATCAGCTAGATTTTTATACAATTTGGCAGCCTCAACAAATGCAAATTTATCATACATTTCATTTGCTTTTTCAATCTTTTTATCCTGTGCCTTAACAACTCCTATTTGCATTAAACAAACACAAAGTACTGTTAGTATAGTTCTTATCTTTTTAGATATCATTTTTTTATCCTATTTTATGGTTATTAAAAGAATCTTGGAGTAACAAGTCTGTATTTGGTTCCTGAAAACAAGTCAAAACGAAGAAAAATTTCATGTGATCCTGAGTTATAATTTCCGATTTTTTGTGTATCATAATCGTAAGCATAACCAATATTTAATCCTGATGTAACCTGAAATCCTGCCATAGCACTTACGGCTGCATCCCATCTATAAGCTGCTCCTAAAGTCAATTTTTCATTAATTAAGAAGTTGGCAGATAAATCGACTGCTATAGGAGCACCGCTCACCATCTTAACCATTGCAGCTGGTTTAAACTTTAGATTATCGTTAAGATCGAAAACATAACCTCCCATTGCATAAACGTGCATTTTTTGCGAAGCAATAGATGTTTTAACATCGTCATAAAACTTGGTTTCAAGAATCATTGGTACAGATACCCCTGCATACCATTTTGAGGCATGAAAGTAAATTCCTGCTCCAAAATTTGGAGAATTCTTAGTCAGCGTTCCTGAAAGAAATGGATCTTCAGGATTCAATACATTTAGTTTATTATAATCTACCTGCATAAAATTTCCTGATGCACTAATTCCTAAAGATAAATGTACATCTGCTGAAAGCTGAAGCGGGTACGCATAGCTTGCTGTTAAGGTAGTCTCTTGAGACGGACCAATTTTATCATTTACTACAGACAATCCTAAACCTTGTCCGTTTTCTGTAATTGGTGCTTCTATAGAAAAATTTGCCGTTTTGGGAGCTCCGTCCAGCCCTACCCATTGTGTTCTATACATTCCGAATATACTTGGCAAACCGCGTGTTCCTGTATATCCTGGATTTATTGTCATCGTATTGTACATGTATTGTGTATACTGTGACTGCTGCTGTGCTGAAATCTCAAAAATTCCTATAAACAACAAGATTAATAGATATGAAATCTTTTTCATTAGTTCTTACTTCTTTTTAATTATTGGTTATTGATGTATAAATAACCTGTTCTCTCTTTTACTTTGTTACCAGTATTATATTTCAATATGTAGAAATATGTTCCTGTTGGAAGTTTATCGCCTCTTTTGATCGTCGCACGTCCGTCAGAGTATCCTCTGAACATATTATCGCTTTCGTTATACGATTTAGCTTCATAAACTTTTACTCCCCATCTGTTATAAATCTCGACTTGGTTATCTGGGAATTGATCAATTCCTTTTATAACAAAGCTGTCATTTAAACCATCATCATTTGGTGAAAGAGCGTTAAAGATTTCTACTTCTTCACTAATTGGCGGTGCTTTTTTAACTAGTGCCATAGTGAAAAGGCCATAACCACTCACCTGCGCTGTTATCAGCTTTTCATAGGGTTTTCCTGGTAAAGGATCGCTAACTGCTCCTTTTTCATTAACCCATTCACCAGAAGCATTATCCCAGCGTGTTATTACTACCTCATAATCATCTCCTGGATTAAAAAATGCAGCAGGTGTTGTGCGGTTGTCCATTGTTAAACTCAAAATAATTTTTTCCGCACCTTGATCCTGCGTTACTTCCCAATACTCATTTTGGTTTATGCTTAGAATATCTTTGTCT
Organism: Flavobacterium sp. ACN2; assembly: GCF_002303885.1. Taxonomy (GTDB): domain Bacteria; phylum Bacteroidota; class Bacteroidia; order Flavobacteriales; family Flavobacteriaceae; genus Flavobacterium. The sequence continues at coordinate 3,336 of NZ_MRCM01000027.1, read as the reverse complement.
CTACTGTCATGTGAGTGAAGACTATTAGAGTTTTTATTAAAGTACTGGGTGGTGTAAATTCCCCCGTTGCCAGTGCCTGATGCATGATAAGAAGGTCTGAAATAGTTTCCGTCTCCAACAGGGAATTCAAATGCTGCAACACCGTCTTTTTCGACCTGCCCGTCAACAAAACTTAAATCACTGGTAAGCGTATGAGCCGCTTTTTCTCTGAAAATAACTTTCCCTCCATAGTCACCAGCTTGAATTACCCCTTTATCAAATTCTGAATTACCTCCTACGGCTATCTTACCTAATAAATGAAAAGGTATAGGAGAAGATACATTTCTAAAAATTGTATTTTTAAAATTAGAAACCTCAGTTCCATCTATAAACTGATCTTCTGAACCAACAAAAAAAGTAGCGCCTTTTAGGTTTTCTGTATAGGTTACTAAACCATCATTTTTCCAGTTTTGAAAAATATACAATTGACCATCATTTATAAAATTTCCTGATGGGACATTTTCATAATCCATATAGATTGCCACTATTGTATTGTCAGTAATGTTAACATCACCGCTATTTACAAATTGGGCATTGGCCACACCACAGGTAAACAAACCTGCGAACAGCCCTAAAGCAATGCTTTGATTGGCACTGCCAGAAACTAGTGTTTTTTCTTTATATATGTTATTTTTTTTCATAACTGTGTATTATTCCTTCTATAAATTATACTTTGAATTGGCTTAAACTTAATTTCCTAAAATCACTAAATCCTATAAAAAACTATTGCAGTAATAATATATTTCACCTTTGTTAATTACAAACAAACTATTGATTATCAATACTAAACAAAAGAAAAGCATTTTACTTTTAACGGTACAAAGTTCCCATTAACAAAATAATTATTCTATCCCTAAAAGTTTTAAAACTTGTAGATTAAGACATTCTGTTACTTAAAATAATCAGGACTCTGATTTGAGGAATTGCAAAAAAAAAAGCTGGTTTAAAAAAACCGACTGCATAACACAATCGGTTTTAGTATTAATAAATTGAGCTGTTAGTTTTTATTTATTAATTGCTGCACGACTGCTTTTAAGTCGTTTAGTTCTTTCTGCATGCTTTCAATCTGAGACTGTTGTTCTTGTACCGCTTTTACCAATGGCACAACAAATGAAGCATAACTTAGCGCATAAAAATCAGCATCGCTTTGCGGTTTTACCACACCGTTAAACTCATAACCAATTCCTTTTGCAGCCGCTTCTACTTCCTGAGCAATAAATCCTGTTTGTAATTCTGTAGATCCTGTTTTCATATTATAAAGCACAGGACGCAGTTTATTGATAAAATTTAAACCATAACCACTGCTTACTATATTCTTTTTTAAACGAGAATCTGAATAATTTGACCACGCAGCATAGCCGCCAATAGAAGTTATATCACTGTTTCCTATCACTACAGTATTAGAGCCTCTTCCTAATGCTTTGTAACCAATAACGATTTGGTTTGTAGTGTTTTCATATGCTGTTAACGCTTCCACTCCTATAAATATAGATTTTGTAGCATTTGTTAAATTGACCTGTGGATTAGATGTTCCAAAAAGAAAATATCCTGCTTTAAAACCAACTGCAACGTTACTACTTCCCGTTGTTAAGCCACCTAATGCGAAATAACCAACAGCAGTATTTTCTATTCCAGTAGTATTATCATATAGGGCACTACTTCCTACTCCCGTATTACGTTCCCCAGTTTTATTCATAGCTAATACTTGACTACCTATTGCAGTATTAAAGCTTCCCGTATTAGATAACAATGTATACTGACCAAATGCGGAATTATAAGTACCTGCATTACCAGCATAAGCACCATATCCAAAAATAGTATTATTAGGACCTATTCGTCCACCTCTAGTATTTCGACTTCTAAACCGTAAATCCTCATCATTCACTGTTCCGATAAACTCACTAGGTCCTATATTCGAGTTTCCATTTATACCCCAGCTTTTATCTAGTCTTGTACGAAGAACTCCACTAGTGGGATCTACTGTCATAAGATAATCATCAGTATCTTTAGAAATTCCTCGGTCTTTTACCTCAAGCCCTTTAATTGCTAGCGTAAAAGCCTCTGTTGTTGTTAAAACAGACGGCTGTACTAAATTGCCGCCCAGCTGTATTACATTATTACTTAATGTTAAACCATTGTTTGCTGTTCCGGGAGCAGCAGGGAAAATTGTAACTTTTTTTCCGTTTGGTGTCACAAGCGTTTCAGATTGTGCCATTATAAATCCAGACTGGATCAATACCAGCATGCATAGTATTTTTTTCATAGTATTACTTATTATGATTTTGCAATTTTTTCTAAAAATGTATAATTCCTTTATTTGAAGGCTCCGCACTCTTATACTCAAGAGTGCGCAGCTTCAAAATTTGGCTGGTTATTTTAAATAATCGATCATTACATTGTCATCTGCCATAAGTGCATAACCTCCGTTTGATACTGGTTTGTATGTAACAGTTGTACCGCTTACAGAAATTGCCTCTTTGTCTATTCGTACTCCATTGATGTACATTCTTACTTTAGAAATACTCACTGGTGCAGCAGCTAAAATAAATTCAGTCTGGTTTGCTCCGGCTGTGTATTCATCAGTAGTCTGCTCAGGAAGATTTGCATTTACAACATAAGGGCTTGCCACTGTACCGGCACCAGTAATAGTAACGTTTGTACCTTGTGTAGTTACACCGCCAATACCGTCTGCTCCTGTTGCGCCTACTAATCCTGCTAAGAATTCAGTAACTGATTTACCGTCATTTCCTGGCTCGCCTTTCCAGATTTCGTATGCTGATGCTCCAGTTGCTCCCGTTAATCCGTCTGCTCCTGTTGCTCCTACTAATCCTGCTAAGAATTCAGTAACTGATTTACCGTCATTTCCTGGCTCGCCTTTCCAGATTTCGTATGCTGATGCTCCAGTTGCGCCCGTTAATCCGTCTGCTCCTGTTGCCCCTACTAATCCGTCTAGGAATTCCGTAAGTGATTTACCGTCATTTCCTGGCTCGCCTTTCCAGATTTCGTATGCTGATGCTCCAGTTGCTCCTGTTAATCCGTCTGCTCCTGTTGCCCCTACTAATCCGTCTAGGAATTCCGTAAGTGATTTACCGTCATTTCCTGGCTCGCCTTTCCAGATTTCGTATGCTGATGCTCCAGTTGCTCCTGTTAATCCGTCTGCTCCTGTTGCCCCTACTAATCCTGCTAAGAATTCAGTAACTGATTTACCATCATTTCCTGGCTCGCCTTTCCAGATTTCGTATGCTGATGCTCCAGTTGCTCCCGTTAATCCGTCTGCTCCTGTTGCTCCTACTAATC
>NZ_MRCM01000026.1 GCF_002303885.1 Flavobacterium sp. ACN2 | reverse complement strand
TTCTAGAACCAATATCTAGAAAATATAAATATGAAAAAGTAGATTAATAAAAATTTCCGACCAATTCATTTACTAATGATTTTAAAGGATTTGTACCCCCGCTCCCGCACGAATCCTTTCGTGTGGCGCAAAGTATGTCAAGTTCTAGTTTTTAAAAATCTAAAATATTAAAATGAGTAAAAATTATAAATTTCATAATTTGAAGGGTTTAAGTAGAACGACCACAAGAAAGGATTCGTGCGGTAGCGGGAGAATTATTTTTATGAAATTTTAGATTAAAATATGGGACTACAGGCATCAATACAAATAAGTTATTCAATAGATCTAGACGTAATTGATTTTTTAAATTTATTATTTGAAAAAGAATGGCATTATAACGATTATAATAAAATTACATTTTTAGTAAATAATGATTTCGATTGGGAAATTGAAAGCATAGACAATTATGATCTCATATTAGATTCGTTAGATAAAAGATTTACTAATAATGAAATTATTGGAATTGCTTTGCTAAATAAAAATAATATAGGAGGTTTGCTTCATTTTTTGCCAGGTAAAAAAGAAGTCATGATTTTATTGAATATTAATAGAGAAAAAGTTTCTGGAACTAATTTAACTAATTATTCTTTTTATTCTGAAATGTTGCTTACTGTTTTAGACAATATATCAGAAATAAAATTTATTGATACTATTTAAAACTAAATTGCTTTATTATTCATGCTAAGTTCTTAAGATGTCTAGAGAAGCTTTATTAATCCCATAATTAAGCTTACAACTTAAATATACCAACAATACCACACATTACAATTAAAGAATAGCGTAGTCATTTAAACAAATTGGCTAGCTATTCCTATGTTTAAAATTAATTTAAAAAAAGTATTTACACATGAGAAATTATTTTTTAACCCTATTTATATTACTATATACTGTTTGTGTATCCGCGCAAAAAATTAAAATTGAGAAGGGAGAAATAAAACTAGACGAAAAAACGGTAGGGTATATAGAAGGTAAAAAGCCAATTTTTACGATTTACAATGTAGATAAAAGCTATGTAATTACTGCTGAGATCAAAAGTGTTTCTAATGAACCGTCGTTAACACTTCCATGGATTGAAATAAAAGATGAAGCAACAGGAAAATGGAATGAACTGGATTTCAAGAGCAGAAAATTCAGTGCCTCCAATTATGATAGGAGCATTATATACGAACTATTAGATCGAAATTATTTTACTGCCGAAGGCTTGAATAAAGACGAGATTGATAAATTTTTGGATAGCGAATCAGCTGGTATTTCAGCAAAGCGTTTGGGTAAACAAAATGTAATAGATCAGGCTAATAAAATTGCAGATACCTATCAATTATCAATCGATGATGCAGGTACTATTTATAGCATGAAAGCACAAAATCAAGATCCGCTTGATAAACGCATTGGCTATATCAAGGTAATATCACCAGCTACAAATGGAGAATTACAGTATGAAGTAGTCGATTTAGATAATTATCGAATAGCAACATGGTTTGCAAAGGCTGGTATGGCTTCGGGTTATGATAAATTATTAAATCAAGAACTCATCACTTTTGATAAAAAAGTATTTAAAGCTGCTTTTGATAACCACGGTAACCCTATGGGGTACAAAATGAGTAAAGACATTACAGCTATGAATATTGTCAGAGTTTTGGTAGGTAATGGTTATCCGTTGCAGCATCAGGGACTAGTTTTAGTTCAAGCAAAGGTAGAGAAGCAAGCCCAAGCTTCAGCAGAAAAAATAATAGCAGAACGTTCAAATTCTGCCAACATTTATGAAAAGAACGGATATGTTATCAATGAAAAAGGAGAAAAAAAATCAGGGCCAATAACAGCAGAATTTGAATCAATAAAATCTGAATATTCAAGCGGAACGCCAGATATGACCTCTTATGGAAAAACGGTAACATTAAAATTTACCAATGAAAAAGGCCGTGAGAAAACAGAAAATTTTAAATCAAAAAGCGGAACCAGATTCTGTATCGAGAAAAGCGGACAAGAAGAATGTTATTTAGGATTAAAAACGATAGGAAATACAATGGCTGCAGCTGGTAGCTTAAATTCTTTAAGTTTTGATTTTTCCAGCTTCTACAAAATTTTGTATGAAGAAAATGGATACATGATTCTGGTTGATCCATTACTGTCATCTGATTTTATTATAAAAATACCAACGCAGGAAAAAGGTTTATATGCCAACAAATCAAGCAATGATAAACTGAAAAAAAATGTTGCTGAATATCTAAAATGCGATTCGTTTGTCTTCGAAAATTATGATTTTAAAACCCTTGAAGGACTGATTAAGGTTTTAGAAGATTATAAAAATAATTGCAGTAAATAAAAATTAAAAAACCACTACAGCCTCAAAACTGTAGTGGTTTAAAATACAACAAAATGAAAAAAGCTTTACTCTTATTCCTATTTATTGCAACTACCTCATGCTATCAGGAAATCTCTATAGCCGTAGAAGGTGATTTTACGATTTCGTATATTAATGCTAAAGAATCGGTCCCCGTTATCATTAAAATCGATAGTGAAGTTTCTGGTGCCGATACTTATGAATGGACTTTTGAAGGAGGAAGTCCGAGTACTTCAAATCTAAAAAATCCGGGAGAAATCCTGTATGATAAACAAGGAACATATACTATAAAACTTAGGGCAACAAATGCAGATGGAGAGAGTAAAGAAATCAGTAAAACGGTTATAATTAGAGACGGAATTAATATTGATTTTACCGCTGAAATTGTAAAAAGTAATTTCTCACCCGCTGAGGTAGTTATTACCAATAATACTCTTGGTGAAGGGCTTACTTTTAAATGGGATTTTCAGGACGGAATGCCAACCAGTTTTTCGGGTAAAATACCTCCTAATGTTGTTTTTAAAACTCCAGGAGAGCATGCAATTACCCTAACAGTTTCAAATGGGCTTGAAACTCAAAAAGTAACTAAAACAATTACAGTTGCACCACTTTTGATGAGTTTATTCTCGTATGAACCAAAATTTGAAAACGACGATTATCAGTCGCCAGTAACGATTAATTTTATCAATAAATCAATCAGTGCGACCCAATATAAATGGACTTTTGTGGGAGGAAATCCGAGTGTTTCAACAGAAGAAAATCCAACGGTAATGTTTACAAGTATTGGGGTTCATGAAGTCACTCTAGAAGCTTCAAACGATAAATCAAGCCAGATTTTTAAATCAACAATTACGGTACAGCCCGATACAAATCTGCGTATTTTAACCAATATCAAGTTAGGTATAAACTCGGCGCACAATAACAAAAATATTGGAGCAATGTTTTCGACCATCACTAGGCAAGTGTATAAAGCAAATGAAATTACTGAAGAGAACAGTGGCTTAATTGATATTGTATTTCAGGGATTAAATAGCAATTTGACCTATAACAAATTCATTTCGCCGGATCAGGTCAATAACTATGGATTTCTGGCATTAAAAAATGCTCAAAGCACCATTTTTGTAAACTCTCAAAATCTTTGTAATTGCGGATTAAACTTTAACGAAACACAGTTTGATGCAATGACAAACGATACTCCAATAAAATCATTAAACATAAGTTATAGCGCACCAGGAGAACAGCAATTTGGCTGGACGTATCCAAGAATAATTTTGTTCAAAACACAGGATGGACGAAAGGGGGCAATCAAAATTAAAGATATGGTAAAAAACGGAACCAGCTCTTATATTTTATGTGACATTAAAGTACAAAAACAATAAAGGAGGAATCGATTAATGAAAATAAATAATACAAATAATTGGTTAAAACTCCTAGTTGTTCTACTGTTCTTAGTTACTAAAAATGGATATTCGCAGGATGTTGATTTAGAGAATTTTTACAAGCCTAATTTTAAAGTTACAGGTGGAGTAAATGCTAACATGATATTTTATAATTCTAATCAGCAAAATTCTAGAGAGCCATTTACTTATCTGCTTTCAGGAAATTTAAATGTCAGTGCATTCAGTTTTAATATTCCGGTATTTTACAGCCTGACCAATCAGGGAAATAATCTGGGTTATACCGCTCCCTTTGATTTTAATCGAATTTGTATCATGCCTAAGTACAAATGGGTTAAAGCTTATATAGGTAATGCAAACATGACTTTTTCGCCTTATACCTTAAGCGGTTATCCTTTTAAAGGCGTTGGTCTTGAATTGACACCAAGAAGCCCATTTAAAATTAGTTTAATGGGAGGACAATTATTAAAATCAGTATCAGAAGAAAATGCGTTAGGAGGCGTTCCCGTTTATGAACGATTTGGTTACGGCATAAAAACAAGTTTCGAAAAAGAAAGATATAAAATAGGCTGGATTGGCTTTTATGCCAAAGACAATGTAAACTCGCTCAACTTAACAGGAAATGATAGTGAAGTAACACCTAAATCAAATTTTGTAAACAGTCTGCTTTTTGGTACATCATTATTAAAAGATTTAACTTTTAATGTAGAGTATGCGCTATCAGTATTAACAGACGATACACGTGCAGAAACACTCCAAGGAGGAAATTTTAAGGACAGACTTTTCTCTGCAAAAGAAAGTACTGTTTTCTTAAACGCATTAAATGTAAATTTTGATTACAGCATACAAAAAACAAGACTTGGATTAATGTATGAACGTATTGATCCCAATTACAATACATTGGGAGCAATGTACTTTAATAATGATTTAGAAAATATTGCATTGCGCCTTTCAAGACCCTTTTATAATGATAACATAAATATAGCAGCTAGTTTAGGATATCAAAGAGATGATTTGGCACACGAGAAAAAACAAGATACTAAGAGTGTCGTGGGTTCTATAAATATGAATTATAAAATTACGGACCAGCTTAATTTTACAGGGAGTTATTCTAATTTTTCGACCTACACCAATAAAAAAACGGACCAGTTTGAACTCATTAATAATCCAAATGTTGTAGCTGCCGATACTTTAGATTATAAGCAGTTATCTCAAAATGCAAACCTAAATATTGGTTATTCTTTTGGAAAAAAGAAAAACCAAAATATGAATTTTAATTATAGTATTGCAGGTCAGGCCAATGAACAAGGCGGTATTATAAGAAAAGGACAGGCAAGCACCGTACAGAATTATAATTTATCTCATATAGTAAATTTCCTTGTAATTAAAACGGCCCTGAATAGTTCTTTAAATTATACCAATAACCAGGTTGGTCAGTTTGATAACTCATCCGTTGGTGCTTCAGTTGGTGTTTCTAAAAAGTTATTGAAAGAAAAAATGAATGCCAATTTTGGCTTTTTATATAACAATACTCAAAGCGATGCAAGTTCAAGTTCTGTATTTGGAATAAAACTGAATAACAGTTACACTATAATGCAAAAGCATAATTTTTCATTAGATATGACGTCAATGTTTAGAAGTTCAACCAATAAGCCTTCCAACAATGACATAATATTGAATTTTAACTATGGCTACAGCTTTTAGCTAAAGGAACGACTTATATAAAAACATATTGAGATTCAGGTTTCAAGCATAATATAGATTATTTACTATGAAAAAGTTTTACAAATTACATTTATCTGCTTTATTTATTCTGTTTTGGTTTTTTAGTTCTTACGGGCAGGATATAGCACCTCCAAAAGAGCTGAATGCAGCTACGGGGTCAATAGAAAAGATTGCCGCGGCAGACCGCTGGGTAGATCATTTTTCGAATCAGGATTTGGTCGAACTTCCTGTGGGGATTCGAAATACCGTAAACAATGTAGAGTATTCTATCGGGATAACAAAAGCAGTATTTTCTCCTGAATATACTACGCTGACGGTATTCTGCAGGGTTGATATCCCGCAGAAAGGTCCAAACGGACAGCCGATGCAATTGTTTTTTGGAGCCGATGATGTAAAACTTTCCCATCAGGGAGGTATCATAGGTGAAGCTAAACTCGTATTGCTGGGAAATGTAGATATTCCGTTCAGTGATAATAAATGGCAATTATCCTTATACGGAGGTTTTGATATGGCAACAGGACATAACAAAGACCTGACCTATGTAACAATTGATTGTGACGGCTTTAAGGAAATGAAAATATCAGGGGCAGTCGAGTTTTCCAGAAATCTAATTTTACCTATTGATCCAAAAACAGGTTCAGTTGACGAAGCAGCAACGACTACTACCAAAACTTATTATAATGGTATACCAGTTCAAATTCCGAATAGAGTTAGAGGAGAATTCAATTTTATAGGAAGTGATTGGAATGACATTTTAGTTAATGTAAGCCTACAGCCTTTTGTTTTAAAAGACAAACGAAATGGAAAAGATTTTGATGGTAACTTCACCTTTTTGGTAAGTAATGCTGTATTGGATTTAAGTGATTTAAAGAACGATCCTAGCGTGTTTTTTCCTGAATATTATACAAAAAACGCATTATTATCACCAAGCCCGGAAGCATGGAAAGGTGTATTTATTCAGGCCTTTGAAGTGGGGCTTCCAAAGGAGTTTCAAACCTCGGATACTGCATCGAATAAAGAAAGAATCTATGTAGGAGCTCAAAATCTTATTATAGATAAATTTGGAGTTTCTGGAACTTTTTATGCTGATAATATATTTCCTTTAAATAAGGGTATCACTAGTGAGGAAAAATCATGGGCTTATTCCTTAGATCATATCGATGTGACTATTGCCGCTAATACATTTGTGAAAGCAAATCTGAGCGGTGAAATTTTACTGCCAATTACTAAATCAACGAGTTCATCTTCAACAAATTCAGGACAAACGAATAGAAAGGGATTGCTTTACAATGGATTTATATCCATGAGTGAGCAGCAGTTAGTTGTTGCTACTAAAGATTCTTTATCTTTTGATATCTGGAAAGCAAAAGCATTATTACTGCCCAATAGTTCCGTTGAATTAAATTTAATAAACGGAAGATTTTTACCCAAAGCCAATTTAAACGGAACGGTTTCTTTTGGAACAAATAAGAACGCTACGGATGATAAGGAGGTAGAAGGAAAACGAATGGTTGATTTTAAAGGAATTTCCTTTGAAAATTTACAATTGCAAACCGTTTCTCCAATAATTTCTGTTCGCAATATGGGATATAAAGGAACAGTAGCCTTTGCTAATTTCCCTGTATCGATAGGTAATATAAATGTTGCTATTAATGGAAATGATTCCCGAATTGATTTTGATTTAGGAATAAATTTAATGGAAAGTGTAGGGGCAGGAGCTTCGGCTCGAATAGGAATTAAAGGCAAAATGTATGAGGATGGCTATAGGCAGCGAAGCCGATACGATGGTCTTGATTTATCAGCTATTAATATTGACTGCCAATTCAGCGGACTAACAATAAAAGGAGGTCTTATCTTAATGGAAAATGATCCTGTATATGGTAATGGCTTCAATGCAGATCTTATGGTTGATGTTGCAGGTGTAGTGAATGTTCAGGCTAAAGCTATTTTTGGACGCTCTACTTTTAGATACTGGTATTTTGATTCCGCTGTTCAATGGCCTTCTGTACCATCTCCGTTTATGATAAATGGTTTTGGCGGAGGAGCTTACTACAAAATGAGAAGAAATCAGGATTTGTCAATAGCAGATTTTTCACTTTCAGGACTTAGTTATACGCCAGATGAAAAAATAAGTTTAGGACTTAAAGCTTTGATTTATTTTTCTGTAGGTTCGGATAAAATTTGCGATGGAGAAGCTGGTTTTGAAATGGCTTTTAACGCAAAAGGCGGAGTAAACAGACTGGCAATTTTTGGAAAAGCAAGTGTATTAGCAGAAATCCCTGGAATGAAAAAAATTAGTGGCTTAATGGAAAAAGTAGCTACAAATGTTACTTCAAAGAAAAGCTTTTTAGGTATTACAGAAACTGATCTGAAAGGATCTTTTGCCAGTAAATATATTCCAGAAGCAAAAGAAGCAATTCCGGGAGATTTATCTGCTGCAGTAGGTATAAAAATGGCAGCAGCAGTAGAGCTTGATTTTCAGAATAAATCTATGCATGCTACAACAGATGTGTATATTAATACCCCGGGAAATTTCCTTTCAGGTACAGGATCTGGAGGAAGAGCAGTTTGGGGAGTTTTTCATAAAGACCCAAAAGACTGGTATATGTATATGGGAACACCAGATGACAGATGCGGTATAAAAATTGGAGTAGCTGGAATGTACCTGAAAACTACAAGTTATTTCATGGCCGGAACGGTACTTCCCGCAAGCCCGCCACCACCGGCAGTTGTGGCACAGATTTTAGGAGTAGATGCCAAGCAGTTAGACTATATGCGCGATGAAAATTCACTCGCAAATGGAGGCGGTATGGCTTTTGGCGCAAGTTTAGATTTTGATACGGGAGATTTAAGTTTCCTTCTTTTCTATGCGCGTTTTCAAGCTGGAATGGGATTTGATATTATGCTGAAAGATTATCAGGAAGCTAGATGTTCGAATACGGGAAAGACTGTGGGAATAAATGGCTGGTATGCAAATGGTCAGTCGTATGCTTATTTGCAAGGAGAACTTGGAGTTAGAATAAAATTGGCATTTGTAAAAATAAAAGTTCCAATCATCTCAGGAGGAGCAGCCGTATTATTGCAGGCAAAACTGCCAAATCCGGTTTGGATGCGTGGTTATGTGGGTGGAAATATGAACGTTCTGGGAGGATTAATAAAAGGAAAATTCCGTTTTAAGTTTGAAATAGGTGAAGAATGCCAATTTGAAAATGGATCGCCGTTAGGAGGAATTAAACTGATTACAGATGTAACTCCAAAGCAAAGCTCAGCAGATGTTGATGTGTTTGCTGTTCCGCAAGCAGCTTTTTCAATGAAAGTTAATGAAGCTTTTGTAATACCTGAAGATACAGGCGATGTTACTTATAAAATCATTTTAGAGAAATTCAAATTATTCGATGGTACAACTGAAATACCAGGGACTTTTGAATGGGGTTCGATGAAAGACAAAGTAAATTTTGTTTCAACAGATATTTTACCACCAAACAGAGAACTAAAAGTTCAGGTTGAGGTTAGTTTCCAAAAAATGATAAACGGTGTTTTTCAGCCGATCAAAGTTGATGGAAAAGTAGCCACAGAATACGAAGAAAGATTATTTACAACAGGAGGTGCACCAAATCATATTCCGCTTAACAATATTAAATATTCTTACCCGGTAGTAGATCAGAAATACTTCCTTGAAGAAGAATATCCAAAAGGATATATTCAGCTTAAGCGTGGTCAGGATTATTTATTTGAAGATGCAAGCTGGGAAACCAGTATCAAAGTAAATGAAGAAGGTGCTTCCAATGCAAAAGCAACCGCTTTCAATTATGACACCAATAAAAATGAAGTATATTATGAATTGCCCGATATTAAGCAGGAAAAGAAATATAACTTTTCAATTGTCAGCAGTTTAAAACAGTCTCCCTCTAGAAACACCGGATCTTCAACAAGAACAAATACAATCAATGATGATGGTAATGATATACAAATAAAAGAAAATCAAGCTGATGCATTGTCAAAAGCAGAAGGCAGTATTGATCGTTTATCTTACTTGTTCAGTACCAGTAAATATAAAACTTTCAATGCTAAGATGAATGCCATAAACACACAAAGCTATAATTTTGGAGTTTTATATTCAGATGTTATTTATTTAACTAATACTATTTCAAGTCAGGAAGCATTTGATTTGACTGAATTACAGGGAGTAACATATAGTGATAATAAACCAATTATCGTAGCGCAGTCTAAGTTAAATGACGAGTATTATATGGGGGATATTTATCCGTACTTGTATAAAGATTATCCTTTAAATGGAAATTATACTATTACTGAAAGAGATATCGATGAGTTAGGAGTTATTCCGGCAAAAGCAATTCCGCTGAATGCTTACTACATGACCAGTATAGAGAATGATGTAAACCAATCATGGACAAAAGGTAATTTTCCATTTAAGTATAATATGCCTTTGCTTTATAAACAAGACTGGGTTGATTTAAATAATCAAATTGTCAACGCTTACATTAATGGAGATACAGGTGTAGATTCAATCGCAAAACGTTTCTTAAATAGTAATTATCAGTTTATGCGTTATGGAAACTATGAAATACTAATGAAGTACAATCTGCCGGGAGATAAAAAATCTACGGAGTACACTTACAAATACAAAAACAATAATAAATTCAGGTAGCTGATGAAATCGTATAAAAAATTATAGACTATTAGATTTTTATGAGACTTAAAATCATTTTTCTTGTATTGTTATTTACTAGCTGTAATACAAGTAATTATTTAGACGGTAATGTATATGATTATGACACAGAGAAGCCTCTCAAAGACGTAATTGTGAATATTAATGGGACTACAACATATACAGACGGTAAAGGATACTTTAGAATGAAAGTAAAAGTAAATTCTAATTGTATAATGCTAATTATAAAAGAAGGATATGCAGTAAAAAAGATTTGTAGAGAACCCGATTCCTTAAATGAATTCAGTAAAAAGAAATTGAAAAACAATAAAATTTATCTCATTGATAGTAACACTGATTTAATGAAATAAACTAGAGAAAGTAATTTCTTGATTTAGGAATTAAAATAATTAGTATTAAATTATTGAAGGTATTTATATGCATTGGTAACAAGTAAGAACGTCAGAAAAATTGGATTTTCTGGTGTTATAAACACTAAATGGATCTTTATCTATTACACCCATTCTGACACTGTATTTACAAGCTGTCTTATGTATGCGCATATATTTGACTACAGAATTGTTTTCAATGCCTGTTTTGCCTTTAAAACGACTATCGTATTTAAGAAATAATTCAAGATTGTAAAAGTAGACACTGGTCACTTCAAGCAAAGAGATATCTTGTATTCCGTACTGCTTTGTCATAAATGTGATAAGTAAATCTTTTGCACGTTCATATTTCTGGAACGAAGCTTTAGATCGTTCTCTGGCATCGACCTTTCTTTTAAAGAACTCATTATGCCTATTCATAATTTCGATTATGCTTACATAATCTTCTTTTACGGCTGTTTCGCCTTTAAATTCATCTTTGAGTAATTGCAAAGAAAAATCCTGATCAATTTTAAATATTTCATTGAACTTCTTTTCCATGCCCAGAAGAAAAAGATTCAAGGTATTTTTAATTACCTTTTCTTTTTCAAGCTTAAGAATACTCCTTAAGTTGTCGGTAAACCGCCATCTTTCTTTTAAGATCGATTTGCCCACCACCATAGTTATGGATTGTTTCTTGTATGAAATGCGGGCGTAAATTGGAGATTCTCCACTTTTGTTGAATTTACCTGCTTTGAGATAAAAAATTATTTTTAACATAACTCACAATTTTAAATTAATAATCAAATTGATTTAAAATCGCCGAAAGTTTGTAGTGTTTTTTAGGGAACTCCTGGGGAATTCACTTTTTTTAGTGACCCTTTTTTCGTTTTTTTTTGAAAAAAAAATAGGGGTCACTCATAGGGTCATCGTGCTTTGATAATATATGTGTTTTTTGACAAGTGACAAAAAACAAAAAAGCCTTTAAATACTAGTATTTAAAGGCTTTTGACTTTTAAAGTTTCTTTTGAAACTTCATCTGGCGGAGGAAGAGGGATTCGAACCCCCGGACCTGTTACAGTCAACAGTTTTCAAGACTGCCGCATTCGACCGCTCTGCCATTCCTCCAGTAAGACGCAATCATTCTGTCATTGCGGGTGCAAAGATAAAATGTTTTTTCAATTCTAGAAATTTTTTTGATAGTTTTTAGAAGAAAAGATTTTATCCACGTGTATCACTTTAATTTAAGGTGTTAACTTTTTGTGGCACAGTTTGTAAATTCTATAAATTGGTCGTGCAAAATAAAGCATAATTTAATATGACATTTATTTTTGACAAAATCGATTGAATAAAAATATTAATCTTTATTGTTTTTTTGCTTCGTCTTATTTGACTTTACAATTGTGTCCGCACTGTAGACACAATTGTAAATATTTGTAAATTTGAATATTAACCTAAAAAAGTGTTGTCCACTTATTAATGTTACAACTACGCAGCTGTTGTACACAGGGATTATTTACAATTTGAACTTAGATATTTTAATCAACGAAATCTTCACTATTATAGAATTTGGCTTAAAATTGGAGGCAACGTTTGACAAATTAACGATAAGATGACTGCAGCCGCACTGTCGTTCGAACCAAAATTGAGAGAGTTTGATTTTAAGGAATAGTATGTTAAGTAGTTAAACGTCGGTGTTTTGTTGTAAGATTGAAATAGTCAATTATTCGCAATTTGATATTAGCGTTCGGTGGCAATCTTTAGAGACAGCTCCAATTGCTCCATTTAAAACATCTATGCTAAGCAAGTTGCTCATTATTATAATATAGGCTTACTGCGCCATTTGTTGAACTATTGCTTTTAATTGTACAATGCTGTCCATTATCAGTAACGTCGTTATGAATATCCCATTTAATGGTAGGCTGTTTATTACCAGTTCTTATTTCAATATCAGTCATTTCAGTAACATTAGTATTTGGATAATCGGAGAACTTATAGAGGTCATAGCATTCCAAAGTTTCATTCGCCCAGCAGAGTTCATCGATTCCTTCAATTTCTAAATCACACTGCGGGTAATCTGTAAAGGAAGATTTATATGAAAATTTCGATCCTTTATTTTTTGTCAATACCATGATGCCTTCGATTATGTCACCAGGATTGACAGCTACCAATTCCTTAAAAATTGCATTGCCTTTATCACCCTGCGTGACAAACCAATTTGTAATTGACCAGAAGTTTCCTCCGCCGGCATTTGATTTGCCCCACTGCAGAACTGGCTGCAGTATATATGCAGAGGATTTATTCTGAATGCCGTTGAATAAAAATATAACCTGGCCATTATTTGTTGATGGATGCTGAGGAACTTTCCATCTAGTTTTAAAATAGGTTATAGGTGCTCCGCTTTTGTTCATCCAGCCAGAATAGACTATCCATCTATTAGAGATAGGAAGGCCCAGTAAATCTTCTTGTAAAGTAATTTTTTCAGATCTGATCAGAAGTTTATTTTCAAAATTATTTGTTTTTTTTAAATCTGCCTTTCCAAATTCTTTTATAACTTTCTTATTTTCTGTTTGAACTTCAAGTATTTTTCCTTTAACAACTTTTATATGGCAGCCCTTTTTTAAAAGATGAATATTTTCTTGCGGCTTGAATCCTCCCGGTGCAACTGGAAGTTCATTCAGTTCTTGCGTTTCTTTCTTAACTTTTCCCATGATCTAAATTATTTGGTTCTTGATAAATTCCATGAGATGGCAAATAGGAAGCTTCCCTTTACCACCTGCTTAATATCAGGGGCGTAATTAGAATCTGTAAATGATTCATCTCCATATATGGAATAAATTCTTTCGACCTGTGAAATTGCGTAGCCCACATGGACAATGAGTCTTTGATATTTACCGAAAAAAAGACTCCCTGTAGGGGCTAATACAAATTTTGTCGTCTGATTAAATCTTAATCCCCCACCCAGTGAAATTCCATAATTTACGGGAGAAGCAAGTTGTGAGTGAAAGTTAATAAATGCCATTGCGCCATATGACAGGCCTCCGCCATCAAATCTATGTAAAGTATAGTGATTTGTGCTCACAGGGGGATCAACCGTGTTGTCTGTTGTGGTGCTGCTTATTGTCTTTGTAAAACTTTCATCGTATAGTCCACTGAAAAAAGCACCTGCCGAGTAGTCGATTTTTATTGATTTATATACCGGCAGATGTGCCAGATTATAAACAATAGTGTTGTTTCTAACGTTGTCTTTTACTGACATCTTAAGGACCAGTTCGTCTGTTTCTCCTACATGAGCTCTGGAGGGGCTGAAAGTGAATTGCAATGCGTTGATTGCGCTGAGTTTAGTTGCAACGATATCTATATTTGAAGAAAGTTTTGTATTAATTTCATCTTTTAATGCTTTTGCCCTGGTAATGGACTGATCCAGCGTGGACGACACCCCCCCCGCCTGGCCAAGACATTTAGTCGTCGAGGCTTTATTTTTGGCGATACTTTTTTCAAGTTCATCAATTTTTGTTTGAATGGCTGCAGCATGTCTGTCTTTTTGCAGAGAAAAATTATTTGCTTCTGCCGCATTAACAAATACATAATTGGCAGGACTGCCTGAGCAGACAATCGCGTCAATTCTTGAAGCATCTACATAATTACTTTTGATCACATTTACGGCGTTGTCCAAATCACAATGTAAAGATGCCTTATTAAGTTTTGGATATACCTTATAGGAATCAATTTTATTATTTAAGGATACTATGCCATTGTAAAATTGATTAAATTGTTCAATACTTTTTAATAAAGCCTTCTCTGTCCGGTTAACGTCATCAATTAATATGCATTTTGCAGGATCATTTTTATCTTTTTTATTAGGGTTATTAGGTGCAGGATTTATTACCTGCTGCCCATTTGCTGCCGCGATGAAGCTCGTAAGCACATTGGTCTGGGCCATTGGAGCGGTATAGTACAAGACGTCGTTTTCTTGCTGCAGAGTAAATTCGTGGTTCATTGGATTAAAATTCTGCACGATAATTTGAATATCGGAGCCTTCCCTGACAAAAGCGTCATCTTGTTTTATCGGCACTTCCTTCACCTGACCAGCCTCTATAACTTCACCATGAAAGGTAGAGGTATGGGTTTCATTGTCAAAAGTTATTTTTGTTACCCGATTTTGATTTGCGCAGGATGCAAGCAGCAGGGAGGCAGCAAGCAAAAGATAGTAATGAGTTTTCATGATTGTGGCTTTAGGGTTAATCTAGTGTAGTGTGTTTCTTGTCAGATTGTTGAGAGTTTATTTTCGTCAATTTCATCACATAATAAAGGTTGATGTGGATTTATACTGATTTGCGACTTAGGTAAAAAAAAGCTGATTCTGAATATCTATGTATGATATTTCTGAAGTGCTTTATGTCTGGTCGCCTTTATAGAAATATGGAACAGCAAATGTCCATAACAGTACAGTTAAGCTGGCGATATAAGCTTGATAAAAAGGAAGATCAGTGATGGATTTCCCTCCAAACATATAAACCCAGATTATGAATGATACTGCTGCTATTATCATTGATGCCCATTGTACATTTGGGGTTTCATCCGAAGTTGTTCCTTTGGCCCTGACAAATACAAATAAAATTAAAAGTATTGCTGACCAAACCCAGGAAGCGGTTTTTTGATACTGAGGTCTCACATTTTCGCCGGTGGCATTGTAGATTTGTAAAGCTGCACTCATATTTTTATTGGTTATGGTTAATAAATCTATCTATTGTATTCATTATGCAATGGAGTTTTATTGAGGACTGTTGACGGTCATAATGTGCACTAAACGGGAAGCTTAAAATAATTTTTAATAAATCTTTTGACCAAATTTAATCAGCCGTCAGGCAGTCTTCAATATTTTCTGGTAAGAAAACAGGTTTTAACAGTTTGTTCAAATCTTCAAAATCGCCATGGCAGTTTGATATTAAAGTGGCCCTTACAGTACTTTCCATTCTTTTTTTGCAGTCGGCTTTCTCAATCCATGCAAGTTTCCTGAATTGGTCTCTACTTTGAGTTGGATATGGCCCGTATTTATATTCTGCCAGATAAAAGAAAAACTGCTGATATTCTTCCAGTGCGGCAGGATTTATATCAGATATCTTAGGCAGAGAGCTAAGGGTAGTGCAGCTGTACTGGCTGGAGTAAACATTGGTCCCCAATGCGCGATTCCATGCTTCTTTTGCTTTAGGATACAATACTATTAAATCTTGCGGGATGTGGCCTTTAGAAATTTTAATATCCTTGATTTCATTCATTATTGCTGTTGAAGCCATTTTATTAAAAGTCTGAATGCCATACTGACAATCTGAAGATACCACTGGTGGCCAAGCGGAGTCGGATGTAGATGTCTTTCGATCTGAGGCCGAACCGCAACTAGTAAGTATCATACATAATAAAGAAAATGCTATAAAATTTCTATTTAATATCATAAAGAATTAATTTTAGAATTATTAAAACAATATTTTATTTTCCTGCTGCTTTTTATTTTAGGGTAAATTAAAGCATTTAAAAATTAAAGGCGTTACGTATAATTACTTGATTTTTAGTGTTTAAAAAAAATAAAATTATCACCCATGCCGTTAAAAAATTGCGTTTAGGTCTTTGTAAATCGTAAAAGAGCCTTCAAGATCGAATAATTTTGAAGGCTCTAATAGTGGAAAAACCATTTTTTATAAGTTGATTGACTTAATCCGAAAATGATTTTTTCATCTTTTATACTTAAATGAGGTCGGCATAAATTGATTGCGCAAGGTCTCAGTATATTACTATATTTCTTAATTGATTAAAATGGAAAACATAATAATTTTTATAACGAGAGATGACAATGATTTTATAACTTTTAATAATGTGATAAAAGGCTATAAATTTTTTAGAAATAAACTAGTAATTGGCTTTATTAGAACAGTAAATTAATAAGTCGCTAAATATGAAAATAATCTAACTATTCTTGGAACAATTTACATATTTTTTAATTTGAATAGGGACGCTCTGCAATTCGAACCCAAAGTTCTCAACCCTTGGTTCTGCTGGGGTTATAATTTTAAAACATCATCTGCCACGATTCTGCCATGAACATTTTCGCTATTTTTATAAATATTGAAAGTTTCAGATTGGTTTAAATACGTTTAAATTGACGTTATAATTCTTAATTAATTCATAGACAAAGGTATTCCTTTTTTATGACAAAGAATTACTTAAATGGTTAGTTAGCAGTTCAAATAAGCTGCTATAAAAGCAATGGAATCTATTTTGTAATAAGATACTGTTTTTGAAATTCCTCGATTGTCAGGTTTCCAAGCGCAGAATGTCTTCTGTATCGATTATAGAAATTTTTGATATAGTCAATGACTGACTTTTTTGCTTTTTTTATTGTTGTATAATTGTTTTGGTAAATTAATTCTGTTTTTAATGTTTTGAAAAAACTCTCAGCGACAGCATTATCATAGCAATTGCCCTTTCTGCTCATACTTTGGGCGATTTGATTACTTTTTGATAATGTGGAAACAAAATCTTTACAAGCATACTGAATCCCTCGGTCTGAATGAAAAATTAATTTCTGGTTACTAGTTAAAGGACGATTACGCAAGGCTTGTTTAAAGGCAACAATGGTTGTATCCATTGTCTTCAGGGTTTCACTTAAAGACCATCCTACTACTTTACGATCAAAGAGATCTATAACAGCAGTAAGATATGCCCAGCCTTTTTTAGTTCGAATATAGGTAATGTCGGATACCCATACCTGATTTTGGTTACTTACTTTAAAATTCTGATTTAATAAATTTGCTGCTGCAGGATATTTGGGAGAGGAGATTGTAGTTCTTTTAAATTTTAATTTTGGAATCCTAGGCATATTATTTTCGAGCATTATCTTTGCAACAAAAGATCGGCAAGCTTTTATGTTGATTGACGATAATTCTTTGGCTATTCTTCGACTACCGTACCTGCCTTGACTCCAATGATAAATTCTTGAAATCTCTGATAATATAAATACTTTACGTTCAGCTCTGCTTGTAGGAAGTCCTTTTAACCATTTATAATAGCTGCTAGGGTCTACATGAAAAATTTTGCACATCTTTGTAACAGGAAATTTATCGGCGTTTTCTCTGATAAATTGATACCGCAAACGTCTTTTCTGCAGAAGATATGCAGCACCCTCTTCCAGAATATCCCGTTCCAGTTTGATGTTCTTAATTTCCTTTTTTAACCTTAATATTTCTTTTCTGTTTTTATAGGAATCAGATGATTCATGAAGGGTAAGTTTTCCATCCTTAAAAAGTTTCTTCCAATGCTGCAGGCTATTTTTGCTGACTCCAAGCTCCTGAGCTACACGATGTACACTTTTGTACTGGTTGCTGATTGTGACCGCACAGATTTTAAATTCCAATGGCCACCTTTTTCTGGTTTCCTGCATGTTTTCATAATTAGATGCTGTTCAATTTATTGAAGAGTATTGTCTCCTAAATTATCTAACTCAAAGCTTGCGGAAAAATTCTAAAAAAACAGCCTTAAGTTTTTTAAAAGCTTTTAGATCGCAATTTAGAGGAGTCAGGAAAATAGATTTTTTCTTATTCAGATTATCTAATCTTTTTGCTTAATCCCCAACTTTTGCACCTGATCCGTAACCGTTCTTTGATAAAACATGTGCTTTTTGAAAAGTGTGTAAAAACGAAAAAGCCTTTAAACACTAGTGTTTAAAGGCTTTTGACTTTTAAAGCTTCTTTTGAAGCTTCTACTGGCGGAGAAAGAGGGATTCGAACCCCCGGACCTGTTACAGTCAACAGTTTTCAAGACTGCCGCATTCGACCGCTCTGCCATTTCTCCAGTATGTCGCAATCATTGCCTGATTGCGGGTGCAAATATAAGACGGTTTTTCGGTTATAAAAACTTTTTTCGGACTTTTTTTTGAAGTTTTTTGAGATAATTTTCAAGTGTCTAATTATCAGTATTTCCGAAAGTGATGTTTTTTGAAAAATTAATCTAAATCGTCTAAAATTGGCGTTGGTTTTTTGTGCTCGTCAACAGCAACAAACGAAAAAGTTCCTGAAACTACCGTTTCGCGAAGTTCAGAATACATTTGTTCCATGAAAATATCGACGTGAATTTTACAGCTGGTTCTTCCAACGCTGTCTACTTTTGCTACTAATTCAATTAATGTACCAGCAGGAATTGCTTTTTTAAAGTCAATTTGTCCTGTAGAAATCGTAACAACTTTTTTACGGCTGAATCGAGTCGCGCAGATAAAAGCAACTTCATCCATTAAATGAAGAGCAGTTCCTCCAAATAAAGTGTCGTAATGATTCGTTGTACTAGGGAAAACGGCTTTAAAAATACGAGTTTCCGATTTCTGAATTCTTTCTTCTACTGTTCCCATATTAATAATTAACGTATTCTGTAATTTCAAGCCCGTATCCAATCATACCCACTCGTTTTGTTTGTTCTGTATTCGAAACCAATCTTATTTTAGAAATATCTATATCATGAAGAATTTGAGCTCCGATTCCGTAATCTTTGCTGTCAATAATCACTTTTGGAGCTTTTAAAGTTCCGTTAGATTGTAATGTTTTAAGCTCAGAAATTCTGTTCAAAAGGTTTACAGCGGTCATATCTTGATTGATAAAGATAACAGCACCTTTTCCGTTTTCATTAATCACTTTAAACATATCGTCTAATTGCTGTTCTGCATTATTAGTCAATGTGCCTAATAAATCGTTGTTTACCTGAGAAGAGTGAATTCTGGTCAAAATAGGTTCGCCAAGATTCCAAGTTCCTTTAGTTAAAGCAATATGAATTTGTTTGTTGGTAGTTTGTTCGTAAGCTCTTAAACGGAAAGTTCCAAAACGAGTTTCGATATCGAAATCTTCTTTTTTAACAATCAAACTATCGTGCTGCATTCTATAGGCGACTAAATCTTCGATAGAAACTAATTTTAAATCGAATTTTTTTGCCACTTTAATCAATTCTGGCAAACGAGACATTGTTCCGTCTTCGTTCAAAATTTCGCAGATTACACCAGCAGGTTTAAATCCTGCCAAACGTGCAAAGTCAATTGCCGCTTCAGTATGTCCAGTTCTTCTTAAAACACCACCTTGTTTAGCAATTAAAGGAAAAATATGACCAGGACGAGCTAAATCGTGTGGTTTTGTATTAGGATCAACTAAAGATTGAACT
Organism: Flavobacterium sp. ACN2; assembly: GCF_002303885.1. GTDB lineage: Bacteria > Bacteroidota > Bacteroidia > Flavobacteriales > Flavobacteriaceae > Flavobacterium. Next base: position 17,213 of record NZ_MRCM01000026.1, on the reverse strand, counting down.
GTTTTTGATCTATCTGCTGCAGAAATTCCAGTTGTAACTCCTTGACCTTTTAAATCAACAGAAACCGTAAAAGCAGTTTCCATGTGATCTGTATTGTTGGTAACCATTGCACGAAGATCCAACTCCTTGCATCGGCTTTCTGTTAGTGGTGTACAGATTAATCCACGTCCATGAGTAGCCATAAAGTTGATCATTTCTGGAGTTACTTTTTCGGCAGCAGCCAAAAAATCACCTTCATTTTCGCGATCCTCATCATCGACTACAATGATTACTTTACCTTGACGAATATCTTCTATAGCTTCTTCAATGGTATTCAGTTGTATTTTTGTTGTTGACATAATTATTTTTGCTTTTGAGCAGGTGAAAACCGCTCAGAGATTTTCTGAAATAGTTGTGAAATAGGAGTTGTAATCGCATCAAAATTAATTAACCCGTTATCGTTTGTTGCACGATAGGTCAATAATATGGCAAGAGGCGATAAAATAAAAGAGGACATCCATGATCCTAAAAATGGAGTCATACCGCCTTCCTGAGATACTCTTTTTCCGAAAGTATTAATAAAATGGAAAGTAATAAAGATTAAAACTGCAAATACAATAGGAAGTCCAAGTCCCCCTTTTCTAATAATAGCACCAAGCGGAGCTCCAATAAAGAACATTAAGAAACAGGCAAAGGCAATTACAAATTTCTCGTACAAAGCAGTCAAATGCTTGTTGATTTCTCTCTGTTTGTCTTTTAAATCTTTCTGGGTAGTCTCGATTGAATAGATGCTGCTCGTAACATTGCTTCCAGCCATTTTTAAAACATCTACTTTTTCTTTGTTCGAATAAATAGATAAAAGATCGTTTGGAAGCGGTTTCTTCTTGATGTTTTTTTGCGAATCTGTAAAAAACTTTTTAAACCCAACTCGCTGATTAATATTTTCAGAAAAAGAAACAATTTCGTTATCTAAATTTTTACTCAAGGAGTCTAGAGTATAGCGCAATTCGTTAACATTCAACATTGCATTTGTCCCTGCAATGCTTTCTTTGCTGTCATCAACTTTATTAAGTTCAGATAAATCGATGTTGATAATCTGTGTTTTAAACTTACCTTTTATAAAAGGCATTTTTGCACGATCTTCATATTTTTTTGGAGTAACGTCTTGGTAGTAGTAGCCATCATTTAAAACTAGCTTTAAAATACTAGATTTTTCGTTACTGACTAATTCACCAGTTTTAGCTTTAATTACGGTTTTGTTTTCCCCCATATTATTCGCTTTCTCGTGAATAGTTACACCAGTTAGATGATTACCATTTTCGTCAGATTTTTTGTTTACTTTAATGTTGTAAGTGCCGACATCATTAAACTGACCTTCGGCAATAGCCATCGCAGGTTTGGCTTGTGCGATGTTTTTTCTAAAGTTGACAAATTTGTATTCGGCATACGGAATGACGTTGTTTGCAAACCAAAATGCCACAATACTTAAAACGAAAATAAAAATAATCAGTACTCTCATTGCTCTTTGCAGTGAGATTCCTGAAGATTTCATAGCTGCGAACTCATAATTTTCGGCAAGATTTCCGAAAGTCATAATAGAGGCTAATAAAACCGATAACGGTAAAACCAGCGGTATAATTCGTGGCATAGAAAAAAGCAGGAATTTCACGACCAATGTTAAGTCGAGATCTTTACCTGCTAGTTCTGAAATAAATAGCCATACTGTTTGAAGTATGAATATGAAAAATAAGATTACAAATACCGTAGTAAATGTAAATAAGAATGTTTTTAATAAGTATTTGTCTAGTATTTTCAACCTTCTGATTAATCTAATTTATTGATGTAGTATTTCGGGTATTTACTCGCTACAAAGGTAAATTGATTTTTTGATAATGGCTGATTGGTTTTAAAAGAATTAACGGTTAAAGTTGTTTTTGTTCCGTTTTTTCCAGTTTCAATCAAATTGTAGATGTGTTTTGTCTGAACGTCAATACCTAACAAAATTTCTTTTCTTTGGTCTTTTCCGCTTGTAGGAACTAATTTGATGTATTGAATTTTTCTTCCTTTTACATTCTGAACAATGTCCATGTTGTATTTATAGCCAGAATTGAAGAAAGTAAGCATTTTTGAAGGAGTGATAGCATTATCATCTTTCTCGTTTACTTTAGAAATAGTAACTTCTTCGTCTTCAGGAACAATAGTGTAGGTTTTCTGACCGTCAAAAATTTTGGTAACGCCCATAAAATTCAAAACATATTGATTTCCTTTCATCGTTACGTTTCCTTTACTGTCTTGATTGATATTTTCTTTGGCATTATTCAAAGAATATTTAAAATCGATAACAATATTGTCGTAGCTCTTTATTTTAGAAGTCACTTCGTTCAATAAATCTTTCGCTTTTTTATCTTGAGCCTGAATAGAAGTGAAGCTCAAAAGCAAAATAACTGCCATTTGAAAACACTTTTTAGTCATGTTTGTGATAGAATTGTTGTTGATTTCTTGAATTTTTGCTTTCATGATTGGATTAATTTTGTTCATTATTAAAAAATTGATCAAGAGCATTTAAATCTAAGATGTTTACACTGCGTGCTTTACTGCCTTCGAACGGACCAACAATTCCTGCTGCCTCAAGTTGATCGATCAAACGACCAGCTCTGTTGTATCCTAGTTTTAATTTTCGTTGCAATAAAGAAGCAGAACCTTGCTGAGCATTGACAATAATCTCTGCCGCTTCTCTAAATAAAGTATCTCTCTCGGAAATATCTATATCAAGATTAATGCCACTTTCTTCTCCAACGAACTCTGGAAGCAAATAAGCTGTGGCATATGCTTTTTGTCCGCCAATAAAATCGGTAATTTTTTCAACTTCTGGTGTGTCAATGAAAGCACATTGCACACGAATTACGTCGTTTCCGTTTGTATATAATAAATCTCCTCGTCCAATTAACTGGTCGGCTCCTTGCGTATCCAAAATCGTTCTAGAGTCAATTTTAGAAGTTACTCTAAATGCGATTCTAGCAGGGAAATTGGCTTTAATTAAACCTGTAATAACGTTTACCGATGGTCTTTGTGTCGCAATAATCAAGTGAATACCAATGGCACGGGCTAATTGAGCCAAACGAGCAATCGGAACTTCAACTTCTTTTCCTGCAGTCATAATCAAATCGGCGAACTCATCGACAACCAAAACGATGTAAGGTAAGAATCGGTGACCAGCTTCTGGATTTAATTTTCTAGACTTGAATTTATCGTTGTATTCTTTAATATTACGAACCATCGCATCTTTTAATAAAGAATAACGATTGTCCATTTCGGTACAAAGTGAGTTTAAAGTATTGACAACTTTTGCATTGTCAGTAATAATAGCATCTTCAGTGTCAGGAAGTTTAGCTAAATAATGCCTTTCAATTTTATTAAAAAGCGTAAGCTCTACTTTTTTCGGATCGACCAAAACAAATTTTACTTCAGCTGGATGTTTTTTGTATAAAAGCGAAGTTAAAACCGCATTTAATCCAACCGATTTTCCTTGTCCCGTTGCTCCAGCCATCAATAAGTGAGGCATTTTAGCAAGATCGACAACAAAAGTTTCGTTTGAGATGGTTTTTCCTAAAGCAATTGGCAGTTCCATTTCGGCCTCTTGGAATTTTGCGGCTCCAATAACGCTTTTCATAGAAACCATAGTAGGGTTTTTGTTCGGAACCTCAATACCGATCGTACCTTTTCCTGGAATTGGCGCAATAATACGAATTCCTAATGCTGATAATGATAAAGCAATATCATCTTCTAAACTCTTAATTTTAGAAATTCTGATTCCTGCCTCCGGCACAATTTCATATAAAGTAACCGATGGTCCAACGGTTGCTTTGATTTGTGCAATTTCAATTTTGTAGTTACGAAGTGTATCTACAATTCTGTTTTTATTTTCTTCTAATTCTTCCTGATTGATTGTAATTCCGCCAGTCGAATATTCTTTTAATAAATCAATAGTTGGGAATTTGTAATTGGATAAATCCAGAGTTGGGTCAAATAATCCGAAATCGGCAACTAAGCGAGAAGCTAAGTTTTCTTCGATAATATCTTCTTCTTCTGCTTTTTCAATTACAAAGGCTTCATCAGGAGAAACTAATGGTAGTTCTTGTTTTGGGGTAATTGGCTTTAAAACTGGATTTAATTCAATTTCTGATGAATGAGAAATAGTTGGTTTTAAAGCTTCTTTGTTAAGTTCAAACTGCGTGTCAACTGTTTTGATATGAATATCATCTATTTCAGGGTCACTTTCAACTTCTTCTTTAATAGCAAATTCTTCTAGATTATAAGCGCTTTCAGGCTGATTTGCAGCTGGTTTTAACTTGTCTAATTCTGATTTGAATTCTTTTTTAGTAGAATCAAAATACGATTGGATTTTTTCTGGCGATAATTTGATTTTGAAAATCAAATAGATAATTAAACCAAAAAGCAGTGTAAGAAGTGTACCTGTTTTTCCAATATAATCTTGAAGGAATAAATTTAATTCGTAACCAATTGTTCCTCCTAGTTCTGGTGCAGAAGTAGCGAAGAAACCAAATAGTACAGAAACAACAATAATAGCAAAAATGTCCCAGAACCAAGTGTTTTTTAGTTTTTGGGTCGAAAGCTCCAGTGCTAAAAACATTCCGGTAAGGAAAAACAAACGTACAAAAATGAAAGAGGCTAGTCCAAAACCTCTATAGATAATTAAATCGGCAAGATAAGCTCCGAATTTTCCGAGCCAATTCTCAGCAACTTCGGCACGATCACCGAGCTGATTTACGACACTTTGGTCATTTTGCCATTGTCCGTTTACATAAAAAGAAATAAATGCGACCAATAGTGCAATAGAAAAAAGTACCAACAGACATCCTAAAACAAATCTTTGCTGTTTAGACATCTTAAATGATCTTTTAACTCCTTCCTGTTTTTCGTTTTTTTTATCTACAGTTTCTTTTTTATTTTTTGCCATTCTTGCGTTTTCCTTTGCCTAAATAAATTTTGGGATATAAATAATCAAGCCTATTGCAATTGCAGTCATTGCGGCAAAAAATACCGCTCCAGCAGCAATATCTTTAATAAAACCGATTCGTTTGCTGTAATCAGGATGGATAAAATCGGCAATTTTTTCAACTGCCGTATTTAATCCTTCAATGCTTAAAACCAAACCAATGGCCAGTGTCTGACACAGCCATTCGGTTTGAGAAATATGAAAATAGAATCCAGCAATCGTCATGATAATTCCCAGAGAGAATTGTACCATGATGCTGTGTTCTGTCTTAATCAATTTTACAGCTCCGTTAAAAGCATAAGTCATGCTTTTTAACCTACCTGTAACAAATGTATTATCTTTTTGAAACTCCATTTAAGGGAAAATATTATAGTGCTGCTAAAGCTGCTTCGTAATTTGGTTCGTTTGCAATTTCTGCAACTTGTTCTGTGTGAACGATTTTTCCATCAGCATCAACAACAATGATTGCTCTTGAGTGTAAACCTGCCAAAGGACCATCAACGATTTCTAATCCGTTTGCTTTTCCAAAAGCACCAGTTTGAAAATCTGATAAGTTTACTACATTTTCTAAACCTTCAGCACCACAAAAACGTTTTTGAGCAAAAGGTAAATCTCTAGAAATACATAAAACAGTTGTGTTTTCTAATCCGCTTGCGCTTTGGTTGAATTTTCTAACAGATGCAGCACAAGTTCCTGTATCAACACTTGGGAAGATATTTAAAACTAATTTTTTACCAGCAAAAGTGCTTAATGTAGCAACTGATAAATCGTTTTGAACTAATTTGAAGTCAGCTAATTGCGATCCAACTGCTGGCAATTCGCCTGATGTATGAACTGGATTTCCTCCTAATGTGATAGATGCCATGATTTTTGTTTAAAATTAATGAGGCTCAAAAGTAAGGATTAATATTTGAATCTAAAAGTATTTGTTATCGGTTTAAGGAGAGATTAAGATAGGTTTTTGGGTGGCTACAAATTCACGATTTTTTTAAAATATTTTAGATTTTAGAGGGTAGATTTTAGATTTGTTCCGCCTGTCAGGCTGAGGCAAGTCGAAGCCGACGCAAGCGGCTCCGCAAACTTAGTCATTGATCTTTATGGAAATACTTTGCGCGGGCTTCGACTTCGCTCAGCCTGACAATTTTGGTCAATAATTATATGGCGTCTATTGAAACCGTTTAGCCGCGAGAGGGATAGGAGCAAGCTACCGAAGTAGCGCGGATAGCCCGACAGTATTTGGGAAAGCGGGCGAATAAAGATAAAGTATGTTTGCCCGTTTTTTCAAATACTGTCTCGCCCTGATTATTTTAGATTTTAGATTTTAGATTTTAGAATGTAGATTTTAGATTTTTGCGCTTGTCAGGCTGAGCGGAGTCGAAGCCCGCACAAGTAACTCCTCAATCTAAATTAATAATCTTTTGTAATTTGCTTTACGTGGGCTTCGACTTCGCTCAACCTGACAAATATTTCGAGAAACTGCGACTGAATACCGAGACTGAACACTAAAAACTAAAAACTGACCACTAAAAATTGACCACTGTAAACTAAAAAAAAGCGTCTCCAGATAGAAACGCTTTCTCAGCTTTGTTTTTTTATTTATCCTTTGGGAGGAAGCCGATTTACTTATCGATTGATCCTAAAACACGTTTCATGAACGTATTTAAAGCTTCTTTTTTATCTGTTCCTTGAGCAACCAATTTTTGCACTTCAAGGGCGCCATACATATTCGAAATCAATTCGCCAATTACGTCTAATTCTTCGTCTTTAAGAGAAGGAATTTCAGTCATTGCTTCTAGAACTTCGATCGTTTCAATGATATAATCTTGATCGTTTTCTTCGATGAATTGCGTTAAATGTTTAATTACGGGTAATTTCATAGTGTAGATTTCTTAGATTTTTAGACTTGCTTAGATTTCTTAGACTTTCTATAATTTTTTTTACAACATCTAAGTTGTCTTAAAATCTAAGTAAGTCTAACGATCTAAAATTAAGCAATTGCGTTTACCAAGTCAATTAAAACTTCTTGTTTGTTGGTTTGCGTTTCGCCAACTAATTGTCCGTTTACGAAAGTTGCAAATGTTGGCAAGTTGCTCACATTAGCTAATTTTCTTGATTCAGGAGAATTTTCTGCATCAACCAAAACAAAAGTAATAGCTTCATTTTCTGTTGCTAGTTTTTTGAATTTTGGTTTCATAATACGGCAATTTCCACACCATGAAGCTGAATATTGTACTACTACTTTTTCGTTTTTAGCAACTAAATCTGCTAACGTATCTTCGTTTAAGTCGATTAACATAAGTTTTATTTTTTGAGATTCTAAGGTGCTAAGATTCTAAGGTTCTGAGTTTTTTGAACCTTTGTGGATTTTAGCAACTATAATTTTTTTGAGATTTTTTGAGAGAGGATTTGATTTCTAAGTTACTAAGGTCTAAGAGAAAATCTTAGAACCTTAGCATCTTAGTATCTTAGAAACTAATTAAAAATTAGTTTGCACTTAAGTATTCAGCAGTACTGATTCTGTCTGCAGACATAGCTTCTTTACCAGCTTCCCAGTTTGCAGGACAAACTTCACCTTTAGTTTGGATGTGCGTGTAAGCGTCAACCATTCTTAAGTATTCGTTTACGTTACGTCCTAATGGCATATCGTTTACACTTTCGTGGAAGATTTTTCCAGTTTCGTCAATAAGGTAAGTAGCTCTGTAAGTTACGTTTGAACCTTCAACGATTACTGAATCTGTATCTTCGCTATAGCTTGTAGATTCGATATCAAGAATACCTAAAATGTTAGCTAAGTTACGGTTTGTATCAGCTAAGATTGGGTAAGTAACACCTTCGATTCCACCATTGTTTTTTGGAGTATTTAACCAAGCAAAGTGAACCTCGTTTGTGTCGCAAGAAGCACCAATTACGATAGTATTTCTTTTTTCGAATTCTGGTAATGCAGCTTGAAAGGCGTGTAATTCAGTTGGACATACAAAAGTAAAATCTTTTGGGTACCAAAATAAAAGTACTTTTTTATTGTTGTTTACTGCTTCTTCAAAAATATTGATTTTTAAATTGTCTCCCATTTCTGAGATAGCATCTACTGCAATACTTGGGAATTTTTTTCCTACTAAAGACATAATATTCGTTTTACGTTAAAAATTTATTTGGTGCAAAAGTAGGGCATAAGTACAGGTTCTTACAATAAGATGTGATTATAAAAATTTATAAGTTGATAAATTTTGACTATTTGGTGTTTTAAGTTATTGAATATCAATATTTACTGATAAAATGCCATTGCAACTATTTTTTTCTAAAAATTGAATTCCTGCTGTTTTTTGAAATTCTTCAAAATCTTGATACGCCTCAATTAATCCTGAAGCCTTTTTTAGATTCGGAATAAGTGGTAAAACGTACGGGTTTCCAAAAAGGTAAACAATGCATTTTTTGGTTTGCAGCAAATCAGAAAGTAGTTCTAAAACTTCATCATTTACTTCGAAATTATTTAATGGTTTTGCTTTTGGAACAAATAATGAAATAATGATCGTGTCGAATTTCTCTAACTCATTTTTGATAGAATTGATATCTGAAGTTTCTAAACTTTCAAAAGCAAATTCTGGTGAAGGTAATTTTGCGTTTAAAGTTTTAAAGAATGTGTTTTCGGTATTTTTATATAAACTCAGTTTGGCTAATTTGTTATTTTTCTGCGCTTCAATCGCTAAATCTGAAATGCCATTATCAATGATTTTTGTAATTGCATTTTGAGCGATTTCAAGATTTAATTGAGATGTTTTTTCGAAGTTTAATTCGCCCGAAATTGCAGTATTTCCAGAAAGGATTCCTGCTTTTTCTTTTGCTTTCATGATTCTATTATAACTTTCGAAAATACGGTCTGGAGAAGCATTTTTATAGATTGCTTCAATTCCTTCGGGGACATTTTCTGCGAAACATAAAACATCATTTCCAGCATTGAAAGCTTCCCATTCTAATTGGCCTTTTGTTTCGTACAATTTAGAAACGCTGTGCATATTTAAAGCATCAGAAATTACCAAGCCATCGTAACCTAATTGATCACGCAAAAGATCTTGAATAACGGCTTTTGATAAAGTTGCAGAAGTATCTTTTCCGTCATTTAAACTAGGAACAGCCAAATGGCCAATCATAATAGAGTCGACATTGTTCTCAATTCCTTTAATGAACGGATATAATTCGTTTTCCATTAATTCTTCCAGCGTTTCCTTTAAAACCGGCAAACCTAAATGCGAGTCGACATTGGTGTTCCCATGTCCGGGAAAGTGTTTCAGACAGCCTAAAACGCCAACTTCCGACATTCCTTTTAAATATTCAATCGAAAAATCGGCTACTTTTTCTTTGTTTTCACCAAAAGAACGATAACCAATTACAGGATTGTTCGGGTTATTGTTGATGTCTGCCAAAGGCGATAAATTATACTGAATTCCAGCTGCTTTTAAATCTAAACCAATTTGTTTTCCAACTTCATAAATTAAACTTGATTTGTTTTCTGGTAATGCGCCAAGCGTAATGGCGTACGGATATTGAGGTGTTTTTTCTATACGCATTGCCAATCCCCATTCTGCATCAATACTGATTAAAAGTGGAGTAGAAGCTGCTTTTTGATAACGAGCAATAAGTACTTTGATTTTTTCGTAACTGTCATCGTTGAAAACAACTTTTTTCTTGCTTTCGTAATTCGTTGCAGCACTCGCACGACTATGAAAAAAGGTCAATCCTCCTATATTATGTGTTGCAATTAAACGTTCCGTTTCCTGAATATTTTGTTCTGTATCGTTGATGAATACTGCTGGAAAGAAAAATTGTCCTATTTTTTGTCGTAATGCTTCTGCTGTGATTTTCATTATTATAAAGTCTTTTTCATGCAAACACTATTATCCATTTTCTCGTAAGGCGGATAATTGGGAATTATGGTGTAATTTAATTTTTGATATAAGTTGATCGCTTCGGGCTGATTTTTTCCAGTTTCGAGAATGGTATAAGTATAACCAACTTCTTTTGCCCAGATTTCTAATGCTGCTAAAACTGCCGATGCAATACCTTTTTTTCTGTGATCAGGATGAACATACATTCGTTTGATTTCTGTTGTTCCTAGTTCCTTTTCGCGAAAAGCGCCACAGCCAACAGGAATTCCGTTTTCATAATACACGAGCACATGTTTTATCTTATCCGTTTTGTTAAACTGATTGTAGAACGCATGATCTTCACCGTCTCTAATCGCTAAATCTTGATCTAGTAAAGCAACCAAATTTATAAAATCGATATCGTCTGAATTCGTACGTTTTAAAGTAACCATGTCAAATAAATTTAGTTATCTTGTTTTTACCATTAAGGCATTAAGTTCATAAAGCTATGGCTTAAATTGCTTAATCTATTCGAGGTAAAAAAATTAAGCTTAGCGCCTTAGTTTTACTTTATTCTCTTCTTTTCAATAAGAAAGTTCGTAAAGCTTGGCTTAAATTACTTAATGTCTTAATGGTAAAAATTATTTCAACTTTGCTTTCTTTTGTTTAGCCAATTGTTTTTTGGTTTCAAGAGCTTTTTCCAATCTGTTTTTAAAACGGAAAAGCTTTGGCAATCCTTCTAATCGGTCTTCAATGGTGATTATTTCGTAAACCACAATTGCTTTTTCTAAAACGCGGATTTCATTGTCCAGATCGTTTTCGTTTTTGTAGATCGTTGCCAATCGATCATAAGGGTGATTTCCTTTAAAGCCTTCTGCAACATTTTCTTCATACAACTCAATCGCTTTTTCTAGATTTCCATTTTTCTCGAACTCAGTTCCTTTCAGATTGCGTTCGTTCTGCAAATTCTCATTGATTTCCATAGGTAAAGTTTGATTTGGGGGTTAAACTTCTTCTGATTTCTTCCCAAAATCTTTTGGGAAAGTTAAAAAACGTGATAAAATAAGACCTGGAATTGTAGCTATTAGAACCCAAATAAAGAAGTTTTGATAGCCTAAAAATTTCTGAATATAACCGCTTAACATTCCTGGAAGCATCATTCCTAATGCCATAAAACCAGTTGAAAGTGCATAATGTGCTGTTTTTGATTCTCCTTCGGCAACATGAATTAAATACATCATGAAGGCGGTAAAGCCAAAACCGTAACCGAATTGCTCTACAATTACAACGGCATAAATGTAATAAATTGATGTAGGATGAAAGAAAGCCAATAATATAAATCCTAAAATTGGAAGGTGCATGGCCAAAAACATAGGAAACATCCATTTGGTCAATCCTTGTTTTGAGATTGCAATTCCGCCTAAAATACCGCCGATAGTTAAGGCTGCAACTCCGCAAGTTCCATAAATAATTCCAACCGCTTCGGTGTCTAATCCCATTCCGCCTAATTCTTTTGGATCAAGTAAAAACGGACTTAGCATTTTAAGCAATTGAGATTCTCCTAATCTGAAAACCAAGATAAAAGTTAGAATTAACCCTATTTGTTTTTTCTTGAAGAAGCTGACAAATATGGTTCCGAAACTTTGATTTGGTATTTCTTTGTGGTTTTTTACTGCATTAACTTCATTTTTTGGTGTGAAAATGAAATTATAAACGGTAATGAAAGCCATTAATAAACCAACACAAATCATGGTATAAGACCAAGCCTTTGTATTGTCTCCAAATTTATGTTCTAAATAACCTGCAAAAAGCACTACTAATCCGTTTCCTGCCAGCATTGAAAGTCTGTAAAAAGTACTTCTAATACCAATAAAGAAAGATTGCTTGTCTTCTGGTAAAACCAATAAATAAAAACCATCGCTGGCAATATCATTAGAAGCCGATGCAAAAGCCGCAACCCAGAATATGGAAAGTGTCATGATAAAAAATCCGTTGAGCGGAATGGTGAAACCAACCAGTAGAAAGGCAATTGAAATTATTAATTGCATCAGCAGAAACCATTTTCTTTTGGTTCCGATTAATTCGATAAGCGGACTCCAAAGCGGTTTAATAACCCAAGGCAGATAAAGTAAACTGGTGTAAACACCAATATCTTCATTAGAAATTCCTAGATTTTTATACATAATTACCGAAACAGAGATAATTATAGCATACGGTAATCCAGAAGCGAAGTTAAGAAGCGGAATCCAAAACCACGGTTTATTATCTGTTTTCATTTGGTTGAGCTGGTATATAGTTTTTTAAAGGCTTTTTTAAATCTATTGCAGTTGGAGAACTTTCGTTGGCATAATAATCAATAAAAGTTACAGCGCAAGCTTTGTAAAGATTCAGTTTTCCGGCCGCTATTGCGAAAGTAATTTTTCCGTCAACTTCTTTAACCGTTACTTTTTCGATGATTTTTGTGGCATCATTAATGTCAATTTTTGAAACATGCTCGCCTCCATAAACCACCATATAACGAACTTTCGTATTCAACGGACTTTGGAAAGTGAAATTATATTTAATGCTGTCCTTACTGTATTCTAATACTTTTGGCGTATCGATTATGACGTGTCTTAAATTCGGAACTGCAGCTGGAAGTGCAGGATATTTATATTGATTTTCTTCTAAATGGCGAACCACATCAAAGTTTTTCCCCATGAACCATTTTGAGCTGAAATAAGCACTACCTGATACATTTTTGAAAGTTCTTAAGAAATCAATTTGAGTTGGAATTTCGGTCATATAATTCCAGTTTTTATCTCCGTCAGCTCTAATTTTGTATGTGGCGTGACCGATATAAATAGCGGTATTATTGGAGTTTTCAGACCACCATTTTACCAATTTAGAATAAGAAGCTCTCGGATTATTCATACTCCAATACAATTGAGGTAAAATATAATCGATCCATTTTTGATCCATCCATAACATCGGATCTGCATACAAATCGTCGTAGTTAGATGTAGATTGTGTTTCAGAACCTTTTGGATCTTGAGATTTATTTCTCCAAACCCCAAACGGACTAATTCCGAATTGAACCCAAGGTTTACTTTCTTTAATTGTATTTGAAATAGAATGTACAAAGTTGCTCACATTTGCGCGTCGCCAGTCGGCACGGCTTAAACCTGAACCATATTTTTGATAAGAAGCATTGTCGTTAAACACTTTTCCTGGAACAGCATAAGGATAGAAATAATCATCAAAATGAACTGCATCAATATCATAGTTATCAACGACTTCTTTTACGACTTTGGTTAAATGCGCCTGTACTTCTGGCAATGCAGGATCGTAATAGTATTTTCCGCCGTATTCAATCATCCATTCTGGATGTTTAAAAAGATCATGATTTGGGCTTAAAAGATTTTTATTCAAATCGAAAGTCGCACGATACGGATTCAGCCAAGCATGAAATTCAAAACCTCTGTTATGCGCCTGTTCAATCATCCACGCCAATGTATCGTAATAGGGGTTTGGAGCCAAACCTTCTTTTCCTGTTAAAAATCGAGACCAAGGCGCAAATTCTGAGGGATAAATAGCGTCTCCAACACTTCTAACCTGAACAATTACAGCGTTGTAATTCAGTTTTTTATAGGCTTCTAGAATTTCAAGGTAATCAGCTTTTTCTTTTTCTACATTATCTGTACTTGTTTTCGGCCAGTCAATGTTTACAACCGTTGCAATCCAGACACCTCTGAATTCGTTTTTAGGATGCATGTTTTTTTCCTGTGCATTAGAAATCGAAGTAATGAAAAATGAAATTAAAAGAAAGAATATTAAGTGCTGATTTTTATGCATTTCAAATGTTTATTTTAACAAGAACCAAAAATAGTTTGTTTTTATCACGAATTACACTAATTGCATTAATTTTTGTACTTAATTATTCTTTTAAAAAAGAATTCGTGAAAATTTGTGTAATTAGTGGTAACTTTTTCTTAATCCGGAAACGAAATTTTCCCCATTGTTACAGATGGAATTCCTTTGCTGTTTCCAAAATTGTAATCTCCTCCAGAAACGGTTTCGTTGGCCAAAAGCGCAAACAAAACCGCTTCTTTGGCATCACTTAAAATGCCCAAATCGTCGCTGGTGTGAAACTGGCAAGGCAATAATTCCTTTAGCCATTTTACCAATAACGGATTATTCGTTCCGCCTCCAGACATATAAATATGAAAATCTTCTGCTGAAATAGGAGTGTTTTTTATGGTGAAAAAAATCGCTTCTGCAATAGTTTCAGCGCTTAAACGCGTTAAAGTCGCTAGCAAATCTGATGCCGAAATATTTTCTAAGCCACATTTTACCAAAGCCGACTGCACAAAATCGAAATTAAACAGCTCTTGACCAATTGATTTTGGAAAGCTTTTTTGGAAGAAATCATCTTTTTTAAGTTCGTTTAAAAGTTCTTGATTTACAGTTCCTTGTTGTGCGATTTCGGCATCTTTATCGTAGCTTTTTTCAGGAAAATAATGTTTAGTAAAAATATCGATTAACGTATTTGCAGTTCCAGTATCGGTTACAAAAACTTCCTCGGCGTTTAGAGAGGCTGGGAGATAAGTATAATTCCCGATTCCGCCCATGTTGAGCATGATTCGGTTTTCGCCTTTTTTTCCGAATAATAAATAATCGCCATAAACTGCAAGAGGCGCACCTTCACCGCCCGCTGCAACGTGTTTTTGTCTGAAATCTGAAAGTGTGATGATCCCTGTTTTTACTGCAATATGATCTCCGTCTCCAATTTGCAAAGTTGCGTTTGGAAATTTTTCCTGCTGATGCAAAAACTTCGGAGCGTGTAAAACGGTTTGCCCGTGTGAAGCAATTAAATCTACTTCGCTTGAAGAAATATTCCATTTAGAAAGACAGTCGTTAATCATGCCGCTGTGCAATATTCCAATCCATTCGTTTAATAAAGCCAGATGCTGAAAATCGATTGTTTTTTTTGCAAATACTTTTCTGATTTCGTTTTTAATGTCTTCAGAGTAAGAAATGGTTTCAAATTCTAGGATTTTCACATTCGTATTTTCTCCAGAACCAGAAACAGCGCACAAAGCAATATCAAGTCCGTCGAGAGAAGTTCCCGACATTAAACCCAATATTTTTCGAGTTTCTTTTTGAGCTATAGTATAGAGTGCGGTTATATTTTTATTCATTTAAAATGAGGGTTTATAGTAGTCAGTTTATTGATAACGCTAAAATGGGATTATTTCGGATATAAAGCTATAGATTTTATACAATTTTTATTTTTTGAATGTCATTATTATAGAATAAGAATTTGTGATAAAAATCCTAAAAAATAAAATTCAAACTTACCGTCTTTTCTATATATTTGCTCATAACCAATTCAAAAAAAATAAAATCATGTTAGTTATTATAGGACTTTTTGTTTTCCTTTTTATTATCGGAATAGTAATCTACAATTCACTTATCGGAAAAAGAAATCAAGTTACCAATGCGTTTTCGGCGATTGATGTAATGCTGAAAAAACGTTTCGATTTGATTCCGAATCTTGTTGAGGTCGTAAAGCAATACACAAATTACGAACAAAGCACTTTAACTAAAATTGTTGAGCTTCGTGCTAAAGCAACGTCAGGAACTTTAACTGATGAAGAAAAAGCAAGTTTGGATACTGAATTAAGTTCGGCTGTAAAAGGTTTAATGGTAACGGTAGAAAATTATCCTGATTTAAAAGCTAATACCAATTTCTTAAATCTTCAAACAACTTGGACAGAAAGTGAAGAGCAAATTGCAGCTGCGAGAAGAACTTACAATGCAGCAGTGACCGATTATAATAATGCTATTATGATGTTTCCAGGTAATATGTTTGCAGGAATGTTGGGTTATACTAAAATTGATGTTTTAGAAACACCAGAAGAAGAACGTAAAAATATTAGTGCAAAAGAACTATTTAATAATTAATGGATTCAGAAATAAATTCGAAAGCAAACTTGCAGGACATTCTGAATAGCTTAGAAGGTGATCGAAAAAAAATAGCCGAAACCTATCAAACCTGTTACATTTTAATTGGACTTGCAGTGTTGATTTTGGCTATTGGATTAATCATTCGATTTGTTCCTTTGGGGATTATTGGCTGTTTAGTTCCTATAATTATTGCCATTGTAATGTATTTCAGAATAGAAGACGATGCTATAAAATACAAGTTGTCTTATAAAATGAACGTTGTTGGAGCGGCATTAAAAGACATTAACGACACGCTGACTATTACGCCACAAAGTGGACTTCCAGAATATGAGTTTGTAAGTTCGGAACTTTTTACAACAAGACCAGATCGCTATAAAACACAGGATTTAATAAGCGGAATAGTTGATAAAACCTCTTTTTGGTTTGCCGAAGTCCACGCCGAGTATAAAACGGAAACTCGAACTAAAAACGGAACAAAAACAACTTGGCATACGATTTTTAAAGGAATTGTTTTTGTAGCTGATTTTAATAAAAATTTTAATGTTTCGACTGTTGTACGTCCAAAAGGTATAGCAAATGCCATTGGTTCATGGTTTTCGAAAAACGTTTTCAGTTTCGGTAACTCCGAGTTAGTACAATTAGAAAATACAGTTTTTGAAGAAATATTTGTTACCTATTCTAAAAATCAAATCGAAGCGCGGTACATTTTGACGCCTGCCATGATGGAAAGAATTTTGGATTTAAATAACAAATGTGATGAAACAATTTCGATCTCGTTTATACATTCTAAAATGTATATCGCTTTTCCGCTATCTCACAATTACTTTGAAGCACCAATTCATTCTTCACTTTTAGCGTCTGATTTACTTACTGATGATCTTTCGATTGTTCGGTTTATGCAGGATATTGTTCATGAATTGGATTTGAATACTAGGATTTGGGGGAAGGAGTAAAAAACAAATTTTGTTATATATAAAATTTAGAATTTGAGCAGATTTGAAAATATAGATTGGAAGTTGGATGACTTAGCAAATAAGCTTAATGCGCGATTGACTAGAGATAGACCCGATTATCCTCAAAATTTGAGAACATTTGAGGAAAGAAGAATTCATTGGATAGACAATGGCATAATGAAGGCCATTATAATTCAACCTAATTTTGAAGTTAATGGTGTAAATTCTAATATTTGGAATTTTCTTAATGTTGCTATTTTTGATGATGGTTATTCGTTTTCAAGACCAAAATGGATTAGCGTATTAGTTGATAAAAAAGATTTTTCTTTTATTGAAGATAATATTGACGAATTGCTTTTTAAATCAGAAGAAAATTTGTTGAATATTTTATTTAAGGATTTAATGTAATTTTAGATCTAATAGTAAAAATCAATGAACTAATTATATTATAAAAAA
>NZ_MRCM01000025.1 GCF_002303885.1 Flavobacterium sp. ACN2 | reverse complement strand
CTAAAATCTAAAATCTAAAATCTAAAATCTAAAATCTAGAATCTAAAATCTAAAATCTAAAATCTAAAATCTAAAATCGGTACGTAAATTGATATGGGAATAATGGAAATTAAATTTAGAAAAGAGATAATAGAATTTCGTGAATTATTTTTAATTTCGATTAACTTAAAAATGAATGTGTTATGCAAGATTTAGAAGTTGCAGAAGATAGCAGAATGTCAAAACTACTTATAGGGCTGGTTTTGGATGGAATTGGTATGATTTCTTTTTCGATTCCGTTTCTGGGTGAGTTTTCAGATGTGGTTTGGGCTCCTATTGCTGCCATAATTATGGCAAGAATGTATAAAGGAAGAGTAGGGAAGGTTGCTGGTGTTTTGACTTTTCTTGAGGAAATACTGCCTTTTACAGATGTGATTCCGTCTTTTACCTTGACTTGGATTTATACTTATTTCTTTCAGAAAAAATAAAAAAAAGACGGTTTTAGGCCGTCTTTTTTAATTGCTTTAGTTTTAACTATTGAATGATTATTTTTTTTACGTATTGTGTTTTCTTAGTCTGCGGATTTACGACTTTAATCAAGAAAACGCCTTTTGAATGCAATTGGATTGTTTCTTGTGTGCCTCCTTTAATTTTTTGCTTTACTAATTCTTTTCCATAAATATCGTAGATCTTAAGATCTAAAATTTCTGCTTCTTCATTATCAATAAAAACAGAGAAAGATCCGTTGCTTGGAATTGGCCAGACATTAAAAGCATTGTTTTTAATTTCTTTAATACTATCGTCTGTTCCTAATGTCAAGCTTTGCCCGCTTATAACATTCACTTTTCTTTTCATTGTACCACCTTCAGAATCTGTTACGGTAAATTCAAAAGAGCATAATCCGTTTGAAGTTGGTGTAAATGCAACCACATCTGTATTTAGAATTGCATTTCCGTTTACTACATTCGAAATGGCATAAGAAACGCCACTTGTAAATCCTCTTGACAATTTTTGAATATTAATGTCAATTTTAGTTCCGTCTGGAGATTCGTAATGTGGCAGTGACATCCATTGTAAATACTCGTCTAAATGAGTATAGCCATCTAAATTAGGATCGGCATTTGCATCTGAAAAATCTCCAATTGCAGAGTTTACATTGGTTCCTATGATATTTTCCCACCAGTTTGGCAATCCATCTTGATCGCTATCCCAATTAGCATCTCTCACTACAGTCGGATAGTTTTCGAAACCACCAACATCTGCTTCATTATCTGGAAATCCAGGTTTGCCTGTTACACTTCCGACAGCAGAATACGTTCCGTTTAATGTCTCTGAAATAATTCTTTGGTCATGTTCGTCAAATTCTGGCTGGGTGCATCCAACATCGGAAAGAACAATTTTATAAGCATTTTTAGCCGATTGAGTTGTTACATAAGAAGGGAAAAAAGGTGTATTTACGAAATTCTCATAAGGAACTGTATTTCCTGATGCTTTTCTTCCAGCAGTTTGGTTGGATTCGTCGAAATAGCCAGGCATTACATTTCCGTTAAAATAACATTGCTGCATTCCGGTTCCAACACCTTCATTTTGCTGATTAAAAGCAACAAATATTTTTGAACCAGCCCCAGGTTTGTAATAGTTGTTTACAAAGTTAACTTCTTTGGTTCCTCCGTCTGTGGTTCTTCCTCCCCAGTTATAAACGACATTATTGGTAATATCCATTTTTCCTGCATAAGCGCCATTTCCGTCCAATCCGCCGCCAAGACTCCAATTTCTGCCATAACAATGTGCTAAAAGATTATGATGGAAACTTCCGATATCTCCACCAATTGTAGCAGCATATCCATGTTCTGTTCCTGTTGGATAATTTTGATGATTTGCTGCATTTAAAGCCTCAGAAATAAGTGTTCTCTGAAGGGTGATATTTTTTCCAGATCTAGAACTGAAAGATTCGTCAATAGTCCAGCTGATAGAGCAGTGGTCGATAATGCTATTGTCTGCACCTGTTAATCCCATTCCGTCAAAAGTAGGTCCTGCACCAACTCTAACACGCAAATTTTGTACAACAGCATCGTTTCCTGTTACGCCAAAAGGAGCAGAACGAATGCAGATTCCTTTTCCTGGAGCGGTTTGTCCGGCAACTGTTACGTAAGGCTGGCTTAAAACCAGACGTGATTGCAATTGAATTACACCAGAAGTATTAAAGACAATTGTTCTCGGTCCAATATCGTTTGTAACGGCTTCACGAAAACTTCCTGGTCCGCTGTCGTTTAGATTAGTAACGGCAACAACTTTTCCGCCACGTCCTCCACGTGCAAAACGGCCGTATCCTTCAGCGTCAGGAAAAGCAAGCTGTGCGGGACGAAAACGCCAAACGTTTCCTTTTTCAATTCCATTTGATAAAACTTCATCAACACGCCAATAATAAGTTGCTCCCGTATACAATCCGTTTACCTGATAAGAATTGTTGGCTAAAGCTTGATTTCCTTTATATTCTGGTGAAGCTGTCGTTGCGTTATCAACCGCTGTTGGATCTGTTCCAAAATAGATATTATGTGAAACAGCTCCCGACCCAGCAGTCCATTGCAACAATTTTCCGCCAGATACTAATTCTACATGTTCGTTGTTTTGTTTTGGATCTGGATTTATAGCTTGATGAGAAATATTGGGTGTGTTTAATTCAAAACCATTAAAAATGAAGTTTTTAACATTTTCTGTTCCCGAAGTTTCTGCAGCGATTAAAATTACGACATCGGTTCCTGCTGTAGCTTGAAATCTTAAATAAGAAGACGCTGCATCAGCTGTTTTAGTTGCTCTTACAGTTGGAATTAAATTATTGACCACTACATTTCCATCCACAGAAATATCAATTGGGCTAAAGGTATTTGTGGTTGGGCTGTCCACGTTGTTGAAGAAAGCTAATAACGTATGTTCTCCTGTGGCTAAACCGCTTATTTTGAGTTCGATTTGAGCGCCAAGATTTGCTGTTGTACCTTTTACTGTAAGTCCGTCACAGACCAATCTTGCATAATAAGGGGCTTGAATTCCTGCTTTGTACCAATTGGTTCCTAAGTTGTCTCCATTGGTTCCGGTGCGACTAATTGTAAAAGTAACTCCATTTTCGGTATAAGAACTAGTGTTTCCAGAAGCAATTACCCAAGCGGTGTAATCGGGATCATTTACTTCGGCTTTCGATCTTCCTGATTGGTCAAAGTCGATTTTTACAATCGGATTTTGAGCAAAAACCTTGTTTACGGATGCAATGAGACAAATCATCGCCACCATAAGGGAGGATTTAAAGTAATTTTTCAGCATGTCAAATTGTGGTTTGGTTAGTAAGTAATAATTTTTGTTAGAAACATTAATTGTTTGATTATCAAGTTTAATAAATGCTTCTAACTATTGTAAAGTTTGTTATTACTTAAAATATAACTATCCTGCACCATCCTGTTCTGTATAGTGATTAAATAAAAAATTGGCATAAAAAAAATGTTATGTATTTTTTTTATGCCAATTTTTTAAATATGTAATGTTTGATAAATGCAGGGATTGATTAAACTGCAGTTTCAAAAATAGTAAACGGTCTAAAAAATGAAATTAAATAAAATTTTAGCTTAAGAGACGATCTTAACCAGAACGGTTTTTTTATTAAGTGGGTAAAAGCGGAGTTATTCTTTGAATAAAAATCCTAGTCCCATATTTTTAAGCATTTTCTTTTCGAAGTTCCAAAAGAATTTAAATTGCCCAAAAATAGTTCCAATCGCAACTAGTAAAACTTGATAAATAGGGAAGATAATAATAAGACGAATGAGTGTAAACCAGCCACCAAAATCTTCTTTAGTAATACCCAGCAAAACACAGAAAGGTTTAGAAAGCCACGCAGATGCCGATCCTGTGATGGCAAAAACGATAAATATAATTATGGCTTGTAAATTTGAGGTAATTCCCCAGCGTTTTTTTAATCTGTTCATTGCTATTTGTAATGATTACAAATATAGTATATTATCTTGACGGAACATAGCCCCAAAGCTTTTGTTTGTAAGTATTTTGAAAATAAATCATGTAATTGTAAATTAAGTAATTTACTTCGTAGCCATAATGAATGTCTGGGCGATAATCAATAGACATTTCGTATAACCTTGGGCTATAACGTTGTGGCTGTAGAACACGATTATTCCATTCTGTTACATACAAATAGTTTTTGTTTTCAAGGTATTGTAAAGAGTAATAGTTTCGCGGATAGGCTCGAGAGGCAAGCCAGGTTGAGAATCCGTTATCGATTATAATGACTTCGTATTCTAATGAATCGTTTGCAATTCTAATGGTATCGTTTACCTTTTTATTTGATGCAGATACAGTATCAGTGCTGGAAATATTCTGCGAAGCTGTAGAACATGCAACAATGGTAAGTAGCACAATTAATATGGAAATGCATTTTTTCATGAATTAAATTTACGAATAAATGACGAGAAGAGGATGGAGTTTAACATGATTCTAACTTGTTAAGATAGTAAGATAGTAAGATGCTAAGATTCTAAGATATTAAGTTTTTATTTTCTTGTGAAAAAAAAGTGGTTTGCTATGCAAACCACTTTAGAATATCTATAAAAAACTTAGCATCTTAGAATCTTAATGTCTTAGTGTCTTACATCTTTACTTGCTCCCAAACAACTTTCCAATAAATCCTGCGATTCCTCCTTTGCTTTTGGTAACTACTAATACATCTGCAACATCAACTTTTCCGTCGTTGTTTTGGTCAAGGCCAAATTGCATTCCGTATTTAGAAATAGTATCCATTATTCCAGATGCTTGTCCGCTGTTTCCTGAAATGGAATTTATAATATCAGAAATTTGAAAACTGCTATCGTTTGGATCTTTTGCTTTATTTACTAAAGAGCCTAAAATCTGTGGAATCAAATTGGAAGCAACTCCGCTTGAATCGGCGCTGCTTAATCCGAATTTTTGACCAAGACTTCCGCTTAATTGCTGTTGAATTTGCTGTACAACAGGGTTTGAGCTGTCAATGGGTGTGTTTCCGTTAAATAATCCGGCAATCTGATCTGTATTTCCTTCAGAAACAATCTTTTTTAATCCTTCAAAAATAGAACTGCTTGTTTCGTTTATTACGGCTTCATTATGTTCGTTTGGGACAGCGTTATTGTTTACCACAGCGTCGCCTCCGTATTGCTGTACTAATTGGGTTAATTGTTCAAACATGATATTTAAGGTTTAAAATTACACGCCAAAATTAATAAAAAAAGAAAGATATTTACTACAAATTAAGTAATAATCCATTTAAAGATACTTTATTTTTTAATTACTTGGTTCGGCAAATTCAAGAAATTTGCTAAAACCTTATTTATATTGATTTAAATTAAAGCCATTGTTAAAACTTAGTATTTGTATCTTTTACTTTGCACCAGGTTGTAACATCTTTAGGATTAAATCCAGTACAACTATTAATGTTCTTTTTAGGAAAAAATAACACATCATTATCAAATGTACTCAGGTTGAAGTAATAGTTGCTGTAATCTTCTCCATATCTCCACACATCGCTTGAGCCTTCATTGCCGATAGTTTCATTAAAAGTAAAAATGGAAGATTGCTCAGGTATAAAATATTCTTTTTCAATAATAAGCGAAAATATATTGCCAAAGATAGAAGTGCAGAACAAAGCAATTGCAATTGCCATTAGAATTAGTCGAATGATCCATTTACGTCTAGAGCTTTTTTTATGTATATTCATAGTTATACTTTAAGTTTCCGCGAAAGTATAAAAAAGAAAGGGATTTACTACACATAAGTAGTGAATCCCTTTAATCGAATTTAATCTATTTTTATTTAGCTCAACAAAGTAATGATTTGTGAAGCCAATTCAGTACCAATTCTATCTTGCGCTTCTCCAGTAGCTGCTCCGATGTGTGGAGTTAAAGAGATTTTAGAGTGCATTAAGATTGCCATTTCTGGTTTTGGCTCGCTTTCAAAAACGTCTAAACCAGCAAAAGCAACTTTTCCTGAATCTAAAGCTTTTACTAACGCCACTTCATCAATAACACCACCACGAGCACAGTTTACAATTCCAACACCATCTTTCAAGATTTCAAATTCTTTCTCTCCAATGATGTATCCATCTTGTGCAGGAACGTGTAGTGTAATGAAATCTGCTTCTTTAAATAAAGATTCTAAAGATTGAGAAACAATTTTAGTTGTGATAGATTGTCCGTCAAAAAACTCAACTTTTACATCTACTTCTGGGGTAAAACTGTCGGCAGCGATAACTTTCATTCCTAAACCAAGAGCCATTTTTGCTGTAGCTTGTCCGATACGACCAATACCAACAATACCTAAAGTTTTTCCTCTTAATTCAGTTCCGTTAGCGTAAGCTTTTTTCAAACCATCAAAGTTTGAATCTCCTTCAAGAGGCATATTTCGGTTAGAATCATGTAAAAAACGAACACCAGAAAATAAGTGTCCAAAAACCAACTCAGCAACAGATTCTGAAGATGAAGCTGGGGTATTAATTACATGAATTCCTTTGCTTTTAGCATAATCCACATCGATATTGTCCATACCAACACCACCACGACCGATGACTTTGATTCCAGGACAAGCATCGATAATATCTTTACGAACTTTAGTTGCGCTACGAACTAAAATTACGTCAATGTTATTTTCATTTATATAGTTAGCTACTTGTTCTTGAGCTACTTTTGTTGTGATAACTTCAAAACCACCTTTTTCTAAGGCTAGAATTCCGCTTTTAGAAATTCCGTCATTTGCTAATACTTTCATTGTATTTATTGTTTATTTGGTTAATCGTTTAATTGTTTAATCGATAAACCAGCTATTTGATTTTTCTTTTTTGATATTTTAAAGGAAGTATTTTTTGACGATTAAACAGTTAAACAAATTAACGATTAACCGAAAAAAAAACTAAACTTTAGACTCCAATGCTTTCATTACATCCACTAAAACCTGAACACTTTCGATAGGCATAGCGTTGTAAATAGAAGCTCTGTAACCACCTACAGAACGGTGTCCTGGCAATCCAGAAATATTTGCCGCTTTCCATAAAGCATCAAAAGTTTCAGTGTGTTCAGGATTGTTCAATAAGAACGTTACGTTCATGTTAGAACGATCTTCTACCGCAGCAGCACCTTTAAACAATGGGTTTCTGTCGATTTCAGCATAGAGTAATTCTGCTTTTGCGTTGTTTAATTTTTCAACAGCAGCAATTCCGCCTTTTTCTTTAATCCATTGTAAAGTTAAAAGAGAAACGTAAACAGCAAATACAGGTGGAGTATTGTACATACTTTCTCCTTTAATGTGTTTAGCATAATCTAGCATACTTGGAATAGTTTTTCCGTTTTTGCCTAAGATTTCTTCTTTAACGACTACCAAAGTAGTTCCTGCAGGTCCCATATTTTTTTGAGCTCCAGCGTAGATTAAATCAAATTTAGAGAAATCTAATTCACGTGAAAAAATATCAGAACTCATATCGCAAACAACAGGAACATTTGTTGCTGGGAATTCTTTCATTTGAGTTCCAAAGATGGTATTGTTACTTGTGCAGTGGAAATAATCAGCATCAGCTGGAATTTCGTAACCTTTAGGAACATAAGTATAATTGTCTTCTTTTGAAGAAGCTACGACAACAGTCTCACCGAAAAGTTTAGCTTCTTTGATCGCCGCAGTTGCCCACGTTCCTGAATCTAAATAAGCAGCTTTTCCGTTTTCTTTCATTAAATTATAGGGTGCCATTAAGAATGCTGTACTTGCACCACCTTGTAAAAATAAAGCCTGATAACCTTTTCCTTGAAGTCCTAATAATTCTAAAGCAAGGGAACGAGCTTCCTCCATAACTGCAACGAAATCTTTGCTTCGGTGCGAGATTTCAAGGATCGATAACCCTGAATCATTAAAATTTAAAATTGCTTTTGATGCCTTCTCAAAAACTTCCTGAGGTAAAATACTTGGTCCTGCGCTGTAGTTGTGTTTTTTCATGGTTGTTGTTAATAGTCGAAAATTTTAAAGACGCAAATTTCGGTAATAAGAGCCGAAAAAGCGTTAAAATATTCGAAATAATTAAACAATTTATTACTTTGTTGTTAACAAAAACGTTATAGTATCGACATTATCTGCGTAATCCCACAATTGCGGTTTTTGGGTTTCTCCAAATGCTATACTATCTGCAGTTATATTATTGCTAACAATGCATTGAATTTGGTCTGTGTCGTCCTGAAGGCGTTTTTTAAGTTCTTCTAAGCTTTCATAATATTCATAAAAAACACTCGAAATAGGAGAGGCATAACTTGAGTCTTCCTTTAAAGTCAAGAATCCGTTGTCCAATAATTTGAAATTACTCATTAAAAATACCGCTTTATTATAGTCATAATTATTAGCGTATTTTTCGTAATGAATAACGTCTTGGTATTTGAACATTGCTTGGAAAAAAGTGTCAAAAGAATACTCTTTCGGAATAAAAAGTTTGGAAACATTTCGGCATCCTAAACCAAAATATCTAAAAATATCTTCACCAAGCGCTTCCAATTCTTCAGTGGTTTCTTTTCCGGTTAAAATAGCGGCCGAATTTCTGTTTTTACGAATAATCGATGGCTTATCTTTAAAATAATATTCAAAATAACGAGCAGTATTATTGCTTCCAGTGGCAATTACAGCATCAAAATTTTCTAGTTTTCCTTCCACGAAAGTGATGTTATCTTTTAGATTTTCATCAACAGCAATTAAATATTTAGCTAAAAATGGCAATAAATGCTGATCGTTTGACGAAGTTTTAATTAAAGCTTTGTTTCCTGTAATTAAAACCGATAAAAAATCATGAAAGCCTACTAGCGGAATATTTCCAGCTAAAATCAAAGCAACAGTTTTTGCATCGCCTTTCTGATCTATTTTGTAAGCCGAAAGCCATTTGTCAATGTTTTCATTGGTTAAAGCTTCAGCCCATGACTGTATAGAGAAATAAACCTGCTCAGGGGTATACCATCCGTTATGAGATTGTGAAAGGCTAATGAGATTTTCGAAATCATCAAAAAAGATATCATTATATAAGACGTCGGATTTTTGCGCAGAAGCGCCCTCAGAAAACTGACTTAAAAATTTTCCTAATTCAACAAAAACACTTTTTTTTGTTTCTAATGTCATAATGTTTGCTTATGAATTGTTTTGATTGTAATTTTGCACAAAAATAAGCATAATTAAGTCGAAAGTCAAAAGCTATAAAGTCAAAAGCGATTCTTGTCTTTATTTTGACTTTAGAACTTTAAGACTTTTAACTTTAAGACTAATAAACGATGGCAATTATTATAACTGACGAATGCATCAATTGTGGGGCTTGCGAACCAGAGTGCCCAAATACAGCAATATATGAAGGAGCAGATGATTGGAGATATAAAGACGGAACAAGTCTTTCTGGAAAAATTGTATTACCTGACGGAACTGAAGTTGACGCAGATGACGCGCAAACTCCAATTTCTGATGAAATCTACTATATA
Source organism: Flavobacterium sp. ACN2 (assembly GCF_002303885.1). GTDB lineage: Bacteria > Bacteroidota > Bacteroidia > Flavobacteriales > Flavobacteriaceae > Flavobacterium. Next base: position 30,124 of record NZ_MRCM01000025.1, on the reverse strand, counting down.
GTACCAGGAAAATGTACAGAATGTAAAGGTTTCCATGATGAGCCGCAGTGTGCTGCTGTTTGTCCTGTTGACTGTTGTGTGCCAGATGATGATCATGTTGAAGACGAAGAAACTTTGTTAGAAAGACAAGCGTTTTTGCATAACGAATAATTATTTCTGAATGTCTAAAGAAAATAGGATCCTGAGTTGTAAAACTCAGGATTTTTTTTGCCCCCTGATATCAGGTATTTTTAAAAGTTAGTTTGTTGGTAACTAATGTTTTATTTTTTTGGGTGTTGCTTTATTGTTAAAAAAACAATAATTTAGTTGAAAATATAACAACGCCTATGAAGCAACTGCTACTTTTATTTGTCGTATTATTTAATTTGAATGTTTTTGCACAAAATGATGAATATTCTATTTATGTAAAAGACATTGAAACCCTACAGCCTATTGAGAATGCTACTGTAATGGTCTTAAAAACGAAACAGGTTTTAATGACTAATGCAGATGGTAAAATAACTTTTGTTTTGAGCGGAGGATCAAACATACAGGTTTCAGAAATGAATTATGAAAATTTGACTGTTCGTTGGGCTGCTTTAAAAGAAAACGGATTTGTAGTTTATCTTAAAAATAAAAAAGAAAACTTAGATGAAGTTGTAGTCTCAAAAGAAAATCCTCAAAAAATGCTTCAGAAAGTAGTTTCAAACTCGAAACAAAAAATTAGCGTTGCACATCGACTAAAAGTATATGTTCGTGAATTTTTCATGCTAGACAATCAATATTCTTATTATAATGATGGATTGGTTAACTTTCAATTCAATAAAAACAATACAACTACGTTATTAGTAGAACAAAATCGTTCTTACGGTTTGATAGATACAGATGTTAGTGCAGATTTGAAAGGATATAATTTGAATGATATCATGGAGAATTACTCTAACTTTAAGTATTTGGATCCGTTGTTGGATCCCAAAGCGAAAAAGGAATATGATTTTACAACAAAAGGACATTCAAAAAATAAAGATTATTATATAATGTCAGTTGTTCCGCTGGATAAAGCAAAAGAGGCAATTGATAATTTTGAAATTATTTACGATCCTGAGAAAAAAATTATAGTAGAATTTACAATTTCTGTAACGCCAGGAACACTGGATAAAGTGGAAGAAAAGACAAAAGAGGGCGAAAAGAATATTACAAAATCGTTTGTCAAAGTAGATTATAGATGGGATGGAACGGATTATTATTTATTGAGTTCAAATGAAGAAATTGGCTATAATGTTGTTTTAAAAGATAAAACTAAAAATGTTCAGGTAAGAAATAGTTTTGTGACAACAGGTTTCAACAAACAGAATTTTACTTATAGTGAAAGTGATGTTTTTAAAGAAAAATCGCTTTTTAATAAGAAAAACAAAATCCTGACCAATTATTGGGATATTTCGGGATTTACAGCAACAGAGCAAGAAAAAGCTATTATTGCATCATTAGAGTTTAAATTGTAATTAAATAAATAGAAAAGAAAAATCCTGAACGTTATGCTCAGGATTTTTTGTTTTATGTCAGGCTGAGTGAAGTCGAAGCCCATTATGATTTTTGATCTGCTTTGTAGAGTTTCTTGCGTGTCCTTCGACTTCGCTCAGGAAGACAAAAAAAGAACTCATTCAATTGTCAGGCTGAGCGGAGTCGAAGCCCCACGTTAATTATTAAAAAGTAAAACCAAGTCTTGCATAGTAATAAGCACCACTGAATCCCATTTGTACAGCATCCCAATATCCTCCAGCTTCTGTGTTTCCTTGCTCATCTTGTTTGGACGGATATACGTTAAACAAGTTGTTGCTTCCGATAGTTAGTTTTAAACTTTTAGTAAACTGATATCCAACAGTTAAATCGGTTACCACTCTCGGGTTGTAAACATCATCTTCGTCTGCATAATCTACCAAAACAACTTTGCTGAAACGAGTAAAAGCTAGCCCGGCGTCAAATTTGTTTTTAGCATAGTTTAGGTTTAAACTGAATTTGTTGTCGGGAGCAGAAGCCAATAAAAAGGCTTTTTCACGTTTTCCGAAGAAAGTAGCTTCATCAAGAGTGCCGTTTTTTACTTTGTCAATTTTCATATCGTTGATATTTCCAATCAAAGTGGCGCTAAGCTGACCAAAATCGTATCCTTTTTTCCAAGAGAAAACCACATCAAGACCATGTGTGCTCGTGTCTACACCATTGGCAAAAAACTGTGCTTCAGAAACACCAAGGTTTAAAGCGCTTGCATCAAAATATCCAGTAAGTACAATACGATCTTTTACCTGAATATAGTAACCGTCAATTGTTGCAGTGAAATCTCCAAAAGATGCAGTAAAACCTAAAGATGCATTTACTGCTTTTTCTTCGTTTAATTTACCAATTCCAAAAGCTCTTGTGATTTCGCTGTCGTTTGGCGCTAATAAAACTTCGGTTGCACCGCTTGCATTAAAGTTGGTGAAACGTAAATTGTAATAAATCTGTGCTAATGATGGTGCACGGAAACCTGTACTTACAGAACCTCTTAAATTAAAGTGATCGCCGAGTTTTAATCTAGAGGCCAATTTTCCATTTACAGTACTACCAAAATCACTATAGTTTTCAAAACGGATGGCTGCATTTACCATCAAATCTTTGGTTATATCCAATTCGCCATCAGCATATAAAGAGAAGTTGGTACGGCTTTCATTTACTTCATTCGCAGGGCTATAACCAGGAAAACCTTGCGAGCTTCCCGGTCTAGGATTTCCCGAAATAGGATCAATTGGCGCACTTTGGGTGGTAGGATCTGTAATAGGTTGCCCGTTGGTGTCGTAAGTAGTATATGATCCTTCTTCACCAGCAAAGATTTCAAATTTTTCTACTCTAAATTCGGTTCCAAAAGCAATATTAAAGCCTTCTAAAACACTGTCATAACTTTTAGAAATATCAAAATTAGTAGTGTTTTGAAGCAAACTATGTCCTCCAGCATCAAACGCAAGAGGGGATTTTTCTTCTAGGGAAGCATTTATTGTTCCTTTAATATCGTATTGAAATTTATTTTTTCCGAAAGTATTACTCAAATCAAATTTCCATCCTCCAGTAGATTCTGTTTTGATTCCGGCAGCAACTGAATTATCATTAATCTTTGATGTAATTCTTGGTGTGTAACCTCCAGGATAAACTGATTCTACCACTCTTTCGCCATCATTTCTGGTAAAAGCATAAGCATCTGTATCTCTGAAATTGCTTCCTCCAAAAGCGTAGAATTCTGTTTTGTCTGCAATCGGAATAGAAAGATTGGCAAATAAATTTACTCCATGCATACTTGCGTCACCAAAACCTTTTCTAAAATCATAAGCTGGTCTTAAGGTTTTATTTTTGTTCAAAAACTCACCTGTAAAGTTTACATAACCACCTTTGGTGCCTAATGCAACTCCATAATTGGCTGCAACTCTCACAGAACCACCATCAAAATCCTGATCTTTTCCGTATGAATTTCCGTTTCCATCTTGATCTAATCTAAAACCTTTTGTATTTGGTGTTCCAGGAAGAAAATCGCCTTTCGCCTTTGTGTTGAAAGCACCGTAGGTTACAGATCCCGTTAATTCGTTTACATTATCGTTTGTAATGATATTGATTACTCCTGCAATGGCATCAGAACCGTATTGTGCCGAAGCGCCGTCGCGCAAAATCTCGATCCTTTTAATAGAAGCAGCCGGAATTGCGTTCAAATCTGTTCCTGTGTTTCCACGGCCTCTTGTTCCAAATAAGTTAATTAAAGACGATTGATGCCTTCTTTTTCCGTTTATTAAAACCAAAGTCTGGTCAGGTCCCATACCTCTTAATGAAGCTGGATCTACGTGATCGGCACCATCAGAGCCCGATTGTTTGTTGGCATTAAAAGACGGAGCAACATATTGAAGTAATTGATTAATTTCAATTTTACCACTTTGAGTTGTAACATCTTTTATACTAATAACATCAATGGGAACAGCAGAATTTACAACAGTTCTCTTGGTGCTTCTGGATCCTGTAACAACAACGTCGCTTAAAACTTGACCTTCGCTTTCGCCCAAAACAACGTTTATCTTGTCGGCAGAAGCTTGTTTTTCGACTGTTCCGAACCCTACATAACTGAAAATTAAAGTAGCGCCTTCTTTTACTTTTATTTTATAACTACCTTCAAAATCGGTAGAAACACCATTTGAAGTTCCTTTTTCGACAATATTTACACCAGGAAGCGGTGCACCAGATTTGTCTTTTACAACACCTGAGACTTCTTTTTGTGCAAAAAGAAACGCTGAACTCAGCAGAAATAGTAATAATGCAATCTTTTTCATGGTATTTGGTTTTTTGGTTTGTTTTTTGTTGATTAGTTTTATAAAAGTAATTTTTTTTAACAAAAAATTAATGAAATGTTTAAAAATTTTTAAGATTAGGGCTAAAATTATATTATTGAACATTTTTACTTCGTGCAAGAGCTATTAAATCTTATATTTGCAAAATTTTAAAGCCAAAAAATATCATTTTGGCAGAAATAAAGAAAAACACGTAAATCATAATACATTAAATAACAGGGTTTAATGTTGAAGACCTTTTTAAGAGGTCAAATAAATAAATAGAAACAAACAGATGAAAGCAGGAATTGTAGGATTGCCAAATGTTGGAAAATCAACATTATTTAATTGTTTATCTAATGCAAAAGCGCAGAGTGCTAACTTTCCGTTTTGTACAATCGAGCCAAATATTGGTGTTGTAAACGTTCCAGATCCAAGAATTAACAAATTGGAAGAATTGGTAAAACCAGAGCGCGTTCAAATGGCAACTGTAGATATCGTAGATATTGCAGGTTTGGTAAAAGGAGCAAGTAAAGGTGAAGGTCTTGGAAACCAGTTTTTAGGAAACATTAGAGAGTGTAATGCTATTATTCACGTTTTACGTTGTTTTGACAATGATAATATCGTACACGTTGATGGAAACGTAAATCCAATTCGTGATAAAGAAACTATTGATATCGAATTGCAGTTAAAAGATTTAGAAACTGTTGAAAAACGTTTAGAAAAAGTAAAACGTGCTGCAAAAACAGGAAATAAAGAAGCTCAAACAGAAGAAGCTTTATTAAATAGAATTAGAGAGGCTTTATTACAGGCAAAATCTGCAAGAACAATTGTTCCTCAAAATAATGATGAAGAAGTTTTAATGGAAGCTTTCCAGTTAATTACAGCTAAACCAGTTTTATATGTTTGTAATGTAGACGAAAGTTCTGCAGTAAACGGAAACAAATATGTAGATCAGGTTCGTGAATTAGTAAAAGACGAAGAAGCTGAAGTTATTATTCTTTCAGTAGGAGCAGAGGCTGATATTACAGAATTGGAAAGCTACGAAGAACGTCAGGTTTTCTTGGAAGATATGGGATTAACTGAGCCAGGAGCTTCTGTTTTAATTCGTGCAGCTTACAAATTATTAAAACAACAGACTTACTTTACAGCTGGTGTAAAAGAAGTTCGTGCTTGGACAATCAATATCGGAGCTACAGCACCGCAAGCTGCTGGAGTTATCCACACAGATTTCGAAAAAGGTTTTATCCGTGCCGAAGTTATTTCATACGAAGATTACGTTCAATACGGTTCTGAAGCAAAAGCAAAAGAAGCTGGAAAATTCAAAGTTGAAGGAAAAGAATATATTGTAAAAGATGGTGATGTAATGCATTTCCGTTTTAACGTTTAATTTTTTTTTCTTTAGAAAATAGAGTAAAGAATAAAAAGAATAGATTAAAACTGCTGGAGAGATTCAGCAGTTTTTTTTATACTCAAAATCAAAGTTCTGTTTTGTCAGGCTGAGCGAAGTCGAAGCCCACGCAAAGATTGTCTTATACTTTGCGGAGCTTTTTGTGTGTCCTTCGATTGCACTCAGGATGACAAAAACAAGAATAAAAAATCAGTTTAAATCTGCGCTTTCGCGAAAGCGAATCCGTAAAATCTGTGTACCGTTTTCAGGAAACAAAATTTTTGGCTTAAAAATTGGTTAGAGAAAAATTAACCAATTACTAATCTAAAATCAATCAATCAAAATGATAAAAAAATCATTTAAAATTCTAGGCTGGACACTTTTCGGAATTTTCAGTTTTCTTGCTCTGTACATTACTTCTGTTTTTATTATTTCTAAAATTACAGTCAACTCCGATATAGCAAAAGTCGAAGAACAAAATGCTATTCCAATTTACATTCTTTCAAACGGAGTTCATACCGATATTGTAGTTCCAATTAAAAACGAAGTTAAAGATTGGCGAAACGAAATTCAGTTTAATCAAACTCAATCAAAAGATTCGTTAATGAATTATATTGCTTTTGGCTGGGGCGATAAAGGATTTTATCTCGAAACTCCAGAATGGTCAGATTTAAAAGCCAGCACAGCCTTCAAAGCCGCTTTCGGAATCAGTTCATCTGCCGTGCATGCTACATTTTTTAAGCAATTAAGAGAAGGAGACGACTGCAAACGTATTTTGATTTCTAAAGAAAATTATCAAAAATTAGTCTACTATATTTCAAATAGTTTCAGCGATCCAGTTCGTCCACAATGGATTGAAGGCCACGGTTATGGCAAAAAAGACGCTTTTTATGAAGCAAAAGGAAGTTATAGCCTTTTCTATACTTGCAACACTTGGGCAAATAATGCTTTAAAAGCGGCCAATCAAAAAGCAAGTTTGTGGACGGTTTACGATAAGGGGATTTTTTGTCATTATAAATGATCTTTGGATGAAGAAAGCAGTTTTAGTTATAGCAATAGCTGTATTAATTGTTTCCTGCAAAAAGGCTGATGCAGTTGCAGAATCTGGTGGTTTGACATTTTATTTTGAGAATCCTCAACCGATTGATGATTCTGAACTAAATAGCTTTCCTTCTAAATTTAGAGGGCTATATATGAATCCAGATTCTACTTTTTTAAGAATTGACGATAATGGAATCTTTAGAGAGTATTATTTTAAATTCAAGGTTCACAGACAAAAATTAGATTCTTTAAAATCTGAATATGACCTCATCGATGGGAAATTAATTACTAAAGATAGAAAGGATAAATTTGATGTGCTTAAAAAAGGTGATTCTATTGAATTGTCTCAAAGAGATACGGATACATTATTCAGATTGTCATACAGTCAGAAATTAAAGCGTATTAATAGGCAGTTGGTTTTAAGTACAAGAGATTCTATTTTTTGGAACATAAAAACGATTACGTTAGAAAAGGATATTCTTAAAATTAAAAATATTTATTTACCGGAAGACTTGAAGAAATTCGACTCGGTTACTGTCATAAAATCAAAAATGTTAGATTCACTTTCTTATTTAATCAAACCAACAAAGAAAGAATTTAAAAATATTTTAAAAATTAGAAATCTAGGATATGATCAGGAATATAAAAAAGTTTCAAAATAAACATGGTAAAAATATAAAATTCTGCTAAAAAGCAAGAATTTAAAATTTTTCAAGATTGCTTAAATTTGAGAGAATATCAAATAAGCAGCACATGAAAATCAAAAATATATTCTCCAAAACTTGGTTTCTCTTAAAGAATACCTTTTTAGAATTTAACGATGATAATGCAATTAAGTTAAGCGCTGCATTGGCGTACTATACCATATTTGCGTTACCACCTTTATTGATTATTATTATCACAATTTGTGGTTTCTTTTTTGGAGAAGAAGCAGTGACTGGAGAATTATACGGACAAATTAATGGTTTGGTAGGTAATGGCGCTGCAACTCAAATTCAGGAAGCTATTAAAAATGTGCAATTATCTGGCGATAATGTTTTTGCAACCGTATTTGGAATCGTAATGCTGTTAATTGGAGCCTCAGGAGTTTTTGCCGAAATACAAAGTTCTATTAATTTTATTTGGGGACTTCGTGCAAAACCAGATAAAGGAATTAAGAAATTTATTCAAAACCGCCTAATGTCATTCTCGATGATTGCTTCAGTTGGTTTTTTAATGCTGGTCAGTCTTTTTATAAGTACAACTTTAGATTTGCTTAGTGCACGTTTAAAAGTCTATTTTCCAGAAAGTACTGTCTACTTATTTTACATTGTGAACGTGGTCATTGTTTTAGCCAGTATTACACTTCTCTTTGCCATAATTTTTAGAACGTTACCAGATGGAAAAATAAAATGGAAAGATGCTTTTATAGGATCAGGAGTTACGGCAATACTTTTTATGATTGGTAAATTTGCCATTGGATTTTATTTAGGTAGTTCGACAGTAGCTTCTGTATATGGTGCAGCTGGTTCTGTGATTATTATTCTGGTTTGGGTTTATTATTCGGCAATAATTCTGTATTTTGGAGCAGAATTTACTAAGGTCTATGCAAAATCTTACGGAGGAAAAATCTATCCTAACGAATATTCTGTAGAAATTGCAAAGGAGATTTATGAAATCGATGGACCCAAAAAAGAACTAATTGAAGAAAAATTACTAAACGAGAAACCATGAAAATTATAGCCTTTGGAGGAAGTAACAGCAAACAGTCAATCAATAAACATTTAGCGACTTACGCGTCAAGTTTGTTTGAAAATGCAGACGTTGAAGTTCTAGATCTTAACGATTTTGCAATGCCTGTATTTAGTGTAGATCTTGAAAAAGAAATTGGGCAGCATGAAGTGGCACAAGCATTTTTAAATAAGCTTAAAGAAGCTGATATTCTGGTTGTTTCAATGGCAGAAAATAACGGGAACTATTCTGTTGCGTTCAAAAATGTTTTCGATTGGAGTTCTAGAATTGAAAAAGATGTTTTTCAGCATAAACCAATGTTACTATTAGCAACTTCTCCAGGCGGAAGAGGAGGTGCATCTGTTTTAGGAATTGCCCAGAATCTTTTCCCGCGTTATGGCGCAGAAATTAAGGGAAGTTTCTCATTACCAGCATTTGGCTCGAATTTTGATTTACAGGAAAATAAAATTTCTAACGTTGAGTTAGATAATGAACTGAAAAACATTATTAAATCAAATTTTTAAATGCCACAAAAAAAGATTGCCCTTATTTTCCTTTTACTAAATATTTTTTCTATCAATTTTACTTTCGCTCAAAAGATTAGCGAAGTCGATAAAATAGTTGCAAAATATCCAAAAAATTTTGACAGCACCGAAAAGTTAGCCGACAGAATAGAGAAAGATTTTGATTCGGATGCTGAGCGTGCACGCGCTATTTATAGCTGGATTGCTTTTAATATAAGATATGATTACAACGCCTATTTGAATCCGCCAAGAGTGCAGGGGTTCAGTTATTCTACAGAAGCCGAAAAACAGCGAAAAATAAAACAGTTGAATGATAACCTCATTCAAAAGACTTTTAATTCTAAAAAAGCCGTTTGTGAAGGTTTTACTGCTTTGTATCAGAATTTGGCTGAACAAGTTGGTTTGAAATGCGAAATTGTTAAAGGAGATTCTAAAACAAGATTGGCTGACATTGGAAGAAAAAACACTTCGTCAAACCATGCTTGGAATATGGTTTTGATTAACAAAAAATGGCGCTTGATTGATGTAACTTGGGGTCAAGGTTATTATGATAGTAATAAAGGAAGAATGGTTAATGACTTTAATCCGATTTATTTTGATACCGATCCTGACTACTTTTTTGCCAAACATTTTCCAGATTCTGGATCGTTTTTAGGAGATCGACTAAGCAAAGATGATTTCTTAAACGGCCCATTGATTTATAATAAAACGATCGAAAACGATTATAAAATCAAAACGCCAAGTTCCGGAATAATGGAAGTAAAAAATGGAGATAAAATAACTGTCGAAATTAAAAATGTTTCCAAATCCAATCAGGTTTTTTATTTAAATAAAAAGAATCAACCAGTTAAAGTTCAAAATCCAAAGGAAAAAAGAGGAGGTTTAGAGTTTCAAATTCTTGTTGACAGCAACGTAGGTAATTATATTACGATTTTTGTTGACACCGATAGTATTGTGTCTTTTAAAATTGTCTAGAAAATAAGAGTTCATCAATATTTTATGTTTTCTGAAATTGCCGTATCTTAGCGGGAAATGAAAAGAATTTGATGCTATGGAAACAACTTTTTTGAAATCAATTTTAGATAATGATTTCTACAAATTTACAATGCAGCATGCTGTAATAAAGCTTTTTCCAAAGGCAAAAGTCCGTTACGGATTCATAAATCGTGGTAAACATATTTTTCCAGAAGGTTTTGCAGATCTACTTCGCGTTTCTGTAGATGCAATGGCAGATCTTCGTTTAACAAAAGAAGAAAAAAATTATCTGGCCCATTATTGCCCTTATTTGGACCCTACTTATTTAGATTTTCTCCAAGGATATAGTTTTGATCCTTCCGAGGTGCAAATCAGTCAAGAAGGGTCAGAAATCAGTGTTACCGTAGAAGGATTTTGGTATAGAACAATTTTGTGGGAAGTGCCACTAATGGCATTGATTTCAGAATTGTTTTATAAAGCGAGCCATCTCATTCGCTTAAATGATGAAGCCATAAAGAATCTTACGAAAGAAAAAATTGAAAGCTATAATAAACTAGGAGTTTCAGTTTTAGAATTTGGAACCAGACGTCGCCATTCTTACGAAGTTCATGATTTAGTAAATAAAACCTTGAGCACTTATGGTGGACAAAGTTTTATTGGAACAAGCAATGTACATTTTGCAATGGTCAATAACAAGCGCCCTTTAGGAACACATGCGCACGAATGGTTTATGTTTCATGCAGCGCAATATGGTTTTCAGGTGGCGAATTTTATAAGTCTCGAAAACTGGACAAAAGTTTATGGCGGTGATCTCGGAATCGCTTTAACGGATACTTATACTACAGAAATATTTTTCAACCAATTCGATAAAAAATATTCTAAGCTTTTTGATGGTGTTCGACATGACAGCGGCGACCCAATTGAGTTTGCCCAAAAAGTAATTGCTCATTATACCAAAATGGGAATTGATCCAAAATCAAAAGTTATTGTTTTTTCAGATTCTTTAAATTACGATAAAGTAAAAAAGATTGTTGATTTCTGTCAGGACAAAATAAAAATGTCATTTGGAATCGGGACAAATTTCACCAACGATGTTGGTCTTCCAGCGATGAATATGGTTATAAAATTGACTGATACAAAACCTGACAACATACATTGGCAGGGAGTTGTTAAACTTTCTGACGAAAAAAATAAAAACACGGGAACGCCCGAAATGATTGCATTGGCAAAACAAGTGTTGGGAATCAAATAGTATTTTTTTGCTGAAAAAGCAGTTTTTTATATTTTTAGTGTTTGTTTTATTTTAAAATCAATTTAAATAGAATTTAAACTGTTATTATTCATAACAAAAAAGAAATACGCTTTTATTTTTTACCGATAAATGGTACATTAGCCAAAAATCCTAAATTCATTTATGCTAGAGCAAAATCAATACAACGAAGATAATATTCGTTCACTCGATTGGAAGGAACATATTCGTATGCGTCCGGGTATGTACATCGGGAAATTAGGGGACGGATCATCACCAGATGATGGTATTTATATTCTTTTAAAAGAGGTTTTAGACAACTGTATCGATGAGTTCGTCATGGGTGCCGGAAAAACTATCGAGGTAAGTATTAAAGACAAAACAGTTTCTGTTCGTGATTACGGACGTGGAATTCCATTGGGTAAAGTGGTCGATGTAGTTTCGAAAATGAATACTGGTGGAAAGTACGATTCTAAAGCTTTCCAGAAATCGGTTGGTTTGAATGGTGTCGGAACAAAAGCGGTAAATGCTTTGTCTAATTATTTCCGTGTAGAATCGGTTCGTGATGACAAACAAAAAGCAGCTGAATTCTCTGCTGGAAATTTGGTTCTAGAAGAAGACGTTATCGATACAACAAAACGTAAAGGAACAAAAGTAATTTTTACGCCAGACGAAACGATTTTCAAAAACTATAAATTCCGTTTAGAATATGTAATCAAAATGGTCAAAAACTATTGTTATTTGAACAATGGTTTGACTATTATTTTCAACGGAGAAAAATACTATTCAGAGAACGGACTTCGTGATTTATTAGAAGAAACGATCAATGAAGACGATTTAGAATACCCAATTATTCATTTAAAAGAGCATGATATCGAGGTTGCGCTTACACACAGTAAAACGCAATACAGCGAAGAATATCATTCTTTTGTAAACGGTCAGAATACAACACAAGGAGGAACGCACTTAGCGGCTTACCGTGAAGCGGTTGTAAAAACGATTCGTGAGTTTTACAACAAGAATTTCGAAGCATCAGATGTTCGTAAATCTATTGTAAGTGCGATTAGTATTAAAGTAATGGAACCTGTTTTTGAGTCTCAGACCAAAACAAAATTAGGTTCTACCGATATGGGTTCTGATGATGGAACTCCAGCAGTTTCTGTTCGTACTTTCGTTAACGATTTTATTAAAACGAAACTGGATAATTACCTTCATAAAAATCCAACAACTGCCGAAGCTTTATTGCGTAAAATTCTTCAGGCAGAACGTGAGCGTAAAGAATTATCTGGAATTAGAAAACTGGCAACAGATCGTGCTAAAAAAGCCAATCTTCACAATAAAAAATTAAGAGATTGCCGTGCGCATCTTCCAGATACAAAAAACCCAAGAAACTTAGAAAGTACGCTTTTTATTACCGAGGGAGATTCGGCTTCTGGATCGATTACAAAGTCGCGTGACGTGAATACACAAGCGGTTTTCAGTTTGCGTGGTAAGCCTTTGAATTCATACGGAATGACGAAAAAGATTGTGTATGAAAACGAAGAATTCAATTTACTGCAAGCAGCATTAGATATTGAGGACGGATTAGAAAAATTACGTTACAACAACATCGTAATCGCAACCGATGCCGATGTCGACGGAATGCACATTCGTTTGCTTTTAATTACGTTCTTTTTACAATTTTTCCCAGAATTAATCAAAGAAGGGCATTTGTACATTTTACAAACACCGCTTTTCAGGGTTCGTAATAAAAAAGAAACGATTTATTGTTATTCTGAGGAAGAAAGAAAAGATGCTATTGAGAAACTGAAACCAAAGCCAGAAATTACTCGATTTAAAGGTTTGGGAGAGATTTCGCCAGATGAGTTTAAAAACTTCATTGGAGACACCATTCGCCTTGATCCGGTTATGATGGATAAACACACTTCAATCGAGCAGTTATTGTCTTTCTACATGGGTAAAAATACACCAGACAGACAAGAGTTTATTATCAAGAATTTGAAAGTGGAGATTGATGAGTTGGAGGAGGTTTAAGATTAAAGAAGAAGAATTTTTTAGTAGTTTTATACTGAACAAAATATATGAAAGACGAAGAAGACGATAACATAATTCCAAACGACGACGAGAATAATCAGGATGAAAACCAAATTGATGACAATCAAAATGGAGATGATGATGAGATTATTGACGTAGATGCTAAACATTTTGAAGGACAGCATTTTTACGAAAATCAGGATGAAGAAGGCGAAGACGTTATTACAAAAGTAACCGGAATGTATAAAGACTGGTTCTTGGATTACGCTTCGTATGTAATTTTGGAACGTGCAGTTCCTGCTATCGAGGACGGATTCAAACCTGTTCAGCGTCGTATTATGCACTCTTTAAAAGAGTTGGACGATGGTCGTTATAATAAAGTTGCCAATGTTGTTGGTCACACCATGCAGTATCACCCACACGGAGATGCGAGTATTGGTGATGCAATGGTGCAAATTGGTCAGAAAGATTTATTAATTGACTGTCAAGGAAACTGGGGTAATATTTTAACAGGCGATGGAGCAGCAGCTTCGCGTTATATTGAGGCACGTTTATCTAAATTTGCTTTGGAGGTTTTATATTCTCCAAAAATTACCGATTGGGGAGTTTCGTATGATGGTCGTCGTGCAGAACCCAACAATCTTCCGGTAAAATTTCCATTGCTTTTAGCGCAGGGAGCAGAAGGTATCGCAGTTGGTTTATCAACAAAAGTTTTGCCTCATAACTTCAACGAGTTAATTGATGCTTCGATTAAAATCTTAAAAGGAAAACCGTTTACGCTTTATCCTGATTTTATGACGCAAGGTATTGCCGACGTTTCCAATTACAACGACGGAATGCGTGGCGGACGTGTGCGTGTGCGTGCTAAAATTTCGCAATTAGATAAAAATACATTGGTGATTACACAGATTCCGTTTTCGACCAATACCTCGAGTTTAATTGATAGTATTTTGAAAGCCAATGAAAAAGGTAAAATCAAAATCAAGAAAATCGAAGATAATACGGCTGCCGATGTTGAGATTTTAATTCACCTTTTCCCAGGTGTTTCGCCAGATAAAACTATTGATGCTTTATTTGCCTTTACCGCTTGTGAAACATCTGTAGCGCCTTTAGGATGTGTTATTGAAGATAATAAACCGTTGTTTATCGGTGTTTCTCAAATGTTGAAAATTTCAACAGAAAGAACAGTCGATTTACTTCGTCAGGAATTAGAAATTCAGTTAGAAGAATTAAAAAATAAGTGGCACTTTTCTACTTTGGAGAAAATCTTCATTCGTGAAGAAATGTATATTGACTTCAAATTATATGGAGATAGAGAATCACTTTATAAATATTTATACGATCGTTTTGAGCCTTTCAAAAAATCATTCGTTAGAGAAATCAATGATGACGATTTACAAAGACTGACTCAAATTCCGATGATTCGTATTACGCGTTTCGACTCTGATAAAGCGGATGATTTAATCGCTAAGCTAGAAGACGAAATGAAAGAGGTAGAGCATAATCTAGAACATTTAACAGATTTTGCAATTGCTTATTTTACGAAATTAAAAGAGAAATACGGAAAAGGCCGTGAACGCCAAACAGAACTTCGTGTCTTTGATAACGTTGAAGCTACAAAAGTTGTTTTAAGAAACACAAAACTTTACGTAAATCGCGAAGAAGGTTTCGTAGGAACGAGTTTAAAAAAAGACGAATATGTAGGTGATTGTTCTGATATTGATGATGTTATCGTGTTTTTAAGAGACGGAACATTGATGATCACAAAAGTAGATGCCAAAACATTTATAGGAAAAGACATTATACACGCCGCAGTTTTTGATAAAAACGATAAACGCACCATTTATAATATGATGTACCGCGATGGTAAATCGGGGCCGTCTTATATAAAACGTTTTAATGTTACGGGTGTAACACGTGATAAAGCTTACGATTTAACTAATGGAACAAACGGTTCTCAGGTGGTTTATTTTTCACATAATCCAAATGGAGAAGCTGAGGTTGTGACTATTTTGCTTCGTCAGGTTGGAACGATTAAGAAATTGAAATTCGATATTGATTTTGCTAATTTAGCGATTAAAGGACGTGGTTCTAAAGGAAACTTGGTTACCAAATATCCAATCAAGAAAATCGAATTAAAAGAAAAAGGAATTTCGACTTTATTGCCAAGAAAAGTTTGGTTTGATGATACGGTAAAACGTTTAAATGTTGATGCAAGAGGAGAATTATTAGGCGAATTTAAACCAAGTGATAAAATATTGGTAATTAGTCAATCGGGTAAATTGAAGGTTATTATTCCTGAATTATCGACTCATTTTGATGAAGATATGATCGTTTTGGAAAAATGGAAACCTAAAAAACCAATTTCTGCAATTTATTATGATGGAGAAAAAGAACGCTATTTCTTGAAACGTTTCCTTGTAGAAAATGAAGGTAAGGAAGAAAGCTTTATTACCGATCACCCGAATTCGCAGTTAGAGATTGTTTCTACAGATTATCGTCCGGTTGCACAATTGGTTTTTGCCAAAATAAAAGGGGTTCAAAAAGACGATTTACATATTGATGTAGAAGATTTTATAGCCGTAAAAGGTTTTAAAGCTTTAGGAAATCAATTGACAACAGATAAACTAAAACAGGTAAACTTATTAGATCCGCTTCCTTATGAAGAACCGGTTGAAGAAGTTCCTGAAAGACCAGAAATATCAGAAGACGATCCAGTCGAAACAGAATTAGATGACGATGGCCAGATAGGCTTGGTTTTAGAATAAAAAAAAACGCTAAGATTAATTTCTTAGCGTTTTTTTATAGATGGATTCTTCGATTAATTTTCGACGGGAACAATTTCTTCTTTAATCCATTTGACTTCGTTATTCTCAATAATTACCGTAACGATATCGCCATCTTTGACTTCTCCAGAAATTAGCTTCTTTGCCAAAGGTCTTCTCAAGTGGCTTCTAATAATGCTTTTAATTGGTCTTGCTCCATATTTAGCATTAAATCCGTTTTCGGCGAGATAAGTTTTAGTCTCAATCGGAATTTCGACTCCGACATTGATGTTTTTCAATAAGTCAGTAAATTCTTTTTTAAGATGTATTTCAAATATTTTAAGGGCATTTTCTTTACTAAGTGGGGCAAAGGGAATAATTTCAGTTAATCTTCCTAAAAACTCAGGTCTGAAATAATTTGCCATAATTTCCATTAAAGAAGTCGAACTCGGAATTTCTCCGCTGTTAAAGGTTTCTACAATGTGATCTGCTCCAATATTGGATGTGAAGAGTATAATAGCATTCGAAAAATCACCTTCTTTTCCTAAACGATCGTGAAGTTTACCTTCGTCCATAACCTGCAGGAAGACATCAAAAACAGATGGATGCGCTTTTTCAATTTCATCAAATAAAACAATAGAGTAGGGCTTCTGTCTAATTTTATTGACTAGCAAACCGCCTTCTTCATAGCCCACATATCCTGGAGGCGCACCGTATAGAAGAGCAGCAGAATGTTCTTCTTTAAATTCAGACATGTCAAATCTAATAATTGCATTTTCATCTTGAAAAAGAAATTCAGCTAAACTTTTGGCTAATTCTGTTTTTCCAGTTCCTGTTGGACCTAAGAAGAAAAAAGACGCAATGGGTTGACCTGCTTTGCTTAATCCTGATCTTGATTCTAAGATAGAACCAGCAACCGTGGCAATGCAATGATCTTGTCCGATTACTCTTTTGCTTAAAACCTCTTCAATTGTGTTAAGTTTGTTTTTTTCTTCTTCGTTTAACTTGCCTGCCGGAATTCCGGTTTTTTGTGCAATTATAAGAGACAAATCAAAAGCCTCAATATGAACACGTTTGTCTAAAGCTCTCTTTTCGATTATTTGCAAGAGGTTTTCAATATGAGCGATGATAACATCAGAAGATTCAAATGTTTTTGAATTATTCTCCTCATCAGCAAGCATTAAAAAAGCAGTTTTGTTTGCTATATCGGTTAAAAACCAATTGCATTCTTTAATTAATTGTTCTTCAGATAAACCCTTTTCATTTTGTTTAAGAGCTTCAAGTTTGCTAACAAGCGCAGCTTTTTCTTTTAAAAAAGTTTCACCAGAAGTTTTTAGAACAGACATTGTATGGTCAATCAGATTTATGGCTGATTCTGGCAAACTTTTTTCTTTTAAATACCTTTTAGACAATCGAATAGATTCAGAAATCGTTTCGTCATCAATTTGTATTTTATGATGTTCCTGATATGTTTTTATTGATTCGCGGATCATTCGAAACAAGGTTTCATCATCTGATTCTTCCAGTTTCACAATTTCAAACATGCCCGAAAGCCCTTGCTCTTTTTCGATTCTTTTTGTAAATTCATCAATTGTCGAGGTTGCAATAATGTTTAAACCTTTTGCCAATTCACCTTTTAAGACATTAGAAACTCCTGAATCTCCACCATTTTTGTCTAAAAGAGTATGTATTTCTTCTATAATTAAAATTGCTTTTGGATACTGTTTTAACTCCTGAATACAGTTTTTTAAACGGTCTTCAATTTCTCCTTTGTACGAAGCGCCGGCAATTAAAGAAGATAAATCCAGTTCGAATAACTGCACTTTGTCTAATACGTCTGGAATTTTATTATTAATGACATTTTCGACCAGAGCATCAATTAAAATGGTTTTTCCAATGCCACGATCACCAATTAGCAATACATTGGGTTTAGAGAAACGGCATAAAATTTCTTTAATAGTATTTAATTCGGCTTCACGGCCTATTGCAGGTATTCTTTTCTTGTTCTTTTCAAGGTTTTTATGAATGCAGTATTTACCTAAAAAGCCTTTTTTAACTTCTTGTTGGACCGCGTTATTATTTTGTGAAATAACAATCTGATCCTCCAGTAATTCATTTCTAGAAATAGGATAAGATTTCATCTGGTCAAAATTGAAAGCTACACCAGGCGAACTGATGGCAATTACAACAGCATAAAGGCTAATTTCGTCTTCATTTAATGCTATTCGAACAGATTCGGCTTCCTTTATAATTTCGTCAATGAGATCGTGTGGTTCAGCATCAAAAACATTAGTAGTTTTAGGTTCTTCTTCAATTCGTACTTCAGCCCATTCATCAAGATAATACACATCTTTACCCATAGCTTCAAGTCGTTTTAAAAGTGATAAATCTCTATTTAAAATGGCTTTTAGCAAATGAGCAGCTGAGTAATACTTGTTTGAATTGGTTTTCGCAATCTTTTTAGCAATTTCTAATGCGCTTAACAGCTCTGTACTGAAAATGTTTTTTTCTTCTTCCATACCCAATTTAATCTTTAGACCATATCAAATACTTTTTTACTTTGTAGCTGATATTTAGTCCTTTAATGCAGTTAGTTTGTTTGTCTTTGTTTAAGCGTATTGACTCGATTTTAATTTTCTTTCCTTTAACAGAGGCACATAATTGCGCAAAAGTCAATAAATCTGCGTCATTTTTTACAACTGGAATATCAAGATCGTCACATAAAAATTCGGCAAAATCATCTTTTACTTTACTGCCTTCTGCCACTTTTTTAAATAAAATCTCAAACTGATCTTCAGACATTTTAGGTGCTTTTTTGACTGTGGCAGTACTGTCTTTTACTGTTTTTGCTTTAGGAGCAACGGGTACGTACTGCAACATTTCTTCCAAAGGATCTTTTTTTACAGGACCGCGAGGAAGCGCAAAAGCTTCTGCTTTTTTCTCAAATTCATACGAACTAACATCCAACGGATTGGTCTTTTTTATAACTCTTGGATGCACATAAATTATCTTTTTTGCGACACGGCTGAAATCGCCATTTATGACCAGCGTAATTGTTTTTTCACCAGGAGTAATGAAGTTGTAGACTGGGTTTGAAGAAGTCTCATCGATGCCTTTATTTTCACCAAATGCCCACTCCCAAGTCTTAGCATCTTCAGAAATTGACTTAAAATAGGCTGGCTGTCCAACGGTGATCGTTTTAGGTACAATAATCTTTGGTGTGCCTATTTTATCGGCAGCAAATTTGTCTTTTATAACCAGCTCTTTTGTATGGGTGCAACCCCCGTTTATTGTTAGTGTTACATAGTATTTCCCTGGGTTTTTGTAAATGTGAAAAGTATGTTTTCTGACATCTTTTTCTGATCCGTCTCCAAAGTCCCAAACCCATGATTTTGCATTAGGAGTTTTGTCATAAAACTCTATAGATTCTTCTGATTGCGATTGGTCCGAAAAGATGTAAAATTTTGCGTCTTCACAATCGACATGATTAAAAAATTGAACTATAAAGGCAATGATTCCAGCTAATAACAGGATGGTAAAAAAAAATACAATCCTAATATCGATATTTTTTTGATTCATTTTTAAATTTTGGAATATTTTACTATGTAAGATAATTTTAACAAAAAACGGAAGCAAATGTAGTTTTTATTATTTTAAAAAACTTATATTTTATACTATAAATTTTACAAAAAAGATTTGTATTCTTACAAAATATTTTGTTAGGTTTGTAACCACCTCGTTCCAAAATGTAAATAAATTCATAATAAACGAGTTACGTCCAAAAATGAGAATTTTCTCAAGGTTGAAAAAGGAAAAATGAGCGAGAAAATTATTTTTTAATGTTGCTAAAATTTTAAAAAAGACCCGTTTTGGGAAGTCAATTAATTTTTAATTATCTAAAAAGAGCGTATTAATATTATTTTTTATGAGGCAGATTGTTATAATGATTCTTATGATGCATTTATTTACAGAATGCCATGCTCAAAAATATATTTCCCAAATTCCCTTCAAATATGATTATTCTTTGGAGCTATTAAAAAAACAGTCTCAAATGACCGAAACAGGTTTAAAGAATAAAACAGTTGTAAATGATAACTCCGAGAATTTAAGCGACGAAGTATTGGCTCTCAAAGAGAAATACTCTATTATTCTGGCTGTAATGCCAAATAAAATCACCAATTACAAATTATACTCCTACATAGATCCTTGGTTGAACACGCCGTATAAAGAGAAAAGCTTTTCTAAAAAAGGAATCGATTGCTCTTATTTTCTACAGTCTCTATACAGTGATGTTTACAAGGTTACTCTTCCTAAAGATCCTGCTGGAATGTGGAAATCTAAATCGATCCAGATTTTTACAGGGAGGAGTTTTCTTGCCGAAGGCGATCTAGTTTTCTTTAGATACGATAAAGATCATCCAATATCTGATGTTGGCTTGTATCTGCATAATGACCGAATTCTGGCTTGTACAGATAAAGGTTTGGCAATATATAATTTCAATGATGAATACTTTCAGTTACGATATATAGGCGCAGGACGAATCAACGAAGATGGAAAGAAAAAGTAAAAAAAGTCTTGAGGAGCTTGCATACGAAATAGAGAGTATTTCCTATGATATAAGGGCAGAAGTTGTTGCTAATGAACTTCTTGAAAATAAAGCCGTGGCACAAGACGAAATCACGATTTCGAACCATGGCCAGTTTTCACGAGCGTACAGAAGTGATATTCTAGGAGCGGGAATTCAGGACGATAATTACGACAAACAGGAATATCTTAATATTAGGCTGTCGCGAGATAGTATGTATGATGCATTACCTGAGGGTTTTGTTCATAGTTTGACTGAAAATAATGCGGATAAATCTGTAAAACAGATGATTAAGGAGCATAAACACCAGAAAAAGCAAGAAGCAGAAGCTCGTGTTTTTTTTACTCCTTTTGAAAATGAGATTTTTCATTATCGAACTAAAATTGAAAGTGTTGAAAGAAATTTTCTGTATCAGCTGAATGGAACTAAACCATTGGAGTTTTTCTATGATTTTTGGGGACTGTCGCACATTTATCCAGAAATTTTAGTTTCAAAGTTTATTCAGCTTTTGCCATATGCCTATAAAATAGTGGGAGATATAGACTTGGCTTGTCATTGTTTGTCGAGTATTATTGAAGAAAAAGTTAGTTATACAACAACCACTTCAAAAGAATACAGTGAAGAGGGAGAACAGATTAAGTTAGGAGAAAACAGGCTGGGGGTTGATTTTATTACAGGGAAAGATTATATGGATTATTCTATGAATTTAACAATAGAAATTGGTCCCATAGTCAATAAACCTTATCAGCACTATCTTAAAGATAGCGATATAAAAATATTTATAGATTGTTTTTGCGAACATTTCTTTCCGATGGAAGTAGAAGTAAAAACAGTTTTATTGATTAATGAAGAAACGGAACAGTTTAATTTTAGTAAAGAACCTGTATTAGGGTACACAACACGAATATAGTAATGATTAAGAAGCATTTATTAGACCTTATTGATATCAGGCTTATAGTATTTTTAGTAATAATTGTAGGGGTAAGCCTTATACTTACCATGTTATTCAGAGATAAAGTAAAAGAATTTGCGCAGCAATACAAAAGGAAATTTTATATCTATGTTTCCTCTTTTGTCTTAGTATACGCGCTGGTAGGTTTTTTGGGCTACAACAAACTATTTACCGAATTATCAGACGAATTTCTTTTTTATCAAATAGCATCATTGTTATTCGGTATCCTGAATGTTTACTTGTACAGATGGTATTTTAACGAGTTTAATAAAAGCGGTGATGTGGGTATAGAATTGTTGTTTTCACTGCTCATAGTGCTGTACTCCAGCGTATTGTTTATAATTATTTACACCGCTTTAAACGGCATTACCCTGACCTTTTTAATGTGTTCTCATTTTTTGGTGTTTATAGTGCCGACAGGCGTTTATATTGTCTTTAACTATATGATGCAGATTCCGCCAAAAGAATATGTTACGTGGAAAATTCCAGAGAGAAAAGATCCTTTCCCAGATATTGAAAACGTTCAAATGAAGGATTTACTGTTGATAACCTTATTAATTCAGAAAAAAGAAAGTGATACAAAATATACTTCAATAAGATCAAAAGGTCCGGTAAGAATAGATTTTGGTGCTTTGTTTTATCATACTGTTTCTGGATACAATGAACATAATGCAGAAAGTAAAATTGAATTAAAACAAGATGGAAAAAATTGCAATTGGGTATTCTTCCTGCAGCCAAAATGGTATCAAACAGCAAAATATGTAGATGCAAAATATACTTTGGGAATGAATGGTATTACAGAAAATTCGGTTATTATCTGTAAAAGACAGAAAAAAGAAGAAATCAGGATGCCTAAAAAACAGGAAGGAGATGATGGTTTCATGTTTGAACCTAAACCGAAACAGAAAGAAAAAGAGAAGGAAGCTGAATTGACTAATTAGAAATAAAAAGTAGTTTAAAGCAAATGTATTATTTAGAAAACTCAGACGAAGAATCAGTTTATGATAAACATCTTACATACAAAGTAAGAAAAGGAGATACGCTGCAAAGTGTAGCAGAGGAACTTGGAATCGATTCGCAAGAGCTCAGAAGATATCATAATATATATTGCCCGCTTCCCGATTTGATTGAAGCGGATTTTAAAAGTTATTTGAAATTTGTCATTCTGGCTTCTGAAGAAACAAAGACTAAAGTAAAAGAGGAAATACTAAAAAAGCCCAAAAAAGTAATTTTTGGAAATGATTACAAAATACCTTTTTTATCAGAAAAAAGCACCAAGACTTATAAAGCAAAATATACTACTGAGGCAGGTAGTGCAGTTGACGTGATCGAAATGACTATTGGCGTAAAATGGCTCGCGACGGATAAAAACAAATACCATCTCTTTGAAATTAATAGAGAAAAAGAAATTTATGTCAATGGTTCACCACCAGATTCTGTAATACAAGAACTTGAAGCAAAGACCGCAGAAGTGCTGTATCCTTTAAAGATTGTGGTTGACGAATTTGGTAAATGGGTTGATATTTATAATTACGATGAAATTGAAAGCCGCTGGCCAAAAATAAAGAGGGAAGTTTTAGACTATTATGAAGGAGAAGTAGCAGAAACTTATATGGAACAAACGGAATATGCTTTAGAAAACTCAGATACTTTATTAGAATCGCTGCGTTCAGATTATTTTTTGAGGACTTTTTTTAATGGCATTCATGTAGGATATACAGGAGTATATTCATTTGAGACTGAAGTATCCTTTCCGTTGGAAAAAGATGAAGAATCGGTTTTTAAAGTAAAGCAGAAAATAGATGCTGTTCTAGACGATAACGATTTAATAAGAATCGAGCAAAAAGGAGATTATGTAGACACAGGTTACGATGTTATATACGGTTATGCGCCTTGGAAAGGAAATTTTAGTTCAGTTTACTTTCTAAATCCTGATTCGTATAATATTGAAAAACTAAATGCACAATGTAATATTGAATACGATGAACCTATAAAAGCAACTATTGAAATTGAACTTGTAAAGAAAGAGGAAAATCAAGATAATTAAAGAGGGATTTAAGATTATAGTGCTAAGAAGGTTAAAAGAATAGTTGATATTCAAAAAAGTAAAGCCATGAGTGAGAAACATGTAGTAGTACAAGGAGCAACATTGAAATGTAAATTCAGTGTAGAACCCAAAACAGATACTTTGAAGGTAAAATCGCAGGAAAAACATTATGCCAACGATAAAGATGCCGAAAAGAAACTGATTGCAACCGATAAAGAAATTGGGCAGACACTAGAGAAAAATACTTTTGGTAAATGCAAAATGCAGCCAAACGGAAGCGGTGATTATCTCCCTTGTCAGGCTGTAATTAATAAATGGAGCGGTTTTTATGAAAAAGTGACACTGTCTAATAAAGGAAAAATTTTATTAGAAGACAGTAAAGGAACTTGTCCCATTGGAGGACCAGACTGTATCACGGTAGACAAACACGGACAAAAGGCCGAGCCTGGAAAACAAAATGCAAAAAAAGAGAAACCACAGGTAAACAATCAAATTAATCCTTTGGTAAATACATCAAAATTTAAGGAGAGTTTAGAAGAGAGTGATTCTATTTGTAAATAAAATAAAGCAGTATGTCAGATTTTAAAATAATTGGAAATACGGATCCTGTTGTAGGTAAAGAAGAATTTTATTCAGTAAATACTTTTTTGCCAAGTATTCTGCCTTTTCAAAACACAGCTTCAAACAATAGTTTTGAACAGCCTGTAAAATGGGAAATTTACATTCTAGAAAATGGAAGATGGCGTAAAACAAAAGAGAATGATAAAACAGGAAAACGAGTTTCGTATACCTTTCTTCAAAAAAGTTTAGAGAGAAAAGGAATCCGTATTCTGGCAAGAAGAGGAGAAGATGTGGCACGCCTCAATATAAAAACACATCCTGCCGAGACTCCCAAAATTGAAAGTATAGAATTGCTGGATAAAGCAGGAAAAAAGCCAACAGCACCGCTTTCTTACGGACAGACTCTTAAAGCAAGAGTACATTGTCTGCATATGGAAAAACGCAAAGTAGCTGTAACCCTTTGGGAGGATGATGCCACTGGAGCAGGGCATAATAAAGCGAATGAAAAAAATATATTGCAAACGCTTTCTGGAATAGTTAAAGACGGAAAAGCGGATGTCGATTTTGTATTACGACCAAGTTTTGCAAAAATTGCCAATAAGAGTAAAGATGAGGGAAAAATACACGAATATTATGTAACTACTGATTTTGATAACGAAAAATTGGCTAGCAAAAATGTTGATGTAAATGACCTGGAAACACCTGTAGCGCCTGTTAAAAAGAAAATACCATTACAGCAGCCGGCACAAACTAAACCGCCTGTGCAGCAGCCAAAAGCAAATGCACCAGTTACAACTGGAACTGAAAAAGCTAAAAAAATTACAAGAGTACATATTACAGATGCAGCAGGACGCCCTATTGTTGGGACTTTTAAAGAAAAACAAATAAAAGTTTGGATTGATTCCGTTGGATTAATAGGAAGAGAAATTCGTCTTAAATTGTATGAAGATGATGGAGATGAAACATTCAGGGATTTATTATTTGATGAAAAATTTACTATAAAGAGTAATATTTATGGAGTACTTATACCACTAGACACTATACCTAAAAGTTTGGGTGACGATACTTTTGAAGGAAGTCAGCAAGAGTTGTATGCAGATGTTCAGGTTTTACAGACGAACATAACTAAGCAAAGTGTAACAGTTGACGTTGACTCAAAAGTGTTTAAACAAGATTCTTTCAGTATAGTAAATGCTGTACTGAAGCTTTTTGAACCTAGTAAAGATGATGGTGATAAGGATGAAAAAGGTACTTGTCCGAATTGTAATAAAGAAATCACATTAAGCGATATAGAGAAAACTTTTGGGATATATACTAAACATAAAAGATTTAGACAAGAAATAGTTGATTATTTAAATGGTTTTATAAAATTGAGCAAGAAAAATGGTAAATCGGTTCATTTAGATACTTGTTTAAGAAAAGCACATTTTTTTGCTCAAGTTGGAGCGGAAACATTAGGAATAAATCCAGACTGGATGATTGAAACAGATGTTGTTCGATATACAGTTTCTAATTGTAAAGGTGTTTTTGGCGATAGAGCAAAAAATCTTGAAAGAAGAGGATTGTTAGAAGAATATTGTAGTGATAATCCCCAGAAGAGGCTTCTCAATTATATGTATGCGAATGAGAATCGTTTTGGAAACGGAAATAAAAATGAGGCAAGTGGTGATGGATATACTTTTAGAGGAAGAGGATTAAAACAATTGACAGGTAGGGGTAATTATAAGGCAGCTTCTGAAACTTTAAAAGAAATATTTCCTGATCAATATATAGATTTAGAAGCTAAACCTGAAAAAGTAGGAGAAGCAAAATATGCAGTTTTGTCTGCATTAGCTTTCTGGGAAAAGAATGAAATTTGGAAGACAGCAGATACAATAAAAGATTCTTCAGATGTAAATATTCAAAAAATTAGAAAAAAAGTTAATGGGAATATTGTTGGCTGGAAAGAGGCTAAAAAGCATTTCGAAAAAGGAATTGAAGTATTTAAAGTTGATAATTGTAAACCTGTAAAAACAACAAAGAGTAATGAGGGTAATGGTAAATGGAGATTTCCAATTGATAATCCTATGTTGTGCATGTATTCTCAAGGAGGAGGACATAAACCATGGCATGGATCTTTTGGGGAGAGAATAAGAGATGGTAGCGCAAATCATACAGGAAATGATCTTTTGGCAAAACCAGGAACGAATGTCTACGCTTGTGTGAAAGGTAAAATTCATCAAATATATACTTCTTCATCTATGGCAGGGAAAGTGGTTGTGCTGAAGGTTTTGGATACAGATACATTCAAAAGTTTGAAAAATGAGAATTATGAACCTAAATATAGGAATAAAGGAGAAATTTTGCAAAGAGGATTTGATGAGAATGGAACTATTTATCTTACTTTTTGGCACCTTAGTAAAAATGATTTTTTTAGAGAAGGAGATGAAGTTAAATATGATGATGTGATTGGTTTAACTGGAGTTTCTGGACACAATGGAAATCATTTTACTACAAGAAATCCTCATTTGCATTTTGAAGTGTCAAATGTTGGTTCTGCAGCGGGATTAAATGGAAAATGTAATCCATCTGTTTATTTCAATTTCAAAACTGAAGATGAATTGTCACAAAAAGAAATAGAATTTCAAAATAATTTAAAAGAAATAGAATGGAATTAATTGAAGTGTTTAATAGGAAAAAAATATTTTTTGTCTGTTTATTATATACTCTTTTTTGTTGTAAGGGAAACAATAAAGAAGAGTTTGTCGCGAACGATTTAAAAAGTGATGCGAAAATTAGCAATAGTGATGCTTCATGTTTTGTTGATCAAAAATGTATTAATAAAAATGATCTGAATGGTTTTGTTTATGAATTTCAAAATGAAATAGTTGAAGTTGTATCTGGTAAAAATTCTACAAATGATTTCGTGATTAATGGAGAAAAATATCTTTCAAATTTAACTCTAGAAAGTGCAGATTTAAATCTTTATTATTATAAATGTAGTGCTAAAAAGATCTTTTTATTTGAGGGAGATGATTACTATAGTTCTACAATATTCGCCTATTTATTTGAAAATAAGAATTTATATTATTTAGGAAATTTTATTATCAGCCAACCTAACGTAGAAAAAACGGGAGTAAAAAAAAAGGATTTTAAAATATCTACAGATAATAATCAAATATATATTGAAGTACTATTAAATAGCAAATCATTTAAGACTTATAAGTTAAATGAAAGAAAAAGTATATCTAAAGAAACTCAAATTACTAGTAAAATTGACCTTTCTGGTATTTGGAGGTTGAATTGTGAAAATTCTTTAACAACATTTGAAATTTCTGGAATGGAGGGTTATATGTCATTATATTCTGATAATGCAATTTTTATTAATGTGGAATTAGTAGGTATTGAGAACAAACTAAATGAATATTATGTGAGATTCAAAGGAACTGAATCTCAACAAAAATATTACGAGGATAAAAAGAATACAGTTGACAGTGAAATATCTAAAACACAAAATATAGGTAGGCTTGTTTTAAAGGATAATAATATTCTGTTTTATTGGAATGGATTATATAATGATAAAACAAAGAAGAGGGATTTTGTAGATGATTTTGTAATGCTTAAAGAAAATGCTGGAAAAAATCCAATAGTTCTAAAAAAATGTGAAGAATAAATTATAAGTCTATTAATAATTTAAGCTCCTTGACATATTGAAAAGAAAAGCCCCGGCTAGCAAAAACGTAATGCTTTTGTTAGCCGAGGGAATTTATAAATAGAAAAAACAAAAAAAATGACGCTCAATAAGTATACTTATATTTTATTGATTTTTTTAAATATATCATGCCAAGGTCAGGATAATAAAATAAATAACACAGAAAAAAAAGAGATAGAGATGTTTACCCATATTTTAAATAAATCTAATTTTAAAACTACCAGTGAAAATTTTGAAAATGTTAATAAAGACATTATTGGTATTGAGACTCGTGATTTGAAAGAAGGTTATAATAATATTAATATTCTTGGCGAATCTATAGATTATCAAATATGTAAAGAAGGAAAATATATTAAAATAGGAGAAGACATTTTACCAGATATAGATACATTAAAGAAGACAAGCTTATAAGTTATCCATATATGAAATCTCTAATAAATTTAAATAAAATTTTATATTTAAATGATAATACTTCTACTTTAGAAACTAGTCTAAAGGATATTGATTTAGCAAGAGATGTGGTTGTTTTATTTAATTACGAAAAAAATGAATCTTTAATAAAGAAAGTTTCTGATAATATTGGAGATTGGGATGATTTTTCAAATAATTTCAAATTATCACTTGTCTTTTATAATAGAGATCATACTATTAGAAAAAAATTCCTGAAATACCTTTCAAAAAAACAAGAGCTTATATATCACATAGCTTTTTATTTAGCTGATAATAGAAAGAATATAATAAATGCCAATAAATTATCGACAGAAAAAATTGATGAAGCTATTGCTTCTCTATTAAATCTTGGGCTTGAAGGCAGATCAAATGCTGATATAGATACAGATAATGATATGTCATATAGACTTTTAAATAATCTTCTTGTTTCTTACCCTAAAATTGTTAGTTCTTTCGAAAAAATAAATTATTACGGATATAAAGACTTAGCTTTTTTTATAAAAGTATTCCATACTATAAAAAATAATAATGATCAAAATTCAGAAATAAAAAAATATTATATCCAAGATTCGGATGGTTACTCTAATATAAGGAAAGATAAAAATAGTAGCTCAGAAATAGTTGGGAAAGTTAAATCTGGTGAAGAAATAGACGTATTAGATGATTCGGGAAATTGGTGGTTTATTCAGGCTAAATCAGGTATTAAAGGATATGTTTATAACACTAAAATAAAATCGGAATAAAAGAAAATAAAAACAAAGCTCCTTGACATATTGAAAAGAAAAGCCCCAGCTAGCAAAAGTTGTAGACTTTTGCTAGCTGAGGGAATTTATAAAAATAATAAAAGAATGAAAAAAATAAATCTATTACTTATATCAATATTGTTTTTAAACTTTATTAATTGTCAAAAAAAAGACAATAATAGCAAAACAATTATAAATATTGATAAGATAGAACAGAAATCAGTTGGTTTCTCTGATAAATATGAGGCTCTTCCAAAATTAGATATTGAAGAAATTTCGGTGAGTGAATACAAGAGATTAAGTGTAACAAAAAATTCTCTTATCGAAGTTCCTGTAAATTATGATACGGATTATTATAATATAGAAACGAATGATAAAATTGTTAAGCTAAAAAGAGAAAAGAAAGTAGAATCAAATGGTAGTGCAACTAGCTGGTATGATTTTTTGGGATTTTATCCAACTTTAAATATGTATGCATTTTGTAGAAATTCGGTTAGTGAAAGTTTAAATTTCAGTGAATTTATGTTAATGGATAAATCAAACGGAGAAATAGTAAATATAATTTCTTCGGGTGACGAAAGCATAGAAACCCCAATACTATCTTCAAAAAAGCAATATTTAGCATATTTTGATAATCAAGTTTATGCACCTAATAATAGCTTTTTAGGAATATTGAAGTTTGATGAAAAGAATAAATTAAAAGAATACAGAAGTCTGATTTCAGAAAATTTCAATATCTATCAAATCGCATGGGGTGAAAATGATGTTCTTCTAATTAAAACGTCTTCTGACAATGGAAAAAATTTCAAATATTATAAGAGTAATATTTTGTCTCAGAATGCAAATGAGAAATCTTTAGATGATGATTATGAGCAAATTAATGTTTTTTTAGGAGATTCAACAATAGGTTTGGGCAAGGAAAAATATTTTAAGTCAATTATTAAACAGGATGGTTCTTCAGTACTAGAAAAGCAAAATAATTTATATAAAAGCCGATTTTCATCTTTTGAAAAATCCAATGTAATCAATGCAAAGTATCAGTTTGTAAAACAAATTTTGAAAAGTAAAAATGATTATAGAATAATTCTATATAC
>NZ_MRCM01000024.1 GCF_002303885.1 Flavobacterium sp. ACN2 | reverse complement strand
TGTATAAGAGACAGCTTTTAGGCGAGCCAAATGGAGGGGGAGGGGGAGGTGGCGGGATATTGGAGTTGCTATTTGTTTGTGGTTTTCTTTGATCATCTGTTTTGATGTAGATCCATTCTCCAACTAGATCTTTTTCTAGTTTTTTGTCATTGTTCTTTTGGCAAGAATATAAAATGAAAAATATTATGACATATAATATGGGAGTTAACTTCATATGTTTACTTTGGTTATTGTGGCTTTTGGTTTTACAGTAATGTAAATATAATCGATTTTGAAATGGTTTTAATAATGAAATAAAAATTCTATTTTTGAAAATAAGTAAGCACTGAGGTTTGTCAGGTGTAGCAAATCTATTTAGGGTAAATAAGTCTGATATCCTCAGGCACATATATAAATACAGGAGTAATCATAAAAACTCAAATGGAAAGAACAAAAATTAAAAGAATTTTATCAGCAATAGAATTTCATCAAATAAATGAAATTTTATTAAGAGAAATTAATTTTCCAATTGAAGGGGAAGGAATTTATATAAAACATGCTGGGACACATTATGGTCATGTTAAAATTCAAATTTCTGAAAAAACTGAATTAGGCTCTTCAATTTGCAATTGGTATTTAACAGAAGAAGAATTTCCAAAAGGTGTTTATCGAGAAGCTATTGAAAAAGTTTTAAGTTTTTTTATTTCTTATTTAGAAGCAATTAGAGGAGAAAGAGTTAATATATATTTTGATATACTTGATGCAACTTTTCATCCAGTTGATTAAAGTGTTGGAGATTTTGAAATTGCTACTATACAAGCAATAATAAATGCTTTTGATAAAAATTTATATATTCCTGATCACAGGTATGTCTATAGAAAGTGATCTTCTACTAATAATTACTACAGAGGAATTCGGTAATTGCTTAATGAAAGTTTATATTATATTTGAGAGATATGGCAAATCCGAGTAATAGTCTTAATTTTCCAGCCCTTTTTGCAATACCAAACAATACATTATTTGCCAGAACGAGAAAATTAAAAAACAATATGGAAATTACTTTACACAAATTACTAATTGATAGCCTTCCTTATGAAGAACTCGCTAAAGCATTTTGCTAGTTTTGAGTTCATAAAGGAATCATATTATGTAGAAGAAAGAATAAAAGGTGGTGGTGGATATAATTCTGTAGAAATTAAGATTATTGTTGAAAATAAAAATCCTAATTATGGCTTGAAACTTAGTTGGGAAGTTTCAGATAAACAAATCTCAATGGGATTTTTTGATGCTATCGTTTCCACAATTAAAAACATATCTAAATACTATAATAATTCTTTAGTTTTTAGAATTATTGGCGGTTCATTTGATTTAGTAGATGGAAGTACTAGAAAGTTTGAAATTGTGACATTTCGAGCTATTGCTAATCTAATTGATTTTAAAAAACCAAAAAAGTGATTAATCTTTGACAAACAAACTAATAAAGAATAGTTAATTTCGCAATAGATTAAAAATCTAATATTAATGACTTTATAAACTAAAAAAGAATCGCAAACCTTCAGAGATCCATGATGGGCTTCGAACCAAAATTCCCTTTAAATATAAGCATTTTCCAAACTAGAGAAAAAATCATCTAAATTTCGAACCATCAAAAAAGCCCGAAAAATATACACTTTGCAGGCTTTTTGAAATTTTATAGTGACCTTGACGGTACAGAATTCGAACCATCTATTAGGAGATATAAAGCTTTTACAAAATTTAATCTACTAAAAAAGCTGAAGCCCCACCTTTAAGCGCCATTGACAGTGTCTAATTATTGTATTAGGTGTTTAAACTGTCAATATGTTTAAGTTGAATAATAATGATTAAAAGCACTTCAAATGCTATCTAATATTATTTTATAATTTAATGTATCCTTATATATTAATATTTTTTTGTGCTAACCTTTAGGTTGCAAATGTTTCATCATTAATTTATATATATCTATGTTATTTTTCTTGCAAATTTCAAAACATTCGTCCATGAGCTTGTTTCTAACATCAGCTTCAATTTTGTTATAAGAAGCTTTATTAGTTACTAAGTTTACATAATCATTAAAGTCGTCGTCAGGATGAAAGTTTAGCCCTTCTCCTATTAATTGTTCTGCAAAAATATGGACGTCTTCCAGAGTATTAATTTTAGCAATCATAATTTTTTTTGAAATTTTTGTTTGAGATTTTTTTTAATCGTACTTGATACAAAAATACGCAAATAAAAAATCACATTAATGACTTCTATCTCCATCTATTTTAGATAGATATTTTTTTTTAAAATTACGTACAAATACTCTATAATCTGTATTTTGATAATTATATTTTTGAGCACTTTTATCTATTTACGGAAATCCGTAATTAGTTTATAAATTAATTTTTAATATTTGTCGGTGGTACATTTTAAACTTTTTAGGTATTAAGTATCAAATACAATCTTTAACTAACTAAAAATCATTATGCATACAATTTGTTTAATTAATATGAAAGGCGGTGTTGGCAAAACAACTTTAACTATCAACCTTGCGGACTTTTTATCAAGAAGAGAAAAAAACAAAGTATTATTGATTGATATAGACCCACAATTTAATACAACTCAATGTTTGTTTAATGGCGAGGAATATGTTAAGTATCTAAGAGATGAAAAGGACACTATTCTTAAAATTTTTGATGATAATGTTAAACGCAAAATAAGCACAGTAAAAGGAACTACGAATGAAGAGACAGAACTTAAAGATGTTAAACCATACAAAATTTCAAACTTCCTTCATATTTTACCTGGTAATTTAGAATTATTTAAGCTTGAGATGGCGTCGGGTTCAGGTAAAGAGAACAAACTAAAACAATATATAGAGGAGATTTCAGCAGTTGAAAATTATGACTATGTTTTAATAGATACTCCTCCAACTCCATCAGTTTGGATGACTAGTGCATTAATAGCTAGTGATTTTTATTTAATTCCTGTTAAACCAGATCCAATGTCATTTATAGGTATCGACTTGCTTGAGAACATAGTTGAACAGAAGAAGGATGCTTATAATTTAAGTATAAAATGTGTGGGATTAATATTTACAATGGTTGAGAGAGATGATTCAATAGTATATCAAAATGCACTTAGGAATGTTAGAAAAGATAAAAAATGGAAGGATTTAATATTTAGTAAATATATTCCAAAGAGAACAGAAATTGCTAAATTGCAACTTGAAAAAAAATTTATATTAGATAGTGAGGATGCAACAGCTAAATCGTCAATGTCAAGTATTGTCAAAGAATTAAAAGATAGATTGTGATGAATAAAAATAAATTGATTCAAACCGCCAACTTGATTGAAGAACTTTCCTGGTTACTTGAAAGCAGTAAAAATGTATCGTTGAAGGAAGCATCTATGCTTATTCGTAATCTATTAAATGAAAGAAATAATTCAATTCACGACAAAATAAGTTTTTCAATTGATAACGAAGGTAAAACTTACCTTGTGGGTGTTTTACCAAAAATACTTCAAGATATTGAACTTTTCAAAAGTAATTCTGAAATGCTTGATTTTGCTGAAGAAGTATTATTATTAAAGCCAAGTCGAGCTGCCAAACGATCCCGAATGGAATATATTGGTTGGATAGTTTGTGAAGTATCAAATACTAAGAATGAAAATTTAGATAGTTTATATAAATATTTAAAAGATATATTCTCAGACGATTTACGTGTGGAAAAAATTAAGAAAGCTAAAAATGAAGTCGGTTTTTCTTGGAATCAAATAATTAGAAATTTATAAATGTCAAGAATTGTAAAAAAAGATTTTGAAGAACTAGTAAATTATATAGAAAATTTTAATCTAAAATCACTTTTAAATGAAAGTGGTTATTCTGCTCATATTTCTTCCTATCATAAGAAATATTTTAGTTTTTTTGTTTTGACAACTGAATTGGAAAATTCAATTCCCGAAAAAGAATATCTTTATCTTAAAGAAGCAAATTCTGATCTTGTTACTAGTTTATTTCACTTAATGACTGGAAATTACAAATCCTGTAAACTACTTATAAGAAGCTCAATAGAATGTTTCTTAAAAGGCTTTGCATTAAGTTTTATTCCAGACATTAATCAAGAGAAAAGTGTTTATGAATTATTTGATAAAATTAAAGCGCTTTCTTATTTTGAAAAAGAACCTTTTAAATCGGAATTCAAGAACGTCCATAATTTATATAAGTTACTTTGCAAAGATGTACATACCGCTGAAAAAGTGAATATGGCAGATATTAATTCCTTAGATTTTTTTCCTAAATATTCCAAGAGGAAAGCTAATCAAATAATTGATGTAATCTTAAAATTGATTCCAACGTATTGTTTTTTACTTGCTAACAAATACAATAATGAGTTTCACAAAATTCATCATAGTCATAAAGATTTGATAATTTCATCAATTGAAAAAAAACTGAGACCAATAATTATGAATACTAGCGAATAGCTTAGTTCATTATTACATATTTCTTTTTTAAACTTATCAAGAAAACTGAATTAAAAACACCTATTTTAAATTATATATAATCTATTTTATTATATTTGACAAATAATGTCAAGTTGTATTTTTCAAATGGAAACAGTAGGACAAATTATTCGTAAAAAAAGAGAAAGCCTTGGATTGTTACTAAGGCAAGTATCTGCATATGTGGATATTGACCAAGCAATATTAAGCAAAATTGAACGTAATGAACGTAAGCCGAACAAAGATTTAATTTTCAAAATTGCAGAAATTTTACAGCTTGATAAAGAGGAATTATTAATACAATTCATGAGCGACAGAATTGCTGATGAAATTGCTGATGAAGATTGTGCTAGCCGTGTTTTAAAGGTTGCAGAACAGAAAATTAAATATATAAAATCTCATCAATAAAAAATCTAAAAATGAAAGCAAATTATTCAGATAGAGAAGAAGTAGATGTTCTTGAAGAACCGCAGTTAGATTTTAAATATTATGTAAATCCAGTACAAGAAAAAGATAGTTCAAAAGTCAAAAAGAATGAAAAATTAAACCTACTATCTCTTTTTTCAGGATGTGGAGGAATGGATTTAGGGTTTGAAGGTGGATTTTCTGTTTTAAAATCATCTGTAAATGAAAAGCTGACTCCAACATTTATCGACAAAAATCTTAAAAATGGCTTTGTCCAACTAAAGAAAACAAGATTTAAAACTGTTTTTGCTAATGACATCTTAGGTGATGCCAGAAATGCATGGGTAAATCATTTTTTAAAGAAAGGTAAAGATGCTGATATATTCTATACACAAAGTATTGTCGATTTAGTAAAATTGCATCAAAGCGGAATAGATATTTTTCCAAAAAATATTGATGTAGTAACTGGTGGGTTTCCATGCCAAGATTTTAGTGTGGCGGGAAAAAGAAATGGATTTAATTCACATAAGAATCATAATGGTGAATTAATTGATGAGCTAACCCCGACGGAAGAAACACGAGGGCAGCTTTACATGTGGATGAAGCAAGTTATCGAGATTACCAAGCCAAAGATATTTATTGCTGAGAATGTAAAAGGATTAGTGAATCTTGAAAACGTCAAAGAAATTATTCAAAGTGATTTCTCATCAGCTGGTGAAAATGGATATATTGTTTTAAATCCAAGAGTTTTACATTCAGCAAATTTTGGAGTGCCACAATCAAGAGAACGAGTAATCTTTATCGGAATAAAAAAATCCGAATTAACCGATACAGCATTATTTGAATTACAACAAGAAACAATTTCAGATAAATATAATCCATATCCAAAACCCACTCATTCTTACACTGCAAAAGGAGATCACTTAAAGAAATTTGTTCAATTGAGCGAACTTTTTTCATTGTTAGAAGAGCCTGATAAGACGAGTGATTTGTCACAAAAAGTATATTCAAAAGCTAAGTACATGGGGGCGCATTGCCAAGGGCAAACTGAAATAAAGCTGGACAGTATTAGTCCTACTATTCGAGCAGAGCATCATGGGAATATTGAATTTAGAAGGCTTTCAAAGGAAAATGGCGGAAAAATAGATGACGAATTATCAAATGGATTAATCGAAAGAAGATTAACTCCAAGAGAATGTGCTTTAATCCAAACTTTTCCACCGGATTATGACTTTGTAATCGAAAATAAAAATGGCAGGAAAGGTTCATATTTAGTTAGTCCATCACAAGCTTACAAAATAATAGGAAATGCAGTTCCTCCATTGTTGGCATTTAATTTAGCCAAGCGAATTGAAGATTTATGGGATTTATATTTTAAAAAATAAGTATGATAATTTCAGAAAATTCAGAACCAAACAGATCACAATTTAATACTTTATTAAGTTCAACCCTAGAAGCATTAAATAACGAAGCAGTAAAATCTCCAAAAGTAATTTCAACTTTGGCAGGAATTAAACTTGAATCATATATTGGTAAAGTTATGTCCGAATTGGCTGTGGGAACTATTTTTGAAGATTCAATTCAGGTAATTGGAGGACAAAAATTCCCCGATATTATCGCTCAAAAACTTTATGGTATTGAGGTAAAAACTACGACTCAAAATCATTGGAAGACAACAGGAAATAGTGTGCTTGAAAGTACAAGAGTAGCAGATGTGGAAAGGATATTTATGCTCTTTGCAAAACTCGCAAATCCTATTGAATTTAGATGTCGTCCATATGAAGAGTGTTTGTCAGAAGTGGTTGTTACTCATTCTCCTCGCTATTTAATAGACATGAATTTACCTTTAGGACAAACAATTTTTGATAAGATGAATACTCCGTATGACACTCTGAGAAAGAAAAAGAATCCGTTAGGACATGTTGTTGATTATTACAAAAGCAATTTAAAACCAGGAGAGCAACTTTGGTGGATAGATAATAGCAATGTTAGCAATATATCGATCAAGATGTGGAAAAATATTGGTAGAGAAAAGCAAAAAGAAATAATTACCAAGATTATGGTTTATTTCACGGAGATTTTTGGAAATAATAGTCGAAAAAAATTCGAAAGAATTCCTGCTTGGCTTGTTACTCGCGAAGGAATAGTAACTCCAAATATTCGTGATCTTTTTTCATCGGGTGGGAAATCTGATTTATTAGTTGGAAATAAATTATATAAAGATATTCCCAGAATATTTTTAAACCTGTTTAATAGTCTAACTTTAGTAATAGAAATTATAGCTCAAACTTCATATATTGAACTCTCGGAATATTGGGGTATCAGAACAACGGAAAAAAATAAAATCTCTGATTGGATTAGCTTAGTTTCAGAAGAGGCAAAAAGAATTTCTGATGCACAACATTTAGACATAAAAAAAATAATCAATGAAATAATTGCGCTTAAATAATGTGTTGAGCTTCAATTTTAAAAAATCCGTCTTTAGAATATTATTATTATTATAATTAAGGGTGTAAAAAATACACCCTTAATTATTCTAAATCCCCTTATAAAATCTCTTTTTCCTTTTTTGTTTAAATTGTTTAGAAACATAGTCACTTATTTTTTCCCCTCGTAGCAGTATATCTACCAAATTTTCTTTTACATACTCTTTTGATTCCAGATTTTGAAAGTTTTCTGAAGAAGTTGAAACGGGGCTTTGATATTTCCTTTCAAATGCAAGAATGTTAATTGCACAGCTTTCCTGAATTCCTTTTGCACTGTATTCTTTTCCCAGACTGCTTCCGTTGAAAACGGATTTGGTTTTATGGTCAACGTAAGTTATTCCGTAAAGCTGTCCTTCATTGCTTTTTCGTAATATCATATGAATGCTTTCTTGTTCCAATATCTTGGATAATTTTTCGGGAGAAAATATGTTTTCACGATTGAAAGCCAGTTTTACGGCATTTTTTACATATTTTTTGCAAGACTCTTTCTCTGATTCATTAGACTTAAACTTTCCTTCCAGAAATTTTAAGGTAGGTCTGCTGTAGAATTCGCTGGCTTTTATCGGCACACCTATGGGTTTTGAATTCTTGTCAAGTATCTTATAAAGCAGTCCATTATTTTTAAAAACTCTCGACTCTTCAGTTCCTCTGTCAGCATGAACATTGTAGAGGTTTAGAACTGCATTGAGTTCAGGCAGGCTTGAATATTTATAATCAAATAAAACCTTGTTTAAAACTGAATTGATTGCCTTTCTGGACTCTGCTTTTCCGTATTGGACTCTGCCGACATCTATCGGATTTAACGAAAATTGTTCTTTCTGTTTTCTTCCTTCGGCTTTTACAAGCCCGAACATTTCTTCAATTTCTTTTCGGGCAGGTTCTGATTTTCTGATCCCTAATAAATGCAGATCGATTCTTCTTCCGTCTCTCTGAATGTTATTTGTCACGATGTGGCAGTGCGGATGACCCGCATCATAATGCTGATACACCAGATAAGGCTGTCTGCCGAATCCCAGTTTTTTCATATAGGTGTCTGCAATTTCAGCCAGTTTTTCTTTCGAATGATTCTCCGATGGATCAAAGTTGAGCGAGATATGCACTGTGTTTCTCTTCGCATTGGTATTGAGTTCTGACAGTTTTAGGAAGCGGTTTAATTTTGAAGTGAAACTCAGTTTTTCCAATTCTAGCGGATAATTCACAGCACTGATGCATTCCGCTTTTCCGATCTCAACTTTATTTTCGTTGTAATTCAGAATGCCTCTTATGGACGAGCTTGTTTTTATCACTGCAACCATTGTTCTGCGATTTTCTGGGTGTGGCCTGAGACCTCTTCCATTTTATCAAAAAGTCTTTTTCTCTGTATCTCGAACAGATAAAGATGCCCTTTGAAATCGGGAACTGTTTTGAGCGTGTTTATCTTTCTGGCAATCTGATTGATATTATTGCCGATTGCCCTTAATTCCGAATTAAGTACAGCTGTCTCTTCCATTAGTTCGTCTAAAGACTGGTTTCTGTAAGTGGCTACAATTGGTTTGTTGAATAAGTGCCTTCTGATGTGGTCACTTAATTTTCGGCAGGTGCTTGCTCTGAATCTTTTTTCCAGTTCGGCATACTCCAAAGGAGTGAATCGCAGTCCCACGATTCGTGTTCTGTTTGAATTTTCTCTTTTCATCATCTTTCATTTTCATTGTTATCAAACTCTTTTCTTTTAAGTTTCTCCACCGCCGAGTTCCGAGTCAATGGGTGGCAAGATAGGCGGTTGTTAAACAACCGTTCATCTTGCTAGATGCAGGAACGTGGCATCTTGAAGAATTTTAAAAGTCTAAATACTAAATTAAGTGTATCTTTTGAAGATTCCTATCCTAAGTAAATTTTACGCAGGATAGCTGTTGGCTGTTATCTTTTAAGTGTTTACTAAACAACTATAAAAATGGAATGTCCTAAGAGAGATATTTTGAGAATCATAAAAATATCATTTAATTGACAGCTCTGCTTTTAGTTGGTCAGTCTGCTTTTTATGTTTATTTTCCAGCTCTTCAAACTCTTTCACTTTCTTTTTGTAATAAACCTCTTTTAAATAAATTTCTTTATCAATGCGGGAAAGCTCCTTTTCCAAAATCTTTCTTTTTTCATAGCGGTATAAAAAAGATATGATTGCGAAGAATAAAAGGCTTAAAAGAATTACAAAAAGAATTTTGAGACGATTCATAAGCAATGAATTATAGAATTGGAAATCTTCTGTTTTGTTTAGAGATAAATATATAGTAAAATTCTTTAATTCTTGTTTTTAATTTACTGGTATTTATGTATTTAGAAAGCTAATGTCTGTCAAAAATACTTTTAAAAGAAAAGGAAAAAAGAAAGCAGTCTTTAATTGGACAATCAGACAGATGAAGTGCTATAAGTCCCGAAGGGCATTTTTGAGGAACGAAAAAATGTTATGCGCACTTCTCTGGCTGTGTCCAATATCTTGCTTTGCTTTTTTTGTTTTTGGAATGATTTAGAAAGTTTTGATATTAAAGCAGTGTGAAATTGCTTTTTACATTATCAATCAAGAATATGCTGTCATTTAGTCCGTTAGAATCAATAAATTGCAGAACATAACTTTCAGCTTCCTTTTTCCTGTCTGGATCAGTTGCAAAAGTATTTAAATAAAAATCTTCATTTTCATCTTCGATGTGAATTATTTCAGTGTAGCCTTTTGTAATTAAAGAGCCTTTGAGCTTTAACACCTTAGCCTCACTCGTTCGGTCAATTTCCTTTTTAACTCTAAGATGTATAGTTTTATTCATGATTTGTGCATTTTTGGTATTTAAGAGGGTATTTGAAAGCAAAAAAGAGACTCGAAAGTCTCTTTTTGGAATTAATATATCTTTTATAAAAGCTTATTTGGCTTTTAGAAGTTTTTCCAAATATTCGACTTTGTCTTTTTCAGCTTGAACTAAACGTTCATATAATTTTATGTGCTGTTCGTGAGATTCTATTAGTTTATCTAATGGATTAAATGTGCATCCATAATGCACAGCGGAAGAATTATCCACATGATATGTGTTACCAATAATATTTAAAACGGCTTCTTCTGAGAAATTCTTAATTGCATCTACAGTAACCCCTAAAGCTTTTGCCACCTCTGTTAATTTTTCATCATCTATAGATTCACTATTCTCTAATATTGAAACAGTCTGCTGGTTTGTTCCCATAGCCTGCGCCAGAGCTTCCTGTTTCATGTCTTTCAGTTCACGGATACGGCTGATTTTACGCCCCATGTGATTTGGTTTTGTTAATGTACTCATAGCTCAAAGATAATAATTAAGAATAAAAAAGCAGGATTCATGTATGATACAAAAAATCTCATGTACGGTACGGGAAAATTTGATACCGTACGGTACAAGTAATTAGTTACTTGCCTGTGTGTTAAACAAAAATACAATTTTTCACACAAGTATTAACTAAAATATGTAAAATTATGAAAACAATTGACAGCTTAGGATTACAGACGGTCAGCAGTATTATTGCTGACTGCATTAGTACAAGCAGTATATACTGCTTCGGAGAAAAAAAACAGTTTCATGCGGTTGAGAACCCATTTCAGGAATGTGCTTCTGGGGAAAAACAGAACACGCATTATTATCTGCTGATTTTAACCGATGAATATATTAGCAATGCAGTTGCAGATATTAGCGACATAATAAAAAACAAAACAGAAGGCCGGTTCACGGCAACACTTTTGTTTTA
This sequence comes from Flavobacterium sp. ACN2, assembly GCF_002303885.1. Lineage (GTDB taxonomy): Bacteria > Bacteroidota > Bacteroidia > Flavobacteriales > Flavobacteriaceae > Flavobacterium. Next base: position 34,018 of record NZ_MRCM01000024.1, on the reverse strand, counting down.
TAAAACAAAATTTAGACATTCTCTGACGCACAACCAATTGTATTTTTATTATCAGGTTGTGACGAGAGGCAATAAGGTGTATGAACGTGAAAATTCACCTTTAAACATTTCCTTTGATGGTATTCCAGAATTTAAGATTGAACGTATAAAATCTTACTGGAAAAACAGAAATTTAATCGCTGAAACTTATTTAGATAGCGTAGGGAATGTTGATTACACCAGTACTGGATTTGTTCAGGAATCTATGCTCCACATTGCTGTCGAGCAAATCTGTTTAGGACTTATCAGTGTGTTTTTAGGATATTATCCTGATCATTTTTCACTGCTTTATCTGTTTGAAATATGTGAAATATTTACTCCTTTAACTTCTGATATTTTTCCTCGTTCAACTAGTGAAGACAAAGCGATGCTTGAACTGTTAAAAGTTAATCCAGCTTCACTTCGCTGGAGTAAGGTGCAAGAATCGTGTTTAGTAAGTACACAGCTTCTAGAGAAGAGGTGCGGTCTTTTTTATGAAAAAGCTACTGAGATTGCAGAGGCGGAATTGCTTCGTCAAGAAAGCCTTTGTGTTTTGGAATCGTAAAATCATAAGTTATGTATCACAATATATTAACTCAGAAAGATAATCCAGATCGCAGACAGATTAAAAAAGTAATTAAGCTTTTGCGGATGTTCATGAAAATTGATATGATTTATTTTTCGAAGCAGTCAGACGTAATTTCCAATTCAGGCATAATAACAGTTATTATAAGCAAATCCAGCCCTCATTATTATGATGAAATTTATGAGTACTGCTGGAAAATTTTCAGATATTTTGATGAATTTTCTTTCCTGTTCTATGATAGATTTTGGGTTAAGGAAGAGATTGGTTATGGGAATCCTTATTTTATCCTGCATTGTAATGATGATACTCTAATTTACAGTAAACCTAAAGAAAAGTGCTTATTTGAGATTGGAGAAATAGATTGCGAAGACTTTCTCAAAGAAGCAAAGAAAAGATTTGATGCTGATACAGCGGAGAGCAGTGTTGTCGGCCGTGATTTAAAATATCACATCAATAACGGGAATCATCTTATGTCTGCTTATACAATACATCAGCAGTTGCGGTATCTTTTTATTAGTGTTTCTTGGTTTCTGACAGGAGAATATATTCCTTCACACAGCATAGCTGAACAGCAGGAGCATTTGTCGGGATTCTGCAAAAGACTTGGAAGTCTCTTTGATTATGAAATAAAAGAAGAATGGTCAGTATTGGAACAATTGGAGTGTGCTCGTGGATCGGTGCAGTATAATCACAAAATAGATCCTCCAACACAGGAATCTGTCGAGTCTGCCCGAGCAAAATTAGATTTTTTAAAAACCGAAACTGATAAACTGTTCAAAGAATGTATAGAGAAAACCAAACAAATATTCAAAAATCATGGAAACCGATAAAATCAAAAAACTTGAAGACATCAGGACGTTAAGCGGAAAACTGCTTAATGCCCTGAAAAAAGCAGAGGATAAAAGAGGGATGTATAATGCAGAGATCAGGGTTTATGGCTACTGCGAACTCGGTTCTGTTGTCAGAAACCTGATGAAGCTGTGCATTATCGCTTTAGATCATGACAGCGCAGAAGTTCCGCCGACGATTGAAAACCAATACATTGATGTTGGGCTTATACTGGGAATTGCTCTTCAGCTGTTTCCAGTTGATGAATTTGAATTTTTAAATGAGATTACGGATCTGTTTTCAGAAAATAAAGAAGAAACAGAATAGGGAAGATTAAGATTTAATATTTTAAAATTATGGAAACTGACAAAATAAAAACACTGGATGAATTTAAAGATTTTGCATCTTATCATTTTAAAGTGCTCAAGCCTGCCAAGGACAAAGGCGGGGAATCAATACGTGAGATAAGATTTTATGGATACACGGATATGACGTGTCTGGCAGTGAATCTCATCCGAATGTGCCTGAATATCATTTATTCGGATGAACTTGATAACAGAGAAATATACATAGGTTCTGTTCTGGAACTTGCCCTTCAGCTGATTCCAAGTGCAGAAATTGAGGTTCTAGATGAAATATACAGAATGCTCAATAAGCAGAGGGAAGATAAATGAACACTGGGCTTATCAAATTATTCAATACCGTTTTCATGAATATATTATGTCCATGACAGTGAGAGAAAAGCTTTTTATCTTTGTCGGAATCAAAAATTGGATTGAGTGATGATAAGTAAATTTTACTTATGATCCTTAGTTGGTTAGGTTTTATATTTGTGTTATCCTACCCAAATTTTGCGCAGGATAAAAAGAGAAAAGTGTTTTAACTTTATGGCGATGAATGATTGTGGAACAAAAAAGACCGAGTCTCGGTCTTTTTTTAATGAAGAGGAATTGTGAAATGAGAAATGAAGATGAGAATGAAAGAGGAAAAATGACGGCAGAGCAAGCCATGAAAATGCTGAAAGATGAGAATGTAGATGTAACGCTTGAACAGGCAGACAAAGTATTAGATTTTTTACGACTGCTTGCCAGAGTAACGGTTTTAAACTATTTAAAGAAGAAGAGGGATGAAAAAGACAGCAGATTTATACGTGAGAGTGAGTACGGACGAGCAGGCGGAAAAAGGTTACTCTCAAAGAAACCAAGAGGAAATGCTAAGAAAGTATTGTGAGATTAATTCTATTCATATTAGGGATATTATTTATGAAGATCATTCTGCAAAAACATTTAATAGACCCAAATGGAAACTTTATCTGGCAACAATTAAAAAGTACAAAAACAAAACCGATTTGATCTTGTTCACCAAATGGGACAGATTCAGCAGAAATGCAGGCGATGCGTACCAGATGATTAATACTCTGAGAAGACTTGGTGTAGAGCCTCAGGCAATAGAACAGCCTTTAGATCTGTCTATTCCAGAAAATAAAATGATGCTTGCTTTTTATCTGGCAGCTCCAGAAGTAGAAAATGACAGGAGGGCGTTAAACACTTTTCACGGTATGAGAAGAGCAAGAAAAGAGGGACGCTACATGGGGCTTGCCCCGTCTGGTTATATAAACAAAATTACTGAAGATGGTAAGAAATATATAACTTTTGACCAGCCTGAAGCATCTATCTTAAAATGGTGTTTTGAAGAAATTGCAAAAGATATTTTTAATACAGAACAGATTTTTCTTCAGGCGAAAAGAAAAGGACTTAAAACGAGTAAAAATAATTTTTGGAGACAGATCCGTAATCCTGTTTACTGCGGAAAAATATTAATTCCCAAATATAAGGATGAGGAAGCAAAATATGTAATGGGATCGCATGAGCCGTTAATTTCTGAAGGGCTGTTTTATCTTGTTCAGGATGTTTTAGACGGACGAAGAAAGAATTTTAGGACTAAGTCGGTAACCTCCGAACCGTTTCCGCTTCGAGGTTTATTTAAATGCCCTTTATGCGATAAAATTTTAACTGCAAGCATATCTAAAGGCAGGAACAGTCATTATTCATATTATCATTGCTATAAAGGCTGTAATTACAGAATCAGATCATGTGAGGTTAACCGCATTTTCTACGATCAACTGAGAAAGTATATTCCAAAACCTGAAACAGAAAAGATTTACATTACAGCTGTTAAAGAATATTTTAATGATTTCAATAAAGAATCAATCGCAGAAAAGAACAGAGTCATTTCTCAGCTGAAAGAATTTGAACAGAAGATTTCTTACATCAGAGATTTGCTGGCTTCAAGAAAGATTGAAGTGAAAGATTACACTGAGATGAAAACGGATTATGATAATAAAATTCATCGACTTGAAATTAAATTAGCAGATTTAGCAGGAGAGAACATTAGTATTACCGATCTATTAAAAGCAGGAATAAAAAATTTAATGAAGCTAAACGAATGCTGTAGTGAAGCGGATCTAACTCACTTTCGCAGTATTATCGGTTCAATATATCCTGAAAAATTCACAATCGAAGAAAAGCAGTTTCGAACCGCAAGAATAAATGAGGTCGTTCAGCTAGTTTACTTAATTAATGAGGAATTAGACCCAAAGAATAACGGGACAAAGAAGAAAAAATCTTCTTTGTCCCGTCAAGTGACCATGGAGGGATTTGAACCCTCACGCCCTTACGAGCACCACCCCCTCAAGATGGCGAGTCTACCGTTTCTCCACATGGCCTAAAAAGAAAAAAGGTCGAGTAAAATAAATTACCCGACCTTTTGTGACCCGACTGGGGCTCGAACCCAGGACCCCATCATTAAAAGTGATGTGCTCTACCGACTGAGCTATCGAGTCATTGCTTTCAAGAAATTTAATTTGTTAATCACAAAATTTGTGACCCGACTGGGGCTCGAACCCAGGACCCCATCATTAAAAGTGATGTGCTCTACCGACTGAGCTATCGAGTCATTTAATTTCTTGAATGCGGGTGCAAATATAAGGAGTTTTTTTTGAAGTTTCCAAGCTATTTTATCATAAATTTGTCTTTTTTTTAGAAAAATTCTCAAATGCTTAGTTTATAAGGTTTTATTAATATGAAAAAAATTGTGTTGTTAGGTTATATGGGCTGCGGAAAGTCTACAATTGCCCAAAATTTGTCAAAAATTACAAATATTCCGTTCTTAGATTTAGATAAATGTATCGAAGAAAGAGTAAATTTATCCATAAATGAGATTTTTGAGAAGCATGGAGAAGTATATTTTCGAAAATTAGAGCATGAAATGTTCGTCGAATTGCTGCAATCTTCAGAAAATACTATTATTGGTCTTGGAGGAGGAACTCCATGTTATGCCAATAATCATGAATTATTAAAAGGAGACGATGTGGTGTCTGTATATTTAAAAGCATCAATTGATACCTTATATAATAGATTGGTGCACAATAAAAGCAAACGCCCTTTGATTGCCAATATGAATGAGGAAGAAATGAAAGAGTTTATTGCGAAACATTTATTCGACAGAAGTTATTATTACAATCAAGCAAAACATAAAGTTTCAGTTGATGATAAATCTGTCGAAGAAACGGTTCAGGATATTTTAGATATATTAGCTTAAAGAAGCATAGTCGCCGTTTTCTGAATTGAAAACAACTTGAACATGCTCTAGTAAAGAAGTTGAAAGCGAAATGCCTTTGAAATCTGCCTTTACTGGATATTTTTTATGATTACGATCAACAAGTACTGCTGTTTTGAATTTTTTAAGCGGAACGTCTAAGAAATGACGAACAGCATAGATTAATGTAGTTCCAGAGTTCAAGACATCATCAACTAGAACTAAGCCTTTGTTTTTATATTCTTCGGCAGTTAATGAAGTTTGTATTACTTGTTGCGGATTTTGTTTGTTTATTTTGACTTCGCAGATCGAAACTTTTAAGGTTGAAATATTGCTAAGCGCCGATGCGATTTTTTCGGCAAAAAGAAATCCGTTAGAAGCAATTCCGGCAATAACAACTTCTTCTTCGTCTACAAAAGTCTCGTAAATTTGGTAAGCGATACGTTTTATTTTATGTTCGATTTCCTGATTGGTCAAGATTATATTGCTGCTCATAGTGTATTTTTTTGCTAAGATAATTAATTTAAAATCCAATTTAGAAAATCCAAATTCCATTTTTTTTTATAAAATGTCAATATTTTAAATTCCAAATTCCAAGTTTTGAGATAGGTTTATTTTTGGGATCTGGAATTTGATTGCTTTTTTGGAATTTGGAATTTGAAGTTTTAAAATTTATTCTATTTCTTCATCCTCATCATAAATATCGTCTCCGTAATCGTCAATGTCTCTTCGGTCTTTTTTGGTCGGACGTCCTGCGCCAGTTCTTCTAGAATGTTCTTTAGATAATTTTAATAACTCTAAATGTGCAAAAGCTTCTGGAGGCGTTTCGTTTTTTTGATAAATATCTACCAACTTAGCTCCAACTCGATTTTGCGGAATGTCTAAAACCGTTATAATTTGTGTAATTTGATCTTTTCTAAATGTAATTCGGTCTGTGGGAAAAACTTCTTTTGAAGGTTTTGCAACTTGCCCATTTACAGTGATCTGATTCTTTTTGCAAGCTTCGGTTACCATGTTTCTAGTCTTGTAATATCTAACGCACCACAAGTATTTATCTATTCTCATAATTTTTCTAAAATCCAAGTTAAATTCTTTACAAAAATAAATCAATATTGTATCTTGCGCACCTAAAAAAATGATAATAATGAATAAATTTAAATATTATTTTGTTTTGTTACTTGCTGGTCTTGCCATCGTTTCTTGTAATAAAAATGACGATGATAAAACAGAAGTTGTTCCTTTAAGGGATTATCAAGAGCAATTTAATACTGATAATGCAGATATTGAAGAGTATTTAAAGACCAATTATATTACTGTGACAGCCGATATGGATGTAACAATTTCGCCCATAACGGATGCTGCTTCACAACCCTCAATAATGTCTTACTTAAATAGTGCTACTTATCCAAAGCTGGTTTTAAGAGAAATCCCATACATACATGGTATAACTTATAAAATGTATTATTTGGTTTTAAGAGAAGGTACTGGTGTTGCTCCAATGAATACGGATGGTGTTTTTACTGCTTATAGAGGAGAATATTTAAAACGTGTGGAAAAGACAGATACAGAGCCAGAACATTTAACAACTACTTTCTTTGAGCAGGTTATATACCCAAAGAGTATTATTGATATGTATGTGCTTAATGTTGTAAAGGGATGGAGTGAGATCTTTCCTCTGTTTAAAACAGGAACAACGACTTATAATGATGATGGAACCCCAAATTACCAAGATTTTGGTGCGGGTGTTTTATTTATACCTTCAGGATTAGGATATTATGCTGCGCCACCTTCTTCAAGTACCATTCCAGCATATTCACCTTTAATCTTTAGCTTTAAGCTTTATGATATTAGAAGAATGGATCATGAAAATAATGGTTACTCTAATGGTGTTTTATTAGAAAATCCAGATGGTGTATTTGATTATCAGGAGGATATTAACGGTGATGGTTTTGTTCGTGATTATAGAGATACAACTACATATCCTAATCCACCTGCTAACCCAGATGATACAGATGGTGATGGTATTCCAGATTTTCTAGATCATGATGATGACGGAGATGGTTATACGACAAGATTTGAACTTACAAAACCTACAGATGCTCCTTTTTCAGGATTAAGCAAATATTATCCTTATAGTCCTGTTTTGGATAATCCTGATACTCCAAATGTGGATGAAAGCGAATTGTGGGCTATTCCTAGAAGGCCAACAGGAGAACTTACTGATCCTGCAAAGCCAGAGTCAATCACAAATCCTCGTAAGTATGTTCCTGAGGATTATACAGCGCCAGGAAGATTAAGAATTCATTTGGATAAAACGTATCCTTATCAAAAGAACTAAAATATAGAAGTTAAATAAGAAGCCTCGAAATGTTAATTTCGAGGCTTTTTTTATTTATGTTTAGTTGTTAAGTGCTGATTTTTAGTTTGTTGTGTTTTTGTTGTAAGTTTTTTATTTCTTTTTACGGAATCACGTAAGGATTTTATTTCTTATTGTTATAGATTTGAAAGAATAATATTAAAATTTTACAAAAATGAAAAAAATTATTGCATTGTTTTTAGGTTTAACTATTTTGTCATGTAGTAGTGAAGATCAAGCGACTCAAAATGTTGCTTCTTCAAATGAAACTTCAGCTTCAGTTTTAGATGGTAAACTATTGTCTTTCAAAAATGAAGAGTCTTTTATTAAAGAATACTCAGATCTTGCTTTGTTAGATAGTAAAGGTCTTCAGGATTGGATTGCTTCGAAAGGATTAAATCCATTATTAAAAGTTTCTGAGGAATCAACTGGTACGGAAGAAGATGTTGTTGAGGAAACAAGAATTATTTATTCAGATGCATTGGAAGCAATTTTGAATGCTGAATCAAAAGTTAAAATTGGTGATAAGGTATTATGGCTTAATGAACGTGATTTTTATCTTCTATCAGAAAATGAAATTAATAAGAATCAAAAGGAACTTATTAGTATTAAAGAGAATTTAGTAGTTTACGGACAGCTTTTAAGTGTTTCAAAATCTACTAAAGATTTGGCAAGTAGATATGTTATTCCAAATGAAAATAGAATTAAAACATTTATTACAGATGAAGGTAGTTTTAATGTGCCAGGAATGAGATATAGACATGTATTAGATTTGTATAATGAGACAGTTGTTTTGAATAATGTTGTCTATTCAAGCAAAATGTTTTTAAGATCATTAATGCAATATCGATCATGTTCAACTTGGAGATGTACCTGGAAAACAGAATCAACTCCTGTACAGGTAGATGGAAGCAATATATCTGCAAATTCTCTGTTTTGGTCTGCTTCTTTAATTATGGATAATTCTGTTTCTGGAAGCAAAACTTTTCTATTAGCTAATTGGACTCCAAAAGCACCTTATGGTGAGCAATTTTGGTATCAAAATTTTACGGTGTCAGGAAATTTTAAAATTTACGTAGTAAATGCTTGGCACGAAATTGCACTTTCTTGGTATTAAAATAAAATTGATGTAAAATTAAAAAACCTCGGAATGCAAATTCCGAGGTTTTTTTATGTTCAAGAAAATCTAATAATTATTTTCTTTTGATAACTCTTTCTACGGCTTCAACAATTGCTTGATTGTTTAATTTGTATTTTTCCATTAACTGCTCTGGAGTTCCAGATTCTCCAAAACTATCTTTAACAGCTACAAATTCTTGTGGAGTTGGATTGTTTAAAGCCAATACGCCAGAAACACTTTCTCCAAGACCTCCAAGGTAATTGTGCTCTTCAGCAGTAACTACACATTTCGTTTTAGCAACAGATTTTAAAATAGCTTCTTCATCAAGAGGTTTGATGGTATGGATGTTGATTACTTCAGCAGAAATTCCTTTTGCTTCAAGAGCTTCAGCAGCTATAAGAGCTTCCCAAACTAAGTGTCCAGTAGCAATGATTGTAACATCTGTTCCTTCGTTTAATAAAATTGCTTTTCCAATTACGAACGGCTCATCTGCAGGAGTAAAGTTAGCTACAACTGGACGTCCGAAACGTAAATAAGCTGGACCATGGTGATCTGCTAATGCTAAAGTTGCCGCTTTAGTTTGGTTGTAATCGCAAGTATTGATTACAGTCATTCCAGGTAACATTTTCATTAAACCAATATCTTCTAAGATTTGGTGCGTTGCTCCATCTTCTCCTAAAGTTAAACCAGCGTGAGAAGCACAGATTTTTACATTTTTATCTGAGTAAGCAACAGATTGACGAATTTGATCGTAAACTCTACCTGTAGAAAAGTTTGCGAAAGTTCCTGTAAAAGGAATTTTTCCACCAATTGTTAAACCTGCAGCGATTCCAATCATGTTAGCTTCAGCGATTCCGATTTGGAAAAAACGCTCTGGGTGGTTTTTCTTGAAATCATCAAATTTCAATGATCCAATTAAGTCAGCACATAATGCAACAACATTTTCATTTTTTTGACCTAGTTCAGTCATTCCCGCTCCAAAACCAGAACGAGTATCTTTACTTCCTGTATTTTCGTATTTTTTCATTTTTTATTTTTTGAGATGCTAAGTTTCTAAGTGACTAAGTTTCTAAGCTGAAAACTGTCTACTGAGACTGAGCACTTTTTAATAATCCGCTAAAGTTGAAATGTTTTGAGCTAAAGCACTAGCCAATTGATCATTGTTTGGTGCTTTACCATGCCAAGCATGAGTGTGCATCATGAAATCTACACCATTACCCATTTCTGTGTGTAATAAAATGCAAACTGGTTTTCCTTTTCCTGTTCTTGATTTAGCATCAGTTAAACCAGCGATGATAGCATCAATGCTGTTTCCTTCTTTGATTTCTAAAACATCCCAGTCAAAAGCTTCAAATTTGGCGCGAATACTTCCCATTGGCAGAACTTCATCAGTTGTTCCGTCAATTTGTTTACCATTAAGGTCGATTGTTGCAATAATGTTGTCTACTTTCTTAGCAGAAGCGTACATAATCGCTTCCCAGTTCTGACCTTCTTGCAATTCTCCGTCTCCGTGTAAACTATATACGATATGATTGTCTTTGTTTAATTTTTTAGCTTGAGCTGCTCCCAAAGCTACAGATAAACCTTGTCCTAATGAACCAGATGCAATACGAACTCCAGGTAAACCTTCGTGAGTTGTTGGGTGTCCTTGTAAGCGAGAATCTAATAATCTGAAAGTTGCTAATTCTGAAACTGGAAAATAACCACTGCGTGCTAGAACGCTATAAAAGACAGGTGAAATGTGTCCGTTTGAAAGGAAAAATAAATCTTCTCCAATTCCGTCCATATCAAAACCTTCTTTGCGGTCCATTATGTTTTGATATAATGTTACCAAAAATTCAGTACAACCTAATGAACCACCTGGGTGTCCAGAGTTTACAGCATGTACCATTCTAAGAATATCTCTTCTTACTTGGATCGTTAAATCGCTTAATTGTTGTGTGTTAGGCTTCATTTTATATGTAAAAGTTAAACTGAAGCAAAAGTAAACGTTATTTTGTGGGCAGACAAATGATTTTTTGCTTTAGTTTTACAGCAATTGTTAAATTTTGCTGTTTTTTTTACATTATGAAAAAAAATATCACGCCAGTTTTGCTTTCTAACTTTTTACAAGTGTGTTTTTTACAATTTTAATTAACTTAATAAAAAAATCCTGCATTTAGCAAGATTTTATTTTTTTTACGATTTACTCTGTATCACCTTCGCTGTAGTAATTGTTTTCTTCATCTTCTGAACCAATATCTTCCTGTTCGTCATCTAATTCAGCCCCTGGAATATCCAAATCATTTCCAATTTTGTCGCTGTTTTGTTTCCATTCGTTGTCATTATTAATTATTCTTTCTCCAGAAATATCTTGAGGATCGATATCTTCTAATCTTTCTTCTTGATTGTAAATATCTTCGTTTGCTGGATAATCCATGTTTTCAAGGTTTTTCTCAATTTGTTCATCCTTGATATTATCCAATTTATCTTCTGAGTTTATCATGATTTCTAAAATTTTAGTTGAATATTAAAATTACAAAAAGAAAGAAATGAGTTTGTTATACTTTAATAATAGGATTGTTGCAGTTTTTACATTCCTATTTTACCGATGAAATTTCTTTTAGAGCCGTTTGCGTTAGGGATAGGAGCGGTATCCTTTTGCGATAAATGTCTCGTCTTAATTGAAATGATATTTTCTTGAGCAAAAGATATAGCGGATAGCCCGACCGTTAGGGAACGCCCAAATGTATCAAATTTCAAATGTGAAAATCCAAATTCCAAAACATAGATCTGAAATTAAGAAAAGATTAGCTAATTTTCTAATTGACAAATTTTCTAATTCATAAAATTTCCCTGAAATTAAACTATCTTTGCCGACTGAAAAACGAATTTATGAAGTTTGATTTATTACAAAAAGATCCGCAGTCAAAAGCAAGAGCGGGTAGTATTACTACAGATCACGGAGTTATAGAAACTCCTATTTTTATGCCAGTTGGTACTGTTGCTTCTGTAAAAGGAGTGCATCAGCGTGAATTGAAAGACGATATTAATCCGGATATTATTCTTGGAAATACCTATCATTTGTATCTGCGTCCGCAGACAGAAATTTTAGAGAAAGCCGGAGGACTTCATAAATTCATGAACTGGGATCGTAATATTTTGACTGATTCTGGAGGATATCAAGTATATTCTCTTTCTTCAAATAGAAAAATTAAAGAAGAAGGAGTAAAATTTAAATCGCACATTGACGGTTCTTATCACTTTTTTACGCCAGAAAATGTAATGGAAATTCAGCGTACAATTGGTGCAGATATTATTATGGCTTTTGATGAATGTACGCCATATCCTTGCGATTACCGCTATGCACAACGTTCTATGCATATGACACATCGTTGGTTGGACAGATGTATCAATCATTTGGAAAAAGTACCTTATAAATATGGCTATGAACAAACGTTTTTCCCGATTGTTCAAGGAAGTACTTATAAGGATTTACGTCGTCAGTCGGCAGAATATATTGCGAATGCAGGACAGCAAGGAAATGCAATTGGCGGACTTTCTGTTGGAGAGCCAGCTGAAGAAATGTATGCCATGACTGAGGTAGTTTGCGAAATTCTTCCTGAAGATAAACCTCGTTATTTAATGGGGGTTGGAACTCCAATTAATATTTTAGAAAATATTGCGTTAGGAATTGATATGTTTGATTGCGTTATGCCAACTCGTAATGCAAGAAATGGTATGTTGTTTACAGCAAACGGAACAATCAATATCAAAAATAAAAAATGGGAAGCAGATTTTTCTCCAATTGATGAAATGGGGCATACTTTTGTGGATACAGAATATACAAAAGCCTATTTACGTCACTTGTTTGCGGCCAACGAATATTTAGGAAAGCAAATTGCTACCATTCATAATCTTGGATTCTATATGTGGTTGGTTCGTGAGGCAAGAAAACATATCTTAGCCGGAGATTTTAGACCATGGAAAGAAATGATGGTTAAAAATATGAGTCAGCGTCTTTAAGAATTTAAAGTTTCAAGTTTCAGGTTTCAGGTTCTCTAGAGGACGAAATCCAACAACTTGAAACCTGAAACTAAAAAAACTTGAAACAATAAAATTATATGCTTTCAATAATAGATAAATACATCTTAAAAAGGTACCTCGGGACATTTTCTGTGATGCTTCTTTTATTTGCACCAATCGGAATCGTAATTGATGTTTCTGAAAAGGTAAATAAAATGCTTGAAAACAAGATTCCGTTTGGAGATATTGCCTTCTATTATTACAATTTCACAATTTATTTTATTAATTCGCTGTTTCCGATATTCTTGTTTTTATCGGTAATTTGGTTCACTTCAAAGCTGGCCAACAATACAGAAATTATTGCGATTTTAAGTTCTGGAATTTCATATACACGTTTCTTGCGTCCTTATATTATAGGTGCAACTATCGTTTCTATTTTTGTTTTGCTAATGGGATTTTTTATCGTTCCAGCGGCCAGTGAAGGCTATAATAATTTTAGATACACATATCTTAAAGGTAATGGAAAGGAACTCATGCGTGGTGAAAACACCAATGTTTTCAGACAAATTAACGATCACGATTTTATTTTTGTAAACAGTTTTAACGAAGAATCAAAAACGGCCTTCAACTTTTCATTAGAACATTTTGAAAAAGAAAAACTGACTTATAAAATCACTGCAAGCCGCATAAAATGGGATCCTAAAAAGAAGATTTACGTTTTATACGATTATACTAAAAGAACCGTAGGAGAACTAAATGACGTAATTGAAAAATCTCCAGAAAAAAATGTTGCCTTCAAATTTGAATTGGCAGATTTAACTCCAGTAGTTTATATTGCCGAAACGCTAACTTTGGGTAAACTGATCGATTTTATTGAAAAAGAAAGAAAAAGAGGTTCAGGAAACATCAATACCTATTTGGTTGTTCTTTATAAAAAATACAGTATTCCGGTTTCAGCATTTATTTTAACTATTATTGCGGTTTCAGTTTCTTCTATGAAACGCCGTGGCGGAATGGGAATGAACCTTGCTATTGGAATTGCAATTGCGTTTTCATTTGTATTCTTTGATAAAATATTTGGTACACTTGCCGAAAAATCTACATTCTCACCTTTATTAGCTGTTTGGTTCCCGAATATTGTTTTCGGAATTTTAGCAGTTTACTTATTACGTAATGCGAAACGATAATTTAAAAAGTTATTTAAATCTACACTTAATTGTTTTTATCTGGGGTTTTACAGCTATTCTAGGCGCTTTAATTACAATTGATGCCGATAATCTGGTTTGGTACAGAATGTTGATTGCCATGATTTTTCTTGGCGGATTTATTGCATTTAAAAAACAATCTTTTCAAGTTCCGATAAAAGAGTTTTTTAAATTGATTTTTGTTGGATTATTGATAGCATTACACTGGATTTTCTTTTTTAAAGCAATTCATGTATCCAATGTCTCCATTACGCTTTCCATATTTTCTTTAGGAGCTTTTTTCGCTTCTTTATTAGAACCTTTATTTTATGGAAGAAAAGTGCTTTGGTATGAAGTGTTCTTCGGACTAATAATTATAGCTGGTTTAGGATTGATCCTGCAAGTTGAAATAAAATATCTTACAGGAGTTTATTACGCTTTGGCAGCCATCATTTTAGGAGTTTTATTTACCTTAATGAATGGAAAATTAATTTCAGATCATGAACCTTCAGTAATTACATTTTATGAATTTGGAGCGGGCGTTTTCTTCATCACCATTTATTTTTTATTTCAAGGAAAATTTACAGCAGATTTTTTCGAAATGTCTTTAAATAATTGGGTTTTATTATTGATTTTGGCCTCAATTTGTACGGCTTATGCCTTTACTGCTTCGGTAAAAGTAATGCAGCGATTAACGCCTTATACCGTAATGTTAACGACTAATTTGGAGCCAGTTTACGGGATAGTTTTGGCTTATTTTATCTTGGGAGGAAAAGAAAAAATGAGCGTCGAATTTTACATCGGAGCAGTCATAATCATCATAACAGTTATTCTAAACGGTGTTTTCAAACATTATCAGAACAAGAAAGAAAACTTGTAATAGTTTACTTATTTTTAAATTGCATTTTTATACTTTAAATAACAATTAACTTCGCCAATGATATAATATTTTTATATTTGCGGTTCGATTTACAAACAAAATTCAAAAATCCATGGAATATTTAGATTTTGAGCTTCCAATTAAAGAACTTGAAGAACAGTTAGAAAAGTGCGTTATTATTGGAAAAGAATCTGACGTTGACGTAACGCCGACGTGCAAGGAAATCAACAAAAAATTAGTAGAGACTAAAAAAGAAATATATAAAAACCTTACGGCTTGGCAGAGGGTACAATTGTCAAGACACCCAAATAGACCTTATACTTTAGACTACATTAGAGCAATCTGTGGAGATACTTTCTTAGAACTTCATGGAGACAGAGGTTTTAAAGATGATAAAGCAATGGTTGGTGGTCTTGGTAAAATAAACGGTCAGTCGTTTATGATTGTTGGACAGCAAAAAGGTTACAATACAAAAACACGTCAGTACCGTAATTTCGGTATGGCTAATCCAGAAGGGTACCGTAAAGCTTTGCGTTTGATGAAAATGGCAGAGAAATTCGGAATTCCAGTTCTTACTTTGGTAGATACTCCAGGTGCATATCCAGGACTTGAAGCTGAGGAAAGAGGACAAGGAGAAGCTATTGCTAGAAACATTTTTGAAATGGTTCGTTTGCAAGTGCCAATCATCACTATTATTGTTGGTGAAGGTGCTTCAGGTGGAGCTTTAGGAATTGGTGTTGGAGACCGTGTTTATATGTTAGAAAACACTTGGTACTCTGTAATTTCTCCAGAATCTTGCTCTTCTATTTTATGGAAAAGCTGGGAGTACAAAGAGCGTGCAGCAGAAGCATTAAAACTGACTTCTTCTGATATGAAAAAACAAAAATTAGTTGATGATGTAATTCCAGAACCATTAGGCGGAGCGCATTATGACAGAGAAACTACTTTTAAAACAGTAGCGGAATATATTACAAAAGGATATAACGAATTGAAAGACTTATCAACAGCCGATTTAATTGCCCAGAGAATGGACAAATACAGTAATATGGGCGAGTATAAAGAGTAAATTCATATTTAACGATTAAAAATCCGAAGCCCTGCGGTTTCGGATTTTTTTTTGGTTATGAACAAAAAAACAAATTTATAAACAACTTAATAGTTATAACTCGATAGTAGAATTTTTTTAAATTTTGCTACTTTCGCTATATGGAAAATTTCAAAAACTTAAACCCTGTTAAGGTCGACAAAACCACAATCATCAATCTAGAAAAAGGTAAGCTTCCTCCTCAAGTTATAGACTTAGAAGAGGCTGTTTTGGGTGCGATGATGATTGATAAAAAAGGGGTAGATGATGTAATTGATATTTTACAGCCTGATGCTTTTTACAAAGATGCGCACAAACATATTTTTGAAGCGATTTTACAGCTTTTTACCGAAACACAGCCAATTGATATTTTAACGGTTTCGACACAGTTAAAGAAAAACGGAAAGTTAGATTTGGCTGGAGGTGATTTTTATCTGATTCAGCTTACGCAAAAAATTGCGTCTTCTGCCCACATCGAATTTCACTCGCGTATTATTCTTCAAAAATTTATTCAAAGAAGTTTAATTCGTATTTCATCTGAAATTATCGAAGAGTCGTATGATGAAACTACAGACGTATTCGATTTGCTGGATAAAGCCGAATCTAAACTATATGAGGTAACGCAAGGAAATATTAAGCGTAGTTCTGAAACCGCTCAGAGTTTGGTTCTTCAAGCGAAAAAACGTATTGAAGAAATCGCTGGTAAAGAAGGTTTGAGTGGTGTGGCAACTGGATTTGAGAAGTTGGATGAAGTTACTTCTGGATGGCAGCCTTCCGATTTAATTATTATTGCGGCTCGTCCCGGGATGGGTAAAACGGCTTTCGTCCTTTCGATGGCGAGAAACGTAAGTATTCAGTTTGGACATGCAGTTGCGATTTTCTCTCTGGAGATGGCGTCGGTTCAGTTAATTACGAGGCTTATTTCTTCTGAAACAGGATTGTCTTCAGAAAAACTAAGAACGGGTAAATTAGAAAAACATGAATGGGAACAGCTGAGTACTAAGGTGAAAAACTTAGAAAAAGCGCCATTATTTATTGATGATACACCTTCGCTTTCGATATTCGATTTACGTGCAAAATGTCGTCGTTTGGCTTCACAGCACGGAATCAAGTTAATTATTATTGACTACTTGCAGCTGATGACTGCAGGGGGAAGTGGAAAAGGAGGAGGAAACCGTGAGCAGGAAATCTCGACAATTTCTCGAAACTTAAAGGCTTTGGCAAAAGAGTTGAACGTTCCTGTAATTGCACTTTCTCAGTTATCGCGTGCCGTTGAGACCCGTGGATCTAGTAAACGTCCGCTTCTTTCGGATCTTCGTGAATCTGGAGCGATCGAGCAGGATGCCGATATTGTATCGTTTATTTATCGTCCTGAATATTATAAAATTGAAGAATGGGATGATGATGAAGCATCTTCGACACAAGGACAGGCCGAGTTTATTATAGCCAAACACCGTAACGGTGGTCTTGAAAATATTCGTCTTAAATTCTTAGGACATTTAGGTAAGTTTGATAACCTTGAAGAATTTACTGGAGGTTACGATGATTTGCCATCTAAAATGAATCACGATGATAATCCTTTCATAACGAAAAATTTACCATCTGCTAACGAAGCTTTCGGAAGTAATTTAAATGATGATGATGACGACAGCGATGTTCCATTTTAAAAGTTAAAAAGCCTTATTATTAAGGCTTTTTTTATGTTTTTATGTTAATCGTCTAATAAAAATCAGTAGTTTAGCTAAACCAATTACAAACTATTAGTTTTTTAAAAATTATTAACCAATAACAAATTTAAATTATGAATGAAGAAACCTTTCCAGGACCTATTCAGATTCCTGTAGCAACTGCAGACAAGTGGGAAAAGAGATATGACGACGATAAATCTGTCGAAGACTCAAAGAACAAAGTAAAAGCTTTCTTAATACCTAGAGAAAGTTTGAAAAAAGTGCTAGAACTTGATACAGAAGCGGTTTGGGCTTATTTGGGAATAAATGATCAAAATGAAAAAACATTACTTTTTGTAGGAGCCAAATACGATGAGAAAACTAAAAAGTGGATTAATGTCTACGGTAAAGGAGATGGAGTAGAAGGTGGCGAAGGAGCTGCTGATGACATTGTATACGATGGAACTAGACCAAGCCCACCGTATTAATTAAAGACTTTTTTAAGAATGGATGATTTTTTAATTTATTCAGGTTATTTGATTTTATTAATTAATCTAGTATTATATTCCATTAGCTTTTTCCGTAAGGAAAAAGCTAATGGTTTTTTTGTTCTTTATTTAGCATTTGCATTTTTAATGCAGATGTCAATGGAGTTACTATATCATCTGCATTATAATAATTTATTTTTAGTTAATGCTTTCATTATAGGCCAAATGGTTTTATTAGGTCTTTTTTATAATTCGTTGATAAAAATAAGAAGCCAAAAAATATTTGTAAAAAGTGTTTTGTTAGCGGGAATATCAATCTTTTGCGTCCAATTTCTTATAAATCCCAATGAATTTTTGAAATTTAACTTATTTGCTATTACTTTAACGTCTTTATGTTGTGTTATTTTCGGCTTGCTGCATTTCTACAATATGCTTACTGAAAAGAAGATTTATTATTACATAACAATAGCTGTTATCTTTTTTATGTTAGGCTCTACTGTTTTGTATTTAATTGGAAATTTAACCTTGACATTAAGTTTGGAGGTTAAATATTTTTCATGGAAACTAAATGCTTTTTTATTTTTAGTTTATCAATTAGTTATATTATATGAATGGAAGGTAAGTTTTTCTAAAAAGTCTTTAGAAAACTAATTTGTATTATTAAAAATAGATTATGAACTCCAATTCAATCCCTGAAAAAGAATTAGTTGCTATTATATTATATATCTCGCTATTTTTTATAATTGTTGCAGTTGCGCTAATTATATTCTTTTATTTTTCTAGAAAAAAAATTATTCAAAAAGAATTAGAAAAGATAGAATTAATACTTCGATATCAAAAAGAACAGTTGCATGCTATTATTGTAACGCAAGAGGAAGAACGTAAAAGAATTGCACAAGATCTTCATGATGATATTAGCTCCAAATTAAATATTGTCTCCTTAAACAGTCATTTGCTTACAGCGCCAAATCTTACCGAAGCGGAAACTGCAGAAATTACAGAAAACATAATTGCTTTGACGACAAAGGCATTAGACAATTCTAGAAAAATTGCGCATAATTTGCTGCCTCCAGTTTTTGAAAAATTTGGTTTAAGTGCAGGTATTGAAGAATTATGCGAAGAATTTGAATCGAGCAAATCGGTAAAAACGTATTATAAAAATGACATCGATTTTGATGAGAAAGACATAGACAGGCATTTGCATGTTTTTAGGATTCTGCAGGAATTAATGAATAATTCGATTCGTCACGGAAAAGCGTCAGAGATATGGATTTCTTTTGCCAATAAAGACGGAATAAATACTTGTGACTATATAGACAACGGTATTGGTTTTAATTGTTCAAATGCCGAAAACCAAAAAGGTTTAGGCATGAAAAATATCGATAGCCGAATATCATTTTTGCAGGGAACAATCGAAATTGACTCTGAAATTAATAAAGGTATTGTTGTAAATTTTACTTTTTAAGGCAAATTATGTGTTTTATTAAGGTTTTTGGTCAATAAAATAAAGGTATTTAGATTTTTTCTAATTCATATTTTGTAATTTCGACAAACCAAATTAAACGACCAAAACCAAAATAAGATGAATGCTTCTATTAAAATTGCTCTAGTCGATGATGAAATTTTGTTTAGAAAAGGAATTTCTTTTTTATTACAGAGAGAAGAAAATATAGATATTCTCTTTGAAGCCTCAAATGGTGACGAGCTTATTACGCAACTGAATGAAAGAGAAATAACGCCCGATATAATAATAATGGACTTAAAGATGCCGGTCTTAAACGGAGTCGAAGCCACAAAAATTATTAGAAAAACGTTTCCCGATATTAAAATTATTGCATTAACTAGCTACGATACCAAATCGTTTGTTGCCAATATGATTCAAGTTGGAGCAGTAGCTTACTTAATAAAAAATACCACTCCAAAAGATTTAATTCATACCATCAACGAAGTAGCAAAAAAAGGATTCTATTACAACGAAAATGTTTTAAAAACAATTCAAGAAACAATAGTTTCTCCTAAAAATGCCAGAGGCGGTTTAGAAACCAATTTCCTTTCGCCACGCGAAATAGAAATTCTGCAATTAATTTGCCAGCAGAAAACTACAGCAGAAATTGCAGAACATCTTTTTTTAAGTCCAAGAACTATAGAAGGACACAGAAATAATTTATTACTTAAAACAGAATCGCGAAATATAGCTGGCTTAGTTGTTTATGCTATTCAGAATGAATTGGCAGTTTTAACAATCTAGAAAAATTATGCTGTCAAAAACTGAATTGATAGTACATAGTATAATATGATTGTTATGACAAGAACGCATAGTCCTATTTTCTGAATTATATTCAGACCCTTTTGCTGGTTATTACTTTCATTAAACTTCATAGTTGGTTATTTTTTTTACAGCGATTAGTTTTATGAACCTGGGATAGCAAATGTATAGAGAATATTCTTCCTAATTACAGGTGTTTTTACCTGTTTTTTATGGTTTAAAAATCAAGTTTTCTTCAAGTTTTTTATTTAACATTCTTTATAAGTAAGAAAAGATTCTAAGTATTCCTTTTTTGCTGATGGCTTTTATATCTTTACTAAAATAATTTTCTGATGAATAAAAGTTTATTCTACCTTTTTATACTGTTAATGTCATTTAATGCAAAGGCTTCGTTTATCTTACTTCCGATGGACGAAACGACGCAACAAAATCATTTAAAAGCATACGGAATTACTTACTGGTGTTTGAGTAGAGATTATAAAGCAAGCTGGCTTTTAAATTATCGTGGAGGTTCTTTCTTACTTCCTGATGCTGATGAAATTAGAAAAGAATGTAAAATAAGAGGAGTTAGTTTTGAAGTGATTTCAGATAGTGAACAGGCTTCTATTTTAAACGAAATTTCGAGCCCTTCTCAAAATATGGAATCGGTTATTTTAGAGAAAGCACCTAAAATTGCCGTTTATACCCCAAAAGGAAAACAACCGTGGGATGACGCCGTAACTTTGGTTTTAACTTATGCCGAAATTCCTTTTACTCCCATTTATGATGAAGAAGTTTTAAGCGATCAGTTATTAATGTACGATTGGCTTCATTTGCATCACGAAGATTTTACCGGACAATACGGAAAGTTTTATGCGGCGTACAAAAATACACCTTGGTATATTGATCAAAAAAGAGATGCTGAAGCTTTGGCGACAAAATTAGGATATGCAAAGGTGTCTCAGGAAAAAGGAGCCGTAGCAAAAAAAATTAGAGATTTTGTAATTGGTGGTGGTTTTATGTTTGCTATGTGTTCTGCAACAGATAGTTTTGATATTGCCCTTGCAGCAGATGGAGTTGATATTTGCGAAGCTATGTTTGACGGAGATCCTAGCGAATCAAATTATCAGTCAAAATTAAATTATAATAATTCTTTTGCCTTCAAAAACTTTACTTTAGAAAGAAGACCAGAAGTTTACGAGTTTTCAGATATCGACATGACGACGAAAAGACGCATTGTGATGGAAAAAGATTATTTTACGTTAATGGAATTTTCTGCAAAATGGGACCCGATTCCAAGTATGCTATGTCAAAACCATACACAATTAGTAAAAGGTTTTATGGGACAGACCACTTCTTTTGATACGTCTTTAATAAAATCGAATATCTTGATTATGGGAACATGCGAATTAAATGGCGAGTCAAGATACATTCATGGAGAAAAAGGCAAGGGAATGTTTACTTTTTTTGGAGGACATGATCCAGAAGATTTTCAGCATCAGGTTGGAGATCCGCCAACGGTTTTAGATTTGCATCCTAATTCGCCTGGATATAGATTGATTTTGAACAATGTTCTATTTCCAGCTGCTAGAAAAAAGAAACTTAAAACCTAAATTAGTTAAGAGAAAACTCAAACCAGATCGGAATATGATCGGATATTTTTCTTGCATTTTGCAAAGAATCAAAATCTTCGTAGAATTTAATAATTCCAGAATTGCTAACGTGTAGATTTGATGTCTTATAAAAGATATTGTCAAATTCAGATGCAAGACAAATATTGTTTTTGCATTGCTGTTTCAGAGTAGTTTTTTGATTTTTTAATACAGAAGCATATCCGTTTTTTTTCAACGGATTAAAAACAGTGTGCTTTTCAGGACAGTTAAAATCGCCTAAGAAAACAAGATTTAGATCAGGATATTCGTTGGGTAGAAACTTGAAGTATTTGATTTCGGTTTCGGGTTGTTTTTTTTGCGTTATAGCATGAAAATTAACAAGAGTGATTGTCTTTTTATTAATTTCAAACGTAGCAAAGTAGGGTTCGCGATCAATTTCTACGCTATATTTTCTTTCTAGCCAAGGCTTAGTTTTCAATTTGGCTTTATTGGTCTTCCAAATAAAAGCATACCGTTCTGTTTTGTAACTGCTTCCAGAAGTAGGATCACTTATGCTGTAATCCCATTTATTTCCTTTTTGATTAAGCACTGTGGCAAGTTTTGCAATAGTTTGAGCACCTCCGTTTCCGGCAACCACTTCTTGAATTGCGATTATATCATAATTAGAAATTACTTTGGCGATATAATTTAAATGAGAATCAGATTTTGATTTTCCAAAGTTTTCGATATTCCACGATACCACTTTGGTTTGAGCAAAAGATATAAATGCAAATAATAATAAGACGAGGCTGAGCGTTTTTTTCATGAAAAATTTAATGGAACTAAGATATAAGTCTTCTCTTCCAGCAATAATTAAGCCTTTCTTAAAATTAATTAATGTTTTTTATATCGATTTTTTAGAGCTGTCCCGATAATTATAATTTGTAAAACTAATAATGCTGGAATAAATATTATTTTCCAATCAATTTCTAGCCATCCAGTTTTTTCAGAAATAACTGCAAAGCTTATTGATAAAAAGAGGCAAAGTAGCATTGTTTTCATAAGGATTCTATTTTGTGTAGTATTAAGTCTAGAGAATATAATACTCGCTTTACTTTTTGGTTTCATTGGTAGGTTAATAGGTCATCACAAATTTAGGGGTATAAAAAGTGTTATCCTTACGGGAAACCGTAAAGTGTATAAAAAATTATACTAGCCCAAAATCTTTTGCAATAGCAATTAAATGCACATTATTATTAGCTTTAAAATAAATCTTCAACTTATTAATTCTTTTTTCTATACTGCTTGTTCCGTTAGGAGTTATAGATGAATCTTTGAACTCTCTAGAAATACTTTCTAAAATATGTCCCTGAGATAAAAGTTTTAAAATTGAGATATCGTAAGATTCAATTTCAATTAAAGCTTTATCATTAAAGTTAAAAGACAAATCAGAAGAAAGAATTTTTTCTTCGTTATTAAAAGTGCTTTCGATAGCATTTCTTAATTCAGAAATACTATTTCTTCCTTTTGTAACATAAGCATTAATGCCAAGTTCATTAAAAAGAGTTTTAATTCTATAACTTTTATCTTCTATAGAAAAAACTATTTTTTTTAGTTCTGGCTGTACTTTATTTACAGCTTCAACAAGTTCATCGCCACTATTTAAAGTTACTTTTCTATGATCAGATTTAAAAGATAAGTCTGTAATCATTAAATCGTAAGGTTCTTTTTCAGCCAATGCCTTTTTTACTTTAAGTAATCCTTCGTCGCAATATTTCACGTGATGAATTACAGGAACTTGTAATTCTTCAAGTACTTGAACAACTGCAATGCTGATACTATCTAGATCTTCGGCAACTAAAACTTTTTTAAACATATATTTTCTTATATTGGAAATTTGAAATTTACTTTAAAACCATTTTCTGAATATGGGTCAAAATTAAGAGTTCCTTTTATTGTTTTAATACGGTTTTCCACATTTTGTAGTCTTTTTTCTAAAATAATATATTTAGGGTCGATTTTGCTGCCATTATCAGTATACAAAATCAGGATGTTTTTCCCTTCTTTTTTAAACGTTATGCTTGCTAGAGAGGCATTGTTGAGCGTTTTCATCTGATCGAGAATTTCTTGAAGCACGCGAAAAACGGTTATTTTCTTGACACGATCAATTTTAGACCAAGAAAAAGTATTTAAGCCATTTATAATAATACTTAGCTTTTGGCCGGTATATCCAGAAATCATTTCTTTAAGCTCACTTGCAAAATTTTCATTGGTTTGTATAGTGCTGTTTTCTCTAGAAATACTGCGCATTTTTGAATAAATGCGGCTCAGGTAATTAAGAAATTGTTCTTTATTACTGATGTTTTCAAGATTGTTGTTTTCGGCAAAAGATAAAGTTTCGTGAATGTCTTTTTCAAGGTCGTTTTCTAATTTATCAGAAATTCGAATTTCGTTTTTAAAAACAGCATCATTTTTCTCTCTTTTGCCTTTCAAAGTCAGGTAAAAAACTAGAAAAATGAATATAAAAATGGTTATTGATAATGCAATATAAGAGATAAAACTCCTGTTCTTTTGTCTTTGCATTTCCAATTTATGCTCTGCTCTTTGAATTTTAAGCTCTAAGTTTTCTTCTTTATCCTTTGTGAAATTATATTTTATAGTGGCAAATTCATTTTTTTGTGTTAAACGAATTTTATTAATACTGTCTCTAAAACGAATATAAATCTTAGAATACTTTTTTACATCATTTCCTGTACTGGTTCTTATTAAAGTTTCCAGAGCATACTTTTTTTGCTTGTAGGTATTTACAACGCACGAATGTTTATAAGCTGTTTCGGCATATTTTTTTGCCAAAGCAGGATTTGAACTTAAGTAATAATCAGAAAGGTTTGAATAACTATCTGGTAAGTTCTGTCTATCATTTAATTTAATTCTAGTTTTAAGAGCTTCTAGGTAGTAGGGTAGCGCTCTAGAATCATTTAAATTGGCATAAGAAATGCCGATATTGCTCCTCATTACTGCATAGTCTAATGCTTCATAATCTTTTAGAGAATTTGTTTTTTTCTTATTGCCATAATAACCAGTAGTGGTTAGTTGTTTATAGATTTTAATCGCTTTTTTATAATCACCCTGATACATGTAAACTAATGCAATATTAGCTAATGCATTTGCTTCCCTTCTTGGACTTGCATTTAGATTGTATGCTTTTTTAGCATATATAAGCGCATTGTCATAATCCTTTGTTGCAGAATAATTTTCTGAAATAATTTTGTATGTTTCCCAAGCAAACCTTGGTTTTTTTAGGTATTTAAGTTGGGGTAATACTTTAGTAGCGGTAGCCTCACTTTCCAGATAATTGCCTTCATATTGCTGAATTAGGGCTATAGAAATTAATGCGTCAACATAATCTATTCTGTTTTTTTCAGGGTCTGAAAGATGAATTATGGTGAGGTAATTTTTATAGGCCTTCAAATATTCATTTTGTTCAAAATCACGGTCAGCTATTATGGTCAGCCTTTTTATTTCTGCGGTATTGTCCGTTCTTTTTATAACTGCCGGAATTTCTTTTTCGCAAGAAGTCGGAATGACCAGCAGAAAAAGAACGGAAACTAAAATTGGAACAAAAGCAGATATTTTCATTTGAGGACCTTATGGTTAAAGCATTATTTATATTGGAAGTTTTACAAAAACCTTAAATCCCTGATTTGGATTTAAAGCAACATTAAAGGTTCCTCGTACTGGTTTAAGGCGATTTTCGATAGTAGCAAATCTCTTATTTAAATTAATATCATCTTGAATTTGGGTACAGTTGTCAGCGTAGGTAATTACTATAGTTCTCTCATTCTTCTTAAATGTGATACTTGCCAGCGAAGCATTACTGATAATTTTTGCTTGATCAAAAATTTCCTGAACAACACGGAAAACAGTTATTTTTTTTACACGATCAATTTTAGACCAGGATAATGAGTTTAAACCATTTATAATAATATTTAAATTAGAAGTTGTGTATCCTGAAATCATTTCTTTAAGGACTTTTTCGTAATCTTCATTAATGATAATTGCACTGTTTTCTCTTGAAATATTTCTTGTTTTTGAATAAATATTGGTCAAATTATAAAGAAATTTTTCCTTGTTTTCGAGATTTTCTAATTTGTGATTTTTTGCAAAAACTAATGTATCGTAGATATCTGTTGTTAGTTCATTATGCAATTTGTTTGATATACGTATTTCGCTTTCAAAAACAGCATCGTTTTTTTCCTTTCGCCCTTTATGAGTAATATAATAAGCAATAAAAAACAAAGCGAAAGTACTGATAGAAATTACTATGTATGAAATAAAACTTCTATTTTTTTGCCTTTGAAGCTCTAATTCGTTTTCTGCTTTTTGATTTTTGAGTTCTAAATTTTCTTCTTTATCTTTTTTTGAAGTATATATAATATCGGCAAATTGATTTTTTGCCTTTTTCCGGCTAATAAGGAGACTGTCAATTTTTTTGCTATAAACTTTCCAGTGTTTTTTTGAATTTCCAGCATTATCCGCTTCCAGCAGATGAGCTAACATGTTAATTTCATTTGTTGCCGATTTTGCTTTTTTAGAGTAATAGTAGGCTTTCTCTGCATTAATTTTTCTTAGCTCTGGATTATTGTATTTCGTGTAATATAAATAAAAAGCATAGTAATTGCCAATTAGTTCATAATCGTCGTTAAGTGTAAGAGTTAATTCTAGACTTTCGTTAAAGCATTTGA
The DNA here is from genome assembly GCF_002303885.1 of Flavobacterium sp. ACN2. Lineage (GTDB taxonomy): Bacteria > Bacteroidota > Bacteroidia > Flavobacteriales > Flavobacteriaceae > Flavobacterium. The sequence goes on along the minus strand of NZ_MRCM01000024.1, from coordinate 7,623 downwards.
ATGAAGCTTCTTTATGACCTCCAAGTCGTAAATAGCAAAGGCCTAAATTATACAATATAGCGGCACGCTGAATATTTGTATTCGAAGGCGTGATTTTATCTTCAATTCTGTATCTAGAAATTGGTTCTAATAGATCTATTGCCTCTTGATATTTTTCCTGGTGCATATATGCAAATGCAATTTCAGATAATATCCGTGCTTTTCTAAAAGTTGAGATTGCCTTTTTTAATGCTTTTCTATGATAATATAGCGCCTTTTCATAGTCGTACATATACAAATAGTTATAGGCCATGAAGGTATAAGCATTAACGGCATACTTTACATTGGTGGTTTTTTCTAAATAAGGGAATGCTTTTATAAGGGTAGTTTCTGCTTCAGAATAATTGCCATATTGCTGAAAGATTTCTACCATACTGTTTAATGCACCTACATAATCATCTGCATAGTCAGCTTTTGGAACGCATAATAATTGTGTTTTGTTGAAATAAAAAAGAGCACTGTCGTTTTTTTCTAAATCCCAAAAAGCATTTGCTTTTTGCATCATTTGTTTTATTTCGGTTGAATGATCCGTTTTATTGTGATTTAGTCGGTGTTTATTTATTTCAGAAGACCGTATAGAAAAAAATAGTGCTAAAATTAGAGCGAAGATTAGCAAATAAAAAACAAGATGCTTTTTTTGAATAAAGAAAAATAGGTCTTTAATCATTATACAGGAAGTTTAATTAAAACTTTGAAACCCTTTCCAGATTCTGAATGAATTTCAATATGGCCTTTGGCAGCATGAATTCGGTTCTCAATATTATGCAAACCATTTCTTAAAACCATTTTGTTTGTATCAATTCCTTTTCCGTTATCGGTATAATTGATTATTATAGTATTTTCCAGTTCTTTAAAGGTTAATGCAGCTAGAGTTGCATCGCTATGTTTTTTCATATTTACAAGTAATTCCTGTATAGTTCGGTAAATTGATATTTTTTTATTTTTATCAATTGTATCCCAAGAAATGGTATTCAAACCATTTATTAATAGATTAATATTTGGCGTGTCAAATCCTGAGATCATCTCTTTCAGAGAGGATATATAATTTTGATTACTAATAACAGGAGTATTATCCTTCGAAATATTTCTTGTTCGAGAATAAATATTGTCTAGATTTTTTAATAAATGATTTCTGTTTTCTTCAGAAGAAAGATTTCTGTTTTCGGCAAATGCCATTGTATGGTAAATATCGTTAGCCAGCTCATCATGTAATTTTTTTGAAATTCGGATTTCGCTTTGATAAGTTGCTTCAATTTTTTGGCGATTAGCTCGTACAGTAAGAAAAAAATATAGAAAAACAATTAGACATGAGGCAAATATAATTATGACATATGAAACAATATTTCTGCTTTCCTGTTTTGCTATTTGGAGCTCATTTTTAATTTTCTGTGCTCTTAATTTCAAGTTTTCCTCTTTTTCTTTTTTAGAGTCGTATTTGATTTTTGCAAATTGATTTTTGGCTTTTTGCCTTACTTCATAAATGCTGTCAATCACTTTTGTATAAATAAGTGCATTTTTTTTTGAATCAATATCAGAACTATTTTCTATGATAAACTTTAAAGCAACTAAGCGGTCATCGGTGTTGCCCGATAATGTGTAATTTTTATAGCTTAATTGAGCATATTTCATTGCTAAATCAGCTTTGTTGTTTTGATAGTATTCGGCAAGATTGTAGTAAGTTCTGCCCAAACCATCGGTATAATTTGCTTTTGACTTTATTTTTAAACTCGTTTCAAAAAAAGACAATGCTTTTGGGTCCTTAAGTTTATAATAGCAATAACCTATATAATCTAATATTTTAGAATAGTTTTCAGGGCTTTGCTGTACAATTTTCTCATTACTTATCGAAAGAAAAATGGGTAATGCTTTCTCAAACTTTTGTTGCTTTAGGTAAATAACTGCGATATTATTTTTAGCTTCAAGTTTGTTAATTCTACTGGTATTTAAAGTAAAAGCTTTAGAATAATAGTATATAGCAGTTGGATAGTCATAAGTGTAATAATAATTTCTTCCTAAAACACTATAGATATTCCATACATAATCTTGATTTTTTATTCGGTTTAAAAACGGAATTGTTTCCATTGATGTTTTAATGCTTCCCACAAAATCCTCATGTTCCTGTTGAATTTCGGCCATGTAATACATGCAGGAAACATAATTTTTAAGATCTTCTTTAAGATCGCAAGCTGCTCTAGCTTTATTGTAATAAAAAAATGCGCTGTCAGTGTTGTTGTGATTCTTGTAAAATTGGTCTGCTTTGCTTATCAGCTTATGAATTTCGTTCTCTCTTTTTGTTTTTTTTGAGTTATCTGTATTTTGCTTTTGACAAGAAAAAAGCAGTAATAAAGTAGTTATTAAAGAGGCAACTATTTGTAATCTTTTTGATATCATGCGCCAAAAATAAAAAATTCTACAAATCATGAAAGAGTATAAATACGGTATTTTAAAATATTTTCAATTTACGCTTTTTTTAATTCTGATTTCTAAATAAATACAAAAAGCCCTTTATCGATAAGGGCTTTTAAGTTCTAATTGCTTGTAAATATTCTCTTTATAAATTATGATGCGCGCATTCCGGTAGTAATTGCTAATCTATTCCAAGAGTTAATTGTGATGATAGCCAAAAGTATTTCTGCAAGGTATTTTTCATCAAATAATTTAGCTGCATTTTCGTAAACTTCATCAGAAACATGATTGCCAATTAAGGTTACTTGTTCTGTTAAAGCTAAAATTGCTTTTTCTTCTTCGGTGTAAAAATCAGCTTCGCGCCAAGCACTAATTAAGTAAATTCTTTGTTCAGAAATGCCATGTTTTCTTGCATCTGCAGTATGCATGTTAATACAAAATGCACAACCATTAATTTGAGAAGCACGGATTTTGATTAATTCTTTATGAACAGGAGTTAATGAAGTTGTAGAAATATATTTCTCTAAGTTCATTAATGCTTGATAAGCTTCTGGAGCAACATTCGGAATAACAATTCTTGGTTTCATTTTTATATGTTTTAAAAGTTCATTACAAAGGTCAGCAATGTATGCTTTTAAAAACTTGAACTACTTCAAGAAATTCCAATCAGACTTTTCCAGCTCGTATTTTGCTCATAAACTCAGCCGAAAAATCTAAATAGGAGGCAAGCATATACTGAGGAACACGTTGAACAAATTCTGGGAAATGGTCATTAAAGTGATGGTATCTTTCTTCTGCCGACATTGTAAACAAATACTTGATACGCATTTGCATAGCGCCAAAACTTTTTTGCATCACTATTCTGAAATACTTTTCTAGATTTGGTATTTCAATCAACAGTGATTCTAAAATTGTTTTGTCAATGGCAATAACTTCTGAATTCTCTACAGCCTGTAAATAAAAGCTTGAAGGAACATGATTATGGTAGCTTAAGTAATCTGTAATCCACCAGTTTTCGATGCCAAATTGCAAAGTTTGTTCAGCTCCTTTAGAGTTGATGATATATTGACGAATACAGCCTTTAGTAATAAAGTACATGGTATTGCAAATTTGGCCTTCTTGAAGTATATGCTCTTTTTTCTTGATCTGAGAAAGACTAAGGTAAGATTCTAATAAATCGATCTCAGAAAGTTCAAGCTGGATAAATTTTTGAATATGATCAATTAGTGCGTTTTGCATTTTAAGCTAATTTAAGTAAATATAATTCATTAATAGATTACTTGCAAAACCCGTTGTAAAAACAAAAAACCATTCGAATAAACGAATGGTTTTTTATAATAAGTAAGTAATCTTAAATTGAGTTTATAAAACGTTTATTTTACTTTATTAAGAATAGCTTTGAAAGCTTCTGGGTGGTTCATAGCTAAATCTGCAAGAACTTTACGGTTCAATTCGATTCCGTTAGCTTTAACTTTCCCCATGAATTGAGAATAAGACATTCCTTCTAATCTAGCTCCAGCGTTGATACGTTGAATCCATAAAGCACGGAAATTTCTTTTGTTTTGTTTTCTATCGCGGTAAGCGTAGCACATTGCTTTCTCTACTGCATTCTTAGCAACTGTCCAAACGTTTTTACGTCTTCCAAAGAAACCTTTGGCTTGCTTCATTATTTTTTTTCTTCTTGCTCTTTTAGCAACTGAATTTACCGATCTTGGCATAATTTTAATGTGTTTTTGTAGCAGGCGTCCTGAATTGAATCAAAGGAACTTAAAGCCATACTCCAAGGTTATATAAATAATTTTTTTAACCTAAAGAATTATTAGATAATTCTTAATTGTTGTTTGATGCTTTTCATATCTGTTTTGTGAACTAGCGCTGAGTGAGTCAAAGCTAATTTACGTTTTTTAGATTTTTTAGTCAAGATGTGACTTTTAAAAGCATGCTTTCTTTTAATCTTTCCAGAGCCAGTAACTTTAAAACGTTTCTTAGCGCTAGATTTTGTTTTCATTTTAGGCATTTTTCCTAGTGTTTTAATTTATTCTTACTTACTTATTTTTTTTAGTTGTCAGTCTCGGTTTTCAGTTTACAGTACGAAAACTGAAAACTGCGACTGCAAACTTTTTTACTTTTTCTTCTTCGGAGCAATGAACATAATCATTCTCTTTCCTTCCAAAACAGGCATAGCTTCAACTTTACCATGTTCCTCTAAATCCTGAGCAAGACGTAATAATAGAATTTGACCTTGATCTTTATAAATGATTGAACGACCTTTGAAGAAAACAAAAGCTTTTAATTTAGCTCCTTCTTTTAAGAATTTCTCAGCGTTCTTTCTTTTAAATTCATAATCATGCTCGTCAGTTTGAGGACCAAATCGTATTTCCTTTACAACAACCTGAGAAGATTTAGCTTTTAATGCCTTATCTCTTTTCTTTTGTTCGTAAACAAATTTCTTGTAATCCATGATTTTACAAACCGGTGGTTCAGCGTTTGGCGAAATTTCAACCAAATCCAATTCAAATTGGTCAGCTAAACGTAACGCATCGGCAATTTTAAAAACCCCTGGTTCAATGTTTTCACCTACAAGACGTACTTCAGGAACACGAATAAGATTGTTTATTCTGTGCGCATCTTTTTTCTCTACTCGAGGTTGAAAACCTCTGTTACTTTTTATTGCTATGACTTTCTAATTTAAGTTAAACTGTAAATACTTTTAATGTCTTTTTTATTTCTTCGTCTACAATCGAAGCAAATTCTTCGATAGAAACTGTGATATTGCCTTTCCCTTCTTGTCCGTGACGACGAATAGAAATCGTTCCGTTTTTCTCTTCTTCCTCACCAACGATAAGCATAAATGGGATTTTCTGCATCTCTGCATCTCTAATTTTCTTACCGATAGTTTCATTTCGGTTGTCAATTAGGGCGCGAATTTCGTGATTTTCTAGCAAATCTAAAACTTTTTTAGCATAATTTTCGTATTTCTCGCTCAAAGACAAGATAATAGCTTGTTCAGGCATTAGCCAAAGTGGGAAATTTCCTGCTGTATGCTCTAGCAAAATTGCTATAAAACGTTCCATAGATCCAAAAGGAGCTCTGTGAATCATTACAGGACGATGTAATTCATTATCAGCGCCTTTATAAGTCAAATCAAAACGTTCAGGTAAGTTGTAATCTACCTGAATTGTTCCTAATTGCCATTGTCTTCCCAATGCATCTTTTACCATGAAATCTAGTTTCGGACCATAAAATGCAGCTTCACCATATTCTACAACAGTATTAAGACCTTTGTCTTTTGCCGCATTGATGATAGCATTTTCTGCCTTTTCCCAGTTCTCATCAGTACCAATGTATTTTTCTCTATCTTCTTGATCTCTTAATGAAATCTGAGCAGTAAAGTTTTCAAAACCTAATGAACCAAATACATACAATACAAGGTCGATTACTTTTTTGAACTCTTCATCTAATTGCTCTGGAGTACAGAAAATATGCGCATCATCTTGAGTAAACCCTCTAACGCGAGTTAAACCATGTAATTCTCCAGATTGCTCATATCTATATACAGTACCAAATTCAGCGTAGCGTTTAGGTAAATCTTTATAAGACCATGGTCTTACATTGTAAATCTCACAGTGGTGAGGACAGTTCATTGGTTTCAATAAAAACTCTTCTCCTTCAGCTGGTGTATGAATCGGTTGAAAACTATCAGCTCCATATTTAGCGTAGTGACCAGAAGTAACATAAAGTTCCTTTTGACCAATATGCGGACTAACTACTTGCTCGTATCCAGCTTTCTTTTGTGCTTTCTTTAAAAATTGCTCCAAACGTTCTCTTAAAGCGGCCCCTTTAGGTAGCCATAAAGGTAAACCCTGACCAACTTTCTGAGAAAAAGCAAATAATTCAAGTTCTTTTCCAAGTTTACGGTGATCGCGACGTTTCGCTTCCTCAAGAAGTTCAAGATACTCAGTTAAATCTTTTTGTTTTGGGAACGAAGTTCCATAAACACGAGTTAACTGCTTGTTTTTCTCATCACCTCTCCAATAAGCACCAGCAACACTCATGATTTTTACAGCTTTGATAATTCCAGTATTTGGAATATGTCCACCACGGCATAAATCAGTAAAAGTAGAGTGGTCGCAGAATGTAATAGTTCCGTCTTCAAGATTTGAAATCAATTCAGTCTTGTAAACATTGTCTTTATACATTTCCAGCGCTTCCGCTTTAGTTACAGGACGCATTTTAAAATCGAATTTGCCTCTTGCAATTTCAAGAATACGATCTTCAATCTTTTTGAAATCAGCTTCAGAAATTTTCTGATCTTCAAAATCCACATCATAATAGAAACCATTAGCAATTGCAGGTCCAAGAGTTAATTTAATTCCAGGGTACAATTCCTCAAGAGCTTGCGCCATTACGTGCGAAGTAGAATGCCAGAAAGCTTTTTTGCCTTCAGTATCATTCCAAGTATATAAAATAAGATTACCGTCGGTCGTTAATGGAGTTTCGGTTTCAATAGTTGTACCATTAAAAGATGCAGAAATCACGTTTCTAGCAAAACCTTCGCTAATGTTTTTAGCGACCTCCATTGGAGTTACGCCTTGAGCGAACTCTCTAATTGACCCATCGGGTAAAGTAATCTTGATCATTGTTTATAATTTTGTGAATGCAAATATACATGATTACAAAAATACATACAATATATAAGTACAAGTTTACTCATTATATATAAGTATGGTTTTTGTTTTACTATATATAAGGTAATTCTAATTACGTATATATATAAGGAGAAAATCTGGATTGTCCGTCTGAGCGAAGCCGAAGCCCTTTTGGCGGCAGCATTTGGAATTTGGATTTTAAAAAATTGAAATTTTGGAATTTATTAGGAGCCTGATCCCGCTATCCGCTTCAATCTTTTCATGGCGAACCCCGCCATAAAAAGGATTTCCGCTTCTATCGGGGCTAGGGCACCGGTTTTCAGAGGCGGCTTGAAGGGAAAAGAGCGGGTTTTGGAAGGGGGAGAAGGAAAAGCTTGGCGTCTCAGCGCCTTTGCGGGATTAAAAACGGAAGATGTCGGCTTTTGAAAACATGGAATTTCTTCAAAAAATGGGCTTAAAGGCTGAAAACCCCATAAAAAGCGAATGCCGAAACGGGCGGAAAATGCCAAAACAGCAGGGCTGTGCAGAA
>NZ_MRCM01000023.1 GCF_002303885.1 Flavobacterium sp. ACN2 | reverse complement strand
TTTATATACACTATTATAAATTGATAATTAATTGACAATTGTGAGAAAAAAGATGTTTCTTCAATTTCATGTTTTTCTCAAAATTGCCCTTTAATTACTCACTTTCTCTATTTATCCAGTCACTTTTAAATGTTGAATTTGCCCGTCAGCAATATCAAAATGAAATTGTAGTGTAATGGGGCTTCCTGGAAATGTTCCTGCGCACTCTGCAGTTAAGACACTTGCGGTTCCATTTTCAGCATATTGAAGAGGTTTCATCACTGATTTGTATTTTTTATTTGATTCGTCTATCCAATGCTGGATGTCCAGTCTTCCGTTATGCGTTTTGCCTTCATCAAATACAACAGCATTTTCGGAAAAACAGTTGGCATAGGCAGTGCTGTCGAAGCTGTTCTGTGCATTGACTAAATCTTTTATCACTTTAGGTAAGTTCATCTTTTTAATTTTTTAAAGGTTATTAGATCGTCGGTACTGTGCCACCATCGATCACAAATTCAGTTCCTGTTAAATATTTAGCTCTTGGTGAAACAAGAAATCCAACCAATTCAGCCACTTCTTCCGGTTCAGCTGGCCTGCCATAAGGTATTCCGCCCAATGCATCCATAACGCTTTGCTGCGCCTCTTCTACTGTACTGTTTGCATTTCTTGCAATCTCACCAAGAAAAGCTTTTGTCGCCCCTGTATTGATCCATCCTGGCGAAACAGTCAGTACACGCACGCCTTTTGAAGATACTTCTTTAGATAAGCCTTTGCTGTAATTAATAAGTCCAGCTTTTGCTGCAGCATAGGGGAGAGTGGAATCATACAAAGGCAATTTACCCTGAATTGAAGCTATGTGAATAATAACACCTTGTTTTTGATCTATCATTTGAGGGATAAAACCTCTGTCCAGTCGAACAGGGGCAAGCAGATTAGCCTCTAGGGTTGATACCCAATCATCATCAGTAAGTGCGCTGAAGCCGCCTGCGGGTGTGGTTGAAGAACCTAGATTATTCACAAGAATATCCAGTCTTCCGTAAGTCGACAATATTTCACTGACAACTTTTTGTGTTCCTTCAGCTTTACTCAAATCCGAAGCAATGAAATGCAGTTTGGTGTTTTCTTTTTCTGGCGCGTTTCGTGCGGTAATAATAACTGTTGCACCAGCTTGCAGCAGTCTTTCTGCAATTGCCATTCCAGTTCCTTTTGTGCCTCCTGTTACTAGGGCAATTTTGCCTGATAATTCATTTTGATAATCCATCTTATATTCGATTTAAATTTCTTTAGTACAAATTTGAGAAGTATGCAACTTTCTCACAAGTACGGAGTTACGATTCAGATAGGGATAAATTTTTCCCCTATTGTATAAATCGGAACATAGGTTTACTTTTGTTATATGTATGAAAGAAAAATAATCCCGAATCTAAACTGCGGACTTGACCTGATAGGGGAAGTTTTGTATGGCAAATGGAAAATACGTTTGCTTTGGTTTATAAATGAAGGTCATAAAAGGCCAAGTGAACTGCAGCGTAAAATTCCAGATGCTTCACGCAGGGTTCTAAATATTCAGCTGAAGGAATTAGAGGATCATGAATTGGTTTCAAAGGTCATTTATCCTGTTGTACCTCCTAAAGTAGAATACAGCCTGACAGATTTTGGAAAAACATTAATTCCTGTAATTTCAGCTATTGGCAATTGGGGAGATGAACATGAAGGACGTTTAAAAAATGTGATTTTGAAACGTTTAGAATCAAATCAGTGATTTAACAAAAACTCGTCATCACTAATATATTCGAATTATAAAGGTTTAAGCCTTTAGTCGCAAAAAAAGGTATCAAATTCACTTACTATGTATTTCAAGGATAAAATTTTGAGTTTTAGCAGCCAATTTTTAATTGCTTTCTTGAAAAGTTAATTCCATAAAATTTTATTATTTATTGCAATAAGACCTTTTATTGTAATTAAACTTTGATCAGTATCTGAATTAAGAAAAATGTAGCCTTCAGAGTTCATCAAAACTAAAACATCCAACAGTTTTGCCTGGTTTTCCCTTTCAGAAGCAATATTGTTAGTAAATTTTGAAACATTAGACACTGTTGTTACAAGCTTTGTTAGCTCTTCAAAAGTAAAGCCTATGCTATATTTCCTAGCTAGTATCCGAAGAATTTTTAGAAAAAAAACAGAAGATAGTTCCATAAATAATTCCTTTAATACTATATACGAAAATTGATTCTTTTTAGATTATTCTTATTACTCCAGTTAAATTCAATTTATACTTTTGGATAAAAATGTCTAAGAATTTGATTTGGCGTTTTAATGACTTCTTTACCGATTGCGTCAAACCATTTTACTTCTTTTGTTACTTCTGCACAGCATTCGTTTTTTGAGTTAAAAAAGCAGCTTTTAATATTGATTTTATCCTCTATATAACAATGCTTCATTTCAACTAAAAAATGTTCTGTAAACATCAGGTTTTTATGGATGATTAATTCATGATTTCCTTCCTGTAAACCTAAATGCATATAATTAAGCTTTTCTTTGGAAAAACCGTTATGAAACAAAAAATGGTATAACAATCGGATCGTATACGAGATATATGCGGTATCTTCCATAACCATATAATCATTTACATCTTCTCCGGTAACAATATAATTTTTACAGATCATTTTAATGCGATTTAAGGTTAAAAAAAGAGACCGGCGTAATAAGTTTACCGGCCTCGAGAACATTAGTCATGCTTAAAACTCTTGTAAATCTGAATAAATCCGATTCTTAAAAAGGGTTATTTAACTAATAAGAAATTGTAATTAATCTTTATTTTTTCGGCAATTTTCTTTCTGACAAGACTTGGTATTTCAATATCAAAATCTTCTGGTTTTGCTTCAAATGTGCCAATAGCATTAACTCCATTTGTAGTTTTGGAAATTTTTACAATCACAGAGACTGGTTTTGTTTTTCCGTGAATAGTAAGATCTCCTTTTAATGTGAAATTTTTAGGAGAACTTGTAATTTTTGAACTATCAAAATCTTCAATTTTGCCTTTGAAAGTCGCTTTTGGAAATTTTTCAGATTCCATATAATTTTCATTAAAGTGCTCTTCCATCAGCGCTACTTTAAACCGAAAACCTTTTATAAGCACCAAGCTGGCAAAATCTCCTGTTGTCTGATCCAGAACAGCTGAAACTGATTTGCTTTCGGCTGCAACTTCTTCGTAAGTAGGCATAGAGGCCTGAAATTTTATATTTCCTGTTTTTGTAATCAGTTTTTGTGCAAACCCGTCGTTATTCGCAATTATAATAAGCAGTAGCGCAAAGAAATTAATAAATGATTTTTTCATAATAATTAATTTTCTTTTAGACCATCGGTGTTCCATTTTACTATTAGATCAATATTAGCCTGAGCCATTCTTCCACCTTGAGGCATAAGTCCCTGCTGGCCGCTTTGAAGCTGGATTCTGCCTAATAAACCAGCATTTTCTACTGCTGCTTTTACTTGCGCATAAGTAGTTAATGGTCTAAAAGATGCCGATCTTCCGCTGGAGTGGCAGCTTATGCAATTGGCATCAATAATAGATTTTACATCTTTGCTATAAGTAGCCGCAGTAGGAGTTGTCGGGTCAGTTGGATTCGTTGGTGTAGTTGGGGTTGTGGGTGTAGTCGGAGTTGTTGGTGTTCCTTCGATATCTTGAACGGTGTCAGAATCACTGCAGCTTGCAAATGCCGCGAGTAAAATGGTAAGTACGATTGTTTTTTTCATGATTTATTGTTTTTAATTGTTAGAAAACTCTGTATAGATTAAAGCCAAAGAAGAAATCCCCTTTACCCCAGTCGCCAGAGGCATTGGTAAGATATCCGCTCTCACTCATAGATTGTGAATTGGTAAAGATTAATTGAAAAACGTGTCCGCCTGTTTCCACATCAAGACCTACAGACAACGGATTTTTATAAAAGTCAGGTTTATCAAAATTGTGCATATATTCTAAATTGACAGATAATCTTTTCGTGATTTTATAGCGTCCACCACCACCAAAAGAAAACTGATTGTCTCTTTCGATATCAGGATTGTAAAGGTTTTTGTGTATAAAGGACGGTACTAATTCTAATGAGAATTTTTCACTGATTTTTCTAGATAGTAAAACCTGTTGTACATACGTCATACGATGTTTAAACTCTAAACCAGGATATTGGTCTTTTTCTAAAAAAGTATTGATATCTGCAACACTGTACCCAACAATGTCCAGCGGAAAATTATCGTTTTGTCTTGCTACCCGATATTTCAATCCGGTTTCATACATTTTATTTAAAGTATGTCTCGAAAGGCTGACCGATAACCAATCTGTAACACCGTAGATTCCTCCGAGTTTTGTGGTTGCATTGTCAAGTCCAAAAAAACTGTCAAAACCATCTTTTACAGTGCCAAAACGATGCGAAACCACAAAATAAAATTCTTTTTTAGCAGGCATTTTTGTGGTCTGTAAGGTTACCAGCTGTAAAGCTTTAAATGTAGCTGTAGAATAGCTTTCTTCTGTTTGTGTAGAATCAAGACTCTTCAATAAATCATCCTGAGAGTAAGCCAGTGTAACTAAAAACAGGCAGAACGGAACTAAAATTTTCTTCATAAATTAATTATTAATTTTTTGGTTTATTTAACTGTGCATTGGTCTATTTTGACTTCCATAAACAATTCGTCATATCCAATGCATTTGCCTTTAATTGTGGTTTTATTATTGATCATTTTGTCTTTTAGTTTTTCTTTGAAAAGACAGAAAACACTATTTTCAAGTATCAATGAAGAATCGGTTTCTTTGGTTGCAAGGCCCGTTATTTCAATAGTTTTGTTGAGGTATATTGAATCTGCATTTTTTGGGTCTTCGTTATAATCTTCAAGCAGTTTTTTTGCCGTTAAACTAAAATCTGGCGTTTCTGATTCTATATTTCGGGCTTCTTTAAAGATAATTCCATAATAAAAGTAGACGCCGGCAGAAACCATCAGGAGTAATATTGAAGCTACAATTGCTGTTTTTTTTCTTTTCATATTTGGTTTGTATTGGTAATAGATAATAATCAGTCAGCGATTTTGTTAATTTGATAGCTTTCGTCCCGTATTTTTTTTCGATGCTGTAGGCCAAAATCCCGTAATGATTTGATAATAGGCTCAAGTGATGAACTGTAATCGGTTAATTGATATTCGGTTTTAGCGCGGCTTTGACCATCTATTTTCTTTTCAACAAATCCGTTTAGTTCCATTTCTTTAAGTTCATCAGCTAAAACTTTGGATGTGATTTTCTGCACTTCTTTTTGAATTTCAGAAAACCGTTTGTTACCTTCCATAAGCGTAAGGACTATTGAGATTCTCCATTTTCCGTTAATAATGTAAAGAGCATCCATGATGGGTACTATTTCAGATTTGCATTTTGATGCAAATCTGATCTGCCGTTTATTAGATGTTGAATTTTCTGATGTATTCATATTTTAAAACTGTCTCAAATCAAATGATGATTCTATAGTGAAACAGCCTTAGTAAAGATTACCCTACCAAAGAATTGTGATTTTCTGAAAAAAAAATAAAAATGTATAATGAGAGCCTAAAAAACTCTTGTAGAAACGATATTAAAATGAAATTCTAAAACTCAGATTTGGAGTTCTTTGGAGTGAAAAAGTATCCACTTCTTCTATAGAATTTGTTAAAGAATTTATTCTATAATATTCGCTGATTTCATTTCTTCTGTTTAGTATATTTAGGATTGAGATTCCTATTTTGTATTGAATTCCATCTGCGGTTTCCCACTTGTACGTTGAGGAAAGATTAACCTGAGAAAACATATTTAGATTACTGTCGTTTGGTTTATTGTAAACCAGTACAGGATCAGAAAGATCAATTTGAGATAAATTTGGAGATGTTTTTGGTCTTCCAGAAGTCCATTTTGTTCCTAAAGCAATCTTGAAATTGTTTTTCTCATAAATTGCGGCCCAAGACAAAGAGTGTGTCAGCTCAAAGTTGTTGGGAAAACGAGGGTATTCATAATTCGGAAAATTATAATTGTTTTCATTGTAAGTATAACTTAACCACGTAAGAAAGTGGTTTATTTTTTTCTGAACTAGGATTTCTGTTCCCCAAATTTCATAATTGCCTGTGGTTCTAATAAATTCAAGCTGATTCTGAAAACCTTGGCTGGAGGTTGTTATTCCGGTTACTTTTTTATAAAAGTTTTCGATGTCCAAAAGCCAGTTGTTCTTTTGATAGAACAAGTTTAAAGATAACTGTCTGCTTCTTTGAATAGGAATTGTGCCGTTATTCGAGATAATCCAGCGTCTTTTTTCGATGCCAAAATAATCTTTCTGCAAATCAATAATCTGCTGGGAGTTTTGACTTTTGAGTTCGCCGAGAAGTTCTAAAGTTACACTTTTACTAAGTCCGTAACCCAATTGGATTCTAGGCTCTACGATATATTTTTTGAATTTTTCGATATAATTAAGTCGCATTCCGCCTTTAAAATATACTCGGGAAATAGTATCATTGTATTTTCCTTCTACAATTAAAGCATGAGTTCGCAATACGTCTTTTACTTTACGATAAAAATCAGGATTAGTTACCTGCTCTAAATTAGTAACACCAATTTCATTAAATTGATATCCGTCGCTGAAACTAAATTTAGAGTTTAGGATATGATTATTTTCTAAATTAACGCCATTGTTGTTTACCGTATTTTCTTGAATAACAGTCTGGTTTTCGTAAATTGACTTTTGATCGGCTAGAAGTTCGTACGAAGAATTATAAACATTAATTTTGGTTGTGTTAAATTTATTCCAGTTTCTTTTCCATAACAAATTCGCACCGTAGTTCTGTTGGCGTAAAACATTGGTTTGTGATTTGTTTATATTGTATGAAGCAGCACTTTTAGTAACTTCCAGATTATCTTTTATCGTTATTAAATCAAGTGTGATTTGATCTTTGATTCCTATTTTTTGCGCGTATTTTACTGTAGCGTCATAAAAGCCAAATTTTTTATCACTTTTATAATTAAGATTTTGGTTCTGCGAAAAATCGGTAATGGTAGTATTTTGAAATACTTTATTGAAATATTCTTTATAAGTAGGAGTTTCTACAAAATCGGTAATCGATTTGCGCGCCGAAATTTCGATATAACTTTTTTTAGAAAGATTATATTTTCCATAAACATCAGCATTAATCATGTTGATTCCCGCGCTAAAAGAGTTTTTTTCTGCTTTTTCTGGAGTAGAAGAAATCGAGACTACACTTGAAACGCTTTCTCCATAAAAGGCAGAACTTCCGTTTTTATAGATGGAAATGGTATGCCCAAGATTTGGATTGAAAACGGATATCAAACCAAAAAAATGCCCTGTTTGAAACATACGTATTCCATTCCACAAAAATAAATTCTGATCGTGTGTACCACCGCGAACGTTGATGCTTGATACACTTTCATCCAAACTGTTTACACCTGGAATCTGCTGCATAGTCTGCAGCGCATCGGGTTCAATAAGGCCGGGAAGTATACCAAATTTTTTCGGCTTAATTTCAAGAGATCCATCAGTGTTTTTAGAAATCCCCGAAGCCAAAATAGCATTGGTTTTAATTTCGTGCAATTCTGTAATTTCAGGGTCTAACAGGATTTGAATGCAATCTTTAACCTTTGTATTTCCTGTCGTAATTCTCTTTGAGGCAAAACCAATATGACTAATTATAAAATTGTTTTTATCCTCTTTATTAAACTTAAAATAACCTTCAGAATCAGTTGTATAGTGAGTTTTATTATTTAAACTAACATTGGCATTTTCAATAGGCTTTTTATCTATGGAAGATAAAACATAGCCACAAATCATTTTAGAAATAGTATCCTTTTTATAGATATTGATGAATTTATTGCCTATATTTTCAAAAGACAAATGTGTTCTTCTTTCGAGATATTCCAATTTTTGTTCTAATGAAAATGATTTCTTGGGAGGATTTAATTCGAGACCTTCAATATTATCTTCGGTATAATTAAAGTTTACGCCATGTTGTTCTTCAATATCAATTATTATTTTTTTAAAAGGCATAACCTTTCCTTTGTCTTGAGCAAAAATATTCAGGACAAGAAAAAAGAGAAAAAACAAAAAATGAAATTGTTTGGGGCGGAACATTTATTTTTCGTTAAAAATTATTTTGTTGTTAGAAACTTTTCTAGCTTCTAAATGATAAGTCGTACTAATAATCTGCAAAGCTGTATTGAGATCTTTTGCAGGCAGTTTTCCTGTAAACAGAGAGATAGTATCTTTGGCGTTTAAATCGATTTTAATATTGTATTGCCTTTCAACTTCATCTAAAATAGTTCGTATGTTTTCTTTATAGAAACAGATTTGGTTATCCATCCATTCTGGCTGTGATGAATTTACAGTGCTTTTTGCCTCTTTTCCATTTTCAAATCGAACACTTTGTCCGTGAGTTAATAAAACTTGAATGTTGTTATAATTTACTTTGACACGGCCTTCATAACACACAACATCAAACCTGTTCTTTCTGGCTTTAACGTTAAATTGCGTTCCTAAAACCGTTACTTTTCCAAGATTGGTCTGCACTTCAAATTTTCTGCCTTTTGCAACTTTAAAATAAGCTTCTCCTTTAAGTTCCAAATGTCTGTTGTTGTTCCAATTCCACTTTTTATAGTGTATTTCAGAACCTGAATTTAAAACCACTTCAGAATTATCGGGTAATGAAAAAGCGGTCTTTTTTCCAAAATTGGCAGTTTCTGTTTGAGGCACAAAAACTTTCATCGCAAACGTAATTCCAAGAGCGAGAACGAATATGGCGGCAGCTCTAAACATCCATTTTTTATATAAAGGAATTACTTTTGGCGCTGTTTTTTTCTGGCTTAAAATATTCGATAACATAGCATTTTCATCCAAATCGCCTGTTTCTAGATGAGCGGTATAGTTTTTTATCTTTTGGTATTTTTCAAAATCGGGGCTTGCCTCAAATGCGGCCAATTCATCCGGAGATAATTCGTCGTTGAGCCATTTTGCCAATAAGCGATCTTTTTTCATTTTATCGTATTATTTAATTAAAACAATTAGAATTAAATTTACCCTACTTTTTATAAGTCAATTTCTTTACGTAAGCTTAACAGGGCCAAATGGATGCGTTTTTCTACTGCCTTTACGCTAATGTTGAGCTCTAAGGCAATTTCACTGTATTTTTTGCCATCAATTCTGTGCATCAAAAAGGCAGTGCGTTGTTTTTCGTTTAAGTTTTCGATGGCTTTTAAAAGTTTAGCCTGAAATTGTTTTTCTTCCAGAAGATATTCCGGACTCTCATTGGTCTTATCCAAACCAGTGAAGTTTTTTTCATATTTCAAAACCACTTTCTGGTGTGCAATCTGGTTGAGACTGCTGTTATTGGCAATGGTGTAAAGGTATGATTTTGCTTTTTCTAAAGGTACAGAAGCGCAGTTCTGCCAAAGCTTTACAAATGCTTCTTGGGTTATATCTTCTGCTTGTTCTGCGTTTCCAAATTTGTAAAAAAGAAAATTCCGAAGTGCTTTTACATGACTTTTGAAGAAAGACGAAAAAATGATTTCATCACAAGTATTAGATTGGTTTTGATCTGGCATTTAGAGTTTCAATTTTTTCAGCGTAAAAGTATTTGTTTTTAATTTAAGTAGGGTAAAAGTAGAGATGATTGTTTTATAGAAGAATAAAATGCTATTGGTTTTTGATAATTTAGTATAGATGAAAATTATCAAGCCTTGCTGTAGGTTATTAAAAAACAGTTTGTTTTAAAATTTATTACCTTTGTAAAAATATAAGTATGTTCCTTTTGAAAAAATATTTATCAATTGCAGTTTTCCTATTTTTACTGTTTTCCTGTCAAAGTGAAGTAGACGAGCAAAACAATAATTCGCAGGGAACCATTACTACTGTTTCTCCTCTTACAACTTATTTGCAAAGGGTTGCTATGGTTAGAACTGTACAGGATAATATGATTGACGGATCTAGTTATTGTACTATAAAACTCCCTTATACCGTTACAGTAAATAATGAGCAGATTGCAGTAAACGCAACTGCCGATTATCAAAAAGTTTTGGATAATATCAACGCAAGCAATTATGATGATGATATTGTAAAAATAGATTTTCCTGTAACGATGGTATATTATAATTACATCGAAAAACTGATTCCAAATCAGGCAGATTTTGATTCTTTAATCGATTATTGGAATCTCTATCCAGATCTTTTATCCAAAATCAACGGTCTGAATATCAATTATCCCATCACAATCAACAGCTATAACAGCCTCAATCAAGCAGCGAGTTCTCAATTAATAGTAAGCGATCAGGCCTTTTTTAATTTTATAAAAAATTTAAATGAAAGCCAGTATATCTCTCTAAAATATCCTATCACAATTGCAGATTACAATAATCAGACAAAAACGATTTCAAATAATGAGGATTTCGAAAACGCTATTAAATATGCCATAGATTATTGCCCAGAAAATAACCTTGTGACACTAGATTTTGACGCAACCATTGCAAAAGGTTCTTGGGAAATACCTTATTTTTACGATGGTGCTGTAAAGACTTCAAATTACAGCGACTATACATTTGTATTTAAAACCGATCAATCTGTAGTTGCCACCAAAAGTGGGGTTTCAGAAACGGGACAGTGGGAAAGTTCTGTTCAAAATGGTGTCAGAGAAGTTAAAGTAATTTTCAATACAGGAGTGCTTTCTAAATTAAATTTCAACTGGAAGCTGTTTGAATTTAATAATTCTCAGATACGATTACGAGATATAAATGCAACAACTAATTATCTCTATTTTCAAAAAAAGTAAATCTCCAAGTCCACTTTTTTGTTTTACTTAGGGATTTATAAATTGCTAACTATGTTTGTTTTAAATAAGCGAAACGCCTTTTTTAAGTATCTCAATTCTATGTTTCTATGTGTTTAAATATAATACCAAGAACATCACTTTTTTTTCTTTCTTCCCAACCAGATAAGAAGTCCTGTAATGGGTAATGTTGCCGCAAATAAACAAACAATAAAAGCTAGAATTTTGGTTGGATAGCCATAAATGCTTCCTGTATGAATTGGGTAAATTAAGCGTCGTGCTTTATCGCCATTGCTAAAGGATTCATAAGGTCTTATTTTCAAAAGTTTACCTGTGTATTTGTCAAAATAAGCCATACTTGAAATATTCGGAATAGATTTTTCAAGATTCAATTTAATAACCATAATACTGTTTATGGTATCAGATGGGATTCTAATCTGCGTATCTCCTTTGTATTTATAAATGTTTTCTGTTTTTGAAAGTATGTTTTGATAGAAAAAAGTTTTATCCAGTTTTGGATCCACTTTTGTCGGATTTTCAACTTTAGCCGAAGGTTTTTTTGCTGTTCCATCTGCCAGTAAATAGATACCGCTTTCAAACCATTTGAAAGACCAGGTCAATCCAGTCAAGGATATGATCAGAAGAAATAGAAAGCTGTAGAAACCAAAATTAGAATGAAAATCTCAATTGACCCTTTTAAAAGAAGCATTCCATTTTATGGTCAATCTCTGCTTTAAGTTTTTTATTTTTTTTGGCCACCATAAAATTAGTCCCGAAAGCAACATAAAAATAAAAATAAGACAGCTGCAGCCTGTAATAAATTTTCCCACTTCTCCTAGGATCAAATGACGATGCAGATCTAGTATTACAGAGAAAAACCTGCTTTTTTCAGGAATGGTTGCCAGTACTTTTCCTGTGTACGAATCTACGGAGAAAATCTGATCTTTTTTATCAGCATCTGTTCCAGAAATAATTACTGTTCTTGCTGGATCTTGATACGTTTGAATTCGGTCTAATTCTGTAATGCGATATTGTTTTGCAATAGAATTAACGTAAAGATCAACAGGCATTTTTTGGATTCCAATATTCGAAACTTTATAAAATTCAGGATTAATAAAAGCGTCGATTTCTTCTTCAAAAACTAAAATGCTTCCGGTAAGGGCTACAATAAATACAATAAGCCCGGACGTTAGTCCGAGCCATAAATGTAAAACTCCAATGTTTTTTTTAAATGTCTTATTCATGTAAAGAGGCAGTAAAAAATATTTTCAATATAATTAAAGCTTTTTAAAAGGAGTAACCAAGAGTTAAAAGCCAATTTGAAGGAGCGCCAGGGAACAAACGGATATAATCATACCCTCCAACCCAATAGGTTTTGTTTAGAATATTATTCGCGTTCAGCTGAATTTTAAATTTATTGATATTGTAATAAAAAGCAGCATTAAACAAGGTATATCCAGGAAGAGTTTCTGTAGTAGTCTGGCTCATAGTACGCGTTGTTGCAAAATTAGATCCCATTGCAATTCCAAAATCTTTTAAAGCGCCATTAGTAAAATTATAACGAGTCCAGATGTTACCTTGTTGTCTTGGAGTATTTGCTTTTTGTCTTCCAACTTCAACTTCAATCGGACTTTCTGTAATATAAGCTTCATTATAACTGTAAGCGGCAGAAATACTCCAGTTGCGCGTAATATTTCCATTCAAATCAAATTCGATACCTTTAGATTCTTCTTCACCAATAGATCTCATTAAATCGGGATTTGACGGATCATTAGCAGGATATAACGTGTTTTTTTGCTGTATTTTGAATAACGCAACAGTCACAAAAAGTTTTTCTTTGAACCAAGATGATTTTCCTCCAAATTCAACCATATTACTCTCTAACGGATTAAATGGACCTCCCGAATTTGGATTTGCCAGAGTAGACGCCGTTTGAGGATTATATCCCTGAACGTAAGTTCCGTATAGGTTAATGTTTGGATTAAGCGTATAAGTAAGGCCAAAACGAGGTAAAAACGAATGCTGTTTTACTTTTGTTTCTGTGGCTTTTTTGTAATTTACTTTATCTGAATATTCGTCGTAACGGATACCAATTAAAGCCTGAAAAGCGCCAAATTTAATATGGTCTTGAATATAAATTCCGTACAATGAATAATAGGTTGGATCTACCTGGCGAGCCACATAAAAATATTTGCTCATATCTTTTAATTGCTGCGATGCAAATGGATTGCTCAAATCAAAATGAGCTACGTTTGGCACTGGATTTCCTTTCGAATCCAACAAATAATTGGCTTTATTTGCAGGATTATAAGTCGCGATAAAGCCATTATTGGCCGCATTTCTATAACCACTTGCAGTTAATTGCGAACCTCCTACAGGAACCTCCTCCTGAGCATAATCAAATCCTGCAATTAAATTATGGTCTAAAGCTCCCGTTTTAGCCTCATATTTGAAGAAAGTGGAAAGATTATCAATATAACGCTTGCGTTTACGTTGAAAAACCTGCATTTCAATTGCGGTTGGAATTGTCGATCCGTCTCCAGCAGAAGCATATTTATTGGCACCACGGTGCTCTAAGAGATCCTCATTATAGCCCGTTCTGATATACGATCCTGAAAAAGATAAGCGATCTGAAAACTGGTGGTTTAAAGAAGTGGTAACGATATAGGTTTCCTCCTTTAAATAATCGTTTGTTGAGTTTAACGAATTTGAAGTTTTTGTGGAATAGAGGTTGTCTTCGTAAGTAGACTGTCCGCGATCTAGATTTCCATTTGAGCTACTGTAGATTAAATCAAAATTCACGCTTGTTTTATCATTCGGAAGAAAAGAAAGGGAAGGAGCTACCACAATATTCTTATCATATTGCAGATCTCTGAATGAGTTGGCATTTTCATAACCTAAATTCAAACGGTATAAAAGTGATTTATCTTCGGTTAATGGCCCAGTAAAATCGGCTAAAGCTCTTAAAGTATTAAAACTTCCAGTAGAAAAACTCACACTGTTTGCGGCTTGGTCTAATGGTTTTTTGGTTACAC
Organism: Flavobacterium sp. ACN2; assembly: GCF_002303885.1. GTDB lineage: Bacteria > Bacteroidota > Bacteroidia > Flavobacteriales > Flavobacteriaceae > Flavobacterium. The sequence continues at coordinate 71,334 of NZ_MRCM01000023.1, read as the reverse complement.
GATTTAAAACTCCTCCAGGAGAAGCATTCCCAAATAGAGCAGAGGATGGTCCTTTTAAAACTTCAACACGCTCCAGATAGTTTGCTAGAGGCTGTTTCCAAAATCCGGTGGATGTTCGCATGCCATTTAGTAATTGCGTATTGCTTCCTCCGTTTATTCTAAAACCTCTAATGGAGATATCGTCATAAAAAGTAAATTGGCTTACACCGCTGAAATTTTTCACGACTTCGCCCACACGAATTGCTCCCTGATCGGCTATTAATTCTTTAGTAGCATACGAAACTGCTTGCGGTAAATCCTTCAAAGCGATTTCTGTTTTAGCTCCGATAAAAGATTTGGTATTTCGATAGGATTTTTCTTTTCGTCCAGTAATTTCTACAGTTTGCAACGTATTGATGTTTTCTTTTAAAGTAATGGAAATATCAAGATTTTCATTTTCATGAAGTTCAACGTTTTTTTGTTCTGCTGTAAACCCCATCGCAGAGAAGTAGATGATATAGTTTCCAGGAGAAAGATTTGTAATTTCAAAATTTCCCTTGTCATCAGAAACAGCATTCTTTTTAGGACTTTTAATTGATATAGAAGCGTAAGAGACGACTTCGTTATTTTCGGAAATAATTTTCCCGGTAATTTTGGCATCTTGCGCCAGACCAATATTTATAAAGGCGAGCAGCAGTAAAGAGAAATTTAACTTCATGGCGGTTATTTATTTTACGCTGCAAATTTATGTTTATTTAGATTGAATACAAATAATATTATTTAAATATATATTTATAATGGTTTTAAAGGTTATTACCAATCTGATTTTTATCATCTCTAATGTTCAAATTTTTATCAGCTTTTAGAATAGAATAGTAACGGGGAATGAAAAGTTTTTTAATTGTTAACTTTTTTGTTTTTAATGTTTTAAGTTGTTTTTTAATGAAGGTGTTCCTTATTCTATTTTTAAATTTTTAAAGAAATTATTTTTCGAATTTTTAGAAAGTAAATGTTCAGATAGTGGCTAAAAGAAGTTACCTGTAGGTAAGTGAATTTATTTTTGAAAGAGTGTACTCCTTTAAAAGACATAGTGTATAAAATGTATTTCTTACTAGAGTTGAACGGGCAATGAAGAAAGTGCACCGATTCTGCACCTTTAATTTTGTGAGCTTTTAAAAATATTGAAAATAGGCTTAAAACGAAAAAACCTGCAAATCGTTGAATTTGCAGGTCTTCAGACATTTTTTATGGCTTTTTGAAAAGATTGAAAACTTTAAGTTTTGTGCCTTTTCGGCCTTTCCGTGGGGAGAGCAGGATTCGAACCTGCGAAGTTCACACAGCAGATTTACAGTCTGCCCTCGTTGGCCGCTTGAGTATCTCCCCGATCTCAGCTTGTTGTGCTTAGTTGTTCTTAGCGGTGGCAAAGATAGGAACTCTTTCTACATTTCCAAACAAAAAAATGACTTAATTTTAAGTTATTTTAAAGTTATTTTTTAATTCATTGGAATTGAATAAAATAAAAAACTCCCAAAATATATTTTTTTTTAATTATTTCATAAAGTAAGATTATTTTTATAGTAATTCTGTAGTTTTTACTTTGAATTTAATCTTAAATAAAGTCGTGAGATATTGCTTTTATTGACAAGTTAAAAGAATATCGAATAAAAAATATCCGTTTAATATGGTTTTGCATTTGGCTTAATTCTATTTTTTTTAAATTCAGTTTTTAATTCTTTTTGATAAAACTCCGTTTTTGAATTTCTGACAGAGCAAAAAAAAATCTCCACAAGGGAGATTTTTTTATTTTTATAAGAGATAGAATTATTTTGCTAACAATTCTAAGATTTTTGCTTTTAATTCAGCGCCTCTTAAATCTTGGGCTACCACTTTTCCTGATGCATCAAGAATAAAAGTAGCAGGAATTGCTTCTACATTGTATTGTTTTGCAATTGGCTCTTCCCAGAATTTTAAGTTAGATACTTGAGTCCAAGTTAATCCATCTTTTGCTATGGCTTCTTTCCATTTTGCAGCATCTTTATCTAAAGATACTCCAACGATGTTTAATCCTTTAGAATGAAGTTCTTTGTATAAAGCCACAACATGAGGATTCTCTTGTCTGCATGGTCCGCACCATGAAGCCCAGAAATCTACAATAGTTACTTTACCTAAACTTTCTTTAAGCGATATTACTTTTCCTTCTGGATTTGGAGCCGAAAAATCAGCTCTTCATTTAGCGCTGCCTACCGCTGGAGCTGTAGCACCAACAGATGGCATTTTTGCTTGACCTAATTTAGTTTTGATTTCTTTTCCTGGAGCAGTATTTTTTAAAGACTCATCCAAAGTGCTGTATAAGCTCTCTAATTTTTTTGTATCAGCTGTTGGATCATTCAATAAACTTTGAATAATTAAAGCTGTAATAAAAGATTTTGGGTGATTTTCAGCGTAAGCTAAATATTTCTTTTTGCTGCCTTCTTGAACTTCTTTTTGTAGTTCCATGTATTGTTTCATCAAGCCATTGATAGTTGCTGTATCTTGAGCTTGTTGAGCTTGCTGCATTTTAGTATTGTTCTTTTTCTGGAAATCCATTAAACTTTTTTGAGTTTTGTTCATGTCTTCCATAAAAGTCACGTACTCATCATTGTTATAAGTTCCAGAAACTTTAGATTTATGGATACTATCTTTGTCAATAGCAATTTTAATTTCTCCTGTTTCTAGGATAAATGGGATAGGTCCGTTAGCACCTTGTAATATTAATGTATGGAAAGCTGGCTCAGTAACTTTTCCTTTTATTTCAAATTTTCCGTTTTCAACTTTTACTGTATCAAGAGAAACAGGCATTCTTGTAGCAGGATCTGCACCTTGTAAAATGATTGTTTTTCCGTTTTCAATCCCTGTAGCAGTACCTGTAATAAGGTATTCTCCATCTTTAACTTTGCTGCAAGAAATGATAGCTGCAGAAGCCGTAAGTACAAAAAGTATTTTTTTCATTATAAAAAATTAATTAGTTAATTGATTTGTGCAACAAAAGTATCTAAAATTATAAAACTTACAGAATTTTGCAACCTAAAATTTTGTTATAGTTTTTTTTGGCTTAAAACCCATTAAATCAGCGTGTTTATTGGCTCGATTTGATCAAATACTCTTAATAAGATGGTTATTTGAGCGACCCGTGTGCAAATATTTGAACTTAAGGCATAAAAAAAGCACTCTTTTAATAGAGTGCTTTTTTGTAAAATATAGTAGTATAAAACTATTCTTGATTTGTTTTCTTTCTCCAAGTAAAAGAGTTTAAGATATGTCTTTTAGCAAATCTTGCAGGAGAATCTGCATTTACCATTTTCACGTAAGTTGCTTTTGGTACGCTAATGTACTCGTAAACGCTTCCGTTAGAAAAGTCAATAATTAAACGACCTTCAACAAATTTATAATCTGTGATAGAACAAGTTGAAATTGTTTCTGTATACTCAGGTAAATTAAGTTTGATAGTATCAGGGTGAATACTTACTAAAAAGTGGTAAGCTTCGATAATCGTTTTACTTTTTTCTTCAGCTTCTTTTAAACCAGCTTCATTTCCCACAAATTTATCAGGATGAGATTCTTTCATCGCATTACGATAAATTGTCTTTAAATCTTTTAACTCTGCAGTTTTTTCTACGTTTAGTAACTTGCGGTATTCAACTATTTTTTTCATAAATAAAAGGTAACTACTTGTCTATTAGTTTGAAATCGTTTTGTTTTAGTTCAAATCGACAAATTTTTTGCAAAGGTACACTTTTTTTTAACTTTTCAGTTTTGATCGAAAAAATATTGATAAAAGTTAACTGTAAGTTTATTTAGTCGCAAAGGTCGTAAGGTTTTTTTTTTAACCGCAAAGTGCGCAAAGAGTTACGCAAAGAACGCTGAGAAATATATTTAAGAATAGATAAAAAACCAAAGTTCGCAAAGCTTTGTATAAATAAAACTTTGCGAACTTTGCGTAAACCTTAGCGTTCTTTGCGGTAAAATTTAACCGTTCCAACAAAACTTGAAACTTGAAACCTGAAACCTGAAACCTGAAACCTGAAACAAAATAAACCTATTCCGGTTTATGATTCGCTTTATCGAAGTTTCTTGATTTTTTAGGATATTTATCGTAGCTGATGTCGCTTGGATTTTCAATAACAGATTTTATCGTAATCCAATCTCCAACCTCAAATTTGGCTTGAACCATTTTATAGTCTAAAAGATATTCTCCACAGAAATAATTATTATTTTCATCTTTTTCGATAATGCCTGTAAAAACTCCTTTTTGAGGCATTTTTTGTTCTAAATCTTTAGACATGATTTTTTTGTTTTGAATTAAAGGAGCAAAGGTAAGCAATTTAGGTTTGGTTTGGGGAGTTCGCTGTAATCTGAGTATATTTGCACAATGCAAAAGAACTTTAAACCACATCCTAATTCTTTTAAAAATACGTTTTGTGCTTTTAATGAAGTACTTCCAAATTCAATTCAAGGATTGAAAAAGCAATTTGAAAGCAAAGCAGGAAGTGCCTATTATTATACGGAAGAAGGAATGTACCGTGTTTCGAATCATTGGGGTAGATTGGCCAATAGCAAATGGCGTCTAATTGCCCGAAATCCAGAAACGGAATCGAAAACTAAGATTGGTTTTGCAAAATGGGAAGAGTTTTATCCCGATAATGCCGAAGAAAAATTATACTATATAAAAGTTGATTTCGAAAATAATCTTGCCAATTATGAGCATAAAAATAATCCTGAATATGATGGAAAAGCAGTTTTAAGAACAAGTTTTGAAACCACAAAAAGATTAAAACAAATTAGAAACTTACAGCAGCTAACCAATTGGGCAAAACATTTTGATTATGACGATATTGATGAATTGCGAAAACAGATCATCAGCGAATTGATTTTTACTGAAAAAGCGTTAGAACAAATTAAAAGAGAGATGTAATGGGAAGAAATAACGAAAGAAACATCAAAAAGCATAATGATAAATTGCATAAAGCTCAGGCAAAAGCCAAACAAGCTGAAATTGCCCGTAAAGAAAAATTAAAAGAAATCGTTAAGAAATTCAACGAAAGTAAAAACGAAGAATAGATAATAGTTTCAAGTTTCAGGTTCCAAGTTATCGTTGCGAACCTGAAACTTGAAACCTGAAACAAAAAAAACAATGAATAGTAAATTCGAAGAATTAAAAGCAAACGTACAGGAAATCATTGATTTGATTGCGGCGAAAAACGACAGAGAAGCAAACAACAAATTATTGGAAGTGAGCGAAACATTGGATGAAATGATTGATTTTGCTGAAGAAGACGAAGAAGTTCGCGAAATAACTCGTTATCAAGTTTTATTAAATCAGCTTCACGTTAAAATTAATGGGGAAGAACCAGTCGATGGAGAGTAAAAAATGCTTCTGTGACACAGGGTTGCTTTTTGAAAATTGCTGTGGTTTATATCTGAATGACAATCAAAAAGCACCTTCGGCCTTAACTTTAATGCGGTCAAGATATTCGGCCTATGCAACTCATAATGCCGAATATCTTATGGAAACGACTTATATTTCAGAAAGAAAATATTATTCGAAACCTGAAATTTTAAGATGGGCCGTTTCTAATAAATGGCAGAAATTGAAAATTTTGAGTTCTTCTGAAAACACAGTTGAATTCAAAGCTTACTTTTTAGATTCAGATAATAAACCTCAAACGCATTACGAATTTTCGACTTTTAAATTCGAAAATGGTGCATGGTATTATGTAGACGGAAAGTTTGAATAATTATTATATCTAACACTGTTAGTTGAGATTTTTGTTTAAATATTTTAACTAAAAATTAATAAACGATTCGTTTTTCATAATTCTAAAAAGATGTAATTTTAGATTTATGAAAAACGAATTTAAAAAAGGCTTTTATTTTAAGACTTACGAAGCTCCTTTTCAGTCTCCGTTTGACAAACTTTTTACGATTTTTAAAGAGTTAATCACCCATACTTCGGGCGATTTTGATGAAGCTATAAACTGGCTTCGGGAACTGGACAAAGAATACAAACTTACCGCCGAAAATTATACGATTGACGATTTTATCGAAGACCTGAAGAAAAAAGGATACATTCGAGATGAAGTAAAAGGCGATGGAAGTTCTGGTTTTGGAATAACTGCAAAAACAGAAAGAGCAATAAGACAGCAAGCTTTGGATCAGATTTTTGGAAACTTGAAAAAATCTGGGAGCGGAAATCATAAAACAAAATACGCGGGAAGTGGCGATGAACACACAGGAGAATTCCGTGAGTATAATTTTGGCGATGGCTTAGAAAGAATTTCTTTAACTGAAAGTCTTCGAAATGCTCAAGTTAATAACGGTGTCGAAAGTTTTATGCTGACTGAAAATGATTTGGTCGTAGAAGATGCGCAGTACAAAGCACAGATGAGTACTGTTCTAATGATTGATATTAGCCACAGTATGATTTTATACGGAGAAGACCGAATTACTCCTGCAAAAAAAGTAGCCATGGCTTTGGCAGAATTAATCACAACAAGATACCCAAAAGATACGTTAGATATTTTGGTCTTCGGAAACGATGCCTGGACAATTCCGATTAAAGATTTGCCTTATTTGCAAGTTGGGCCTTATCATACCAATACGGTTGCTGGTTTGCAATTGGCTATGGATATTCTTCGCAGAAAGCGAAATACCAACAAACAGATTTTTATGATTACCGATGGAAAGCCAAGCTGTGTTCGCGAACGTGATGGTTCTTATTATATGAATAGTAATGGTCTGGATGAATATATTGTCGATAAATGCTACACTCAGGCGCAACAGGCAAGAAAACTTCATATCCCAATTACGACTTTTATGATTGCCCGAGATCCGTATTTGCAGCGATTTGTGAATCAGTTTACAGAAGCCAATCAAGGAAAAGCATTTTATACCGGAATTAAAGGTCTCGGCGAAATGATTTTTGAGGACTATGAAGCGAATAGGAAGAAGAGGATTAAATAGAGTTGCTAAGGTTCTGAGATGCTAAGATACTAAGGTTTCTTTTCGCCTGAATATACGTTCCGTATTCCGTCCGTATATCGTACAGACGCACCGCAGTGCGTCTACCACATCAATTGTGATAAAAAAATAAATAAACAATCTATATTTCAACACAATGGAAATAAATACTATAAAGACATTAGGTCAATTAAAAGCCACTGGATATAAAACTACAAGCATAAAAGAGGAATTGCGTAATAATCTTCGTGAGAAAATCAAATCGGGAAAACCTGTTTTTGAAGGTGTTCACGGATTTGAAAATACGGTAATTCCAGAATTGGAACGCGCGATTTTATCTCGTCACAACATTAATTTGCTAGGGCTTCGCGGACAAGCAAAAACGCGTTTGGCGCGCAAAATGGTCGAATTATTAGATGAATATATTCCGTTTGTGGAAGGTTCAGAAATTAATGACGATCCGTTAAACCCAATTTCTCGTTTTGCGAAGGATTTAATTGCAGAAAAAGGAGACGAAACTCCGATTTCATGGTTGCATAGAAACGATCGTTTCTTCGAAAAACTAGCAACTCCAGACGTAACGGTAGCCGATTTAATCGGTGATGTCGATCCGATAAAAGCGGCTAATTTAAAATTGTCTTATGCAGACGACCGCGTAATTCACTTCGGAATGATTCCGAGAGCGAATCGCTGTATTTTTGTAATCAACGAATTACCCGATTTACAGGCAAGAATTCAAGTAGCATTATTTAATATTTTGCAAGAAGGCGATATTCAAATTAGAGGATTCAAATTAAGAATGCCTTTAGACATGCAATTTGTTTTCACTGCAAACCCTGAAGATTATACCAACAGAGGGAGTATTGTAACACCTTTGAAAGATAGAATTGGTTCTCAGATCCTGACGCATTATCCTGAAAGTATTGAAATTGCGAGAACAATTACAGAACAGGAATCTAAATTAGATCAAAATCAGACCGATGTGGTTTATGTTCCGAGTTTAGCAAGAGATATTTTGGAACAAATTAGTTTTGAAGCTCGTGAAAGCGAATATATTGACAACAAAAGCGGTGTAAGTGCAAGAATGAGTATTACGGCTTTCGAAAACTTAATTAGTACAGCAGAGCGCCGAGCTTTGATTTCTGGTGTTGATAAAACCTCAATTCGTTTATCCGATTTTATCGGAATTATTCCAGCCATAACAGGAAAAGTCGAATTGGTTTACGAAGGAGAGCAGGAGGGAGCCGATGTTGTGGCTGAAAGTTTAATTGGTTCTGCCATTCGAACATTATTTCCAGAATATTTCCCAAAAATAGAAAAATTAGAAAAGCCTGATGAAAAAACACCATATTCAGATCTTGTAGAATGGTTTTTTGCTGAGAGCGGTTTCGAGTTGTTAGATGATGCTTCTGATAAAGATTATAAAAACATTCTAGATGAAGTAACTCCATTAGATGAATTATTGAAAAAATACCAGCCGCAATTGGTAAAAGAAGATGTCTATTTTATGAAAGAATTCATCCTTTGGGGATTGGTAGAATATAAAAAACTGAGTAAAGATCGTTTTGCAAAAGGAAGTCAGTTTAGAGATATTTACGGGAGCTATATCAGTAAATTCTAAGAAAGGAATATTTGAATTTAACGCTTAAGTTTGTTTTTAATCGTTAATCATTTGTTATATTAATCTGTATAATATCTGCTAAAATCTTTTTAAATCTGCGTGAAAATTCTATGCGCAAAAAATTGTTTCTCGCAGATTTAAAAAGATTTTAGCAGATCAATTTAGATTTTGTTTAATTCAACGGTTTAAGATTTAATCTGGTCTAGCTGGTTTTTTAAAACCGGCTGGGCTTTTTTATTTGACAATAGTTTACTTTTACAATCCAAATATAAATTTATGTTATTTCTTATTTTAAGCATTCTATGCAGTGTTACAGTTGGCGTTATATTCAAAATTTCAAGGAAATATAATGCTAATCCTTCTCAGATAATTTCATTCAACTATATTGCAGCAATTGCACTTTGTTATTTTACTTTTGGTCCAGATCTTAATGCATTAGATCATAATGCCCCATTAGAAATTTACACTTCAGTGGGAATTTTACTTCCAATCTTATTTTTGTTTTTGGCACTTTCTATAAAATATATGGGAATTGCAAAAACAGATGCAGCCCAAAGATTGTCCTTATTTATTCCGATTTTGGCAGCTTGGTTGCTCTTTAATGAAGGATTTAATACTTATAAGGTTATTGGAGTTTTAATTGGTTTTGCGGCACTTTTATTAATTTTAAAAAAGCCCTCAAACCATACAGAAAACAAATGGATTTATCCAGCTGCAGTTTTGTTTGGTTTTGGAATTATTGATATTCTTTTTAAGAAAATAGCTTTGTATACGGTCGTTCCTTATACCACATCGTTATTCTTTGTTTTTCTAATTGCTTTTGCTGTTTCTATTTTAATCGTATTGTATAAGCTGTTTGTAACCAAAGAAAATTTTGTTTTAAAAAGTATTCCTTTTGGGATATTAGTTGGCGTTTTCAACTTCGGAAATATATTATTCTATTTAAAAGCTCACAAAGCATTTGCAGAAAATCCATCAACAGTTTTTGCTGGGATGAATATGGGCGTAATTATTTTAGGAACTCTTATTGGTGCTTTTTTCTTCAAAGAAAAATTATCTAAAATCAATGTTTTAGGTCTAGTTTTGGCTTTGGTCGCTGTCATTTTTATTGTTTTGTCGCAATTAAAGTAATTTTTTTTAATCGGTAACCCTTTTATTTTCAATTGATTTAATGTTTAAATTTTAATTAACGAAAATAAACTCGACTAATTCTATAGAATTTATAAATATATTTTTGTAGCTTTGTCTCAACAATGAAAAACTATAGCCGAAATATTATGACGTCTTTTCCATGCAGCTTTGCGATGTGCTGTATGATGAATCACGTTTTGAAATGGCGTTAATAGAGAAAGTACTTGTTAGTTATTTTTTTTTTTTTTAGCCTTTCATTGCACCATGAAAGGCTTTTTTTTGAATCATTAAAATATCAAGATATGAGAACCAACAGAAATATGAAAATTTTGATGCGCCGTTGCCTGATAAAAATTCCGTGTTGCATTTAGTTTGAAGATTAAAAGAGAAAGTAAATCTTCTTACCAAAGAAGATCATAAACATAAAAAGTAACCCAAACCTAAAAACTATATATTATGAGCTCAGAAATTATAAAACATAATCCGTTTCAATCCATGATTGATCGCTTTAATATCGCTGCTGATATTTTAAAATTGGATGATTCTATCAAACAAAAATTGCAGCGCCCAGAAAAACAAATCACAGTAAATTTTTCTATTACTTTAGATAATGGAAACGTTCAGAACTTCGAAGGATACCGTGTAATTCACAACACCGCTTTAGGACCTTCAAAAGGCGGAATTCGTTACGACACCGCTGTAAATCTGGATGAAGTAAAAGCACTTGCCGCCTGGATGACCTGGAAATCTGCTGTAACTGGAATTCCATTTGGTGGAGCAAAAGGCGGCATTATTTGCGATCCGAGAAAGCATTCTAAAACAGAATTAGAAAAAATTACAAGAGCTTATACCAAGACTTTGGCTGATATTTTCGGACCAGAGAAAGATGTTCCTGCGCCAGATATGGGGACAGGACCAGACGAAATGGGCTGGCTAATGGATGAGTTTTCACTGTTGCACGGAAGACCAATTCATGCGGTTGTAACAGGAAAACATCTTCATTCCGGCGGATCTTTAGGCAGAGTAGAGGCAACAGGAAGAGGAGTAAGTATTATTACACTTCTAGCACTTGAGAAACTAAAAATAAGACCGGCAAGAGCTACTGCAGCTATTCAAGGATTTGGAAACGTTGGTCTACATTCTGCGTTATTTCTACATGAAAAAGGAGTGAAGGTTGTAGCCGTAAGCGATGTTTCTGAAGCATTTTATAATCCGAACGGGATTAATATTCCAGAATTGATTTTATACTATAACTTAAATAATAAAACCATAAAAGGCTATCCAAATTCGGTTGCCATAAAACACGAAGATTTATTGCTTCTAGATGTCGATGTATTGATTCCTGCGGCAAAAGAAGATGTTATTACGAAGCATAATGCAGGAGAGATTCAAGCCAGAATTATTGTTGAAGGTGCCAATGGACCTGTTTCTTCAGATGCAGATCAGATTCTGCATGATAAAAATATATTAGTTGTTCCTGATATTTTGGCCAATGCGGGCGGTGTTACCGTTTCTTATTTTGAGTGGCTTCAGAATTCGCTTTTGGAGTCATGGAGAATCCATCAGATAAACAAACGTTTGGAGGATATTTTAGAAAAAGGTTTTGATACTGTTTTTAGAGTTGCAGTAAAACATAGTGTAACGCCTCGTATTGCGGCTTATATAATCGCTTTGAAAAAAGTGGCCGAAACGCAGTCAGTTAAAGAAGTTGCCTTGGAAGCGCCTTTATTTAAACAGAATTAAAAATCAGGTTTACTTCGTAAAAGATCATTTTCGTTAATTACGTTTTTAGCGCTCTTAAAAACGTAATTGATGGAAGTGTCTTTTTCGTTTGAACTGTTAATTATAATTTTTAGAATCGAAAAGTATCAAATAAATGAAAAATATCAATTTTCTAGCATTTGCCATGCCGGCCTTTTTTCTTTTTTTGTTTTTGGAATATAAGCTTGCTCAACGCAGAAAAAAGCCTGAAATTTTTAACTATGAAAGTTCTGTTTCCAATATTTCCATCGGAATTGCAGAGCGTTTGATTAACTTATTTGTTGCAGCCAGTTTTTATCAGCTGTATTATTTAATTTATGATGATTATAGACTTTTTGATATTCCGAGTAATGCCTTGGTTTGGTTTGCCCTTATTCTTGCCACCGATTTTGTCTGGTATTGGTATCATCGCTTAGGACATGAAGTCAATTTTTTCTGGGCAGCGCATATTGTACATCATCACAGCGAAGAGTTTAATTTTACTGCGGCAGCGAGAATTACTACTTTTCAGGCTATAATTCGAACGGGATTTTGGTGCGTTTTGCCATTTGTTGGTTTTCATCCCAGTATGGTGATTACCATGCTTATTGTTCATGGCGCTTATTCTTTTTTTACGCATACACAGCTTATTGGTAAAATAAAATGGCTGGAATATGTTTTTGTAACCCCTTCTGTTCATGGAGTTCATCATGCTTCTGACGAAAAGTATTTAGACAAAAATTACGGTGATATGTTCACCTTTTGGGATCGCCTTTTTGGAACTTTCCAAACCGAAGAAGAAAAACCAAAATATGGTTTAACGCATCCGCTAAAAAGCTATAGTTTCTTGTGGCAGCATTTTCATTATTACTTCGAAATTTACGAATTATGGAAACGCTCAAGCGGATTTAAAGCGAGATGGAATGCTGTTTTTGGAAGCCCAGCCGATATGGATCAGGATATTCGTCCCATTCTGGAAAAGCGTTTTTTGCAGGATAAAGCAGCTCCTAACCAGAGACTTCGATTTAAAAATTATCTTTATATACAATTAGGAATCTGTACTTTGATTCTAACGGTTTTTACTTATTATTTTGATTATTTAGAATTGTATGATAAAGTGTTTGTACTTTCTTTGGTAATTATCACTTTAATCAATTGCGGTGCTTTATTAGAACAACGAAAATGGATTTACTACCTAGAATATACTCGTCTGGCGATGCTTTCGACTTATTTTTTATATGAAGAAGGTTTGCTGGTATTTTTCTTTGTTCCAATTGCAATAATGATTTTTGCAGAGCAATTGTTTTCATTGAGTAAGATTTATCAGAATACCATTTTACAATTGGAAACTTCAGAATAGAAAATGACAATTTTAGAGTATAGTCCCGGAGGGACTAAATATTTATAGAAAAGATATTTGTTATACAAAAGAGCTCCAGCGGAGCGACATATTTATTAATATTTAAATTTATATGTCGCTCCGCTGGAGCTTTTTTGATTGTCGTTTGAATTGCATTCTATAAATATGCCGCTCCTCCGGAGCTGTGATATTAAAACATAATTCGTTAATTGCTTTGCCAGTCCTTATAGCTAGAGCCGTGGCTAAAAAAAACTTAGAACCTTTGCATCTCAGAACCTTAGCAACTTTAAATAGTCTTAATCTCCATAATTTTCTGCTCAAAAGTATCTTTAAAATCAGATTTGCTTTTAATTCTGGTTTTGTACGTATAAATTGTAGCTACAGAAAGTTCTAAGAATTCTGCCATTTGACTGCTGTCTTGAATCCCCAATCTGTACAAGGCAAAAATTCGCAATTCTGTATTTAAAAGTTCACCTTTTTTGACAATACATTTATGATCGTTTGGGAATAAATTATTGAAATCGGTTACGAACGTCGGGAACAATTTCAAGAAGATTTCGTCAAACTGATGAAACAGATTTTCGCGTTCTTCCTTTACATTATAACGCTTCATACTAGCAATAACTTCATCTGTTTTTTTGGTAATGATTTTATGCAACGTACTTTTCTGAATATGGTCTATTTTATTAATGAAAGCCGATGTAGCTTTAATAAAATAGGTAATATATTCTTCTTTGATGGCATTGGCTTCGCTTAAACTCACATTCATTTCCTGCAATTGCAGGTACGAATCGGCCATGATTTTTCTTGCTTTATTTTTTTCTTTTAATTGTTTGAAAATGATGCCTAGGAAAACGAAAATAATAACCGTAAGGATCGTCAAGAGAATAATAATCTTCTCCAGTTTATCATTTTTATCCTTTACATTATTCAGCTGTGCTTTTTCTATAATTGGGAGAATCGACGAAATCTCAATCTTTCGATGTCTTGCATTATAAAATGTTGCATCATCCATGGCGATGTTGATGTATTCGTTTGCTTTATCCAAATAGCCCATTTTAAAAAGTTCATTGGCCAAATTTCGAAGCGCAACGGTTTCTTTCGTAGCATTTTTTACATCGGCAATTGCGGCAAGAGCTAAATATTGAATCGCTTTTTTGGTATAACCCCGTTCCGAAAAGATATATCCAAGACTCGAAGTGGCGATTCCGTAATAATCAGGAGGCAGATTGTAGTTGTTGATCCAGTAGCTGAAAGCAAATTCGGCCCCGCGCCAGTCTTGCTGTTTCAATCGTTTTAAACTTTCTGCAGCCCAATATTCGTTGGTATTGGTTCCAATTAATTCTAAAGCTTTCTTTAAAAAATGATTTCCTTGCTGAACATAATGAATATTAAAGCGCTGATCACGGTTATAATCGGCTAAATCATAATAAGCACGAGCTTTAATGTTATAATATTCAAATTTGTTTCGTTGATCCAGTTTAGTGTCATCAATAACATTTAGCGTGTCAATCGCTTCTTTAAAAAGCCCAGAAGATAAAAGCACAAAACCTTCCTTGATTCGGCTTTTAGATAAATACTTCGGATCTTTTAGGATTTTGGCTTTGATTTTAGATTGCTCTAAATAGTAGTAAGCAGAGTCATATTTAAAAGATTTGTATTCATCAAACAAAGACATATAACAATTGTACAATTCTTCATTATTCTGACTAAGCGTAAATTTAGATACATTTTTCTTTAAAGCTTCTATTTTTCGATATTTCTGTTTCAGGTAAATCTCTTTTTTCAAGAGTACCTGATCTAATTCTTCTAAATAAGGATTCGTCTCTTTCGCAGTAAGAGAAAAACCTGCAAGGAAGAAAAGCAGCATCAATATTCTTTGCATGATTTGGTTTTGGTTTAGGGAAAAGTGGATTGATAGATATAGTGAATTAATTCGATTTAAAATTAAGAATAAGTTTGAGATTAAGCTAAACCTGTTTTTCAAGAATCTTGTAAAATGTTTAATAACATAGCTTTAAAAGGTGATTTTCGGAGTGAAAATGAGCTGCAAATGTTAAAAACAGGTAATTTATTTGCAATTATACAATAAAAACTGGTTATATATGTACATAGTGAAAAAAATATGCTTATTATTTTACATATTGTCATTTTTACCATATAAAAACGGCTTATTTTTATCTCAACAGCGTCTTGATTTTTTACTCTTGTAAAAATATATAAAATATTGATTATTAGTAATTTAATGTTTTTTGTGTTTGAATTTTATCTTGATTTTTTTCAGATTTTTTTTTTAGGATTTATTTAACGTCTAGTTTCGCTGTATCCTTTTGAAGGGGATAACAAACTAACGAAAACCAAAAATTTATGAAATGTAAAAGTCTTTATTGGCTAGCTTTTATGATGTGTTTATTTGCTATCGGATGCGATAACACAGATGACGGAAGCTACGTAGAACCGATTACCCTTTATGAAAAAGTAAATGGAAATTGGGGATTAACAAATCTGAAAATGGTTGATGAAGTTGCGAAAGCAAATAAGATCGAACCAAACGAAGAAAACTTGAGCACTTATTTCAACTACGAAGATTTTAAAATCAAATTTAACGTAGATGGAAATAACAATCCTACAAGTTACGAAGTAACTGGAGATGTTCCTCCATTATTTGCTCCTAAGGGGTATTGGGCACTTAGCTCAGCGTTTCAATCTACTACTGGTGTTGGAACAAAAATCTATCTGTACAGCGACGCACAGAAAACGCAAAAAACAGATGAACTTAGATTGATTTCAGTTCCAGGTAAAAGCAAAGAAATGCAGATTCAATTGGCGCATTCTTCTGGTGGTGTAGATTTCGTGTCTTATGTGTTTAAATTAAATGCTATTAATTAAAAAGTAATATGAAAAAGTTTATATATACAATTTTACTTGCCTTGTTGATGGCTCCTAATTTTATTCAGGCACAAGAAGCTGCTGGAGCCGTAGGTCCAATATCATCATTTCCTGTTGTTTACAAATATGATGAAAAAGTTACATGGTACTTTGATATGTCGGCATCAACATTTGCTGAAACAGAAGATTTATATATCTGGATCTGGTCTCCATCTGAACCAGATGCTGGACACTGGGAAAACTCATCAGATTTTGCAAAACTGAAATATGAAGGAAATAGAATCTGGAGTTTTACGCTAACTCCAACACTTTATTTTTCTAAAACTCCAGAAGAAATAGCGAAGAGTGATGGATTCTGGTTTCGTTTGAAAAACAAAAATGGATCTAAACAAAGTGATGTTGCCAATGTGGCTTATATTGATTTTTCATCTTTCTATACTTCAGGTGAATTATTTAGATCATATCCATCAAAACCATTAATTGATAAACCAGTAAGTATTGTTTTTAATGCAAATCTTAATCCGGCATTTGCTGGAACTCCAAGTGTACATATGCATGGTGGTTTGAATGACTGGACTATTCAGCAAATGTACGAAGCTGCAAAACCAGAAATTGCCGAAAAAACAAAATTAAAAGATTTAGGTAACGGTTTTTATAAAATGGATTTTGTTCCTAAGCAGTATTTCAATGCTCCAGATGATTTTGTAATGGAAAAGATAAATTTTCTGATGGTAGCAGAGAATTGGACAGCAAATTCTGGAGATCAGGTTATTTACGCAGGAGAATTTGTTCCGCCGCCACCGCCAAGTTTTGCTTTCTTTCCATCGCAAATCAGTCAAAAAGATTTTCTTGGAATGTCAAGAAAAAATAACGAGGCAGGTGTAAACAAATTAATCTACACGATTACAGCTGGTACAAAAACAATTTCGGGTGAGTTTACTGGAGGAACTGCAGAAATTAAAGGTTTTGTCAATCTGGTTTCAGAACTTAATGGAGTTCCGAGCTTAAGCGAAATTCATGTTTTGGTAAAAGACAATAAAGACAAAACGATTTCGGATACGACCATTCCGCTAAAAACTTTAGATAAATAATCACTATTAAATTAAAACACCAATTCTAATGAATAGTAAAAATACAAAAAGCGTCCTGCATCAAATGTGGACTGCTAAGGCAGCGGTATTGATGATTTTTATGCTTTTTCTTACTGCAAATTCTTTCGCGCAGACGAAAAAGATATCAGGAACTGTTTATGACAATACAGGGAATGTATTGCCAGGAGCTTCTATCATTGAAGTAGGAACTAAAAACGGAACTACAACAGATTTTGATGGTAAATTTAGCCTGAATGTAGCCGTAGGAAGTGCAATCGAAGTTTCGTTTATCGGCTCGACAACACAAAAAGTTCAGATTACAGCCAATACTTCTAATTACGAAGTGCGCCTGCAAAATGACGGATATGCATTGGCAGAAGTACAAGTAGTTTCTGTAGGTTACGGAAAAGTGAAAAAATCTGATTTGACTGGAGCAATTTCTACAGTTGGAGCAGATGAATTGCTAAAAGGAACTATTGGTTCTACAGAGCAGGTTTTGCAAGGAAAAGTGGCAGGATTAAGCATTATTCGTCCTTCTGGAGATCCAGCTGCAGCTTCTACAATTCGTCTTCGTGGAGGAACTTCTTTAACAGCAAGTAACAGTCCGTTAATTGTGGTAGATGGTATTGCGGGAGTTGATATTAACGTAGTTCAACCTTCAGATATCAAATCGGTTGATGTTCTTAAAGATGCTTCGGCAACAGCAATTTACGGTTCTCGTGGAGCAAACGGAGTAATCATGATTACTACAAAATCTGGAACAAAAGGTGTTTCTGTTGTTTATAACGGACAAACGGGTATCGGTTATGTCAATAATAACTTAGATCTTCTTTCGGCAGATCAGTGGAGAGGATATGTACGCCAGAATCAAATTGCAGATGGAGTAGATTATGGTGGAAGTACAAACTGGCAAAAAGCAATCGAGCAGACTTCGATTTCTCAATCGCACACGTTAAGCATTAATTCTGGTAAAGCAGACAGCGGTTTTAGAACTTCACTTTCGTACTTAAATAATGAAGGAGTTATTAAAAAATCTGGATTAGAAAGATTAAGCGGTAATGTTAGCGCTTACCAATTTCTTGGAGACAATAAAGAGGTGAAATTTGATATGGGATTATTTGCAAACATTGACAAATGGCACCCAATAGATTACAGAATTTTCGAAAGAGCTTATAACTTAAATCCAACGATTCCTGTTTACGACTCAGAAGGAAATTTCAGTGCAGTAGTAGGAAATATTTATCAGAATCCGGTTGAGATTTTAACAAACAGAACTTTTGATAATGAAAGACACAGACTTTTAGGGTACTTTAAAACAGATGTGAAATTCTTGAATGACTTTACTGCTACAGCAAATATTTCGCTAGAGCACAATGCAGTAAAAGCGGGTACTTACAAACCATCTTATGCGGTTATGGAAGGACAGACAGAAGGCGGTTTTGCACAAAGAACTTATGCAGAATATACAAATGCGCAAGGAGAACTTTATGTAAATTACAGCAAAGTTATAGACAAACATAACATTGGCGCTTTGGCTGGATATTCTTATCTAGAAAATATCTATCAAGGTTTTGGAGCACAAAGAGGTGGTTTTGTTACAGATGCATTTAGTTACAATAATTTAGGTGCAGGTTACAACTATCGTTTAACCGACGTGTATTCATACAAAGGAAAATCGAACCTAGTGTCTTTTTATGCTCGTGCTAATTACGGTTACGATGGTAAATATTTATTGACAGCGACCGTAAGACGTGATGGATCAAGCCGTTTTGGAGAAAACAATAAGTGGGGAACTTTCCCATCTGCTTCTGCAGCTTGGAGAATTTCTAACGAAGAATTTATGGAATCTTCAAAAGGTTGGTTAGACAACTTAAAATTGAGAGTTGGTTATGGAGTTACAGGAAATCAAGATGGAATTGGAGAGTATAAATCACTTTCTATTTTAGGAGTTGGAAGCGACAGTTATTACGATCCAGTTACTAAAACTTGGAGTTTGGCTTATTCTCCAAAACAAAACCCAAATCCTGATTTGAAATGGGAATCTACAGAGCAAATTAACGTTGGTTTTGATTTCGGACTTTTCAATAGAATTACAGGATCTTTTGAATATTATTCTAAAAAAACAAAAGATTTATTATACACTTACGAAGTGCCTCAGCCACCTTATTTAGTAGGAACAATGTTGGCTAACGTGGGCGAAATGTCAAACAAAGGGGTAGAGTTAACTTTGAATGCAGATATCATTAAAGGGGATAAATTCAACTGGAATGCTAATTTGACACTTGGACATAACGTTCAGAAAATTGAAAAACTTTCTAACCCAACGTATAAAACAGACGTGATCTACAGCGGATCTCTTCATGGTTTGGCAGGTATGTCTGGACAGTATTCTCAAATTATTGCAGAAGGATATCCAGTTGGAACTTTCTGGGGATTCAAAAATGCTGGTTTAGATGCCGATGGGAAAATTCAATACTACAATGCTGCTAATGAAGTAGTCGCTGAAAGTGCTTTGGTTGATGCTGATAAAAGAGATCTAGGAAATATTCAGCCAGATTTAACTTTAGGTATCGGAATGAATTTTACTTACGGAAACTTTGATCTTGGATTTTCTGGATACGGAATGTTTGGACAAAAAGCATTAAATGCGACAAACATGATGTTAAACGATCCGAACAGATTGCCAGCTTTTAATGTGCCAGATTCTTTCTTGAGTAGCGGTATTACTTCGTCTCCAAAATATTCTGATTACTGGATCGAAGATGCTTCTTTCTTCAGACTTCAGACATTGACTTTTGGTTATACTTTACCATTGAAATACAAAAAATCTAAATTTAGAATGTATGTAATGGGCGAAAACTTATTTGTAATCACAGGCTACAAAGGTGTAGATCCAGAGATTGGTTTAAATGCTCAGGACGGAATTAATCAGACTGGAGTAATGGATCAAACTGGTTTGGCAGCTCCTGGAATTGACAGATACAATAATTATCCTCGACCAACTACAATTTCTGTTGGATTAAATTTTACGCTGAATAACTAAGCGAATTGATAACCATAAAATATTAACAATGAAAATCAAAATAACAGCAGCAATACTTTTAAGCATGCTTTTTACGGTATCCTGTACTGATTTGGACGAACAGTTGTATGATCAGGTAGAAGATGGAAATTTCGGTAATACAACCAAAGAGATTGATGCGCTGGTAGGTGGAGCTTATTCTTCGTTAAGAGGGTTCTCTGATGCAATCTCAAATAATTTTCCAACTTGTGAGTATGTTTTCTTTTTGAATGAAGTAGTTTCAGATGAAGCAACAATTCCGACAAGAGGAACAAACTGGTACGATGGCGGACAATATCAAGACGCGCAAAAGCATACTTGGAAATCGGACAATAGAATGATTCTTTCGGCTTGGCGTTACAATTATACTGGAATTGCTAAGATTAATGCAATCATTTATCAAATCGATAAATCATCTCTTAGTGATAAATCAAAAGAGCCAATTTATGCAGAATTAAAAGCGCTTAGAGCCTATTACTACTACAATCTTTTAGATTTATTCGGAAATGTGCCAATTGTAACCGATTTTGAAGATACAGCTCTTCCAACCAATTCAACACGAAAAGAGGTTTATGATTTTGTTGAAAAAGAATTGACAGACGCTATTCCGCATTTAAATCCAAATGCGGTGTATTCTAAAATGACTAGAAATGTTGCGTATTCTATTTTGGCTAGATTATATCTTAATTCAGAAGCGTTTATCGGTCAGCCACGTTGGCAAGATTGTATCAATATGTGCCAAAAGGTTACTGGATACAGTTTAACACCAGATTTCTTTTCGAATTTCGTGACAGAAAATCAGACTTCGACAGAAATTATTTTCGCTATTCCTTACGATTCAAAAGCTGGAACAGTTGGAAACTACATGAACTCAATGTCTTGTCATTATAATCAAAAATTAGCTATTTCTGCCATTCCAAACAACTATCCTTGGAGTGCAAACGGAATGTGCGCACAGCCTGGAGTTTATTCTGCATTTGCAGACACAGACAAGAGAAAAAAATGTATGCTAGAAGGCGATCAGATCAATCTTGCAACAGGAACTGTAATTATGATGGATAATGGAGAGCCGCTTACTTATACAGAGAACCTAACAAGTCTGGAAGATGCAAAAGAAAATGAAGGAGTTCGTTTACATAAATACGAAATGAAAGCAGGAGAGCAATGGGAGCGTGATCACGATTTTGTATTAATTCGTTATGCAGAAATCTTAATGATGCAAGCAGAATGTTACGTTCGTTTAGGTTCGCCAGATTTAGCACGACCATTTGTACAGCAAGTAGCATCTCGTGCAGGTGAAGAATTGCCAGCAACCATTGACCTTGCATTTATAAATCAAGAATTGTTGAAAGAATTTACATTCGAAGGAAGAAGAAGAACAGACAATATTCGTTTTGGAACATTCTTCGAACCATGGTGGTCAAAAGGTACAACAGAGAAATACAGAGCAATTTTTCCAATTCCAAGTACTGTTTTAACCACAAACAAAAACCTTAAACAAAATCCTGGGTATCCAAATTAGGTTACTAGAATGTCAGTCTTCCATGTTGGTTAGTCGTGGAAGGCTGACATGTTTTTAAACATTGCATTAAATAGATCTACAGTGCTTAAAATATATTTAACACATAGAAACATAGATTTTTATGTGTAAAAAGAAGGAAGAAAGAAACTAGTTTCTCACACATAGCTATGTGTTTTTCTGTGAGTGAAGCGCCTTTTTCTAAGTTTCGAAAGCTATGTTTCTATGTGTTTAAATTATTAAGTATAAATAAAATAGTATCTCAATATGAAAAGATATATCACATCGTTGGTTTTTGGTTTGATGAGCATTGCGATGGTTGCCAGTTGCAGCAGCGATGACAAAGGCTCAGACAAACCTGTAGAACCAGAGAAAACAGACCCTGTTGCGATTGAGAAAACCAACAGCACTAAAATTTATATGCATTACATGCCGTGGTTTGAAACCAACGAAAGTAGTGCCGATAAAAAATGGGGATATCATTGGACAATGGCCAATAAAAATCCGAACAACGTAGGAGCAAACGGAAAAAGAGAAATTGCATCGTACTATTATCCGCTGATTGGACCGTATCACTCAGGCGATAAAAATGTGATCGAAAATCATTTATTGTTGATGAAATATTCAGGAATTGATGGAATTCTTATTGATTGGTACGGCACTTACGATGTTAACGATTATGGAATGATCAAAGAGAATACAGATCAATTAATCGAAATGCTTGATAAAGTAGGTTTAGAATATGCTATTGTATACGAAGACCGATTTTTGACCAATGTGGTTAATGCAGGAAAAGCAATTTCGGTAACCGGTGCAGCAAAAACAGATTTGGCTTATGTAGAAAAGAATTATTTTTCGGATGCCAATTATATCAAGATCAATGGTAAACCGCTGTTAATGAATTTTGGACCAATTGTGCTACAGACCCCCGCTGAATGGACAAACGTCTTTAATACTTTAACAGCAAAACCCACTTTCTTGACACTTTGGGACCACTCTTCAATGGCAGGAGAAAATGCTTCTGGCGAATATGCGTGGGTATACAAAGACAATAGTTACTTAACTAATTTTTACACCAATACCAAACCAAAATTGGGTGTAGCAATGGGTAGCGCTTATCCTGGTTTTAAAGATTTTTACGCTCAAGGCGGAGGCGGAGCAGCGATTGGATGGACGATTGAACATAACAATGGAGCAACATTGGATGAAACTCTTGCCTTAGCTAAAAATGCCAATGTAAATTATCTGCAGCTGATTACATGGAATGATTTCGGAGAAGGAACCATGATTGAACCAACAGTTGAATTTGGATATTCTTTCATTGAAAAAATCAAAGCTTTTGCTGGAGTAAAAAATACAGAAAGCGTATTTCCAGAGATCAGCAAATTGTATGATTTACGCGTACAGAAAAAAGGAAATGTCGAAGCCCAGAAAAAACTCGATCAGGTGTTTAATTATTTTGTTTCTATGCAGCCTGCAAAAGCAAAACAAACATTAAGCGAAATAAAATAGAGCTGTAATTAATACAATTTAAATAATGAAAAACAGAAAATATAGATACTGTCTAATAGCTTTTGCCACAATGCTCGTTATGGCTTGCAGTATTAAAAAAACGTATAAAATCAGTTCTCCTGAAAAGATCTCTGAATTAACTTTTGAATTAACGCCTTCTGGACAGCCTCAATATAGTTTTTCTTCTAACGGAAAATCGGTTATTGAGCCTTCTCTTATGGGATTTGAATTTCAGGGTTTAGCTAAAATGACAGATGGATTTGAAGTTGTTTCGACCGAAGAAAAATCGGCAGATGAAACTTGGGAACAGCCTTGGGGCGAATTCAAAAAAGTTAGAGATCATCATAACGAACTGATTGTTCACTTAAAAGAAGCAAAAGGCGAGGAGCGTTTGGTCGATATTATTTTTAGAGTTTTTGATGATGGAGTAGGATTTCGTTATGAATTTCCAAAACAGCCTCATTTAGGAAAAGTGAAAATCTCTAACGAAGTAACACAATTTACTTTTAAAGATAATAATGAAGTTTGGTGGATTCCAGTTCACCGCGAAAACAGTTATTACGAAAGCGAATACCGTAAAACGTTAATGAGTAAAACTGATACCATCAATACTCCAGCAACTTTTGAAACCAAAGACAAATTATATGTCGCTATTCACGAAGCGAACCTAACAGATTTTGCTTCAATGACGCTTTTAAAAACCACAGACAAGCAATATAAAAGTGATTTGGTGCCGTGGGCAGATGGTGTAAAAGTATACGCAGAAACACCTTTTAAAACACCTTGGAGAACTATTGTGGTTGGGGAAAATCCTGGACAAGTAGCAACTTCGACCATTATGCTAAATCTAAATGAGCCTTCAAAAATTGAAGATTTATCTTGGATCACACCTTCAAAATACATTGGAATCTGGTGGGGAATGCACTTAGAAAAATATACTTGGGGACAAGGCCCAAAACACGGTGCAACAACCAAAAACACAAAAGAATATATTGATTTTGCTGCGAAAAATGGTTTTGACGGAGTTTTGGTTGAAGGATGGAATGAAGGTTGGGATGGTGATTGGACTGCAGATGGTTCTGCATTTAGTTTTGTAAAAGCGTATCCAGACTTTAATTTGGAAGAAATTACCAAATACGCGGCTGTAAAAAATGTTCGTTTAATTGGACATCACGAAACGGCTGGTGCTACTAAAAACTATGAGAACCAGTTAGAAGAGGCTTTCAAACTGTATCAAAAAATGGGAGTGAATTCGGTAAAAACGGGTTATGTAAATAAATATTTGGATAAAAAAGAATGGCATGACAGCCAGTACGGAGCACGTCATTACAGAAAAGTAATCGAAACGGCGGCTAAATATCATATCATGATCGATAACCACGAACCAATGAAAGGAACGGGGTTACAGCGTACGTATCCAAACTTTATGTCACAAGAAGGCGGACGCGGGCAAGAATATAATGCATGGTCTGTAGATGGAGGAAATACGCCAGAGCATTTAACAACTTTGCCTTTTACCAGAATGCTTTCTGGACCGTTTGATTACACACCAGGGAATTTCAATTTTGATTATAAAACACCTTCTGGAGCAAAAGTGCAAACCACTTTGGCCAATCAATTGGCCTTGTACGTGATTATTTTCAGTCCGTTGCAAATGGCATCTGATTTACCTGAAAACTATGAAGGAAAACCAGAATTTCAATTCGTAAAAGATGTGCCATGCACTTGGTCGGATACTAAAGTTTTAGATTCTAAAATTGGAGAATACACTACAATTGCCCGTAAAGATTGGGACGAGAAAAACTGGTATTTGGGTTCGATTACAAATAGAAATGCAAGAGACTTAAAAGTAACGCTTTCGTTTTTAGACAAAAACAAAGAATACGAAGCAGAAATTTATGCAGATGGAGAAGGGGCAAATTATAAAACCAATCCATATCCAGTTACAATCTCTAAACAAAAAGTAAACAACAAAACTGTTTTAAATATCAAATTGGCAGCTGGAGGAGGAACAGCAGTAAAATTCACTCCAATCGAAAAATAGTTTTTTAAGATTCTAAGTTTCTAAGATGCTGAGATTCTAAGTTTATAAAGTTTTATTTTGAGTTAAGTTAAGTAAGTTTAAGTTTGGTAATAAACCCGATAGCTGGAGAGTTATCGGGTTTATTTTTTTGTTTCTAGTTTCTAGTTTCAAGTTTCAGGTTTGATAAGCTTTGAGTATAATTTTTAACGCAGAGAGCGCAAAGATTTTCGCAAAGTTCGCAGAGTTTTTTTGAGGTGGGTTTTTGAGAATGCAAAGTTCGCAAAGCTTTTTGATGAAATTTTAATCTCGCAAAGACGCAAAGTCGCAAAGAATATAAAAAACTTTGCGACTTTGCGTCTTTGCGAGAATATTTCGTTCAGCTAAAAAAAACTTTGCGCTCTTTGCGGTAAAATTATGTTCATAGCTTTTTTCCACAAAGCTTTGAAATAAAAACTTTGCGAACTTTGCGTAATCCTTAGCGCTCTTTGCGGTTAAAAAAACTTAGAACCTTAGCACCTTAGCACCTTAGAATCTTAGCATCTGAGAGAGAACCTTTATCTAGTAACTTTAACATGCTTACCGAAAGTGTAAACCGCTGTAAGCGTTGGCCCGTTATATCCCCATTTTAAGAAACCATTTAATCGGTCTTGAACCGTATCTATTCTAAAGTTCAAGCCAGTATAACCTGCAGTAAGACTAAAGTTATCTACAACATTATATAAAACCGATAAATTGTAGCTTATGATTCGGCCATCGGTTTCATCAATTTTTACGGCAAGATAATTTACGTTGGCATATAAACCCCAGCGTTTTCCAAGAACAAATTCACCCCAAATTCCAACATCTGGCAGTGGCGCAGTAAAATCAAAAGTATCACGATATTCGACACTTTGCGTATTAGCTTCTAATTTTAATCCTAAATCTGCGAAAAGAACATGCGCCCCAATCAATAGACCAGCTTGATATTTAGGTTTAGATAAAATAGCATACCCATAAGCAATTCTAGCAATCTGTACATTAAAAGTACCTTGAACCCTTCCGTCCAATGGGTAAGTATGATCTCCGAAATTAATATCTCTTTGCAGTGTTTTTGTTGCAGTTCTGTCTAATACAAAATATTCAAAACCTAATCGAGATCTTTTGGATATGCGCCAATCAAATGTTCCTAAAAAGGATACAGTCGATTTAGAAAATCCTAAATCATTTTCAAGATCAATCTCAGTTCCTATATTTCCGTTGTTGCCTTCAACTTTAACTTGAGTATTATTTACAGGAAAAAAAGCGCCAGCAGTAACTTTAAAACGTCTATTGTGCCAGGGCAGATCATCTAAAGAACTATCTTGAAAATCGTCTTTTTCAGTTTTAAAAGTTGTTAAGCTATCCTCTTTACTGGCTTCAGCAACAGTTTGAGCGTTTAACGGAATCCAAAGGAGCATCATTACCAAAAAAATAAATAATTGTTTCATCAGATTAATTTTTAAGTTTTTATTAGGCAATATTTAACATTTAAAGTTAGTAAAAATAATCGTTCATTTTTCTTTTTTTAGCCGAATTATTTTAGTGAATGAATTGTATATCAGTAAAATAAGGATTTGTTTTAAAAATAGTTGACATGTCAATCTTTTTTGTAATTTTGCATCATGGAAAAAAAACATGCCGATAAAGAAAGTTTTTCAAATTTTTGGAAAGAAGAAATATCAGATAGTTTCTTCTTTCAGATTCATCGTATCAAACGCGCAATTTTCAGGCGTACCAATGCGTTAATGAATGAAGCTGGAATTACCTTACAGCTAGAACAGTTGCCATTGTTGATGATTTTGCATCATAAAAGTCTTTCGCAGAGAGAATTGTCAGATAAAACAATGCGAGACAAATCATCTATTTTAAGAAGTATATCAGCACTTGAAAAAAAGAATCTTGTTGAGGTTGTAAAAGATAAAATAGACAAACGTAAAAATATTGTAAGTCTTACTGATGAAGGAATTTCGTTAGCAAAAAGCATTCGCTCGCTGATGAAAAGGGCAGAAGAAGAAGTAATGTCTGTTTTTTCTCCAAAAGAAAGAATTGAAGCGTTGAATGCGGTACGATCTTATGCAGACAAGCTAGAAACTCTTTAATTTTTTTTGAACTTTAAAAGTTGATATGTCAACTGATTTTTGAATAATTATTTTGAATAAATGAAAAAAAATGAATTATTAGAAGGGCCAATCCTTTCTTCATTATTAAAATTAGCCGTTCCGATTATGATTGCTAATTTATTGCAAGCAGCATATCAGTTGGTAGATGCTTTTTGGGTTGGGCGTCTGGGCGGTGATGCCGTTGCGGCGGTCTCGATAAGCACGCCTGTAATATTTTTAACCATTGCTTTAGGAACTGGATTGGCTATTGCTGGTTCTATTTTAATTGCGCAATATTTTGGAGCAGGAAATCAGAAAATGGTCAACCACGTCGCAGCACAGACTTTATCGATGGTGATTATTGTATCTGTTTTCTTGTCTATTATAGGCTATATTTTGAGTCCGTATTTTTTATATCTGTTGAAGGTAGAGCCTGCAGTTTACGTAGATGCTTTAGGTTTTATGCGAGTGGCTTTTGTGGGGCTTGTTTTTAGTTTCGGATTTATGATTTTCCAATCGATTATGCGTGGAGTTGGGCGTGTAACACTTCCTGTTTATATTGTTTTAGGAACTGTTATATTGAACTTTGCCTTAGATCCGCTGTTTATTTACGGATGGAAATTTATTCCAGCTTTAGGCGTAAAAGGGGCGGCTTTGGCAACTTTATTTACACAGCTTTTGGCTATTATAATTGGATTTGCAATTTTGTTTAGAGGAAAACACGGAATCCATCTCCGCATTGCCGATTTTAAACCTGATTATAAACATATCAAAAGAGCGTTTGAAATTGGTTTTCCGTCTTCAATTGAGCAGTCAATGCGTGCTTTAGGAATGATGGCAATCACATTTTTGATTGTTCGTTTTGGTACATTGACAGTTGCTTCTTATGGTGCGGGTTCCAACTTGATTCAGCTCATTCTAATTCCAGCTTTGGGTTTGTCAATGGCGATTGCAACTCTTGTTGGGCAAAATATTGGAGCTGGAAATGTTGATCGTGCAGCTGAAATTTCAAAATTAGGAGCTTATCTGGGTTTCGGATTATTGACTGGTCTCGGAATCATTGCTTTTATTTTTGCGCCGTATTTAATCGCCTTTTTTGTTCCGAATGATCAAGCCGTTATTGAAGGTGGAACAAAGTTATTGAGAATTACTTGTCTCTCTTGGGGATTTTTAGGCATACAGCTTTGTTTAACTGGTGTTTTTCGAGCTGTTGGAAACACAAAATTGCCTATGATTCTAACTTTGGTTTCGCAATGGGTAATCCAGTTTCCGCTGGCTTTTATTTTGTCTCATAATACTTCTTTAGGTAAAATTGGAATCTGGTGGGCTTTCCCGATTGCTTCTGTTGTAACGGCTTTAATTACTGTTGTCATATATGCAAAAGGCGATTGGAAGAAAGAAAGACTTACGGGCAAAACCAATAAACTGATTGATAAAGTGGAAAGCGAAATAGTGAAGGAAGGGTTTGATATTTCGAAATAAAAGGGACTAAGGTTCTGAGATACTAAGTTTCTAAGGTTTTTTTTAGCGAAATCAAATTCAGTGATACTGTAGAGATGCACTGCAGTGCATCTAACCAAAGATTGGCAGATTACGGATATGCTGTGTTTTAGACGCACTGCATTGCGTCTCTACGGAAAACCTTTGTCTCTTTGCAACTTTGTCCCTTTGCAACTTGTCCCTTTGTAACCAAAAATTGGCTGAAATTCATTGCCGATTGGGCTAATTAAATGGCTAAATGTTTCGGAAAGTTGTTTTGAAACCGTGATTGCGTGAGGGATGGGAATAAGCTGCCGAAGCAGCATGGACAGCCCGACAGCATTATAAAAAAAGGGCGAATAGGCGTTGCTATTATTTGCCCTTTTTTTATAATGGTGGCACGCCCAGATTATTTTACTTTTTAATTTTGTAAATATATTTTTATGAAAGGCAAGATAAATTTTAAGTATATTAGAACCTTAGTATCTTAGCATCTCAGAACCTTAGCACCTTTTAAAAATGACCAAAAATCTAAAACGTTATTTCATAAAATCAGTTATTATATTAGCCTTAATTCATTTTGCTTACTTTTTATACGGTTATTTTACTTTTAAAGGACTAAAGAATATTAACATCTACACCGAATTTTACCGATTCAAGTTTTACGATGACATTTCAATTTCGCACTTTTTTGTAAGTGGTTTGTTTTTGCTTTTCTTTTTGTTTTTTCTGATTCGAAATCATTCTGGAGAAGGCTATAGAGGAGGGAATCTGTTTAAAATCGCGGGTTGTTTGCTTTTTATTTCATTTCTGACTTTTTCGTTTTTTATTAGCTATAGTTTCGGAATGAATGCTAAACTGAAATCAGAATTGTCTGAAAAGGATTTTAATAATGACAAAAAACTGATCAATGTCTTAAATCCGTTTTTATACGCATACACTTCCTATAGTTCTGAGAAACTATTTAATTATGAGAATATTTTATACCCAAAACCGTATCCCGTAATTAAGGAAGATGATACAATTGTACCTGGTGAATTTCCGATTATAGAAACCAATTATTATAGCATTGACACCATAAAAGCTTTAACGAGTACTTTTGATAAAACGAAAAGTAAGGCGGATAGTATTTTTGATATTATCGGTTTTGATAAAGAAGAATTGCACAAAAGAGTGATCTCAAAAAGAATTGTGGGAGATAGCACAGAAATTATTTTTAAGAGTGTTTCCGTGCATCCAGAACATGATGAGGATATTTGTATTTTCTTAGAAAATAAGTCTCTATTTAATCCTGTAAAAGGAGATTCTGTAGATAAGCAAAAATATAAAGTAGCTGTAGATCGCTATAAATTGCTATACAATGCTAAGAAAGATTCATTAACGTATACTTTTCAAAGATTAGATACGCTTTTAAGAAAATACAATATAGAAACAAATTTGATTCCGAAGTTGCTGACTCAAGATGTATACCACTACAGAGATAATAAAGATGAACCGCTTAATGGAATTAGAAATAATTTTGATAGAAAAGCTTTAGCAGAAAAATTTAAAACTTTAAATAAGTTGTTTTACGAGCCAAATTATTTGCATCCCAATATCGCTGCAATCTATTTTGCTGTAATTGTTGCAGTTGGCGTATTGCTGTTTCTGTTTTATCTTATTTTCAATAAAAAGAGAGTTCAATAACAATTTCAAAAATCAATGTCAATAGCAAAATTCAATGGCAAAAATCAATGTCAATGTCAAAATTCAATAATTAATTTTAAAAATTAAAAATTGATATTGTTATTGAACTTTGCTATTGTTATTGCTATTGATTTTTGACATTGTTATTGCTATTGAACTTTGCTATTGCTATTGAACTTTGCTATTGCTATTGATTTTTGACATTGTAATTGCCATTGAATTTTGCCATTGATATTGCTAAACTCTATGATAATCTGCTTTCCAGTGCACAATTGCTTTTTTGATTGCATCGCCTGTTAAGCTGTTTTTTAAAGTATCTTCAACAAGCGGAACCAATTCGTTATCTGGCGCAAAGCGTAAAGCAAAAATCTGATCGTCTGTAAGTTTGTATTCAAATTCTTCAAATCTTTTGCCTGTTAGAGTAAAATAGCGGTAGCGCATTTCTAAACGTACAATTCTGTTTTGCAGTGTTAAAGCATAATGCTGGCGCAGCATATAAGCGAGTGCAAAAAGAAATACAAAAGCCACGCTGATAAATGCCCATATTAAATGATCTTCTGTCGTAAAGGCCAAATAAATACTGGCAATCAAGAACAAAATTAAAATGGGATAATATATAAAATGATGCGGAGTATAAAACCGTATATGATTATAATATGTCTGGATTTTCATGTTTTTATCTTTTAATGGTAGCCTATAAAAACAAAACTACTCTATATTTCTATAGAGTAGCTTTTTCCCAAAAATAAACTAACATAACCAATGTTCTCTTTATAGACTAAACTTTTTACAGTTTGCTTTGTCAATTTTAATAAGAAGAAAGCCTTTCCATTTCGTTCATTAAATCTTCACTATGGCTTATTTTTCTTTGATGTAAAATTAGATCGAGAGTAGATGATTTTTGTTATACTTTAAACAGAAAAAGTTACATGATTTCAATATTTGCATTTTAATTGTATAAAATGCAGGTCTTTATAATAAGGATTTAATGATGTTCCATTCGTATAATTTATCTTGAAAAGTCTTGCCAGCATTGGCTGGACTAGTTGATGGAAGTGTGAATGTTTTGTATTCTTTTGTTAAGTGAACATATTTTTTAAAAAACGCAGCTGCTTTTTGTCCGTTAAAAAGAATACTTTCTATTTGAGGATGTGTTGCCAAAAAATCTTCAAAGTCATTTGCTATTTCATTTTTGATGGCACTGTCCAAACTCCCAATTCGATTACAAAATTGTAAGACATCCCAAAGCGCAATATTGTTTTTGATTAATAAGTTTTTTCGCATTTCGTAATCAGTAGAAAACTCTTCTCCTAGAATCTGAAACATAAACTTCCAAAAGTTATTCTGATTATGACCATAATACTGATTTAGTTCTAAAGATTTTGTTCCAGGCATCGTGCCTAAAATGAGAATTTTAGAAGTTGGAGAACTAATAGGGGCAAAGGAAAAACTTTTCATGCTGGAATAAATAGATATGTTAAAATAAACATTTATAAGGAATTATAAAACAAAACCGAAAAATTATATAACATTTTTGGCGTGTCTTTAAACGAACTTTGAATTTCAGATTTCTAGAAAATAATCTGTTTGGCAAATTATAATTTTAAATCCGGCAAACCATGAAAATAGTTACTATAAATACAGAAAAAACTCAAAATATATTTGATGAACTTCAGACTAGTTTTGGCGGAAAAGTGAATTTTGATTTAGACGAATATGCACTTAAAGTAGAAAATAGTTTTGCAGAAGGTTCTATTATTGGAGCTTCCTTTAATGATAATATCTCCTACGTTCAGTTTGATATGACATTTTCTGCAGATGTGAGATTGGATTTTTTAAATGTAAAATCATCGCCTATTTATTTTGCTTATTGTTCTAAAGGAAACCTTTCGCACAGTTTTGGATTAAATGGTGAGGAACGAAAATTAAAAACTTTTCAAACCGCAATTGTAACCTCTAAACAAAACCAGGATAATGTTCTCTTTTTTGAAAAAGGTAAAAAGACAAAGCTCACATTAATTATTGTTGGTACTCAGATTGATACTGCAAGTCAAACTCATTCTTTGAATCAGCAGGTAAAAGATACTTTTTTTGAAAATAACCAAGTAACAGATTTCTTTTATATTGGTTCGTATAATTTGCAGATTGCAGAAAAAATAGAGCAGCTTAATTCCATCACACAAAAAGGAATTGTGAGAAATTTGCTAAAAGAAGGCATCATGAGAATTATTTTGGCAATGGAAATCCAACAACATTCAGATGATTTGCACGCTTTTGCAAATGAATCAAACGGATTGACATTAAGAGAAATGGAAGAAATTAAAGAGCTTTCAGAATTTATAAAAACAAGTCCAGAAGAGGCATTTTCTATTAAGGCCTTAAGTAAAAGATCTGGTTTGTCTCCAAATAAACTTCAAGAGGGTTTCAAAATGATTCATAATCGTACAGTAAACGATTACATCACACACATGCGTGTTCTAAAAGCCGAAATTCTAATTAGAACATCTGATTTAAATATTTCAGAAATTGTATACTGCATTGGTTTCACCAGCAGAAGCTATTTCTCTAAAATATTCAAACAAAAATTCAACTGCAGCCCAAAAGAATATAAGTTTAATTTGAATTCTTTAGCTATAACGGCCTAGCGGCCGTAGGTGCTAAGGTTCTGAGATGCTAAGATTCTAAGTTTTTTTTTGAGAAAACTTATGTTTTATATTCTTAACAACTTAGCCTCTCAAAAAAAATACTGTCGTTAGCTTAAAAGCATAATATATTTAAGTTGCTAAGATTCTAAGCTATTTTTAAGGAAAACTTAGAACCTCAGAATCTTAGCAACTTAGCCTCTCAAAAAAATACTGTCGTTAGCTAAAAAGCATAATATATTTTAAGCTGCTAAGATTCTAAGGTTATTATCGGAAAAAGTTAGAAACTCAGAATCTTAGCAACTTAACCTTTCAAAAAAATACTGTCGCTAGCTCTAAAGCACAATATATACACGCTAAGGTTCTAAGATTCTATAGTTTTCAAAAAAAAACTTAGAATCTTAGAACCTTAGTTTTTAGTATCTAAAAAAAAACATACATTTGAATAACTAGTTATATAATTAATTATTTGTTATGGAATTTTTTGATAAAGTTGGAAAAGCGGCATTAGGAAGCCGTTTGCGTTTAATGACTGCTGTTGTTACAGATGATGCTGCGAAAATATATGAATTGTATGGGGTTGAATTTGTACCGAAATGGTTTCCTGTATTTTATACCTTGGCAGAAGAACGCGAAATTACCATTACTGAAATTGCTAATGAAATTGGACATTCTCAGCCTTCTGTCAGCAAAATTATTCAGGAAATGATTGGTGCTGGGTTGATTGAAGAAAGCGCAAAAACAGAGGATAAGCGCAAGAATAATGTCGCACTTACTGAAAAAGGAATTTTGATTTCGAAGAAAATCAAACAGCAACTAGAAGATATTGATGTTGCAATTGAAGGAATAATTGCAGAAAGCAAACACAATCTGTGGGCTGCTTTGGAAGAATGGGAGTTTTTACTGGAGCAAAAATCTTTAATTAAGAGAGTTAGCGAACAAAAGAAAAAGAGAGAAAGCAAAGACGTAAAAATTGTAGAGTATAAATCAGAATATCAGGAAGCCTTTAGAGCATTAAATGTAGAGTGGATTTCAACTTATTTCGAAATGGAAGAAGCTGATTATAAAGCGCTCGATAATCCTGAAGACTATATTCTAAAAAAAGGAGGAAAAATTCTTGTGGCGCTATATGAAAATGAACCTGTTGGTGTATGCGCTTTAATTAAAATGAATAATTCTGAATATGATTTTGAGATGGCAAAGATGGCGGTTTCTCCAAAAGCACAAGGAAAAAGCATTGGCTGGCTTTTAGGTATAGCTATCGCAGAAAAAGCGAAAGAACTGGGAGCAAAAAAAATATATTTAGAAAGCAACACCATCTTAAAACCCGCAATAAATCTCTATTATAAATTGGGTTTCGAAAAAGTATTTGGTCTGGAAACGCCTTATAAACGTTGTAATATTCAGATGGAGTTAGTGCTTAGTTAAGTTGCTAAGGTTCTAAGATGCTAAAACTCTAAGAAAAAAACTTAGCAACTTAGTATCTTAGAACCTTAGCATCTTTTTTTATCTTCCAAATCGATAATAATCTAAATCTGTATTCTTTTTGTTATTAAGTGAATCCAAGATCGAATTCATTCCAATGACGCTAAAAGTGATTCCGTTACCTCCGAAACCCAGAATGTAATGTTCGTTTTTTCTCGGATTAGGTTTTCCGAAATAGGGAAGACCGTCTTTGGTTTCTCCAAAAGTGCCTGCCCAGGAATAATCAATTTTAAAATTTAAATCAGGAAATCTTTTAAAGAATTGTTTTAAAAGATAGGTTTCTTTTTTAGGAAGCAATTTATCTCGTTTCGCTGCGTCTTTAAAATCCTCATCACCGCCGCCCATTATGATGCGATTATCATCTGTTGTTCTAATGTAATGATAAGGAGAGGCTGTATCCCAAAAAATCGTGTTTTTAAAATTCTCTGGAAGATCGGACTGACTTTCAGAGGTGATAACATAAGTGCTTTTTAAATCAACCACTTTTTCTTTTAGCGTTTCTGTGCTTTCGTAACCTGTGCAATGTATAATATGATCTGCAGTGATAGAAAATTTAGTGTCAGTGGTTGCAATAATTTTGCCTTTTTGATGCTGAATAGAAGCAATATTAGTTCGGTCAAAAATTTGCATTCCTTTTTCATGGCAATGAAATAGAAGATCGGTTGCCAATTTAAACGGATCCATAACAGCAGCAGTTTTAGATTCTACGCCAGCAATTGCATTCAATCCCATTTTTTGCAATTCGGATCTGCTTAACCAGCTGATTTCGAAACCATGCTGTTTTCTAGCTTTAAATTCATTTTTTAAATAAGGAACATCTTTTTTTAGAGTTGTAAAATAGACGCTTTTTTTAAACTCAAAACCACAATCGCATCCCACAGTATCAATGATATTTCGAAGGTCGAAAATGGCTTTTTTTCCATTTTGATAGCTGTCTATGGCACATCTAGCGCCGCGAAGTTTTATGAGCTGATGCAACGGAACATCAATTTCGTATTGTAATAAGGCTGTACTGCCAGAAGTGCTTCCGCCGCAGACGTCCCTGCGGTCTACAAGAACAATTTTTTTTCCTTCGTTTAATAATTTATAAGCTGTTAAAGCTCCTGTTATGCCTCCACCAATAATCAAAATGTCGGTGTGGATATCAGAATCTATGGAAGGATAACTTTGTTTTATGGCATTTTTTAATGGCCAATACGTTTCAGTAGAGCTCAATTTCATTTTTTGGTTATTTTTTTAGAGGTGTTTTTGGTAGTCTTTTTAATAGTATCTGGTTTACTTTTTTTTTCTTTTTTGCGACTATGAACTTCTTCTGCTTCGGCAATAGAATGCGATGTTCTAATCGTTTTATCTTTTTTTGCCAACTGGCTTAAATGATGGTAATATTTCTGAATAATCTTCATCTCTTCCTCGGTCATATTTTCGACATCAACAAGGCTATTACTCGATAAATCATTGGATGCCACTAGCTCGTTTAATTTTAACTGAATGGCAAGAGAATCTTTATTTTGTGCTTTTTGAATCAAAAAAACCATTAGAAAAGTGATAATCGTTGTACCGGTATTAATTACCAATTGCCAAGTTTCAGAATAGTCGAAAATTGGCCCTGAAATAGCCCAACCAATAACAAGAAAAAGAGCTCCAATAAAAGCTGGTGTGCTTCCAGCGGCTTTAGAAACTTTTGAAGCAAACTTCTCGAATGAACTGTTTTTATGCTGAGATTTTGAATTCATTTCTATTTTGTTTTGGATTTGCTAACTTTTTCTTTTCGAATTACCTTATTGTTTTTTTCATCGTAAACAGCCGGATTAATTTCTTGTCCTGTTTTGCTGAATATTTTAATTTTTGGAGCGTCGTGTGTTCCAGTAATTACAATTGGAAAACCTATAATTCCGAAAAGCGGAAGTCCTAAACGCATTCTTAAATCCAGAAGTCCATCAAAGCTTGTAGTTCCTTTAATAGTTGGCCTAAAACTAGCTACGCTAAAGGTAAATGGCTCAATATTTATAAGATTCTTATCTATAGTCGATTTGATTTCAATTCCTTTCATGTCAGGATTGTTCAAACCATTTTGTCCTGTTTTAGAACTAATTCCGTCAAAAAGTTTCAGACCCTTAATTTGAACATCACGTAAATTAATGGTTCCTCCGCCGTGCATAGATTCATAAATAGGTCCCATATTTCCGTTTAAATCTCCTTTTATTTTATAGTCAACAGAGATTATTCCGTGTGCTTTTTCAGCGGCGGTAACCATATCATGAAACATCGGGATTTCTTTGTAAGCTCGCTGAACATCAAAGTCTTTTGCTGTAAAATGAGCATCAAAATGTGCAGAGGTCGGAGACTCGTCTTTATACAATGCATTAATCCCTAAAACACAGTCAATGATATTAAAGGTAACATTTTCTAAGTAAAATCCTTCTTTTTTTACACCTATTTTTCCATTCAGTTTGTTAAATATCAATTTATTGTATTCTATTTTGTCTGCATTTGCATTTAAAGTGACATTTAGGTTTTCTGGAATAATGACCACGCCGCTCATTTTCGGATGATCTTCTTTAGCATATTCGACTTCTAGGTTTCGGTCTTTATTTTCGCCTTCTTCAAGCGCCATAAATTCATCTACATTAATCAGTTTTGATTTTAAGTTGAAATTGCCGCTCAAAGTCCCTTTTGATTCTAAGAAATAATTGATGGTATTGAGCAGATAACCGTTAATATCAAAATCTGATTTTCCGTACGAAGCATTGAATTTTTCAAACCACATTTTTTCATTCTGAAAACGAAAATTCCCTTGTTTGATATAGAAAGCTTTTGGAAACAATTCTGAAGTTGCTTTTATGTTTTTTAGCAGCAATGTTCCTCTATTATCCAGTTTATCGTACTGACCCGTTGTAGCGTAGCTTTGTTTTCCTTTTAAGGAAAGATCTGCTTTGGCGTAGCCTGTTAAATCCAAACCTTTTTGGGAGAAAACCTGATAGATTCTGCCTACATTCAGTTCGCCTTTAATTTTGGCATTATAAGCCAAATCGCTAAAATCGGATAAAGTGGCATTGACATAAACCGGATTTCCTTCAAAAACAAAAGAAAAAGGCGCGACTGCAACAATCAAATCCTGATAGGTTCCCGCTTTGTTCAGCATATTGGCTATAAAAGTGATGTTGGTAATAGGATTGGGATAATATTTTGTTTTAAGCCAGCCGTTTCGCAAAGAAATGCCTCCGATCGTTTTAGGAAATAATTTTTTAGAGGTGCTAAAAACGCCTCGAGCCTTAATATCGGTTTTCAAGATTCCTTTCAAATCCATATTTTCCAATCCCAATGCAGCATCAACAACAGCAAGGTCTAAAGCGCCCTTCACGCTCGCATTAATCGACATTTCGCTTAAACCTTTGCTGTGCAGATAGGCATTAAAATAATCTTTTTCGCCCACTTTAAATTTTAATGTTCTCAAATTAACCAGCAATTGTTCGGTATCTAAAGATGGAAGCATAGCATTTAGATCCATTTGAAAATCGGTTAAGGGAACTGGAGCATTTTTATAATTTACTGAGCCTTCATTAATTTTTAAATTGAAAGCTAAGTTTGGTTTTTGTTTTTTCTGAACGTTATAATCTCCTTTAAAAGTCAGCATTAAATCGCTTCGTCCTGAAATCTCTGTTCTTTCAAGCCATGTTAAATATTCGGGTGGCATTACAGACAATAAATCTTTTACCGTTGTATTCTCTGAAGCCGCTTTAATATTGATTTTATAGCCATCTCTTAAAATGGAAAAAAGACCAGTAAACTTTAAAGGGAGTTTATTGATATGAAGTTCATTTTTTTGTAAAATAAAAGTAAGTGCATGTGTATTGATTCGGGTAATTAAATCGGCGCTGACTTTTTTCTTTCTTAAGTAGCCAGTTCGATCATAATAGAAATCCAGTTCGTCAATTTTAGCATCGGTTGCCAAGTCAAAAATATCTTCGCTCAAATTTCCTTTTCCAATATAATTAAAGCCTTTTGCATCAACTAGAATCTTTGCCGAACGGTCGTTATATTTTACGTGGCAGTTTTGTAAATCGATGCGTTCCAATCGTATTGCTGTTCCTTCTTCTGGAGCATTAGGATCTTCTTTTTTGTTTCTATCTTCTGGCGCTACATAAATATTGTAATTGGCCTGACCTTTTTGGTTGACCATTACATTTATTAAAGCATCTGAAACATAGAGTTTGTTGATTTTAACTTCATTATCAAAAAGCAGTCTTTTAATATCAATTCCAAATGCAACCTGATCGGCTCTTAATAAAGTATCATTGCTGAAAGGTTTAGAACCCGTTAAAGATAAATCGTCTAGCGAAACAGTCAATGATGGAAAATGCGTGAAAAAGGAAAGTTTAGATTTTGTAAATTCCAATTTGGTATCCAGACGTTCGTTCGCAATTTTCTTCACTTCCGAAGCAATTTTTCCAGGAAAAAGCAGCGGAATAATAAACAGCAAAAACAAAATTACCGCAATCGTAATTCCAGTAATTTTTAAAACTTTTAAGGCGGTATGTTTGAATTGACTTGGCATATAGTTTTGATTGTGAATTGTGAATTGTGAAATACTGGATTTTGAATTTTTCTTAATGCTTGTCTTCCTGAGCGAAGTCGAAGAATCACATCCTTAATTTATTAAGTGTGTTTTACATTGCGTGTTCTTCGACTTCGCTCAGAAAGACATAAAAATGAGAACTGGAATTTGGCATTTTAAAAATTTGGAATTTAATTTTTAGTTTCTGCCTTTTTAGCCTCTTCCTGCTTTTGCTTTTCTTCTTTCTCTTTTTGTTCTTTTTCTTTAGCAGCTTTTTCTTCTTTCTCTTTTTTAGCTTCTTCTTGCTTTTCTTTCTTTTCCTCTTGCTTCTCTTTTCTTTCTTCTTGCTTCTCCTTTTTCTCTTTTTCTTTTTTCTTGAAATAGCCTCTAAAAAGGAAATTGCTTTTTGCCGCTTCCATATTTTCACTGAAACCTTTTGTACCTGTTTCTAGATTAGAAAGCGTATTCGAAACGCTGTTGGCCATTTTATCATCTTTAACCAATCTTGCCAAGGCGCCGTTTCCGTTGTTCATGCTGTGGCTAAAAATGGCTATTTCGTCTGAAATCACGCCAATATTGTCTACGCTTTTCTTCACGCTTTTCATAATATCGTGCATTTCAATTCCGTCAACAGAAGCAATCTGCCCGTTATCTTCAATCTCTTTTTGAGATTTAGCGCCTGGAGAAATAGTCAGAACTTTATCGCCCATTAAACCATCTGAACCAATACTGGCCGTGGCATCCGTTTTAATGAATTTTCGAACTTCTTCTTTCATGACCAAAACAACTCTTACGGTCGAGTCATTTTTTAACTGAATTTGTTCTACTGTTCCAACATTAATCCCAGAAAAGCGAACATTATTTCCGACTTCTAAACCGCTTACAGTTTTAAACTGAGAGCTAATATGAAAGGTTGAACCAAAAAGATTTTGCTGTTTTCCGATAAAATATACGGCCATTATAAAAAGCAGTAAACCTATCGTTACAAACATTCCTAATTTCCAAGTATATCCAGATTCCTTTTCCATGATTTCTATTATTTTATTTTGCTTTATTCAAAAAATGAGCGTACCCATTCGTCTTCGTCTTTTTCTAATTCTTCGTATGTTCCTTCGGCATGAATTACACCTTCTTTTAAAACTACAATTCGATCGGCTGTCATTTTTGCACAAGCCATATCGTGCGTAATAATGATGGAAGAAGTTTTTTGTTTGTGTTTAATATCCAGGATCAATTCGCTTATTTCTCTTGAAGTTATCGTGTCCAAACCCGTTGTGGGTTCGTCGTACAAAATAATCTCTGGTTTTAAGATTAGCGTGCGCGCCAGACCAATTCTTTTTTTCATACCGCCCGAAAGTTCAGAGGGCATTTTGTCAACGGCATCGGCAAGTCCTACACTTTCTAATGCTTCCATTACTTCATTATCGACTTCTTCTTGGCTTAAATCGCGTTTGTGTTTGGTCAAGGTAAAAGCGAGATTTTCTCTAACGGACATCGAATCGTAAAGTGCCCCGCTTTGGAACAAAAATCCGATTCGGACTCTAATTTCATTCAGCTCGCTTTTTGAAATATTCAGAACGTTTTCATCAAAAACTTTAATTTCGCCTTTGTCTGGTTCAATCAATCCAACGATACATTTTATTGTGACTGATTTTCCAGAGCCTGAACGTCCTAAAACCACCAAATCTTCGCCTTTATTCAAAGTGAGATTTACGCCTTTTAAAACGGCATTATCTTTTCCAAAAGTTTTATGAAGATCTTTAATCTCGATAATCGGAGTTTTATCTTTCTCTTTTGTTTTGGGTTCTTTATGTAGTTTTTCTTTCATCATTTTAAAAGAATAAGTCGGTTATTTGTACAGCAACCATATCTATAATAAAAATGCTCAACGACGCTGTTACAACAGCAGAATTGGCAGCCTGACCCACACTTTCTGTTCCGTTAGAAGCATTAAAACCTTTATAACAGCCAATCATTCCTATAAAAAATCCAAAGAAGAAAGTTTTAATAGTGGCTGGAAACAGATCTAGAAATTCTAAGGATTGAATGATCTGGGTTAAAAATCTATAGAAGTTGACATCGCCATGAATGTTAATGCCTACATAACCGCCAATGATTCCGACAGCATCAGCAAAAAACACTAACAGTGGCACCATTAAAGTACAGGCTAGCACTCTTGTTACCACTAAATAGTTGTACGGATTAACGGCTGAAACTTCCATAGCATCAATCTGTTCTGTTACTTTCATTGATCCTAGTTCGGCTCCAATTCCAGATGAAATTTTTCCGGCACAAATCAATGCAGTAATTACGGGTGCAATTTCTCTTATCAGCGAAAGCGCCACCATTCCAGGAAGCCAAGATTCTGCACCAAATTTTACCAACGTCGGACGCGATTGCAGGGTAAGTACCAGTCCCATTATAAAACCGGTAATTGCGACCAATGGTAGAGATTTATATCCTATAACATAACATTGTTTTAGAAACTCCTTGGTCTCATATGGCGGAATAAAAACCTCCTTAAAAAACCTTTTAGCGAATAAGGTGGTCTCTCCAATTTCGGCGAATGTATTTTTAATTGCAAGGATCAAAATGTTTTGGTTTTAAGGTGAATGATGTGAAATGAAAATCAATTATTTAACAGTTTTTTCAAATCATTAAATTATACAGGAAAGTTAGCTCAATACTTGTTAAAATATATTACACAACTTTTCATCAGCCTTATATAATTTTCATAAGCTCACAATAATTAAAACACTTTGACGTTAGTGTCCGCAAACAAAAAATCCCTTTTAATAAGAAAGGGATTTTCAGGGTTTAAAAAGTGAAGTATTTGGTTAGCTTCAATATTTTTTCTTATAAATTTATAGCAATGCCACTTCGAGATTTTTGTAACGGAATAACACGCGATTGTGACATGGCTAGTTTTTCCATTAGTAATCTTGCGGTTAAGTAACAAACGGTAGATTCTGCACCTTGGTTTAAGTTTACATTGTGTTTCTCTAGTCCGTCATAACCGCCGCCGCTTACAGGATTATACATAATCTGATTTAAATGATTTTTACCTAAAAACCAATTAAAGGCCGCTTTCATTTTCTTTTTATATTCTGGTGTTTTAAAGGCATTATAAAATGCATTTAAAGTTTGAATTGTATAAGTAACATCAATTGGCTGTTCACCGTATTGATCTGGCTCTGAACCTTTATGATGCCAACTTTGGTTAGAAATGGCTTTAAAGTTTCCGTCGATAAAGGTTTTAGAAATCAAAAAGTCTAATGAATCCAAGGCTACTTTTTTATACACCGGTTTATTGGTAATTAAATAAGCATACAGCATTGATTCTGGTAGAGTTCCGTTTCCGTAAGTCAGATAATTTTCAAACCATTGCCAATCTTCTGTTGCGGTGTCTTCATAGTTGGCCAAAAGTTTAGCATTCAGTTTATTGATGATTGCGGCAACGTATAAATTAGGAACTGTAGTATGGTACAGATACAAACCTTTTGTTGCAAAACCAATAGAACGTGGCGACTGAATAGTTTCAGTCCATTTTAAAGAGTTCAATAAACATTTTGTTGCTTTTTTGGTAATAGCTTCAGGAAGAATGTCTGACATAGAGACAACGGTTCCCAGCGCCCAAATAGCTCTTGCATTTGAGTCTTCTAAATTTACTTCGGCATTTTGTTCTACATGTTCGCGGTTTTCCTGATCAACATAATTGATAAAGTCTCCTTTTGGTTTTTGACAGCGTTGAATAAAATCTAAATAAATTAAAATATAAGCTAGATCGTCTTTATCTTGGGTTTGTTTGTAATGCATACAGAACGCAATTAGAGCTCTTGCATTATCATCTAAAGTATATCCTGAATCTAAATCTGGAATAGAAATTTTACTGAACTGAATAATTCCTAATTCTGTAGTTAGTTTTTTGATATGTTTTAACTGAATAGGAGGATAGCTATATTTTATTTCTGACGGATTTTTGATCAGGTTTTTATACGTATTCATATGAGTTATTGCAGCATTTTCCCAAGAAGAAGCGCGCATTTTAGTAAAAGAATTGATGCCCATTTCGTGTCTCAAATTCTCATCTCCAATCAATTTAATTGCCGCCTCGGCAAATTGATCGACATTTCCAATATCAACTAAAATACCAGAATCTGGAGTTAATACTTCTTTGGTATGCGGAATTTTAGAAGCCACAATCGGACATGCACAGCTCATGGCATAGGCAAACGTGCCGCTTACTGCCTGATTCGGGTCTTTGGATGTAAACATATAAATATCTGTTGCTTGTAGATATTCTAAAAGCGCATCTGTATCTAAATATTGATTGACAAAACGAACATTATCGTGAAGGTTCAATTCTTTTACTAATCCTTCTAATTTGTCTCTATAAGTATCGACACCATCTTTTATTAAATTGGGGTGTGTTTTTCCAATTATCAGATATAAAGCATTTGGAGCCTTTTCGATAATTTTTGGTAGAGCCTGTAAGCCTGTTTCTATATTTTTACCTTCACCCAAAAGGCCGAAAGTTGAAAGTACTAATCTGTCCTGAATATTTAATTTTTCTTTTGCCTTTTCTGGAGTTTCATATATTACAATATGGGTTCCGTGGGGTACGCAAGTAATTATTTCTTCATCAATTTCATAGTCTTTAATTAGAATTTCTTTAGATTTATTAGTCATTACAAAAACCGAATTGCTGTAGCTCAACAATAGCTTTACGAATGTTCTCAATTCGTCATTTGGGTTCGGAATAACACTGTGAAAGGTATAAGTAACAGGGGCTTTAATAACATTTAAAAAATTTAAAAGATCATCTCCGTAATTTCCTGAAAACAAACCAAATTCGTGCTGAATATGAACTAGTTTCACAGCTTCATCCTTATTGATTTCTTCTGCTACTTTAGCATATTCTGTTTTATTTTTTGTGTTTAAGGTATATGCCTGTGTCGGATGCTCCTTTGGTTCATTAACCAGTTCGCAAATTTCACATTTTATAGATTTACCGTAAACATCTGTAATTCCTTTTATGGTATCTTGTGTATAAGTTGCTATGCCGCATTGCGTTGGCGGAAAAGTAGATAAAAAAACTATTTTTGATTTATTTGATATTGTCTTCATGAGAATTCTTTTTTAGCTCGGTTAATAACTCGTTCAGGTTCAAGGAGGCTACCGCAATCTTATCATCGGCAGCGCCATAATAAATATATAGTTGGTCGTCAAAAATGGCTGTTCCTGTGGGGAAAACCACATAATTGACATAACC
This sequence comes from Flavobacterium sp. ACN2, assembly GCF_002303885.1. Classification (GTDB taxonomy): domain Bacteria; phylum Bacteroidota; class Bacteroidia; order Flavobacteriales; family Flavobacteriaceae; genus Flavobacterium. The sequence goes on along the minus strand of NZ_MRCM01000023.1, from coordinate 27,176 downwards.
ATGTCTTTCATAATATTCAGAAGGAGTAATAATGGGTTTTGGCAGTCGTGCTATAACTTTTGAAGGATCTTCTAAATCCAGTAAAACAGCGGCGGCATGATAAACCAATCCTTTTTCTCTTCTTTCGGCAGCATGATAAATTAAAAGCCAGCCATCTGCTGTTTCTATTGGCGGGGCTCCTGGACCAATATGACTTGTTTCGTGATCATATTTAGGTTCCATTACAATGTAATCTGGAAGATTTTTTAAATAGTTTTTCCAAAAATCTTCTGCTAATTCTGATTTCTTTTCGAACGAAAAAATCTGAATAGATGGAAATATGCGATGCAAGGCAACAAATTTTCCATTGAATTTTTTCGGAAAAAGAACTACATTTTTATCCCAAACAAACAGATTCTCTTTAATAGTTTCTGTCAGCGGATAATTTCTTTCGGTATTAAAAGCCAAAATCTTAGCAATGCTCGGATTCTGTAAATGCTTACGAATCAAATTTGTAAATTCGTGAAGCATGAATTTTGGCGATATAATTCCTTTCTTTTTAAAAACTTTTAAATCTTTTGAAACTGCCAATGCAGCACAGGCGTTAATTCCGTCATAAGTGACATAAGTCATGTAAAACCTATCGTCAATTTTGGTAATTCTCGGATCTTCGACACCATGAATTTCATAAATATATTCTGGAACAAAAATGGGCTGTGTATTTCTTTCGACTAATGTGGTTGGGCCTTCAAAACGGCAGTAACCAATGGTCGAAAAGTTTCCTCTTTTTGCAGCTCTGTAAAACATGTGAACAGTATTTTCGTCTTGATAAATCGCAGGGTTTAAAACACCTAATTCTTCAAAAGTTCGATCTGTTTTTTCTAAAATGACACCATGTTTTTTAGCTTCCATCACTATGGTTAAAAATTTTATCTAAAATTACTTTAGTATAGAAGCGGCAATTAATCCAATCGATCAAAAAATTAACTCAAAAGCATAAACATGGTAATTCTGTAAGGCTTGCAAATAATAGTGAAAGTGCTGTGTACTCTGGCTTTAGTTTAATTTTATAGGGATAACAATTAAGCGTATAGAGTTAATAAGATTTGTAGGAATAAAAGAACTTTGAAATACACAAAAAAGGCTTATAAAACAGTCATATTAAGAACTTAAAAAATCAATACTATGTTACGTTGGACAGTTATATTTATTATTCTTGCTATTATAGCTGGAATTTTTGGTTTTGGTGGTATTGCTGCCGGAGCCGCAAGCATTGCAAAAGTTTTATTCTTCATTTTTTTAGTCCTGTTTATCATTTCATTAATTACAGGAAGAAGAAAGGTTTAATTTTCTTTATAAAGGTTCAGAGTAGCAAGGTTCAAAGTTTTTGACTTTTGCACCTTTGAGCCTTTGTCACTTTGTACCTTTTTCTAATACCATTTAGCGTAATATTTTCTCGTTATAAAAGCAATCGGAATCCCGACACAGCAAATTACAATAAGAATAGAAAGCAAAAGCGGAAAATCTAAATTTTTCTCGGGTAAAACAGGAAAGACAATGGGCAGAACAACAAGATTCATGATTACCCAAATAAAGAACCCGTATGAGACTCCCGACAATAATGTATTTATTTTAAAAAATGGGATGTAAGGGAAAATCTTAAAATAAAACCAAGCAAAAATAAAAGCAATTAAGAAATGAAGTCCCAAGCCCACAAAAGTCATTTCTGTCCCTGCTGTGTACGCTTCTTTTTTAAAAATACCGCTTGCAATAGACTGTAAAATTTTTTCTGCTGTTGTTTTATGTAATATTCCTGCATAAATCAAAATAGCGGCAGTGATGTCTAATGTTCCTGCAACTAAACCAGATGAAACAATGGTTCTAACTTTTGATCTCATAAAAATAGTTTTAGTTAAATACTGCTCTATTGTTTTTTAATGTATTCGTAAATCGATTTTAACTGATGTGTATGTCTCTGCGTATGTACAATGGCAAAACGAAGCCATTCGTAAATTGTGAAATGTTCAAATCCAGGTATTTTAGCGTCCAGACAAGTAAGCGTTAAATCGTATGTTTCTGCCGCTTCAAACAAATCATTTTGTATTTTTTTGATAGAAGCTAACAAAGTGCCTTTTTCATATTCTATATCTGGGGGCTTTATATTTTCGGGTGATTGGTATTTGGTAGCGAAGTCTAAAAATATAGCATCTAGAGCTTTTACGTTTTCATCAGGTTCTCTAGTTGTTTTTTCTGTTTTTCCTGCAAAAAGCATAGTCAGACCAGAGCAGGCCAGAATAATATGCTGTGTGGTTTGACCAGCAGTCCAGCTCCCTTCAAACGGAACAATATTGATTTCTTCTTTTGAAAAAGAGGAAACTAAATCATGCAATTTAGTGTAGGTTTCCAGTATGGTATTTTGAATAGCGCTCTTCATTTTTTTTAATTTTAGAAATAGAGAATTCGACAGTTCATGTTTACCGATTGGTTTATTATAAAACCTCAGTACATTATCTGTGAAATTTAATTTATAGAATTAGGGAAACTGGTACTCCTTCAAATATACAATAAAAAATATTAAAATACTATAAATCAAGTATTTGAGAAGTGTTAATTTTTTAAGGAAGGGCTTCGCAGAAGTAACCGTGTGAATTTAAAATATCGATAATTTTTGTATTCGAAAAATCGGATGCATGAATACGGAGGATTTTGTCGCAATCTTCTAAATCGAAGTTGATCGAGCTGTCTGGATAATGCTCAAGAAGCTTCTCAATGATGATCAAACATTGAGCAGCTTCTTGAACATTTGTTTTAAAAACTTCAATCATAAAGTTTTGGTTGTTAGAGTGCTATGTTTTTATAACGATGTATTCTATGATATGTTACATACGATACAATTAAAACGGCAAAAACGATTAGAGGGAAGAATCCTTGAAAACCGATTCCATCTACTGCAAAATGACTTATCGAAGCAAAAATAAAATCGAAAGCAAATCCTGCATAAGCCCATTCTTTTATACGTCCCGGAACTTGTGGAATAATTAAAGCTAAAACTCCGAGAATTTTAAATACAACTAATGCATTTCCAAAATACTCTGGATATCCTAGATGTTTGATTCCTTCCTTGGCCAATTCAGTTTGAGAGGTTAAAGCTGGCATAACGCCTTCAAATAAAAAGATTAAAATAGTAGTAGTCCAAAAAATAATTTTTGTTGTCTTCATTGGGTATTTGTTTTAAATGGTTATTAGTTAATGTATTACAAATGTACTATTCTTATTTTTTCATGAAATACCTATTTATGACTATTTTGGGGGCATTTGGGACAAGATTTTGATTTTAGATTTTAGAATGTAGATTTTAGAATGTAGATTTTAGATTTTAGAGTATAGAATATAGAATATAGAATATAGAATATGGATTTTAGATTGAAAATAGTTCTCGCAAAGGCGCAAAGTTGTAAAGGTTTTAAGTGTCTTCCTGAGCGAAGTCGAAGGATCGCATGCTGAATCTATTTAGTGTGCTTAACTGTACGAGTGCTTTGACTTCGCCCAGCATGACATTAAACATGAAGAATTATAATTAAAAAACCTTTGCCAAAGTTTCAATGAAAATAACTCTCGCAAAGACGCGAAGTCGCAAAGAAAAATAACTTAAAAAAGTAAACTTTGCGACTTCGCGTCTTTGCGAAAGAATTAATTTGCTGATAAATTGGAATTTGGATTTTAAAATTTGGAATTTAACTCAGTTGGTAATTCGTAATAGTAAACAAATCCTCAAAACCTAATCTGGTATAAATGCCTTTTCCTAAAGCAGAAGCTTGTAGTTGTGCATATTTACAATTGGCATCAATAGCTTCGTTGATGGCGAATTTCATGATTTCTTCTGCAAAACCTCTTTTGCGCATTTCTGGAATAACACCAACGCCGTGAATACCCATTGTTTTTCCTGTTTGAAAAAGTGTTAGTGTTCCAATCGCTTTTCCTTCAAAATGAACCAAATAAAATTTGACATTTTCATAATTATGAACCAGTGTTTCCTTGCTAATGACATAACTAAAAGATAGCGGATAAATATCTGACCAGGTTTTGGCATCTTCTTCATTTAGAACTCTTTTGAAAGTAAGCTTACTTTGAAGCGGAAATTTTTGACCTAATTTTAAAGCCATTGCCACAAGATGAATACGGATATTAAAGCCGTTTTTTTCAAAAAATGATTTTGAATTGCTGCCAAAAATATCCCAGTATGGAATAACCAAACCAGGATTTTTCTCCATGATTTCCATAATCTGCGTAAAGCTTTCTTCGGTAATATCTTCTCGAAACCATAATCTATTGGGCCAGCCTGAATTTTTTATTTGACTGAATTGGAACGGATCATTTTTATGATAGGAAAGGAGAGGAGTTGCAACAGTTTTCCAAAGTGTGGTAAGATTGTCAATATTATCTTTGATGAGATCTTTATTTTTCATTTTTTTTGGATATCGAATTAAATCTAAAACAAAGATAAAACGAGCTTTCCTGAAAAACCTTTACATATGTTGATTTACAAATCTTTTTCTAGACTTTTTCTAATTCGGCTTAACTGCGTTGGAGTAATGCCTAAATGCGATGCAATGTGCAATAGCGGAACACGATCTGCCATGTCAGGATGTTTTTCAAGAAGTGTGATATATCTTTCTGTGGCATTTTGCATAACGAGTGCGACTTCTCTTTGTTCTTTTTCGATAATCCAATGCCTTTCTAAGTGAGCGATATAGAAGTTTTTAAGATCGTCATTTTCGTTAATATACTCAATGTATTTTTTATAATTGATATTGATTACAATGGAATCTTCTAAAGCTTCGATAGTAAAATTGGAAGGTGTTTGAAGCATCAATGAAACTTTAGAACCCGCAAGATAATTTTCAAGAAAAAGGTTTTTGTTATAGAAATTTCCTTCTTCATCGGTTATAAAAGTTCGCAAAACTCCTTTTGCAATAAAATGAAGATTTTTAGCAATTTCTCCATTTCGTAATAGTGTTTCTCCTTTTTTAAGTGTTTGAAAACTGGTGATACTTTCAATTAGTTTCCAAGATTTTTCGGAAATAGGATAATAGCTTTCAATAGTCTGTTTTAGATTATTGAGGTATATTTCTTTATTGAAAGTCATAGAGTGTTTTGGTTTTGCCACTATCCTGATGGCTATCGGGATAAAGCCACAAAGTTTATTGCCACGAATTTCACAAATTTTCGCGAATTATTTTATAATTAGAAAAAAAAAGAAATTCGTGAAAATTTGTGAAATTCGTGGCAAAATAAAAAAACCGCTAAAAAACAAAAAGCTTTATAGCGGTTTCTCAAAATAATAGTAAATATCTGCATTAATCTGCATAATGATAAATACTTCTTTTAACAGTATTATCTATTTTTTCTAACGTTACTTCGGTTACGCCACCTGCATAGTTCATTGTAATCGCAACTTTGTCTTTAGTGATTTCATAATCAATAGACATTAATCCATCTTTATTTACTTCAATAGATTTTTTTTCTGTTGGAAGAGAGGTTAAATAGTACTCTGACTCATCTACTTCTTTGTTTTTAATGATATTTTGATAAACCTGGTTAATATCTGTATCTTTTACAATACATTCTCTTCCAGATCCCATTTCAACTTCTATATCCTTACAGTCTCCATCTTCTGGACTTTCCTCTTTTATTTCTTTTTTGGCTACGGTAACAGTATCAGCTGGGGTTTTAGCTGATTCTGATTCTTGCTCTGAACTGTTTTGTTTGCAATTTGTAAATAGTAAAGCCAAAAGCGCAAAAAATGCTATTTTCTTCATTAGTTTAAATTTGTTTAATTAATAGTTTTTACCACGAAGGCGCTAAAACACTAAGTTTTCTTTTTCAAAAGTAAGAAAATAAGTTAAGATTTATTGTTTTTTTGAGAAAGAGAAATCGCACGAAATCAGGCAAGAGAATTTAATTGCTGTTTAGAGCTTCTAGAGAAGATTTATCGTTTCTAGTGATTACTTTTTGTATCCTTCAACTGCATTCAAAAGCACATAAAATAAGATAAAAAATCCGCCTGACTTACAATTTCGAAAACATTGTGACTGCAAGAAACTTTAAAAAAACTTTGAGCCCTAGCGTCTTCGCCGCAAATTTGAAAAAACAAAAAACAAAAAACGCCATGAACCCCAAAGGTCTCACAGCGTTTAAAAGTTTTATCAGAGGTATTATTCGTAAAAGGTATAATCTACCTTGATGGTTTTGGTTTCGTTATCTTCTGTAAAAATATAAGTGTCGACTAAATTAAAGTCGTTTAAATGTAAAGTTCCTAAAAGTTTATAATCATCATTTTGATCGGAACGTTTTGCTTTGGAGTAATATTTTTCGAAAGTTGTGTCGTTCTTTTTTTCTATTTTGAATTTTATGAATTGAGACATTTCCTTGTCCTCATACGTAGTGTAGGTGTAAATTAACGGAAATTTGTTATTTGCAGTGCTACAGTTATTCGTCCAGACAACATTATTTATATAATGAGAGATACAATTATTTTCAATTTTTTCTTCACCATAACTATTCATGTATGAAAACTTATCATCAATCATTAAAATATATCTTTTTTCTAAAATTTTACCATTTTCAAGCCAGAAAATATATGTAGGGTTTACTTCGCTAATATTCTCTGAAATAATCATTTTATTGTCAATGTACGTAATGTTTCTAATTAGGTTTTCTCCATCTATGATTTTTGTAAGTAATCCATCGTTGTAGATAAAAGTTCTTATATTACTTACTTTTCCTTCATCATAGGAGGAAATTGAGGTTGGTAATCCTTCTTTATTAAAATTGATACTTTTTAGAGGGATTCGCACTCCTTTCTTTTCAAGAAAATAAGAATTCATTGTTTTTAATTTTGTAGTTCCCAGCTGAGAAACAGGCAAATTGTCTGTTTCAATATCTATAAAGGACAATAATTCACTGTTTAGCCAATGCTTCATGACTTCCTTGGATTTTGATGTAATCTCGTTTTTGCTTTGTAATGAAGCCACTTCTTTTTTGTACTTTCTGGCATTAACAACGTATGAAGATTCTTTTTTAGATTTTAGCTGTTCCGCTACGAATTCGGTAGCCATTCTTGTGCCTTCTCTAACTTTCACTTTCTCATCTGTTTTTCCACTCCAATAGGCCAATGCTTGAAAAGATTTACCTTCGGCGGTAATGTCTAGTCTTTGCTTGTTCTCGAAAAGAACATATGTATATTTATTGATATTTATGAATTCAAGATTTTCCTTGGGAAAATTAAGTTTTAGTTCTTCTTTTTCAGTATTGTCATCGTTGCTTGCATATTCTGTACTTCTTTGTGAGTATTCATTTACATCGACTAAAAAAATATATTGTTTCCCTTTTTGTATGTATAAGGTATCTGGTATTATTTTTTCGGTTTCTGCTACCATTTCGGGAGTAACGATCAAGTCTGGAGTTGCAGTAGCTTTAGATGTTGTTTTTTTTTTAATCTTTTTTTGAGAATATCCCTGAAATGATAGTGTAATAATAAGAAGTAAGCTTAATAAAATTTTCATTTTTAATAAGTTGAATGTTATTTTTGTTTATAATTTCTTACAAATGTAATTCTTTTTAAAAAGAAAAAAACAATCATTTTACTATATTTTATTAGTATTTACTAATTTATGAAAGATTTGCTTTTGTAAAATTTTGCAAAAAGCATTTCTTAGTTTATATTTTTTGACAAAACAAAAAACGCCATGAAACCCAGAGGTTTCACAGCGTTTTCATCTCAAAAAATAAATAATTAACGGGTAATGTAACAGGTATTATTTCCAGCCTCCGCCTAGAGCGCGGTACAAATCTGTATTGGCTGTAAGTTGTTGTCTTTTGATATCAGCAAGTTCTAATTCGCTTTGTAATAAATTGGCCTGCGCAGTTAAAACTTCAAGATATTCTGCCATACCGTTTTTAAATAAAAGGTTAGCATTTTTAATCGCTTGCTGTAATGTTTTTACTTTTTCTTTTAAGAAAGTTTCCTGCTGTTGTAATTTCTCCACTTTAACTAAAGCATCCGAAACTTCGCTTACAGCAACCAAAACCGATTGTCTAAAACTTAAAACAGCTTTTTCTCTTTCCGCGACAGCGATATTATATTGTGTTCTCACTCTTTTGTTATTTAAAAGAGGTTGAGTTAACCCGCCTGCAACCGTTCCGAATAATGAAGCCGGAATATTGAACCAATTGCTCGTTTCAAAAGAGTTTAAGCCGCCTTGAGCCGTAATTCTGAGAGCTGGGTATAAATCCGCTTTCGTGATACCGACATTTGCATTAGCCGCTTTAAGAGCCAATTCGGCACTTTTTACATCAGGTCTTCTGCTTACTAAAGCAGATGGAACTCCGATTGCTGTATTGTGTTTTACTTCAATTGCACTTAATTGAATAGATCTTTCTTTAGAATTTGGAAAAGAACCCGTTAAAACACTCAAAGCGTTTTCCTGAATCGCAATATTTTGTTCCAATAACGGAATCAATTGCGCTGAGTTTAATTTTTGTGCTTCCGATTGTTGAATCGCCAAAGTGGTTACCTGACCCGCATCGTATTTTAATTTGATAATATTCGTTGTGCTATCATTTAAACGAAGGTTTTGTCTGGCAATATCCAATTGTGCATCTAGCATTAAAAGATTATAATATCCTCTAGAAACATTAGCGACAATATTGGTCTGCAATGCTTTTTTTACTTCTTCAGATTGAAGATATCCTGCGTAAGCCCCTTTCTTTTGGTTTCTGATCTTTCCCCAAATATCAGCTTCCCAAGAAAGAGAAGCTCCAGCAGAATAGTCGTCAATATGTTTAGCTCCAATTGCCTGATTTAAGTTTAATCCCGTAAAACTATTGTCAGACGGATTGCTTGTACTTGCGTTTACAAATAAGTTAACCTGAGGTACATTTCCCCATTTTGACTGTGTAAAACGGTATTGCGCAATTTCGATGTTCTTTTCGGCAATCTGAAGGTCGTTGTTTCTCGCAACGGCACTGTCAATTAATTTTATAATATCTTTTTCTGTAAAGAAATTTTTCCACTCCACATCGGCAATACTTGTTGTATCACTCGAAACCGATGCATTCCTGAAATTCTCAGGAAATGCATCTTTTGGAGTTTCAATATCCTTTGAGACTTTACAGGATATTAAAGTCGTGATCAGAATGGCGAAGGTCACGATTTTGGTTATATGATTTTTCATTAGTGTTTTTTATTAAAATTCCTTTAACCCGATTGGGTGTAATTTTTTGAAACACATAGAGACATAGTTCTTTGTAGATTTAAAAAGGCGTTTCACTTGCTTAAATACACATAGTTCTATGTGTGGAAACTAGTTTCTTCTAATCTCTTTTTTCGACACAATTCCGATAGCTATCGGGACTATGTTTCTATGTGTTTAATTTTTTCCTCAACAGATTATATCTCTGTACAAGTATCTTTTCTAGTTTCTAGATCTCTTGAGATTCTGTACGATATATATCCGATGCCAAATATGATGGCGACAAGAATGGTTGTTATATAATTTTCCATTTATTATTTTTCTTCGTTATGAATTACAGCGATTGGTTTCCCGCTCACTTTTTCTTGTAAATGCTGGAAGATGATGAATAAAACAGGAATAATAAATAATCCTAGAATTACTCCCGAAAGCATCCCTCCAGCTGCCCCAATACTGATGGAGTGGTTACCTTGTGCAGATGGGCCTTTGGCACTCATCATTGGAACTAAACCTACCACAAAAGCAAGAGACGTCATGATAATTGGTCGCAAACGTAATTTTGCTGCCATGATTGAAGCTGCTACTAAACCTTGTCCTGATCTTCTTCGCTGCGCCGCAAATTCCACAATCAAGATGGCATTTTTGGCGAGAAGCCCGATCAGCATGACAAGAGCAACTTGTACGTAAATATTGTTTTCAATTCCAGTTAGACCAATAGCAACGAATACTCCAAAAATACCTGCAGGGATCGATAAGATAACGGCTAGAGGAAGGATATAACTCTCATACTGTGCAGCAAGTAAGAAATAAATGAATATCAAACACAGTAAGAAAATTGTAGCCGATTGCCCTCCGGAAGAAATCTCCTCACGAGTCTGGCCCGAGAATTCAAACCCGTAACCTGCAGGTAATTGTTGTGCTGCTACTTCTTCAATTGCTTTAATGGCGTCTCCAGAACTAAATCCAGGTTTCGGAATCGCATTAATAGAAATTGAGTTAAATAAATTGTATCTAGAAGCGGTTTCTGAACCATAAATACGAGTTAGTTTAACTAATGTATTTATTGGCACCATTTCGCCCGTTTTGTTTTTTACAAAAACTTTGTCAATTGCTGTTGGATCTGCTCTGTCTTCGATATCGGCCTGAACAACAACTCGGTAATATTTACCAAATCGGTTAAAATCTGAAGCTTGTGCGCTACCAAAGTAAGCTTGCATCGTTTGTAAAATGTCTTTTACATTAACACCCAATTGATTCGCTTTTTCGTCGTTAACTTCCAATTGCAATTGTGGATAATCTGCTTTGAAAGAGGTAAAGGCAACTGCAATTTCCGGACGTTTCATTAATTCGCCGATAAAGTTTTGAGAAATACCGCTGAATTTATCCAGTTTTCCTCCTGTTTTATCCTGAAGAACTAAATCTAAAGCCTCAACGTTACTAAATCCAGGAACAGTTGGGAAACTGAATACGAAGAAACTTCCGCCAGAAATAGCGCCCAGTTTACCACGAACCTGATTCATGATTTCGTCAATGTTTTTTACTTCTCCACGTTCTTCGTTTGGTTTAAGCAATACGAAAACTACTGCAGATGATGGACTTGTAGAGTTTGTCAATAAGTTGAAACCTGAAATTGCGGTTACAAATCGTGAAGCGTCTAATGCTTTTAAAGTATTCTCAGCTTCAGTCATTACTTTTTGAGTTCCGTCCAATGATGTTCCAGATGGCGTATTTACTGCAATCGCAATAAATCCTTGATCTTCTGTTGGAATAAACCCTTGAGGAGTTGTTTTTACCATTACCACTGTTGCCAATGTAATTAAAGCCAATCCGCCTAAACTCAACCATTTTCTTCTGATTAAGAATTTAAGTCCGCCTGTGTAACGGTTTGTTAACGATTCAAAACTGCTGTTGAAAGCGCTAAAGAATTTCTCTTTAAATCCTTTTTTCACATAAGGCGCGTCGTGATCGTGAGCTCCGTGATTATCTTTTAAGAATAATGCGGCAAGCGCGGGGCTCAATGTTAAAGCATTTACAGCCGAAATTACAATTGCAATCGCCATCGTAAAAGCAAACTGACGATAGAAAACTCCTGTTGAGCCTTCCATAAAACCAACCGGCAGGAATACAGCAGCCATTACCAGCGTAATCGAGATAATAGCACCCGTTATTTCGTGCATTGCTTCATGGGTTGCGATTTTTGGAGACAAACGTTTGTGCTCCATTTTCGCATGCACCGCTTCGACTACCACAATGGCATCATCGACCACAATACCAATCGCCAGAATTAATGCGAAAAGTGTTAAAAGGTTGATCGAAAATCCGAATAACTGCATGAAGAAGAACGTTCCTAAAATTGCTACAGGTACAGCAATGGCCGGGATTAATGTTGATCTAAAATCTTGCAAGAAGATAAATACCACAATAAATACCAGTATAAAAGCTTCTATTAATGTATGCTCAACCTGTTCGATAGATTGGTCAAGAGATACTTTTGTACTATAGAAAATATTGTGTTTGATGCCTTTTGGAAAATCTTTAGAAGCCTTTTCCATCATTTTGTTAATGGCAATCTGAATATCATTTGAGTTAGATCCAGCTAACTGAATAACCCCAATTACAATTCCTTTTTTACCATTTAAACGAGTTAAACTATTGTAAGAGTACGCACCCAATTCAACTCTCGCTACATCTTTTAAGCGAAGTACTGAGCCATCTGCATTAGAACGTATAGCAATATTTTCATAATCTTCTGGTTTAGTTAATTTCCCTTTATATTTAATAACGTATTCAAAAACTTCTTTGCTTCGCTCTCCAAATTTCCCTGGAGCCGCTTCCAAACTTTTGTCTTGAATAGCACCCATAACCTCACTTGGAGTTACTTTATAAGTTGACATTTGTGTTGGATTCAACCAAACACGCATAGAGTAATCTTTTACACCACCAAAAATACTGGCAGAACCTACACCTGGAATACGTTTTAATTCCGGAATAATATTAATCTGCGCATAATTGGCCACAAACGTCTGATCGTATTTTGCTTCATCATCAGTGTACATACCAATTGCCATGATGAAACTGTTTTGCTGTTTCGCTGTCACAATACCTTGCTGTACAACCTCTGCAGGAAGCTGGCTTGTTGCCTGCGCAACACGGTTTTGTACGTTTACCGCAGCTTGATCGGCATCTGTACCCAGTTTAAAGAAAACTGTAATAGCCAAAGTACCGTCGTTACTGGCTGTAGAACTCATGTAGGTCATGTTTTCTACACCATTTATAGATTCTTCAATAGAAGGTGCCACAGAACGTAAAACCGTTTCTGCGTTGGCTCCTGGATATACCGCCGTTACCAAAACCGATGGTGGCGCAATATCAGGAAACTGTTGTAAAGGCAGTTTAGTTAAACCCAATACTCCCAGAATCACCAATAAAATGGAAATTACAGTTGCCAGTACAGGTCTTTGTATAAATATTTTGAACATTATTTCTTCTGATTATTTTTTGTTAGTTACTTCGGCAACTTTAGTTGATTTTTCAGGCTGAATCGCTTGCCCGTCCTGAAGTTTGTCAATACCGCTTAACACGATTTGGTCGCCGGTTTTTACACCTTCTTTAATTAAATAATTGGTACCGCTTTTACCCACAACAATGATTGGCATTTTAGTCACTTTGTTGTCTTTGCCTACAGTGAAAACAAATACTTTGTCTTGCATTTCAACTGTAGCTGATTGCGGTACTAAAATCGCATCGTCATGGTTTAATCCTAAACGGATTCTTCCTGTGTTTCCAGAACGTAACGTTCCGTTTGCATTTGGGAAAGTCGCTCTAATTGTGATGGCTCCTGTAGTTTTATCAAACTGACCGTCAACCATATCTATTTTTCCTGTTTGAGGATAAGCGTTGTTATCAGCTAAAATCAAAGTAACTGGAGGTAATTTTTTGATTTTATCTCCAAGAGAACTTCCTTTATATTGCTCTTTAAAGTTGATGAAATCAGTTTCACCCAAAGAGAAATAAGCAAATACTTCGTGAACGTCTGATAAAGTTGTTAAAGCCTCAACATCAGAAGCAGAAACTAAACTTCCTTGTTTTTTAGGCAGTCTTCCTATGTAGCCGCTTACAGGAGCAGTTACGTTGGTATATCCTAAATTGATTTTAGCAGAACCTACCATTGCTTTTGCCTGTTCGATATTGGCAGCAGCAATTTTTTGTGAAGCTTTAGCTGTTTTTAACTGATAATCAGAAACTACTTTGTTCTGAACTAGCGGAGTCAATTTGTCAACTTCTAAATTAGCGTTGATTAAAGCCGCTTCCGCTGCATGAAGACTTGCTAAAGCATTGTTTAACTGCTCGCGAAACGGACGCTCATTGATTTTAAATAAAGTTTGTCCTTTACTTACATAAGCACCTTCGTCAACAAAAATTCTGTCTAGGTTTCCGCTTACTTGTGGACGAATCTCAACATCAACAGTTCCTTGTATAGAAGCAGGATATTCAGCATCAGTAGTGGTATTGGCACTTGTGATTGCTAAAACTGGTAAAACCGGTGGAGGTGGAGCAGTAGGTGCTTGATTTTTGTCGCCACAGCTGCTTAATACTAAGGCCAGAATAAAACTGGTTATAATTACATTTTTCATTTTCATAGTGGTTTTAATTGGTTGAACATTTTCTCGGATTAATTCTTTGGGCATTCTGGCATTCTCGGGATTCATATTTAATTGAATTAAATTATCTAACGTTGTTAAGTAAAAGTGCACAAATTTCCATACAGTAAGCCTTTCCAATTCTATTTCGAATCAGTATTAAATTATCTAACGATGTTAAGTAAAAGTCTAAAAAAAGAGCTTTTGTTACCTTTATTAAATTTTCTAACAGTGTTAAGCGAAAGTTATAAAAAAAAGGATTTTATATTATCCCGTTTAAATTATTTTACACTGTTAAGTAAAATTGGAATTTTTTTTTATTGTATAGATTTTATGATACCACCAATGGCATCCTTCAAAATCTGAGCATTTATTGTTTCTAAAATATCGCTTTTATTAATGATGTTGATGGCGATTAAACCATGAATAACAGAAAAGAAAGTAAAATATTTTTGTTTAATGATATCTTGACTCGGATTGCTGTCTTTCATTACTTCAGCAATAACCTGAGTGAATAATTTGTAAGGTCCCTCTTGAGCCGAACATCGCTGTGCGCAGCAAGTCATTTGAACACCAAACATCAGTTGATACATTTCAGTATTAGTAAAAGCGAAGTCCCAGTAAGTCATCCACATGGCTTCTAATTGATCTTCGGGTTTTTCAAACTTATCAATTGCAATTTGCAATTCTTTTGTCAGTTTGATAAAGCCTTTGCCAGTCAGTTCTTCTAAAATTGCTTCTTTATTTGAGAAATATTCATAAATAATAGGAGCAGTATATTCGATTCTGTCAGCAATTTTACGCATACTCAAACCATTCCAGCCTTCTTCTTTTACGATATCATAAGCAGCGCCAAGGATATTGTTCCTTGTCTCTTCTTTTTGTCTTAAAATTCGATCTTTGCTAGCCATTGTATTCAAGTATTAAATCGTTTAACACTGTTAGGCAAATGTATGGCGGATTTTTGAATTTCAAAATATTTTTATCATAATATTTTCTTATCGTACAATAAGCATTTTTAAGAATCTTTACAAAGTCCTTATTTTATTGGGATTTTGGTTGGAATATTTTTTTTAAGGAGCAGATCTTTTTCGGTTTTCAAGACCATTTGTCCCGCTCTACATTATATTTTTTGTGGTGAACCCCACCACAAAAAGATGCCATTTCGATCGGGGCTAGGAGAGAACATGTATTTTTCATTAGAACTTTGACAAAGTTGACAAAAACGATTTTCTTCCCATAAAATTCCGGAGGAATGAAATATTTATAGATTGTTGGATACGTGGTTTAAAAAAAGCTCCAGCGGAGCGACATATTAATTATTGTAAATCCAAAAAATGTTTAGCCCTACTGGGGCTCTTGTGAAATGGGAATCATTATTTCTGTAAACATTTTATCCCTCTGGGACTTTTGTAGAATCCGATTTTAGCGTTCAGTTTGTCAGGCTGAGCGAAGTCGAAGCCCCGCTCCTTATAATCGCCAATCTTTGTCCATATGCACGTGTGATCCTTCGTTCCTCAGGATGACAAAAAGATAAAAGCAACTGTCTGTATTCAATTTTTTCGTAACATTACAACAAAAAAATGAAAACGCTAACTATCCTAAAAACCACAATTGCAGTTTTATTTTTCCAGCAGATTTTTTCTCAGGAAATCAAAAAAGAAAGCACAGTACCACAATACACAATAGAAAACTGTGTCAATCATTTTGATATAAACAAAGCCACTAAAACGAAGGTTGGTTATCAATATTGGTTTGCTAATAAAGATTTTACTCAGGAAAATACTTTGAAAATGAGCATTGTTGAACCAGGAAAATCGACGCACGCGCCACATCATCATCCTGAAGAAGAATTTTTCTATGTCTTAGAAGGAACTGCCGAATTCTTTTTGGACGGAAAAACCTTTACAGCTGGTCCAAACACCAGTTTCTATTGTCCGCCAAATGCTGAGCACGGAATTAGTAATGCAGGGAAAACAGATTTGAAATATTTGGTCATTAAAAAGGATTTGAGGTAAAAAATCTTTTGTAATATCTTTTAACAGCTGCGCAAATGTCTCTGACTTTACGCAGCTGTTCGGGAGGCTATTGAATATTTTATTTACTTCAATACCACAACTTCTTCAGGAATCATAAACAAAAGCGTACAGCCAGTTCTAGAAAACACAGAATGCGTGCTTCCTGGTGGCATGTACAAATAATCGCCAGCTTTTAATTCGTCTTTTCCAGAGCGTACTTCGCCTTCTAGAACATAAATTTCCTCGCCAGCGGGATGCACGTGATTTGGGTACGACGCGCCAGGCTCAAATTTTAAAAGAAAAGTAGGTGGACGGTTAGTAGCTACATCAAAGCGCAATACTTTAGCATAAATTCCGTCTGTTTTTACACCTTCTTCTTGAAGTGGTTTCCACTCTAATTCATTGCTTTTTGTGATTTTAGTTTCCATATATATTCAAATTTAATTAGTTAATTTTTCAAAAGATATTCATCCAAACTCCATCGGTATTTGTCGGTGGTTGCTAAGAGAAAAGCGCCCATAGAAAAGACAAATACAGAATAATCAAGAGGATCTTTTATTCCGAAAGAATAAGTCATTGCCAGCGCAAATAGAAAAGTTAAGACAGAAGCGCCAAGAGCAGTTTTTCTAGTCTGATATCCAATCAGCAATAAAACAGCAAATAAAGTCTCTAGAAAAGTGCTGATAATTGCAATTGACAGAATAAAACTTTTAGGTAAAAAAGAATTTACTTCTTCGGCGTAAGCCAGAAAATTTTCCCATCCCGAAGATTGTTTTCCAAGCAAACTCAACCGACTCGAAACCGCAGACAAAAATCCAATTGCCATTGCGATTCGTAAAAGCAAAATGGCATAATCCTGATATCTTTTCATAAACTATTTTATTAGTAATTAATCAGATACAAAGATCAGGCAGCAGCTCTTTTTAAAGAATAGAGAATCTTGGAAAAAGCATGTAATTATGCTTTAAGTCAAAAAGTCTTTTGACTACTATAACGCACTATTTGTCATTTCGACGAAGGAGAAATCTTCGCAAGTGGCTCCGACTCTAAAAGCCAATCTTTGTGGAGCTTCTCACGAAGATTTCTCCTTCGTCGAAATGACATAAAAATGAGAAAAAACTTTGCGACTCTGCGACTCTGCGAGCAATTTTCGCAACGAAAGGAAAAAGCTTGGAAGATGGCTACACTTGCACTACTTTCTCCTTATAAGATTTAGGAGAAATATTTGTGTGTTTTTTAAAGAAGTTTGAAAAATAGAAAGGATCATTAAAACCTAAAGCATAAGCGGTTTCTTTTACCGATAATTTCTCATAAGTAAACAAACGTTTTGCCTCAGAAATTATCAGTCCAAAAATGATATTTTGTGCAGTTTTATTGCAATGCAGTTTAGAGAGTTCGTTTAGTTTGGCTTCGGTTGTGCCGATTAAATTGGCGATTTCATTTACCGAAAGATTTTTATCAAAATTCCCTCGAATAGCTTCCAGAAAATGAAGAAACAAAGCGTCTGGTTTGTAGATTTCTTCTCCCAATTTTATTTTAGAACGGTTGATTTCGATTAAAATCAATTGAATTCTAGAATGAATAGAGATGAGGTATTGATACGGTTTTTGGGCAATTTCCTGCTGAATAAGCTGTAAAGCATCGACAACCAATTTGTCGTCATCTACTTTTATCACTTCATTCATTGCAAAATGGCAGAACAAACTGTTGTGGAAAATGAGCTCGATGTCGTTATCATTTTTGCAGAAAAAATCATAGGTAAATTCGAGAACAAATCCGGTTGCGTTGCTGCTGTTTTTTATGAAATGAATTTGACCAGACGTTATCGTTAAGACCGAATTTTTTGTGATTAGATATTCGTTTTCATCTACCGAAAGCGCTATTTCGCCAGATGTACAAAAAAGAAGGACATATTTTAATACACGCCGAGGATGTTTTAAATCTTCTGCCTGTTCAAACGTCTTTATATCAATCATTTATTTTTTATTTAATCGCAATCCCGATAGCTAAAATAGTATTTTGAGAATTTATTTTACTTCTTTCGTAATATCAATCTGCGTGCCTTTCAAAATAATTAGAAGCCATTTCTACAATTGTCTCTTTTGTGGTAAAACTGTATTGTACTCCGTGATTAAGTGTATAGGAATCTCCAAGCTCTGGATGATGTTGTGTTCCATCTATATGAAATGAATCTAGAACTGACAGCCAGAGATTACGCTGCTGGTCTCTAAAATAGAATTGGTCTCTATCTGAAACGACTAAGATTGTCCCATTGTCATTGTCGAGAATCGAAGTATTGTTGCTGTCCTCATAGTCCCCCATAATAGTAATATTGGTGTTGTATTTTTTGGACGTTAACTCTGTGATTTTTTTTGTTAGTGGCATAAGAGTTGGAATTTGATTTGTCTTTGAAACAGTAAAATTAAAATTACACATTTTACTAATAGTATTCTAAAAAGTTTTTTTAAAAGTTAAAAGTTTTGAATAAAAAGAGTAGTTTTCAAAAAAAGCAAATAAAAAGGACAGCGACCAATGAGGTGCTGTCCTTGAGTAAATTGCAAAAAAAAATAGAATGTGATATTTCTAAGAATGTGTAAAGTAATTTGTAATCTGCCAAAAAGAAAACATAATAAAAGTCATTCGTTTACAACATCATCTTTCATAATCTCTTTGCTGACAATTTTGTCTATTAATATGAATAATAATAGGATTTCTGCCGTCTAAATCTCTTTTTCCTCGACCTGATAAACCAATGGTTATTGTATCTGGCTTTTTAGATTTTATTTCTTGCGGACTTACATACGTATACATTCCATATCCATGTCCAGAAACAATCCAGCCTTCTGTATTTTTTAAATCTGTGACATCAAAATCTTCTGATCGTTCTGTGTAAACGGGACCAAACTCTTTTATCAATTTTAGTGCTTTATGCTCTAAATTGGAAATTTCATCTGCATGTTCAAAAATGATATACGTTCCGTTTTTAAACAAAACCCAATCCTGAAATTTCGGATTGATACTAAGTCTGACATGATGCAGTAACTCCGTTTCTGTTATTTCGCCAGCTTCTTTATGGTCAGATTTCTGTTTCATAAAAAGAAAATTTAAAAAAGAATACTATGGTTTTAAATCACTTAATTGATGTTTTGTAAAATGTGTTTTTGAAATAATGCGCCCTTAAAAGTTTTAATTGTATCATTTTAGGGTATTTTTACGATTCGTTGTATTTCAATAAAAGCACCTTATAAACCAAATGTCTAAAGGTGCTTTTTCAATTTATATAGAAGTAAGATTAAGATGCTGTGTTGCTTGGATCTTTTTTGCGGTAAAACCAGTAGAATACTTGCGGTAAAACGGTAAGCGATAAAATCATACACGTTATTAATCCGCCCACAATCATGATGGCTAGTGGTTTTTGCACTTCAGAACCCATTCCGGTGGATAACGCAGCAGGCAATAATCCTAAAGATCCCATAAGGGCAATCATCACAATAGGACGAATTCTGCTGTGAATTCCTTCTGAAATCGCGTCTCTTAAATGCATTCCATTTCGCATATTTTCCCTAATCATTCCAATGAGGACAATACTGTCGATCGCGCTCACTCCAAAGAGAATAATAAAACCAATTCCCGCCGAGATTCCGAAAACAGTTCCCGTTACCCAAAGCGACAGGAATCCGCCAATAAAAGCATAAGGCATTGCAGTTACAGCAATCATGGTGTCTTTGAAATTACCAAAGTTGAAATACAGCAGGCATAAAATTAAAACCAAAACTACAGGAATGATCATTGCCAATTGTTTGGTTGCTCTTTCTTTACTTTCAAATTCTCCTGCCCATTTCATGACATTTTCCTTAGGAAGTTTGACTTCGGCAGCTACTTTTTTCTGCGCTTCTTCAATTGTACTTCCCAAATCTCGTCCTTCAATACTAAAACCTACGGCGATGTAACGGCTGTTTCCTTCACGATAAATAAAGGTTGGACCTGTTTTATAATCTACCGTTGCAATTTCTTTTAAAGGCACTTTTTTACCATTTAAGGTCGGAATAAGAATGCCTTCAATTTTTTCTTTAGAATCACGATATTCTTTTTCAAAACGTAATGTGATATCAAATATCTTTTCGTCGTCATAAAATTTGGTTGCTGCTTGTCCGCCAATTGTCATTCTAATTACGGCTTGCGCATCGGCAGTGGTAACTGCGTAACGCGCCATTTTTTCGTCGTCAAGCTGAATTCTTAACTCGGGCAATCCAATGTTTTTGTAGACATTAATATCTTCAATTCCTTTTACGTCTTTAATCGAGTTGGCGACTTTTGCAGCCATTTCTTCCAATTGAAAAAGATCACTTCCAAAAATCTTAATCGCGAGCGGACTTTTAACTCCTGCAACATATTCTTCCACATTATCCTGAATTGGCTGACTGAAACCAAAGGCAATTCCAGGATATACATCGAGTACTTTTTTGATTTCGGCTATTAATTCTTCTTTAGAAATATCGTGTTTCCATTCGTCTTTATGTTTTAATTCGATATGGAATTCGATATTAAAAAATCCCGTCGGGTCTGTTCCGTCGTTTGGTCTTCCGGTTTGCGTCAATATAAATTTAACTTCTTCAAACTTTCTGATTTTTGCTTTCATTTCCTTAGTCAATCGAACCGATTCATCAAGATTGATACTATTTGGCAATGTCGCTCTTACATAAATAGCACCTTCATTCAGTTTCGGAATAAATTCTGATCCGTAAAAAGCAAACTTAGCACAGCAAACTGCTAATAAAGCTAAAAAGGCATAGAAAGTAGCTTTACGATGTTTGGTACTCCATTGAAACAGTTTAAAAAGGTTTTCTCTAAAGAAACGTGAAATCATATTTTCTTTCTCGACAATGTTTTTGGTCAGCATGACTTTACACATGGCAGGAACGTAGGTAAGCGATAAAAGCAATGATCCTAATAGCGCATAACTTAACGTAAAGGCTAGGGGAGAGAACATTTTTCCTTCTACTTTCGTGAAAGAGAAAATAGGCATCAAAGCCACAATCAAAATGATTAAGGCAAAGAAAATATACGTGGCAACACTGCCGACACTTTTCTTGATTAATCCCATTTTGCTCATGCTGTTAAAGCGTTCCATACCCACTTTATGTGCTTTCTTTTCGAGCGAGACAAAGACTTGTTCGACAATAACGAGCGTTCCTTCGAGCAGTAATCCAAAATCCAGAGCTCCCATCGAAATTAAATTCGCAGGAAGTCCCTGAATTCTCAACATAACAATGGCAAACAAAAACGAAAGCGGAATTACAGAAGCTACAATCAACGAAGTTCTCCAGTTGTAAAGGAAAATAAACACGATTAACGATACCAGTAAAATACCCTCAACAAGGTTTTTAGTAACCGTTTTTACAGTTGTATTAACCAATTCGGTACGATCGATAAACGGAACTATTTTTACATTATCAGGTAAAACTCTTTCGTTCAGTTCAGTCAAACGTTCTTTAAGTCTTTTAATCACTTCGCCCGGATTTTCTCCACGAAGCATCACCACAATTCCTTCAACTACATCATCATTTTCATCTAAACCGACTTGTCCTAATCTTGGTTTTGCTGAGATCGAAACTTCGGCTACGTGTTTTACTAAAACGGGAGCTCCGCCTTTGGTTTCAATTAAAATATTGCCAATATCTTCGACTTTATTGATTAATCCAACTCCACGAACAACATAAGCCTGATCGCCACGCTGAATAACATCTCCGCCCACATTGATATTACTTTTCGAAACGGCTTCGTAAACATCTAAAGCCGAAAGATTGTAATTTTCTAACTGTGTTGGATTAATTTTGATTTCGAACATTTTTTCTTCACCACCAAAACTTACCACATCGGCAACTCCGGGAACGGCAACCAATTCTCTCTCAATAACCCAATCCTGAATGGCCTGAATTTCTTTTATAGGCAAATCACTTTTAATAACATATCTAAAGATCTCGCCCGTTGCTCCAGAAGGCGGATCAATCTCTGCATCGGCTCCTTCGGGAAGATCAAGTCCGCTCATACGGTTTGAGGCGTATTGCTGTGCGTAGAAATCCTCAACGCCATCATCAAATAATACCGTTACAACCGATAAACCGAAAAGCGAAATAGAACGGACTTCGGCTTTTTTCGGAATCGTATTCATTTGTTTGGAAATCGGAAGTGTGATGAATTTCTCCACTTCTTCGGCACTTCTTCCCGGCCATTGTGTAATAATTCTTGCCCTTGTATTGGTTACATCGGGAAAGGCTTCAATTGGTGTGTGAATATAACTCACGATACCGGCGACTAGTAATATGGCTGTCAGGAAAAAAACGATGAGCGAGTTTTTTAGCGAGAAAGCAACTAATCCTTGTACAAATTTTTTCATGTCTTGTATTGTATTTATCCGTTTAGAGGATAATTAGTTTTTTAATCTTTCGTGAATCAAAAGCTGATTTTTGGTAATGATCATTTCGCCTTCTTTAATTCCGTCTTTAAAATAAACCCAATTGTTGTTTTTAACTACCGGATTAATTTCTCTGGTTTCGATTGTGCAATCGTCTTTATAAATTAAAATATGATCACGGTTGTTGTCAAAAATCACGGCTTTTGCAGGAACAGCTTCTAGCATTTCGCCACCCAGACTTTTATCGATAATAATATCAGCAGTCATTCCAGGTTTTAGTTTCAGGTTTTTGTTTTCCATTACAATTCTCGCTTTCAAAACATGTTCGTCGGCATCAAAAACTTTGGACATCATTTTTATTTTTCCTTTAAAAATTTCTCCTGGATATGCTGGTGTTGTGACATCTACAGGCATATTTTCGGATACATTTTTTAAGTTACTCGTATACACATTTACCATAACCCAGATTTCTTTTAAATCAGAAATGGTGAAAAGAGGTTCGCTTCCGTCTGTAATCTGCATTCCTGGACTTATGTTTTTGTCTACTATATAACCTTCTGTCGGCGCTTTAATTAGAAAAACAGATCTTTCGCTACTAGCGCTAAACATAGCCAAATTGGCTTTTACATTTTCAAGGGAAGATTTTAAAACATCCAGTTCGCTTTGGGCTTGCAGTAAATCTTTTTGTGACGAAATTCCATCTTCAAACATTGATTTTGCAGCTTGTAAATTGCGTTGTGCCACAGTGATTTGCGATTGAAGCGATTTGCTTTCAGATTGCATGCTGTTTAATTCGGTACTTTTTATCTCGGCCAAAACTTGTCCTTTTCGAACGTAATCGCCTAATGAAAAAGTAGTTTTGGTTATAATTCCTTCCACAAGACTGTTAAACTGAACAACGTGATCGCCGTTGTACGTAATGTTTCCTGTAAGGTTTATAGATTCGCTCACAGAACGTTTTTGAATTGGTTCGATGGTGATTTTTTCTTTTAAATCTTTATCGATGCAAAACTTTTCTTCTTTCGTTTCTTTAACTTCTTCTTTTTTGCCACATCCGTAAACGAGCATTAGTCCCAATATTGGGAGTACAATATATTTCTTCATTTGTTTTTGTTTTTGAAAATTAGATTTAGTTGATTTCCTGACCTGAGATATAGCGCAGTTCTTCCAGATTTTTATTCAGGTCCATTTTAGAATTCAGCAATATCGATTTGTTGTCTAAATAAGCATCAACAAAATCAAGATATTCAAGCATGCTGGTATTTTTTTGAAGGAAGTTTTTGCGATACGCTTCCAGAAGTTTATCCAAATCGCGTTCATAATCGGCTTCAACGCTGTCGTATAATTTTTTGGTCACCAATAAATCCTCATAAGATTGTAGTACTTCAGATTGTATACTGATGGTTTTTTCCTCAGCCAATAATTTCCCTTGATCAATAGCTAGTTTTGCTGCTTTTATATTTCCCTGATTTCGATTAAAAAACGGAAGATCAAGAGAGAAACCAACTCCCACAAAATCATTCATTAAACTCGCTCCACGGTCATAACTTACACCAAGCGTAACATCTGGCGTTCGCATTGCTTTTTCATATTTGTACTTGTTGTCGTTATACTCATTTCCGAGTTTAAGCACTTTCATATCAGGTCGGTTTTCTACAGCCGAAGCCATTAGATTGCCTAAGTTTATGTTTTCGATATTTTTGTTATCAGGAACAAAACCTTCATCGGTAAGTTTGATATAGTTTGTGGCAGGAAGATTCATTAAAACTTTAAGTTCTTTCTGCAACGAATTATTTTCCTTTTGCAAATCGGCTATTTCTTTTAAGAATTGAAGTTCAGTTGCTTTTAGCCTGAAGTATTCGCCTTTACCCACATTGCCTTGTTTGACCTGATTTCCGTAAGCTTTGAGTAAAGTCTGCATAGAAGAAAGCTGTTTTTTATAAATCGCTTCTTGTGCTTGATTGTATTGCAATTCGGTAAGATTGCTTCTGAATTCGATTTTCAGATTACGTAAAAAAGTTTTGAAATATTCTTTGGCGATGTCAACACCCACTTTTTCCATCGCAATCATCTTTTTACGTTTTCCGGCTGTTTGAATCAGTTGTTCCAGTTCTGCATTGACTTGTGAAGTTCTTCCGAAATTTCCCCATAACGGAGGCAATTGCTGTGCAGTAGCATTGTTCCAAAGATTGATTTCGCCCACAGTTAGCGTAGGATTAGGCCATAATTTTGCCTGAATCACTTGTGCATCGGCAATATCGATGTTCAGTTTTTCGGAAATAAGAGAAATATTCTTTTCCAAAAACAAAGCCTCGGCCTGTGTTCTGGACAGCACAATTGTATCGTTTATGGCAGCAATCTGCGCCATACCTTTGTGCGATACAATAACGAGTAAGGTTAAAAGTAAACGTTTCAAATTAAGTAGTTTTAATGATGTCGCAAAGTTATTGGCGACATATTAGCCCTTAATTTGAGGTGTGTTATAAGACGGTTAGAGCAACATTAGAAAACGATTAGAGTCGCGGAAATAGTAGTGTTACCGTTGTTCCATGGTCTTTTTTGGATGCAATATTAAAATCGATATTGTTTTGTTTGAAGATAATATTGGCCAGCGAAAGTCCGACACCGCTTCCTTTTACATCTTTTACGTTTTTGCCTCTGTAAAAGGTTTGTTTAATGAAAGTTAAGTCGTCTTCGCTAATTCCAGTTCCGCGGTCTTCAATAACAATTTTAAGCTGATTATTCTGTTCTAGCAGACTTATTTTGATAGGATTTCCGTTAGAATATTTTACGGCATTTTCTATAATGTTGTATAAAGCGATTTTGATTTCGTTGCTGTTTCCTTTTATCGAAAGCAGTTTGTCATTTGCCACTTCCAAAACGATTTGTATCGGAGCATTTTTTAAATCGTAAATAGCGGGCAATTGATCGTTAATATCCCAAACCAATTCATCAACTCTGAAAATTTCGTTGAGTTCTGTATTGTTTCGCAAGCCCGAAAGCATCATCAAAGTATTCATGGTATCTTCGATCTGATAGACATTTTCTAATACTTTTTCAGACATTTCTTTGTATTCGGCGCTTGATCTGTCTTTTTGGGCAAACACTTCTAAATTTCCAGAAATAGCCGTTAAAGGCGTTTTAAATTCATGCGAAACATAATTGATAAAGTTTTTCTGAATGATAAAAGTATCTGATAAACGCGTAAACAAATTGTTGTACGTTTCTACCAACTCCTGAATATCATCTTTGGAATTTGGAGAAACAATCTGGCGGTCGAGAGACGAAGCCTGAATTTCGTTTACCTGATCGATAATGTTTTTTATCGGACTGTAAGCGAGATTAGAAAGCACACGACTTACAATATAAATGGTAATTAAACCGATGATTAAAACCATTATCATAATGATTTGCAATCTGTCGGTCATGGTTTTAAATTCAACGTCATTTTTCTTTACGAAAACCACAAAATCTCCTTGGTTGTCATGGTAATAACTTCCGAAATAAAAATGATGTTTGGATTTGAAACTAAGCTTTCTGTTTTTCCGAATATAATCTAGTCTTTCGGCATTGATATTGTTGTCGATCGTTTTGTCGCCGTATACAATCTGATTTTTATTGTCGTATACACGCGTAATGATTTCCAGCGAATTTTCCCTGAATTGCTGACCAATTAACAAATGCTGATTTTCGGGCAGTTCGTCTTTTTCGAGATAGAAAATCCCCGTCAGTAAACATGTTTTTTGAAGTTCGTTATATACAATCTTTTCCGAATAGCTGTAGAAAGAAAAATACGTGATAAAGGAAGCAATGACAAAGACAACGCTAAACGTAAGAGATGATATTAGGGTAAATCTATTGCGTATTTTCATGACTCTTCTTTAAGCATATATCCTGTTCCTTTTATGGTATGGATAAATTTATGGTTTTGCTCAATTTTGTTTCGTAAATAAGAAATATAAACATCGACAACATTGGTGTTGTTATCGTAATTAATGCCCCATACAGCGTTTAATATTTGCGTTCTCGGAATTACTTTGTTTCTGTTTTCTAATAAATACAACAGCAGTTTATATTCTCTTGGTGATAAATCGATTAGTTTATGGTTTTCTGTAACCTTATGTTCCGCTGGATTTATAGTCAAACTTCCCAGAGTATATAAGGTTTCTTCTTTGTCATAATTAAATTTTGTTCTTCGCGTAAGCGCATTAACTCTCGAAATTAATTCCTTAAAATGAAACGGTTTTACCAAATAATCATCGGCACCAGAATCTAATGCATTTACTTTATCGTCGGTATCGCTCAAAGCACTTAACATTAAAACTGGCGTATGATTTTTTTTGAAACGCATTAGTTTCACCAACTGAATCCCGTCAATTCCTGGAAGCATAATATCCATTAAAATAATATCCCAAATATCCTGCTGAATGAGGTCTCTGGCAATCTCGCCCGTTTCGGCAAGATGCACCGTAAAGTTGTTTTCCTCCAAACCTTTTACTATAAATTCGCTAATGCGTTTATCATCTTCAATGAGTAAAACATTCATAAATGGTATATTATAATGGTTGCTGTTTTGACTAAAACGGAAATGCTTTAATCTTCTGATAAGTTGTTTTCAAAAAATAAGGATTATCAAAAATAGCAATTATTTTTTTTGAACCATATAAGGTCATATAAGTTATTGAAGTTTTTTATTGTAAACGCATTATTTGTCATTTCGACCGAAGGGAGAAATCACACTCGTTTGTTGACAAAGATTGGAGATACTTTGCGGAGTTTCTATTGTGATTTCTCCTTACGTCGAAATGACAAAAACACGGTATAAAATACTAAACCAAATCGACATCAATCTTATATATGACTCTTACAC
>NZ_MRCM01000022.1 GCF_002303885.1 Flavobacterium sp. ACN2 | reverse complement strand
GTGATTTACCGTCATTTCCTGGCTCGCCTTTCCAGATTTCGTATGCTGATGCTCCAGTTGCTCCTGTTAATCCGTCTGCTCCTGTTGCCCCTACTAATCCGTCTAGGAATTCCGTAAGTGATTTACCATCATTTCCTGGCTCGCCTTTCCAGATTTCGTATGCTGATTTTCCGTCTGCTCCGGTATCTCCTTTAAGACCTGCGATATACTCGTTCATGTCTTTTCCGTCATTACCCGGAAGTTCTTTCCAGATTTCAAACGCTGATTTTCCGTCTGCTCCGGTATCTCCTTTAAGACCTGCGATATACTCGTTCATGTCTTTTCCGTCATTACCCGGAAGTTCTTTCCAGATCTCAAACGCTGATTTTCCGTCTGCTCCGGTATCTCCTTTAAGACCTGCGATATACTCGTTCATGTCTTTTCCGTCATTACCCGGAAGTTCTTTCCAGATCTCAAACGCTGATTTTCCGTCTGCTCCAGTATCTCCTTTTGCACCGTCTAATCCAGTCAATCTAATCCATTTTGTTTCGTCTTCAGGATCTCTTACAAAAACAACTTTAGTATCTCTGTTAACGTAAATTTGAATTGTACCGTCGATACCGGCAGTTCCAGGTGCACCCGGATCTCCGGAACCTCCTGCTATACCGTCTTTACCGTTGTTTCCTTCTTTCCCATTTAATGGAATCCAATTGTCTGGATTTTTAGGATCTCTGATATAAACAATTCCTGTAGTATTATCCACGTAAATATTAACAGTTCCATCAATAGCTGCAGTACCTGGAGCACCTGGAGCACCATTTCCTCCAGCGATGCCATTATTTCCATCTTTACCGTTTATAGGCACCCATTTATTTGGATCTTTAGGATCTCTTACGTAAACAATTCCTGTTGTATAGTCGATATACATTTGAATTGTTCCATCAAGACCGGCAGCTCCAGGCAGACCAGCTCCACCTGCAATTCCGTTGTTACCGTCAATTCCATTTTTACCATTAATTGCAGTCCACGTTCCATCTGGATTTTGTACGTATACGATGCCTGTTTCATTATCTGTATAAATAGATACATTTTCACCAGGATATCCAGGTTCCCCTTTTTTCCCCGGCTCTCCATTACCGCCAGCGATTCCATTTGCTTCACCAGAAAGTGCAAATCTCCACCATCTGTCTACATACCAGTAATAGTAACCTGGTTTAAGATCTGCGGTAGTTGCAGTATTAAAAACCATTAAACTATTTACATTACCGTCTGAAATTGTGGCAGCATCAGTTGAACTTGTAAGTGCAACGTTTGGAATCAAAATACCTTTGTCGTTAGCAAAAACCTGTAGTTGAGCAGAAGTATGCTGTATCTCCTTTTTACCTACTATGACCTGAGAGTAAGCAGAGAAACTACCTAAGACAAAAAGTAAAGGAAGTATTCTATTCTTCATATTATTTTATCGTTAATGTGTTAATAAAAATTATTTAAAAATTATAGTTAGTGAAGTCTTATAGAGAAAATCAATATTTTTTAAATTCAACTATCCACCTTTCAACAACAACATAACTACTTGTATTCCGGTTAGTTTTAAAGCACAAATATCTCTATAACATCTATTAACGATACCCCCTAAAAGTTTTTAAAATTGTACTTTAGGACATTCTTTTAACTTAAAATTTTGATAAAACGAATACCTGATTCAGGCTGAAAGGATAAGATTTGATAATTTTAGTTAAGAAGTGTCAATTTGATAAGAAACTAAAAGATTCTAGCTGCTTCAATCAGATACTTGGCCAGCAGTCTTCAAAAAAAAACCCAGCTGTAATAAGCTGGGTTTTTCCATTTTTGAATTAAATTAACTTTATTATTTTTCTAAAAGTTTTTCTATTTTAAGCATACGCTCTTCCAGTTGTTTAATTTTTGCATCCTTAGCATCAATTTCTTTTTGCTGTTCTTTAACTGCGTTGATTAAAACTGGTATTATTTCTGAATAATTTACACCAAGTGTTTTATTTTCATCTTCTCCCACATTTACTGCTTCTGGTAAAATTGTTTGTAATTGTTGTGCAGATACTCCAAGCATCATTTTATTCGTTGCATCTGTTTTCCAGCTGTACGTAATAGGGTCTATTTTAAGTACATCTGCTAAACCATATTGCAGCGGTTTAATATTGGCTTTCATACGAATATCTGAGGTTTGAATCACACCACCGGCAGCATATACAGCTGACCATCTAAAATTACTTGCACCTAAAGGCTGAGTTCCATCACTAGCTGGATAAAGCATGCCTGTTTGAGTAAGGGTCATTTTTGGCGCACCAGATGTGCTGAAAACTAAATCACTGACATTTGTTGTTCCATCTCCCCTATAAGTGGCACTAATAGTAGACAAAGAGGTCGCTCCTCCCCCGTTAACTGATCTAAAAACAATACTTCCAATAACATCATTAGTCGCAAGAGTTACTGGTGCAGACTGCGTTCCTCGAGATCTATCCAGTAATATACTTGCTGAATAAATATTGGAATACGTTTCTATCCTCAAATCATCTGCACTATTAGAACTTTCGTTGTTTGCCAGTATATGCAATTTTGAGCCTGGATTATTTGTACTTACCCCTACATATCCGGTTTTAGTAATCCTCATTTTCTCTGTATTGCTAGTAATAAACGGAAGGTCAAATGCATCCTGCGTACCAATTGTTTTTAATGCACCATTTTTATTTCCATTTAAAATCCACGGTAAATCTGGAGACCATGTAACTATACCAGCGCTATTAGTCGTTAATGTTGAAGGCACAGCTGCCGGTACAATATTAACCTGCGCATTGGTCAGGGTTGCTCCCGTACCATTTACAACGTTAAGTACCGTAGCTGGGGTTGTAGTGGTTAAGTCTTTTTTAGCTACATCAATTGTTAGATTTGCATCTAAAACTTTACCAGAACCCGTTACCGTAATTGCTGTACTTCCTGCAATTAAATTTCCTGTTGTTATGGTTTGAGGTACAGATGCTCCAGTTGCTCCTTGCGGTCCAACAGCTCCTTGTGGTCCTACTTCACCTTGCGGTCCAACAGATCCAACAGCTCCTTGCGGTCCTGCTTCTCCTTGCGGTCCAACAGATCCAACAGCTCCTTGCGGTCCTACTTCTCCTTGTGGTCCAACAGATCCAACAGCTCCTTGTGGTCCTACTTCACCTTGCGGTCCAACAGATCCAACAGCTCCTTGTGGTCCAACTTCTCCAACATCTCCTTGCGGTCCAACAGATCCAACAGCTCCTTGCGGTCCTACTTCTCCTTGTGGTCCAACAGATCCAACAGCTCCTTGTGGTCCTACTTCACCTTGCGGTCCAACAGATCCAACAGCTCCTTGTGGTCCTACTTCTCCTTGTGGTCCAACAGATCCAACAGCTCCTTGTGGTCCTGCTTCTCCTTGCGGTCCAACAGATCCATCATTTCCTTTTATTTTTCCTAAATCGGCAGTCGTTCCGTCTGTATAGGTAACAATCAGATTTCCTGATGCATCAACAGTCGTAGTAGTAATACCTCTTCCGTCAACTCCATTTGTTCCGTTAATACCATCCGTTCCGTCAATACCTTTTATTTTTCCTAAATCGGCAGTCGTTCCATCAGTATAGGTAACAATCAGATTTCCTGATGCATCAACAGTCGTAGTAGTAATACCTCTTCCGTCAACTCCATTTGTTCCATTAATACCATCCGTTCCGTCAATACCTTTTATTTTTCCTAAATCGGCAGTCGTTCCATCAGTATAGGTAACAATCAGATTTCCTGATGCATCAACAGTTGTAGTAGTAATACCTCTTCCGTCAACTCCATTTGTTCCGTTAATACCATCCGTTCCGTCAATACCTTTTATTTTTCCTAAATCGGCAGTCGTTCCATCAGTATAGGTAACAATCAGATTTCCTGATGCATCAACAGTCGTAGTAGTAATACCTCTTCCGTCAACTCCATTTGTTCCATTAATACCATCCGTTCCGTCAATACCTTTTATTTTTCCTAAATCGGCAGTCGTTCCATCAGTATAGGTAACAATCAGATTTCCTGATGCATCAACAGTTGTAGAAGCAATTCCCTTTCCGTCTGCTCCATCTTTTCCGTCTAGCCCTTTTATTTTTCCTAAACTAGAAGTCGTTCCGTCTGTATAAGTAATAATAAGATTTCCTGATCCGTCAACAATTGAAGAAGCAATTCCTTTTCCGTCCGCTCCATCTTTTCCGTCAAGTCCTTTTATTTTCCCTAAACTAGAAGTCGTTCCGTCTGTATAAGTAATAACAAGATTACCTGCCGCATCAATAGTCGAAAATGCAATTCCTTTTCCAGGCAGTCCCTGAGGTCCTTGATCACCTTTTACTTTTCCAGCGTCAGTATTTGAACCATCGGTGTAGTTTATAATAAGATTACCTGCGGGATTAATAACGGTACCCGAAATTTGTTTACCGTCTCCAGCTTCGCCAGAAAGTGCAATTCGCCACCATTTATTAATATACCAGTAGTAGTAACCTGGTGTAACATCTGCGGTAGGATGCGTATTAAAAACCAGCAGACTGTTTACATTTCCATTTGTAATGGTTGTTCGGTCTGTGGTTCCTGTCAACTGCACCTGCGGGATCAAAATTCCCTGATTTCTGTCTTTGGAGTAAACCTCTAACTGAGCAGAAGCGTTCATCTCTTTTTTTCCTATTACAACTTGCGAATAGGCAGAATAACTACCTAGCACAAATAGTAAAGGAAGTAATTTATTTTTCATAAAGATTTAAATTATTGATTACTTTTTTTCTTTTCAAAACAAAGGATCAAATTATGTATACCTTCCAATTACACAACAAAAAAATGGTAATCAAAACAAATACACTATTAACACTTCATTAGAGAATACAAAGTTCCTTCGTAATTAAAGTTATAAATGCCAGTAGAAGTTTTTAAACTTGTACTATCCGACATTTTTTTAGTTTTTTATTAAAGAGTAGAAAAACTATAGGTAGGGTAAAAATTTTGGAAATAGTATCTCAAATTGTAGAAAAAGAAAACATAGGTTCCGCTTAATACTATTTCAAATAAGAACTAGAAATATAAAAAAACCAGCTGCAAATGCAGCTGGTTTTAATTGTGATCACCAAATATATTTAATTTTAATAAATTCTTACTGGGCGTTTACATACAGATATCCTCCTTTTTCAACTTTCGTTCCATTACTGTCATATTCTAAGGTATAGAAGTAAGTTCCTGTAGGAAGCTTATTTCCTCTTGCAATAGTTGCGCGTCCGTCAGAGAATCCCTGAAAAGGATTTGTTACGTTATCGTAACCATTTTTTTCGTAGACTATAACCCCGTATCTATTGTAGATTTTGACAACATTATCCGGATAACAGTCGATTCCCTTAATAAAAAAGCTGTCATTTAGCCCGTCGCCGTTTGCCGATATGGCATTGTAAACTTCTTCTACGCAGGATACATTTATGGTCTGCACAAATGAATTCTGATTGCCGCACTGGTCTGATGCAGTCCAGGTTCTGATAATCGAATATCTGCTGCTGCAGCCGCCGTCAGCTCGCGTTTCTTCGTATGCAACGGCTGCAGTTCCGCAATTATCTGTTGCGGTAAGTATGGCCGCTGGAGGAATTGTACCGCAATCTGCATTTACGACAGCTTGAGGCATTACACCAGCAAAAACTGGTGCCGTGGTGTCATGCACTGCAATGGTCTGCGTGCAGCTTGAGCTGTTAACAACTGTATTTTCTCCAGCATCCCGAACACCATTCCCATTTGCATCATTGTATTCTGTTACCGTATAGGTTCTCGTTATATTGGCGCTACATCCCTGATCTGCACTATTTGCAGCTGTAATTTCAAGTGCTCCGCAAGAAGTTATCCTTCCGTTTCCATTTCCTAAAGCTTCAAATTGGGCCTTTGTTAGAGTGGCTGCCGCCGGCAATTCATCATAACAGGATACCATTGCGGGCTGGAAAGTCGGGCAAACCACATTAAAAATACAGCAGGATGCAGGAGAAGCTCCTGAAGCTGTTATCGTATTGCATGCATTTGCATCTTGGATACTGATACTGTAATCTGTTCCTACAGCAACTGCATTTGAAGTCCAGACATTTCCCGACCATGTGCCTGGGGCGCCTGTTCCTGTTGCCGTAAATGGCCCCTGACCTGTTACTGACAATGTTACGTTATATTGGTTTCCGCTTCCTAAGCATGCCGCCAATGGAGTTCCGGATAAAGCAGCATTGGTGATAATTACATTTTGGGCCGCCGTAACGCTGCTTCCGCTTCCATTAGCAAACGTCCAGGTTATAACAGTTGTGCCTGGTGCTGTTATCGGAAAAAGCGCTGTTGTGGTTCCGGTAACCGCTGCACCGCAGCTGTCCAGAATCACTGGTGCAGATGGGGTTACGCTGCATTGGCCGGTAATGTCCGCAAGGACTGGAGGCACTAATGCGTCAGGTGAAATTATAACATTCTGGGCCGCTGTTGAAACATTTCCGTTTCCGTCATCAAAACTCCAGGTTACAACAGTTGTTCCCTGTGCTGTGATCGGAAAAACTGTAGCTGTTGTTCCAGTAATTGTTCCTGCACAGTTATCAGTGGTTGTCGGTACCTCAGGTGTCGCTGAACATGCCGCAGTTACATCTGCCAAAACCGGAACAGCAGGAGCCGTTACATCATCAATAATTACGTTCTGGTCTGCTGTTGAAACATTTCCATTTCCGTCATCAAAACTCCAGGTTACAACAGTTGTTCCCTGTGTTGTGATCGGAAAAACCGTAGCTGTTGTTCCAGCGATTGTTCCTGCACAGTTATCAGTGGTTGTCGGTACTGTAGGCGTTGCTGAACATTCTGCTGTTACATCTGCCAAAACAGGAACAGCAGGAGCCGTTACGTCATCGATAATTACATTTTGATTTGCTGTTGATACATTTCCAGAGCTATCTGTAAAACTCCACGTAATTACAGTTGTTCCCTGTGTTGTTATTGGAAATAAAGTACTTGTGGTTCCTGTAATTAGGCCGCTGTCACAATTATCAACAGCAGTTGGTGCTGTCGGTAATACAGAACATTCTCCTGTTACATCTGTTAATACTGGAGCAGCAGGTGCTGTAGTATCTGTTATAATAACATTTTGATTTTCAAATGATATATTCCCGTTTCCATCATCAAATGTCCACAAAACAACGGTTGTCCCTTTTGCAGTTATTGGGAATGATACTGTTGTTGTCCCCGTAATTGCACCTGTGCATGCATCATTAGATATTGGCACAGCTGGTGTTGCTTCACACTGGCCTGTTACATCTGCTAATATTGGCATAACTGGAGAAAATGTATCTGCAACAGTTACGTTTTGGTTTACTGTCTGTGTATATCCGTTTCCATAATCAAAAGTCCAGGTAACCACAGTGGTGCCTTGTGCGGTTATAGGAAAAACTGTTGGTGTTGTTGCTGTTATAGTTCCTGCACATGGATCTGTCAGCGTTGGAGCAACAGCCGTTGCCTCGCACTGCCCTGTTACAGCTGCTAATGGTGCTGGTAATGTTGTTGGATTTATTGTTACCACCGTCGTGGTAAGATTAGGACATGTACCATTGCTAAAAGCATAAGTAATCGTATGACTGCCTGGTGTAGAAGCAGCCAAATCTATTATACCTGTTAATTCATCAATGCTTAATCCCGCATCAGAACTATAAAGACCATTTGGTACACCTGACTCTATAGGGCTGGCTGTTCCTCTATTACAATAAGAAGCATTTGGATAACTTATTGTTGCTGTTGGAAGTGCATTTATTGTAATATCTGCAGAAGTTGTATTAGAGCAATTTCCATCGTTAAAGGTGTATGTAATAGTATGATCCCCAAGAGTAGAGGCCGCTAAATCTATTTCTCCAGTTGCAGCATTAATACTTAACCCCGAATCAGAACTATAAGTTCCTCCAACTATTCCTATCTGTTCAACTGTTGCTGTTCCTGTATTACAATAAGGGGTTATTAAATAAGCAATTTCAGCAGTTGGTAATGTATTAATGGTGACAGCTATTGGACTAATAGTACTACAGCCATTTCCATTAGTTCCTTTTATATAGTATGTCTCGCTTACTGTTATCGCATTAGGTGCCGATAACGGTATCGTTGCATCCTCATCAGAAAAATAAGAATACGTTAATCCTGTATCACTACCAGCAGTTACTGCCGAAGTTGTAATATCTATTGTGTTTGGAAAACAAACTGCTGCAGGATTAGTAATGATAACTGTTGGCTGTGCATTAATAATAACTGCTAAATTAGAAACTGTACTACTGTTACATGGTGCTCCCAATGTTACAGTACAAGTAAAGTTATTTGTTCCAACTGCTAAATCTGAATAATTTATCAAAGGATCTTTGAGTGTTTGATTGGTCGCATTTATGCCAGGACCAGTCCATAGATAAGACAAACCACCAGATATATCAACATCTAATTGTATTGTACCTGTACTTGAATTACAGAATGTGGCCGGCGTTGCAATACCATCTGCAGTAGCAGTTGGAGCTGCTGCCACACCAATTTGTGCTGATTGTGTAATGATATTACCGCAGCCATCTTTGATTCTATAAAAATAAGTAGCATCTGTCAATCCGCCAAAAGTATTGGCTGATTGATATGCACTATAATTAGTCCCGCCATCTACACTAATAGCATATTCCATTATATTATTAGGTGCAGGCGAATTTGATATTGCTTCAATAGTCAAAACTCCATTAGTGGCACCAGCAGCACAGACATACCCTCCTGTATTGGTCTTATCAACAACAATAGCATTATTCGCATCATAAGTTACAGTTTGAGTAAGTAGATTTAATGTACCGCTTTTGGTTCGTAGAGAAAAAACATACGTACCATAACTCAATCCATTAAAAGGAAGCGAAGCTGTTGTACTAGCCAAATTTCTGGTTTGACCTACACTTGATGGTCCTGAAACTATAATGACCTGATAAGCAGATGGAGTATCAAAATTCCCATTCATAACATAATTAAATCCTCCACAAACAGATGTAATTGTATTGCTGTCAGATACTGTGGCGGCGTAACCTGCAACTGTCACATTTATACTTTTTGTTCCACAGGGAGTAGTTATATTTAAAGTATAATTACCTTTAGGCCAGCTGGCAGTTGGATCTGATGCATTGACCTTAGGGAAATTAGCGTAACCTGCGCCATCTAAAGTAATATTTCCACTATAGCCTATAGGTACAAGAGAATTATTAGAAGCTGTTACAGTATAGCTTATCGCATCTCCAACTTGAAATGGGCTTACATTTATGGATAAGGTTCCATATCCTAAATAATTTGCATTAGCTGATGATGCATATTGTGTTAAAGTAATATTTGGAACTGCCGGAATAGTTAAATTTTGGGAAGCAGGTAGAGAAAAATCTCCTGTAGTATTTCCTCCAGCATCAATGTAAGTTATGTGGTAAGTTGCTCCAGCAGTAAAACCTGTAAAAGTTCCTGAATTAGTAGTCAATCTGCCCGTAATAACATCGGCAGGATTGGTAGTATTCGTGAAAGTCATATCTATGGGAAGACAAGCAAGAGTTGATGGGCCAATACGTATAATTCCGTTACCACCACAATTCGTTGAAGTTATTGTATTGTAATTGAAGCTTATTGGGAACTCTTTCGTGTTTCCGCAATTATCAATTAATACGGCTCTCATATTGGGCAAATCAGCCTCTATACCTGCTCTAGTTGCAATTGCAGGCATACCTATACTAGATTGAGAGGATGGATAACCCGCACCGCCTACGTCACTAAAACCATCTCCATCTGTGTCTTTTCCATACAGCTGTCCTTGATATTTAATTTTCCAAGTAAAATTTGCTGCATCAGCCGCTGAAAGAACGGTACTTGTAGCAACATATCTAAAATTTGCAGAATTAATTATATTTAAAGGAGCCGCACAATTATATGCTGGCAAATAGCCTGGATACGCAATGTAACCTAATTTAATATCATTTAACGTTAAAGTAGGATTTGTAACAGCTGTTGCACCAATTACAGTCTGCCCGCAGTCATCTGTAACACTAACAACATAACTATTAGCAGGAAGTCCATTAAAAGTAAAAGTGTTTGCATTTATACTTCCACTACTTTGCAAGATGGTTCCTGGTAAATCTTGTGCTGCAATTGTATAAGTAAAAGGTGCCTTCCCTGCCGCAACTGTTGAAGTTAAAACAGCGGTCCCCCCGATACAACCAGCAATCTTTGTAGGTGTTGTAACTGTCATCGATGTGTAGCCATCGGTAACCGCTATAGGTGCACTACTATAAACTGTTCCTCCTGTAGCAGCTCTTGCATTTACAACATAAGTCCCAGAAGTTAATCCAGAAAATAAAGGAGTATTTGTAAATTGAGTTAAATCTCCAGGAACTGGTGCAACTGCAACTCCTGATTTTAGTAATTGGTATTGTGGTGTTGCTCCCAAGCCTGTACTGCTTGCTGTCACAATCCCACTGTTTTGGCATCCAGTATTACTAGCTGTACCAGAAACAGTCTGCGAAAAAATCTTATTACTAAAAAAAGGCAGAATAAGTAAAGCCAGAATTAAAATAATTTTTGTTCTCATAAAATATCTTTTTTATTAAACAAATATTTCCAAAATGTTCGTAAGCCATCATTAGGCTTTAAAAAGTCAGGTCGCATTTGTCTGTTTTAATTTTCTAAATTCCTTTGAAGAAAGGGCGTGCAAAATTCAGTTAATATTCAATATAATATAGCCTCTAAATATTTTAAAACTAACAGAATAAGACAATTTTATAGTTTAGTAAATTAACAAATGGGACAAATTGCATTTTATCTTAATGGAGTTAAAACACTGTTCAGAATTTTCAGAGTTTAATGTTGTCCTATTATCTATAAATTTTAATTATTACAGTATTTTTCTTTATGCTATATTTTAGCAATCACAGAGCGATGATAATAAATTCGCTTCGTCTGTTGGCCTGATGTTCTGCTTCAGTACATGGCACGCCGTCTGCGCATTTATTAACCAATTCTGTTTCGCCATAGCCTTTTCCTGTTAATCGGTTAGGCGCTATTCCGTTTTTGATGAGCCACTGAATGGTTGATTTGGCTCTTCTGTCCGATAAAGCTTCGTTGTATTGATGAGAAGCTCTACTGTCTGTATGAGAGCGTATATCAAGTTTCATACTTGGATTATCATTTAAAACAACGAGTATTTTTTCTAGATCCAACGCCGCTTCTGTTCTAATATTAGATTTATCTAAATCAAAATAAATCATTTTGATTCCGAAACATTTTCCTAAATCATCGCCCACAGTAACCTTACAGGTTGATTTTTCAAGTGCAATCGGAAGATTGGTCTTGCCGCTTGTTTTATCTATAGTTATATTTACTTCTTTTGTAGCGAATTCTGGCTTTTCTGCTCTTACGAAATAGGTTTTTCCGCATTCAACATCAAAAGTGTATAACCCGGAACCGTCTGCAGCGGCAGAGTTTTTAATGTTCATCTGGTCATCATACAGAGTGACTTTTGCTCCCGGAAGCGCAAGCCCCGTTTCTGCATCCGATATTATTCCGTATAGCTGTTGGATGCATTTAAGCCTTCTGGTTTCTAAGAACCTGTAGATATCATCAGAGCCCTGTCCGCCATCTTTGTTGGAAGTGAAAAAACCTCTTCTGGTTTCAGGATCAATAATGTAAGCGAAATCATCTTTTGGAGAATTGACATCTGCCCCGACATTCTGAATATTGCTTATTTTTCCGCTATTGTCAATATTGGCCACAAAAACATCCAATCCTCCCAGACCCGGATGCCCGTCAGACGCAAAATAAATCTCGTTTTCAGAAGTTAAGTAAGGATATGTTTCTTTTCCTTCCGTATTAATCGTGTTTCCAAGATTTTGCGGAGGGCCAAACCCGCCATTTGAATTTATAGTTACTTTATACAGATCGGATTCTCCAAAAGATCCCGGCATATCGGAAGCAAAATAAAGTGTCTTTTCATCTGGGCTCAAAGCCGGATGGCCTGTGCTGTAATTATTGCTGTTGAAAGGAAGCTCTGCTATGTTGGTCCATTTGCCGTCTTTTCCCAGTTCCGCTTTATAAAGCTTGATTAAAGTGACCCTGCTTTCGTCCTTGCCTTTTTTACCGTCAATATAGTTGTTTCTGGTAAAATAGACTGTTTTTCCGTCTTTGGTAAAAACAGGAGAAGCTTCGTGAAATTTGGTATTAATAGCCGATTTAAATTTATTCACTTTTGAAGCGGTTCCCGTTGCGGGATCCAGATCAGCATTATAAATATTGGTGAAATATTCTCCTGTCCATTTGTGTTTGCGCTGTATAAAATTTCCCGTATCTCTGGCAGATGCAAAGTAAATTTTGCTGTTGTAGACAAATGATCCGTAATCGGAGTATTTGCTGTTAATGCCCGCGTCTTCTATCTGGTACCTCCCAGAATTTGCTTTAATCTGGTCCAGATAGTTTAGATCTTCTTTATAAAGTTTTCCTCTATTGTCATTTTTTGAAATGGCATTAAAATCTTCTAAGAGCTTATTGGCCTTTGTCATATCCCCAGTTGATTTTAAAGATTGGGCATATCTAAAATAGTACTCTGGCTCAGGATTTGGATTCATGGCAAATAATTCGCCGTACCATTTTGCCGCGTTCTGGAAATCTGAATTGAAATAATAGGCATTTCCCAGTTTTTTAAACATGTCTTCAGATCTGTAGCCTTTGGCCGCAACTTTTTCATAAGTCTTTATCGCATCGACATAAGCGTAGCTGTCATATTTTTTGTCTGCAGCATTTATTTTTGCCTGCTGGGCATAGCTGCCGAATGAAAAAACGCCTATTATTGCAGCGAAAAGTAGTGTATAGTTTTTCATGATGCCTTATTTTTAGAAGAAACGAGGGGTTGTCATTTTGCCTTTGTTTGAGAAGAATTCATAGCGCAGGAAGATCTCGTGCGAGCCTGAATTGTAATTGTTCAATTTGGTGGTTTCCCGATCGTAGCCATAGCCCAAATAGAGTCCGTCTGTGATCTGAAACCCAACCATAGCGCTTAATGAAGCGCTCCATCTGTAGGCCGCGCCAATCATAAATTTATCATAGAACATAAAATTCGCAGAGACATCTACCTGCAATGGCGCCCCCTGGACCATTTTGGCTAGAATGGCGGGCTTGAATTTTATATACTGATATTTGTCAAGATCGAATACGTAGCCTCCAATTAGGTAGTAGTTGATTCTGTCTTTATAGATGGCAACATCATTATCGTCGTAACGGTTTGTTTCAATAAAGTTTGGAACAGACAGGCCAATGTATGCTTTGTCAGAATGCCAGTAGACTCCGGCACCGACATTTGGAGAGAACTTGCTGTTTAAATCTTGAAACTGAGGATCGCCCTGATCTGCAGGATTTAATTTGTTTACATCTAAATTGAAGATATTTGCTGTTCCTTTGATGCCAAACGAAAGCTTAAAATCTGCAGAGGTCTGAATGGTGTAAGACAGATCGACTGAGATGTTGTTTTCATTTGTAGGGCCAATTTTATCATTGACCAATGAAGCTCCAATGCCTAATCTGCTATTATTTATTGGCGTATTGATTGAGAAGCTGCTGGTCTCTGGCGCTCCATCAAGACCAACCCATTGGGTGCGGTAAAGGCCAAATACGCTAAATACTCCACGGGAACCCGCATAGGCAGGATTTATGGCTATTGTATTGTACATATACTGTGTGTACTGCGCATCTTGCTGTGCATACCCTGAACATGTAACTAACAGAATGACGAAGAAAAATAATTTTGTTCTCATATTTTATATTTTACTTAGGGACGCGGCGGCTATCTTACGAAAACGAATGCCTCCATAAAATTTTTACCAGAATAATAGATTTGTTAAGATCGTAAAGACTATAAATCACCATTTAAGACCAATTTGGACAAACGCCTTTAAAAACTAAATTTCAGAGTGTAAAATGTGGTAGAGAATATTAAAGCGCACTGCTTTAATCTTAAGGCTTTTATAGGGTCTGGCTGATAGCAGATTCAAAATAGGAATACTAAAGAAATGGGGTAAGGAAAAAAATGCTGTAATTGTTTTTAATATGCACCCGCTGGCTAAATTCTATACTATTTAGGAAATTGTAATGCTATAAATAGCGAAAAAAAGCATCTCGCATAATAAGCAGGCTGTCCAAAAAACAATTCCAATATTTTAAAAAACACTAATAAATACTAAATGCCTTACAAAAATATATAAAATATATTGAAAAACAACATTTTAACATTGTTTTTTAATTATTTAATAAGTCTTTTTTATCACACACAAAACAAACAAATGCAAAAAAAAACAGTTTGCGAAAATGATAATTGCATACTGCCATAAAGTGCTCTTCTGAATCCGAATTTTTCATTACCATTTATGATCATAAAAAGAAACCATTTTTGTGTCCAAATTATCCATAGTGCAAATTGATAAATGCATTTCTATTATGCAGGAGTTTAAAGCTCGTATTATTTTGTCGAATTTTATATTTAAAAAAAGAACAGACAACGATAGCGCAAACTTTTAATTTGCTACTTTAGTTTTGTCAATACTATTCCCAAAAGAATAAACCTTTTACCAATTACCTCAAAGAGAACAAATGAATCTGGATTTTTATCAGCCTAAAAATGAAATTTTAAAAAAATATATTGAAGGATATTACTTTATTTCAAAAAATAAAAATTCGGGCTCTGTACAATATCTCACTTTCCCTAATAATTTCTGCATTCTAACCACCAATGAAGATCTAGATGTTGAAATACAAAATAACGAAGTCATTATAAAATCATCGCCAGATAAAAATATCATGACTTGTGTAGTTTCTCGTTATACCAAACCCATTAAAATTCATTACAAAGAGCTTATAAATGAGGTTACAATTTACTTTAAACCATTAGGAATAAGTCAATTTTTATCAGATTCAAAAAGTATTTTTTCAGAAAGTACTATTTTGGATTTTACTTTTATGCCTGACTTTAATGCTAAAATGATTGAAATTTTCAATTTGGACAAAGACAGACAAAGTCAGGAGCTTGAAGATTATCTGCTTTCTAAATTACAAGTCAAAGATTTTTCTTTAATTGAAAAAATACTTGCCGATATTGAAACAGATGAAAAGATTGAAGAAATCGCTCTTAAACATCAAATGAGCAGGCAATATTTGAATAAGCTCTTCACAAAACATATTGGCAAATCACCTTCAGAGTACCGAAAAATTCATCGTTTTAGAAACTCAATCCTTAAACAGAAACAAAGCAAGAATTTTTCTGAGTTATCACAGTACGATTTTTACGATCAATCTCATTTTATTCGAAACTTTAAAGAGCTCACAAACAGGAACCCACAAATATTTTTCAAAAATATAGATACAGAAAAAGAAAATATTTGGC
Source organism: Flavobacterium sp. ACN2 (assembly GCF_002303885.1). Classification (GTDB taxonomy): domain Bacteria; phylum Bacteroidota; class Bacteroidia; order Flavobacteriales; family Flavobacteriaceae; genus Flavobacterium. The sequence goes on along the minus strand of NZ_MRCM01000022.1, from coordinate 72,195 downwards.
TGTTTGTCTAAACAGTTTCCATTTGTACAATTCTGCTATTTTGGGATCATATACTTTTACCCAATACCAAATAATGTAAAACAAAAAAATCCCAAAAAATATGAACTGGCAAAAAATCCATCTTTTTTTACACACCTTTTGCAGATACTTTCTAGCTACCATCATAATCTTATATGCTTACGGTAAAATATTAAAAACCCAATTTGTATCACAGCCAAGCGTGTACGACATGCCAATTGGCTCTCTCGATGGTTTTCGCCTTACTTGGTATTATTATGGTTATTGCAATTGGTATCCAATGGTTATTGCTGTTACTCAGATTATAAGCTCGTTTCTACTCTTTTTTAGAAAAACGACAAGAATAGGAATTATTCTTTTCCTAACTTTTATGGTCAATATTCTTCTAACAGATTTTGCTTATGATATTAATGCAAAAGAAATTGCGATAATATTAACCCTAATGGCATTGTTTGTACTATTTTCTGATTATAAAGTTTTTCTAAAATATTTTTTGGAAGAACCTCCCTTGTATCAAAACAGTGACAGACCCAAATGGATGAATAAGATTAGCGTAATAAAATTCGTTTATATTCCTGCTGTATTTATTGGTTTCTTTATTATGTTCAGTATTATGAAAACCAAATACATGTCACAAGACGATTTTTACGGAACTTGGGAAAATCTTCAAACTAAAGAAAGGCTACATTTTGAAATCATGAATAATTTTCAAATTAACAAAACAGATCGGCTAGATAGCATTGTAAATGGAGAATATTCGTTTACCAAAGATTCTTTAACTTTAAAAACGAACAATAACTCGCAGCATAAAACAAAAAACTATCTGAAAGGAAAATATATCTTGCACAAAGCGGATCTAATTATTACAACCAAAACTGAGAATCTAAAATTTGTAAGGATTAGATAAATAGTTTCATAATCAAAGCCCTTTTGCAATCTCTTAATTAAGCAATTAGCAAGCGTAATTATATAACAGCGTGCGAATAGTTTTCGTCTAATTTTATATTTCAATTAGACGAAAAAGCTATTTCGTTGCTAAATTACTTGCTATGTTTTTTTTAAATCAAAAAAATAGAATATCCAGTACACGAACATCTGATAAAAAATATATCTTAAAAAGTAGTTCTAGCAGAACAAACGAAAAGCGCATCTTGTCTAAAAAAGCAATTTGAGTAATTCACCGCAGTAAAAATGCGCTTTTATGCACTTTAATATTTAGGATATGAAGAATGAAGGAAAATATACCAATGATCTAAAAGGAAAAACAGTTGTTATAACGGGTGCAAGCAGTGGTGTTGGCCGTGCAGCCGCAGAAGCTTTTGCTCATGAAGGATGCAATTTAGTTCTAGCAGCCAGAGGTTGGAAAGGTATTAATGAAGTTGTAGAATTTTGCCGAGCATTCAATGTTCCTGTTGTGGGTGTTTCGGCAGATACTTCTATAGCCAAAGATGTAGAGAAAGTTGCCACAGAAGCCCTCGCTATGAGCGGTAAAATCGATATCTGGATCAATAATGCCGGAGTGATGGTAAGTGGAAAATTTGAAGAAATTCCGTTAGAAATTCATCAGCAGGTTATAAAAACCAATTTATTTGGATATATGCATGGAGCTTATAACGCAATCAAAATTTTTAAAAATCAAAATCACGGTATTTTAATTAATAATATATCAATTGGTGGTTTTATGCCCGCGCCTTACAGTGCTGTATATTCTGCATCAAAATTTGGTATTAAAGGTATGATGGAATGTTTGCAGGGAGAAATTTCTAATCGCAGACATATTCATGTTTGCAATCTCTATCCTCAATTACAAAATTCTACAGGAAATCTTCACTCTGCCAAGTATTCGGGTTTTGATATCAAAATTCCTTTTATTGCTTCTGATCCACGCGAAACTGCTACTAAAATGGTTTATTTGGCAAAACATCCTAAAAAAGATTTGTTTCCTGATTTTAAAGCAGCTGCCATTACTACTACCTATAAATTGTTTCCAAAATTAATTAGTAATACAGCATCGACAGCACTTCGTCTAAAAATGAAACTTAACCAAAATAAGGAAAACAACCCTGGAAATGTGCTTACCAATTCGAAAGAGCCATTACGAGTCTACGGGAAACTGCCTTCAAAAACAGATTCTAATTTTGCTAAAACTGCAATTATGGGATTAGGCATCGCAGCCGCTTTATTTTTAGTTCTTAAAAAATCTTCTTAAAGGATACTATTAAAAAAAAATTGCCTGAATCATTAGTTTTATATAATTTTGTATCGATCGTTACAAAATAAAATCAAATGAGAGGCAGACCCACAATCTATGAAGATTCTAATATCATAAAAAAGGCTCAGGAAGTTTTTTGGCAGAAAGGCTACAGTGCAACCTCGCTAAGTGATTTACAAAAAGCAACTGGAGCTGGAGCCGGAAGCTTCTACAATACTTTTAAAGGCGGAAAAAAAGAAGTTTTTAAAAAAGCTATTGAAGAACGCAGACTAGCTTTTAATGCTTTTAAAAATGAACTTGCTAAAAGTGATTCGCCTTTAGAATTAATTAAAGATTTTTTTAGAAGTATTGCAGAAGCTGACGCAAATGAACATTTTAAAGGATGTATTATCGCTAATACAGTCGTCGAAATGACTTTTATAGATGAAGACCTAGAAGCAAATGCTGTACAGATTTTAAAAGAAGTCGAACAGATGTTTACAGCAACCATAAAAACGGAACAGACTAAAGGAAACATACAATCTAAAATTTCTCCTGAGGTTCTAGGAAAATATCTCATTACGTTTTGGTGCGGACTTAATACGCTCCGCAGAATGTATCCTGACAAGAAAATATTAAAAGATCAAATCGAAATGCAATTAGCTGTCATCAGCTAATTTTTTTGATGATTTATGTATCAATCATTACAAAAATAAATAATAAAAAATGGATTTAAAATTAGAAGGTAAAAAAGCTTTCATCAGCGGATCAACCCAAGGAATTGGTTTTGCAATTGCGCAACAATTATTAAATGAAAAAGCAGAAGTAATTATTAACGGAAGAGGTGAAGAAAAAACAAATCTCGCAGTTCAAAAATTGAAAACTGAATTTCCAAACTGTAACGTGTCCGGAATTGCAGCAGATTTTAGCAAAAAAGAGGAAATAGACGCGCTACTTGGCCAATTAAATAACATCGATATTCTAATTAATAATGTTGGCCAATTTAATCTAAAAAACTTCGAAGAAATTGAAGATGAAGATTGGCATAAAATATTTGAAATTAATGTGATGAGTTCTGTTCGTCTTTCTAAGAAACTTTTACCACAGATGCTGGAAAAGCAATCAGGAAGAATTATTTTTATAAGCAGTGAATCTGGTGTAAATATTCCTGGCAATATGATTCATTATGGCATGACTAAAGCAGCAATGACTGCTGTGAGCAATGGCTTATCTAAACTAACCATTGGAACAGAGGTCACCGTAAATACCATTCTAGGCGGACCAACTTATTCTGATGGAGTTGCGGCTGTTATAGAACACATAGCATCTCTTCAGAATATCGAAGTGGAGCAAATGAAAAATAGCATTGTACAGCAAACCAATCCGCATTCTTTATTGCAGCGTTTTATAAATCCAACTGAAATTGCATCGCTTGCCACTTATCTTGCAAGCCCTCTTTCTCTGGCAACAAATGGAGCTTCTCTACGAGCAGATGGTGGTGTTTTAAAAACCATTTAATAGAAATTTAAAAAGCCAGAACTTATTGTCTGGCTTTTTAAAACTTTCAAAATCAATTTAAAAGTTATTCTTTTTGATCAACAAAAACATACAGTTTCTGAACTTTACCATTTTCGATAACAAACAAGTCCATACCGCTTACAACAGATGGTTTTGTTTTTGAACCAAACTGCCAATACAAACGAACTATATTATGATTGGTTTCTACAGATTTGGCTGTAAATCTAAAATCAGGATTTTTAGTTTGAAGCTCTACAATAAATTTACTGATATCTTCAATTCCTTCAGCAATAAAATGACGGTCGACCATTTCTACATTAGCCGCATACACTTGATTAAGTAGCGCTTTACGTTTAACTTCCTCTTTTTCATTCCAGATTTTAAGATGGTTTTCTACTATTGCCGTGTTCTTTTTAGAATCGAAGTCATCTGCAGGGACTTTTTTCACTGCTTCATTTTTTGGAGACCATAATATCGTTTTGGGATTCGTTTTTTCATAACCTTTTCCATTAGGATACGAAACCAATTCCATTTTAGATCCCCAGGGCGTTTCAAAATAAACCCAAGTTTCTCCCGCTGTATCACCAGAAGGCATTGTAAAAGGTTCTCCTATTATTTTTACGCCTTTACTTTTTAAATACTGTACAGATGCATTAATATCTTTTACATAAAATGCAATATGAGATGCTCCAATATCATCTGTACTGGGGTGTGTTTTGCTTCCTTTATTGTCTGCATACTCAAACACTTCTATACTTGCTCCATTTCCTGCATTGATCATCTTTATGGTAACGGCTCCAGTATTTGGGTTAATGTGATTTAGTTTTTTCCAATCAGCGTCAAGCGGAATTGGTCCTAATTGAGTTACGGGTGCAAAACCCAAAACATCATTAAAAAATGTAACGGCTTTATTAAGATCAGGAACATTGATTCCGACATGATCTATTCCGACGATTCCTGCACTAGTTTGTGCAGCTGTTTTTTCTGAAGCAGAAAAGAGTATTAATAAATTAAGCATTGCTGCTGCTGAAGTTTGGACTTTTTTATTTGATTTTATATGCATTGTTTTCATGTTTATTTTGAATCTAAGTAAATTATTAAAATGTGTTTTAAAAGAAAATTAATTGGTGTAAGCTGCTACCCATTTTGCTTTAATATTGGCGCGGGCTTCTATAAATTCTTTATCGGTTCCTTGAGCAATCGCGTCTAGCGGAAAACGAAGCGGTCTCTCCCCTTTTTTCATACTTAACAATTCTAGAATACCATCAGCAATGGTTTGCGGATTCATATCAAACTGAGCCATTTTTCCAAATAATGCTGTGCCTAAGGCGTTGAATTTTTCGGTTGCTGCATCTCCATATTCTTCTATAATTTGTGTTTTATCAGCATGAATACCCGCTTTAGATCCGTTATTCATTTCTGTCGGATAAACTCCAGGCTGTATGCTTACGTTTTCAATTCCATAATCAGCAAGTTCGTCTTGCAATCCTTCTGTAAAACTTTCAACCACCAGTTTTGATGCGATGTACGGAACCATAAATGGAAGTGTGTGTGCGCTTGCTCCAGTTGTAATGTTAATTACGAGTCCGTTTCTTTCTTTTCTCATAGAAGGAAGCACTGCCTGATACATGCGAAGTACGCTGTAAACGTTTACGTCAAACATTTTGCGAACCTGATCGATAGAATATCCTTCAAGCAAACCAAAACCGCTTACCGCCGCGTTATTGATTAAAACATCTATTTTTCCGTATTTAATCAATACTTTTTCGATTGCTTTAGTAACTGATGCATCATCTGTAACATCGATATCTACTACTTCAATGTTTTCTATTGCTTCCAATTCTTTCGCAACAGCGGCATTTTTATCATTGGTATTTCGCATTCCTGCAATTACGGAATGACCTGCGTTTGCTAATGTTACGGCTGTTAATTTTCCAAAGCCTGTACTTGTTCCTGTAATGAAAATTGTTTTTGACATGATTTCTACTATTTAAATGTTTATAATGTTTGTTTCTTTTGAACATTACAAAGTTGCGATGAATGCAAAACCTGTGCATTGACTAGAAATAAGTAAAAACTTGATATAGATCAAGAGTTGGAAGAAGGGCATAAAAAAAGGAGCTTTAAAAGCTCCTTGTACATTTATTTCTTTGCTGTTTGTTTTCGAATACGGCTTAGCGTTTCTGGTGTCATACCCAAATAGGAAGCAATCATGGTTTGAGGAATTCTCGAAGCAAAACCTGGATACTTGCTTATAAAGTTCAAATACTTTTCTTCGGCCGTTAAAGTAAGTGAAGCCTGAATTCTATTTTGAGCGGCAATAAAACTTCTTTGCAGAATCGCATTTACCATATTATTAAAAGCTGGAATTTCTCTGCACAGCAATTCAAAATTCTCATGCGTAAAAAGAACAAGCTCGGTATCTTCAATAGCATCAATATTAAAACGAGACGGTTGCTGCATCATTAAACTCTCACGATCTCCTGTCCACCAATTTTCGATACTGAAACTATTTACATGCTCACTGCCTTTTTCATCAACGGTATAAGTTCTAACACAGCCTTTTGTAATAAAAGCATCGTATTTCCAGACATCTCCTTCTTGAAGCAGATATTGTCTTTTACGAAGTTTTTTAATTATAGCAAATGATTGTATACGTTCCGATTCTGTTGGAGTCAGTTCTGTTTTTTCTTCTAGATACTTTTGGAATATTTCATACATAGTATGTAAAATTATACAAAAGCCATTTGAAGAACAAATAACTTAATCCAAAACAAGTCAGATTGATTAGATAAGTTGTGATTTTTTTGAATTCAAGAACTTATTTATGCGAAACAAAATTACATATACCCTCCTCCATCTGTTTTGCTTAATTTTGAAAAAGTAAAGCTTGAAAAGATGGTAAAAACAGCCAATGCAATAAAGGTATATTGAAATGCTTTTGAAGCGTCTAAATTGAAAATTCCGTCCTGAAATAAAGAAAGCGCAAGACTCGCCACAGAAACTCCAAAACTTACCGAAAGCTGCTGCATAATAACCAACATCGTATTTCCGCCGCTCGCCGTATCTTGATCCAAATCTGAAAGCGTAATCGTATTCATGGCAGACATTTGTATAGAGGTGAAAATTCCGTAGAATATCATCAGTAAAATATAGTATCCAATTGGTGTTTCTTTCGTTACAAATCCGAGAACAATCAAAACAATTCCTAGCAAAATGGTGTTGCTTATCAGTACTGTTCTGTAGCCAAAAAACTTTATAATATTTACCATAAAAGGCTTAACAGCAACATTTGACAAGGCAGAAGGCAACAGCAATAATCCTGATACCGATGCCGAGTAACCAAAACTGGTTTGCAGCATAAGCGGTAAAAGCAATGGCAGTCCACCAATTCCAAGTCTAGTAATTAAACTTCCCATCAACCCTATTTTTAAGGTTCTAATATTTAAAAGATGCAGGTCGATTATAGGCTTCTCCGTTTTTTCATAATGAATATAATAAAAGAGAGAAAGCAGTCCGAAGAGAAACAATAAACTTAGAATTACAATCATGTGTGGTCGTCCGCTTCCGATAAGTTCTAAAACCAAAGTGATAGAAATTAGTGCCAAACTGAAATAAACCAATCCTCTAAAATCGAATCTTCCTACTGCGTGCTTAAAGTTAGGCATAATGCGATACGCCATCGAAATTCCGATGAGGCCAATGGGAATGTTTATTAGAAAAATCCAATGCCAGCTGAAATTGTCTGAGAGAAAACCTCCTAAACTTGGACCCGCAACCATTCCTAACAATCCGAATAAGGTTATAAAGTTCATTGTCTTAAGCAGTTCGTTTTTGGGGTATTGATACAAAATAGCCAATCGGGCAATTGGCACCATCATGGAAGCACCAACCGCTTGTAAAACACGTGCCATGTTAAGCGTATTCAAATCAACTGAAAGAGCGCAAAACAAAGATCCCATGATAAACAGAAACACGGCAATCATAAACATGGTTCTGGTGCCAAACTTATCTGCCAGCCATCCGGAAAGCGGAATAAACATTGCTAATGTGAGTGTGTAGGTTACAATAACCGAATCCATTTCGGTGGCCGAATATCCCATGTTTTTAGCTATTGAAGGCAGCGAAGTATTAAGAATTGTACCATCTAAGGATTGCATAAACATTGCAATTGCCGTTACCCAAGGGAGCATATATACTGCGTTTTGTTCTTTCTTTTCTTCTTTATTATTCAGCATCTTTTAGTTTTAGATAAAAGCTCGATTTGTATGATTATGTAAATTAATAAAAAAAAGCGCTCCTAAATGTTAAATCTGGTTGTCTAAAATAAAAACCCGTTTGAGAATTTTCAAACGGGTTTTTAAAGTCACTTATAGTCCTTTATAGAATTTACCTAAAAGTATTGATGTTTTTATACTTATAAACAAACTCATTTGCCTGTTTATTTCCTGGCAGATTATACTTTACTACTATCTCATAATTTCCATGTCTCATGAATTGGAAATTACTATTATGAAATCGTTGAGAAAGCGCCATAATGCCAGCGTCTCCGTTAACGTATGAGTTAACTATTTGGTTATTTAAATCGACCCAGTCTTCCTTATAGAAAAATGGCATATTGTAATTAAATGGGAAATTTCCTCTTGTATACGACTGATTGATATTGTTTTCTAAACTAACCGTATAATAAGAACTAAGCGGGATTCCTTTGACTGGAACCACACCTAACTCGTTAGTGTCTCTATTGGTTATAGTGAAAGTGCCATTTAAAGGATAATCTTTGTATAAATACGGATAAATATCTACTAGGTAGTATTGATCATTCAACTTAGATTCTGCTGTTATTACGGCTTTATTATCACTATAAGCTACACCCATAAGATCAACTATATCAAAGGCTTCCTGACTTGAAATAGTATTACTCAAATAAATTACATCTGAATCTAAAATTCCGAAGTTATAGTTTTGAGTACTGATCGCATTCATCTTAGATGCAAAAGTTCTGTACTTACTGGTGTTGAATGAATAGGTCAGACGATCAATAGTTCCTTCAGATTTAGATACGGCATCGGCTTGATTTTCTTTTATTTGTATATCATTACCCTCATCACTAATCGTATTTGTCTTTGTATTCGATGTCGTATTTCTTGTTGTATTCTGCTTTAAATTACTAACGATAGAGAAATTATATTTCTTATCCTGATCGATATTGGGCAAGTTATAATATACTTCATTTGAAGTAGTATCATAGTTAAATGCCACTGCTTTTGAGTTAGAAGTTCCGTCTTGCGCCATCTTAATACTGGTCTCCCAATTAGAATCTTCAAACAAATAATCCTGACCACGCTTCAGTTGGATATATCCTTTTGAATATTCTTCTTCAAGGAAATACTTTTGATCTACAACTGGATAAGAGTATTTAATATTGGTAAGCGGAATATGGTTTGGCGCGCCTCCTGTTGTAAATATTCTTTCTTCAAATTCTGTGGCCACTTTTCCGTCTACTTTTATAGGCTGGAATACGCCATTTACCATTTTTTGGAAACTAACCTCAACTTGAACTTTCAATTCTTTATGAGGAGGAAGAATATCTGTTGAAACAAAATTAACTCTGTCTTTCATACTACTCCATTCAAAAACTCCTGGAATTTCTTTGGTTCCATCAAATACTTTGAATTTTTCTAATATAACTTTATAAGTCACATCGCCTGCGTCTTCAGGAATTACAAAAGCTTCATTTACTTTCATTGAAAATGCAGCTTGTGGCACAGCAAAAACGTCTACATCTGTAGAGCTTTGTTTTGGAGTCACATCGGTGATTAATTTAATACCTCCTAGTGGCGATGCATTTTCAAATTGGCATTCTTCGCCTAATTCAAATTTAAATCTGAATTTTCCTTTTATCAGTCCTCCTAAAATATTCATATTTCCTGCCACATACCCGCGCATCCAAACTGGATTTGGTAATTTCGCTTGTAATAAAACTGCGGCTCCTCCAGAAATAATTGGAACCTTTAGTTTTAAGAAAGATAATTTAATTCTAATTCCAAGTTCTCCTTGCAGATAAGCATAAGATTGTCCGTTGGCATACCAACCATTTATACCTACACGGCTTCCTGTGTTGGAACATCTAGCTTCCTGATAATCTTTAAGCATAATATCGAATCCCATTCCTGCCTGAAAACGGGCGTAAAAAAGTAAGAAACTTAAATCTCCTGTATCGAAATCTAGACTGGCTCCAAAGGCTAAACCACCTCCATTTGCCAATTCATTTTCGTTACGCATATAATCCAGTTCTTTTAATTCTACACCCAAAATTTGAGCTACTTGTGGAGGTGGCGCCGGACTGCCCGGAAGTACCGTTCCTGCCATAAAATAACTTGTCGTTTGCAAATACATACCTGCAACTCCAATTTTAATTCCGCATCGGTCTTTTGGTGTTCCCATGTACATGTACCAATCTTTTGGATCTTTATGGAAAACTCCCCAAACGGCTCTTCCTCCTTCTCCAGTTCCCGAAAGGAAATTTCCTGGTGTATTAATATATACATCAGTAGTGGCGTGCATCGATTTGTTTTCAAAATCAAATTCGACAGCTGCTGCCATTTTTATTCCTACTGCTGCCGACAAATCTCCTGGAATTGCTTCTTTAGCTTCTGGAATATATTTGCTAGCAAAAGAACCTTTAAGATCATTTTCTGTAATTCCTAAAAAGCTTTTCTTAGCGGTAACATTTGAAGCTACTTTACCCATTAAATCGGTAACATTTTTAAGTCCTGGAATTTTAGCCATGACATTGGCTTTACCGAAAATAGCTAATCTGTTTATTCCTCCTTTTGAGTTAAATGCCATTTCAAATCCGGCTTCGCCATCGCAAATGGTTTCTGCTCCTACGTGAAAATAGATTAAAGCCTTAATTCCTAAACTTATTTTCTCGTCTGGCGTATAACTTAGTCCCGAAGGAGAAAATTCGCCAATAGCAATATCTTGATTTCGATGCATTTTGTAATAGGCTCCTCCACCAAAACCTGTAATCATAAAAGGAACACCTGGTGTTGGAGGAAACTTAACCGCTCCATCAAAATACCAATATCTAAAAGTAGTACGTCCGAAAATTGCTTTTGCTTTTACATTAACAACATCCACAACGTCGACTTCAACATCTGCATTAAATCCATCTCCATATACAGGGTCTTTTTCCATTAGAATAAGCCCTCCTTTAATGGTTAATCCGCTGAACTTACAATCTATATGGATAGCCGAAAGATCCAAACCAGCGTATCGGCTTCTTTGCCTATACCCATCATCGTACATCTTACCCTTTATTCCAATTCTTGCGGTTGCTCCTGCTCCAATACTTTCCATTAAATTAATTCCTAAATCAAAATCAATTCGGGAATCATCTCCATTAATGGCTACGTTAATGTTTCCGATAGAAACAGGGAAATTACCAAAACCAACGGTCCCTTTGTATCCCATATTTCTAACAGAAATAATAGGCGAAACAGTCTGTAATTGCAGGTTCTCAAACGTAATTCCTTTAAAGTCTACTGTTTTCTTACCTTCTACATCTTTATCGTCTGTTGCTCCTTTATTGGTTCCAAAAGAAACCGAACCGTTTAGATTGGCTTTAGGCAAAAATCGCCCATTGACTAATTTTAACTCGACAGAACTATTGGGCAGCAATAATGCTTTTGCTTTCCAGATATCAAAAGCTATGGAATCTTTGGTTATCACAACCAATTGTTGCTCTTCCATAGAAATAAATCCGTTGTATTCTAAACCAGCCCTATTGGTTTGTTTTGGTTTAGTAGAATCGGTTCCTGTTGCGCCAGCCGTTCCTGTATTCGCTGTCGCATTTGTTGCAGGAGTTGTAGTCGTTTCTTTTTTCTCTGGTGTGGCTTTACTAATGGGTAAAAGAATCTGTCCTTTTAAATTTGCTTTTACAAAAGTATTTGCCGCAATAGTTACATCAATATGGTCTAAGGAATAAGCCCATGATTTTTCCTGACTGGTTATTCCTCGATCTAAAGGAAAAACATTATCTGCATAGAAAGTTCCCGAAACTCCAAATTTATCTATAATAAGATTTTGTGCGCCTACATGAAGTCTTTCTTTACTTGATGCCGTATCTGTTGTTTGAAATTCCTTGGGCAGACCTACATCAAAAGTCTGGACAAAAACTCCCTTCCACGATTCTTGACTTGGAACCAAAAGCGAATTTTTGGCATAATACTCTGGAAAAACAACTACAGGATCATTTTTTAAATCACTTAAATCTAATACTGCATTGCTTACCAAAAACTGGAAATTACCATCAAAATCTTTTCCGTTTCGTTTGTCTTTTAATACAAAAGGTTGAAGACTTACATTTAATAAAATATCATTCCAACTACCTGCTGTAAAACTAAATTCTCCTCTAACTCTATTGGGTATTGCAACCGTTTTTCCGTTATAATACGTTTTTGGAACTGTAGTTTTTGCTTCATCAACCGTTTTGGTCAACGGATCGATTGGCAAAATTAGATCTCTAGAAAACTCAACAGCGCCAGAAATCTTCATTTCTTTAAAACCATCACAATCGATCTTTACATACGTTAGGTCGTTTACGTTTCCTGTCGCCATTTCGAAACCTCCGTACAAAGAAACCTGCCATTTATCCTCATTAAACGGAATATCAACATTGCCTAGCAATACCAATTTGGCTTCGCCCATAATACCTCCTTGATGCGATAATTTAACATTATCTGCTCCAAAGAAAAGCTGCATGGGCTGTCCGGTTTTTTTATCTTTCTGAGGAATATCTACTCTACAGAAAACCGTCAGCGTTGTATACTCTGGCGTAAAAGTAGCTTTTGTAATTCCGATAGAATATTGAATATTATTTACCGTATTACGAATACCAATAGGCAGTTCTACCAAATCTTGATTTGAAAACTTATCTACCCAACGATCAGCGGCTTCGATCTTTTGTATCGAACTTGAAGCTGCACTTAATTCTTTTGGTGGCTGAATTTCCTGCCCATAAGAAAAAACAACCGAAAGCAAGATAAGCAGTGTCGCAAAATGTATTTTGTAATTTTTTTTCATAAGCAAATCATTCTGTTTTTTTGAAAAATAAAGCATACCGACTTCTTTTATATGTTACTCTTTCGAACAGCAAAAGAGTTTATTTGACTATTAATTATTCTTTAAAAACTTAAAATCGATCTCTCCATCTTTAACATTTTTAACTGCTAAATCATGATAGAATGGAATTAGTTTGATTTTTATTTCTTCGATTATTACTGCATCTGCTTTTTTCTCTTTCATCATTTTAAAGAAATCCCCTAGCTCTTCTTTATTAAAAGCAGAAAGGTTTTCATTTTCGCGAAGCTGATCTACAGGTGTATTTGAAAGTATTCCAATCTCATTAAGCATCCATCGATGAACTAATAAAGGCTGTAATTTTTTATTTTTTCTGTCTACCAGTTTTAAATATGAATTATAACTCACTTTATCTGTCACGTCTTTTTCATCTACACCATGCATTTTATGCTTGTTTACTCTTCCTAAAGCCATCACATAATCATTCTCATATCCTTCGTCTTTACGAGCCATTTCTTCTTGTAAACTTTTTACAGTTTCATGAATGTAATTGTCGTATTTATTTAAGATGTCATTATTTAGGTCGTATGCTTTTAAATAATTCAATGCTTTTTCTTTGAAACTATCATCATCTGGAGTCAAAGTGGTAAGCGTTAACAGATGCTGTAATTCTTCTGAATCTTCTTTTGGCATTGGACGAAGCGCTGTCTGCATATCCTGAAGTTGCTGTATAATTTCGTCTCTCGTTCCTTCGTACGTTTTGTCTTTATGCTTTATTTTTAGAATAGGATTTAAAACCTCTTCTTTTTCTTTTTTAGGCTCTTTTTTGGCAGGAAGCTTTATTTTATCCAACGAACAGGTGTAATTTAAAGTAGCCGTTAAGTCATTAAATTTGTCAGTATTCGTGCTGCTTCTAAACATCGAAATAACGTTTAAACCAAAATTATGCCTTTGATACATTACGTAACTATTGTTAAACTTGATTCCAAATACAGAGCTTGAATTCATATTTCCTTGCGAATTATTATAAAGAAATCCAAGGTTTGTATTTAGCTTGTCTTTGAATAGTTTTTTTGAAGCTCCAACCGAAGCTCCCATAGATGAATTATTGTTTCGGCTCACTTCATTTTTGGTATAATTAAGCGAACTGTTTAAAGAGACTTTCGTTGCAAGAAAACTAACCGTATGCGCCAAGTTATAATTTTGAACCGTGCTTGCCTGACCTTTTCTAATCACGCCTCCTTGTTCGTTGGCCTGACCTGCAATACTATAATTAAAGTTTAAATTTTGATTTCTTTTTTTTCCGAAAGCATAAGACATATTGACATTAGCATTTTGAGACAATTGTCTGTAATCTAAAGTGTCTGCCTGCACAACATTTGGATTATTTATCAGTTCAAACTGATCTAATTTTTTATTGGTATACGTAGAAAAATTAGAATAACTACCCGTAATATTGATTTGATCTGTAACTCTATAATTCATGTTAATAGACCCTACAACACGTTTTGTATCTTGTTTTTTTATTTTTTCTAAATCGTCTTTTTGAAATCCTAAACTGGTCGAAACTGTAATTCTATCTTGATAAAAAGGTCTCGCAAAACGCAACGCGATGTTTTCTAAATCATTATTAAAATATAATGCTCCAAGGGTATTGTAATTAGGATCAATGCGCTCGTACGTTAATCCGACAGTACTTTTCTGAATATTATAATCGAAATTAACATTGAAAGCGTTCATATAACTTGTACTTTCTTTACCAGAAAATATCTTATCTCGAAAACCTCCGCCCGAAAGACTTTCACTTCTAGTATCATCTGTTAATACAGATAAGGCATACTCGACATTTAAATTTAAATTTCGCACTACCGAAGTGCTAAAAATCAAACTATTTACAAAGTTTTCTTTTGGCGTAACTCCTTTATCATTTACCATGTTTAATGAACTGGCATCGTCTTTGGCATAAAAACCAATCCAGCCTAACTTATATTGCGCTTTCTCAAAACCTACTTTTGCTCCATAACCAAAACGCTGATAAATCGGAATTCCGCCTGAAGCATTTTCTGCCGAAACGGCTTTAAGGAGCTGTCCTCCCATTAACGACACTTTAAACGGACTGTTTGGCGTCAGTTCTAATCCGACTCCTTTAAATGGATAACCACTTAATGTATAAGGTGAAAATGTCATACTCACATTTCCAATATAAGCCTTTACCCATTTGTATTTAGGCATAATGCTTAATCTGTTAAAATCAAATGGAGCAGTATATCCTAAATTATCTCCTTGATTGGTAAAACTATAAAACAACGGAACGCTAAAATTAAAAGCACTAATATTCAAACTCCCTGAAAACAGATAAGTGAAAGGTTCACGTGAATTTTCCATATTTGAATTGTAGTACATCATATTGGCATTAATATTCCCTGTTACCTTAAAATTAGGTTTATAAAAATTCTCCAAATCTACATCCTGTGCATATCCTTTCCTGCAAAAACAACAGGCCAAAACAATACATAACCAAAACAAGATTTTATTATTCTTTATCTTCATTTAGCGGTTATTGTTTTTGAACTTTGATGTCACATAAAATATAAGAACTTGCACCGTTCTTTACCATTTCTTTTATTTTAATGGCGCCTTTTCTGCCGTCTTGTGTTTTAAATAAAATAATTCTCGGATAAACAAATCCAAATTCCTGTGCTCCTCCAGCGCTATAACTTATGTTTAATGTTTTTATAGGCGTGTCATTTACCATACTGTCGAATTGTGCTTCGGTAAAATTTAAACCACAATTGCATAAGCTTTGAGAATTTACAAAAATGGTGCTTTGTGCATTTTTTAATGCTAAAAACCCATAGTTATTGGCCTGATCAGGAGAGATGAATCTGTTGTAGGTAAAATTGCTGTTTAAACCTTGAAATACAATATCTATTAGCTTGCTATTCTCATCGTTAATTTCGTTTGCCTTATAAACTTCGCGTGTAACTGTCGAGAACATTGCGCCAATATTATTGCCGTTATGTGCCGAGTTAATTCCTAATTTTATATTAGTAAATGTTCGCAGGTTTGTGTCGGGCAGAACTGTAATAGTCGATTTGAAAATCTGACTTGTTTTATCATTAAAAGCTTCTAAAGTAACTTCATGAACGCCTGCACTTGTAAAAACAATAGTTGGATTTTCTTCTGTAGAAACAGCTGGATTTCCACCTTCAAATGTCCATTTGTAATGGGTTGCGCTGACAGATTTGTTTGTGAAATTAATTGTTACAGGAGCTTCGTAATCGTCGTCTTCAAACTTTGGCTCATAGGTAAACAAACTCACCAAATACGGAGCAACAGTAATGGTTTTTGTCTGTTTTTCAGATTCAAAACCATTTGATACAGTCAAAGTTATTATGTGTTCTCCAGGAGTTGTAAAGACAACATTTGGAGGTGTTTTCCCTGAAAAAGAAGCTAGCGAACCGTCTTGAAATTCCCAATTAAAAGTCAAGCCTTCTCCAATAGTAGCATTCTTTAAAATTACCTCAACAGGAGAGTAATTGCTTTTTACAATTTCATGCGTAAACTCAATATTAATTCCTTCTTTTATTACAACAGTTTGAGTAAATTCTCGACTCTCACCATCTACATTTTTTGCTGTTACTTTGATGGTATAAGTTCCCTGCTTGCTGTATAAAATCTCGCCTGGATTTTTAGAATTTGAAACAGAAGGATTTCCGCCCTCAAATGTCCATTCATACGTATCTGCACCCGTTATATTATTATCAATTTTAATAATAACGGGTATAGATTCATCCTGATCAACATACGAAGTCGTGAACTCACCTTCTATAACTATAGCAGTTTCCTGATAACAAGAAGTAATAACGAAAAGTAAGAATAAGAGTAAAGTTTTTTTCATTCAGTGCATTTTAAAACACTGCAGCTATTAAAAAACTGCAGTGCTTTTTATTCTATATTTTGAATTCTATTGATTAAAAATTATAGATAACGCTTGATAATTTTATCTATAGAAATAGCCCAAACAATATTGTTTTTATAGCCAATTGATTTGATCGCTTGCGTATTTGTATAATCAAGCGTCCATGTTTTAGCTCCATCTACTGTTTTGTAAATTTTGTTTTCTAAAACTGCCCAACCCGTATTAGCATCTTTAAATACCAATTTTGTGAATTTCTCTCCACTATAAATTTTAGTCCAAGTATCACCGCCATCTGTAGTTTTGTAAATGGTAGAGTTATTAATTAAAAAATAACCATTTGCCTTATCTGCAAAAGATACTTCTGCCGCTATAGTATTTGGTTCACTTGCAAAATAATGTTCCTTCCAACCATCAGTTTCATTATTTTTAAATAAAATAAAAGGATAATATATATTTTCCACTTTTTTCATACCAATAGCCCAAATATGATCATTGTCAATTTCATCAGATTTGGTTATAGATCCTGGCTCGAAACCTTTATCACTTAAATGAGCATCATAGACTTGTGAAAACTCAACTCCATCAGCTGTGCTGTAAACATCTCCGTATGAAGTAATAATAGTTCCCTTTTTCATATCATCATCAACATAAACAGAGTAATAAATGTCTTTTGTTGTTGCGCTGATAAAATCCATTTTTGGAGAACCTCCAACAGGTACCTTTTGAATTCCAAATGCTGTATCCGCCCAGCCTTCATCATTTTTAGTAGCCGAAAAAGCTCCAGAAAAACCAGTTCTTCCCCATTCTACAAAAGTAATACCTCCATCAAGAGTTCTGTAAACTCCGCTTCCTCCGTAGTCTGCCATAGAATAGTACATTATTTTATCGCTAACGACTTGAACACTATAGACTTTATTCTCATTTTTTAGAACGTTGTCCATTGTAAACCAATCAGTAGTAGATGATTTAGGTAAAACGCCTATATTTCCTTGATAAGCATTCTTAACTTCATTTGTAATGGTTCTATTCTCAATTGTTAAAGACAATTGTGGAACTAATTTTTCAGTTGACGGCAGTTTGAATACAATCTCAGTAGCTGTTGATGAAACAACTGTAGCAGAAACTCCATCAAAGGCAATTTTAATATCTGTTATCTTATCAGAAAAATTTTCACCATAGATTGTAATGGTTTCTCCTGCTTCTCCAAAGTTTTTAGAGAATGATGTTACTTTTGCAGCTTTTATTACAACAATTGGCGGTTCAGGAGTTGAAGGACTATCTGAATCTGAGCTACAGCTGCCTAGTACCATAAAAAGTTGCAATACTGCGGCTAATAAGACTGTTTTTTTCATTTTAATTATTTTATACATTTTTTTTAAAATTCTATTTAGACTGACTTCCTAAAGTATATCCATTTCCAACCAAAACTCTCACGATATTTATTGCTGTTATATCTTTGCTCATTTTGTAACCTGTAGGGTTTCCTCTATTGTCGAAAGTCGCTTTGAAGACTTTCCCGTTGAATGTAATGACTTCCTGATTTAATAGTTTTTCATATCCTGAGAACATACCGCCTCTGGCAAACCAAGTTCCTACTAAATTATTATCTAGGTCCATTACTTCATATTTCAAATCTCCATTTTGAGAAGGCGATGTCATTTTGATAAACCCAATTCTTTTATCGTCTATATCTTTATTTTGTGCCTTAACGCTAAAAATTGTACCATAATCATCGATCGCTAACTGATAAGTATCTGCAATTTTACCAGCATTATCTATTTCGCCTTGAACGCCCAAACGCTTTGCGGCTATACCTGCTGATTCACCATTGATAAAACTTTCAATTGCTTCTTTGTTTAAACCTTCTACTCCTACCATACCTCTATCCAATAATTCATAGACTATACTACGGTCGTAATTGAAGGCGCTAAATTTTCTGCTTTTATTCTTAAATTCTAATTCGTTCGATTTCCCCGTCGCTTCATCTTTAATTTCAATCCATGGCAATACCATAGAATCTTCGTTTGGAGCTTTCTTTAGTTCTGCCGTAATTGAATAACTTTTATCTAAACTAAAAATGGTAAAAAGCGGTTTTTTACCTTCTACAAAACCTATTGTTTTTTCGTCTAGTTTTAGTTCTCCTTTATCAATTTTTAATTTTTGCGCAAAACCACAAATGCTAATTAGCATTACTATTAGGGTTAAAAGATTTTTTTTCATTTTTTAGTTTTTGAATTAAGCTGAGATATTTTTCCTTAAATTTTGTTTTTCATCTAAATATTTTATTCCTAAAACTATCTAACAATTACATCTGTCGGAATTGCAAGAAAACCAGTGATATTGTTTTCATTTAAAGAATCCCTCAAAGCTTCTGAAATAAAATTACCACTCCCCATAATATTATTCGTTATAATGTCATAATTTGGAAAATTTGCATTAAAAAAAAGTTCTTTTAATCGAATACTTTTTTCAAAATCCAAATTAGAATTTATCTTTTTCAAATTTTCTTCTGAATCAATTGATAACGTATCTAAAACATTGAAGTTAAACTTATGATAAATTTCTATTGTTGATTTTTTTAAGTCAATAAAATCAAATAAATTATCAAAGAAATTAAACCAAAAATAATTTAACATATGGTCTCCTCGAATTATTTTAATAGGATAAAATTTATGGGGTGGAAGATGAAAACTTGAAATAATTTTTTCAAGCCTTTCACTAACAAGAAAACCAAAATAAGGATTATATGTACTTAACAAATCTGTAACTTTAGTATTTTTATTAAATTGTAATTCCAAATGAGGTATTTCTTCTGGAATTTCTCCATAATTAATTCTTTTTGGTGCAAATGGTGAACCAAAAAGATTATTTTCTGTATTCGATACTTGAGGATAATAACCTATAATATCGATATCATTAGAGGTTGTAAAGTCTAAATATTTTTTCATAATTAATAACCTGATATGTTTGCATTTTTATTCACCACTTGTTTAAAATATTCATTCAAATTTAATTCACTATTTTTCGCATTAGAAATATATGTTTTTAATTCTGGAATTAGTTCTTTTTGTAAAAACACATTAGCTTCATTTGGAGTTAAATTAGGGTTCATCGACGCATATTTAGTTAACCTATCTTTTATATAAGCATCATATGCTGGATGATTGCCATGCATTCCCTCTCCTACTAATTTAGAGTATTTCTCCAAGCCTATTCCATTTTCAACCATATTAGGATGAAATCCATCCAATGCAGCCAATTGCACAATTTCATGTCCTTCACAGACTTTCCAAGGCATTATATGGTGCGCTTCAATATTATCAGTCGTTCCTAAAATTTTAGCTAAATCACTTCTATCTCCAAAGGTTATTTTATTACCAACTCTTTCCCATTTGAGCTTAAAGCTCTTTGTTCCCCACTCTATAGTGTTAGTTACAATCTTGTTTCCTTTAGCAAATTCCTCAGCAATATTGAAATGTTTAAGAGTATTAATAACGTCTTTAACTGTTTTTATCTTAACTACTAAATCGTCAGCAAGTTTTGGCAGTTTTGTTATAAGTGCTCCTCCTGCAATAACACTTTTTACTGAGGTTACTACACCTCTAGAGTACAAATGTCCCTTTTTACCTTCATCCGTTTGACTATTCGCTATTTCCGCCCATTCGTCATTCGTATTACCGCTCAACATTTGAACAAAAATTGGTATCACTCCTGAAGGTTCATCTTCTACGGCATTTTTCATCTTAACAAGTCCAGTCCACATTTCTGTTCTTGCTTTCTCATCAACAGATAAATCATAAACCATATTACAAAGACTAGTAACATCTGTTACAACCGTTGCTCCACTTTCTACAGTACCTGTCACAAGTCCTGGTGCATGAATAGTCGAAGTCGTTTCAGTACTACGCAAATAAGCAGATTCTTCTACCGTTGCAGTTTGTAAAAATGTATTTAAAAGACCAAATCCTTCTGATGAAATTTTTAAAAATGTTGCTTTATTGTCTATTTCTATTTTCTTTCCGTCAGCAAAAACTTCTTTATCATTATTTAAATTTACTCCAGCTTTTTCAGGAGATAAATCTGCTTTAGTGACATTGTATTTTTGAAAAAAGAGATTTGCTTTATTTTCTACATATGTCGCAAGATCTCTTTTAAGTTTAGAAGCATCAATGTTTTGAAAAGCAATTTTTCCTGAAGCTATTGCAACAGTATTTCGAATTCCAACTGCTTGATATTGAAAAACTCCATTTTTATCTTGAGTTATTCTAATTTTTACATCTTGTGTTGCATCATTCCATTTTCCATTTCTAATATCATCATCACTTAACGGGCTCTTAACTTCCTCTGCATTATCTCCATTTAATTTATAAACCTTTCCTCCACTTACAAGTTCAATTCCCTGATTACTTCTAGAATTTCTAGCAATTTCTTTCAAATTATTAGCAATCACTTTAGGCACAAACTCAGAATAATAACAAGCATCTAATTCTTTGCTTATATTTAATCGTGTTTGATCATCTACCATTTTACCCCCTGAACAGATTTCATTACTGAAAGGATATATAACATCACAAGAAACTAAATCAGTATTATTACTAATTACAGCTAATAAATCCTGTTTATTTTCGAAAACTGATTTTGTAGCTTCAATCAAATTAGCAAATTCAGATCTATACTTTGCTATATCATCTTTATCAACTAATATATCATCAGTTATAATATCTATTTTCCTGCCTTCTTTTAGTGATGCTAATAAACATATATAAGTATTGTTTTTGAATGAGAGCTTTCTATATTGTCCTTTTGATCCATCAAAACCTCCTACTGCTTCAAATTTTTCTCCTGCACATAATGAACATTTGATAAATGAATCTGTACCTAAGCTTTTTAAAATCATTACTAGATTCTCTAATCCATCTGATCCTCCAGACACTAATTCCCCACTATTCTGACTCTGAAACGCATATAATTTAAATGCAGGATCATTAATCTGTTTCCAATCCAAATGGTTTAAAAGAGTACTTGTGGTACTGTAATCCATTAAGAAACTGGTACTACCTTCTGCTGTTTTATACTGTTCAAAAGGATGTTCTAGCTTAAAGATTCCATGCCCTAACTCATGAGCTGCAGTAGCAAGATTTTCTTTGCCATTATTAGCTTTCGCGAATACATATCCAAATTGTCCATTTAAACGCATATATCCATCTTGTTTTGTGCTGGAAGTTTTGTTTGTAATAAACAAAACATAACCATCACGCGAACCTTGATATGATGCATTTATCTTTAGCTGTTCTGCACTGTAAGTAGAAGTAATAGTATTTTTCTCGGTTTGAATTACGTTGCCTGAAACTATCTTATCTATATTAAAAATAGCCTCCTTCTTAAAGTTAATTTTAACTCCAATTTTACTATAAATCCTCTGTGTTTCGGCAATAATTTCATTTAACTTATTTGCAGAGACATCATCAGTAGGAACCAAGGCCACATTAACATCTTTTGGTGAAATATGAACGAGCATGAATGCACCAATAACCTGCCATTTATCACCTTGTTTTACGGTTGCTAATATTTGTTCTTCGGCGTACGTTAAACTCCCTTTTACAGTAAGAACAAATATTTTATCATTTCTTGTAAAGTCAATTTTTGCTCCATTCTGGGTTTTAAAAACAATACTATCGAGATTTATTTTGGCATCTGTAAGGGTTACCGTAGCCAACATTGTATCTGAATCGCCATTTAAAACGGCTTTATAAGGCAAGATGTTATCGCCTGCTTTGGCATACAATTTCTTTAGCGCTGCAGATGCATTTTCTGGCATTACATCAAAAGCATACTTGCTTCCGTTTCCAGAAAAAGCAATCGAAATACCTTTGGCGGTAAATGCTGTGGCTTGACCACTTTTATCTACGCCATCTGTATTTTCTGGCGATGGTTTGCCTCCTTCGGCAACTGCAACACCTTGATTGCTTCCATTTCCTTCACTGTCTACCGTGTAAACTTTTGGAGGAACAACAACTTTTCCGTCTTTATCTACAACACCGCTGTCTGTAATTACAGTATCTTTTCCGCCAGGAATGGTTATCTGCTCGCCGTCAACACCATTTACAAGTATATCTCCATTAGCATTAATGATAATATCTTTGATTACAAATGGAACTTTTTCTTCAATTTGCCCGCCTTTACCTTCACCAGTGAAATCTTCAATGTCGGTAACATTTTTCCAATCTGGGTTATAGCTCGTTTCTACAACACCACTGATCAATTGATAATCGGTATTGATCACAATATCCTTAAACTCTACCGCAATTTTAGTATCGGCTAAATAAGGAACAATGATATATCCAAGTCCAGAATATGGGCTGTTTTCTCCTCTTAGTTCTAAAATAGTTACAGGAAAATCACCAGCTCTAAATGTCTCGCTTTGAATTAAATTGGTTAGCGGTTTTTGATTCTGAATATTGATTTGCGGAACGATACCACAATTGTATGCAGGAACACCACTACTTTCTATTGGTGTAGTAAAAGTGCTTATATTAGAATAAGTAAACGACTGAATTCCGTCTTCAGCCGGATCACAGCTCGATCCCACTCTAAATTCATAGGTTACCCCTGGCTCTAAATTGGTAATTAAACTTTGTTTGTTTAAACTATTTGACGAGAACCACTGTGCATTACGAACACCTTGTTTTTTATATTGTACCTGATAGCGCGTATGCTCTGGCACTCCTTCCCAAGTTATTTTTACACTTTTCGAACTTTGGGATTCGCTTAATAAAAATGTCGGCGCGGTACATGAAGCCGTATATTTAAAAGAATATATTTCGCTATATCCGTCATTTTTAAAAACAGCATTTTCTGAAAGTCCCGTTGTCGAAATCGCTCGTACTCTCCATGCGTAACGCAAACCTGGAGTCAGTATTGGCATACTTAAATTGTACAAAACAGCCGTGCTAAATAAAGTTTCTTCGTATAAAGTCGGCGACATTTGAAACCCAATTTGAGGATCTAATGTTGGATCTAAAAGCTGTTTTAGCTCAAATTTATACGAAACATTTGTTGCGTTGATCTGACGCGGCGTCCAAGTAAATAAAATATTAGGAAACTCTGTCGAAGCAATTTGTTCGTTTTTTTGAGGTGTATTTAATAACGGCGGATCATTTAATATCAGGTATAAACTGGCACAGCTTTTTTGAGATATTTTTTGATTTGTTACAAAATCGTACATCTCAAAGCAAAAATTGTACATTCCTTCTGGCAGCGGGTTTGCATATTGCGCTGCAGATATTCCTTGCAGGTTTTCTAACCTAAAAAGCGATGCAATATCAACATTGGTTAAGGTTTGCAGTTCCCCTCCATTTATATATATTGGTCTTTGTTCCTGTGCATAATCAGAGGTTTGAATATTTAATCCGTTGCCTTGTATGTACAGTTTCAAGCGTACTCTTCTTTGAGAGATAGAGATATCGGTTGGATTAATCAACAATTGCATCTTCGTATCCATGCTTGTTGCATAATCGGATATTTTGACGCTATACGGACTATTGAAAACTGGTGTTAATTGAACTGGATATAATTGTGCATATCCAACTGCATTAAAAAACAGAAATAGAACAAAGAGATATATGTTGTTGAAAAGGTTCTTCATTTTTTAATTGATGATAATTTTTTTAACCAATGTTTGCTGTCCTGTCTCCAATACTAAAATATACATACCCGATTGTAGTGAAGTATTAAAGTCTACTTCGTACTTTTTCTTTCCTGAGTCTTGTTTTTGAATCATAGTATTTTGTCCAGAAGATGAGAACAGTCTTAAATTTATCGCACTGTTGTTTTCTAAATTTACAATTGCTTTAAAATTACCATTGTTCGGATTTGGGGTTACAATAAAATCTATAATAAATTGAGATGCCGTTTCGGTATTTGGCAATGTGCCGCGTTGTTCTACCATAATGTTCTTGGTATAAACTGCGTAACATTCTCCTTGTGTCTGCTTTAAGCCTATTGAATACACTCCAATTGCATCAAACTTTAAGGTGATGTATTTTTCTTTTTGCTCAACAACTTTTACTCCATTTGGAACAACCCAATCTGTACTTTCGCCAAAAGGACTGCTGGTATTAACCAAAATTACTTCCTCGTCTAAATACGCCTGAGAACTCAATAAAAATTCTGCGCTAATTGCTAATTGGCTGGTTTTAATTACAATTTCATCTTCGCCAATACAACCTAAAGCCGTAGTAGCTTTTACATGATATGTTCCTGCTTTTGATACATTGATTTTTGCTTCATTTGAAGTGAATCCGTTTGTAGAAGTCCAGCTGTATTTTGCTTGCGGATCTTTTATTGAAGCATCCAAATCTAGACTTTGGTCAATACATAAAGTTCGATCTGGACCAACGTTGACAATAACTGGCTCAGGATCTTTTAAAACAAATCGCTTTTTATAAACGCAACATTCTGGACAAGTAATCGTAACTTCATAATTTCCAGCAGTAAGATTATTTAAATCTTTGGTAACGGCTCCTGTATTCCATAAATACGTATAAGGCAAATTACCTCCTGTAACATTAAGTTCTATAGATCCGTCGTTTCCTTTATAGCAAATAGGATTTTTAACCGTTTCTGTTGATAGTATTCCGTTAGGATCTCCCACAAAAATACTTCCTTGAACTACGCATCCTTTTGCATCTGTCGCTATTACAAAATAATTGTTTGTCGTAATGTTTTCTATTCTAGAAGTTGTTTCTCCGTTTGTCCATTCGTATGTATAAGGCGGCGTTCCACCTGTTACAT
This sequence comes from Flavobacterium sp. ACN2, assembly GCF_002303885.1. Lineage (GTDB taxonomy): Bacteria > Bacteroidota > Bacteroidia > Flavobacteriales > Flavobacteriaceae > Flavobacterium. The sequence continues at coordinate 46,666 of NZ_MRCM01000022.1, read as the reverse complement.
GCACTTCTGCCCAACCGTCATCTCCAGTTGTACAGCCCACATCAAACTTTGTAAAGGTTAATTTCAACTGATCCGGCTGTGGAATATACTTCTCAGCATCAATCTCTTTGACTAAAACATTATTCACATAAGTTCCCAATTTTATTCCGTTGGCGTCTTCAATGTTTAGTGCATAAGTTCCTTCAGAAAGATATTCAGCTGTATCTCCTGTATCATTCCAGATAGCCCAAGAACCGTTGGCTTGTTTTTTCTTCCAAGTGTAATAATAAGGCAATCCATTATTTTTCTCCTTAGCAAGCTGAATACCTCCTGTTACATTCGCTTTTAAAATTCCGTCTTGCGACTCATCTCTTTGATTATCTAGAGGATTAGCATCAATCTCATTTCCAAATTCATTACTCACATTACAAGAAATAGTACGAATCACTTCAAAAGTAACTTCAAGCGGATCTGGATCGTCTAATTCAATAACGGAATTAGCTACGGTACAACTCGTTTTATTTGTCGCCGCATTGTAATTAGCATCACGTACCGTTAAAGTATAAGTTTCCTCAGGAAGACCTGTTAACGATATTGTATAAGTGTTATTGCTAAAGCTCGTGCTTGTGCTGGTTTGTGTTATTCCTTTACTGTTTTTCCATTCAAACCAATAGGTATTGTCTGTAGCGATAGTTCCGCCTGTAACCTCAACAACAATTTTTCCATTTGTTGCTTTGTAGAAACTCGGATTTACAACCTCTGTATATTTAATCGCAAGCGGCGCTTTTGGCTGATCGATAAAAACTTCAGCGTAAGCCGTACAGCCTTTTTTATCTGTTGCAATTACCCAATAATTTCCTGTTTTTAAAACGGTATTTTTATCCGATTTAACTTCATTAGACCATTCATAAGTGTAATCTCCACTTCCTCCTTCTGCAGTTGCAGTTGCCCATCCGTCATTACCTCCATTACAAAAAACATCTCCCTTTTCGATTTTCACAGACAATACTGGTGGCTGATCCATAAATTGCGTAACATCTATCGCCTCTACAAGCTCATTGTTAACATAAGTTCCTAAAACAATTCCATTTCTGTCTTTTACATTAAGCGCATAAGTTCCATAAGAAAGGTTTGAAGCTGTTTCTCCTTGTATGTTCTTTAACTCCATCCAAGAACCATCGTCTTTTTGTTTTTTCCAATAAAAATAATACGGCAATCCATTATTTTCATCTAATGGAAGCGGAATTCCACCTGTAACATAAGCCTTCAAAATTCCATCTTGAGATTCATCTCTTTGATCATCTTTTGGAGTTGTATCGGTATTGTCTCCAAACTCATTTTTGGCATTACAAGAAATAGTCTGAACAATTTTGAAAACCACTTTTATAGGATCTGGTTCCGTCAATTGAACTTCAGATTCTGCAACCGTACAATTAACTGTCTGGCCAGTCGCTTCGTTGTAATTTTTATCTGTTACAGTCAAATAATAAAAATCTGCCGGAACGTTATTTAAGGTAATCGTATAAACTCCATTTATTACTTCTGCATTTGGATTTTGTACCTTTCCTGTCGAATTTTTCCATTCGTAATTATATAGCCTGCCTTCATTTGATGTAGGATCAAATTCTGTTCCTCCCTTTATTTCTGCTATAATTTTACCATTAGAACCACCTGAAAAAGTAGGGGGTTTTAATGTCTCATAATTAATACTTACAGCGAAATCCGGCTCATCTATATCTATATCTAATGTACTAAAACATCCATTTTCGTCAGTAACCTCAATAGTATACGTTCCTTTAATTAAATTTGATATTTTATTTTCATCGGCAGTTCCTTTTCCTGTATTATACCATTTATAAGTATAAACACCAGTTCCTCCTATTGCTGTTACAGTTGCCCATCCGTTATTGCCTTTATGACACGAAACATCTCCCCAAGTATAGGATAGCTGTATTTTATCAGGTTCGGAAATTTTTTGAGTAGCTGGTTTTGCTTCTAAGAGTTTTTCTGTATCGTAAGTTCCCTGTACTATTCCATTGGCGTCTTCAACATTTAAAGAGTAGGAACCTTCAGAAAGATTTTCGGCAAGTAGTTTTTTATACTCAGACAATTCATCCCATTCTTTGGTATCCTCATTATATTTTGACCAGAAAATTTTATAAGGCTGACCACCATTATTTCCTCCTTCAAATGGCACACCCCCGCTTACTGTAGCTTTTAATATTCCGTCTGCGGATTTACTTTCACCACCAATCGGATTTAGGCTTTCTGAATTACAAGAAATCTGTTGCTCCACTGTAATTTTAATTTCAATTGGATCGGGATTAATTAATGTAACTTCTAAATTTGGATCTATTTGTTGATCTATCAAACAATTTCTTTCGTCTGTTACAGATAATTTATAAGTATCGGCGGGAACGTTCTTTAATGAAATTGTAAAAACATTATTGGCAAATTGAGTAGATGACTTACTTGCATCGATCTTATCATTTTTACTATTTGTCCAAATAAAAGCATACGAATTACCTTTTATAGGCGTTCCACCCGAAATTGAAGCTGTTATTGTACCATTTTCAGCTTTGTGAAAAGTAGGATTCGATTTTGAAACTTTACCTTCTACAACAAGCGGCCCGTCAGGCTGGGTAATTTCTTCTGATAATTCTTTTTCCTTGTTTTCTGGCGTTAGCGCTATACAGCCAAGTATGTCAGATGCATCTTTTATTTTTCGAACTTTAACATAATGATAGCCTAATGTAAGACCTTCTATAGAAGTTGTCGCTCCATTTTCAAAATCTTTCCAATTTACCCCATGATCGGTAGAATATTGAAAAATGCCATTTTTTGCTCCTCCAGTAGCCGTTACCGTTATTGCACCGTCTAAACCGCCATGACAATTAATATCATTCTTTTTCTTAATCGAAAAATCTACAGGATCGGGCGCGCCTATATTAAATTTATAAGGGCTACTATCTATATATATAGAGCTCGTAGTGGCATCATTAATAAATCCAGCGAATGTTAGGCTATACTGTCCTTTTTCAAAATTACATGGTGCTATAAAATTACTTCCATTAAATGAGTTCTTATCTGCTTGTCCGGAACAAATTACGTCGGTCCACACATTTAGAATTTCATCAAAACGTTTAATACTAAAAATCAATTTTTCGGTATTAAATAAAGGTCTGTTGAATTTTACATTTACTTTAGCATCATTAGAACCAAAACATGTCATTTCTTGTTCTTGATAAGATTCAATTAAAGGAGCTGATTGGCGTACAATATAAGTAACTATATTAGAGACAGAATTACACGCTACTTGTCTAATGTAAATCTTTTTGCCATGATGTTCTCCGGCATTATTACCTAAAATTCCTTTTGCATTAGTTGTAAAACTTGACTTTGTTGCAAATTGCGGCATGGGGACCCAACTATCTGGATCTGTATAATCAAACGAATACTCCCAATTGTACTCAGACGGAAAAAATCCTGTGCTTGAAGCAATCGTAACATCAGTATCTGTCGGCAGTTCATTTCTTGATGGTTGTACAATTACAAGCAGTGGATGAACCTTTACATTAAATGAAGAACGACCAAGTCCTTCCCCATCACTGCCAACATTTTTAAATTGTTTAAACTCAAAAGTAAGATCATAACAACGAAATTTATCTGTTCTTACAACTCTACCCATATTATAAGGCCTATTCCCTCGACAAGATACTCGATCATACCTTGAAGCAGAAAAAAGCATAGAGACTGGTGTTTTATCTGCTCTGAAGGTACTCTTTACGTCTGTATGATTGGTAGTAGCCCTATCGTCGTCATAAGTGATATCTAGAGCTTTATAGTTATCTGCAGGAGTATTAAACTCCATCATAACATATGCTGTCCCGCAATTGTGATGCTCATCTCCATAAGTCCAGCCATTAAAAACAACTTCATAAAAACCTATTGGCGCAGTCTGACCTTGAGCATATTCTATTCCACAAACCAATAAGATGACAAATAAGTAAAATTTCTTCATAGGCTTAATAAATAACTGTTAAGGTCTCTGGTTTTGCTGGACTATCATTTTCTAAACTTGGGACCAGATGATATTCGTATTCTTTATTAATTTTCAAATTTTTATCTTCTAAAGTAAAAACAGTTCCGTTTAACTCTTTCCATAAAGTTGGCGGGAGCCCTTTTTCATTTTTATAAATACTTAGACCTAAAACCTTACCTTTATTCTTTGCATAATCCCAAGAAAGAACTATTTTTCTATTTTCTCTATCTGCTGTTCCTTGCGAAAATGTAATCACTTTTACTGGCGTAAAATTTAACACACTAACCGTTATAACTGAATGATCTAACGAAGACCATAGATTACTTTTATCCTTAGCCAGAATAGCGTATTGATAAATCTTTTTGTTTTCTATTCGATCATCTGTAAATTCCTGAATCGTATCATTTATTTGTTTGATTTCGACCCATTTTTCCTGTCCTTTTTCTCTTCTTCTTAAACTATGACTGACAACATCTTCACTATAGCTTCGTATCCATTTTAAGTGTACTTTACCGTCTTTATTATCATAATCTTTAAAAATAGGTGCGGCTGGCGGAATTTTGTCGGGTTTATCCAATACCAGGATATCAGAAGGATCAGAGATATTATAACGCATATCCTCAGCAGCAATTCTATAATAAACTTTACTGTTGGTCATTTTTAAACTCACGCTGTCTTTATACTCTGAACCGCTGTAAGATTGATGGTAAATATCTACAAACTCCTCTCCTGCCGTATTGGCTTTTAGTATTCGGTATCCGCGAAGATCTTTTTCTGTATTGGGTTTCCATTTTAGCCTAACCGTTCCAAGACTATCAATTACTCCTTCCAGTCCGATTGGTTTGGCTGGCGGTATAGAATCGACTGGCTGTACCAGCATACTTTGAGAGGTTAATCTCTGATTGTTTTTTCCAACAACCGAAATGGTGAAATAATTGGACGGATACAGTTCTTCTTTAAACTTGAGTTTCCTTTCAGATGGAGGAATAATTTTAGAGACCACTCTATAAGGCCCTTTATCATTACTTGCTAAATTAATTTCATAACCTTGAATAAATCCTTCTGATTCTTTCGGATAATCCCATTCAAGATTCACTTCATTAGAATTTATAATCGCATAATCTACCAATCTTGCCGGAGTTACTACAGCGGCAACACCTGTCGCTGTTATAGGTTTTGTAAGTTCTCCTTTTTCTCCAAACGAAGTTATACCGTATAATCTATAATGATAAACTTTGTCGTTTACACTAAGTGTATCAACAAAGTACATGTTTTTGGACGGATTCTCGTCTTTATCGTTTAAGTTAACTAAAGCGGTATTTGATATTGGCGTATAATTGATTCCGTCTGAAGATTTTTCAACCATAAACGAGGTATAAATTCTTTTGAAGGTTTCATAATCCCAAGAAAGCAGTACTTTTCTATCGTCTGGAACAGCAATAAAGTCTGTTGGAGCAGGCAGAACCGAATAATCTTTTAGACCAATCATATAGGAAGCTTCTTTTACCTGCGGACTTTCAAAAACCTTTACTTGGTAAGCATATACTTCATTCTTCTTTACATCTGCATCTACATACCCCCAGCCGGCTTTTACAGCTCCTTCAAAGCTCATGTCTGCAGCATACAAAGCAAAAGTATATCGCTGATCTAGTTCGTCGGCCATATTAACTATTTTTGCCAAATCACCTTCTTTTGCACCAGTTACTTCAAAACTCTCGCCATAAATAGATTGGGCAATAATAGCCGCATTATTGTCTTTCTGTACAAAATCAATCCAAGAATCTAGTGGCTCGGGAGTTAATGGTTTAGAAGTAAGAAGTACTTTTTCGGGTTTAGGCAAGACATTACCGTCGCGTAGAATTGTAGTTCTGGTAATTGTAAATCCTTTTTTATTAGCTTTCTGCCATTCGGCTGGAGAATTGATAGCCCAGCGAACTAAAATTTTATCCTTTTGTGCTCTGGCTTTAACCACAACAGCAGGACGTTTAGTCTGTGAATAGGATACCGATATAAACAATAAAAAGAAAAAAATAAACTTATTTGGGGACATAAGATGTAATTATTTCCATGTTAAAAAAACAAAAGTAATCTTTTTAATTATGATTTAAATACGGTTTCCCGTACTACAATGCAACAACACGTAAATAAAAAAACATAACACAATGACATACAGTGTTTTATATTGAAATTTACCATTTTTTTCTTCTGAATAAAATCAAAAAATATCATTTTCAATATTTTTCTATAACATTCTTACTGAGGAAGCGCTTACTATTTATAAAAACAAAGTCCCTAAAATCATTTAATTTGTCTTTCTGTAATCAAATCGCCAAAACATTCAAACAATTAAATATCAAAAATATACAGTTAAATTTTAACATATTTATTACGTCATTTTAATCAAACTGACAATATACTTTCGATATTTTTCAATCCTAATACTTTTGTTGTATTTTTTATAACACACTAAATAACAGTGTTTTACATTTTATTAAAGTTTTAAAAACAAAATGCTATAATTGACCCAAAATATATTATTGTGGAACATAAGCTTTTTAATGTTTCTTTAAACTTTACAATAGACAGAAAAGCACTTTTCGTTCTACTTTTTTGCTGGCTAAATATTTACTCACAGTATAATAAATCTGGATATACTGATATAACCAGACAAAGACTATTAGTTCACATTACTTCAGATTATCTTCGTTTATCTCAAAATCTGACCAACTTACGAAACTTATAAAAGACATCTTATAAAAGTAAATTTTAAATAAAAAGAGCTGTTTCAAAAAAGCACAGGTCTTTTTGGCTTGTGGGCACAAAAAAATCATTGCTAATACCTCAACCTAAACAAAACATAAACACCTGCTATAAAACAAATTAAACTTCAAACTTACCCTGTAAATCTTCATTAAAAAAGAATACCTTTACTTGTAATAATTGTTTCCATAATTGCCTTAGACTGATTCAAAAGAAATTTACCCTTTAACTAATTTCTATCGTATTTATATGAAAACCAATTTTATCAGAATCCTGATTTTATTACTTCCATTAAGTATATTAGGGCAAACTCAAAAAAAAGAAATCAACCAGCAACTTCAAACTTGGTTTTCTATCAATACGGTTACCAAATTTGCAGAACATTGGTGTGTGATTGGTGACTTCCATATTAGGCGGAATGATTTTGTCGCCGATCCGAGTTTTTATTTTATAAGAGGAGGTATCAGCTATATTCCAAATTCAAATATTTCCTTGAATCTAGGATATGCGCATATGTGGCTTGCTCCGTCAAATCCAGATTGGAGTACTTTTTCAGATGAAAACAGAATTTATCAGCAGGCACAGTTAAACACAAAATTTAGAAATGTAAGCATTTTGCAGCGCTTGCGAAATGAACAGCGTTGGCAGGAAAAAATAGTTAATGATAAACCTAGTGGCGATTGGCGTTTTACCAATAGAATCCGTTATCTGATGAGTTTTACTTTTCGAATCTCCGATAAGAAATCTTGGCCTCAAATGGTTCTTTCAGATGAGATTTTGCTGCATTTTGGAGAAGAAGTCGTTTATAATACTTTTGATCAAAACCGCTTTTTTATCGGAATCAGAAAAAATATTAATCCGAAATGGAGTTACGATTTTGGCTATATGAATGTATATCAGCAAAAATACTCTGGCTATCAATATGACATGAATCACACCATAAGATTGTTTTTTTATTTGAGTACCAGCATCAGGAAAAAAGCGCCTTCTGAGATTGAGAATTCGGGCGATGAGTAAATTTATTTTTTAAATTAAAGTACTGTTAAATCTGAAAGATTCAAAAAACTCAAAAGCTCTTTTCTCTGCATAAGAATACTCCGAATCACGAAGCGGAAAAGCACAATGTCCACCGTATTTTGGTGTTTCTAGATAAACAAATGCACTGTCTTTGGCAATAGTTCTCGGGTAACATCTTTCGCCCAGAAAAGGGTCGTCTAGCGAATTAATAATTAAAACTGGAGTTGTAATGTTTTTAAGAGAAAACTCTGGAGAAACACGCTCGTAATAATCGTCACGGCTTGCAAAACCATGAAGCGGAGCCGTAAAATATTGATCAACTTCATCAAAAGTAGAAATATTATCTATTTGATCACGGTTGATAAAATCAGGAAATTGAGCCGCTTTGTATTTCAGTTTCTTTTTAATATCAATGGTAAAATTCTTCAAATAAACTCTGTTAAAACCTTGCTTAAGCACCTCTGCACTTGTGGCAATATGAGTGGGCACCGAAATTGAAACGGCAGCTTTTATGCGCTCATCTATTTTTGTCCATCCCAAATAATTTAGAAGCTGAACGCCTCCCATTGAATATCCTATCAGATAAATATCTTCAAATCCTTTTTTCAAAGCAAACTGAACCACTTCGTCCAAATCATCAACTGCACCGTGATGATACAGCCTTGGAAGGCGATTCATTTCTCCGCCACAAGTACGATTATTCCAAGCAAAAACCGAAAAACCTTTCTGCTTAAAATAGGCCGCACAGCTGTTATTATACGTTCTACGCGAATCGCCTTCTAAACCGTGGCATAAAATAACGGCCTTTTTTGAGCCATTTAAAATATAATCGATATTGATAAAATCTCCGTCATTCAATTCATGCTTTTCTCTTGTATATTCGGGCACTTCAAATTTCTTAATCAGTGCAGCATAAATGGTAGAAACATGCCTGTTGCGATGCATAATAGAAGGGGAATTATATTCTGATTGTTCAATTAGTGGCATAACAAAGAATTTTGTGGTACTTAATACAAAGCTAAGAAATCATTCAATATGTAAATTAATTCGTTCTTTCTATTTTATCTTTTTTGATAATTCTCAAAAAAACACATACAAAAAAATTGAAAAAAAGTTATTTCTAAATCTATAACACAAAACTGTAAAAACTATTGCCTATTTTTAAAGTATAAGATTTTACAGCGAATGTTTGTTATTTCAAAATGCCACAAATTAATTTAAAAATAAACTGCTGTTAATTTTTAAAAACAGTTTAATCTTGTAGCACATTAGAAGGAAAACAAATTGTTAAATGTTCTAGAACACTGCGCTTGTCGTGTTATCTCTAGCTTGAATGTTTACTTTATTTGTATATTTGTTAAATCGATTTCTAAAAACAAAATCCCTCTAATGTTTGAACTCTTACCGGTAGATCCAAAAACAATATTTCTACTTTACTTTTGGGGCAATCTGTTTACCTGCATTCTTATTTTTAGTTTTTCATTTTCATATGCCACTAGCGATAACAGAAAAACTTTAAAATGGTTTGGCTTGGGCAAATTAATACTTACACTTGCTTGGGTAATGGCGCTTTTGCGAAATATTATTCCTGATTTTGCGTCTATTAACATTGCCAATTCTATGATTCTTGGCGCTTGTTGCTTTGAGACGATGGCTATGCTTTCACTTATTAAAACGCATGCAAAAAAGCATTATCGTTTTCAAATAGCCATTACGGCAGCATCCATAGTATTCTTTAATATTTCCACGATTTTTGACGCATCGATGAATACTCGTGTCATAATTGGTGGTATTTGCATATTTTTCATCTATTTATTGCCAACCATTACTTATTTTACAGAAAAGGAAAAAAGCTTTTTTAAGACTTTTTATGTTTTGTGTTACATGGCATTTGAAATTCTAATTGTAATACGAATTGTTCATAGATATTTATCTCCTCAAGATCTTATTATTTCCAATGACACCTTTGATAGTTTGTACAGCATTTGCCTATTTTTATTGACTTTAATTGGCATTGTAGGCTTTTTGCTTTTGGTAAAAGAAAAGCAGGATCATAAAATTAAAAAGCTTTTAAACGATAAGAATCAGTTCTTTTCTATTATTTCTCACGATTTAAGAGGTCCTTTAGGGTCTTCTGTTTCTCTTTCTGAAATTTTATTGGAGAATATCGAACAATACAGTCGAGAAGAAATTAAAGAAATATCAGAGCTTCTGCACGATTCAAACAAGAACATTTATAAACTACTTGAGAACCTTTTAGATTGGTCTAGAGTACAAACTGGAATGATTGCCTTTAATCCAAAGAATGTGCTTTTAAATGCCTTGATTGAGGAGAATATAGAACTAAGCCGAAATGTCGCTCTAAATAAAAACATCAACATCTCTTTTGAATCGGCTTACCTTGTTGAAGCAGAAGTTGATAAAAATATGATTAGCACCATCTTACGAAACTTGCTAAGCAATGCGATTAAATTTACAGACAAGAACGGTGACATTAAAGTCAAACTAGTCCAAACAAATCAAAAAGTAGAAATTTCTATTACAGATAACGGAATCGGAGTTCCGGACTATATAAAAGAAAAACTATTTAAAATTAACGGAAAGGTTCTACAAAAAGGAACAGAAAACGAACTCGGAAGCGGACTCGGATTATTGCTGTGCAAAGAGTTTGTAAGCATTCATCAAGGAACAATTTGGGTAGAAAGCGAACAAGGAAAAGGAAGTACTTTTCATTTTACGCTTCCGATAAAGGTGGTTTAAATTCTAATACTCAAATTCCAAATTCCAAGCCTAATTGAATAAAATGAAAAAATCCAAATCCCAGTTTGAATTGGAATTTGGATTTTTAAATATTGGTATTTTATAAACGTTTAGTCTAATACAAAACTTACGCTAACATTTGCTGTAATTTCGATTTCGCCAATTGCAAGAGTTTCGTTTGAAGCTCCCATTGAGTCTGCTTCTTTCATTCTCATAGCAGCAGCATACATTGGCTGTGGACGATAGATTTGAGAGTTGTCTGAAATTGTAAAAGCTTTACCCACTTTTTGTCCTAAAACAGACACATATTCTTCCGCTTTTGTTTTAGCATCTTTCATCGCTAATTTTCTAGCTTCAGACTCGTATTGTGCTAATTTAGAGGTTTCAAAAGAAACTTTATCGATTCTATTAATTCCTTGCTGAACCAAACCTTCCATTAACTCATCGTATTTAGCCAAATCTTTCACTACGATTTCTACTGTTTGTGTAGCATTATAAGAAGTTTTCTTTTTCTCATAATCGTACTGCGGATTAAGAGCTACTTGTTTTGTTTTGAAATCTGCTGTTGGGATATTCATTTTTTTGATGAATTTTAAAACAGCATCCATCTTTTCGTCATTTTGTTTTTTAACGTCTTTAGCATTATTCCCTTTTGTTTCAACCGAAGCTGAAATACAAACCTGATCAGGTGCTACTTTTACTTTTCCTTCTCCATTAACATTAATTAGAGGTACTTGTTTGATTTCTTGGCCGTAAGACATAGTCATAAACATGATTGTTAAAAATAATACTAGTTTTTTCATTTTTGTTAAATTTTAATATTTAAAAAAGACATTTCAAAAGTTATGCCAGCATTACAGTTTTCCCAATTTTGCCATTCCAAAAAGTATCAAAATCGGAATCGCAAGAAGAATAACCATTAGGGTATGGTCTGTAAGAAGTGATGGCATTTTGATCAAAGTAATCAAATATCCTCCTATAGCACCTCCAAAGTGTGCTGTGTGGCCAATATTGTCGTTTTTGGCTTTCATTCCGTAAATAGAGTATAATAAATACACAATTCCGAAAATATAAGCCGGCATCGGAATCACAAAAAATATTCCGAGCATCATGTCGGGCTGCAATAGTATTGCGGAATATAAAACTCCCGTGACAGCGCCAGAAGCACCAACGGCACGATAGCTATAATCATTCTTATGAAATAGCATGGTTAGAAGACTTCCAAAAATTAAACTCCCAAAATAAACCAAGATAAAAGAGAAATTACCAAGCCAGTTTAAAACTACAGGAGCAAAGAAATACAAAGTCAGCATATTAAAAATCAAATGCATCATGTCTACATGCAAAAAACCAGAAGACAGCATTCTAATCTGTTCTCCTGAACGAATGCTTCCGACATGAAATTCGTATTTTCTAAAAAAATAAAGATCGTTAAAACCTTTGTAACTAATAACAACGTTCGCAATGATAATCGCTATTAAAATAATATTCATAAGTAATAAGTATTGTGAATTATGATTTGTAAATATAATCATTCTTAAAGATAAGTTAGCAAGAATGCAAAATAGCAGTCGATAATCATTTTTAATTTATCTTTGCCAAAAAAAAATTACATGCAGTTTCTTGTCTATATTTTAGCCTACCCATTACTTTGGCTTATCTCTATACTTCCTTTTCCTATATTTTACCTATTTTCAGATTTTGTCTGTTTTTTGGTTTATAGAGTTATTGGATATCGTAAAAAAGTGGTTCGCGAAAATCTTGCGCTTACTTTACCTCATTTGAGCGATGCCGAGAGAAAAGTTATAGAAAATAAATTCTACAAGCATATGTGCGATATGTTTTTGGAAATGATTAAAACCATGAGCATGTCTCCTGAAGAAATGGAAAGAAGATTTCATGTCACTAATATTGATCTGGTTCGTGATTATGCTAAAAGAGGAAAAAGCGTGATTCTTGTGGCTTCGCATTATGCAAGTTATGAATGGCTTTTAACAATTAATCCCAAACTTGGATTTCAAGGAGTTGCTGTTTATAAGAAACTGGCTAATCCATATTTTGATAAATTGGTTCGAAAAATCCGTTCTAAATACAATACCGAGATGATCGAAACCCGAAAAGCAATTCCAACAATGGCAAAGAACCAACGTGAAGGTGTTTTAAGTCTGTATGGTTTAGCAAGCGACCAATCGCCAAAAATGGAAAGGATTTTTCATTCGATGAAATTTATGGGAGTTGAAGTTCCTGTGCACACAGGCGCCGAAACATTAGCAAAAAAATATGATTTGGCAGTTCTATTTGTAGAAGTTAAAAAAGTTAGAAGAGGGTATTATGAAGCTACATTTATTCCTCTTGCCGATAATCCGAAAGATTTTGAAAACTTTAAAATTACAGAGATGTATTTAAAAGAAGTCGAAAAACAGATTCTAGAAGCGCCAGAATTTTATTTGTGGACGCACAAAAGATGGAAACACCGTATTGAATAAAAAATAAAAAAAGCCTCTTTCGAAAGTTTCAAAAGAGGCTTTTTTATGTAATAAACCTAAAATCTTAGATTCCAGCAATTACTTTAATTTCATCAATAATTCGAAGTGCTAATTTATCTGCAGCATCTTGAGAAGGCGCTTCAGTATAAATACGAATAATTGGCTCTGTGTTTGATTTTCTTAAATGAACCCATTCAGTAGCAAAATCAATTTTTACACCGTCAATTGTCGAGATATCTTCATTTTTATATTTTTCTGTCATTTGAGATAAAATCGCATCAACATCAATTTGTGGTGTCAATTCGATTTTATTTTTACTCATGTAGTATTCTGGATAAGAAGCTCTCAAAGCAGAAACTGGCATTTTTTTGTTTGCTAAATGCGTTAAAAACAAAGCAACTCCTACCAGACTATCACGTCCGTAGTGCAATTCAGGATAGATGATTCCACCGTTACCTTCACCACCAATTATTGCGTTATTTTTCTTCATTAATTCAACTACATTCACCTCTCCTACTGCACTTGCTTCGTAACTTCCGCCGTGGGCTTTAGTAACATCTCTTAAAGCACGAGAAGATGACATATTAGAAACGGTATTTCCTGGAGTTTTGCTCAAAACGTAATCTGCACAAGCAACCAACGTATATTCTTCTCCAAACATTTCTCCGTCTTCGCTAATAAAAGCCAAACGATCAACATCTGGATCTACTACGATACCAAAATCAGCTTTTTCTTTTACAACAAGCTCAGAAATATCAGTTAAATGTTCTTTTAATGGTTCTGGGTTATGAGGAAAATGTCCGTTTGGTTCGCAGTATAATTCTACCACTTCAACGCCCATTAATTTTAGCAATTTCGGAATGATAATTCCTCCAGATGAATTTACACCATCTACAACCACTTTAAATTTAGCTTCTTTAACTACTTCGATATCAACCAATGGCAAGTTTAAAACTTCATCGATATGAATATCCATATACGCATCATTAGAAATAACTTCACCTAAACTATCCACATCAGAAAAGTCGAAAGCTTCAGCTTCAGCAATTTCAAGAATTTTTGCACCGTCAGCGCCACTTAAAAATTCTCCTTTTGCATTTAATAATTTCAAAGCATTCCATTGTTTTGGATTGTGAGATGCTGTTAAAATAATTCCTCCGTCAGCCTTTTCTAAAGGAACCGCCACTTCAACAGTTGGCGTTGTAGAAAGTCCAAGATCGATAACATCGATTCCTAAACCAATTAAAGTATTCACTACTAAATTATGAATCATTGGTCCAGAAATTCTTGCGTCGCGGCCAATTACAACTGTCAATTTATCTTTAGCAATATTATTTTTTAAGAAAGTTCCGTACGCCGAGGCAAATTTCACTGCATCAACAGGAGTTAGATTGTCTCCCACTTTTCCTCCGATCGTTCCACGGATTCCAGAAATAGATTTTATTAGAGTCATTTTTGTGAGTTAGGGTTATTTTTTTTACAAATATAAAAAAGTTACCGAGTTACTAAGGCGCTAAGTCTCTAAGAATTTAAATTTAATCTATAAGAAACTACTTATTTCTCGTTATTTTTATAACAAAATGATTTAAAAAAGTTTTTATACATTTACTAAAATAACTCAGAATCTTAGTCTCTAAGGTTCTTGGCAACTTTCAAAAAAATGAATTTCTTAGCCCACATATACCTTTCTGGAGAAAATGATCTGATTAAAATAGGGAATTTTATGGCTGACGGAATTCGCGGAAAACAATTTGAACATTTTCCTGAAGATGTGCAAAAAGGAATTTTACTGCACCGATTCATAGATACCTATACCGATTCTCACGATATTTTTAGAACCAGCACCAAACGTCTTCATGACAGATACCATCATTATGCCGGCGTAATTGTCGATATTGTTTATGATCATTTTTTGGCCAAAAACTGGACAAAATATTCGGATGAGGAATTGGAACTTTTTGTAAAACGATTTTATCATTCTTTGCATGATAATTACGAGATTTTAACCGAAAAAACACAAGGTTTAATGCCATACATGATCGAAAGAAACTGGTTGGTAAGTTATCGTACAACAGAAGGAATTCAGCATATTTTGACGCAAATGGACAGAAGGTCGAAAAACATTTCTCAAATGCAATTTGCTGTTGAAGAACTTATTGAGTTTTATGATGAATTTGAAGAAGAATTTACCCTTTTCTTTGAAGAAATGAGAGTAAAAGCCAAAGAAAAACTGCTTTCTCTTTAGCCCAATTTAATTTTATTGCACATGAAAAAAATTACACTTTTAATCGCCCTTTTATATTTAAATAGCAGCAACGCACAAGAAGCTCTTCCAAAACCAACAGGATTGGTTGTTACAAAAGCAATGGTCGTTTCTGCTCGTGAAGAAGCTTCAAAAATTGGTGCCGACATTATGAAAAAAGGAGGAAATGCTTTTGATGCGATGGTCGGGACAGAATTGGCTCTTGCAGTTGCTTTTCCGTTTGCAGGAAATATAGGCGGTGGCGGATTTATGGTTTACAGAAAAGCAAATGGTGAAGTGGGTTCGTTGGATTATCGAGAAAAAGCACCACTTGCTGCCACAAAAGATATGTTTTTGGATAGTGAAGGAAATGTTATAAAAGGAAAAAGCACACAAACAGCTCTTGCTATTGGTGTTCCTGGAACTATTGCAGGCGTTTTTGCCGTACATAAAAAATATGGAACAATGCCTATTTCTAAAATTCTAGAGCCTGTTATCGCTTTAGCAGAAAGAGGTGTTGTAGTAACCAAAAAGCAAGAGAAAAGTATAAAAGATTATCATGAAAGCATTGTAAAAATTAACGGCGAAAATTCACTTGTATCAGGCAATTTCAAAGAAAATGACACGATCAAATACTTAGCTTTAGCCAAAACTTTAAAAAGAATTCAGAAAAAAGGAAGAAATGAATTCTACAAAGGCGAAACTGCAAAAATCTTAGTCAATTATCTTCAGAAAAAAGGCGGTATTATCACGATGCAAGATTTAGCCAAATATGAGGCAAAATGGAGAAAGCCGCTTCAGTTTACTTATAAAGATTTGAAAATCATCTCAATGTCTCCTCCAAGCAGTGGCGGAATTTGTCTGGCGCAAATCTTAAAAATGCTTGAGCCTTACGATTTAGCAAAAATGGGACATAATTCTCCCGACGCTATTCAGGTTATTGTTGAAGCCGAAAGAAGAGCCTATGCAGACAGAAGTTACTTTTTAGGCGATCCTGATTTTGTAAAAATTCCGATGAAAGAATTGTTAGACGCAAACTATCTGCGCGAAAGAATGGCAAGTTTTAATCCTGAAAAAGCAACTTTGTCTACCGAAATTAAAGAAGGAAAAGTAAATTATGCCGAAAGCACAGAAACTACACATTACTCTATTGTAGACCAATTCGGAAACGCAATTGCAGCTACAACCACTTTAAATGATGGTTATGGTTCTAAATATTACTGTGACGAATTAGGTTTCTTTTTGAATAATGAAATGGATGATTTTAGTGCCAAACCTGGATCTCCAAATATGTTTGGTTTGGTTGGAAATGAAGCCAACAGCATTGCACCGCAAAAACGCATGTTAAGCTCTATGACCCCAACAATTGTAGAAAAAGACGGAAAACTTTTTATGGTTGTGGGAACTCCAGGTGGTTCTACCATTATTACTTCTGTTTTGCAAACGATTTTAAATGTTTACGAATACAAATTAAGCATGCAGGAAGCGGTAAATGCTCCACGTTTTCATCATCAATGGCTACCCGATTTAATCACTTTCGAACCTAATACTTTTGAAACGAAAACTATAGAAAAACTAAAAGCTAAGAGTTACATTATCAACGAAAAGCCAACTCCAATTATCGGAAAAGTAGATGCCATTTTGGTCTTACCTGACAATAGATTAGAAGGAGGAGCAGATTTTAGAGGAGACGACACAGCGGTTGGTTTTTAAAGTGATTCTTGATTTTATTTTTTTTAAACAAGATTAAAATCTAATTTTGTAAGATCGATAATTTTTAAAACATAATGATAAAAAAATATTTCAGACGACTTGAAAGTATAATTGCTTTGGCTCAATCTTTAATGACACCAAAACAATTTCTTTTTTTATCCAGTGTATTAACAGGAATCTCGTGCGCGTTTGCGGTAATTGTTCTTAAAACATTTGCACACAGCGTTTTTTCTTTTGCAACTTACATCAACGGGATTCTAAAATTGAGTTTCATCAATAGTATTTTGCCTATTATTGGTATTACACTAACGGTTTTTGTTGTAAATAAAGTTCTTAACGGAAGTATTCAGAAAGGAACTTCACAAATACTTTATGCGGTTGCCAAAAAAGCCAGTATTATTCCGAAAAAGCAGATGTATGCCCAGATTGTTACTAGTTCGTTAACGGTTGGTTTAGGAGGTTCTGCTGGTTTAGAGAGTCCGATTGTGATAACAGGAGCCGCTTTTGGCTCTAATTTTGCCCAAAACTATAAGTTACAATACAAAGACAGGACATTGTTAATTGGCTGTGGCGTTGCGGCCGGAATTGCTGCCGCATTTAACGCACCAATAGCCGGAGTTCTTTTTGCGATCGAAGTTTTATTAGTAGATGTTAGTATTTCTGCCTTTACGCCAATTATGATTTCTGCTGCGACAGGCGCATTGGTTTCTGCGATTGTTTTGGACGAAAGCATTTTATTAAGCTTCAAAAAACAAGAAACATTCGATTATCATAATATTCCATTCTATGTTCTCTTAGGCGTTCTTACGGGATTGGTCGCTATTTATTACTCTAGAAATTTCCAGAAAGTAGAGCATTATTTTGCCAAACAGCAAATTAATCCATACAAAAAAGCTTTGATTGGTTCATCGTTATTAGCGTTACTAATTTTTATTTTCCCAACACTATTTGGTGAGGGTTACGAAAGCATTAAAACATTATCTGATGCAGATCCGGGACTTTTATTAGATAATACTTTGTTTGCCGATTTCAGAAATAACCAATGGGTTTTACTTTTATTTGTTGGGGCAACAGCAATGGTTAAAGTTTTTGCTTCGGGACTAACTCTTGGAAGCGGTGGAAATGGAGGAAACTTTGCTCCTTCTCTTTTTCTAGGATCTTATTTAGGCTATTTCTTTTCTAAATTGGTTACGATGATTGGCTTATCTAAACTTCCTATCAGTAATTTTACAATGGTCGGAATGGCCGGAATTTTGAGCGGTTTATTTCATGCTCCGCTTACGGCTATTTTCTTAATCGCAGAAATTACAGGAGGTTACGGATTAATGATTCCGCTTATGATGGTTTCATCCATCAGTTTTGCTATTTCTAAGCGTTATGAAAAGTATTCGCTTGACGTAAAAGGATTGGCTAAAAAAGGACATGCTTTTACAAGCAATAAAGATTCTAATATTTTATCCACTTTAGAAATTGAAACGATCATTCAGTGCGATTACTTAACCGTTCATCCAGATGAAAACCTAAGTAAATTAGTAGACCTGATTTCACACTCTAATCAAGTTGTTTTTGCGGTTGTAAACAATGAGAAAGATTTGGTCGGAGTAGTTCATTTTAATGATATTCGAGAAATTATATTTAACTCTTACCGTGTAAAGTATACTTTCATTAGAGATGTAATGAAAGCGCCTTCTGCCACAATTTCTACACTCGACAGCATGGAAATTGTAATGCGTAAATTTGAAACCTCAAAATCTGCTTTTCTTCCTGTTTTAAGAGATGGAAAATATCACGGATTTATTTCCAAATCGATAGCGCTTGAAGCTTATAGAACAAAACTCCGTTCTATGACCATTGAATAGCCTTAATATCGGATACGTTAAAAATTTTTATTATCCAATATTAAGAAGTACCTTTGTAGGATTATGTTTAATATTGAGCTGACATACAGAGAAGAATTTCAATCAACTTTTGATCGATTGTACCAAAAAAGGCAAGAACTGCAAAACAGCAGACCATTGCCTACTATTGCTTTGAACAAAATACGTGAAAGTCTTTCGCTAGAATGGACTTACAACTCAAATAGCATCGAAGGGAACACACTTAGTTTGAGAGAAACCCAAATGGTTATTCAAGAAGGAATCACCATAAAAGGCAAATCGCTCCGTGAACATTTTGAAACCCATAATCATGATAAAGCTATTGATTACCTCTACTCTATTGTTGATGAGAATTACAAGCTAAGAAGTATAGATATTCTCTCCATTCATGGTTTGGTGATGCGTTCTATCGAAGAAGATTTTGCTGGTAGAATTCGCAATGGAGGAGTTCGAATTTCAGGAGCCAATTTTATGCCTCCAAATGCCAATAAAGTCTCCGATTATTTAGATGAATTAATCGAGTTTATCAATACAAATCCGTTAGGTTTAAACGATATTGAACTCGCTACAATTTATCATCATAAACTCGTCTGGATTCATCCTTTTTTTGATGGAAATGGGCGCACAGTTCGATTGAGTATGAATTTATTATTGATGCGATGTGGTTTTCCGCCGGCTATTATTCTTAAAAATGATAGAAAAAAATATTATGAAGCACTCAATCAGGCAAATAATGGCAATTATCAGAAACTAACCCTTTTAATGTGCCAAGCCCTAGAAAGAACACTCAATATTTATCTGGGTGCAATGCCTGGAAGCAGCTATGATTATCAATCGATTCAAAACATAGTTAGTGAACCTGATACGCCTTATGGACAAGAATATGTCAGTTTATTGGCCAGAACAGGAAAAATTGACGCTTACAAAGAAGGCCGAAATTGGTACACCACAAAAGAAGCCATAGAAAACTACATGGCAACCCGAAAAAGAAAGCGCTAGTTTATACTAGCGTTTTTTGTTACTAATTGTAACATAAAGTTTTGCTATCGAGCACTAAAAGAACAAATCAAAGTGGTAACTTTGCGTTTTGCTCAAAATTATGTTAGATAAAGACAATACTATTGAAGTTCTTGGTGCAAGAGTTCACAATCTAAAAAATATCGATATATCTATTCCGCGTGAAAAACTGGTTGTAATTACAGGTTTATCAGGTTCGGGAAAATCTTCTTTGGCTTTTGATACGATTTATGCCGAAGGACAGCGTCGTTACGTTGAAACTTTTTCTGCCTACGCAAGGCAGTTTCTTGGCGGATTAGAGCGTCCAGACGTTGATAAAATCGACGGACTTTCGCCTGTAATCGCGATTGAACAAAAAACAACTAGTAAAAGTCCGCGATCTACAGTTGGAACTATTACTGAAATTTACGATTTCTTAAGGCTTTTATACGCGCGTGGCGCAGATGCTTACAGTTATAACACTGGCGAAAAAATGGTTTCGTATTCTGATGAGCAGATTAAGGATCTGATTATTCAGGATTATAATGGAAAACGTATCAATATTCTAGCGCCGGTTATTAAAGCCAGAAAAGGTCATTATGCGGAATTATTCCAACAAATAACTAAACAAGGATTCTTGAAAGTTCGTGTAAACGGAGAAGTTCAAGACTTGGTTGCAGGAATGAAATTAGATCGTTACAAAACACACGATATTGAGATTGTTGTAGATCGAATGGTGATTGAAGATAATCCAGATACACAAAAAAGATTATCTGAAAGTATCAATACTGCGATGCATCACGGTGAAGATGTATTGATGATTTTGGATCAAGATTCTAATGAAGTGCGTTATTTCAGCCGTAATTTAATGTGTCCTTCAACAGGAATATCATACCAGAATCCAGAACCGAATTTATTTTCGTTCAACTCCCCAAAAGGAGCTTGTCCGCATTGCAACGGATTAGGAACGGTACACGAAATCAATGTTAAGAAAATTATTCCAAATCCGAAATTATCTATAAAAGCTGGTGGTTTTGCTCCGCTTGGTGAATACAAATCGTCTTGGATTTTCAAACAATTGGAAACCATTGGAGAAAAATTCGGATTTAAAATTACCGATGCAATAGAGAAAATTCCTGAAGAAGCGATGCAAATGATTTTGTATGGCGGAAAAGATAAATTTTCTATCAATTCTAAAGATCTTGGCGTTACAAGAGAATATAAAATTGATTTTGAAGGAATTTCTAATTTCATCAAAAATCAATATGACGAAAGCGCTACAACCAGCATAAAACGTTGGGCAAAAGATTTTATGGACGAAATTAACTGTCCTGTTTGCGACGGTTCACGTCTTAAAAAAGAAGCATTATTTTTTAGGGTAAATGAAAAAAATATCACCGAATTGTGTGATATGGATATTTCAGATTTAACAGCTTGGTTTCAAGATTTAAATAGCCATTTGACTGATAAACAACTTTTAATTGCTTCTGAAGTCGTAAAAGAAATTAAAGACCGCTTGAACTTCCTGATGAATGTCGGTTTGAATTATTTGGCTTTAAGCCGAAGTTCAAAATCACTTTCTGGTGGTGAAGCACAGCGTATTCGTCTAGCAACTCAAATTGGTTCGCAACTGGTTGGCGTATTATATATTTTGGATGAACCTAGTATTGGTTTGCATCAAAGAGATAACGAAAAACTGATTCATTCTCTAGAACAATTACGCGATATCGGAAACTCAGTAATTGTGGTAGAACACGACAAAGACATGATCGAAACGGCTGATTATGTAATTGATATTGGACCAAAAGCTGGTAAATATGGTGGCGAAATCATCAGTATTGGAACTCCGAAAGAAACTTTAGCTTCGGACACTATTACCGCTCAATATTTGAATGGTAAAATGAAGTTTGATATTCCGAAGAAAAGAAGAAAAGGAAATGGCAAATTCTTGAAACTGACTGGTGCAACAGGAAACAACCTTAAAAACGTTTCAATTGAAATTCCTTTAGGTAAGATGACTTGCGTTACAGGAGTTTCAGGAAGTGGAAAATCGACTTTGATTAACGAAACGCTTTATCCGATTTTAAATGCGTATTATTTTAATGGCGTAAAAAAACCGCAACCTTACAAAAAGATTGAAGGTTTAGAACATATCGACAAAGTTATTGATATTGACCAAAGTCCGATTGGAAGAACGCCACGTTCAAATCCAGCAACGTATACCGAAGTTTTCACAGAAATCAGAAATCTGTTTACCATGACTTCTGAAAGTATGATTCGTGGTTATAAAGCAGGACGCTTTAGTTTTAATGTGAAAGGTGGACGTTGCGAAACCTGTGAAGGTTCTGGTGTAAGAACAATAGAAATGAACTTTTTACCAGACGTTTATGTAGAATGCGAAACGTGTCAGGGAAAACGTTTCAACAGAGAAACTTTAGAAATTAGATACAAAGGAAAATCTATTTCTGATGTTTTGGATATGACGGTTGATGAAGCTGTTCCATTTTTTGAAAATATTCCGAAGATTTATAGAAAAATCAAAACCATTCAAGATGTTGGTTTGGGTTATATTACACTTGGACAGCAAAGTACAACGCTTTCTGGTGGTGAAGCGCAACGTATTAAATTGGCGGGTGAATTGTCTAAAAAAGATACTGGAAATACATTTTATATTCTAGATGAACCAACAACAGGATTACATTTTGAAGACATTCGCGTTTTGATGGAAGTAATCAATAAACTGGTTGATAAAGGAAATACTATTCTGGTGATCGAACATAATATGGACGTAATCAAACTTGCCGATTATATTATCGATATTGGCCCTGAAGGTGGAAAAGGCGGCGGACAATTGGTTGCCAAAGGAACTCCAGAAGAAGTGGCTCAGAATAAAAAGAGCTATACGGCTAAGTTTTTGAAAAAAGAATTGGAGTAAGAGTGATCTTTGTCAAAGTTTAAAACTTTGACAAAGATTTAAAGCCAAAAAACTTCCTGCTTTTATACACACTATACACCTGATAATGAATCAAAAACCTAAATTTGATTATTATCGCAACATTACTTTTGGATTATAATTCCTGTTTTTTATAACAATTCTAGAAAAAAGCGTTAATTTAGTGTCCGCTTTTTCTGAAAAACTCAAGCTTTTTAAAGAAAATATGTTTCAATTAAGCCAAATGGTTTATATGAGACCAACTGCCCTAGCCCTGATGGGAGCGGCATCTCCCGATTTAGAAAAACAAGGCTTTTTAGCCGTAGTTTTTATTTATCTGGAATATAGCGGACAGCAGGAAACGGCTCCTTCTTCCGACTATGATCAGGATGACAATTACAGGGACAAAAACATAAATAAAATAATAAATTAAAATACCTAAAATGAGATTAGAAGATTTTGATAATGATGAAGATAAAGTAATTCAGGATCGTTTGAAACAAAGAACGTGGAATGAAATTAAAACCAATGACAGCTGGGCAATTTTTAAGATTATGTCTGAGTTTGTAAATGGCTACGAGGCAATGGGACGTATTGGTCCTTGTGTTTCTATTTTTGGATCGGCAAGAACAAAACCAGAGGATAAATACTATCAATTGGCTGAAAAAATCGCTTATAAAATCAGTAAAGCAGGTTACGGTGTGATTACAGGAGGTGGTCCCGGAATTATGGAAGCTGGAAATAAAGGCGCGCATTTGGGCGGAGGAATTTCGGTTGGTTTAAATATCGAACTTCCGTTTGAGCAGCATTTTAATCCGTATATTGATCATGACAAAAACTTGAATTTCGATTATTTCTTTGTGAGAAAAGTAATGTTCGTAAAATATTCGCAAGGTTTTGTGGTGATGCCAGGTGGTTTTGGAACTTTAGACGAAATGTTTGAAGCGATCACTTTGATTCAGACTAAGAAAATTGGAAAATTCCCGATTATTTTGGTTGGAGTTGAATTCTGGTCTGGCTTAATCGAATGGGTTAAAACTGTTTTGGTTGAAAAAATGCATACTGTAAGCCCAGAAGATTTGAATTTATTTAAAATTGTAGACACTGAAGATGAAGTTGTGGAAGCATTGGATAAATTCTACAAAAAGTACGATTTAAGTCCGAATTTCTAAATTTCAAAACCATATAAGTGATATAAGTTCATTTAAAAGTATGGTTTTAAGCTTTGTGCTTAAATACACTTATATCACTTATATGGTTAAATTATACTGCAAATACACAAAAATTGAAAGCTGTTTTTTAAACAGCTTTTTTTATACTATTTTTACAAAAATCCGAAACCGCAATATGTCCGTAATTTAAGTATGTCTGATAATTTTTAAGCCACTATTTGAAAGCACTTTATAAAATTATTTGCCTCGTTTTAGCTTTATCATTTTCGATAAAACTAACTGCACAACATCAATCTAAGATGGAAGTGGCAGTAAATCTCGAACTTAAAACACTAAACATAAAACAAGATCTTACGTATCATAATACTACAAATGATACTTTGGCTTCAATTGTTTTGAACGATTGGAACAACGCTTTTGCTGATAAAAACACGCCTCTTGCAAAACGTTTTTCTGATGAATTTTACAGAGGTTTTCATTTGGCAAAGGCTGCCGACAGAGGAAAAACGACAATTATTAACCTGACAGAAACTAATTTTTCGGCTCTGGAATGGGAAAGAAGCGCTCAGGATCCTGACTATATTACGGTTAAGCTGAATCGCAAACTGCTTCCTAACGAAAAAATCGTTTTACATCTTAATTATATTGTAAAAATACCAAACGATAAATTCACACATTTTGGTTTTGATCAAAATGGCGGTATGGCTCTTAAAAACTGGTTTATAAGTCCTGCCCGTTTTGAAAATGGCCTTTTTGTAAAGTATAACAATTTCAATCTAGATGATATTGCCAATGCGGTGAGCGATTATGAAGTTGAAATTAAAATCCCGAATCCATACTCTATTACTACCGATTTAAATTCGGTTTCTAAAGATACCAGCAATCAGGGTTACAATATTTATTCTTTCTCTGGCAGAAACAGAACCGATTTTAGTCTTTATATCGAAAAACAAAATAGCTTTAGAACATATGATAATGGTTCTCTACTGGTTGAAACCAATTTAAAAAATAAAAAAATAGACGAAATCCAGAAAGCTATTATCATTAATCGTGTGGTTTCTTATGCTGAAAAGTTTATTGGCAAATATCCGCATGAAAAAATAACCGTTTCTCAGATCGATTACGACAGAAATCCTTTTTATGGTTTAAATCAGCTGCCTTCTTTTATCAGTCCGTTTCAGGATGATTTTATATTTGAAATTCAGTTTTTAAAGACTTTTCTAAACAATTATCTTAAAAACAGTCTTCGCTTAGATCCTAGAAAAGACAGTTGGATTTATGACGGAATCCAGATTTATGCCATGATGAAGTATATGGAAGAACATCATAAGGATGAAAAAATGCTAGGAAGACTTTCAAACATGAAGCTTTTTAAAAGCTATAATATCACGAATCTGACTTTTAACGAGCAGTATAGCTATTACTATATGCTAATGGCCCGTAAAAACTTGGATCAGCCACTTGGCGATCCAAAAAACACCTTGATAAAATTTAACGAGCAAATTGCCAGTAAATATCGCGCCGGTTTGAGTTTGAGTTATTTAGATGACTATCTGAATCATGATATTGTTCCTAAAAGTGTCAAAGAATTTTACAATCTCAACCAATTCGGACAATCGAATCGTTATGATTTTGAGAAAATCTTAACCCAAAAAAGCCCAAAAAATATCAATTGGTTCTTTAAAACCATTATCGATTCGAGAGATATTATCGATTATAAATTTTCGAATGTTTCGAGAACTGCAGATAGCGTTATGTTTTCGGTTAAAAATAAAACTGGCATCTACGCTCCTATTCCGATTTACGGAATTAAAAAGAAAGAAGTCGTTTTTAAAGAATGGATTGAGCCTACTAAAAAAGACTCTGTTTATGAGTTTAGCCGTAAAAATGCAGAAAAAATTGTAATTAATTATGACAATGAAGTTCCCGAATACAACCAAAGAAACAACTGGAAATCGCTAAAACATGTTGCGCTCAACCGACCTGTTAAATTTAATTTTGCTAAAGATTTAGAAGATCCAGACTACAATCAGATTTTATACATTCCGACATTAAACTATAATTATTATGATGGTATTACGCCAGGAATTCGTTTTCATAATAAAACCATTTTAGACAAACCTTTTAATTTTGACATTAATCCGGCGTATTCTATAAAAGCGGGTACCGTTTCGGGTTCGTCTGCTTTTTCATGGAATCAATATTATAGAAACAGCACCTTATATAATGTTCGATATTCTATAAGTCAGAATTATTATCATTACGCTCCAGATGCAACTTATTTAAGGTTAAATCCGATGGTGCAGTTTCGTATTCGAGAAAAAGATTTTAGAGATAATAGAAAACAGCTATTTTTAGCTCGTCAGGTTATTGTAAATCGTGAAGCAAGCACCTACATTACAGATAATTCGAAACCAAACTATTCGATCTTTAATGCCCGCTATTCTAATACGAAAACAGAATTAATTGATCATTTTAATTTTATGACTGATTTGCAATTTTCTAGCGGTTTTGGAAAAGCTTCTGGAGAAGTTGAATACAGAAGACTATTTGAAAATAACAAAAAGCTAAATTTAAGACTATACGTTGGAACTTTCTTGTACAACACAACAAATTCAGATTATTTTAGTTTTGGCTTAGACCGTCCGACAGATTATTTATTTGATTATAATTTATTCGGAAGATCAGAAAGCACAGGTTTTTTTAGCCAGCAGTATGTTATCGCTGAAGGAGGTTTCAAATCGCAACTAGAACCTTCATACGCTAATCAATGGATGGCAACTTTGAATGCCAGTTACGCCATATGGAACTGGGTTGAGATTTATGGTGACATTGGTTTCTTAAAAAACAAGCACAAAAGTGAGTTCTTTGCTTACGATTCTGGAGTCCGTTTAAACTTGGTTCCTGACTACTTTGAACTCTATTTTCCTGTTTATTCGAATAATGGGTGGGAAATATCACAGCCTAAATACAATGAAAAAATACGATTTATAATCACTTTTTCGCCAAGAACGTTAGTTACTCTTTTTACCCGAAAATGGTTTTAATCAAATAAATTTTAAACAAAAACTTGCGAAATTATCAATAAAATTAAATTTCATATAAAAATAACATAAATAAAATACGTAGTTTTTAGATTTGAATACAAATAATTAAATTATATTTAGTTCAAAGAATTATGATTATTGATTGTTTTTAAGTAATTTCGCGACATAAACAACATGACGCTACAAGATTATGATAAAAGAAAAAAGCAATACTACACTGACATTTGAAGACTTCAAAACTGAGGTATTGAATGACTATAGAATTGCGGTAACAAGCCGTGAATGTAGTCTTTTAGGTCGAAAAGAAGTATTAACAGGAAAGGCTAAATTTGGAATTTTCGGTGACGGAAAAGAAGTTCCACAGCTGGCAATGGCAAAAGCTTTTAAAAACGGAGATTTTCGTTCTGGATACTATCGCGACCAAACTTTTATGATGGCTATTGGTGAATTGAATGCTAGACAGTTTTTTGCCGGTTTATACGGTCATACTGATTTAGCTTTTGATCCGATGTCTGCCGGAAGACAAATGGGCGGACACTTTGTAACGCACAGTTTAAACGAAGATGGTTCTTGGAAAGACTTAACCAAACAAAAAAATTCAAGTTCAGATATATCTCCAACAGCAGGACAAATGCCAAGATTACTTGGTTTGGCACAAGCTTCAAAAATTTACAGAGAGGTTGGTGGAATAACAATTAAAGAGAAATTTTCTGTTAACGGAAACGAAGTAGCTTGGGGAACTATTGGTAACGCAAGTACCTCTGAAGGTTTGTTTTTTGAAACTATAAACGCTGCTGGAGTGCTACAAGTTCCAATGGTAATGAGTGTTTGGGATGATGAATACGGAATTTCTGTTCATGCTAAACATCAGACTACTAAAGAGAATATTTCTGAAATTTTAAAAGGATATCAGCGTGATGAAGATTCTAAAGGTTATGAAATCTTTAGAGTGAAAGGCTGGGATTATGCCGAACTGGTTTCTACTTATGAAAGAGCCGGAGCAATTGCGCGTGAAGAACATATTCCAGTTTTAATTCACGTAAACGAATTAACACAGCCACAAGGTCACTCTACTTCTGGTTCTCACGAACGTTACAAAAGTGCAGACAGACTGGCTTGGGAAAGAGATTTTGACTGTATTCGTCAAATGCGTTTATGGATGATTGCAATTAATATTGCATCTCCAGAAGAATTGGCAGAAATTGATTTTGAACTAAAGAAAGAAGTTTTAGAGGCTAAAAAAGAAGCTTGGAATAGCTTTATCAATCCAATTATTGAAGATCAAAAAAACCTTCTTACTTTATTAGAACAAATTGCTGATGCAAGCATTAACCATAAAGATAGAATCAAGAAATTAATTTCTGAATTAAGTGCGATTAAAGCGCCTTTAAAGAAAGAATTATTGGTTTATGCTAGAAAGATTCTTCGTTTTATCGAAGTTCCAAACAGCAAAGTTCTTTTATCAAATTGGATTACAGATTTTATAGCAGAAACTCAGGAAAAATTTAGCAGTAATTTACATTCTGAATCATCTAAAAATGTATTTTCAGTACAGGAAGTTCTTCCTAAATATGCTGAAAATGCAAAAGCAGATTTAGACGGAAGAATGATTCTTCGTGATAACTTTGATGCTTTATTTGCCAAATATCCGGAAACTTTAATTTTCGGTGAAGATGTTGGAAACATCGGAGACGTAAACCAAGGTCTAGAAGGCATGCAGGAAAAATACGGAGAACTTCGTGTTGCCGATGTCGGAATTCGTGAAGCGACTATAATTGGTCAGGGAATCGGAATGGCATTGAGAGGCTTGCGCCCGATTGCTGAAATTCAGTATTTAGATTATTTATTGTACGCTATTCAGATCATGAGTGATGATTTAGCTACATTACAATATAGAACCGTTGGAAAACAAAAAGCACCATTAATCATTAGAACCCGTGGGCACCGTTTGGAAGGAATCTGGCATTCTGGTTCTCCAATGGGAATGATTATTAATGCTATTCGCGGAATCCATGTTTTGGTTCCAAGAGACATGACACAAGCAGCTGGTTTCTACAACACTTTGTTAGAATGTGATGAACCTGCTTTGGTTATTGAATGTTTGAACGGATATCGTTTAAAAGAAAAAACGCCACTGAATTTTGGTGAATTCAAAACGCCAATTGGAGTTGTAGAAACGCTAAGAGAAGGTTCTGATATTACTTTAGTTTCTTACGGATCAACTTTAAGATTGGTTATGCAAGCGGCTAATGAATTGGCAGAAAAAGGAATTGAGTGTGAAGTTATTGATGTTCAATCTTTACTTCCGTTTGATATTAGCAAAGACATCGTAAAAAGTGTTGCCAAAACAAACCGTCTTTTAGTAATTGATGAAGACGTTCCTGGAGGAGCTTCAGCATTCATTTTACAGCAGATTTTAGAAGAACAAGATGCTTACAAACATTTGGATAGCAAACCACAAACTTTAGCAGCAAAAGCGCACAGACCAGCATACGGAACTGACGGCGATTACTTCTCTAAACCTTCTGCAGAAGACATTTACGAGAAAATTTACGATATGATGCACGAAGTAAATCCTTCTAAATTTCCTGCTTTATACCAGTAATTTAGATTGTTTTAGATATTAAAAAAGCTCCAAGAATTTGGAGCTTTTTTTTGTTTTATTTGTCATCCTGAGGAACGAAGGATCACACTAGAAACTCCGTTTAGAATGCCTCCAATCTTTGTCGATTTACGAGTGTGATCCTTCGTTCCTCAGGATAACAAGTTTGTGGATATAAATATTAATTAAATATCTCTCAACATTGCTCGAGCTCTTTCCAAATCCTCAGCCGTATCAATTCCAATTCCAACATGCGTCGTTTCAACCATTTTGATGCGTTTTCCGAATTCCAAATACCTTAACTGCTCCAACTTCTCGGAAGCTTCTAAAGATTTCATTGGAAGACTGTAAAAGTCTAACAAAGCCTGTTTTCTAAAAGCATAAATTCCGATGTGCTGAAAATATCTCACACCAACGTTTTTCTCTCTCGGATACGGAATTACAGATCTTGAAAAATACAATGCAAACTGCGACTGATCTACCACCACTTTCACATTATTCGGATTATCGATTTCTTCTTCATCTGTGATTTCGCGCATTAATGAAGCTAAATCAATCTTTTTATCTGAATCATTTTTAAAAACCGATAAAACCTGCTCTAACGGCCCAGCTTCTGTAAAAGGCTCATCACCTTGTACATTCACTACAATATCAACATCTAGATTCGCAACGGCTTCTGCAATTCGATCACTTCCAGATTCATGTTCTTTAATGCTCATAATGGCTTTTCCTCCATTAGAAACAATTTCATCAAAAATCAGATCAGAATCGGTTACTACAAAAACATCATCAAACAATTTTGTAGAAACTGCTGCTTCATAGGTTCTTAGAATTATTGTTTTGCCTCCCAAATCCTGCATTAATTTGGCAGGAAAACGAGTTGAAGCATATCTGGCTGGAATTACCGCTATTATTTTCATTCTTATATTTTACTGAGTTAAAAAAACTCAAAATTTAGTAATTTAATTTTCACCGGTTTTAAGTGTTTGCAAATATGCAAAAATTACTTTTAATTTTCTGTCTACTAGCAACCATACAATCGATTATTATTAACAACCTTATTGTCTTATGTATTTAGAAAAAAATTAAGCCAAAACTGTAACACGAAGATAAGTTGCAGGAATTAAGGTAGAATTTTTGTCATTACTTTGGTTTTGGCTATTAACTAATCCTTCAAGTTTAGCATACAAATCTGAAGTTTTTCCATTTTGCTCGGCAGCTTCAAAAGCATTCATGGTTGGACCATAGTAATTTTTTAATCGATTTAGCCACTCCGAAGGTGGAAATGCTGCTTTAAATGTAAAGGTATCTCTCTCAAAAGAAATATTTTCTTTAGAAATACCCGCATTTGTGAATCTTTCGATAACATTATCCTCAATACCCCACAGCATTGGACTTACAAAACCCTCAGGAGGCGGTGGTGTAAATTCAGAACTAATTTTCAAGATTTGTGCAATTAACGTTGGATCGCCCGGTATCCAATTACCCATAATAATTTTACCTCCAGGTCGTGTGACACGAACCATTTCTTTAGCAACATCAAAAGGTTTTGGAGCAAACATTGCTCCAAAAACACTCATCGTCACATCGTAAGATTGGTTTTTCAATTCATTTAAATCGGTTGCGTCTCCTTCTTTAAATACAATATTATCTAATCCTTCTTTTCTTGCTCGAAGATTGCCAGCTTCAACTAAATTTCTTGCTATATCAACACCTAAAACATTGGCTCCTAATTTTGCCGAAGGTATTGCGGTAGTACCATCACCACAGCCGAGATCTAAAACGTCACTATTTTCTTTTATTCCAATTTTGGCAACCAATTCCGCACCGCTTTCTCTCATAGATTCTGCAACGCGTGTAAAATCGCCTTTTTCCCATAATGCTTTGTTTGGATTCATCTTAATTTTATCAGTGATTATAGTGCTGATGCCGCACTTTAACTTAATTTGTAAACATCTTCTATCGTTTTTTAAATTTATCACCAGTTAATCACAAAAGGCATTTAAAAAACTATTCAAAAAGAAAACATAAACCAAACAATCAACTGACAAACAATTACTTACGCAAAAATAAACAAATTTAGATGAAACATTTTATTGTCTCAACAATTTATTTTTTAAACAAATTGTTCAGATTATAAACTTTTATACCAATATCACATAAATGAAAACGATTGGAAAACTTTGAAGAGTTCTTTCGTTATTTCCATATAAAACCAAATACACTATTCACAAAGAGCTTTCTAAAATATTTTTATAACATATTCCTCAAAGCATTGTATTTTAATACCTTATAAATATTTTTACTTTTATAAGAAAAACTATGAAAAGAAACTTTACTTCTCTCCTGCTCTATTTCTTTTTAATCTTTACTTCCAATACTTTTTCTCAGAACAAAACGGATGTTTTAAATGCATTTTCAAATCGCATTTTTGCTGGAAAAGATTATCAGTCCTTACAAGATTTAAAATGGAAATTTAAAACGGAAGGGAAAATCTTTTCTTCTCCAATCGCACAAAACGGAACTGTTTATATTGGCAGTGAAGACGGTTATTTTTATGCTGTCGATGAAAAATCTGGAAACCTGAAATGGAAATTTAAAACCAGCGGAGCCGTTCACAGTTCTGCAAGCCTTTATAATGATACTGTTTATTTTGGAAGTTTTGACGGCCATTATTATGCTTTAAATACCAAAACAGGAAAAGAAATTTGGCGCTTTAAAACCAAAGGCGAACATTGGTATAGCGAAATCGGAATGTGGGACATGAAACCAAGCGATTTACTCATGGCTGATTTGTGGGATTTTTATCTTTCGACTCCTGTTATTTATTTAGACCATAATTCTGCATTGGCGATTTTTGGAAGTAGTGACGGGAATCTTTATGCCGTTGATGCTAAAACGGGAAGTCCAAAATGGAATTTTCAAACTAAAGCGGCTATACATAGCACTCCTATTTTAGAAAAAAACACGGTTTATTTTGGCGGATGGGATGGTATTTTTTATGCTTTGGATTGTAAAACAGGAAAAGAAAAATGGAAGTTCTCTACTGAAATAAAAACAGGTTTTACAGGAATTCAAGCTTCTGCAGCTATTTCTGATGGTATTGTTTATTTTGGTGCAAGAGATCCGTATCTATTTGCACTTGATACCGAAACAGGAAAAGTAATCTGGAAATACAATGCCGAAAACTCTTGGATTTTGAGTTCGGCTGTTATTAAAGATAATACCGTTTATGTGGGAACATCAGATACTTACGCTTTATTGGCATTGGATGCAAAAACTGGAGAAGAAAAGTATCGCTTTAAAGGCAATGGCTACGTTTATTCTTCGCCCGCAATTGCTGGCAATACGATTTATTTTGGAGATTTTTCGGGTAATTTTTTTGACTTAAACTTACTTTCTGATGGAAAAGAATCGCATATAATTCCAACCGAAAATAGAACTAAATATGCTACAAGTATTCTTAACAACAATCTTTTGGATTTTGGTTTCGTTGCCAAACAAGCCGATTTATCTAGTTATGCCGAAAACAAAAAGGTGATGGATGAATTTTATAAATTAGGTTCAATTGTTTCTTCTCCTTTCATTAACAATGATGTTATTTTCTACGGAAGTGCAGATGGATATCTTTATGCCTATAATTTGAGAAAGGAAAAATAATCTCTTTGCGAATATCCGCGTAAATCTTTGTGCAACTTTGCGGTATAACCTATTTTACAGAGACTCGCAAAGGCTTCGTAAAGATTCGCAAAATATACTACATCAATTTTACTGAAGTCATATTTAGAGAACCCACTAATAGTTTATCCGCATTTAGTGTTGTCATTTTTGCCAATTTAAAACAGTTAAAATTTTCCGCCACGAATTCACTAATTTTATTTTTTAAAATCTA
Organism: Flavobacterium sp. ACN2; assembly: GCF_002303885.1. Lineage (GTDB taxonomy): Bacteria > Bacteroidota > Bacteroidia > Flavobacteriales > Flavobacteriaceae > Flavobacterium. Next base: position 13,149 of record NZ_MRCM01000022.1, on the reverse strand, counting down.
CGCGCAAAGTATTTGGATTAATTCGTGAATTGCTTCGCCAGTCGCTATCGCTCTAGTCGTGGCTATCAAAAAAACTATTCCTCGAAACTCTCGTCTTTAAATCCTATCAAATACAGCTTATTTTTGGCACGTGTCATCGCCGTATAAAGCCATCTAATATAATCAGTATCAATACCGTTTGGCAGAAATGGCTGTTCGATAAAAACCGTATTCCATTGTCCACCTTGCGATTTATGACAGGTTATCGCGTAAGAGAATTTAACCTGTAATCCGTTAAAATATTCGTTTTCTTTTACCTTTTGAAATCTTTTATATTTGGTTGGCTCATCTTCATAATCTTTCATCACTTCTTCGTACAAACGATTCGATTCTTCATACGTTAAAGAAGGAGATTCGCTAGTTAAGGTATCTAGAATTAAAACCGTCTCAAAAGGTTTTTGCTCTGGATAATCGACCATTCTTATTTTTACTTTCGCAAACTTAAATCCATACAGTTCTTTGATTCCGAAAAGTTCTAAAACTTCAATAATATCTCCGTTGGCAATAAATCCGGCTTCGTCCGTTTCTTTCAGCCAGAAATAATTGTTTTTTACCACCATCAAAAAATCTCCAACCGAAAGTTCGCTTTCTTTAAATAAAATTCGGCTTCTAATTTGCTCATTATATTGATTGGCACGTTTGTTAGAACGAACGATAAAAGCAGTATCCTCAATGCTATAATTGCTGTAGGCGGTATTAATCGCATCTTGAATATCGTAACCGTCTGTTAGTCGAACAATGTCTTTAAACTTCTTTACATTGAATTTAAATTCGGTTATAAAACTTTCTTTCAACAATTCACGTAATTCTGTTGCGTTGAATAAAATCCCTGAACTTTCTTCCTGACGCATTACTTCGTCCAATTCGATATGTTCAATTTCTTTGTCATAATGAATGCCCAAAGTCTGAATGTCCAGCGCAGGACTAATATCTAAATTTACTGGAGGCAACTGGGCAGTATCTCCCAAAAAAATCATTTTGCAATTGCTTCCAGAATAAACATAATTGATCAAGTCGTCTAGAAGCGAGCCGCTATCTAATGTACTGTCTGAGATCATCGAGGCCTCATCGACGATAAAAATGGTGTTTTTATGTTTGTTGACTTGCTTGGTAAAAGCCACTCCGCCTCCAGAAGATTTCTTCGGGAAATATATTTTTTTATGAATCGTAAAGGCTGGATTATTCGAATAATTGGCGATTACTTTTGCCGCACGTCCCGTTGGTGCTAACAAAACATATTTTTTATTGATCTCGCTAAGATTATTAACGATAGTAGAAATAACGGTAGTTTTTCCCGTTCCCGCATATCCTTTCAAAACGAAAATCGTGTCGTTTTGGGGTTCGGTTAGAAAGATTGCAATTTTCTGAAAAAAAATATCCTGTTTGTATGTTGGAGCAAAAGGAAATCGCTTTTGTAAAGTACCGTAAAACTGTGCAGAATTCATAGAGTAATATTGAAATACAAAGGTCGCTTTTTTTAATGGCAATGACAAAAATCAATTTCAATGGCAATGGCAAAATTCAATATCAATAGCAATATCAATAGCAATGGCAAAATTCAATATCAATAGCAATTTCAATGGCAAAATCTAATTAAATATGAAAATTAAAATAATATCTAAAACCTAAATTTAATTACAACCTTAAATAATTGACAATAAACAGAATGATAATATTCTGCTAACTTTCTTGTAATATTAAATTTTGAAATTGCATATTAATTAAGTCTTTTTCATTGATATTGAAATTGACATTCTTATTTTTTTTATTTGTAAGTTTGTGGTCGCTTAAATTCTTTCTTGATTTAAAACAGGTAACGAATTGTAAATCAACTATGTCATTACAAAATACTAACATTACTTCAAAAAATTACAGAAAACTTTCTATTCAGGTTTCACTGACTGGATTTTCATATTGCTGTTTTGATACTTTAAATAATATCATCACTTCTTTTAAGGAAATAAAGTTTGATACTACCAGCAAGACATCGCGAATTGAAGATTTATTCAATGATGCTTTCAAAAGCAATCCTGAATTAAAAAATACTTACGATGAAGTAATGGTTATTCATAACAATAACCTTTCGACTTTTGTTCCGACTGCTTTGTTTGATGAGAATTATTTAGGAAGTTATCTGCAATACACTACAAAAGTATTTGATACCGACTTTTTTACTTTTGATCAAATTCCGAATTATCAAATGAACTCGGTTTATATTCCGTTTGTGAATATCAACAATTTCTTAATCGATAATGTGGGGTCTTTTGATTATAAACACGCTAACAGTATTTTGGTCGAAAAACTTTTGGATAACTCAAGAAATAACGACGATAAGAAAATGATCGTCAATTTTAATCCTGAGAATTTTGAAATTATTGTAGTCCAGAATCAAAAGCTTTTGCTGTTTAATTCATTCGAATATAATACACCAGAAGATTTTATCTACTATATTTTATTTACAGCAGAACAAATGAGCATGAATCCGGAAAGTTTCAAATTAGAATTATTAGGAACTATTTCAGAAAATGATCCATTTTATGCCATAGCGTACAAATATGTGCGCCATATTTCTTTTATGGATGTTTCAAAACTGAAGGAAAGAAACAGCTTTACAACCGCTCAAAATCAAAAACATTATATCTTATTTCAATCATGAGAATCATTTCAGGAAAATACAAAGGACGCCGAATTTTTCCGCCAAAAAATCTACCTGTAAGACCAACTACTGATATGAGTAAAGAAGCATTGTTTAATGTTTTGAATAATCATTTTAGTTTTGACAGTTTAAAGGTTTTAGATCTTTTTTCGGGAACTGGCAATATAAGTTATGAATTCGCTTCGCGCGGAAGTGCTCCAATTACCTCTGTTGATGGCGATTTTGGATGCGTAAAATTTATCAAACAAGTTTCATCAGAATATGATTTTGATATTGCCGCAACCAAAAGCGATGTTTTTAAATTCTTAGAAAATTCTAAAACTACTTACGATATCATTTTCGCAGATCCACCTTACGGATTGGATCAAGCCACTTTTGAAAAAATCGTTCTAACCGTTTTTGAACGAGATTTATTGGAAGACGACGGAATGATGATTATCGAGCATTCAAAATACACCAAACTGGATCATATGAGTAATTTTTCTTTTCAGAAAAGTTATGGCGGTTCTTTCTTTAGTTTTTTTGAATTGAATTCGACCGATGATGATGAAGAATTACCACATGATGCTTCTAAAAAAGAATCTGAAGAAGATGAAGGATAGATAAATACCAATATTAAAATAGTAAAATCCCAAATTCCAATCTCGGCACTTCTGAGAAAATTGGAATTTGGGATTTTTAAAATTTGGGATTTTACCTAATTCTATTTTCACTTTCGTTTACACTTTTCTGCTTATATTCAGAATCTTTTATTTTTCCGAAAGAATAACGAACTGCAATAGAAATTTCGTTGGCATCGACTAAATATTTAAATTTTGAATGGACATTATTCACCGTAAAAGTATCGGTGTAACTTGTCGCTTTAAAAATATCATTGTAATTCAAGGTACAACTCCAGTTTTTACCAAATGTTTTTGCCAAAGACATATCGACCACAAAATTAGCTTTGCGCTCAAAAATCCCATCATTTTGTTTGGTTGTTCCCCAGAAAGAAAAAACGAAACTAAAATCTTTTGGTAATTTGAATGTATTGTTTGAGTAATAATACAAATAAGGCTTTGAAGGATGCAAAAGTGCCGTATCGTCTTCAACCTTACTTTTTACAAAAATTAGAGAGTTGGTTGTTGTCCAGAATTTATAGGTAAACGGAAGTGTAAAATCTATCGTAAAACCCCTTTCTCTCTTAAAATTAATGTCGGTAATCATTAATACATTGGTTTCCTCATTAAAAACAAAACTCGGATTAGTTACGTCTTTGGTCTGATAATAACTCAGTTTTAAAGTTTTGTCGCGATACTGAAATGAGCTTGAAAGTTCATCTACAAATGCTGGTCCTAAATTTATACTGCTCCCATATAAAAAATACGGATTTATATAGGTGGCAATTTGACTTAAAGATGAATAATTAGGCCTCACAATACTTTTTGAATAATTTACATTGATGCTTTTTGTGCTGTCAATAGGAATTGTAAGATCGGCTTTAGGAAACAGATTGGTGTAATTTTTATCTATAGAAGGCAAAACTTGCGCTTTAAACTTGGAGTACACATTGGTATTTTCTGTTCTTAATCCGAATGAAAAATCGATCTTTTTCAGCTTTCCCGAAAACTGAACATAGGCGGCGAGGTTTTCTTCTTTAAAATCATAATCTGAAACTTCGCTTTTACCCTCTTCAAAATCAAAAATGTCAGCATTTGATTTTGATTTCGCTTTTAAATACAATCCGCCGTATTCCAGAGTCACTTCATTTTTGAACTTTTTCTCCAAATCGATCCTTCCAGAAAAAACATCCACATTAAATTTCTGATCCCGGTTTTGCGACAATTTAAAATCTGTTTCATTAAAATTATTTTGCACCAAACTCAACAAATGCTGATTGTAGTTGGAACCCTGAAAACCAATAAAAAGCTTAGTGTCTATAGCTTTTATTTTTTTCGAATAATTGATGAATGAATTCAAGAAATTCTTAGCGCTCGAATTTTCGCTAAAAGTGAAGACATTATTTACCTGACTCTGATTTTGATTAAAAGTGAAAGTATTGATATCAAAAGTATCATTTCGCATTTTGCCATTTATATTAACCGACAAATAATCATCTTCATTTATTTTATAAAACACACCTCCTCCAAAAACATATTCCTTTACACGCGAATTTGCTGTCACATCATAATTGGAGACTATAGAAGCCTTCGGGATTTCATATTCCAAACTATGATTTTCCCACGGATTTCGTAGATTGTAATTAAAATTGGCTTTCCATTCTAATTTATCTTTTTTAAAGCTAGAATTAAACCCCAAATAATTATTGTAATTTCTTTTAAAAGAAGCCACTTCAGAAATTTCGGTTTTAAAACTATCTTTTTTACTTACTTTTCTAGTAATCAAAATTACAGCACGGCCTTCGGCTTCGTATTTAGAAGACGGATTTTTAATAATTTCTACTGTTTTAATATCGGCAACAGATAAAGCGTTTAAATCGGTTATGGTTCCTTTTTGACCATCTATATAAATTAACGGATTTCCTTTTCCGACAATCGAAATACTTTCACGATCACTACCTATTTGAACCGATGGCAGTTTTGAAAGCAAATCAATCGGATTTGGAATTGTACTGTAAACCGAATTGGCAACGTCAATCTTTACATTTCCGTTTGCATTGGTAAACATTTTTTTCTCCTTACTGATAACCACTTCATTTAATTCATTTGAAATCGAATCTTTTGGTGTTTCATTCTGAGCGTTTGCCATAAATGAAAGACAAAAAAGTAAAATAGTAATAAGCAGTTTTAATGGCAGGTAATTCATTCTTGAATAGGGTTTAGATTAGATATTTTTCGTTAATTAAGAATCCATTTTATGAGATCCTCCCTTTCTATCAAATTCCAAGAATGCGGTTTTTTATTTCCTTTCCCATCAAATCCTCTGTTTGAAGTCTTTATAAATTCTACTTTTTCTGCTCCTAAATTCAATAATGAATGATATGTTTTTTCTAAATGAAAGGCATTCAATTCTTCGTAAGTTCTCTTTTTGTTCGTCCAATACCATTCTAAATCTGGTTCGCAGTACAATCGAATTTTAATATCTTTTACGTATTCTATATTTACTTTTGAATCGCTTGAAACCAAATAAGGAGACATTTTTTTATAGGTTTCGATATTATCTTTTGGATTTCCGAGATCATCGTTGAAGAGTTGTATTAAATAATTTCCTTCTTCAACAGCTTCTTCACTAACATTCTTCTTAACATCATCTTGTGCGCCATCGTAAAGTCTTTCTAAATCTAAAGGAGAATCGACCACAACTAAACCTTTGGGCTGTATGGCATTTTTGGTTTGAATAAGATAATTAGAAAGCAAAAGCGCCAGATTGCCACCGCTCGAAAAACCACCAATAAAAATATTCTCTTTTGCTATTTTATTGCGATCAAAAATTGAATTTAGTGCTAACGAATATTCTTTTTTTTCTGATTCTGACAAGTACAATTTCATATTATAATTCAGCAACAAGGTAGTTATACCTTCCTGTTTTAAGTTTTTAAGAAATTGGGCTTCGTTTTTAGTGTTTTCGATATTGCATGGAAAGCAAGGAAATAAAATTAAAACGGCCTTTTGTTTTGGAGCAATATTCAATTCATAAAGCTTTTCTTTAATCAGTCCGTTTGCGTGACCATTCATAAAAAAAAGGAAAGCAAATAAAGCTCCTGCAAATCTTTTCGTTTGTATCATTTTATAAAATTTGGTTTTATGTTGCTGCAAAAATGCTTTGAAAACCCAATTCTGAAAGTTAATCGTAGGTTAATGCAAGGTTAATCTCCTATTTGTTGGCTAAAAACTGTATTTTTGAAGCGTCATTTTAACCAATATGAAGCAAAGAATCAATTTATTAATCGGATTTTCTGTCGTAGCGCTATTTGTGCTTATGACAGTACAATGCTATTTAGTAAAGACGGCTTATGAATATAAAGTAGCGCAGTTTCATACACAGATTAAAAACGAAATTGCTCAAATTACCAATAATTACAGCGATATCGATTCGGCTTTGGTTTCTAGAAAAGAAGTGCTTTACAAAAGCCTTTCAGAAAAGTACATGAAAGGAAAAAAAAGTAAATTGGACATTAAAAATGGCGTTTTGAATGCGCAATCTCAAAACATCATAACTCAAAAAATCAAACGAAAATTTGAGAAAGATTTACCCGATTTTAAGATCGATTTTGCCATTGTTCTAAACAAATTTATTCTTTACAAAAACGAACAGGAAGCGGATACTATTTTTTCTGAAAAACCTTTTATCCAGAATAAATTGTACGGAAATCTGGCTTCTTTAAATCATGCCTTTTTAGTAAGAAGTTATGTTGGAACAACAAACGGTACTTTTGAAAATGAGGAATATAAATTATTGACAGAAGATTCGATGTACGTTTCTGTTATTGACTGGGAAATGATTATTCTAAGAAGAATGACGTTTATTCTGATTCTTTCCTTATTCTCGATTGCCATTTTAATCAGTCTGTTTGTAATTGCGATTAGAGCTCTAATTAAACAGAAAAAAGTAAGCGACGTTAAAACCGATTTCATCAATAATATTACGCACGAACTGAAAACTCCATTGGCTACTTTGGGGATTTCGACAAAGATTTTAGCGCAGAAAAATATTCGTGACAATGATGAAAATTTCAATTCGATTGTAAATACCATTTCGCGCCAGAATAACCGTCTCCAGAATCTGATTGATCAGGTTATGGCAAATTCTTTGGCTGAAAATGAAATTGAACTGCAAAAAGAAAAAATAGAAGCCGAAGATTTTCTTCTTTCTATTGCAAATGATTTTAAAATTACTTTTCCAAAAATTAATCTTAAAACCGATTTTCAGACTGAGAAAACTATTTTAGTTTTGGATAAATTTCATTTAACAACTGCTTTCTTAAATGTTCTCGAAAATGCTGTAAAATATGGATCAAATACAATCACAGTAAAAACAAAAATTGTCGAAAAACAATTTTCAATCAGTTTTGAAGATGACGGAATTGGAATTGCCAAAAACAAACAAGCGTTTCTTTTTGATAAGTTTTACCGAGTAGAACAAGGAAACCTGCACAACACAAAAGGTTTAGGTTTAGGATTGTATTATGTTGACCAAATCGTAAAAGCACATCAGGGTTCTGTAAACGTTATTAGCGATTTAGGAAAAGGAACTCAGTTTACTATTTTATTAAAAGTTTAATCCCTTTATTTTGAAAAGATTACTATTAGCCGAAGACGATTTTGACTTTGCGGCGATTTTAAAACAATATCTAGAATTGCATCAATTTGAAGTAATCTGGGCCGAAAACGGCGAAATAGCTTTAGACTATTTTAAAAACCAGACTTTTGATATTTGTGTTTTTGATGTAATGATGCCCAAAATGGACGGATTTTCATTGGCTGAAAAAATAATTACCATTAATCCCGAAATTCCATTTATTTTTCTAACCGCAAGAAAGCTAAAAGAAGATAAAATAATTGGGCTAAAACTTGGCGCAGACGATTATATTGTGAAGCCGTTTGAAGTTGACGAACTGGTGCTGCGTTTGCAGAATATTCTAAAAAGAATCGAACAAAAGAGAAGTCTTGACGGAAATAACATAATCGAAATTGGTTCGTATATTTTTGATAACGAACGTCTGACACTTAACAATAAAAATCATGTGCAGCAGCTTACAGAAATGGAAGCTTCTCTTATCGAATACTTGTATTTAAACCACAATCAGTTATTAAAAAGAGATCAGATTTTAATGTCGGTCTGGAAAAAAGACGATTATTTCTCCGGACGAAGCATGGATGTTTTTATCAGCAGACTTAGAAAATATTTTAATTCAGATCCGAAAATCAAGATTGAAAGCGTCCGAAATATCGGACTGGAGTTTAAAATAGAAAAATAACATCCTGTAAATCATATAATTTTATATAAGCAATTGTATAACAGCAATTAACTTATCGAAATTTAACTTTGTTAGAGAACTTTTAAATCTAACAATCATGAACCTAAAAAGATTTTTCGGTGGGTTGCTTACAATCCTCGGAATTGTAGGACTTATTTATACGGCTGTTATTTTTGCCGGCACATCTGGAGAAACCAGAGATATAAAATCGCTTATTATTTACGGAATATTAGGAATTGTCTTTTTCATGTCGGGCATTAGTCTGGTGCGAACAACAAAGGACGAATCGTAATTTTAAGTGACAAAGTAACAAAGTGCCAAAGATGCAAAGTTCTGATTACTTTGTTAATTTGTCACTCTGTTACTTTGTAACTCAAATCTAACTCTGTAAAATCTCTTTCTGTTTTCGAGATTATTATCGTTGCAACTGTATTTCCTATTAAATTGGTGATTGCTCTGGCTTCGCTCATAAATTTATCTACTCCCAATAAAAAGGCTAAACCTTCAACGGGAATTTTATGCAAAGCAGTTAATGTCGATGCTAAAACAATAAATCCGCTTCCGGTTACACCTGCTGCACCTTTAGAAGTAATCATTAAAATTCCGATAACGGTCAGGATTTCGAAAAAACTCAAATGAACATCATACAATTGTGCAATAAAAAGTACCGACATCGAAAGATAAATTGAAGTTCCGTCCAGATTAAAAGAATAACCTGTCGGAATAACCAAACCTACAACCGATTTACTGCAACCCATTCGTTCCAGTTTCACCATAATACTTGGCAAAGCGGCTTCAGAAGACGATGTTCCTAAAACCAATAAAAGCTCTTCTTTGATATATTTTAAAATCGAAAAAATATTTATTTTATAATATCTCAAGATACTTCCAAGAACCAAAAAGACAAATAATGCCATAGTGAGATAAACGCAAAGCATCAGTTTTCCTAGCGGAATCAAAGTTGCAAGGCCAAATTTACCTATTGTATAGGCCATTCCGCCAAAAGCACCAATTGGAGCTAGATACATTACATACTTTAACCCGAAGAAAACCACTTTTGAGAATCGTTCCAAAACCAAAATAGTCTGCTCTCTTTTCTGATAAAAATTCAATGCAATTCCGCAGATAATGGCAGCCAATAAAACCTGCAAAGTAAAATTGGATAAGAAAAACTGCAACCACGAGAAATGTTCGGAAGCTCCTTTTGTATACTGACTTGCATCGCCAAACGTCAAACTCGATTTATCAATTTTTCCAGGTTTAAACAAATAAGCAACAGCGACACCAATTGCCAATGCAACGGTCGAAACCACTTCAAAATAAGTTAAAGCTTTTACGCCAATTCTTCCCACTTTTTTTAGATTTCCCATTCCCGAAATCCCTAAAACTATGGTTAAGAAAATAATGGGGCCAATAAAAAGAGAAATTAGCTGGATAAACTTTTTACCCAGAAATTCCATTTTCACACCATTTGCTGGAGAAAAATGTCCGAGTAAAATACCCGAAATAATAGCAATTAAAACCCAAAAAGTAAGATTGGTTACAATGGTTCTAAAAAGGCTTCTTTTGGATTTTGAAGAAGAATTTGGAGTGGCAGTATTCATGAAAACAAGTTAGATAGTTTCACAAATATATAAAAAATGCAGACCTGTAAGCCGGATTCTGTTCTTGTCTCATTTTGCAACGATACAATACCTTATCATTTATCTAGATCCAGCATTACTGCTGGACTCAATCTACCTACCCTTCGGCAACGAACGAGAAGCTCTTAAATGCCGATATACTTGGTATTTCACCGCATAGAGTTTACCTGGTTTCACTACAGCATTACCTGTACATACTTTCTGCTGCACTTGTCCTAATCCCTTTCGGAACCGACGGGCGTTACCCGCTATGCTTCTCTATGGTGTCCGGACTTTCCTCCCTCCCGATGAATCGGGACGACGATAAGGCGGTCTGCGGTGCAAAAGTAGGGATTTAAGCACTAACAATAACGATTTTAAATTTCAGATTTTATGAATTTTATCATAACATTTTAATTTTAAAATAGTTATCTTTAAAAATCTATAATTTAAATTCAGTTTATCATGAAAAGAATGTATCATTACGCAACTGTTTCAAAGGCTTTAGATCAATTGAATGAAAAAGGATTTACGTGCGATTTTAATCGAAATGCAGACGCGATTAAAAAGAATCCTGAGAAATTTGAAATTGTTCATGTGTATCGATACGAGGGTGAGTCAGACCCAGCGGATGAGGCAGTTGTATACGGAATTAAATCGACTTCGGGTAAAAAAGGAGTTTATGTTGCTGGCTTTTCGGCAGATTCAGATCAGGAAACAGCAAAATTTTTATTTGATTTAAGTATTAGAGGAAGGTAGTTTTTAGAAGAAAATATCTTTTAAATCAAGTAAAAACAAACTGAGAACAAAAAACATTCAATAATCTATGTCATTCTTAGAAGCTAAATTCCTTTTAATTTCTAAGAATGACATAAAATAAGAATCTTTGTTGCTTTGCAACTTTGAACCTTTGTACCTAAAAAAATTATGCTATTGGTATTTTCAATTTCCAACCTGGTTTAATCAAATCAGGATTTGAAATAATATCTATATTCGCTTCAAAAATGTCGTTCCATGATATACCGTAAGCCGCAGCAATTTTAGATAACGAATCTCCTCCTTTTACAATATATTCTTTTGTTGTACCTTCTATAACAGCAATATTCATTACAACATCTGCCGATCTGTATTCAGGATCAATTTTCTCGTAATCGTTCCAAAGTTTTTCTTTATCAGAAGCCGATTTCGCTGTACCATCAATATAAAGCACATTATCCTGTTCTCTTACCTGCAAATTAGCAATTCCAATTTCGGATGCTAAATTTATCACTTCCTTGTATTTATCTTTCAAACTCATAACATCCTTATTTAATAGTTAATTTATTGTCTACTTTTTTAGGATGCAATTCCTGAATACTTTGCATTAAAGGCTGCAATCTATCTTTTGCAATTTCTCCCGAAAGCGTAACAACGCCACCAACAACAGTTGCACTCACACCATCGTACGCATCGACTACTTTGCTTACAGCTTTATCCAAATCGGTGTCTGAATTAATAATAACAGTCGCCGCAGCAGGTTCTTGATTGGCTCTGGCAAGTTCGCAGGTATTGACCACAGATTTTACACCTTTGGTTGCTCTTACGCTTTTTTCAATATTTTTCTTGAACATTTCATCGTCACAAATACCTGTAATTGTAGCCACACCTTCATGTACAGCAACTTGAATATCAGTATCATTTATTTTTTCATTAACTGCTTTTTCAATATCAGCATCATTAGATTTACAGGAAACCAAAGCAACAGTAAGGCACATTCCTAATAAAATGGATCTCATTTTCATAATACTCTCTTTTAGTAATTTACATTTTTTAAAATTAGAGAGATTAATTATCAAATGATTATAAGATATTGTGATGAGATTTATATGTTTTCAAGTAGGATATTAACCTGAGGTTCTTTAGTGACATAATGAGAATAAATTTTTCGATTAAATCACAACAAAAAAAGCCCACCATTGAGATGGACTTTTGCAACACACCATAAGTAAAATTATGCTGTTGGTATTTTTAACTTCCAACCTGGCTGTATGATATCTGGGTTCTTAATAATGTCTTTATTGGCTTCATAAATAGTCTGCCATGAAACACCATGCGCTTTTCCTATTTTTGATAAAGAATCTCCACCTACAACAGTATATTCTGTAGAAGCTCCTTCAGAAACTTCAATATTCATTACTACATCTGCCGATCTAAAATCAGGATCTATTTTTCCGTAAGCAGCCCAAAGTTTTTCTTTATCATCTGCAGATTTTGCCGTTCCATCAACATACAGCACATTATCTTGTTCTCTTACTTGCAAATCAGCCACTCCTAAATTAGAAGCTAAATCTGTTAACTCTTTGTATTTATCTTTTAAACTCATAACATCAATTATTTAATAGTTAATTTGTTTTCTACTTTTTTAGGCTTTAATTCCTGAACACTTTTTATCAAATTTTGCAATTGACTTCTTTTGATATCACCAGTAAGTGTAACCACGCCATCTTTAACTGTTGCCGTTACACCGCTGTACGTTTTTACTACCTCATTTACCGAAGTGGTTAAAACTGCATCAGGATTAATTTCTACAGGAGCCGCAACTACAGGTTCTGGAGCTGGAATCTCACAATTGTTCACGACAGATTTAACACCTTTTATTCCTTTTACAATGCTTTCTGCATTTTGCTTGAAAGCATCATCTTTACAAGTACCCGAAATAGTCGCAACACCTTTCTCTACAGTCACTGAAACTCCAGGTAATTCGCTTAATTTTGCAGTAATTTCCTTTTGAATATCTGCATCTTTAGGTCCACAAGCCACTAATAAAAAAGTAAAACTCATTCCTAATAACATCGATTTAATTTTCATAATGATATCTTTTTTAAAATTAATTAATCTTCTAAGTTAACGAATAAATCAATCACATATTACAAAAT
>NZ_MRCM01000021.1 GCF_002303885.1 Flavobacterium sp. ACN2 | reverse complement strand
ATATTATGATAACTATCATAAAAAATAGTATGCATGCATATAATTATGAAATAACTATTTTTCTGTAAATATATTGTCTTTTTTCTAATGATTTTTTAATATTTCCTAGATTTCAAACGATTGAAGGAGATTTCGAGGCTAATTTTTTTTGCTTTTACCTTGATTTTATTGAAATAATTTCACAAAAGATTAGCAGAAAGTTATGTTTCTTTAAATCAGATTTCTTCTTTGTTGTTTGATGTGGAAAGTTTTAGGTTTCAAGTTATGCTAGAACCTGAAACCTGAAACTGGAAACAAAAATAAACCCGACAAGTTTTTAAAACCTGTCGGGTTTGGATATTTATAAGGAAACTAAATTTTAGCTTTCCATGTAAGCTTCAATAGGAGCACAGCTACAAACTAAATTTCTGTCGCCATAAGCATCGTCAACGCGACGAACAGATGGCCAGAATTTATTGTCAGCAATATACTCTAATGGGTAAGCCGCTTTTTCTCTAGTATAAGGGAAATCCCAATTGTCTGTAGTTAACATTGCCAATGTGTGAGGTGCATTTTTCAATACATTGTTTTTATCATCGGCAGTTGCAGCTTCGATCTCTTTTCTAATTGAGATAAGAGCATCACAAAAACGATCTAATTCTGCTAAATCTTCAGATTCAGTTGGCTCGATCATTAAAGTTCCAGCTACTGGGAAAGAAACTGTTGGAGCGTGGAAACCGTAATCCATTAAACGTTTAGCAATATCACCAACCTCGATTCCGTTTTCTTTAAATGCACGGCAATCTAAAATCATTTCGTGAGCAGCTCTTCCGCATTCTCCAGTGTAAAGAATTGGGTAGTGACCTTCGAAACGAGATTTCATATAGTTCGCATTCAAGATTGCGTGCTCTGTAGCACTTTTTAATCCGTCAGCACCCATCATTGTGATGTAACCATAAGAGATTAAACATACTAAAGCAGATCCGTAAGGTGCAGATGAAATTGCTGTAATAGCTTGTTCACCACCTACTTTTAAGATTGGGTTTGTTGGCAAGAAAGGAACTAATTTCTCGTTCACACAGATTGGTCCAACACCAGGTCCACCACCACCGTGAGGAATAGCGAATGTTTTGTGTAAGTTTAAGTGACAAACGTCGGCACCAATTGTAGCAGGATTTGTTAATCCAACTTGCGCGTTCATGTTTGCACCATCCATATATACTAATCCGCCATTATCGTGGATTAATTTTGTGATTTCAATAATTGAAGATTCGAAAACTCCGTGAGTAGAAGGATACGTAACCATTAAGCAAGATAAATCATCTTTGTGCTCAATTGCTTTTTCTCTTAAATCTTCTACATCAATATTTCCTTCTGGAGTAGTTTTCGTAACAATGATTTTCATTCCAGCCATCGCTGCAGAAGCAGGATTGGTTCCGTGAGCCGATGAAGGAATCAAACATACATTACGGTGGCCTTCGTTTCTTGACATGTGGTAAGCACGAATTGCCATTAATCCAGCATATTCTCCTTGAGCACCTGAGTTTGGCTGTAAAGTTGTTCCAGCAAATCCAGTAATTACATTTAATTGTTGCTCTAATTTTTTAAGCATTGTAATGTAACCTTCTGCTTGCTCAACTGGTGCAAACGGGTGAATGCTGTTCCAGTTTGGCATTGAAAGAGGCAACATTTCAGAAGCTGCGTTTAACTTCATTGTACAAGAACCTAATGAAATCATTGAGTGATTCAATGATAAATCTTTACGCTCTAATTTTTTGATGTAACGCATTAACTGACTTTCTGAATGATGATTGTTGAATACATCATGTGTTAAGAAAGACGACGTTCTTTCTAATGAAGCAGGTAATTGACTAGCTTCAGTTAATTCAGAAACAGAAACCGTTTCTTTTCCTAAAGCTTCAGTAAAAATCGCAACGATTTGGTTGATGTCAGAAACTGAAGTCGTTTCGTTTAACGAAATAGAAATTGTATCAGCATCAACGTAGAAGAAGTTTACTTCGTTTTTCTCTGCTACAGCTTTTACTTTTTGAGCGTCTGCTTTTACTAAAATAGTATCAAAGTAAGCGGAGTTAATTTGAGAAACTCCAATTTTATTTAAAGCCTCCGCAGTAGTAACCGCCGATGCGTGAACTTTGTTTGCTATGTATTTTAATCCTTCTGGACCGTGGTAAACTGCGTACATTCCAGCCATAACTGCTAGTAAAACCTGAGCAGTACAAATGTTTGAAGTTGCTTTTTCACGTTTAATGTGCTGTTCACGAGTTCCTAAAGCCATACGTAAAGCACGGTTTCCATTTACGTCAATAGAAACTCCAATGATACGACCTGGCATAGATCTTTTGTATTCTTCTTTAGTAGCAAAGTAAGCAGCGTGAGGACCACCGTAACCCATTGGTACACCAAAACGTTGTGTAGTTCCAACCACTACAGCAGCTCCCATTTCTCCTGGAGAAGTTAAAGTTGCTAATGATAAAATATCAGCAGCAAAGGCAACTTTGATTTCGTTTTCTTTTGCTTTAGCAACAAAAGCACTATAATCGTTTACCTGACCGTATTTTCCTGGGTATTGTAAAATAGCTCCAAAAAACTCAGTTGAAAAATCAAAGTTTTCGTGGTTTCCAACAACTAATTCAATTCCAATTGGAGTTGAACGTGTTTGAAGTACAGATAAAGTTTGTGGTAAAATTTCTTCAGAAACGAAGAATTTGTTTGTATTGTTTTTCTTTTGATCACGAGTACGAACATCAAAAAGTAAAGCCATCGCTTCAGCAGCAGCTGTACCTTCGTCAAGTAAAGAAGCGTTTGCAATTTCCATTCCTGTCAATTCGATAACAGTAGTCTGGAAATTTAAAATAGCTTCCAAACGACCTTGAGCAATTTCTGCTTGGTAAGGCGTGTAAGCAGTATACCATCCTGGGTTTTCGAAGATATTTCTCTGAATTGGCGCAGGAACGATAGTTGGATGATAACCCAAACCAATATAAGATTTGAATACTTTATTTTTCTTCCCTAATTCTTGAATGTGATTTGCGAATTCATATTCTGTCATCGCAGGATCTAAGTTCAAAGGTGCTTTTAAACGAATATCGTCCGGAAGGGTTTCATAAACAAGTTGCTCAATTGAGTCAACTCCAATAGTTTTCAGCATGTGCTGAAGATCAGTTTCTCTTGGACCAATGTGTCTTAAAGCAAAAGCATCTGTTTTCATTTGTAGCTATCTATTTTTTTTAAATTGATGTGTTCGTACACCATTTTGACATACGAATCACATTTAAAAGTAAATGTGTTGTTTTTTTGTGGCGCAAAATTAAGTATTATTAATAATTTAATAGGTATTTTTAACTTCAATTTTTATCAATTTTATAACTAAAGAGTTGATTTGTTACCAATTGATTAGATTTGAGGCATGAAACTTCTAAAACAAATTTTCGATTTTTATTTAAACAGCAGTATTCACGTGGCTTTATCGTGCTATGCTTTGGTCCGAATTACATTTCATGTGTTTCATATTCAGTACGATGAGCCAATGGCATTGTTTGTTTTTTTCGGAACAATTGTAGGATATAATTTCGTAAAATATGACGCGCTGGTTCGGGTAAAGAAAAGCCCGATAGGAACTCAGCTAAAAATTATTGCTGTTTTGAGTTTTATTTCGGTGGTTTTAGTTGGGTATTATTTTTTTCATTTGAAGAGAATAACACAAATAGTCTCCGTTGGAATTTTTGCCATAACAGCGCTTTATACTTTACCTTTTTTTCCAAATCGAAGAAATGCCAGAAATTGGGCAGGAGTAAAAATCTACATTGTAGCTCTTTGTTGGGTTGGTGCTACTTTGGTTTTACCTTTAATAAATGCAGAAATTCCGTTTACCATAGATTTCTTTATCAAATGCATTCAACGTTTCGTATTGGTTTTTGTACTGATTCTAGTTTTTGAAATTTTAGATTTAGCCAATGACGATCCGCATTTGCAAACCGTTCCGCAGACAATTGGAGTAAAGAAAACCAAGTTTTTAGGATTTTTGTTATTGATTCCGTTTTGGTTTTTAGAAGTTTTTATTTCGACATTCAATATTCATGACGCGATTATAAATCTTATTATGGTCATCATGCTGATGTTGTTTATTGCTTTTGCCAATCCGAATCGTTCCAAATATTACACTTCCTTTTGGGTCGAAAGTGTGCCGATTTTTTGGTGGCTGATGATAGTGTTTTTATGATTTATTTTTAATCATATCAACTGTAATAATTCTGTAAGTATTTGAATTTACAGTAATTTTGATGTTGTTCTCATTATTTGAAACATAAAAATTTTTTCCAATTTTCTGATAATATTTTGCATCAGTTTTTTCTAAAATAGTCAAAAGCCTTTCTTCAATTTCAGATTTGGTAAAGTTGCTTTTTAGTTTTTTATTTATTCTACTATAAACTAGTTCTGTATAGCAGAGATTATCTAATATTTTATTTTTGGACGAAATCATTTATAGGTGTATTTTCTTATTTATTTGCAAATATAATTAAATAAGAGTATTCTACAATTTAAATGAATATCAATATTTGGGCGTGTCCCTCCGGGTCGGGCTTTCGGCTAAATCTTTTATTCCGCTCCGCTGCATAAAAGGATACCGCCTCTATCCCTCACGCAAACCGTAAAATGAGAAAATTTATTTTCAAAAGAAGATTTATTAATTTTTTGAGTTACCTCCAGTTAAAGTTGGAGGCAACTGAAATTAATATTATAAAATCTGCCCAATCTGCTAAATCTGCGAGAAAAAACTATTTCGTTTTCTGCTCCGCCAAAGCTTTATTCAAATCTGCTTTAGCCTCATTTAGTTTTTTTCTTTTCTTGTCGATTTTTTCTTTGCTTTCCTTGTCTTTAATCGCTTCGTTCAAATCAGCAGTTCTTTCATTGACTTTTTGCTGTTTCTCTTTTACCTTTTTGTCAAGATCTTTGTTGACTGTTTTGGTAGTGCAGTTTTTCTTAGTTTGTGCAATCGCTTCTTCAACACCTTTAATCTGATTTTGATTTCCAGCTTTTTTCGCAGCCACTAATTTTGTGTTTAATTCACAAAGCTTTCTTTCACATCCTTTTAAAGTTGTGCAATTGCTCTGCGAAAATCCTATAAAAGAAATAGCAAAAAGAAGTACAGTTAATATCGTTTTTAATTTCATAAGTATGTTTTTGATTTGTTATTCAATCATTGATAAAAATGAATTACTTATAAAAGTAAGGAATTTATCTTAATCAAGTTTTTCCGAAACAGCTTTCAAAACCTTATTTCTTTCTAAAAGAAAATTTGTAAGATGCTTTTCCAAAAATAAAATGTCGAAAAGTTTTCCAAATATCCCAAACGGAGTTTCATATTGCAATTTATCTTTCATTATTGTAAAACCATTTTCTTCTTCAAAAAAATGTTCATGTTTAAACGATTTGAATTTACCTTTCTCCATTTCATCCACAAAATAATCATAGAAATTCATTGCGGTAATTCGGCTTTTGTGCGTGATGTAAAATCCGAAATGTTTGCCACGCCAAGTTATCGTTTCATCTAAATTTATTAAACCCGATGTCACGCCCTCAATTGCCTTTTCTTTTGTTGGACTTGCAGATTGCTGGTGAATGTCGATATTTCTGGATGCATCAAAAACGATTTGTTTTGAGGCGTTTATTTTGGTTGTGAGGTTTATTGTTGTCATTTGTTTTAATTGTTTTCGACGTTATTTTGTCATCCTGACGGAGGAAGGATCACACTAGAAACTCCGCAAAGCATATCGACAATTCTTTGTCGAGATTCGTGTGTGATCCTTCCTCCGTCAGGATGACAAAAAACACGTAGTTTTAACGCAATAAATTTTTAAAAGCATTATCAATATCCCCAAACTTAAACTGAAACCCATTTTCTAAAAGTCGTTTCGGAATTACATTTCTACTTTTCAAAACCAATTCCGTTTCAGTTCGAATAATAAAAGATCCAATTTCAAGAAAGAATTTATTGATCGGAATTCCGAAAGGAAAACCAACAGCTTTTCTAAGCTTCTTCATAAAAATAGAATTCGCAATTGGTTCTGGAGAAACTACATTTATAACTCCAGTAGTTTCTTTTTGAATAATAAAATCAACAGCATTGGCAAAATCTGCCTCATGTATCCAACTTATAAACTGATTCCCTTTTCCTTGTTTTCCTCCAAAACCAATTTTAGCCAAAGTCTTTAACGGAATAAAAGCACCGCCATTTTTTCCTAAAACAATCGAAGTTCGCAAAGCAGTTTTTAAAGTCTTTGGAGTTTCAGTTTTAAAGAATGCTTTTTCCCAAGAAAGCGCCACATTTATAGAAAAGTCATTTCCAATCTCTCCATCAATTTCATCCATTTGTTTGTCTAATGAAAATCGATAAATAGTTGAGGTTGATGAATTCAGCCAATGTTTCGGCGGATTTTGACAATTTAAAACCGCTTTATTTAGAATTTTGGTGCTTTCGATTCGAGATAAAAGAATTTCTTTTTTGTTTTCTTTCGTATAACGGCAATCAACAGACTTTCCTGCTAGATTAATTAAAACTGTAGCATTCTCCAATTCATTTTCCCAGCCCGAAAAAGTTCTAGCGTTCCAATTTACATATTTAATTCCGTCAATTGTTTGAGATTTCCCTCGGGTTAGAATGACAATCTCTTCAAATTTATTTTTGAAATGATCGACTAAAACTTGTCCTAGAAAACCGGTTCCTGCTGCGATTATAAGCTTGCTCATGTGTTTTTCAAGTATTAAACCCGACAGTTTTTTAACCCTGTCGGGTTTCGTTAATCTTATTAAGCTTTAAAAACTAATCTTTCTTCTCGCTGTGCCTCTTTTGCTTTTCTTTTTCCTCTAAAAAAGAAATACAAATTAAAGAATAACATAATTCCAAGATAAATAGAAAATCCGCCAATTTTATAACTTAGATTTTCGATTAATTCTTGATAAGTATCGTTGCTCAATTGCAATTCAAGAATCATTAGCGCAAAGCCAATATTTAAAAGATAGAATCCAGTTTCAAATAGTTTGTTAGTTGCCTGTGCAATATCTTCACGTCCTTTAAATATGTCAAGCATAAAGATTTTTCCATTTTTGAAAAGGGTTTTAGAAACATAATAAGTTAAAAATAAAGCGACTGGTAAATAAATTCCGTAACCGATTAAGATTTTTGTAGTTTCCATAATATTTAGTTTTTATTGTTATGAATTAGTTTTTGAACATACTTAGTTATAATCAAAATGTTGAGATAATGTAGAATTGAAATAATGAAAATTATGACAGCTGTTTTGATGCAAATTATTTCGATCAATTGAGCCGGAGAAATAATTTTTTGCCAGGAAATTAAAGTCATTGCACAATAGCCAATATTCAAAAGATAATATGCTAAAAGCAAAATCTGATTAATTTTTTGACAGAGATCAGCGTGGTTTGGGATTAATTCTAAAACAAAAATATTTCCGTTTTTGTAGCAGATTTTCCCCACTTTTAGGATAATGAAAATAGTTATGCTGAGGTAGGTAAAATACCCAATGATATTAAGATTCATAGTTTCCTGATTTATGAGATTTAATATATTTCTTCTAGAACAGGAAGAATCTGCAATTTCCTTTTGTTCTTCACTGTAATTTTTGAGCCTTCAGCCAAGAAAATAGAAGTTGGTTTTTGAGTTTGAAGAAACCCAAAATCGGGTCCATAATTTTTTTCGAAATCAATATCAATTCGATGGTTTAATACTTCAAATTGTTCCCATCTTGGATGTGTCACTTCATATTCAAAAGTGGTTTCTTCATCGATTTTGGTGTATCCGAAATAATGTTCTGTAATAAATTCTGCTTCAGAATCGATTTCGATTTTACTTAAATCTTTTTTGGTTTCAATTTCAATTGTGTTCCATTCTTTATCCTTTTTCCATTGATAAATAAAAGTATTCGTGTTTTTATTTTCAATGATTTCATGTTTCATTTTCTGAGTTTCATAATGTTCCTGATACAAAGTATTGGCAATAAAAGTGATGGCTTTTTTAGGAACAATTTCTTTAATGAAAACCACTCCGCGTTTCCATTCGCCATTTTCAAAACGCTTTACATAAAATCTAAGATTCACTTCTTCAAAATTGGTATGAAACGGAACTTTCAATCCTAAAACTTTGGTGTTTTTAAACATAAATCCGACCAAGCTTACGTAACATTTGTTGTTCCAAATGTCAATTTGAGTTCCTGCAGGAAGATATTTTTCTAAAATTTCAGCATCAATTTCATAATTGAAAAGTGCTAAGTTTTTCCATTCTGCTTTTAAGAAGTTCATGATAAGTTGTTTTTAAATTTTTAAACTTTCAGAAAAAAATGAAAGTTTGGATTAAATTTTTTTATTTCATCATTTTTATAACCAGTTTTCCTAGCCAGTTATCATTAAATTCAGTCATTTTGTCCAACATATTGTCTGCTTTTAAAACGAAATCATACAATTTAGTAGTTTGATCTACAAAGTGTTTTTCTTCTGCCGAATCTTTCGGTTCGATAGTCGAAACTTCTTTTAAGATTTTTAGCGTTGGCTTGATTTCTCTTTTGCTTCTTTCTCTGGAAATTTTAACTGCTAATTCGTCTAAATCTTTTTCTGCTGTGAAAAATTCTTTTCTTTCCCCAGCTTTATATTCTTTATAAACAATTCCCCAATCCATTAAACCTCTTAAGTTCATACTGGCATTTCCGCGGGAAATCTGCAATTCTTCCATAATATCTTCCATAGAAACAGGTTCGTTCGAAACCATTAATAAAGCGTGGATCTGTGCCATCGTTTTATTAATACCCCATTGAGAACCTAATGCTCCCCAGGTTTGTACAAACTTATTTTTTGCTTCTTTGAATTCCATGAGTCAAATGTAAGTAAAAGTTTTTAAACTTTCAAAAATAATTGAAACATATTTAACGAATTATAAAGTTATGTTAATTCAAGTCTTGAATTTTTGATTAACTAATGAGAAAGATATTTTTGTAAAAATCACATTTTATGGAATTATACTACACATTTTCGGTACTTATTGTACTGGCTTCTTTCTTCGCCTATTTAAATTTAAGATTTTTAAAACTTCCAGGAACGATCGGAATCATGATTATTGCCATGTTGGTTTCGGTAGGAATTCGTCTTTTAGGAGACTCTTATTTTCCTGCAACGACTAAACATTTTTTTGATTTAATAAAAGAATTTGATTTCAACGAAATCCTAATGGGAGCAATGTTAAATTTTCTTTTGTTCGCTGGAGCACTTCACGTAAATATGGCAGATCTTAAAGAGCAAAAAGTTCCCATTATGATTTATTCTACAGTTAGTGTTGTATTGTCAGCTTTAATCATTTCTGGTTTGCTTTTTTATATTGCACCCCTTTTAGGAATAAAAATCCCTTATATATTTTGCTTAGTTTTTGGAACCTTAATTTCTCCAACCGATCCAATTGTGGTTTTAGGAGTTTTAAAGGAAGCGAAAGTTCCTAAAAGAATCGAAACTAAAATTGTTGGTGAATCTCTATTTAATGATGGAGTAGCTGTAGTGATGTTTGCTGTAGTTTTGAAAATGGCAACTGATCCAACATTTGATATGACTTTTGGTTCTATTGCTTGGTTATTTGCAAAAGAAGGTATTGGAGGACTTTTATTAGGTGCTGTTCTAGGAATTTCTGCATCAAACGTTATGAAGAAAATTGACGATTATAAAGTCTCAGTTTTAATCACGCTTTCTATCGTAATGGGAGGATTTTTAATCGCTCAAAGTTTACACGTTTCTAGTCCGCTTGCGATGGTTGTTGCCGGATTGATTATTGGAAATTATGGTAAAAAAGTCGCGATGAGTGAAGTTACCCAAGATTATCTAGGGAAATTTTGGGAACTTATCGACGAAATATTAAATGCTATTTTATTCTTATTTATTGGTTTTGAATTGTTGTTACTGCCAGATTTAAATAAACAATTGATAACAGGTTTTGTAGCCATTTTTATTGTTCTTTTTTCAAGATTAACTTCTATCGTTTTACCTTGGAAATTCTTCGATATCTTCAAGTTCTTCGGAATCAGGTCTGCTTACAACAAAGGTTCTCTAATGGTGTTAGTTTGGGGAGGAATTCGTGGCGGAGTTTCTATTGCTTTGGTACTTTCTATGCCTGAAGGAGAATACAAAAACCTTTTACTTGAAGTAACTTATATAGTAGTTTTATTTTCAATTGTAGTGCAAGGACTGACAGTTGGAAAGCTTGCTAAACGAGTTTTGGAGAAAGAATAGAGAGCAAAGAAAATAGATGCTAGAATAAAGATTTTATTTTTAAGCCATTTAATAAGAGACTTGCAAAAATATTTGCAGGTCTTTTTTTTTTGATTTGTTTTTCGATTAGATATTTCTGGTTTTAAAAATGCGGATACAAATTGAAAGATTTTTCTTAATTTTGTCTCGTGATTTAATCTGCAACTAAATTATAGTTGCAGATTAAAGATTTAATTATAAATTTGTATGAGTAAGATTGATAAACTTATTGAAAGATTAAAATCAAAACCAAAAGATTTTTCTTGGGATGAAATGCTGAAAGTTTTAAATCACTTTGGTTATAAACAAATCTCACAAGGAAAAACTGGTGGTTCAAGAAGAAAATTTGTGAATGAAAATAAACAGATTATAAGTTTACACGAACCACATCCGCAAAAAGTTTTGAAAGGATATCAGATTGATATTATTATTGAATATTTGGAATTGTAATATGAAAAACTATTTAGAATATAACGGCTACATTGGGACTTTAGAATTTTCTTCGGATGATAAAATATTCTTTGGAAAAATTCAAGGTATAAATGATTTAGTAACTTTTGAAGGATCTTCTGTTGCCGAATTGGAAGCATCTTTTAAAGAAGCTATTGAAGATTATTTAGAGACATGTAAATTGTTAAATAAAGCCCCGGATAAAACTTATAAAGGATCTTTTAATGTGAGGGTGTCTCAAGAGTTACATCAAAAAATAGCACTTTTAGCTTCCAGAAAAGGATTGAATTTAAATGAAGTTGTAAAAGAAGCATTGTTTTACGTTGTCAAACATGAAGAAATTTTAAATTAGAAACCCGAAACAAAAATGTTTCGGGTTTTGTTTATCGTTTATCTTCTTTAGAATAATTAGATTCTCCATTTATATTAATTTCTCCGCCTAAAAAACGAGGTTCCCGATTTCTTAAAACATCAAAAAAGGATTTAAAAACTGAACCATATTCTCTAAAGCGAACATAATTATATCCAAGATATTCTCCATGGTTTGCAGAATATCCAGCTGATTTTATTCCGAGTTTTTGCCCAATATAAATGGCGCGATTTAAATGATATTCCTGCGAAATTAAAGTCGCTTTTTTAATCTTAAAAATATGTTTTGCTCGATACATTGTCGAATAGGTATCGAAACCTGCATAATCAATAAATATCTTTGTAGTGTCGACGCCATGATTGTAACAATAATTCTTCATTACCGTCAATTCATCGTATTCATCACGCCCGTTATCTCCCGAAAGCAGAATTTTATTAATGCGTTTAGCTTTCCAAAGCATTATTCCAGCATCCAAACGATCTTTTAAATATTTGCTTGGCTGATTTCCATTAATTCCTGCGCCAAAAATAATTCCGACATCATTTTTAGGAAATTTTTTAATGGAATAGTGAATGTATCTCTTAGTAGAAGATTTTACATAGTAGTTTACTGAAACGACAGCAATCAATCCGATAATTGCAAGATAAAGCACTATTTTAAAATATTTTTTCACGGCTGGTATTTGTAAGATTAAGATTTAAAACACGAAGATAGTTAAAGTAAAACCAAATAAAAAAACCGAAGCATTTATACTTCGGTTTCAAAATTTAATTCTCTAGGAAACTTAGCAACTTAGGAGCTTAGTATCTTAGAAACTCTATAATAGTCCCGCTCTTTTCAATAAAGCTTCAGGTTTTGGTTCTTGTCCTCTAAAACGTTTGTACAAAGTCATAGGATGTTCTGTTCCTCCTTTAGAAAGAACATTGTCTTTGAATTTCTTTGCAATTTCTTCGTTGAAGATTCCATTTTCTTGGAAATATTCAAAAGCATCTGCATCCAAAACTTCTGCCCATTTGTAGCTGTAATATCCAGAAGAATATCCACCTTGGAAAATATGAGAAAATGCCGTACTCATTGCATT
Source organism: Flavobacterium sp. ACN2 (assembly GCF_002303885.1). GTDB lineage: Bacteria > Bacteroidota > Bacteroidia > Flavobacteriales > Flavobacteriaceae > Flavobacterium. The sequence goes on along the minus strand of NZ_MRCM01000021.1, from coordinate 100,552 downwards.
TTCTTTTACGTCTGGATATAATTGTGTATTAGCAAATTGCTCGGTTTCGAAAGCTTTTAAGTCTGTAATGTTAGTTGGATCTTGTCCGTGCCAAGCCATATCTAATAATCCAAAACTCAACTGACGTAATGTTGCTAAACCTTCTTGGAAACTTGCACTTTCTTTAATTTTCTGAACGTATTCAATCGGAATGATTTCTCCCGTTTCGTAATGATTTGCAAACAAAGCCAAAGCCTCTGGCTCGTAACACCAGTTTTCCATAATCTGACTTGGTAATTCTACGAAATCCCAGTAAACAGAAGTTCCAGATAAACTTGGATAAACGGTATCGGCTAACATTCCGTGTAATCCGTGACCGAATTCGTGGAATAAAGTGGTTACTTCATTAAAAGTTAATAACGAAGGTTTTGTTTCTGTTGGTTTGGTAAAATTACAAACGTTAGAAATATGCGGTCTTTCGTTTACACCGTCTTTCACATATTGTGATTTAAATGAAGTCATCCAAGCACCGTTTCTTTTTCCTTTTCGTGGGAAGAAATCAGCGTAGAAAATCGAAACTAAATTTCCGTTAGCATCTTTTACTTCGTAAGTCGTAACTTCTTCGTGGTATTTATCAATATCAAAAACCTCAGTAAAAGTTAAACCGTATAATTTTTTGGCAACGGTAAAAGCGCCATCTAATACTTTTTCTAATTGAAAATAAGGTTTTAGTTTTTCATCGTCTAAATTAAAAAGCTGCTGTTTTAATTTTTCAGAATAATACGCTCCGTCCCATTTTTCTAATTGTTCGATTCCGTCTAATTCTTTCGCGAAAGCAGTTAATTCTGCAAATTCTTTTTTAGCCGCTGGTTTTGCTTTTGCTAATAAATCATTTAAAAAAGAGAAAACTTTCTCCGGACTTTCGGCCATTCTTTCCTCCAGAACAAAATGAGCGTGCGTTTTATAACCTAATAAATTGGCTCTTTCAAAGCGCAATTTCGCTATCTTTAAAACATTTTCCTGATTATCAAATTCGTTATTCTGAAATGCTTTTGCACCAAATGCAATTGCCATTTTTTTACGCAATTCACGATTATCCGCATAAGTCAAAAACGGAACATAACTTGGATGATCTAAAGTGAAAATCCAGCCTTCTTTTTCCTGATTTTTGGCTAATAATCTTGCTGCTTCAATTGTACCTTCTGGAAGACCAGATAAGTCTTTTTCATCGGTTAAATGCAATTCGAAATTGTTGGTTTCTGCCAAAACATTTTCACCAAACTGTAAACTCAATTTAGATAATTCTTTGTCAATTTCTCTTAATTGGTTTTTCTTGTCTTCTGGCAGATTAGCTCCGTTTCTTGAAAAGCTTTTATATTTTTTATCTAATAAAGTCGTTTGCTCTGCATTTAGATTTAAACTTTCTTTTTGATCGTAAACAGCTTTTACTCGTGCAAATAAATCAGCATTTAAGCGAATGTCATTTCCAAATTCTGAAAGTAAAGGCGAAACTTTCTGAGCAATTTTCTGCATTTCGTCATTCGTTTCTGCCGAATTCAAATTGAAGAAAATACTAGAAAGACGATCTAAAATATCACCAGAATAATCCATTGCTACAATTGTGTTTTCAAAAGTGGGTGCATCAGGATTATTTACGATGGCATCAATTTCAGCTTTAGCCAAAGCAATTCCTTCGTTGAAAGCAGGAACATAATCTTCGATTTTAATTTGCGAAAAAGGTGCGGTGTTATGTTTAGTTATAAATTTTGAAAGTAAAACACTCATTATATTATTATATTTTTTATTAATAAAAGGCAATTTTTTGAATTTCAAAGATAGCAATTAATAAAAACCTAATCATCTATACAAAATCGATTCTCAGCATAAAATCCTCTTAAATTGTGTTATAGATATGTTATTTATTGGTCTAGGCGTTTTTAAAAGCGTAAATTGAAAAAATAGATTTGGCATTATAAAATGCGAATCATAATTAAAATAAAAAAATGATGAATTATCAAATTGTAATAAAGAATATTGATACGGTTAATGAAATTGAAGGTTATTGGTCTGACGAAGATTTTATTGCGTTATTAGAAAAATTCAATTATCCCGATGGCGAAACAGCTGAAAAAAGTAGTTTGCCAGAATTATTAGAAATGGCCATTTCAGATTATGAGCCTAATGAAGCGGCTCAAATAGTTTTGCACTATAAATTGGGAGATCAATTAAGCGAAGGTCAAATAGATCAAATATCGAACGATATGTTAATCGATAAAGTTTGCGAAGAATACCCCGAAATACACATGCAAGGCACTTTGTTTCATGTAAATCAATTGCTTTTTAAGGCGTATAATGGCAAATTTCCAAATGCAAAAGCTTCTATAGTTCATTTTTCAATGACACCAACTGATGGAGAAATACAAAAACTGACAGCCGAAAATGTACTAAAATTATTGAATAAAGGATTGTCTGAGAGAAATCTTATCAAGAGATTGTTTGAAAATCAAATTTCTCAAAATATTCCATTTCCAGAAGCTGAAAGTATTGTTTGGGATTTGAAAACAGATGATGATATAAACTATGATCTTGTTACTTCAGAAAATTGGATAAATAAAGAAGATATAAACGAATCTGAATTTGAATCTGTTTTGGAAGAAGTTGAAGATGTAGCTTAATTCAAAAAAGAGATAAAATTGTAAATTTAGTTTCACGAAGAAGCTCAAAGAAAAAACACAGAGATTCACAAAAAATTTGTGCGCCTCTGTGTTTTTTTTGTGTATCTCTGCGAAATTACTTTTTCAAACCTTCAGCCGCTTTATTTACTGCCGCTTTCAATTCTTCTTTATAAGAAATAATCGTATCTAAAACTTTTTTATCGTGGCTTCCGATGATTTGTGCTGCTAAAATTCCAGCATTTTTTGCACCGTTTAAAGCTACAGTTGCAACAGGAACTCCACCTGGCATTTGCAGAATAGATAAAACAGAATCCCATCCATCAATCGAATTGCTTGATTTTACGGGAACTCCAATTACAGGAAGCGGAGACATTGAAGCCACCATTCCTGGTAAATGCGCCGCACCTCCCGCACCGGCAATAATTACGGAGATTCCGCGAGTGTGTGCATTTTTGCTGAAATCGAATAATTTCTCCGGCGTTCTGTGTGCCGAAACAATATCTACTTCAACTTCTACATTAAATTGTTTTAATATGTCGATTGCATCCTGCATAACTGGCATGTCTGAGATGCTTCCCATTATAATGGCTACTTTGCTCATTTGTTTTTTGTTTGTTTTTGTTTCAGGTTTAAAGTTTCAAGTTTTGTTGAGACTGAAAACTTTATTTTATTCTAAGTTGTAAACTCCGACTGAATACTAAAAAATTACTGACCACTGATCACTTTAATCGTGTTCTTAACTTCCTGTGCAATTCTCCTAGCTTCCTGCATATTTTCATTTACGATTGTAACGTGACCCATTTTTCTAAACGGACGAGTTTGTTTTTTACCGTAAATATGTGGCGTAACGCCATCCCATCCTAAAATGGTTTCGATGTTTTCATAAACAACATCTCCAGAAAATCCTTCGGCACCCACTAAATTTACCATAATTCCGGCAACTTTACTGTCTGTGTTTCCTAACGGAAGATCTAAAATAGCACGTAAATGATTTTCGAATTGCGAAGTATAACTTGCTTCAATTGAATAATGTCCAGAATTATGCGGACGTGGAGCAACTTCGTTTACCAAAATCTCATCTTCATTGGTTTGGAACATTTCAACAGCCAAAAGTCCAACGTGATTGAATTTTTCTGAAACATTTAAAGCAATTGCTCTGGCCTTTTCTGCAACTTTTTCGTCGATTCTTGCCGGACAGATTACATATTCAACTTGGTTTGCTTCTGGATGAAATTCCATTTCTACAACTGGATACGTTTTTATTTCTCCTGATGGATTTCTTACCACAATTACCGCCAATTCATTTTTGAACGGAACCATAGTTTCTGCAATACATTCTACATTTGGTAAATCATCCATGTCAGAAATCTGGCGAATTACTTTTACGCCGTTTCCGTCGTAACCAAATTCAGTGCATTTCCATACAAATGGAATCGTGATTTCATTATTTCCAACTGATTTTTGCAAATGCAACGGACTTTCAAATCGTAAATATGCTGCGGTTGGAATATTACTTTCGGTATAAAAATCTTTTTGAGTTCCTTTATTCTGAATTCCTTTTAAGGTTTTTGGAGATGGATAAACTTTTACGCCTTCCTTTTCTAATTGCGTTAAAGCTTCAAGATTTACCAATTCGATTTCAAAAGTCAAAACATCGACTTGTTTTCCGAAGTTGTAAACCGTTTCGTAATCCATTAAATCGCCTTGGAAGAATTTGTTGCAGGCAATTTTACTCGGCGCTTCGTCACTCGGATCTAAAACATAAGTTTGGATGTCAAATTTTCTGGTGTCAGACAAAAGCATTTTGCCTAATTGTCCGCCGCCTAGTATTCCCAATTTAAAATCAGAAGAAAAATAATTCATTTTGTGTTGTGTTTTTGCAAAGATACCTTTTAATCTTTTTTTAGCCAAAATTTAGTTTTTTAGCTGTGGATGCATAAAGTTTTGCCACTCCCGATAGCTATCGGGATAAAAGGATTAAAAAGATTTTTCTCTGTGTGTAATTGCTTCGCCTATTCGCTATCGCTCGGGTCGTGGCGAAAAAAAATCTTTTTTTATCCTTTTAATCTGTGGCAAACGAAACCTATTTAATTTTCTTCAAAACTTCTTTGGCAACAGCTTTGTATGCGGCAGAATGGTCTGCGTAATCTTTGTCAATTATCACTTTGAGTTCGGGATGGATCCAGTCGTAATAATTTCCTAGGATATATAAAGTGCGAATAGAGTAGGCTTTTGTGGCCACTTTAATATCGGTAATTAACCAGTCAAAAGAAGCTTCGATACATTCTTGAAGATTTTCTTCAGAGAGTTTAATGCAATTTTCATTTTTTTTATAATGCGATTTCACCAAAAGCTGAACGACTTTTGCAATTGGGCGAAGCGAACTTTCGTCTTTTAAAACTTTCAAATTCGAACAGAAAAAATCAAGATGCGGCTGGAGCCAAAGCAATTCTTCGTAAGAAACAAATTCTAGAATCCAGCAGGCTTTATGATTGTTTTTGTCTTCGGGAGAAAAGCAGATGGAAACTAATTCAGCAAAAAGTGAAGGATTTTCTAAGACTTCCTGCGCTGCTTTAAGACGGTTTTCTCTATAAGCATTTACATAATCCAGTTTTTTTTGTAATTCAGACAGCATTTTTGTGGTATTAAATACTATGCTAAAATACGTAATTTAATGAGATAATTCCGTAATAATTTATGGGTAATCCAGGATAATAAAATCTTGGTTGTGCGTTTCCAACACCAGTTGCATTGGTCAGAATCATCGAAGCATATTTTTCATTTGTTAAGTTATTTACGCCTGCATCTAAATGCGCTTTTAAACCAGACAAAATTTCGAATTGATATCCCGTTTTTAAATTTAATAATGAATAAGAATCTGAAAAATTGGCATTAGAATCGTTCATTGGAATTTTATCTGTGAACTGAAAATCGGCTGAAATATAAAGCCCTGAATTTGTATTTAAAATAAAACCTGCACTTGCCGTATTGGCTGGAACGCCAGTTAATTTATTTCCTGAATAATCATTTCCGTTGTCGACAAATTCTTTGAATTCGTAATTTCCGATTGAAGTCCCGACATAAGAATTTAAATTAAAAGTTCGATTGATTGGCCAATTGTGGTTTAATGAGATTTCAATTCCTTCGTGAAACGTTTTTCCAGCATTTACGCCTTCGTATTGATCATCGCCAATTCTTTTGGCAACCAATAAATCTTTAATTTCCATTCGATAAACGGCAATTTGAGTGTAGAGTTTTTTATTGAAGAAATGCAATTTTCCGCCCAATTCAAAATTATAGCCTGTTTCGGGTTTAATATCCTGATTGATATTTCCCGTTGCCGTTAAAGTTTCTTCGGTTGCGGGAAGAGAAAATCCTCGACTTACAGAAAAGTAAAAAGTTTGAATTTCGTTTGGCTTAAATAAAAAAGAAAGTTGTGGCGAAAAAATGCCATCATAACTATATTCTTCCTTCGGGTTATCCGCGGAAGCGGGAAAATCATTCTGCAATTCGAATTTGGTTTTGTTGTAATTTAAACCTGCCTGAATTTCAAATCGATCAGAAAGTAAAGTTCTAATTTGCGAAAAAACATTATAAAAATGTCTTTTTTGATCAGTTGCTGTAAGTTGATCGCCCTGTAGACTTCCGTTTCCATTATTTTGCTGATATAGATTTTCAAAAGTATTGCCACTGTAATTATCTCTGAAATATTCCAATCCTGATATAAATTGATTTTTGATTTTTCCGATTGTAAAATCACCAGAAAATTGTGTTCTTGCGCCTGAGGCAAAAGTATATTGACGTAAAATATCAAAAGGTCTCGGTTCATTGCTGTCTTTATAATTGACGAAAACTGAAGTTGAATTATTTAAATGATCGTTTATTTTGAAATCATAAGCCAATCCGCCCAAAGTCGATTTGTATTCTTTAAAACCCTGAGAAGCAACCCAAGTTGGCGCACCCGCCTCTGGATTATTTTCGAAAGTAGTTTTATTGATGGAACTCGGAATGTAAGCTTTCAAATAAGTGTAATTAGAGAAGTATGTTAGTTTACTGTTTTTCTTTCGGAATAATTCTCCCGAAAGTGTAATTCCTTCCCGATTGTAAGCACTGTTTTGACGCCATCCGTCTGTCTTTAAATCATGATAGCTAAGGCTTAAAGAAGAACTTTTTTCATTCAAATCAAAACTTACTCTATTTTTCAATAATCCAAAAGAACCAAAAACAGAACTTATTTCAGTTTGATAATTGCCTTTTTTTAATGTTTGAGGCGAAATGAGAATCGCTCCGCCCAAACCTGCTCCATAAATACTCGAAATCGGCCCTTTTATGACTTCAAGTTGATTGATGTTTTGAAGATCGATATCGTCAATTACCGTTTCGCTGTTTCCAGATGTCAGCGGAATACTTCCGTAAAAAGCTCTGATTTTATTGGTTCCGTATGGAGTTCTCGCGCCAATTCCGCGAATCGAAATTCGGGTCGTCGTAATATTCGATGATTGCATAAGAACACCGGGAATAGTATTAATGACATTGCTGATATCTGTGGTATTATTTCGAAGCAATTCTTTCTCGGATAAAATGCCTATTGACGCGGGACTATTCTGTAAATCACGATTAATGTGAAGCGGACTTATTAAAACCTCATTTAGTTTTTGAGTTTTGACAGAATCAATATTTTGGACTTCTTTTTCTTGTGCAATTAGATTTTGTAAAATCGAAAAAACAATAATTAGAAAATAGTATTTTTTTAAAAACATATATTTTATGTAGCAATTCTAGGAATTTGGAATTTTATCTCAACAGATTACTATTGAGATTTATTTTTAACACATAGAAACATAGCATTGATTGAGGCAAAAAAGGCGTTTCACTTATCAAAAGCCACATAGCAAAACTATGTGCGAAAACGAGTTTTCTTAATAACATCTTTTAAACAAAAATCTATGTCTCTATGTGTTTAAAATTTTCTTTTTATAATTATTCCAATAATTTTCGGAATTGGAATTTGAGATTTAAGTATTGTGATTTATTTATTGGCCGTAACCTTCCAAATCGTATTACTGCTATCATCATTTACTAAAAGCGATCCGTCATTCATCACGGTAACGGCAACAGGACGTCCGTAAACTTCTGCTTTGTTTGCATCAGAAATAAAACCTGTTAAAAAATCTTCTGGTTTTCCTGAAGGTTTTCCATCTTCAAAAGGAACAAACAACACTTTATAACCCGAAATTTTAGAACGGTTCCAAGAACCATGCTGACCTACAAAAGCGCCGTTTTTATATTTTGCAGGAAAAGCATCTTTAGTATAAAAAGCCAATCCCAATGAAGCAGTATGCGAACCAACGGGAACATCTGGAACAATTGCTTTTTCGACTAAGTCTTTTCTTTCGCCTTTCATTCTCGGATCAGGAATATTTCCAAAATAAGAATATGGCCATCCGTAGAAACCATCTCTTTTTACACTTGTAATATAATCTGGAACTAGGTCGTCGCCCAATTCGTCGCGCTCATTTACTGCAGTCCACAGTTCTTTGTTGGCAGGATTCCAGTCCATTCCAACTGGATTTCTAAGACCCGAAGCGAAGATTTTTTCTCCAGTTCCGTCAGGATTAATTTCTAAAATCGCGGCACGACGAACTTCTTTGTCCATTCCGTTTTCGCCAACATTACTTCCAGAACCTACAGAAACGTAAATTTTGTTTCCGTCTGGACTTGCCAATAAATTTCTTGTCCAGTGATTGTTATAACCTCCCGCAGGAAGTTCAAGGATTTTTTCGACTTTAGTTTCTAGCTTAAGCGGATTGTTTTTATAAGGGTAACGGTATAATCCGTCGGTATTGGCAATGTAGAAAAAGTCTTTTAAGGCTAGCATTCCAAAAGGTTTGTTTAGCCCAGAAATAAAAACTTCTCTAGTTTCAAATTTTCCATCTTTGTCTTTATCTCTTAAAACGGTTATTTGGTTTTTACTGCTGCGTGTTCCGCTTTCTACAACAAAAATATCTTGGTTCGGCGCAATGTAAGTCCAACGCGGATTCTCAAATCCGTCAGCAAATTTAGTTACAGTAAAACCTTCAGGGGCTTTTGGAGTTTTGCCAGCAGGCCAGCCAATCACTTTACTATTGTTGCTTTTTGATTCGGTTGCATAGGGTGGAGGAAGCGTAATATCTCCAATGGCAGTTTTTACAATATTGCCTGGCTGTTTTGCCAAAGCTTCTTTTTCTTCTTTTTTTACTTGCCCATTGCAGGCAGTCATTAAGGCTAGTAACGGGATTGAAAATAAGGTTAAGGATTTTTTCATTGGTTTTTTGGAGTTAAATAATTATAGTACAACAATTTACTTAAAATTCAGATAGTCTCAAAAAATAATTTGTAAACATTAACTGATATTTAACATTCTTAAAAAATATCTCGATACACTCCATTTTGATAGAAGCAGTTAAGTTCTAATTCTTTATCTTTGTCCATTATTTTAAAATGAAAAATAATGATACAACTTCACGATAAACAATTTGTTCCGTTTATTTCGGCTAAAGAAATTGATTTTGCTTTAACTAAAATAGTGGCTCAGGTCGAAGATGATTTTGGAGATGATACGCCAATTTTTATTGGAGTTTTGAATGGCGCTTTTATGGTAGTGTCAGATTTTTTGAAAAAATATAAAAAACCGTGCGAGGTTTCGTTTATCAAAATGGCATCGTATGAAGGAACTGAAACAACAAATTCAGTTAAAGAACTAATTGGAATTAATCAAGATTTGTCTGGAAGAACGGTAATTATTATCGAAGATATTATTGATACTGGAAACACAATCGAAGAATTAAAGCATTTGTTTAAAGCACAAAATGTAAAGCATTTTAAAATTGCAACATTGTTTTTTAAACCAGAAGCTTATAAAAAAGATATAAAAATAGATTATATCGGAATTAGAATTCCGAACAAATTTATTGTAGGTTACGGTTTAGACTACGATGGTCTAGGAAGAAACCTAACTGAAGTTTACAAATTAGCAGAATAACAAAACACAACTATATATTCATTTAAAGACTTCTGAAAGACAGAGGTAACAACACTCATTTCAATTATGATTAACATCGTTTTATTTGGAAAGCCTGGTGCAGGAAAAGGAACTCAGGCAGAATTTTTAAAAGAAAAATACAATTTAACACACCTTTCAACAGGAGATATTTTTCGTTTCAATTTAAAAAATGATACTGAACTAGGAAAAAAAGCAAGAGTTTTTATGGACAATGGAGAATTGGTTCCTTGCGAAGTAACAACTGCAATGTTAATTGATGAGGTTAAAAAACATCCAGATACTGCAGGATTTTTGTTTGACGGTTATCCAAGAACAATCAATCAGGCAGAAGCTTTAGATAAATTTTTACCAACAATTGGGTCAAGCGTAACAGCAACAATCGCTTTAGAAGCTGATGATGAGATTTTGGTAGCACGTTTATTAGAAAGAGGAAAAACAAGCGGAAGAGCTGATGATCAAGACGAAGAAAAAATTCGTGTAAGATATCAAGAATATAATGAGAAAACAGCTCCGCTTATTGGATATTACAAAGAACAAAATAAGTTTCATGCCGTAGACGGTATCGGAACTATTGAACAAATTACAGAGCGCTTAACGTCAGTTATAGATAATTTGTAGAAAGCTTTTTAAGCTGTACGTTACTCCCGATAATTATCGGGCTCAAAAAAACTATTTTTCTAACTCTAAAACGGGCTTTTCAAATGTTTTTGACAATCAAAGTTTTTGGGTTAGAAAAATTAGTTTTTTAATTGACAGCCTTAATAAATTGAATACAAATTACATTTAACGAGACCATTTTATAACGAATCCCCTATCAATTGGAAATACTAATTATATTTTTTCTAATTCTATTAAACGGAGTTTTCTCCATGTCTGAAATCGCCTTGATTTCGGCCCGTAAAAACAGGCTGGAAACTGCTGCGAAAAAAGGCAACAAAAGCGCTAAAACGGCACTCGATTTAGCCAATTCCCCAAATAAGTTTTTATCTACTGTACAAATCGGAATTACCTTAATCGGAATTTTGACAGGTATTTATTCTGGTGACAAAATCACTGCCGATGTAGAACTTTTTGTAGCAAGTTTTGCTGCTCTTAAACCTTATGCACATTCAATCGCAGTTGGAATTGTAGTGGTAGTTTTAACTTTTTTCTCATTGGTTTTGGGAGAATTACTTCCAAAACGAATCGGATTAAATTATCCAGAAGCTATTGCTAAAATGGTTGCAATGCCAATGAAAGTGATTTCGATTATTACGGCGCCATTTATTTGGCTTTTAACTTCATCAACAGATTTTTTGCTGAATGTTTTTCAGATAAAACCAACTGCTGACGGAAAAGTTACAGAAGAAGAAATTAAAGCCATTATTAAAGAAGGTACAGAAGTAGGAGAGGTTCAGGAAATAGAACAAGATATTGTGGAACGTGTTTTCCATATCGGAGATAGAAAAGTAAGTTCGTTAATGACACACAGAAAATCTGTTGATATGCTTCCATTAAAAGCAGACAGAGAAAAGATCAAAGAATTGGTAGTTCAGGATCTGCATGCTGTTTATCCAGTTTATAACGATAATTATGATGATATTGTTGGAGTTGTAACACTTAAAAATATTTTTGCTAACATCGAAAATGATAATTTTGATTTGTCAGTTATAGTTTCTGATGCACCTTATTTAATGGAGCAAACTACAGCATACAAAGCTTTAGAAAATTTCAAAAAAACAGGTGTTCATTACGCTTTAGTTTCAGATGAATATGGGGTTTTTCAAGGTTTAATTACTTTGAATGATATTCTGGAAGCTTTAGTTGGAGATGCATCTGAATTTTATAAAGATGAATTCCAGCTAATAGAAAGAGAAGACGGTACATGGCTGGTTGACGGACATTATTCGTTACATGATTTCTTAACTTATTTCGAGTTAGACGAACTAACAAACGATTACGAAGTAAACACTGTAAGCGGAATGATCATGACTGAGCTTTCTCATATTCCAAAAGAAGGCGAAAAACTAGTTTGGCAGAAATTCGTCCTAGAAGTAATCGACATGGACGGTGTTAAGATTGACAAAGTGCTTGTGAGAGCATTGAAAGAGTAGAGAGAAAATTTGTTTCAGGTTTCATGTTTAAAATTTCAGATTATGCATTACGCAACTTGAAACTTGAAACATGAAACTTGAAACTTTACATAAACAAAGAAAATGACAGAAGGAAATTTTGTAGACTACGTTAAGATATATGTTTCTTCCGGAAAAGGAGGAAAAGGATCTACGCATTTACATAGAGAGAAATTTATTGAAAAAGGAGGTCCCGACGGAGGAGATGGAGGCCGTGGAGGACATGTGTATTTAGTTGGAAATAAAGGACTCTGGACATTATTTCATTTAAAGTTTGCACGTCACATTAAAGCTGGTCACGGTGGAGATGGAGGTGGCGATCGTAGTACAGGTGCAGATGGAGAAGATAAAATCATTGAAGTGCCATTAGGAACTGTTGTAAAAGACAAAGAAACTGGAGAGACACTTTTTGAAATTACGGAACACGGAGAAAAACAGATTCTTGCAAGAGGAGGAAAGGGAGGTTTAGGAAACTGGCATTTTAGAAGTTCGACAAACCAAACACCTCGTTATGCACAACCAGGTTTGCTTGGAATAGAAATGGATGTTATTCTAGAACTTAAAGTTTTGGCCGATGTTGGTTTAGTTGGTTTCCCAAATGCTGGAAAATCTACATTATTGTCTGTATTAACTTCAGCAAAACCAAAAATTGCAGATTATCCGTTTACGACTTTAAAACCTAATTTAGGAATCGTAGCTTACAGAGATTTTCAATCTTTTGTAATTGCCGATATTCCTGGAATTATTGAAGGTGCTGCCGAAGGAAAAGGTCTTGGTCATTATTTCTTGCGTCATATTGAGCGTAACTCAACGTTATTATTTTTAATTCCAGTTGATACCGCTGATATCAAAGCAGAATATGATATTTTGGTGAATGAATTGACAAAATACAATCCTGAAATGTTAGATAAAGAACGTCTTGTTGTTATCTCAAAATGCGATATGTTGGATGACGAATTGAAAGTAGAGTTGAAAGCAGAATTAGATGTTTCGTTCAACGGAGTTCCTTATATGTTTATTTCATCTGTTGCCCAGCAAGGTTTAACAGATTTGAAAGACAGGCTTTGGAAAATGCTTAACGAGTAAAAGTATTTTACTAAAAATATAAAACCCGACAATATTATTTATTGTCGGGTTTTTACTTTTTGCACGAAAAAACAAAAAGTATTAAGATGGCTAAATCTTTACTTTTAATTATAATCCGAAGTTTTTAGAAATTCCGATGTTTAGAGTTTTTCCAAAATCAAAACCTAAACGTTCTTGTCTTGGGTCATTTTTTCCATCAAGATTGTCATAATTGATTCCTCCAATAGAGAAATTTAAACCAAAACCATTTTTCATATTAATAAATAATCCTGGATCAAAACTTGCATACATTCCTTTTGCATTGTTTAGTGAAGTGTTTTGATATCCTGCACCTAAGTCTACATAAACAGAGAATAGTTCAGAAAGCAGAGTCGAGTAACGTACAAAACCACCAATTTTATATTTTTCTGTTTTGTCCAATCCTGTTGTTTTTACATTCATAATAGAACCTTCAACTCCAGCTGTCCATTGGTCAGCAAACTGATATCCAACTTTTGGAGAAAATTCAAAATTCTCCAATTTAGAATCGCCAATTTTCTCAGAAGTGAATCCAACATTTCCACCCAATAGGATAGAGTTTTTTTGTGCACTTGCCATAGTTGTAAATAATATAACTACAGCTACTAATAATTTTTTCATTTTAATTTAATTTTTGTTTGGGTGGCAAATGTAGTAGAAAACAATTTGTAAGAAAAGATTTAATTTATAATTTTAATTTTGAAAGTTTATTTTTATAAAAAATGATTTTAATTAAAGTTTAAAATCATTTTATCTAATCTTTTTATTATTTTTTGTGAAGTAACTTTTAAAATTTAAAGGTTATTCTTGTTTTGCTAAAATTGTGAATTTCGCAAAATCACCTTTTTGTTTTGTTTGTTATGTTTAGTTTATGATTGTTTAGCTTATTTTTTTTGCGAAAATGAGTTATATTCGCATCACTTAAACAAAATAACATGAAAAAAGTAATTTTATTCTTGACCATGTGCCTTATGGCTTTCCCAATGAGAGCCGATGAAGGAATGTGGTTTTTGATGTTTATCGAAAGATTGAACCATAGAGATATGGAAAAAATGGGCTTGCAATTGACAGCCGAAGAAATTTACAGTATCAACAATCATAGCTTAAAAGATGCGATTGTACAATTCAATGGAGGATGTACAGCTGAAATCGTTTCAAACAGCGGATTGGTATTGACTAATCACCACTGTGGATATAGCGCGATTGCAGAACTTTCAACTGCAGAACAAAATCATTTGAAAAATGGTTTTTGGGCAAAAAATCGTTCAGAAGAACTAAAGCCTAAATCTTTATACGTTCGTTTCTTTGTTCGTATGGATGATGTTTCAAAAAGAATCTTGTCTAAAGTAAATGATACAATGACAGAAACAGAAAGAAACAAAATCATTCAGCAAGAAATCGCTTTAATTGAAAAAGAAAATAGTGAAAACGGAAAATATACTGTTTCTGTTCGTCCTTTCTTTCAAGGAAATGAATATTACTATTTTGTTTACCAAGATTACACAGACGTTCGTTTAGTTGGAACTCCGCCTGAAAGTGTTGGTAAATTTGGTGGAGATACAGACAACTGGGAGTGGCCTCGTCAAACTGGAGATTTCTCTATGTTTAGAGTATATGCAGATAAAAATGGAAATCCAGCAGCATATTCTAAAGACAATGTGCCATTACAGCCAAAACACCATTTGCCAGTAAGTTTAAAAGGTGTAAAAGAAAATGATTTTGCGATGATCTTAGGTTATCCTGGTAGAACAAACCGTTGGATGCCAGCTGGTGGAATTGAGCAAAACATTAAATATGCTTATCCTGCTTGGGTTGAAGGTGCAAAAACCGGAATGGATGTAATGAAAAAGTATATGGATAAAGATGCAACTGTTCGTTTACAGTATGCTTCTAAATATGCTTCAACTGCAAACTACTGGAAAAACCGTCAAGGTATGATCGATGCTTTAACAAAGGCTGGAACTGTAGATACAAAAGCAGAACAAGAGGATAAATTCTACGAGTGGGCAAGTAAACCTGCAAACAAAGAGAAATATGAAAATGTAATTCCGACTATCAACGATTATTACAGAGAAACAAACTTAAAAGCACGTCACGATAATTATTTAATGCAACTTTTACGTACTTCTAGTTATGCAACTGGACCTGCTAATTTAGGAAATGCATTAATTGCTTACTATAAAGAAAATGATGCTAAGAAAGCAGAAATGCTTCCTAAAATTAATGCAATGGTTGAAAGCATCTATGGTGAGTTTAACGCTCCGTTAGAAAAAGATATTTTAGCTGCTCAATTGAATTTATACGCTTCAAAAGGTGCTGAATATGGAATTGCTTCAGAAATTGCAAAAATGAAAACAGCTAATAATGGTGACTTTACTGCAGATGTAGCAAAAGCAACTGAGATTAGTTATTTTACTAATAAAGAAAAAGTATTAGCATTTTTAGCTGATCCAAAGCCATTAGCAATTGTACACGATCCGTTGTATATTATTTCTAATGATTTATTGACAAAATACCGTTCTAAAACAGATGATCAAGCAAAAGCGGATGATGGTTTTGCAACTGCTTACCGTAAATTGGTAGAAGGTTTAAGAGAATCTAAATTGAACGCAATTAAATATCCAGATGCAAACTCTACGTTGAGGTTAACTTACGGAAAAGTTCGTGCTTTACCTGCCGATCCACGTAACGATGCTAAAATTAATAACTATACTACAATGGAAAGTATGGTTAAAAAATACAAAGCAGGAGATCAGGAATTTGACTTGCCAGCTCGTTTATTAGAGTTGAACAATAAAAAAGATTTCGGACAGTATGCTGATAAAGCGGGATACATGCCAGTAAACTTTTTAACTGATAACGATATTACTGGAGGAAACTCTGGTTCACCAGTTCTTAACGGAAAAGGAGAATTAATTGGAATTGCTTTTGACGGAAACATCGAAGCAATGGCTGGAGACGTTATTTTTGATCCTAAATTACAAAGAACTATCAATGTTGATATTCGTTATGTACTTTGGATTATTGACAAATACGCTGGTGCTAAAAACATTATTGACGAATTGACGATTGCTAAATAATCTTTAGTTCTGATTATAAATATCAAACCCGACAAGTTTTAAAAGCTTGTCGGGTTTTTTGTTGTCTTCTAATTAATTTATCTTTAAAACCAAATGAATGGAATCTATAATTCCTTATTTTTGAAGAATAATTATTGAGTTTAATAAGTTATTTGCCATTTCGATTAACCGATTAAACAGTTTAACGATTAAACATTTTAAATGAAAACACATTTTATCGCCATTGGCGGAAGCGCAATGCACAATCTGGCATTAGCATTACATAATAAAGGATACCAAGTTACAGGAAGTGACGATGCTATTTTTGAACCTTCAAAATCAAGATTAGAGAAAAAAGGAATTCTTCCTGCAGAAATGGGCTGGTTTCCAGAAAAAATCACTTCAGATATTGATGCTATTATTTTAGGAATGCACGCAAAAGCGGATAATCCTGAATTATTAAAAGCGCAAGAATTAGGATTAAAAATCTACTCTTATCCTGAATTCTTATACGAGCAATCTAAAAATAAAACGCGTGTCGTAATTGGTGGTTCTCATGGTAAAACTACAATTACTTCGATGATTCTTCATGTAATGCATTATCATAATATTGCTGTTGATTATATGGTTGGCGCGCAATTAGAAGGTTTTGACACAATGGTGCATTTAACAGAAGAAAATGATTTTATGGTTTTGGAAGGAGATGAATATTTGTCTTCACCAATTGACAGACGTCCGAAATTTCATTTATATCAGCCAAACATTGCTTTGATTTCTGGAATTGCTTGGGATCATATTAATGTTTTTCCAACGTATGAAAACTACGTTGAACAGTTTGAGATTTTCATCGAAAAAATTACAAATGGTGGAATTTTAGTTTACAACGAAAATGATCCAGAGGTAAAACGTGTTTCTGAGGCAGCAACAAATCCGATTAGAAAAATCGCGTATTCAACTCCAGAATATGCTGTGAGTGATGGAGTGACTTTGTTAAAAACACCAGAAGGCGATATGCCGATTGAAGTTTTTGGTGCGCATAATTTAAATAACTTGGCAGGAGCAAAATGGATTTGCCAAAACATGGGTGTTGATGAAGCGGATTTCTACGAAGCAATTGCAAGCTTTAAAGGCGCTTCTAAGCGTTTAGAAAAAATTGCCGAAGGAAAAGGAAAAGTAGCTTATAAAGATTTTGCGCATTCGCCAAGTAAAGTGGCTGCGACAACAAAAGCGGTAAAAGAGCAATATCCAAATAGAACTTTAGTAGCTTGTTTAGAATTGCATACTTATAGCAGTTTAAATGCTGAATTCTTGAAAGAATATGAAGGCGCTCTAGAATATGCAGATGTTGCGGTTGTTTTTTATTCGCCAGATGCTGTAAAAATTAAGCAACTGGAAGAAGTAACTTATGAGCAAATAGCGACTGCATTCAATAGAAAAGATTTAATTATTTATACCAATCCAGCTGAATTTAAAGAATACTTATTCAACTTAAATTTAGATAATTCTGCACTTCTATTAATGAGTTCAGGAAATTATGGAGGTTTGAATTTTGATGAAGTAAAAGGATTGATTAATTAGAAAATTAGTCAATTTGGAAATTAGATAATGTGTCAATTGCTATATGATTGGCACATTTTTTTTTGAATTATATAATTGACAAATTTTCTAATTAGAAATTTCTTCGTATTTATAATGTCCTACAATTTTATATTTAAATAAGCAATCTTCCAAAACTTGTCCGCCTCCTACATTATGGACTATCAAATTGCGTTTTCCGTCAGCTGATTTTTTATTAGTTACAATACCAATGTGCGGAAGTTTGTTGTTAATTGTCCAGGTGACAAGTTCTCCAGTTTTATAGTCTTTAGCATTTTGTGTAACAGGCAATTTAGCGCCTTTTCTCTCAAAAAAGACTTCAAGATTAGGAACTCTTCTGTGATCTATATTGGTATCGGTTTTTGTCATTCCCCATTTTTTTAGATTTGGATAAAGCGAAAAATTTTCAATCATATCTTCATGGACTTCTTTTTGTAAATCGATATTTAGAATTCGATACGATCTTACTATTACATCGGTACAAACTCCTTTGTTTTTTGGAATATCACCATTTGGATAATCAATTTTAAAATAAGAAGGATCATAATCTATTGATGTATCAATTATTGAAATTGCGGCTTGTGATAGCCTTTCGGAAAAAGTTTTGGGTTCGGTATAATTTGCAACGGCGATGCTTTTAGTTTCTTTTTGCCGACAGGAGAGAAAAGATAATAAAATAAGGAAGGAAAGGAAAGGTTTCATTTTCAGGTGATTTAATTTTTAAAGATAAGAAATTTTAAAAACGGCTGATATTTTTTGAAAGATTTTTCTTCTTTTTAATATCTTCGCCTTTCAAAATTAATATTATGGAAGGTGGGCATTTTGCTATAAAAAATTGGTCAGATGATGACAAACCTCGCGAAAAACTAATGCTCAAAGGAAAAGATGCTTTAAGTGACGCCGAATTATTAGCTATTCTAATTGGTTCTGGAAGTCGCAATGAATCTGCGGTTGCTTTAAGTAAGCGTATTTTAGCGGCTACCAAAAATCTAACTGCCTTAGGTAAAATGACTATTTCTCAGTTGATGAAATTTAAAGGCATAGGTGAAGCAAAAGCTGTTTCAATTGTATCGGCTTTAGAATTGGGTAGGAGACAAAGAATAGAAGATGTTTTAAAATTAAAAAAAATAACTTCGAGTAAAGCTGTTTTTGATATTATGCAGCCCATTATTGGAGAACTTCCGCATGAAGAATTTTGGGTACTTTTTCTTAATAATTCAAATAAAGTGATTTATAAATCGCAATTAAGTAAAGGAGGTATTGCTGGGACAGTTGTAGATATACGATTGGTTTTTAAATTAGCGCTAGAAAATGGCGCTACAGCCTTGATTTTGTGTCATAATCATCCTTCAGGTGGTTTGGATCCGAGTAATGCCGACAAACAAATTACCAAGAAAATTAAAACTGCTGGAGAAATATTAGATGTTAAAGTTTTAGATCATGTGATTATAACTGAATCAAAATATTATAGTTTTGTAGATGAAGGAATTTTTTAATACATGAACACCAATATTACTGACATCTTTTTTGATTTAGATCATACGCTTTGGGATTTTGATAAAAATTCAGAAATGGCTTTTGATCGAATTTTCAAAACTAAGCATCAAGAAATCGTTACTCAAGATTTTATTAAAGAATATATTCCGATCAATCAAGAATGTTGGAGATTGTATCAGAATGATAAAATTACACATCAGGAGCTTCGTTATAATCGTTTGAAGTTTTCATTTGATGCTTTGAATTATGTAATTTCAGAAGAGAATATTTTGGAAATTGCCAATGACTATATCGAGTTTCTTACCGACAACAATTATCTTTTTGATGGGGCAATTGAAGTTTTGGAATATTTAAAGCCTAAGTACAAACTTCATATTATAACAAACGGATTTGCTAAGGTTCAGGAAAAGAAAATTAATAATGCTTCGCTTGGAGGATATTTCAGTACCATTACAAATTCGGAATTAGCTGGAGTTAAAAAGCCAAATAGTATTATATTTGACTATGCATTAAAATTAGCCAATACATCTAAAGAAAGCAGTATCATGATCGGAGATGATTTTGAGGCTGATGTAAATGGTGCTTTAAATGCTGGTATAGATGCTATTTTCTTTAATGAAAAGCGAGTAGACGTTTCCGAAAATTATAAACAAATTAACCATTTATTAGAACTAAAAAAATATTTATAATGATGAGAATTAAAATTTTACTTACTGCAATTTTATGTTCAGTTGTTGGATTTGCACAGTCTATTAATGATTACAAAGCTGTAATTATTCCTCTGAAATATGAGTTTATGAAGACTGATAATCAATATCGTTTGGCAACTTTAAGCAAGCAAAATTTGACTAAAGGTGGTTTCGAAGCTTTTTATTCAAATGAACAACTTCCTGAGGGATATACAGACCGTTGCCACGTTTTATATATGGATGTAGTAAGAGATAATGCTTTCTTGGTAACTAAACTTATTATACAATTTAAGGATTGTTTTGGACAAGTAGTTTTTACTTCAGAAGCAGGAAAAAGTAGAGAGAAAGAATATGAAGTGGCTTATAAAGAAGCGTTAGACAATGCCTTTAAGTCAGTTTATGCTTTGCATTATAAATATAGTGGAAATCCAGTTGCAAATTCAAAAACATCTGCTCCTGTAAAAGCTGCTGTGGCAACAACTGTGGTTGCAACTCCAGTTGCTACTGCATCTTCGCCAGATTTGAAAGATCCAAATTTATTATATGCGCAACCAACAGAATCTGGCTATCAATTGATTGATAAAACACCAAAGGTAGTTATGAAGCTTCTTAAAACTTCTCAGCCAAATGTTTATATTGCTATAAAAGATAACGTTCAGGGTTCTTTAATTTTAAAAGAAGATGGACAATGGTACTTTGAATCTTATCAGAATGATAAATTAGTTTCAGAAAAAATTGTAGTTAAATTCTAAATACAAATACGGCTTAATAACCGTATTTATCTTTCCAACGGTTCTTTAAAAATTCGCGGGTACTGTTCTCTCTAGAATTGTTTCCAGGATTATAAAGAACCGTTTCTTTTATAGCATCTGGAAGGAATTCTTGTTCAGCAAAATTATTGGCATAATCGTGCGAATACTTGTATTCATCTCCGTATCCTAATTCTTTCATTAGTTTCGTAGGAGCATTTCGCAAATGAATTGGAACAGGCAAATCGCCAGTTTGTTTTACAAGCTGTTGCGCATTGCCAATTGCCATATAAGAAGCGTTGCTTTTTGGTGAAGTGGCCAAATAAATTGCACATTGACTTAAAATGATACGGCTTTCTGGATATCCAATTGTTGTAACAGCTTGAAAAGTATTATTGGCCATTATAAGAGCAGTTGGGTTAGCATTGCCAATATCTTCACTTGCCAAAATAAGCATTCTTCGGGCAATAAATTTCACCTCTTCCCCGCCTTCAATCATTCGTGCCAACCAATAAACGGCTCCGTTAGGGTCGCTACCGCGAATAGATTTAATAAACGCAGAAACAATGTCGTAGTGCTGTTCGCCAGTTTTGTCATAAAGAACGGTGTTTTGCTGTACAAGTTCAAAAACACGATCGTTGGTAATGGTAATTTCATCGCCAGATGAAGCATTAACGACTAGTTCAAATACATTTAAGAGTTTTCTTCCATCACCGCCAGAAATACGCAATAAAGCTTCTGTTTCTTTTAGATTTATTTTTTTTGTCAGCAAATAGGAATCGGTTCTCATTGCACGCTGTAAAAGAGCTTCTAAATCGGCTTTTGTAAATGCATTTAGTATGTAAACCTGGCAACGTGACAATAATGCAGGAATCACTTCAAAACTTGGATTTTCGGTTGTCGCACCGACCAAAGTAATCCAGCCTTTTTCTACAGCGGCTAAAAGCGAATCTTGCTGTGATTTGCTAAATCTATGAATCTCATCGATAAAAAGAATAGGGTTTTTAGCAGTAAAAAGTCCGCCACTTTGTTTTGCTTTTTCTATAACATCTCGAATATCTTTTACGCCAGAATTTATAGCGCTCAAAATATAAAAAGGTCTTTTGGATTCCTGAGCAATAATTTGAGCCAATGTTGTTTTTCCTGTACCAGGAGGTCCCCAGAAAATTAATGAAGGAATAATTCCTTTTGAAATTTGCTGTGTTAATGAACCAGTTGGTCCAACCAAATGGTGTTGGCTTATATAATCTTCTAATTTTTGCGGACGAATACGCTCTGCTAAAGGTGCTTCCATAAATACAAAATTACTATTTTAAGATTTAAATTTCATTCATTCAAAAGTTAAAACAGTTCGCAGAGAGAATGATTGTTCTGATTTGAGACAATTTTGTATTTTGATATGACAAAATATCAGTAAAATATTTTTGGATAGTTTTTTGAGTCCTGTTAATTGTTATTTTCTAAAAATATGAACGACAGTAATTTTAGGTTTTCAAATTCGGTTATTGGACTTCCGATGTTTTTTGTCCTCTTTTTATGGATAGTATATTGGCTTCAGATCCGTTTTGATTTTGATTTTTATCGATACGGAATTTATCCTCGAGACTTGATTGGTTTGCGTGGTGTTTTGTTCAGTCCATTTATTCATGAAAATTTAGATCATTTGTATAACAATAGTATTCCGCTTATAATACTATTGGCGGCGATGCAGTTTTTTTATCCAAAACAAACATTAGGTGTTATAGGCTACGGGATTCTATTTTCGGGATTAATCACTTGGGTTGTCGGAAGAGAAAATTTTCATATCGGCGCCAGCGGATTAATTTATGTTTTAGTTAGTTTTATTTTCTTTAAGGGCATTCAAACTAAATATTATAGATTGGTGGCATTATCTTTAACTGTGATTTTGCTTTATGGCGGAATGATATGGTATGTTTTCCCAGATGTTGATCAATCTATTTCTTGGGAAGGGCATTTGGCAGGACTTATTACAGGTTTTGTTTTGACATTGTTTTACAAAGCGCCCGAATATGCAAAACCAATTGTTTACGATTGGCAACGTCCAGATTTTGATCCGAGTAGTGATTCTTTTATGAAGCATTTTGATGAAAACGGAAATTTCGTTACTTTTTCCCATGCGGAGGAAGAGGATCAGATAGAGTATTTTTCGTCTAGTCATCCAGTAAATTATATTGTAGTTAAAAAAGCAGATCAAGAAGAAACCGATGAATAATTTTCTTTGAAATAAAAAAAGTAAATTTGTTAGAGTAACAATTTAATCTTGAGCATTATGAAAATGAAGTTTCTACTTTTGTTTTTTAGTCTTGTTTTTACTGGGAAAGGAATTGCTCAATGTGAAATAAAAAATAGGGTACAGGCAGATGGTAGTATGATTTATTATTTTGAGCCAGCAGTTTTTTATACTACGAAATCAAAATCGTTGAAAATTAATATTGTTACAGATAAAGAGAATTATTTTGTTGCACTGCAGCCCACACCGTTTCCAGAAAAGAAAGTTGGAAAAAAGATCAAAGATGATTTAATAATTCATTTGGCGGATAATAAAACATATAATTTAGCGCATTACGATACACAATATCGGCGTAACGATTCTATAATGCAAGTTCTCTATTTGATAGACAATAAGGATCTTGAAGCGTTTTCTAATTACGAAGCTATTAGTGCTGAAATCAATATGCAAGGAACTGAATTTGTTAGGAGCTATAACTTTAAGCTTCACAAAGACGCTATTGTCGAACAGCTTAAATGTTTTTTAAAGAAAGAAGAAAATTAATTATTCTTCATCCTTCATTTCAGGATGCTTTTTGGCTTCGATTTTCTTCTTAAGGTTCCTAATAAGATTATTGAATGTTAGAGTAAGCGAGGCTGCGTTGGTTGTTTGATTTCCGCTGTTCCGGGGAAGATATTCATTGCAATAGGTTAGTTCAACCTGAATATCATCCGAAAATAAATATCCAGCTCCAATATTTAAACGATTCCGATCAAAGAAACTTTCACCAGTAACTTTTGCTCCAGATTTGAAATAAAGCTCGTCTGATGCAATTGCATATACAACACCGCTTCTTAATATTTTACTATTGATTGGTTGTATATATTTAATTTGCTGTCTATATCGAAAAACATTTTCATAATCATCATCTTCATTTCTCATATGACGGAATTCAGCACGCATTCTTGTGCTTAAAGTATATCCGGTTTTATGAAAGTAATAAATACCTTGAAGAGCAAATCGTGTTTCTGGAGATTCGAACTGACCAATTTCGGGAACATCTCTATTGTTGAAATAGGCGATGAAAGCAGAAAACTTCCATCTTGGAGAAAAGTAATAATGTCCCCAGCCTCTAATAGATCTTTGTATTGTGTTCTCAAATAAGTTTGATGAAGATTCTGTTCCACTGTAGGCTGATGCAAAATCTATTTCTGTGGCCCATTTTTTGCTTAAAGTTTGGTTGAACTGAATTTCATTCCAAAATTGATTGTACGTAGTATTTTGTCCGTAGCTGTTTGTAATTAGTAAAATTACAAACAGGCAGCGGAATATTGTAACTTTTGATTTTGAATTAGATTTTGAAAGCATTAATTAAAGGTATTTAATTATTTCATTCGCATCTTAATCTCTCAATGTGTTTTTAGGTTCTTTGGCGAACAGCTTCGTATAGAAAAGCGCCACAGGCTACAGATACGTTTAATGATCCAATTGTACCGAACATTGGCAATTTGGCTTTTTCGTCAACTATTTTTAAAACAGAAGGGTTTATTCCTCGATCTTCAGATCCCATAATAATAGCCAATGGTTCTGTTAGTGATATGTCGTATATGTTTTGATCTGTTTTTTCAGTTGCAGCAACTGTTTTTACTCCAGAACCTTGCAAGTAAAAGATCGCATCTTTTATATGTTCAACTTTGCAAATAGGCACATTGAATACTGCTCCAGCAGAAGTCTTAACTGTATCTCCATTAACGGGAGCCGACCCTGCTTTTTGTATAATAATTCCGTTTACACCAGTACATTCAGCTGTTCTAATAATAGCACCAAAATTTCTAGCGTCTGAAACCTGATCTAATATTAGAAAAAGAGGTTTTTGGCCTGACTCAATCGTAGACTCAACTAAATGTTCTAAATCAATAAAACCAATAGGAGAGATGGTTGCTACTGCACCTTGGTGATTATTTGGAGTAAGGCGGTTTAGTTTTTCTACAGGTACATAAGAGAAGTTAACGTTTGCACGTTTCATTACCTTCATTAAATCCTTCATAAGCTCACCAGAAATGTCTTTCTGTATAAAAACTTTGTCTACTTCTTTTCCTGCTTGAATTGCCTCTATGATGGCTCTAATGCCAAATATTTGATGTTCTTTTTCCATTGGACAAATATAGGTAATATGTTTATATAAAAAAACCGCCCTGTATTAACAGAGCGGTTTGATATAATTGTTTTTAGAATAAATTAGAATTTATCCCAGAAAACGTGAACTTTAAGTTTGTTTCCTCCAATTGCAGTAGAAGCAGCAGCCCAATTTGCATTGTTTACTGTTTGCTCGTTGATTGGATAAGTGTAACGTTTTGGAATTTCTCCTTCAGCAGCAGCAACAGCGTTAGCAGGTGCAACTAAAGCAGGGAAATCTAATCTTCTGTAAGAGTTCCAAGACTCGAATGGTCTGTTGAAGAAAGCAATCCAAGCTTGTTTACCGATTTTTTCTTTGTAAGTTGTTCCTGAAGCAGTAGCATAAGCTACTTCTGGTTTAGCTAAGTAAGCAGCAGCTTCACTTGCAATTCCCCAGTTTTCAAAAGAAGCAGTAATCGCTCTGTTATAGTAGTACTCAGCAGTATTTCCAACAGCATATCCTCTTGCAGCAGCTTCAGCTAAGTAGAAGTTAGATTCAGTAGCCTCAGCTAATAAACCTGGGAAATCAGCAGCTTTTAACTTATCTCCAATAGCAGAGAAATTTTGGTAAACGTTAGTTGGACCATTAAGACCTCCTTTGTAAGATCCGTCAGGCATTGCATTGAAATAAATAGCTCTTCTTGGATCTTCCAAAGCGTTCATTTCATTAACAATAGTTTCAGAAGCAACGAAGTCATTACGGTTACTAGCTACTAAGTTAGCAAAGATAGGATTGTACATTGGAGCAGCTCCTGGATAGTCAAAAGTTGCATTTTCTGTATTGTTTAAGATAACTCCAGCGTTGTAAGCGCTTTCAACTGTACTTTTAGAAAGTGCAGCATCAGCATCAGCTAAATTCAAACCAATTTTTAATTTCAAAGTGTTAGCAAAAAGTTTCCATTTTGCTACATCACCTCCATAGATAAAGTCAGCAGAACCAAAAGAATCAGCACTAGTATCTAATTGAGCAATAGCCGCATCTAATCTAGTGATTAATTTAGGATAAATAGCTGCATCATCTTCGTATTTAGGTAAAATTACTTCTTTTACTTTTAATGCGTCAGTATAAGGAACATCTCCATAAGTATCCACTAAAACTTGGAAAGTGTAAACTTGAAGGATTTCAATTAAAGCAATTTTATTTTTTTGCACAGTTGGATCACCAGCTTCAGTTAAAATTACTTCTTTTGAAGTTTGTAAGTTTCCTAATGTACTTCTATATAATGCATTCCAGTGTCCGTCTCCAATTCTTCTTGTAGTAATATTGAATCTAGCTTCTGTATTGTATTGAGTTGCAGCCCAATATTGAGATGCATATCTTAGGATACTTAAGTTAACACTTGGAGTTACTAGTTGATCTGTCAACTCTTTTTCAGCATTTGTGAAAAGCGTCTCAGAAGGCACATCGTAAGATTTGTCCTGGTCATTGTTGTATGTAGGATCATCACTTACACAGCTTGTCATAAATAATGACAATGCTGTTATTGAGAGGATTAATTTTTTCATCTTAGAAAGTCGCTTTAATATTAAATGAGTATACTTTTGTTGTTGGCATTACACCTGATTGAAAACCTTGAATGTTTCCAGATGATTGTCCAGCTTCTGGGTCAGCATACGGTAAATTTTTGTGAATAATCCAAAGATTATTTCCTAATAAACTAAATGAGATTGATTTAGCCATTGTTTTGTCTAAGAATTTAGACGGTACATTGTATGTGAAACCAACTTCTCTTAATTTTACGTAAGATGCATCGTAGATGAATTTTTTGTTTGGCTCAACTTCAACACCAAAACCAGCTCCTACCATGTTTGCAGGGATTCTAGATTGGTTTGGAGTACCATCTTCGTAAACTCCATCAAGGATAATACCTCCACCATTAGCGATAGAGTTTCTTAATGGGTTTCCTAAGTCGTTAAGACCAGCAGTTTCTGGGTAAAGACCTGTGTATTGTCCGTAAGCTTGATCTAGAGAATAAACACTTCCTCCTTTTTTCATATCGATTAAGAAGTTCAAAGAGAAATCTTTGTAGTTAAATCTGTTAGAAAGACCTCCGATCCAATCAGCTTGGATGTTTCCAATTACTTTATCAGTAGCAAGTAGGTAGTAACCATCTTCGTCAACTGTTTTGTTTCCGTTTGCATCATATACATAATCTGTTCCTCTCATTGTACCGTATGGTTGACCAACAGTAGCATTTAAAGAAACTCCATTTTGCCATGAAGCTAATTGTAAGTTATCTCTTCCTGCGTTCAAAGAAACAACTTTGTTTCTGTTCCTAGACCAGTTTACACCAACTTGCCATTCGAAATCTTTAGTTTTAACTGGCGAACCAAATAAAGATACCTCGATACCATTGTTTTGTAATTCTCCAGCATTAACTTGTGAAGATGCAAATCCTGTAGACGTAGATTGTGGTACGTTGAAAATTTGGTCTGTAGTGTTAGATTGGTACACAGATACGTCAAAACTTAATCTATTTTTGAACATAGCTGATTCAACACCAAACTCCCAGCTTTTTAATTTTTCTGATCTCAAATCTTTAAAGTTAACAAAAGTAGAGTTGTTAGCAAACATTAAGTTTCCGCCAATTAATCCATTGTTAATTTTCCATCCAAGTCTGCCAGCAACTGGGTCATTACCTACAACCGCATAGTTAGCTCTAAGTTTTAAGTTGTTTAACCAATCTTGTTTGATTAATTCAGATACAATGAAACTTGTTCCAAGTGACCAGTAATCATATTTATTGTTGTTTTGTGGTAAAGCAGTAGATTGATCTCTTCTGTATGAACCTTCAACGAATATAATTCTGTTGTAATCGATAGAACCTTGAGTATAAAGACCCAATTTGTTATAATTGATTTCTTGCTCTAATGGAGCAACAAATGACATTGAATTTGCTAAAGTAAACAATCCAGGAGCTACTAAACCTCCAGTTGTTGATCCGTCGAATGAATCTGTATGAGATTTGATGAAAGTTGATCCACCTAAAAGTTTTGCTGAAATTTTTTCAGAAATTTTTAAATCGTAAGTAGCAATGAAATCGTAAGTTGTCTGTAAGAAACTTCTTGTGTATAGCTCGTATCCTGAAGTTTCATCAAGAGCTTGTAAACCAAACTCTTCAGCGTGGCTTCCTTTTTCTTTTCTTAATTCTTGTCTGTCGTTAGAAGTATCAACAGTAACACGTCCTAAAACATTAAAGTTTTTTGTTATATCGTAAGAGATATTAGCACCTGCAAGAACTCTCGTTCTGTCATCAGAAGAGTAGTTTTTGTAACGGTCAAAGTATGGGTTGTTCCAATAAGCTGGAGAGAAATTTCCATTTAATGGATCATTCATATTCCAAGTAACGTTTTGTCCGTTTACGTCGTATGCTTGTTTTAAGTCTCTAATATCAACGTTAGTTTGCCACCATTGTCTGAAACCAGTTAAGATGTTATCTCCATAACCTGTACTATTTCTACCTACAGTAGATTGGTCAGAGAATGTAAAGAATGCAGACGTTTTAATTTTGTCTGATAAGTTTCTTGTGAAACTACCATTAAGAATGTTTCTGTTTAATCTACTGTTTGGTAAAATTCCAGATTCATTGTTGTTAGTGTAGCTAAAGTTATAAGAACCTTTTTCGTCTCCACCACTTAATCCAATATTGTTAACTGTGCTGAAAGATTTTTGGAAGAATTTTCCAGGGTCATTAGCAGCAGCAACCCATGGAGTAGCTTTACCATAATTAGCGTTACCTGGAGCAAAAGCAGTCCATTGGAACACGTTCAAACTTGGGTCGAAAGCATTACCGAAAGATGAATCGGCTGTCATATCAACAACTTGATCAGGAATACCATCTCCGTTAGCATCTGCTGTGTAGAAACTATCGTTTGGTCCTGAATAACCATTAGCTCCGTAACCTTTTTGGTACTTAATGAAAGTGTCTTTGTCATAAGAACCCATAGAAGTTGTAGAACTGAAACTTACTCCTAAAGCGCTGTTTTTCTTACCTTTTTTAGTAGTAATCATAATCGCACCATTCGCAGCCTGGCTACCATATAATGCAGTCGCAGCAGCACCTTTAAGTACTGTAATAGATTCAATGTTGTTTGGGTCAATATCAGAAGCAGAGTTACCAAAGTCAAAACCTTGTCTTCCGCTTTTTGCTGATGCTGAGTTTAAGTTATCATTGCTAATAGCAACACCATCAACAACCATTAATGCTTGGTTGTTTCCAGTTAAACTTTTTGATCCACGTAGTACGATGTTAGTAGATCCACCAAAGTTAGAGTTAGTTTTAACCTCTAAACCTGCAACTTTACCAGATAAGTTGTTTAGGAAGTTGTTTGTTGGTGTTGAGTTAACTGTTTTTTCATCAAGTTTTTGTGATGAGTAACCTAAAGATTTTTTCTCTCTTTTGATACCTAAAGCTGTTGTTACTACAACTGCTTCAAGTTCTTGTGCGTCACCTGATAATTTAACATTAACTACAGATGAGCTTGCAGCTACTTCTTGGGTTTTCATTCCAATGTAGCTAAATACCAAAACTTGGCTTGAAGATGCTTTAATAGAATATTTTCCATCAAAATCAGTTTGTGTTCCAGTTTTGCTTCCTTTCACTAATACACTTACCCCCGGTAAAGGCATACCTGTATTATCGGAAACTGTTCCTGAAACAGCTCTTTCTTGCGCAAATGTCAATTGCGCAACTAGTACTAATAAAAGCACTAAGAATCCATTGAACTTTAGTTTCATTTTTAAATATTTTGAATTAGTATCGCAAAACTCTTAATAATTTGTTAACTTTCCTAATAAAAAAAATATTTTTTTTGGTAAACCCTAAAATTTAACATTATAACATATGTTTACGATAGTGTTATATAATTGTATTTCCTGTTGATTTTGCTGTCCATTCGTGAGAATAATTCGTAAAATTCCGTTTTTTGTTTCTATTCCTACACCTATGCCGATTCCTATTAAATTCTTAATTTTTTTAGGATTTGAAATATTGGTTAAGTCTTGATATATAGCATAATCGGCTATAGAATGGATGTAAGCGCTTTTTGAAAACATATATCTGTATTCTGTAAGAAATGCAGAATAAAAATTTGCCTGTAGACTGTTTTCTGAAAATCCTCTGATCGAATTCATGCCTCCAAATCGAAATAATTCATTGGTAATATAATTTTTGCTGTCTAAATAGCAACTTTGAGAATTTATGTTAATGAAATTCTTGTTATTAAGTTCGAAATTGTACGCGGCATTTACATTTATATAAAATTGTTTGCTAGGATCTGCTGTTTCAAGATCATTATTTGTTTCTCTTTTTCCAAGGCCTAGTATCGAACTTAAAAATGCTTTTCCAGGCATGAGGCTGTTATTGGAGTCCGTTTTTTTGTATTCGTATGTTGAAGTGAAGTAGGAATTGTTGAAATCACTAATAGTAGAATTATTGATGTTTTGAATATCGCTTGATTCGGTAGATTGGTAGCCAAGGTAGATCTTGGAGTTGTAGTTTAAATAGTAGCCAAGATTGATATCTGTTTTAGTGTTCTGAAATGTGCTGTCTTGCTTGAAGATGTTTAATTGCGCTTTTATTCCGAGAGGTAATTGAAATAGATAGGGGATTTCAAGTTTCGTGTTGAAGGTCTTTTGTTGGTTTCCGTCGCTTTTCCAATAAAGAGAAAATTTTTCGCCAGCTCGTAATATGTTTGTTAGTGAAATGTCTAAATAGCCATTTAGAATTAGCTTTTTGTTTTCATCATTTGAGAAGCCAATATATCCATCAAAGTTATTGGCTTTTCTTTTGTCAAGATAAGTGTAGATTTTGGTCGAATCTGAAGTGAATAAGATTTCGGGATATTTGGGCTGTGAAACAAATTCAAAACTATTAATATCGTCATGAAGTTTTTTGACAGTTTCTTGATTAAAAGTTTTGTTTAGGTATTTTTTGTTTAATTGCTTAAGTGCTCCTTTTGGGAAATAGTCTTTCAAAGAAGAATTCGCGTAATTTACAATAATGGAATTTAAGGTTCTTTTTTTTTCGGAATCAAAATTTAAGTCGGCGTAAATTATCGAATTCTTTTTTTTGATGTTTTCAAGTTTGATTTTAGAAAATGCAAATCCTGCCTTTTCGTTGTCTGATATTTCTTGATTTAAGAAGTTTTCAAGTTCGGTATAGGGTATAATTATGGTGTCTTTAGCTGTTTTTTTTGAGTTATAAAAAAAGCTATTTATACCTATATATATATGTATCTCTTTTATTCTAGTTTGCAAGTCTATTAAAACGGTGTAAGTGCTATCATTTACCTTTTTGTTTTCTAATGTTTTAGCGCTTATATAGCCTTGTTTTGCGAGTCTGTTTGTTAGTATTGAAATCTCGTTGTTTAGTGATTTTATATTTGGATGTTTTTTTGTGTAGATTATTGAGTCAATAGTTTGACTTTGTTTTTTGTTTATTCCATTTATATTAAGGTAGAAAGATTGCGCAAAACAATTTGATGATAGGAGCAAAATGAGTATGTAATATAATTGTTTCAAAAGCAATTGTTTTGTTAGTTAAATGTAAAGCAAATATCTAATGTTTCTTTGTGAAATCATAGATATAAATAATGTTGTTGAAAATTAATGATTTAACGTTTGTATAGTGAAAATTATTTTATACATTTGCAACCCCGTAAAAAGCGGGAATTTAATAAACATAATAATTTTTAGTATTAATTATGCCAACAATTCAACAATTAGTAAGAACAGGAAGAACTCAGATCACTAAGAAGAGTAAATCGGTTGCTTTAGATTCTTGTCCTCAAAGAAGAGGGGTTTGTACGCGTGTTTACACTACTACACCAAAAAAACCAAACTCTGCAATGCGTAAAGTTGCGCGTGTACGTTTGACAAATGGTAATGAGGTGAATGCTTACATCCCAGGAGAAGGACATAATCTACAAGAGCACTCGATAGTATTAGTGCGAGGTGGAAGGGTAAAAGATTTACCAGGTGTTAGATATCATATCGTTCGTGGAGCTCTTGATACGTCAGGTGTTGCAGGAAGAACGCAAAGAAGATCTAAGTACGGTGCTAAACGCCCAAAAGAAGCAAAAAAGTAATTTAAAAACTTTTAAGAAAAAGACATGAGAAAAAGAGCGGCAAAGAAAAGACCACTTTTACCGGATCCAAGGTTTAATGACCAATTAGTAACACGTTTTGTGAATAACTTAATGTGGGATGGTAAGAAATCTACAGCTTTTAAAGTATTTTATGATGCTATTGATATCATCGAATCTAAAAAGCAAAATGATGAGAAAACTTCATTAGAGATCTGGAAAGATGCTTTAACAAACGTTATGCCTCACGTAGAAGTACGTAGCCGTAGAGTTGGTGGAGCTACATTCCAAATCCCAATGCAAATTCGTCCAGACAGAAAAATTTCTATGGCAATGAAGTGGTTAATACTTTATTCAAGAAGAAGAAATGAAAAATCTATGGCACAACGTTTAGCTTCAGAGTGTTTAGCTGCTGCTAAAGAAGAAGGTGCTGCAGTTAAGAAAAGAATGGATACTCACAAAATGGCAGAGGCTAACAAAGCATTCTCTCATTTTAGATTTTAATTCGTAAAGAAATGGCTAGAGATTTAAAATATACAAGAAATATCGGAATCGCTGCTCACATTGATGCTGGTAAAACAACAACAACTGAGCGTATTCTTTTTTATACTGGAAAGTCACACAAAATTGGTGAGGTGCACGATGGTGCTGCAACAATGGACTGGATGGCTCAAGAGCAAGAAAGAGGTATTACAATTACTTCTGCTGCTACAACTTGTACTTGGAATTTTCCAACTGTACAAGGTAAAGTTATTCCAGAATCATTACCATACCACTTTAATATTATTGATACTCCTGGACACGTTGACTTTACTGTAGAGGTAAACCGTTCTTTACGTGTGCTTGATGGTTTGGTTTTCTTATTTAGTGCAGTTGATGGTGTTGAGCCTCAATCAGAAACTAACTGGAGACTTGCTGATCAATATAGAGTTCCTCGTATGGGATTCGTAAATAAAATGGACCGTCAAGGTGCTAACTTTTTAGCTGTATGCGGACAGGTTAAAGATATGTTGAAATCGAATGCGGTTGCAATTACTTTGCCTATTGGTGATGAAGCAGATTTTAAAGGTATTGTTGACTTAGTTAAAAATCAAGCTATCGTATGGCATGATGAAACTCAAGGAGCTACTTTTGATATCGTTGATATCCCGGCTGATATGGTTGATGAAGTAAGACAATATCGTTCTATTCTTATCGAAGAGATTGCAACTTATGATGAAAATCTTTTGGATAAATACATGGAAGATGAAAACTCTATTACAGAGGAAGAAATCAACAATGCATTAAGAGCGGCTACTATTGATATGGCAATCATTCCTATGCTTGCTGGTTCTTCTTTCAAAAATAAAGGAGTTCAGTTCATGTTAGATGCTGTTTGTAAATATTTGCCATCTCCATTAGATAAAGAAGGTATTGAAGGAATTCATCCTGACGACGCTGATTTATTAGAGGAAGATCAAACGAAAATTTTACGTAAGCCAGATGTTAAAGAGCCATTCGCTGCTTTAGCATTTAAAATTGCTACTGATCCATTCGTTGGACGTTTAGCTTTCTTCCGTGCATATTCTGGACGTTTAGATGCTGGTTCTTATGTTTTAAATACTCGTTCTGGTAATAAAGAAAGAATTTCTCGTATTTACCAAATGCACGCTAATAAACAAAATCCAATCGAATTTATTGAGGCTGGAGATATTGGTGCTGCTGTTGGATTTAAAGATATTAAAACAGGAGATACTCTTTGTGATGAAAAGAATCCAATTGTATTGGAGTCTATGAAATTCCCTGATCCAGTAATTGGTATTGCTATTGAGCCAAAAACAAAAGCTGACGTTGATAAAATGGGTATGGCTTTAGCTAAATTAGCTGAAGAGGATCCAACATTTACAGTTAGAACTGATGAGGCTTCTGGTCAAACTATTATTTCAGGTATGGGTGAGCTTCACTTAGATATCTTAGTAGATCGTATGAAACGTGAATTTAAAGTTGAAGTAAACCAAGGTGAGCCTCAAGTTGAGTACAAAGAAGCGTTTACAAGATCTGCAACACATAGAGAGACTTACAAGAAACAATCTGGAGGTCGTGGTAAATTCGGTGATATCGTATTTACAATCGAGCCTGCTGATGAAGTTGATGGTAAAGTTCCAGTTGGATTACAATTTATCAATGCTGTAAAAGGTGGTAACGTTCCTAAAGAATATATCCCTGCTGTTGAAAAAGGATTTAGAGAAGCTATGAAAACTGGTCCATTAGCAGGTTATGCTGTGGATAGTTTAAAAGTTACTTTAACTGATGGATCTTTCCACCCTGTGGATTCTGATGCATTATCTTTTGAATTAGCTGCAAGAATGGGTTATAAAGAATCTGGACGTGCTGCTGGAGCTGTTATTCTTGAGCCAATCATGAAAATCGAAGTTATTACTCCAGAAGAAAACATGGGTGATATCGTGGGTGACTTGAACCGTCGTAGAGGTCAGGTTAATGATATGGGTGATAGAAATGGTGCTAAAACGATTAAAGCTGATGTGCCTTTATCAGAAATGTTTGGTTATGTAACTACATTGAGAACATTGTCTTCTGGTAGAGCAACTTCAACAATGGAGTTTTCTCACTATGCAGAAACACCTTCTAATATTTCAGAAGAGGTAATCAAAAAAGCAAAAGGTAACGCTTAATTTTAAGAAAATGAGTCAAAAAATCAGAATAAAACTAAAATCTTACGATCACATGTTGGTAGATAAATCTGCTGAAAAGATCGTAAAAACAGTAAAAACTACTGGAGCGGTTGTAACAGGTCCAATTCCGTTGCCAACTCACAAAAAACTTTTCACTGTATTGCGTTCTCCGCACGTTAACAAAAAAGCGAGAGAGCAATTTGAAGTAATGTCATACAAGAGATTGATTGATATTTATTCATCTTCATCTAAAACTATTGATGCTTTAATGAAACTTGAATTACCAAGTGGAGTTGAAGTAGAGATTAAAGTATAATTTTTTTTATATTTTTTTTATATAAAAAGCGAGGCATTTTTTGTCTCGCTTTTTTTGTTTTAAAAAGTTGTTTTTAGGTTGTGGAATTTATTTATTTTTTATTTATAAAAATTTTTACTTTTTTGTAAAAGCCTTTGTTTTAAAGGGGTGCGAGTTTTTTTGTTGCGATTTTATTAATTAATTGTTATGATTGGGTTGCTTGAAGATTGAAAAAAATAGACTCAAATTTTGTTATAATTAAGGTCGGTTTTGGTGTTGTTTTGGAGCTTGGATTTTGATTATGAGCGATTTAATTTTTGCAACTGTTTGGTATATTCGTTTTTAATGTCTACTTTTGCACTCCCTGTTTGGAAATTTCTGTTATTTTCAAATTGAAGGGAATTTTAGTAATTAATAATTAATATTTATGTCTGGGTTAATTGGTAAGAAAATCGGCATGACTAGTATCTTTGATGAAAACGGGAAAAATATTCCTTGTACAGTAATCGAAGCTGGCCCATGCGTTGTTACCCAAGTCAGAACCAAAGAGGTTGACGGGTATGAAGCGTTGCAACTTGGTTTCGATGACAAAAACGAGAAACATTCTACTAAAGCTGCTTTAGGGCACTTTAAAAAAGCTGGAACTGTTGCTAAGAAAAAAGTCGTTGAATTTCAGGATTTTGCAACTGAACAAAAATTAGGGGATCTTGTAGATGTTACTATTTTTGCAGAAGGAGAATTTGTGGATGTACAAGGTGTGTCTAAAGGTAAAGGTTTCCAAGGTGTTGTTAAACGTCACGGTTTTGGTGGTGTTGGACAAGCTACTCATGGTCAGCACAACCGTTTAAGAGCGCCAGGTTCTGTAGGAGCTTCTTCTTATCCATCTAGAGTATTCAAAGGAATGCGTATGGCTGGAAGAATGGGAGGAGAAAATGTAAAAATTCAAAACCTTAGAGTTTTAAAAGTAGTTGCTGATAAGAATCTACTTGTTGTTAAAGGATGCGTTCCTGGGCACAAAAACTCTTATGTAATCATTCAGAAGTAATGGAAGTAAAAGTATTAGATTTCAACGGAAAAGATACTGGTAGAAAAGTTCAACTTTCTGATTCAGTATTCGCAATTGAGCCAAACAATCACGCAGTATATCTTGATGTTAAGCAATATCTTGCTAATCAAAGACAAGGTACTCATAAAGCTAAAGAAAGAGCTGAAGTAACTGGAAGTACGCGTAAGATTAAAAAACAAAAAGGAACTGGTACTGCACGTGCAGGAAGTGTTAAGAATCCATTGTTTAAAGGTGGTGGAACAGTTTTCGGACCAAGACCGAGAAGTTATTCATTCAAATTGAATAAAGGCTTGAAGAGATTAGCTAGAAAATCAGCTTTCTCAATCAAAGCAAAAGAGTCAAATATCGTAGTTTTAGAAGACTTTAATTTTGAAGCACCAAACACTAAAAATTTCATTAACGTTTTGAAAGCTTTAGGGTTAGAGAATAAAAAAACTTTATTTGTGTTGGGTGAGTCAAATAAAAATGTATATTTGTCGTCACGTAATTTAAAGGCTTCAAACGTCGTAACTAGCTCAGAATTAAGCACTTACGCAATATTAAACGCTAGTAATTTAGTGCTTTTGGAAGGTTCTTTAGAGTTAATTGAAGAAAATTTAAGTAAATAATAGGAATATGAGCATTATTATTAGACCTATAGTAACGGAAAAAGTAACCAAAGAAAGTGAAGTTCTAAACCGCTTCGGATTCGTTGTTAACAAAAAAGCAAACAAAGTTGAGATTAAGAAAGCTGTTGAAGCTGCTTATGGAGTAACTATCGTTTCTGTTAACACAATGAATGTGAGACCAGATAGATCTACTAAATACACTAAAAGTGGTTTAATCAGTGGAAAGACAAATGCTTATAAAAAAGCAATTGTACAAGTACAAGAAGGAGAAACAATTGATTTTTACAACAATATCTAAGATAGAAAAATGTCAGTAAGAAAATTAAAACCTATTACCCCGGGTCAGCGATTTAGAGTTGTGAATGGTTATGACGCTATTACAACTGATAAGCCGGAACGCTCATTGATAGCGCCGATAAAAAACTCAGGAGGTAGAAATAGTCAAGGAAAGATGACCATGCGTTATACGGGTGGTGGTCACAAGCAGAGATATCGTATTATTGATTTTAAAAGAACTAAAGATGGAATTCCAGCTACAGTGAAATCAATTGAATATGATCCAAATCGTACTGCATTTATCGCTTTATTAGCTTACGCTGATGGAGAGAAAACTTATATTATCGCACAAAATGGATTGAAAGTTGGTCAGAAATTAGTTTCTGGACCAGAGTCTCAACCAGAAATCGGTAATACATTACCTTTAAGCAGAATTCCTCTTGGAACTGTTATATCTTGTATTGAGTTACGTCCAGGACAAGGAGCGGTTATCGCTCGTTCAGCTGGAACTTTTGCTCAGTTAATGGCAAGAGACGGGAAATATGCAACAATTAAAATGCCTTCTGGTGAGACAAGATTAATCTTGTTAACTTGTTCGGCTACAATTGGAGCTGTTTCTAACTCTGACCACCAATTAGTTGTATCTGGAAAAGCAGGTAGAACAAGATGGTTAGGAAGAAGACCTAGAACTAGACCAGTAGCGATGAACCCAGTTGATCACCCTATGGGAGGTGGTGAAGGACGTTCTTCTGGAGGGCACCCACGTTCAAGAAACGGATTGCCAGCTAAAGGTTACAGAACTCGTTCTAAGAAAAACCCGAGTAACAAGTATATCGTAGAACGTAGAAAGAAATAATAAGATATGGCACGTTCATTAAAAAAAGGACCTTTCGTTCATTATAAATTAGACAAGAAAGTTCAGGAAAACGTAGAAAGTGGTAAAAATGCAGTTGTTAAGACTTGGTCTAGAGCTTCAATGATTACTCCAGATTTCGTTGGACAAACTATCGCAGTTCATAACGGTCGTCAATTTGTACCAGTTTACGTAACAGAAAACATGGTAGGTCACAAATTAGGAGAGTTTTCGCCAACTAGATCTTTTAGAGGTCATGCTGGAGCAAAAAATAAAGGTAAAAAATAAAAGAAGCAATGGGAGTTCGTAAAAGAGAAACAGCAGATGCGAGAAAAGAGGCTAATAAGTCTATCGCTTTCGCAAAATTGAATAACTGCCCTACTTCACCTAGAAAAATGCGCTTAGTAGCGGACTTGGTAAGAGGTCAGAAGGTAGAAAGAGCACTTAACATTTTAAAATTCAGTTCTAAAGAAGCTTCAAGAAAATTAGAAAAACTATTATTATCTGCAATCAATAACTGGGAGCAAAAAAATAGTGAAGGTAATTTAGAAGAGGCTGGATTATTTGTTAAAGAGATCAGAGTAGATGGTGGAATGATGTTAAAAAGACTTCGTCCAGCTCCACAAGGTCGTGCACACAGAATAAGAAAACGTTCTAATCACGTAACAATCGTGCTTGGAGCTATCAATAACACACAAAGCAATTCTTAAGCAGCATGGGACAAAAGACAAATCCAATTGGAAATAGACTTGGTATCATCAGAGGATGGGACTCAAACTGGTATGGTGGAAATGATTACGGTGATAAACTTGCCGAAGATCACAAAATCAGAAAGTATATCCACGCTCGTTTATCAAAAGCTAGTGTATCAAAAGTAATCATCGAGAGAACTTTGAAACTTGTAACCGTTACTATCACTACTGCTAGACCTGGTATCATTATCGGAAAAGGTGGACAAGAGGTAGACAAGTTAAAAGAAGAACTTAAGAAAGTTACTGACAAAGAGGTTCAAATCAACATCTTTGAAATTAAAAGACCTGAGTTAGATGCTTATCTTGTGGCGACAAGCATCGCTCGTCAAATCGAAAGCCGTATTTCTTACAGACGTGCAATCAAAATGGCTATTGCTGCTTCTATGCGTATGAACGCTGAAGGTATCAAAGTTTTGATTTCTGGTCGTTTGAATGGTGCTGAGATGGCGCGTTCGGAAGGTTTCAAAGAAGGTAGAATTCCTCTATCAACTTTCAGAGCTGACATTGATTATGCACTTGCTGAAGCTCACACTACTTACGGTAGAATGGGGATCAAAGTGTGGATCATGAAAGGTGAAGTTTACGGTAAGAGAGAACTTTCTCCACTTGCTGGAATGGACAAAAAACAATCTGGTACAGGTGGTGGAAAAGGTGGAGATGCTCCTAGAGGCAAATCTAACTTTAACAAAGGTGGAAAACCAGACGCTCGTAAAAGAAAGTAAATTTTTAAACTAAAGAAAAATGTTACAGCCTAAAAGAACAAAATACCGTAAGGTACAAAAAGGTAGAATGAAAGGTAACTCTCAAAGAGGGCATGAACTTTCAAATGGAATGTTTGGTATTAAATCTGTACATGAAGATGGAATGTTCTTAACTTCTCGTCAAATCGAAGCTGCACGTATCGCTGCAACTCGTTACATGAAAAGAGAGGGACAATTATGGATTAAAATTTTCCCAGACAAACCTATTACTAAGAAACCTCTTGAAGTACGTATGGGTAAAGGTAAAGGAGCAGTTGAGTATTGGGCTGCTGTTGTTAAACCAGGAAGAATTATGTTTGAAGTTGGAGGAGTTCCATTGTCAGTTGCAAAAGAGGCTTTACGTCTTGCAGCTCAAAAACTTCCAGTAAAAACTAAGTTCGTCGTTGCTAGAGATTTCGAAGCATAATTTATATTTATTATGAAACAATCAGAAATAAAAGATCTTTCTGCAGCGGAGTTGCAAGAAAAGCTTAGTCA
This sequence comes from Flavobacterium sp. ACN2, assembly GCF_002303885.1. Taxonomy (GTDB): domain Bacteria; phylum Bacteroidota; class Bacteroidia; order Flavobacteriales; family Flavobacteriaceae; genus Flavobacterium. The sequence goes on along the minus strand of NZ_MRCM01000021.1, from coordinate 60,800 downwards.
AACTAAGAAAGTATATGCTGACCTAAAAATGGCTCACGCAATCTCTCCAATTGCTAACCCACTTCAAATTAGAAGCGTTAGAAGAACAGTTGCAAGATTAGCTACAGAGTTAACTAAAAGAGAGTTACAATAATTGTATTCTGCTGAAAGATGGAAGAAAAAAGAAATTTAAGAAAAGAAAGAATAGGTGTTGTTACTTCAAATAAGATGGATAAATCTATCGTTATTTCGGAAGTAAGAAAAGTAAAACACCCATTATACGGTAAGTTCGTGTTGAAAACTAAGAAATATGTTGCACACGACGAAACAAACGACTGTAACATTGGAGATACTGTAAGAATTAGCGAAACGCGTCCTTTAAGTAAAACAAAATGTTGGAGATTAGTTGAAATCTTAGAAAGAGCTAAATAATTATGGTACAACAAGAATCAAGACTAAAAGTAGCAGATAACACGGGAGCTAAAGAAGTTTTAACTATTCGTGTTTTAGGAGGTACTAAAAGAAGATATGCCTCTGTTGGTGACAAAATTGTAGTTTCTATCAAAGATGCAACTCCAAACGGAAACGTGAAAAAAGGAGCTGTTTCAACTGCAGTTGTTGTGCGTACTAAAAAAGAAGTGAGAAGAGCTGATGGTTCTTATATCCGTTTCGATGACAATGCATGTGTTCTTTTGAACGCTGCAGGGGAAATGAGAGGAACTCGTGTTTTTGGTCCGGTAGCAAGAGAACTTCGTGAAAAACAATTCATGAAAATTGTATCATTAGCACCAGAAGTGCTTTAATTCGTTTTAAGATGATAAAGCTAAAAATAAAATCAGGAGATATCGTAAGAGTTATTGCTGGAGACCATAAAGGGGCTGAAGGTAAAGTTTTACGTGTTTACCGTGAAAAAAACAAAGCGATCGTTGAAGGTGTAAACATGGTTTCTAAACATACTAAACCAAGTGCTAAAAACCCTCAAGGTGGTATCGTTAAGAAAGAAGCTTCTATTCAAATTTCTAACATTGCTTTAATTGATCCTAAAACTAAGGAGACAACTAGAGTAGGTATTAGAGTAGAAGGAGATAAGAAAGTAAGATTTTCAAAAAAATCTAATCAAGTACTATAGTAATGGCATATACACCTAGACTAAAAGAAGAATATAAGAGTAGAGTAATCTCTGCTCTTAAAGAAGAGTTCGGATATACAAACGTGATGCAAGTTCCTAAACTTGAGAAAATCGTTTTGAGCCGTGGAGTTGGTGCAGCTGTATCTGATAAAAAACTTATTGACTATGCAGTTGATGAGTTAACAAAGATCACTGGACAAAAAGCAGTTTCTACAATCTCTAAGAAAGACGTTGCGTCTTTCAAATTGAGAAAAGGAATGCCTATTGGAGCAAAAGTTACTTTACGTGGAGAAAGAATGTATGAGTTTTTAGATAGACTTATCACTTCTGCTTTACCACGTGTTAGAGATTTTGGTGGTATTAAAGCTACTGGATTCGACGGAAGAGGTAACTACAATCTTGGAGTTTTAGAGCAAATCATTTTCCCAGAAATTGATATTGACAAAGTAAACAAAATTTCAGGAATGGATATTACTTTTGTTACTACTGCAAAAACAGACAAGGAAGCAAAGTCATTATTGGCTGAATTAGGATTACCTTTTAAAAAGAATTAAGACATGGCTAAAGAATCAATGAAAGCCCGCGAGGTGAAAAGAGAGAAAACGGTAGCTAAGTACGCTGAAAAGAGAAAAGCTTTATTAGAAGCTGGAGACTATGAAGGTTTACAAAGATTACCTAAAAATGCTTCACCAGTTCGTTTACACAACCGTTGTAAGTTAACAGGTAGACCTAGAGGTTACATCCGTCAATTCGGTATTTCACGTGTAACTTTCCGTGAAATGGCTAACAATGGATTAATTCCTGGTGTTAAAAAAGCATCTTGGTAATCTGGCAATAAGTTATTACTTTTGCAAACCAAAAAATAATTTTTAATTGATTAAAGGTTCGGGAGATGAGTATCTCCCGAAAACCATAATCGCAATCAAATACATATGTATACAGATCCTATTGCAGATTATTTGACTAGAGTTCGTAACGCTGTGGCTGCAAACCACAAAGTTGTTGAAATTCCAGCATCTAATCTTAAAAAAGAGATAACTAAGATCTTATTTGATCAAGGTTATATCTTAAGTTACAAATTTGAGCAGAACACAGTTCAAGGTTCTATCAAAATTGCTTTGAAGTATGATAAAGATACTAAAGAGCCTGTAATCAAAGATATCCAAAGAATTAGTAAACCTGGTTTACGTAAGTACGCAGGTGCTGCCAAATTACCTAGAATCCTTAACGGATTAGGAATTGCTATTGTTTCTACATCAAAAGGTTTGATGACAGGAAAACAAGCTAAGCAATTAAATGTAGGTGGTGAAGTAATTTGTTACGTATACTAATTTTAAACACTAGATAAAGATGTCAAGAATAGGTAAAAGCCCAATTGTAATCCCTGCTGGTGTAACTGTTGAAGTTAAAGACAGTATAATTACAGTAAAAGGAAAAAGAGGTCAACTAGTACAAGAGTTTTCGGACGTAAATGTAACTGTTGAAGGCGATCAAGTTTTAGTTGAAAGATCGTCTGATCATAAAGACCATAGAGCAAAACACGGATTATTTAGATCTTTGATCAATAATATGATTGTTGGTGTATCTGAAGGTTTCACAAAAGAACTAGAATTAGTTGGAGTAGGTTATAGAGCTTCAAACCAAGGTCAAAAATTAGATTTAGCTCTTGGATATTCTCACAATATTGTTTTAGAAATTGCTCCAGAAGTATCTTTAGAAACAGTATCTGAAAAAGGTAAGAACCCTATCGTAAAATTAACATCGTTTGATAAACAACTTTTAGGTCAAGTAGCTGCGAAAATTAGAGGTTTCCGTAAGCCTGAGCCATACAAAGGAAAAGGTGTTAAATTTGTGGGTGAAGTATTAAGAAGAAAAGCAGGTAAATCAGCTTAAAATATAAGATTATGTCATTAACAAAATCTGAAAGAAGACAGAGAATTAAATTCAGAATTAGAAAATCGGTTAGTGGTTCTGCTGCAAGACCTAGACTTTCTGTTTTTAGAAGTAATAAAGAAATTTACGCTCAAATTATTGATGATGTAAATGGAGTTACTATCTTAGCTGCATCTTCTAGAGAAAAAGAAATAGGAAAAGGTACTAACGTTGAAGTAGCTGCTGCTGTTGGAAAACTAGTTGCAGAGAAAGCGTTAAAAGCTGGGATTGATACCATCACTTTTGATAGAGGTGGATATTTATATCACGGGCGTATTAAATCATTAGCAGAAGGCGCAAGAGCCGCTGGACTTAAATTCTAATATATTATGTCTAAATACAAAAATGTAGAATTGGTAAAACCTAGTGGTCTTGAATTAAAAGATCGTCTAGTTAGTGTTAATCGTGTTACTAAAGTTACAAAAGGTGGTAGAGCTTTCGGTTTTTCTGCTATTGTAGTTGTAGGTGATGAAAATGGAGTAGTTGGTCATGGATTAGGAAAATCTAAAGACGTTTCTGAAGCAATTGCGAAAGCAGTAGAAGATGCTAAGAAAAATTTAGTTAGAATTCCTTTGAATGGACAATCTGTTCCTCACGAACAAAAAGGTAAATTTGGTGGTGCACGCGTATTCTTAATTCCAGCGTCTCATGGTACTGGAGTTATTGCTGGTGGAGCTGTTCGTTCAGTTCTTGAGTCAGTAGGTATTCACGATGTATTGTCTAAATCTCAAGGATCATCAAATCCACATAACGTAGTAAAAGCAACTTTTGATGCTTTATTGCAAATGAGAAGCGCTCATACTGTTGCAAAACAAAGAGGTGTTTCTTTAGAGAAAGTTTTTAAAGGTTAATTCAGGAAATTATGGCTAAATTATTAGTAAAACAAGTAAGAAGCAAAATCAACTGTCCTCTTTCTCAAAAGAGAGGGTTGGAAGCTTTAGGTCTACGTAAAATTGGACAAGTTGTGGAGCATGAGTCAAATCCTGCTATCCTTGGGATGATAAACAAAGTTAAACACTTAGTTTCTGTTGAAGAAGCTAAATAACAAATACTGTTATGAATTTAAGTAACTTACAACCTGCTGAGGGATCTACACACAATCAAAATAAAAGATTAGGTAGAGGAGAAGGTTCTGGAAAAGGTGGTACCGCTGCACGTGGACACAAAGGAGCAAAATCTCGTTCTGGTTATTCTAAAAAGATTGGTTTTGAAGGAGGGCAAATGCCACTTCAAAGACGTGTACCTAAGTTTGGTTTCAAAAACATCAATCGTAAAGAATACGAAGGTGTTAATTTAGATACTCTTCAATTATTAGTTGATAACGGTGCAATTACTGATTCTGTTTCTATGACAGAATTCGTAGCAAATCGTCTAGCTACTAAAAATGAAATCGTTAAGATTTTAGGTAGAGGAGAATTGAAAGCAAAATTAAAAGTAACTGCCCACAAATTTACTGCTACTGCAAAAGCTGCTATCGAAGCTGCTGGTGGAGAAGCTGTAACTATATAACTTATCTATTAAGATGAAGAAATTTATTGAATCAATAAGTAATGTTTGGAAAATCGAAGAACTAAAGAATAGAATCTTAATTACATTAGGATTGCTTTTAGTATATCGTTTTGGAGCACACGTTACGCTTCCTGGAATTGACGCAACGCAATTGACTGGTTTAGCGGGACAAACTAAAAATGGTCTAGGATCTATTCTAGACATGTTCACCGGGGGTGCTTTCTCTAAGGCTTCAGTTTTTGCCTTAGGTATCATGCCTTATATTTCTGCGTCTATTGTTGTTCAGTTGATGGGGATTGCGATTCCATATTTACAAAAACTTCAAAATGATGGGGAAAGTGGTAGAAAAAAGATTAATCAAATCACTCGTTGGTTGACAATCGCTATCACATTGGTTCAAGGTCCAACTTATATCTATAATTTATACAGAACATTGCCTAGTAATGCATTTTTGCTAGGCTTTAATTCTCCTGAATTTTTGTTCTCGTCTGTTATCATTTTAGTTACTGGTACAATTTTTGCTATGTGGCTGGGTGAGAAAATTACAGATAAAGGTATTGGAAATGGTATTTCATTGTTAATTATGGTTGGTATTTTAGCTCGTTTACCGCAAGCTTTTATCCAAGAGTTTACAACTCGTGTTACCAATAACAATGGAGGTCCAATGTTATTAGTTATTGAAATTATTGTGTGGTTATTAGTTATCATTTCTTGTGTATTGCTTACAATGGCAGTGCGTAGAATCCCTGTTCAGTATGCTCGTCGTACAACTACAGGAGATTACGAGCAAGATTTGGCAGGAGGTAATAGACAATGGATTCCTCTAAAGCTTAATGCTTCTGGAGTTATGCCAATTATTTTTGCTCAGGCAATTATGTTTATTCCTGCGGCTGTAGCTGGATTGTCTAAATCAGATACATCACAATCTATTGTTGGTGCATTTAGTAATATGTTTGGTTTCTGGTATAATTTTGTTTTTGCAACTTTAATTATTGTATTTACATTCTTTTATACTGCGATCACTGTACCTACTAACAAAATGGCTGATGATTTGAAGAGAAGCGGCGGTTTTATTCCTGGAGTTCGTCCTGGAGCAGAAACTTCTGATTTCCTTGATAAAGTGATGTCTTTAATAACTTTCCCAGGATCTTTATTCCTTGCTTTGATTGCTGTGTTCCCAGCTATTGTTGTAAGTATTATGGATGTACAACAATCTTGGGCGATGTTTTTTGGAGGTACCTCATTAATAATTATGGTTGGTGTTGCAATAGATACTATTCAACAAATCAATTCATACTTGTTAAACAAACATTATGATGGTTTAATGAAGACTGGTAAAAATAGAAAAGCGGTAGCTTAATATATTTATGGCAAAACAATCAGCAATAGAACAAGACGGATCAATCATTGAAGCATTATCAAATGCGATGTTCCGTGTAGAGTTAGAAAATGGACATATTGTAATTGCTCATATTTCTGGTAAAATGCGAATGCATTACATCAAATTATTACCTGGTGATAAAGTGAAACTAGAAATGAGTCCTTACGATTTGTCAAAAGCAAGAATTACTTATCGATATTAAAGGATATTCACTATGAAAGTTAGAGCATCAGTAAAAAAGAGAAGTGCCGAGTGCATTATCGTGCGTAGAAAAGGGAGACTGTACGTAATAAACAAAAAGAATCCTAGATTTAAACAAAGACAAGGATAATTATGGCAAGAATAGCAGGGGTAGATATCCCAAAAAACAAAAGAGGTGTTATTGCACTTACCCACATCTTCGGATTAGGAAAAAGTAGAGCTATCGAGATTTTGGAAAAAGCTCAAGTTAGCCAAGATAAAAAAGTTCAAGATTGGAATGATGATGAAATCGGAGCAATTCGTGAAGCTGTTTCATTTTACAAAATTGAAGGAGAATTACGTTCTGAAATTTCTTTAAACATTAAACGTTTAATGGATATCGGATGTTACAGAGGTATTCGTCATAGATCTGGTCTTCCATTAAGAGGACAAAGAACTAAAAACAACTCAAGAACAAGAAAAGGTAAAAGAAAAACTGTTGCTAACAAGAAAAAAGCAACTAAATAATAAGTAATATGGCTAAAGCAACTGCAAAAAAACGTAAAGTTATCGTTGAATCAACGGGTGAGGCTCATATTTCTGCCACTTTTAATAACATTATTATTTCTTTGACTAATAAGAAAGGTGAAGTTATCTCTTGGTCTTCAGCTGGTAAAATGGGTTTCAGAGGTTCTAAAAAGAACACTCCTTATGCAGCTCAAATGGCAGCAGAAGATTGCGCTAAAGTAGCACTTGAGGCAGGACTTAAAAAAGTGAAAGTTTATGTAAAAGGACCAGGTAACGGACGTGAGTCTGCTATCCGTTCTATTCATAACGGTGGAATTGAAGTTACAGAAATTATTGATGTTACTCCAATGCCTCACAACGGATGTCGTCCTCCGAAAAGACGTAGAGTTTAATTTTTTATTTTTATAGTATAAACAAGGTAGAACATAGATTATCGAAGGATTAGACCTGAATTCATAATTTCTACCTTAAATTTTTTTTAAAATGGCAAGATATACTGGTCCTAAAACCAAAATCGCTCGTAAATTTGGCGAGGCAATCTTCGGAGATGATAAATCTTTCGAAAAAAGAAATTACCCACCTGGACAACACGGGATGGCTAAAAAAAGAGGAAAAAAATCTGAGTACGCTGTTCAGTTAATGGAAAAGCAAAAAGCTAAATATTCTTATGGAATTTTAGAAAAACAATTCAGAAATTTATTCGAAAAAGCATCAGCGACTAAAGGAGTAACTGGTGAAGTTTTATTACAATTATGCGAAGCAAGATTAGATAATGTTGTTTTTAGAATGGGAATTGCTCCATCTAGAAGAGGTGCGCGTCAAATCGTTTCTCACAGACACGTTACTGTAAATGGAGAGGTTGTTAATATTCCTTCTTACCACCTTAAGCCTGGTGATAAAGTTGCAGTTCGTGAAAAATCTAAATCTTTAGAAGCTATCGAACGTTCTTTATCAAATTCAAGTCATGTTTATGAATGGATTACTTGGAACAATGATCTTAAAGAAGGAACTTTCGTTTCTGTACCTGCGAGACTTCAAATTCCAGAAAACATTAAAGAACAATTAATCGTAGAGTTGTACAACAAATAATAATTGACTTAGTCGAAATTTATGGCAATATTTAATTTTCAAAAGCCCGATAAAGTTATCATGATCGATTCAACCGATTTTGAAGGTAAATTTGAGTTTAGACCTTTAGAACCTGGTTACGGATTGACAGTTGGTAATGCACTTAGAAGAGTTTTGCTTTCAGCGTTAGAAGGTTATGCAATTACATCTGTTCGTATCGAAGGTGTAGATCATGAGTTTTCTACTATTTCAGGTGTTGTTGAGGATGTTACCGAAATTATCCTTAATCTTAAACAAGTACGTTTCAAACGTCAGATTGAAGATATCGATAATGAATCAGTTACTATTTCTGTTTCTGGTAAAGATCAATTAACAGCAGGTGATTTTCAAAAATTTATCTCAGGTTTTCAAGTTTTGAATCCAGACCTTGTTATCTGTAATTTAGATTCTAAAATCAAATTGAACTTCGATTTAACAATCGAGAAAGGTAGAGGATACGTTCCTGCTGAAGAGAACAAAAAACAGAATGCTGCAATTGGAACAATTTTTACAGATTCTATTTTTACTCCGGTAAAAAATGTAAAATATGCAATCGAAAATTTCCGTGTAGAGCAAAAAACAGATTACGAAAAATTAGTTTTTGAAATTAAAACTGATGGATCTATTAATCCAAAAGATGCTCTTACTGAAGCTGCTAAAGTTTTAATTCACCATTTCATGTTGTTTTCTGATGAAAGAATTACACTTGAGGCTGACGAAATTGCACAAACAGAATCGTATGATGAAGAGTCATTGCATATGAGACAATTGCTTAAAACTAAGCTTGTTGATATGGATTTATCTGTGAGAGCATTAAATTGCTTGAAAGCGGCTGAAGTTGATACACTTGGTGATTTAGTATCGTTCAATAAAAATGACCTAATGAAATTCCGTAATTTTGGTAAAAAATCTTTAACTGAACTTGATGAACTTGTTGCAGTGAAGAATTTAACTTTTGGAATGGATTTAGCTAAATACAAATTAGATAAAGAATAATTTACTTCATATTTTGCTCTCCATAGTGGATTGTAGCAAGATGAAGATAAAAAAAACACGTCATGAGACACGGAAAAAAATTCAACCACTTAAGCAGACAGACTGGACATAGAAAAGCTATGTTGGCTAATATGGCTTGTTCTCTTATTGAGCACAAACGTATTAACACTACTGTTGCTAAAGCTAAAGCGCTTAAACAATTCGTTGAGCCTTTAATCACTAAATCAAAAGAAGATACGACTCATAATCGTCGTATTGTTTTTGCTTACCTACGTAGCAAATATGCTGTAACTGACTTGTTCAGAGATGTGGCTGCTAAAGTTGGAGACCGTCCAGGTGGATACACTCGTATCATTAAAGTTGGAAATCGTTTGGGAGATAATGCTGATATGGCAATGATCGAACTTGTAGATTTTAATGAACTTTACAACGGAGGTAAAAAAGAAGTTAAAAAAGCGAAAAGCCGTCGTGGTGGTAAAGCTAAAAAAGCTGAAACTGCTGCTCCAGAAGCTCCTGCTGCTGAAACAGAAACGACTACTGAAGCTTCTGAATAATTATGAAAGTAATCATTCTATAGAGATCAAGGATAAACTAATTTTTAGTTTATCCTTTTTTTTTGATTTTTTTGAAACCGTAAAAATGTAACTTATTTAAAATGATAGGTTTTATTTTTACCGATGAAAGTTTTAAAAAATCTTGGAGGGGCTATTTTAAAGAAGTAAATTTGCAAAATTCTAATTACACTTAAAACCTATATTTTGGTTTTATAACTTGATTAAAAAACAATACAAATTAAATAATGAAATACACAACACGACAAAGCGCCATTTTATTACTTAGTGACGGAACAATCTTTCACGGAAAATCTATCGGGATTAGCGGTAAAACTTTTGGTGAAGTTTGTTTTAACACAGGGATGACTGGGTATCAGGAAATTTTTACTGATCCTTCTTATTTTGGGCAAATAATGGTTGCTACAAATACACATATCGGAAACTATGGTGTTAATGATTCTGAAGTTGAATCTGATAGTATTAAAATTGCCGGTTTAGTTTGTAAAAACTTTAGTTTTAATTATTCTAGAGAAAATGCTTCGGGAAGTTTAGAGGATTATTTTGCTAAACAAAATTTAATCTGTATTTCTGATGTTGATACGCGTGCACTTGTAAGCTACATTCGAGATAATGGTGCTATGAATGCAGTAATTTGTACAGATGGAACTTCAATCGAGGATTTGAAAAAAGAGTTGGCTAATGTTCCTAATATGGAAGGTTTGGAATTGGCTTCTAAAGTTTCAACTAAAGAACCATATTTCTTTGGCGACGAAAATGCTACTTATAAAATATCAGCTTTAGATCTTGGAATTAAAAAGAATATTTTAAGAAATCTTGCTAAGAGAGATTGCTACATTAAAGTTTTTCCGTACAACTCAACTTATGAGGATTTAAATTCGTTTAATCCAGATGGGTTTTTCTTGTCAAATGGACCTGGGGATCCAGATCCTTTATTTGGTGCGATAGAAGTAGCAAAGAAAATTCTTGCTGAAGATAGACCTTTATTCGGGATCTGTTTGGGGCATCAAGTAATTGGTTTGGCTAATGGAGTTGAAACTTATAAGATGTTTAATGGACACCGAGGGATTAACCACCCAGTAAAAAATCTTATTACAGGTAAAGGTGAAATAACATCTCAAAACCACGGTTTTGCTGTTAAGAGAGAGCAATTGGAAAATCATCCAGAATTACAAATTACTCATGTTCACTTGAATGATGGTACTGTGGCAGGAATGAGGATGAAGAATAAAAATTGTTTCTCAGTTCAGTATCACCCAGAAGCTAGTCCAGGACCACACGATTCGTCATATTTGTTTGACCAATTTGTAGAGAATATTAAAAGCGACAAAGCCTAAAACGATGTAGTTAATAAATAAAGGTGTTTAATGACTACAATGCGTTTATAGTATTAAATATTTTTATAATTTCGAAAAAAAAATATAATTTATTAATAAAAAACAAAAATAATGAGTATTATAATTAAAGTTCACGCAAGACAAATTCTTGATTCTAGAGGTAATCCTACTATTGAAGTAGATGTAGTAACTGAAAATGGAGTTTTAGGTAGAGCTGCTGTTCCATCTGGAGCATCAACTGGAGAACACGAAGCTGTTGAATTACGTGATGGAGGTAAAGCTTATCTAGGTAAAGGTGTTTTGAATGCAGTGAACAATGTAAATACTGTTATTGCTGAAGAATTAGTGGGAACTTCTGTTTTCGAACAAAACACAATTGACCAATTAATGATTGATTTAGATGGAACTCCAAATAAATCTAAATTAGGAGCTAATGCTATTTTAGGAGTTTCTTTAGCTGCGGCAAAAGCTGCTGCTAATGAACTTGGATTGCCATTATACAGATACGTAGGTGGTGTTTCTGCTAATACGTTACCAGTTCCAATGATGAACATCATCAACGGTGGTTCTCACTCTGATGCGCCTATCGCGTTCCAAGAGTTTATGATTTTCCCAGTAAAAGCAACTTCTTTTACGCATTCTATGCAAATGGGAACTGAAATTTTCCACAGTTTGAAGAAAGTTTTACACGATAGAGGTTTGAGTACTGCTGTAGGTGACGAAGGTGGTTTTGCTCCAAACTTAGCTGGTGGTACTGAAGACGCGTTAGATACAATTAAATTAGCTGTTGAAAAAGCAGGTTATTCTTTCGGTGACGAAATTATGATTGCTCTTGACTGTGCTGCTTCTGAGTTTTATGTAAACGGTAAATACGATTATACTAAATTTGAAGGTGAAACTGGAAAAATCAGAACTTCTGAAGAGCAGGCTGATTACTTAGCTGAACTTGCTGCTAAATATCCAATTATTTCTATCGAAGATGGTATGTATGAAGATGATTGGAATGGATGGAAATATTTGACTGAAAAAATTGGTGACAAAGTGCAATTAGTAGGTGATGATTTGTTTGTTACTAATGTTGAGCGTTTGTCTACAGGAATCCAAAAAGGAATTGCTAACTCTATCTTGGTAAAAGTAAACCAAATTGGAACTTTAACTGAAACTATTGCAGCTGTAAACATGGCGAAAAATGCTGGTTACACATCTGTAATGTCTCACCGTTCTGGAGAAACTGAAGATAACACAATTGCTGACTTAGCTGTTGCTTTAAACTGTGGTCAAATTAAAACTGGTTCTGCTTCTCGTTCAGATCGTATGGCAAAATACAATCAATTATTAAGAATTGAAGAAGAATTAGGAAGCACTGCTTATTTCCCTGGTTTAAATGCTTTCAAGATTAAATAATCATAAGAGATATATTAAGATAAACCATTCATTTTTTAATGAATGGTTTTTTTTTGGAGTTTTAACAAATTCATAGCAGTATTCTTTTTTTAATTAGTCTTAAATTCATTAGATTTGATAAATTATTATTTAAAGAATTATTTCCAGTATATTATGTCAAAAATAGCTACATTAGAAATAGATGGTAAAAAGATTGAGCTTCCAGTAATCACAGGAAGCGAAAACGAATCAGCTATCGATATTAACAAATTACGTGATTTAACAGGTTTTATAACACTTGATCCTGGTTATAAAAATTCAGGGTCTTGTACAAGCGAAATCACTTTCCTAGACGGAGAAGAAGGAATTTTACGTTACAGAGGATACTCAATCGAAGATCTTGCAGAAAAAGCTAATTTCTTAGAAGTATCTTATCTTTTGATTTTTGGTGAATTGCCTACAGCTTCACAATTAGAAGATTTTGAAAATGGTATCAAAAAGCATTCTTTGGTAAACGAAGAAATGAAAAATATCATTGACGGTTTTCCTAAAACGGCTCACCCAATGGGAGTGTTATCTGCTTTAACTAGTGCTTTAACAGCATTTAACCCTAAAGCAGTTAATGTTGATAATGAAAAAGAAATGTACGAGGCTATTTGTAAAACAATGGCAAAGTTTCTTGTAATTGCTACATGGACTTATAGAAAATCTATGGGTTATCCTTTAAACTACTACGATAATACAAAAGGATATGTAGAAAGCTTTATGCAATTAATGTTTAAATTGCCTACTGGTCCTTATGCTGCAAATCCAGTAATCGTAAATGCTTTAGATAAATTATTTATTCTTCACGCAGATCATGAACAAAACTGTTCTACATCTACTGTTAGAATGGTAGGTTCTTCTCACGCAGGTTTATTTGCTTCGGTATCTGCAGGAGTTTCAGCTTTATGGGGGCCACTTCACGGTGGAGCAAACCAAGCTGTACTTGAAATGCTTGAAGAAATTAATAAAGATGGCGGAGATACAGATAAATTCTTAGCAAAAGCAAAAGACAAAAATGATCCTTTCCGTTTAATGGGATTCGGACACAGAGTTTACAAAAACTTTGATCCAAGAGCTAAAATTATCAAAAAAGCAGCAACAGAAGTATTAGAGACTTTAGGTGTTGAAGATCCGATTTTAGATATCGCAAGAAAATTAGAAAAAGCTGCACTTGAAGACGAATACTTCAAAGCAAGAAACTTATATCCAAACGTTGATTTCTACTCTGGAATTATCTACAGAGCTTTAGGAATTCCAACTGATATGTTTACTGTTATGTTTGCAATTGGAAGACTGCCTGGTTGGATTGCGCAATGGAAAGAAATGCGTGAAAACAAAGAACCAATTGGAAGACCAAGACAAATTTATACAGGACATCCTTTACGAGAGTTTAAGTCTAATAAATAAAAAACGAAAGCTTCACTTAACTGTGAAGCTTTTTTTATATTTGCTCAAAATACAATAGAGTTATGTTGCAATTAAATGTAAAGAACGAAACGTCTCGACTTCGTGCTGTAGTTTTGGGTTCTGCTGTTCATAATGGACCAACTCCAACTATAGAAGAGGCTTATGATCCTAAATCATTGGAACATATTAAGGCGGGAACTTATCCTTTAGAAAAAGATATGGTTGCTGAAATGGATGCTTTTAATGCTGTTTTTCAGAAATATGATGTTACAGTTTATCGTCCGGAGATGATTGAAAACTACAATCAGATTTTTGCAAGAGATATTGGATTCGTAATTGATGATATCTTTGTGAAATCGAATATTCTTCCAGATAGAGAACGCGAATTAGATGCTATTCAATATGTAATTGATCAGATAGATCCATTAAAAGTGGTTCGTCCTCCAGAAGAAGTTCATATTGAAGGAGGAGATGTGATGCTTTGGAATGATCATATTTTTATCGGAACTTATAAAGGAAGTGATTATAAAGACTACATTACAGCAAGAACCAATATGCATGGTGTAAACTATATCAAATCGTTATTTCCTAATAAGATTGTAAAAGAATTTGATTTGGTAAAATCTAAATTAGAAGCAAGAGATAATGCGTTACATTTGGATTGTTGTTTCCAGCCCGTTGGAAAAAATAAAGGTATTATTTATAAAAGAGGCTTTCGAGAGGAGGCAGATTATCTTTATTTAGTGAAGCTTTTCGGAAAAGAAAATCTATTTCATATTGAAAGAAACGAAATGTATAATATGTTTTCGAATGTATTTTCAATTGATGAAAATGTGGTGGTTTCTGAAAAGAATTTCACGAGATTGAATAATTGGCTTCGTGAAAATGGTTTTACTGTTGAAGAAATTCCATATGCTGAAATTTCAAAGCAAGAAGGTTTGTTAAGATGTTCAACGCTTCCATTAATTAGAGAGTAAAAATAGTTTTTTGTTTCAAGTTTCAGATTTCAAATTTTTGCAAGACGTGAAACCTGAAGCTTGAAACGTGAAACAAAAAAAATATAAAAAATGAGACAAACAACAAACGCAATAGTAATGATTCGCCCAGTTGCATTCAGGATGAATGAACAGACGGCTGTAAATAATTATTATCAAAAAGTATTAGACGAACTTTTACCAAGTACTGTTAATGCTAAAGCACAACAGGAATTTGATGCTTTTGTTGAAAAATTAAGAGCAGTCGGAGTAGATGTTACTGTTGTTGATGACAATTTAGAGACTGATACTCCTGATAGTATTTTTCCAAACAATTGGGTTTCATTTCATGAAAATGGTGATGTAGCACTTTATCCGATGTTTGCTGAAAATCGTCGTCAAGAACGTCGTGAAGATATTTTGGATACTTTGGAAGAAAAAGGATTCGAAATTTCTAATATCATGGATTATACTTCAGCAGAAGAAGATGGCATTTTCTTAGAAGGAACAGGAAGTTTGTTGTTAGATAGAGCTAATGGAAAAGCATATTGCGCACTATCTCCAAGAGCAGATGAAGAGCTTTTTATAGAATTCTGCGAAGATTTTGATTATGCTCCTGTTATTTTTGAAGCTTTTCAAACGGTTGATGGCGAGCGTAAACTAATTTATCATACTAATGTAATGATGTGTTTAGGTGAAACTTTTGCTGTTATTTGTGCAGATTCTATCGATGATAAGAAAGAACGAAAAATGGTTCTGGATAATCTTAAACAAGATCAAAAGGAAGTTATTTTAATAACAGAAGACCAAGTGAATAATTTTGCAGGAAATATGCTAGAAGTTCGCGGAAAAGATGATAAGAGATATATTGTTATGAGTGCTTCTGCACACCAGATCTTAACTCCAAAACAGATTGCTCAATTGGAAAATCATGCAGAAATCTTAAGCTCAAGCCTTGATACAATTGAAGCTTGTGGCGGAGGAAGTGCAAGATGTATGATGGCGGAAGTTTTCTTACCGAGAAGTTAAAATAAAAGATCTAATAAAAAGAAAGGGATAAAATCATACTTGATTTTATCCCTTTCTTTTTAAGAATATTTTGGAGTTAAAAATTTCCTTTTATAATATTTACTATAGCACTTACTATGTATTGAATTCCGATAGAAATAACGATAAAACCAACAATTCTTGAAATAGCGACAATTCCAGATGCTCCTAAAATTCTAGCTAAATAATGAGCGCTTTTTAAAATAGCAAAAATCGCTACAGCAATTGCTAGAATCGCTAATGATGAAATTATAATTTCGTTTATTTCATGATGCTCTTGATAAAAAGCAATTAAAAGAGACATCGATCCAGGGCCAGCAAGCATTGGTATTGCTAAAGGTGTTAATGCAATATCATTTCTGTGTTGCGCTTCATTTTCAATTTTTTTATTGATTCCTCGTTTCTTGTTGAATTTTCCAGAAAGTAAAGAAAAACCAGAATTTACAATTACAATTCCGCCCGCAATTCTTAAGGCGTCTATGCTGATTCCGAAAAAAGTTAAAACATATTGGCCAATGAAATAAGAAACCAATAATATGATGAAAACATTGATTGCGGTCCAAAGAGAGATTCGTGATCTTTCTTTTTGAGAGTCGTGTTGTGTTAATCCGACAAAAATAGGTACAGTTCCAATTGGGTTTAGCACTGAGAACAAGGCAGCAAATAAGTAAATAAATAATTCCATATTATATTGATTGGTTGAAGTAAATGTAATTATTTTTTGATGTTTTTATGTGAAATTATGTTATAATAATGTTTTTATTGCTGTTTATTCTGAATCAAAGACATGAAGTTAAATCGTTCTTTTTGATTACTTTTGCAGTCTAAACAAAAACAATGAAAAATAAAAAAACATTAGTCATAGGAGCATCTACAAATCCAGAACGTTATTCTTATAGAGCAGTAAATATGCTGGCAGGAAAAGGACATTCTGTTTTAGCAATCGGACAAAAAGCAGGAGAAGTTGCTGGAGTAAAAATTCAAACTAAGGCGATACCAGTTAAAAATATTGATACCATCACTTTGTATTTAAATCCTATTCGTCAGAGAGATTATTATAATTATATTATTGAGTCACATCCTAAACGAGTGATTTTTAATCCAGGAACAGAAAACCCAGAGTTGTACCAATTACTAGAATTAAATGATATTCAAGTAGAGGTAGCTTGTACATTAGTTTTGTTGGCTACAAATCAATACTAAAATATTATTTGTCACTTTCATTTTAACATTGAAAAGAAAGGTGTTTCGTAATAAATTTTCGTTAGTGTTAAGCTTTGAATTTAATGGCTGTAATGTAGGCTAAACCATTAAAAGTATTACTTTTGTCGTCATGGAATTTTCATCAAAATTAATTGAAAAAGCGGTAAACGAAATGTCGCAATTACCTGGTATAGGTAAGCGTACGGCACTTCGATTAGTTCTTCATTTATTAAAACAACCTAAAGAACAAACAGCTTTTTTGTCTCAAGCATTATTGAAAATGCGTGAGGATATTAAGTTTTGTGAAAGTTGCCATAATATTTCTGATACTAAAATGTGCGAGATTTGCGCTAATCCAGTTAGAAATCATGAAACAATATGTATTGTAGAAGATATTAGAGATGTTATGGCAATAGAAAATACAGGGCAATTTAGAGGAATATATCATGTGCTTGGAGGTAAAATTTCACCTATTGAAGGAGTAGGCCCAAATCAGTTAAATATTTCTAGCTTAGTAACAAAAGTAAAATCTGGAAATGTAGCGGAGATTATTTTTGCGTTAAGCTCAACTATGGAAGGAGATACAACGAATTTTTATATCTATAAACAAATTGCAGATTCTGATATTATAATTTCGACAATTGCGAGAGGAATATCGGTTGGAGATGAATTAGAATATGCAGACGAAATAACACTTGGACGAAGCATCTTGCATAGAGTTCCTTTTGAAAAAACATTTAAAAACAATTAACTAAACCCCAAATAGCGATTATGTTTTTCTTGATATTAAAGGAAAAGATCTTTGCGAAAACATTGAACGAATGACAAAAAACAGTTTTTTTCTATTTTTATTAATCTCTACATTATTTACCTCGTGCATTCCAATCAAAGATTTGGTTTACCTTCAGGATAAAAATGATTCAGGAGAACAAGCAGCGATTGTAGCAGTAGAATCAAAACCATATAGATTGCAAGTGCATGATGTTTTAAAAGTTAATATAAAGGCAATAGACTCAAAATTAGTCTCTATTTTTAATACAACTGAAGGCGAAACTGGTCAGGCAGGCAAGAGCGAAGCTAGTTTGTACTTTGATGGATTTACAGTTGACGATCACGGAAATATAAGAATGCCAATTCTTGGAGAAATTAATGTAATTGGATATACTCTTGAAGAGACAAGAATAAAAATCGAAAAGAAATTACTGGAAGAATATTTTAAAAGCGAAGCAAATATTTTTGTAACAGTAAAACTAGCGGGTTTTAGATATACAATTAATGGAGAGGTTGGAAGTACAGGTACAAAAACATTATTTAAAGATAATGTAAATATTTTAGAAGCTGTTGCAAATGCTGGAGATATTACAACAGTCGGTAATAGAAAAGAAGTAACCATAATTCGTCAGAGTCCAACTGGTGTTCAACTGCATGAGATTGATCTTACAGATGTGAACGTAATGAAATCACCTTATTATTATTTACAGCCAAATGATTATATCTATGTAAAACCATTGAGGCAAAAAACATGGGGAACGGGTCAAACGGGGATACAGTCAATAGGAACAATAATCACATTATTGTCTTTGGCAACAACAGTTTATTTAATTATAAAGTAAAAAATAGGTTTTTAAAATGTTAGACATTAAAGATTTTGCCATTTTTGAAAATCATTCTCATTTTGATTTTAAAGGGTTTCTGTTGAAAATTGCAAGTTACTGGAAATGGTTTCTTGTAAGTTTGATTATTACATTCACTATTGCTTACCAGATAAATATTCGTAAAGAAAAAATTTACGGAATGCAAACCATGATTTCTATTAAAGAAGAAAGCAATCCTTTTTTTACATCAAACACCAGTTTGGTATTCAATTGGGGAGGAGTTTCGGATCAGGTAAATGGTATTTCTACAATTTTGCAATCAAGATCTCATAATGAACTAGTCGTAGATAAACTTCAATTTTATATTAATTACTTAGAGCAGGGGAAATACAATTTAATTGATTCTTATGGAGCGGTACCATTCTACGTCGATATTGACAAAACAAAGGGACAGCTTGCAAATACATTAATTAATATAAAATTTTTAAGCGAAAATGAGTATCAAATTCAGATACCATTTGAAGTTAATTCTGTTTCGTTAATTACTTATAGCAATAATTCTTATGGCAAGACGTCAGTACAACCCACAACTTTTATTAAAAAATACAAAGTAGGAGAACGTGTTAATCTTCCATTTTTAGATTGGAAACTTCAAATAGTAGATAATCCAGGTTTTTATAAAGGTAAAGAATACTTTGTAAGATTTAATGATTTTGATGGAACTGTATCTCAATACAAAGGCATAAATGTAGATGCTGGAAAAAGTGCAGGGTCGTTGTTGACTTTGTCAATGCAAGGAACAAATAAAGCAAGAATGGTTGATTATCTAAATGCTACCGTAAGGATGCTTATGAAATTGCAATTAGATGGTAAAAACCAATTTGCAACAAACACTATTAGATTTATTGATAGTACTCTTGTTGCAATGGAATCTCAGCTTAAAGAGACTGGTAACGAATTAAAATCTTTTCAAAAAGATAAAAATATTTACCAAATAGAAGATGGTGGCTCAAGGGTTTCAGAAAAGATAATGAATTTTGATGTTGAGAAAGATCAAGTTACTAGAAAGATAGCTTATTATAATTCGTTAAGATCATATTTAAATAGTAGCGACGACTATTCTAGGTTGCCAGCACCTTCTGTTGCTGGAATTGAAGATCCTAATGTTGTTGCTAATGTTTCCAAACTTATAGCTCTTTCTACTCAAAGATCAGAAATGGCTTATGCTGTAAAAAGTGAAAAAATATTTAAAGATTTTGATAATCAAATGGCTGCGGTAAAAAATGTTCTTCAAGAGAATATTGCTACTGCAAAGTCTTCTTTAGTTTATGATTTATCTTTGTTAAATGCCAAAATTGGCCAAGCAGAAAGTGCTGTTAAAAAACTTCCTGAAGAACAACAGGAATTACTGAAGATTAAAAGGAAATATGATTTGAATGACAATATCTATACAGAGTTCCTTCAGAAGAGAAATGAAGCAGAAATTGTAAGAGCATCTAATCTATCAGATATTCATTTTATTGATCCTGCAAAAGATATTGGTGGAGGTTTAATTGGTCCTAAGACTTCTGTAAACTATGTAATGGCTTTGTTTTTAGGTGTTTTAATCCCTTTGTTGTTTGTTTTATTAATCTTCTTTATTAATAATTCAATTCAGAATGGTGATGATATTAGTAAACTAACACAGATTCCATTGCTTGGAGTAGTTGGTATTAATAAAGACTCAGGAAGCTTAGCGGTTTTTGATAAACCAAAATCTGCTCTTTCAGAATCATTTAGGGGCTTACGTTCTTCACTTCAGTTTTTATATAAAAAACAAAAAGTTGACGGATCCAAAACCTTAATGATTACTTCTTCAATTAGTGGAGAAGGAAAAACATTCTGCTCTATAAATATCGCTACAGTTTTTGCTTTAAGCGAGAAAAAAACAGTAATAGTTGGTCTGGATTTAAGAAAACCAAGATTGGCAGATGAATTTCAATTAAAATCATCTCTAGGAGTTGTCAATTATTTAATAAGACAAAATAATTTAGAAGAAATTACTAATCAGACACCAATTCCTAATTTAGACATAATACTTTCAGGACCAATTCCTCCAAATCCTTCTGAGTTAATTTTAAGTGATGCAATGAAAGAATTGATTGATGAACTGAAGCAAAAATATGATTATATAGTTTTGGATACTCCGCCAGTTGGTTTAGTAGCAGATTCATTGGAATTAGTTCAGTTTGCAGATGTAGTATTGTATATTGTAAGACAAAATTATACTAAGAAAGATATGATAACGTTGTTGAATACTAGGCTTAAACGTGGAGAGTTGAGCAACGTGAGTATTGTATTAAATGGTTATGAAAATAAAGCAAAATACGGTAGTGGCTACGGATATGGTTACGGATATGGAGCTTATTCGAATGGTTATCATGAAGAGGATGTTAAAGATGGATTTTGGAAAGCATTTTTAAACCGAATTAGAAAAAAATAAACTTTGACAAATGGAAAGCAGGGTAAAGAATACAATTTTGATTACAGGAGGAGCTGGATTTATAGGTTCAAATTTGACTGAGTATTTTTTAGGCTTAGGCTATAAGATCGTTTGTATGGATAATTTTTCTACAGGCCATCGTTATAATTTAAAAGATTTTTTAAATAATCCTGATTTTAAGTTAATCGAAGGCGATATCCGAAATTTAACTGATTGTAGTTTAGCTGTTGAAGGAGTAGATTATGTTTTACATCAAGCTGCTTTAGGTTCTGTTCCTAGGTCGATAAAAGATCCAATTACGACTAATGATGTAAATGTTTCGGGTTTTTTAAATATGCTTACAGCAGCACGCGATGCTAAAGTAAAACGATTTGTTTATGCTGCGAGTTCTTCTACTTATGGAGACTCTCAAGGATTACCCAAAGTAGAAGATGTTATAGGAAAACCATTGTCTCCTTATGCAATTACAAAATATGTGAATGAGCTTTATGCGGAAATTTTTAGCAAGACATATGGATTAGAAACAATCGGACTTCGTTATTTTAATGTTTTTGGAAGAAAGCAAGACCCTAATGGAGCTTATGCGGCTGTAATTCCAAAGTTTGTAAAGCAATTTATGAGCCACGAGAGTCCAATAATTAATGGAGACGGAAATTATTCTCGTGATTTTACTTACATAGACAATGTAATTCAAATGAATGAGTTGGCTATGACTTGTCAAAATTTAGAAGCAATTAATACTATTTATAATACTGCATTTGGAGACAGAAATACTTTAAATGACTTAGTTGGATATTTAAAAGAATATTTATCAGACTTTGATCCAAAAATAAAGGATGTTCCAGTTATTTATGGCGAAAATCGAGCAGGAGACATTCCGCATTCTCTAGCAAGTATCGAAAAAGCAAAAAGAAATCTCGGTTATAATCCAAAGTATTCTTTGCAAGACGGGTTAAAAGAAGCTGTTGAATGGTATTGGAATAATTTAAAATAAATTTAAGATCAAGATAAAATAGATCAAATGAAAATTACAAAAATTTGCTGCATTGGTGCAGGATATGTTGGAGGGCCAACAATGGCAGTGATTGCTCAAAAATGTCCTCATATTCAGGTTACGGTTGTTGATTTAAATGAACAAAGAATAGCAGATTGGAATGATCCGAATCCTGAAAATATTCCAATATATGAACCTGGACTTTCTGAAATTGTAGCAGAAGCAAGAAGCAGAAATTTGTTTTTTTCTACAGATGTAGATAAAGCGATAGATGAAGCTCAAATGATATTTATTTCTGTAAATACACCAACCAAGACTTATGGAAAAGGAAAAGGAATGGCAGCAGATTTAAAATATATCGAATTATGTGCTAGACAAATTGCAAGGGTTGCAAAACAAAATAAAATTGTAGTCGAGAAGTCAACTTTACCAGTGAGAACCGCTGAGGCCATTAAAAGTATATTGGATAATACAGGAAATGGTGTTCAATTTCAAATTTTATCTAATCCAGAGTTTTTAGCAGAAGGAACTGCAGTTACAGATTTATTAAACCCTGATCGAATTTTGATTGGTGGAGATAAAACTCAAGAAGGTGAAGAGGCAATTAATTCCTTAGTAGAAGTTTATTCAAATTGGGTAAGCAAAGATCGAATTTTGACAACAAATGTTTGGTCGTCTGAATTGTCTAAACTAACCGCAAATGCATTTTTAGCACAACGTATTTCTTCAATAAACGCGATGTCGGAACTTTGCGAGAAAACGGGAGCAAATGTAAATGAGGTAGCTAAAGCGATCGGTATGGATAGTAGAATTGGTCCTAAATTTTTGAAAGCTTCTGTAGGATTTGGAGGTTCTTGTTTCCAAAAAGACATATTGAATTTAGTATATATAGCAAAATCATACGGATTAAATGAGGTTGCAGATTATTGGGAGCAAGTGATTATTATGAATGATCATCAAAAAAGAAGATTTTCAAATAAAATTGTTCAGACTTTATATAATACAGTAGCCGATAAAAAAATTACTTTTTTAGGTTGGGCTTTTAAAAAAGACACAAATGATACAAGAGAGTCTGCAGCAATTTATGTTGCTGATGATTTAATAAATGAACAAGCCAAAATCTCCGTTTTTGATCCGAAGGTTTCTAAAACTAAAATGCTAAGTGACTTAGATTATTTAGAAACGAGAGCAAGTGAAAATAATCTTGACGCACTAAGTGTTTTTGATAATGCTTATGAGGCATGTAAAGACGCACATGCGATTGCAATTTTAACAGAGTGGGATGAGTTTACAACTTATGATTGGAAAAGGATTTACGATTCTATGCATAAGCCAGCTTTTATATTTGATGGAAGAAATATTTTAAATGCCAAACAATTAGAATCAATTGGATTCGTTTATAATGGTATTGGAGCATAAATTGGTTTTGTATTTGTAGAATTAAATGGAGTGGAATATGTTGCTTCATCCTAAATAAAAAAAAATGAATTGGTATGTTGTTTATACAAAACCGAAATGGGAAAAGAAAGTAGCAGATAAACTTAATCAGCTTGGAATAGAATGTTATTGTCCATTGATTACTCAAATAAAACAGTGGTCAGACAGGAAGAAGAAAATTGAAACGCCTCTTTTTAATTCCTACGTTTTTGTTCAGTTATCCGATTCAGATCGTAACTTAGTTTTTCAAGTACAAGGAGTAGTTAGGTATTTGTTTTGGTTAGGAAAGCCAGCAATTGTAAAAGATCAAGAAATTGAAATTATTAGAACAAGTTTAAAATCCCCGAATCTAAAGGATGTTTCAGTTTCGACTATTCAGGTTGGAGATAAAATTAAATTAGAGTCCGGTGCGTTTATCAATCAAGATGCAATTGTTCAGGAAGTTTCTAATAATTATTATGTGCTGGTGCTTGAAGCTTTAGGGTGTGTCTTGAAAATAAAATATAAATAACAGCGTTATCCAATAAAAAGTTAACAGAAGAGAAGTCTTTTTTTAGATTTTTTTCTTCTGTTTTTTTTATAAAGTAATTATTTACAGCCTGATTAATAACACATTGTGGGTAAGCGTTTTTTTATTAACAATTTGTTTTTGAGTATTACGGGAAACCGTATTGATTAACTAGAGTTATTATACTATATTTGCGCGAAAATGATTAATTTAGGCATCTGAGTCAGATATTGTGACTTGGAACGGCGAAGCCGTGAATTTTTAAAAGCCTAAAGAAATTAAAAAGATGGAGCTAGAAAAAAATATTAAAATTGCAGTTATTGGTTTGGGCTATGTCGGTTTGCCACTGGCTCGATTGTTTGCAACAAAATATTCTGTAATTGGTTTTGATATAAATGAATCGAGGGTTAGTTCTCTGAAATCAGGAACAGATACAACATTAGAAGTAGAGGATGATGTTTTACAAAGCGTTTTAATAAATAAAACCGATGAAAAAGAAGGACTATATTGTACTACCTCTATAGCGGATATTGCTGAATGTAATTATTATATAGTAACAGTTCCTACACCAGTAGACAAAAACAATAGACCAGATTTAACTCCTCTTTATAAGTCGAGCGAAACAGTTGGTAAAGTTTTAAAAAAAGGAGATATAGTTATTTACGAATCAACTGTCTATCCAGGAGTAACAGAAGAACAATGTGTGCCAGTTTTAGAACAGGTGTCTGGTTTAAAGTTTAATGAAGATTTTTTTGCAGGATATTCTCCAGAAAGAATTAATCCTGGAGACAAGGAACATACAGTTGAAAAAATTTTAAAAGTAACATCAGGCTCAACACCAGAAATAGGTTTAAAAGTTGACGCTTTATATAAGTCTGTAATTACTGCTGGAACCCATTTAGCTCCAACAATAAAAGTAGCGGAAGCAGCTAAAGTTATTGAGAACTCTCAGCGAGACATTAACATTGCTTTTGTTAACGAATTAGCTAAGATATTCAACTTAATGAATATCGATACTCAAGAAGTATTAGAAGCGGCATCTACAAAATGGAATTTTTTGCCATTTAAACCAGGACTTGTCGGCGGACATTGTATTGGTGTAGATCCTTACTACTTAGCACAAAGAGCACAGGAGTTTGGTTATCACCCAGAAATAATTTTGGCAGGAAGACGCTTGAACGATAGCATGGGCGAATATGTGGCTTCACAAATAGTGAAGTTAATGATAAAAAAAGGTATTTCGGTTAATGGAGCTGAGCTGTTAATGCTTGGTATTACTTTCAAAGAAAATTGCCCAGACGTTAGAAATACAAAAATTGTCGATGTTATAAAAGCATTAAAAGATTACGGAATAGTGGTTACTATTTTTGATCCTTTAGCTAATAATGACGAAGTTAATAAAGAATATAAGCTGGAGACTATTAACTCTCTGCCTGAAAAAGAATTTGATGCATTAGTATTAGGAGTAGCTCATTCAGAGTTTCTTCAAATAGATTTTTCAAGTTTGCAAAAAGAAAAAAGTTTAATTTATGATGTAAAAGGAGTTTTAGGATCTTTGGCAGACAACAGACTTTAGATCTCCTTTTTTATTTAAGAGTATATGAGTTCAGATAAAACGATAACGCACGTAATACTTACTGGAGGAGTTGGAAGTAGACTTTGGCCACTTTCTCGTAAAAGTAGACCAAAACAATATCTTGAAATATTTGATGGTAAATCTTTATTTGAAATGACAGTTAAACGAAACAGTCATTTAGCAAATAAAGTAATGGTAGTTGGGAATGTTGATAATCATCATTTGAGTGGCAAAGTGATGGAAAAAACAAGTACTTCTTACATAAATATTATTGAGGCAACGCCAAGAAATACGGCTGCGGCGATAGCTTTTGCTGCATTTGCATCTGAACCTAATGATATTTTAATAATTACTCCGTCAGATCACATAATAGATCAGATGGAGAATTATAATCAGGCTATCAACGAGGCGGTTACAAAAGCTAATGATGGTTTTATTGTAACTTTTGGGGTTATTCCAACTAAACCAGAAACAGGTTATGGTTATATAGAAGCAGAGGGGGACAATGTAATTTCTTTCCGTGAAAAGCCAAATGAAACTACAGCAAAGGAGTTTATTGCAAAAGGCAATTTTTTATGGAATAGTGGAATGTTTTGTTTTAAAGCAAGTGTGCTTTTAGAGGAGTTGAAAAAATTCCAGCCCGATGTTTATGAAAAATCAAAAACAGTATGGGAGGGAAGTAATGATGGATTTTTAAATTTTGACTTATCTATGGAAATTCCTTCTATCAGTATTGATTATGCAGTAATGGAGCGTAGTAAAAAGATTAAAGTTGTTCCTGCTTCGTTTTCATGGTCAGATTTAGGCTCATTTGAATCAGTATATGATTATTTATATTCTAAAGGACATTCAACAGATTCTAACGGCAACATGGTTATTGGATGTGATAAGCATACCACTTTTCTTGGTTTGAAAAATACTATTTTTGTCTATACAGAAACGGCTAATTTAATTTTGCAAAAAGAAAATTCACAAGATGTAAAAGATATATATAACGAATTGGAAAAACAAAATTCCGATTTATTAAATTAATAAAAAGCATTTAAAATGAAAAAAATTTTAATAACTGGCGGTGCTGGATTTATTGGTTCTCATGTAGTAAGACGTTTTGTAAACAAATATCCGGAATATCAAATTTTTAATTTGGATGCTTTAACCTACGCAGGAAATCTGGAGAACATAAAAGACATTGAGGATAAACCAAATTATACCTTTATTAAAGGAGATATAGTTGATGAAAGTTTTATAAATGACCTTTTTAAAAAACATGAATTTGAAGGAGTTTTACATTTAGCTGCTGAATCACATGTTGATCGCTCGATAGAAGACCCATTAGCATTTGTAAAAACTAATGTTATCGGAACTATGAATTTATTAAATGCGGCTAAAAATCAGTGGAAGGGCAATAATGAAGGAAAAAGATTTTATCATATCAGTACAGATGAAGTGTATGGTTCATTAGGAGCTGAAGGTTTATTTAAAGAAACTACTTCTTATGATCCAAACTCCCCTTATTCCGCCTCAAAGGCTAGTTCAGACCATTTTGTAAGAGCGTATGGAGAAACTTACGGACTTCCATATGTTTTAACTAACTGTTCGAATAATTACGGTTCATTTCATTTCCCCGAAAAGTTAATCCCATTATTTATAAACAATATAATTAATAGTAAACCTCTTCCTGTATATGGAGACGGAAATTACACTCGTGATTGGCTTTTTGTGGAGGATCATGCCATTGCCATAGATTTAGTTTTTCACGAAGGAAAAAATCATGAGACCTATAATATTGGAGGTTTTAATGAATGGAAAAATATTGATTTAGTAAAGCTTCTTTGTAAAATTATGGATCAAAAATTGGGTCGTGAAGCTGGAGATTCTGAAAACTTGATTACTTATGTAAAAGACAGGCCGGGTCATGATTTAAGATATGCAATCGATGCATCTAAAATCAATACAGAATTAGGATGGAAACCTTCGGTTACTTTTGAAGAAGGATTAGAAAAAACTATAAATTGGTATCTTAATAATAAAGAATGGCTTCAAAATGTTACTTCAGGAGCCTATAAAGAGTATTATCAAAAACAATATTCATAAAAAGTATACTTACAATAAATATATCGAAGATAATTTTTCCTGTAAATTATGAAAAAAATAATATACGTTCTTACATTTTCTTTTGCATTAATAACATTTAATGCAACTGCACAAGATTTAATGAAATCCAAAGATTTAAGTTCTGTAAGAGTAGATTACTTATCAGATGATGATTTGACAAAAATTAGCGCTCAGTTAAAAAGTAATAACACAACTATTGAGCAAGTTGAATCAATGGCACTTTCAAAAGGTATGAACCAAGCAGAGTTTAATAAACTTAAGATTAAGCTTAATGATTATGAAAAGAAAAATTCAAAAGATGGTGGAAAAGATAAAAATAAGGATAGTAAATTAAAATCAGGTGATAAGGATTCAGAGTTTGGCAGAAAACAGGAAAAAATTAAAAATGAGAAGATAAAAGATTCTTTGAATGCATTAATTTTTGGATCAGAACTCTTTGATAATCCTACTTTAAATTTTGAACCAGATTTGAATTTGGCAACTCCTATGAATTACATTCTCGGTCCTGGTGATGAATTGCAAATAAGCGTTTATGGTGTTCAAGAATATAATGCTAATGTACCAGTAAGTGTTGAAGGCAAAATAAATATTGATTATGTTGGGCAAATTTCAGTTTCAGGAATGTCTATAGAAGCGGCAACACAAAAAATAAAAGCGGCTGTTGCTAGAGTTTACAGTACCGTTCGCTCTGGGCAATCTCAAGTTAGCATTAGTTTAGGAAAAATACGGACTATAAAAGTTACCATTGTTGGAGGTAAACAGCCAGGGAATTATTCTATTTCTTCGCTAGCAACTGTTTATAATGCTTTACATTTAGCTGGTGGGCCAGGAAAGAATGGGAGTTATAGAAATATTGAATTGATACGAAACAATAAGGTTTACAGGAATATTGACATTTATAGATTTTTAGTTAAAGGAGATCAATCTGATAATGTTACCTTAAAAGAAAATGATGTAATTAGAATTCCTGCATATACACAAAGAGTAACTGTAGAAGGTGAAGTAAAAAGACCAGGGATTTTTGAAATGAAAAATGGCGAAAAATTCTCAGACTTATTGAATTTTGCATCTGGCTTTAATGAATTTGCTTATACTGCTTCAGTAAATGTATTGCAAAAGACAGGAAAAGAATTTAAAGTCCACGATATAAATGAAAGTGAATATAATTCCTATCAACCTCAATCCGGAGATGTTTTTAGAATTACTAAGATTATAAATCGATTTGAAAATCGTATCAAGATTGAAGGGGCTGTTTTTAGACCAGATTATTATTCTTTTACAGAAGGGATGAGGATTTCAGATCTTGTGACAAGAGCAGAAGGATTAAAAGAAGATGCTTATAGTAAAAGAGCAAGAATTATTCGTTTAAGAACAGATTTAACAACAGAAATTGTTAATTTAGATTTAGGAGCCGCTTTGTCAGGTGATTTAAATGAAGATATTGAACTAAAAAGAGAAGATATAGTGACGGTATATTCTATATTAGATTTTAGAGAAGAATATAAAGTAACTATAGATGGGGAAGTAAAAAATCCTGGAGAGTATGAATATTTTGAAAATTTAACTTTAAATGATTTAGTGGTTCAAGTAGGTGGCTTAACTGGTTCTGCTTCAAAAAGAGTTGAAATTGCTAGAATGATTAAGTCTGATGCTATTGATGATGCTGACCCTAAACGTGTAGAATTAGTGGAACTGGAAATAACCGCAGACAATAATGAACAAGTTAAAAATTTTGTTTTAAAACCTTTTGATGTTATTAATATTCGTAGAATGGCAGTTTATGAAAAACCCGAAATGGTTAAAGTTAGTGGGGCTGTTACTTATCCTGGTAAATATGTATTGGCTAATAAAAAAGAGAAGGTTTACAATGTGGTGATGAGAGCAGGAGGTTTAACATCAATTGCAAATTTAGATGGTATGAAAATCAAAAGGCCAATCAAGGAAGAACAGATTGAGCAACTAGAAAGTATAAATCTTAACTACGATAAGAAAGAAACTTCTGAAGAGGGAGTTGATTTAAAGACAAAAGATACTCTCAAGTCTAGATTGTCAAAAAGACTTAGAGATGATTTAAAATATACTACAATTCCTGTAAATTGGGTGAAAATCGTTAAAGATAAAAATCATTATTCTAATGTTACATTATTTCCTGGAGATGAAATAGAAGTTGCTGTCTATAATGAAGGAGTAAAAGTTACAGGAAATGTATTATTGACATCTGAAATTCCATATAGAAATGGAAAAGGATTTAAATATTATATAAATTCTGTTGGGGGAGTAGATAGTAAAGGATGGAAAAGAAAGGCATATATAATATATCCCAACGGAAAAGCAGCAGTGACAAGTTCTTTTTTATTTTTTAGGTCTTATCCGAAAGTAGAGCCAGATTCGCAAATTGTTGTACCAGAAAAGCCTGAAAAGAGAAAGATGAGTGCAGGTGAATGGGCTGGTCTTGGGACAGCATTTGCCAGCTTGGCATTATTAATTGTAACTGCTTTTAAATAAATTTTGATGGAAAATACGGCGACAGAAAGTGATGAGCTCTTGTTTAAGGATGTGTTAGAAAAAGTGAAACAACTTATAGTTTATTTTTTTAATCATTGGAAAATAATTTTTATTGCAGGCTTTATAGGAGGGGGACTAGGGATAGTCTACTCATATATTAAAAAGCCTATTTATACGGCAACATTATCTTATGTTTTAGAGGATGAAAACTCAAATGGCGGGTTAGGTGGTGCATTAAGTTTGGCAGGAACTTTAGGTTTAGGCGTTGGAAGTAATGGAGGAGGAGGAGTTTTTTCAGGATCAAACTTAACAGAATTATTTAAATCTCGTAATATGGTTGAAAAAACCTTATTAATGCCAGTCAAAGTGGAAGGGAAAGAAATTTCGTTAGCTGAGATGTATATTCAAATTAATAAATGGCGTGATGTTTGGAATACACAGCCTAAGTATAAAACTATTCAGTTTCTACCAACTAGTGATCGCAAAAAATTTACAAGAGTTCAGGATAGTATCTTGGGAGTAATTTATAGCAATTTATCAAAAAGTTCTTTATCAATAGAGCAAAAAGATAAAAAAACTGCAATTACATCCATTGAAGTTGCTTCTGGAAATGAATTATTTTCCTTTTACTTTTGTGAAGCACTTGCTAAACAGGTTGGTAAATTTTACATTGAGACCAAGAGCAAAAAAGCTCGTACCAATATGGAGATTTTATATCGGCAAACTGATTCTATTAGAAGAGAATTAAATGGCGCGATACATGGTATGGCTGTAGCCAATGATAATACATTTATGTTAAATCCTGCACATAATGTTCAACGTGCACCATCTTCTCGCAGACAGGTAGATATTCAGACTAACACAGCAATTCTTGCTGAGTTAGTAAAACAATCGGAATTAGCTAAAATTACGCTGAGAAAAGAAACACCTTTAATCCAGGTAATCGATAGACCAATTTTGCCTTTACCCAAAGAAAAATTTGGGAAAACAAAGGGATTGCTAATTGGTGGATTTTTAGCTGTATTTATTAGTTTAATTTTTTTATTATTTAAGAAACTATTTTCTGAAGGGACTTTCAAGTAGCCCCATGCTTATATTATGAAACCATTTATTATTGATTTTCCTAAGATACATGACCCAAGAGGAAATCTTACCTTTCTACAAGGATTGCAACAGATTCCATTTGAGATCAAAAGAACATTTTGGACATATGATGTTCCTGGTGGCGAAGTACGAGGCGGTCATGCATATAATTCTCAAAAAGAAGTGATTATTGCTTTAAGTGGAAGTTTCGATGTTATAATTACTAACAAGGATGGTATAACGGAAAAGTTTTCTCTTAATAGAAGTTATTATGGCTTGTATTTACCAGCAAAAACATGGAGGCATATTGAAAATTTTTCAACAAACTCGCTTGCATTACATATTTCTAGCGAATCATTTTCAAAAGAAGATTATATTAGAGATTTTGAAGAATTTAAAATTTTGAAAGATGTATAATGTATCAGATTGTAAAATAATTGATTTGTCTCAAGTACATAACGACGCTGGTAATATTACAGTTTTAGAGAACAATATAAATATTCCTTTTGCTATAAAGAGAATTTATTATTTATATGATGTCCCTAAAAAGGCAGACAGAGGTGGACACGGACATTATGAGTTGCAACAATATATTGTTGCAGCAAGTGGTTCATTTACATTCGTGCTAGATGATGGTGTCAGTAAGAAAGATTTTTTTTTAAATGATCCATCAAAAGCATTGCATATCCAGCCTGGAATTTGGAGAGAGATTAAAGATTTTTCTAGTGGTTCAATATGTTTAGTTCTAGCTTCACATGAGTATAGTGAATCTGATTATATAAGAGATTACAAAGAATATTTAAAATATAGAAATGATACACCCATTATCTGATGTTAAGTCTACCAACATAGGTATTGATACTGACATATGGCAATTTGTAATTGTGTTAAAAGAAGCTGTAATTGGCAGTAGATGTAATATAAATTGCAATGTTTTGATTGAAAATGACGTATTTATTGGAGATGATGTTACAGTAAAACCAGGAGTGCAAATTTGGGATGGTATCTATATCGGTAATAAAGTAATGATAGGGCCTAATGTAACTTTTACAAATGACAGAATTCCAATTTCAAAAAATAAAAATTACAAAAATGAGAAAACAATAGTTGAAGATTATGTTTCAATTGGTGCAAATTCAACAATTTTATGTGGTATTAAAATAGGTTATAAAACTTTAATAGGGGCGGGAAGTGTATTAACAAAAAGTACTTCTCCATATACTGTATGGTACGGAAATCCAGCAAAGCATACAGGTTATATTACAGACGATTCAATTTTACTAAATTTGAACTTAGTAGATCGCTGTACTGGTGAAGAATATTATTTAGATGGATTTAGACCAATTAGAAAATGATTAAATTTTTAGATTTACAAAAAGTTAATGCCCAATATAGTGATGAACTAAAATCTGTTGCGGCTGAGGTAATTGATAGTGGATGGTATTTATTAGGCGACAGAGTACAAGAATTTGAAAATTCTTTAAAAGATTTTCAAGATGGAGGAAATGTAGTTGCTGTTGCAAATGGTTTAGATGCATTACGTCTTATTTTCAAAGCCTATATAGAATTAGGTATTATGAATGAAGGAGACGAAGTAATTGTTCCTGCAAATACCTACATTGCTTCAGTACTAGCGATTACTGATAATAATTTGGTTCCTGTTTTAGTTGAGCCAAATTTGGAAACCTATAATTTAGATATAGATTTAGTAGAAAGTAAAATTACTTCAAAAACTAAAGCTATTATGGTTGTTCATCTGTATGGAAGGGTTTGTTGGAGTACGGAATTAGAAAATATAGCTAAAAAATATAGCATAAAAATTATTGAAGACAATGCTCAGGCAATTGGTGCAAAATGGAATGGTATAAAAACTGGGAATTTAGGGGATGCTGCTGGATTTAGCTTTTACCCAGGCAAAAATTTGGGTGCATTGGGAGATTCGGGTGCAGTTACGACTAAAAATCCTGAGTTAGCTGAAGTGATACGTACATTGGCGAATTATGGTTCTGCACAAAAATATGTAAATCAGTATCAAGGATTAAACAGTCGTATGGATGAAATACAAGCTGCTTTTTTAACTGTTAAGTTAAAACATTTAGAAAATGAAGCTAAAATTCGTAGAGAAGTGGCATTTGAATATATTAGAAACATTGATAATAAAAGTGTAATTTTGCCAAATTATAATGAATATGAAGAACATGTATGGCATCTTTTTGTTATTCGTGTAAAAAATAGAGATGAACTGTATTCGTATTTGACTGAAAACGGTGTTCAAACATTAATTCATTATCCTATCCCAATTTATAAACAAGAGTGTTACAATTACATGTCGAATATTTCTTTACCAATAACAGAAATTATTCATAATGAAGTTTTGAGCTTACCTATTAGTTCTGTTATTACAAAACAAGAAATTTCAAAAATTGTAGAGCTTTTAAATTCTTATAATAGAATACCTTGATTAAGAAACTTAAAATAATTTTATCAAATCCTTTTTTGATATGTAGATTTATTATATGTAAAATAAAATCTATTTACTATTCTATGTATATAGATGAAGGTAGTAAGGGAAAAATTATTATAAATAATCCTCATATCTCTTTAAAAATTAAAAAAAGTCAAGGATCGAAATTAATATTAAATGGTGATGTTTTTATTAATTCTCACATTGGTGGCACAAATCCAATTATTATCACTTTAGGAGTTAATTCAACTTTAAAGATTGATGGTGATTTTATAATTGGAAATGGTGTCAAATTGATTTTAAGTGATGAGGCCTTTTTATATTTGGGAGGTAAAGATATTGAGTCAGGTTCTGGAATAACAGCAGATTCCGTAATAATGTGTTATAAAGATATTAGAATAGGTAAAGATTTTTTATGTGCTTGGAATGTCTTCATCACCGATTCTGATTGGCATACAATAGAAAATAAACAACATTATGAAAATGTGACTATTGGTAATCATGTTTGGATCGCGAATAATAGTAGTGTTTTAAAAGGCTCTACAATTTGTGATAATTCAATAGTTGCAAGTTTAACCAAAATTAGTAATAAATCATATCCTCCTAATTCAATGTTAGCAGGAATACCTGCTAATATTGTAAAATCAAACATATCTTGGTCAAGAGATATTTGATATATATCACAAATGAGGAATTTGTATTGCAAAACTTACGACCAATGCAAATCATTTTGAAAGCAAAGAAATTCAGTTTGAGTTTTTAGATGAATAATAAAGAAGAAGAAAAGGATGCCCTTAAAGCGACAGGGACAGTTGGAGGAGCTCAAGTTATTAATATATTGATTTCTCTTTTGAGAACTAAAGTCATTGCCTTAATTTTAGGCACTTTTGGAGTTGGGGTAGTTGGAATATTAACTACAGCGACAGACATGATAAGAAACTTTGCAAGTCTAGGTCTTCCATTCAGTGGTGTAAGAGATATTTCAATAGCAAATGCCAAAAAAGATGATTTAGAAATTTCAAGGATTGTTAAAGTATTCAATAAATGGATTTTTATTTCAGCCCTTGTTGGAAGTATTATTACTGTAATATTTTGTCTGCCATTAAGCAGGTTCTTATTTAATAATGATATTTATACTGTTGGAATAGGGTTTTTATCGGTTTCAGTTTTTTTTTCTACATTGGCTGCAGGTTATCAGTCGGTTATGCAAGGTAAAAGAGCTGTTTTATTGATGTCTAAAGCGACTATTGTCGCGAATTTTTTTGGCTCTTTGGTCTCGGTATTATTTTATCTTGTTTTAAAAGATAAAGGAATAGTTCCTTCACTTATCTTAATGGCATTAGTTAATTTTTTAGTTATCTATTTCTTTTATAAAAAATTACGAATTCCAAAATATAAAAAGATTTCAGTTATAGAATCATGGAGTACTGCAAAAGTGATGATTCGGATAGGATTTTTTACTATAATAGTCAGTATTGTTGAGCAATTTGTAAGTCTAGGCTTAAGAGCTTTTTTGTCTAATAAATCGGGAATAGACGGGGTTGGACTTTTTACAGCTGCAAATACAATTGCAACAATGTATCTGTCAATTGTGTTAAACTCTATGGCGAGTGATTACTACCCAAAATTATCTTCAATACATGATGATAATCATAAGTTAGGCGCAACTGTTAACAATCAACTTTATATTGTTCTATTATTGGCATCACCTATTATTATTGGTATGGTTGGGTTTGCGGAAGTAGCGATTAAGATTTTATATTCAAGTAAATTTTTAGGAGCTGTTTCAGTACTAAAATGGCAGATAATTGGAGATTTCTTTAAAATTATTGCTTGGCCATTTGGATTTGTTTTTTTAGCAAAAGGCCTAGGTAAACTCTTTGTTTTTAGTAATGTTTCTTATACGATTATTTATATTGCAAGTGTATATTTAAGTTGGGACAAATTTGGGTTTTTATCAATAGGATTATCTTTTTTCATTGCTCAGTTTTTTTTGATGGTTTTTATATGTCTATATAGTAATTTTCGATTTGGTATAAATATTTCTTCTAAAAACATAAAAGTTGTAATTGTAATGTTTTTTCTTTTAGCAGTTTCCTTTTGTTCTCATGAATATTTTACAGGACCTTTACGTTTAATGATTTCTGTTATTGCATTGATTTTTTCTATTATCTACTCTATATATAATTTAAGTTTAATAATGGATGTAAAAATGCTTATAAGCAGAATAATAAGAAGAAAATAATGTCAACAAAACCTCTTATATCAGTTGTTATACTTTGTTATAACCAAGAAGCTACAATAGCACGTACAATTGAAAGCGTATTACAGCAAGAAACAAACTATAGCTTTGAAATAATTATTGGAGAAGATGCATCCCCAAATGATAACACACGACTAATTTGTAAACAATATGCGGAAAAGTATCCTGATATTATTCACCTTATGGATAAACAACCAAATAAAGGTCTGTTGAAAAATTATATTGATTGCATACAGAAGAGTAGGGGTAGATATTTAGGAGTTTGCGCTGGTGACGATTGGTGGCATAATCCTCATAAACTGGAAATGCAGGTTCAATTTTTAGAAAAAGACAATAGTTTTGGATTAGTTTTTACTGATTATAGAATAGTGAATGTAAATAATAATGTTGAAGTTTTTACAAGTTCAAAGCCAATTATTGTTGACGAAAAAAAGATGTATTTAAATTTACTAAAAGGTAATTTTATTTCAGCGGGAACAGTAATTTTTAGAAAAGAAATTTTCTCTAAATATATAAACTTTGATAAGTTTATATCACTTGGTTTTGTAATGGAAGATTATCCTATGTGGTTAGAGATGATACAACATACAAAGTTCAAATATATACCTGTAGAAACCATAACTTATACTGTAGCAGAAGGATCTCTAAGCAACAATAAAAGCAACTACGAGAAAACTGAAAAATTTGAGAATGCAGTGTTCGATATAAAAAAGCACTTTTTAAGCAAATATTCAACTAATGATATTACTGTTAAAAAACTTCAAGAATTGCACCATAATTTTTTAGCAACTAATTTTATTAAGGAAGGACATTTTGAGAGAGCTAAATATCATTCGAATTTCTTAGTTAGAACAGGACTCAAGGGGTTTGTGAAATTTTTAATATGTAATACTCCTTTCGTCAAATTGTATTCAAATTATCTTAATAAAAGTTAAAATGGATAGAGATATTAGATTTTTGACCATTTTTACTCCTTGCGAAAATATCCATCTAATTAAAGACATTGGTATGATTCCATATGTTCTTTATAAAGAATTTAATTATAATTCTACTGTAGCAAGTTATAATAACGGTGAGTATCCATACCTACAAACAGATGTTAAAGGATTAAAACAAGTCTTTATAAAAAAAGTTTTTAAGAGTGAGTTCCTAAATTCGTTAAATTTCATACTTTTTAACTTTAGAAAATTTGATATTTTACAGGTTTATCATTTTTCACTAAAACATGTCTTATTGTTGTATGCGTTTAAGATTCTCAATTTTAGAAATAAAAAAGCGAGAGTTTTTCTGAAGATGGATGTGAATGATTCAATTAAAGATTGGAAATTTACTTTTATAAAAAGAAAAATTTATAAATTTCTTCTAGAAAAAATTGATTTACTTAGTTTAGAAAGTAAGAAACTTAATGATTTTGCTTTAAACAATAATATTTTTGGGAACAAAATTAAATATATCCCT
The DNA here is from genome assembly GCF_002303885.1 of Flavobacterium sp. ACN2. GTDB lineage: Bacteria > Bacteroidota > Bacteroidia > Flavobacteriales > Flavobacteriaceae > Flavobacterium. The sequence goes on along the minus strand of NZ_MRCM01000021.1, from coordinate 23,611 downwards.
AACGGCTTTTATGATTATGGAATAAGGAAAGATATCAAATATGCCAATAAGGAGAATTTAATTATAACAGTTGGTCGTATTGGATCATTTGAAAAAAATAATGAAGTGCTTCTTGAAGGTTTCAAAGAATTTTCTAAATTAAATGATAAATGGAAACTTGAAATTATAGGTCCAATTGAGGAAAGTTTTATAGCTTATATTAATAGTTTCATGAAAAATAATCCAAGTCTAAAAGATAAAGTTTCGTTCACAGGAGCGATTTCTGATCGAAAAGCTTTAGATGATAAATATAAAAAAGCAAAGATCTTTGTATTGACATCAATCTCGGAAGGTTTTCCATTAGTATTTCTTGAAGCTATTAAGTCTGGATGCATAATTGTATCTACTGATTTAAATACTGCTCACGATGTTACTGATGATGGAAGATTAGGTAGTATTTTTCCCATTGGTGATCATGTTGAGTTATCGAAAATTCTAAATGAAAAGGCATGTGACGAACAAAAGTTGTCTGAAGATTGCTTATCCATTCAAAACTTTGCTTACGAAAATTTTTATTGGAAAAATATTTGTCATAATATAATCACATTAATGCATTGCAAAACTAATTAAGAAATTGTAAATGAATGTTTCAATTATAATAGTAAATTATAATACTAAGGATTTGTTATCTAATTGTATTGGATCAATTTACAGTAATACAAAAGATGTCGACTTTGAAATCATCATTGTCGATAATGCTTCAATAGATGGCTCACAGGAGCTTATAAAAGAAAAATTTCCTGAAGTTGTTCTTATTGAGTCAGAAGTAAATTTAGGCTTTGGAAAAGCTAATAATTTAGGAGCAGAATTTGCTAAGGGTGATTACTTATTTCTTTTGAATTCCGACACTATTTTGCAAAATAATGCAGTTTTTTACTTTTTAGATTTTTATAAAAAAAATAATAATTTAAATATAGGATGTCTGGGAGGTATGTTAGTTGATGAAAATGGAGAAATTATTCATTCAGCAGAGCAGTTCCCTTTAAAAAGGACGGTAATATTTAAGATAATAAATAATTATTTATCTAAATTATTTAAATATCCATATAAATTGGATATTATAAAATTTGATAATAATCGATATGTTGAAGTAGATTACATCACTGGAGCTGACCTTTTTTTGACAAAGGAACTATTTTTAAAAGCCGGAAAATTCGATCCAGTTTTTTTTATGTACTTTGAAGAAACAGATTTGCAACTACAGATACATAAATTAGGATTAAAGCGTTATTTAATTAAAGAGCCCAAGATAATACATCTCGAAGGAGCAAGTGTTGCTGAAGAAGATTTTTCAGCAAAGAAAAGAATGATGATCAACGATGGGATGTTTAAATACTTCAAAAAGAATTCTTTTATCTTAAGTTATTATTTATTTAGGTTTGTCTATTTAATTGTGAGGTTACCTATTTTATTAGATAAGAGATTAACACTAAAAGAAAAATCGCAGTTTTTTTTCTCATTGGTTAGTTAAATTACGTAAACTGATTTAACTAAATATTGTTTGAAGTTTAAAATAATTAAGCATTGGGGATCTACATAATTTTATTTTTGATACTAGTCACTCTAAGTTTTACTGATTACGTTCGCTTTGATAAAAACCAAAGGAAAATATTTTTGGTAACAGGGGCGTGTGTATTTTTCCTAATTTTCTGGGCATTTGCCAGTTTAAGATGGGAATGCGGTACAGATTGGGAATCTTATTTTGATACATTCTATTATTTTTCTGATGCCCATACTGTAAATTTTGAACCAGGCTATATTGTTTTAGCGGGTCAAATTAGGCAATACACATCAAATTACACTGTTTTTCTTACTATTTTTTCCTTTTTATGTTTGACTTTTAAATTTTCCTATTTCTATAAATTTCATAAAGAGTTCTTTTTTACACTTATTTTATTATATTTTTGCTATTACTTTGCTGATATATTTGCAGTACGTCAAAATTTGGCAATTTCTTTGACATTATTTAGTACCATTTTTATTATAAGAAGACAACCTTTTTATTTTGCTTTATTTGTAATATTAGCATCATCAATTCACTATTCTTCAATACTATATTTTTTGGCTTATTATATTTATTGGACTAAAATCAGTGACAAAACTTTTTATTACTTAGTAGCATTTTGTGTAGCATTAGGATTAATTGGAATAGGCACATTAATTTTAGACTTAGTGTTAAGAGTTTTAGGAATTGATGGTTTTATAGGAGCAAAAATAAATAATTATCTTAATGAAGATAGTGAAGTATTGAATACAACTAATAATCCAATTGTAATGTATTTACTTGGTGTCACAAAGAGACTCTTATTTATACCTTTTTTTATTTTCGTAAAAAATAGATCCAAAGGCAACTTTTTGTACTTTCAAGGTTATTTTAACCTTTATATGATAGGGAATTTGACATATTTTGTTTTTGCAAAAGATTTGGCTGTATTTGCAAGAGCATCTGTTCCTTTTCTTTTCTTTGAAATTTTTTTAATAGGATATTCGCTGTCTTTCTTTAAAACTAGAAAAATGATGTTATTAACGGTATTTGCCGTAGTTATTTTTTTCTCTTGGACTAGATTTAATGCTTTAGTTAATTCCTATTACAATCTTTATGTGCCTTATAATTCAATTTTTAATAAATAAGCAAACTATTTTTCAATGAAAAATACAATAATAATAAGTGAAGTGTCTCATATAGGAGAGATTCATTTTCAGGTAAATAGTTGTTTTATTGAAATGATTACGAAAAGTAATCCATCAAGTAAGGTTATGTTTGTTGCCGAAAAAAAGCATGTTAGTGCGGTAAGATTTAATTTGGAATTATCGAATATACAAAATTTGGAATATTTACCATTTGAAGGATTTTATAATGAAGAAAAATTTAAGTGGAGATCCAGAATTATTGGAGAATGTAAACAAATCCTGAAAATTTTTAAACTCGCAGCATTACATAAAAATGAGTTATTTATATGGACATGTTTGTTTCCAACAGGACACCTTTTTTTAAATATTCTTCTACTTTTTAAAAAAAACACCAAACACATTATAATTTTGCATGGTGAGCTAGAATTATTGAAAGGAAAAAGAAAATCTGAAATTTTCTTAGGTATTATTCTTAAACTAGCATTTTTCTTAAGCAGTAAAAAAAATAAATACATAGTACTTGGAGATAATATTAAAAAAAGTTTAAAGGGCTTATTAAGTAATTCCACATTAGATAAAACATATTCTATATTACATCCATATAATTTTTGTGTAAATAAAGAAAATCTGATTAATAAAGAAGATTATAATGGATTAAACATCGGCGCGATTGGAACACAAATGTTATCAAAAAATTCTAATTGCATTTATGATTTAGGAGAATATTTTAAAAGTGAAGTTATTAATAATAAAATTAATTTGCTCACAATTGGAAAAGTACTTCCTGAACTAAAAAAATATCAAAATGGCTTTGTTAGAAATTTATATTCAGATTCTTTCGTTTCACAGCAAAAGTTTGAATTAGAAATATCAAAACTAGATTTTGTAATTTTTTTCTATGACAATAATTCTTACAAACTGTGCGCAAGCGGAGCCATTTTTGAAGCAATTAGGTTGGAAGTGCCAATAATATCTATCAAGAATGACTTTTTTGTGTGGTTATTTGAGAGTTTCGGCGAATTTGGGTTTCTATGCGATGATCTGAATGAGATCAAGCATGTTATTAGTGAATTGAATCATCAAAATTATAAGAAAAAAAATGAAGAATTTAAGAATAATATGAGACAATTTAAGATTGATAATAATTTAAGTAAGATCTCTTTAAAGCTTGAAGCAATTTTATGAAAAATATTGTCACAATTTCTGCTGTCGTTCCTATTTATAATTCACAGAAAACGATTGCTAAATGTTTAGAATCTATCTTAAGCCAAACAGAAAATGTTAACGAAATTATTATTGTTGATGATGGCAGTGTGGATAGATCTGTAGCTATTGCTAACGAAGTGTTAAAATCTGTACATGGTATAATGATAGTTTTAGTAGAACAAGAAAATGCCGGGCCTTCAGCAGCTAGAAATAAAGGTGTTTCATTGGCGACTAGTAGTCATATTGCTTTTTTGGATAGTGATGATATATGGTCACCTGATCATATTAGAAATGTTAAAGAATTTTTTCAAGAAAATGATAGTTTCAAAATCGTGGCAACAAAATATTTAGGCGCGCCGATAAGTTATGTAGGTGAAATTTTTTTGAAAAAAATGCTTTATAAAAACTATTTCCTAACTCCTTGTGTTGTTTTAAAAAAAGATGTATTTTTTGAAGTAGGCGGCTTTAATGAAGAAATGAGTTTTGCTGAGGATTATTTTTTGTGGCTCAGTATAATTTCTAATAATAGAGGTTATTTATTAGATTATGTTGGAGCAGCAAATGTTGATGATAAAAAGGTTTTTGGACAGAATGGATTATCATCAAACTTGCGACTAATGCATGAAGGGGTTTTACAATGTTATAAAAATCTCTATTCAAATAAATTAATAAACTATAAAACTTATATAAAAATTATTTTTTTTGAAAAAATTAAATACTTGAGAAGAATTATTATAAGTTGTGTTGTTAAAAATGAGTTATCATGAATATTAGACTTTTTATATTATTTGGTTTATTATGCTCATCGATTTTAATATTTAGTTTTACATCTCAAAAGGATGTTTTTTTTGAGGATAAAATATCTGTACTTGATTTTGGTGCGCGAGGTGATGGAATGACAGATGACTCAGATGCTTTTGAAAATGCAATTATATATTGTATTAAAAATCAAAAAACATTATATATCCCAAAGACTCAACAAACCTATAATTTGAATAAAACTATTCGAGTGGAGTTACTAAAAGGTGAAAAAATTAAAATTATATCAAATAAAGCAACAATTACTCCAAAAATCACTGATACAAGGAGTGCGTATAAATTAACTCCTTTTAAAGAACATGTTTTTATTTCTATAGGAAGGAAAATAAATTCAATCTATAAACCTGAAGAGCCTACTGAAAATATAGGGACACAAATATTCATTTCAGGATTAGTAATAGACGGAATTCAACAGGAAGTTACTAAAAATGTACACTCATTTGATGATGATATATATATTGCGGCACAATTTGTATCTGAAAAAGTAATTGTGGAAAATTGTGTTTTTAGAAATATAAATGGTTATGGTTTGAGAATTCATGATGTTTTAAATAGCAATATTAAAAACTGCAAATTCATAAATGTTGGAGGTAGAGGTTATACCCAATTCGCAAATAAAGTTGATATGGACGGATTTGGAGACGCCATTTATCATGCAAAAGTTAATTCGAATGCGAAAATAGTAATTAAGGATTGTTTTTTCGAAGGGAAAATTACTAATAATAAAAGGAGTAGATCGGCGTTGACATTCGAGTATTCGACTTTTCCATATGACGTTTCTATTAGTAACGTAAATATTTCGGGCTATGCAAAGTGTCTCCATATCGAAGAAACTGCTAAAACAATTTTTAGATTAAAGAATGTAAAATTTGAAGACTTTAATTTTGCTATCGCAAATGTTCTTAATGACTCTTCAATAATTTATTTACAGAATGCAATTGTAAAAGTAGGATTTAACGATGGCAATGATAATGGTGATGCGTTAGCATTTTTAAATTATCATAGCACTGCTAAAATATATGTAAGTGATTCTGAATTAGATTTTAACGGAAGAGAAAAAGCATATCAGAGTGCAGTTGGATTAGTGAAAGTTGAAAGATCAACAATTAATGGCAACAATACTAATTTTTTCTTTGCTGACGGCAATACTATTTTCTCATATTGTAAATTTATAAATTTTGGCGGGCACGAAATGTCTTTTTTTTCTAATGATAAAAGCTTAAAATATAAAATTGAAAATTCAAAGTTTATAGGGAACTCGAGAAAAGATATAAGTGCAAAATATGTTAAATTAGAAATTAATAATTAATTTTATTCTAAAAAGCATTTTTTTAAATAAATATTGGAATTTTAAAATAATCTTTTAATAAGTAAATTGCTAGAACTATAAATACTAGCAGACATTTTATACAACTTAGTTTAATTTATGAAAATTCTCCAAATTGTAAAATATTATGATCCATGTCAAGGAGGTATGGAAAGTGTAGTTAAAAATTTAGTTGAAGGTGTAGTTGATTGTTCCGACGAAATTAATTTTACAGTTTACTCGAATAATCATGTGAAAAGTTTTACTCGAGTAAAAAAAATATTCGGTAAAATCATTGTTCTTAAAGAAATAACACCTCTTTTTCTTAAAAGTCAACCTCTGAATTTGAGATATCCAGCATTAAAGAAACTAATAGCAGAAAATGATATCATTCATCATCATTACCCATTTCCTACTATGGAAGTAAGCTTATTAAGATATCTTAAGAAGTGCCAAAATAAAAAATTAATCATTACTTGGCATGCCAATATAAAAAATTCTCGGTGGAGCTGGATCGAGAAATTTTACAACCCTATGATTAAAAAAATATTGGATAGGGCAGATTGTATTATTGTAACTTCTCCACAACTTTTTGAAGCTTCTAATATTTTAAAAGATTATAAAGATAAAATAAAGGTCATTCCTTTGAGTTTTGACCCAAAGTATAAGATTTCAGCTGGTAAAAAAATGCCTGAAAATAGAAATTTCGAACTACTTTTTGTTGGTAAGTTGAGAAAGTATAAAGGGGTTGAATATTTGATTGAAGCTATTCAAAATTTGCCTGTAGGACTCACCATTGTAGGGAATGGTGAAGAACTAGAAATTTTGAAAGAAAAAGTAAATTCTGTGAGCTTACAGGATAAGGTTCGTTTTATTACTAATGCTTCTGATGAAGAATTGTCACAAATTTATCAAGCTTCGGATTTATTTGTTCTCCCATCAATTAATGAAGCAGAAGCATTTGGAGTTGTACAATTGGAAGCTATGGCAAATGGTCTTCCTGTTATAAATACAAATTTAAATTCAGGAGTGCCTTTCGTATCATTAAATGATTTTTCGGGTATTACAGTAGAACCAAAATGTTCTAAAAGTTTAAAATGTGCGATTGAGAGAATAATAGTTAATAAAGAATTATATGAGCTTTTTTCTTCAAATGCAATTCAAAGAGTAGGATTGTTTACGCGTAAAAAAATGTCTGAATCATATTTAGAGGTGTACAATGCTTAGAGTCATAATTACTGGTAAATCGGGGTTTGTAGCGCAGAATCTCTCTAGTTATTTTTCAACCATTCCATTTTCTACCTCTTTTATTTCATTAAGAAATTCTAAATGGAAAAATAATCTTTCTGGTGATGTAATTATACATTTAGCAGGAAAAGCCCACGATCTTAAAAATGTCAGGAATGCTTCAGAATATTTTGAGGTTAATACTTATTTAACCCACAAATTATTTGACTTTTTTATAGAAAGTGAAATTAAGGATTTTATTTATTTTAGTAGTGTAAAGGCTGTTGCCGATCAAGTTTCGGAAACTTTGTATGAAGATGTTTTGGCAAAACCAAAAACCCCGTATGGACAGTCAAAATTAAAAGCAGAAGAATATATTTTATCGAAACAAATTCCAGAAGGGAAAAGAGTTTTTATAATAAGGCCTTGCATGATTCACGGACCAGGAAATAAAGGGAATTTGAATCTTTTATACAATTTTGTAAAAAAAAGAATTCCATATCCTTTAGCAGCTTTTCATAACGAAAGATCTTTTTTAGGAATAGATAATCTTAATTTTTTAATTAAAGAAATTATCCAAAACAAACAGATTTCTTCAGGAGTTTATAATTTTTCGGATGATGAGGTTTTATCTACAAATGAGCTTATTGAAATTGTTTCAAGGGTTTTGAACAAAAAAACACTTTCAATAGCAATTCCTAAAGCTTTAATTAAGGGGATAGGTAAAATCGGAGATGTAATTAAATTACCTTTAAACTCTGATAAAATTCAAAAATTAACTGAAAATTATAGGGTTTCAAATCAAAAAATAAAAGATGCTGTCGGAATTGATAAAATGCCATACACAGCTAAAGAGGGACTTGAAAGAACAATAAAAAGTTTTATAAATTAGATAATGCAATATACAATTTTAGGAATTATTTTAATGATTATTATGTTGCTCTATTTTAAAGTAGCAGATCATTTTAATATAATTGACAAACCAAATCAAAGAAGTTCGCATACAGAAATTACTTTGCGAGGAGGTGGAATCATTTTTTGGTTTGCAGCATTGTTATATTTTGCTCAAAACATTGAAACTAATTTCTTTTTTTTTACAGGAATTACTTTAGTCAGTTTAGTCAGTTTTTGGGACGATATTCAAAGTTTATCAAATAAAATCCGAATTTCAATTCATTTCCTTTCCATCACGTTAATTTTTTTTGATTTAAACTTATTTACTTTCGTCCCAATTTGGATAGTTTTAGTAAGTTACGTATTAGCAATAGGGCTCATTAATGCCTATAATTTCATGGATGGAATTAATGGTATTACAGGGCTTTATACTTTAGTAGTAATGGGGTCACTGTTGTATGTAAATACAAAAATCCAGCTTTTTACTGATGGTGTTTTTATAATATATGCAATGATTGCGAGCTTAGTTTTTCTGTTTTTTAATTATAGAAAAAAAGCAAAATGTTTTGCAGGCGATGTCGGAAGTATTGCTATAGCTTTTTGGGTAATTTATCTGGTGTTAGGACTAATTCTAAAAACAGAATCACTTATATGGTTATTATTTTTGGCAGTTTATGGAGTTGATGCAGTTTGTACAATTCTACACAGACTTTATCTTAAACAGAATATTTTTGAAGCGCATAGATTGCATTTATATCAGGTTCTTAGTAATGAATATAAAATACAACATAGGTTGGTATCTCTTCTTTATGCTTTAGCCCAGACAGGAATTTCTTTAATAGTTATTTTTCTTTATCAAAAAGTTCAGGATGCAATTATATTCGTAATTGTAATTTTGCCTTTATTATTCCTTTATTCATCAAAATTTTATTTATTAAAAAAAGTAATTTAAGATTGAATCATGGAACCTAAAATAATTCAAGGAGGAAAATTTTCAGATCATCGAGGAAGTATATCTTATGTAAACGATTTTAGTTTTACAGATATTGAAAGATTTTATATTATAAGTAATTCTAAAGAAAATCCAATTCGTGCGTGGCAAGGACATAAATTAGACGCAAAGAATTTTTATTGCCTTTCAGGCTCTTTTAAAATTCATTTTATAAAAATTGACAATTGGGAGAATCCTTCAAAGGACTTGGCTATTGAGACTTTTTTAGTTTCGGAATCTGACAGCAAAATTGTTCACATACCAGCTGGTTATGCAAATGCAGTTGAGTCTCTTGAAGAAAACTCAAAATTGATATCGTTTTCTACATTATCATTAAGTAATGTTAATGAAGATGATGTTCGTTATCCGTCAGATTATTGGCATATTAATAATGGACAATAAGAGAATTTATTTGTCATTATCTCAAGAAAGCGGATTTGAGCAAGAGTATATTCAGAATGCATTAAAGTCAAATTGGATTACTTCTAGTGGCCCAAATGTTGATGAATTTGAATATAGAATCCAAAATTTTTTTAAAAATGAAAATTTTGTTACGGCGACAAATTCGGGAACGTCTGCTATACATTTAGCATTAATTTTATTAGGTGTTAAAAGTGGAGATGAAGTGATCTGTCAAACTATGACTTTTGTAGCTTCTGCAAATCCAATTTTGTACCAAAATGCATACCCGATATTTGTAGATAGTGAAGTAGATACTTGGAATATCTGTCCGAAAAATCTTGAAATTGCAATAAAAGATAGGATAAGAAAAGGAAAAAAACCAAAAGCAATTATAGCAGTACATTTATATGGAATGCCTTATAAAATTGATGAGGTTCATTCAATTGCTGATAGATACGGCATACCAATTATTGAAGATGGTGCCGAAGCTCTTGGGAGTACTTATAAAGAAAAAAAATGTGGTAGTTTTGGGACTTTTGGGATTTTGTCTTTTAATGGTAATAAAATCATTACCACTTCAAGTGGAGGAGCATTAATTTCGAATTCAAAAAGCATAAAAGAAAAAGCTATTTTTTATGCAACCCAATCAAAAGATTCAGCTGTACATTATCAGCATAGTGAAATAGGATATAACTATAGAATGAGTAATATCTGTGCCGGAATTGGTCTTGGACAAATTAAAGTTTTAGAACTGAATATTCGTCTTAGACGAGATAATCATTTATTCTATGAAGAAATTTTTAAAGACATTCAAAACGTACAACTATTCGATAATCCAAGCGGTGACTTTTTTTCTAATTTTTGGCTAAATACAATATTACTTGAAACAAAGATAGAAAGAGAAAGGTTGAGACTTGCTTTTGAAGAAGCTAATATAGAGAGTAGACCATTATGGAAGCCAATGCATTTACAGCCAGTTTTTGAAAAGTATTCCTATTACGGTAATAAAGTTGCTGAAGAATTGTTTGAAAAAGGCTTATGCTTGCCATCAGGATCAAATTTAAGTGCTAAAGATAGAAGTAGAATAAAAGATGTTATTATAAATTTCTTTAAGTGAATAAAAAAATTAAAATGAAAATCGAAGAAACGTTTATAAAAGATTTGATAATAATTGAACCAACAGTATTTGGAGACGAAAGAGGGTATTTTTTTGAGTCTTATAGTAAAACTAAATTTGAAGATTTAGGGATTAATATTGAATTTGTTCAGGATAATCAGTCATTTTCAAAGAAAGGGACTTTAAGAGGTTTACATTATCAAAATCCTCCTTTTGCCCAGACAAAACTAGTTCGTGTTTTAGAAGGTGAAATTATTGATGTTGCAGTAGATTTAAGAAAAGATTCTCCTACTTATGGAAAAGCATTTAGTATTCTATTGTCAGCAGAGAATAAAAAGCAGTTATTAGTGCCACAAGGATTTGCGCATGGATTTTCAGTTATTAGTGACACTGCTTCAGTAATGTATAAATGTGATCAATTTTATAATAAAGCCTCTGAGGGCGGAATTAAATACGATGATCCGTCTTTGAGCATTGATTGGGGAATGAATCTGGATGAAGCAATAGTTTCAGAAAAAGATCAAATTCTTCCTTTTATTGAAAATTGTAATAGTTTATTTTAATGAAAAAAATTTTAGTAACTGGTGCAACAGGACAATTAGGATCAGAACTTTCAGTTTTAGCGCCTTCTTATCCTCAATATGATTGGGTATTTGCAGATAGAACTCAAATTACATTAGATAACTTGGAAATGCTTCAATCCCAATTAGAGGCAATTTGTCCTGATGTTATATTTAATTGTGGAGCTTATACAGCAGTTGATAAAGCTGAATCAGAAAAAGATTTAGTTTTTACAGTAAATCATTTAGCAGTAGAATTAATCGCAAAATATGCACGAGAAAAGAACGTTAGATTAATTCACGTTTCAACTGATTACGTATTTGATGGAACTTCGTCAATTGCTTTGGATGAAAAAGCTGAAACTAAACCTATAAATGTTTATGGAGAAAGTAAATTGGCTGGAGAAATTGATTGTTTAAAAGAAAACCCAGAATCCATTATTATTAGGACTTCGTGGGTTTATAGCAAGTTTGGAAATAATTTTGTAAAAACAATGCAGCGATTGATGCAGGAAAGAGAGGAAATTAATGTGGTTAATGACCAAATAGGTTCTCCCACTTACGCTGCTGACTTGGCTAAAGCAATGATTGATATCATCGAATCCTCAAAATGGATCCCCGGAATTTACAATTATTCGAATGAAGGCGAAATAAGCTGGCATGAATTTGCTTTAGGCATTAAAGAGCTTGGAGATTATAACTGTAAAGTTGTTGGAATTCCTTCATCAGCTTATCCAACCCCTGCAAAAAGACCAAGTTACTCACTATTAGATAAGAAAAAGATAAAAACAGTTTATAATTTAGAAGTTCCAAATTATAAAGAAAGTTTAAGAAAGATGTTTGCTTAAATTAAAAATGATTTGAAGATTTATACGAGAGAATTTCAAGGAAATCTAAAATCTAAAATATAAAATCAAAATATATGAAAGGAATTATATTAGCTGGAGGTTCTGGCACAAGATTGCATCCATTGACATTAGCTGTAAGTAAACAGCTAATGCCGGTTTACGATAAACCTATGATTTATTATCCGTTATCAACATTAATGATGGCAGGAATTAATGAAATTTTAATTATATCTACCCCTCACGATCTACCGCATTTTAAAAAACTTTTAGGCGATGGGAGTACGGTTGGTTGTAAGTTTAGTTATGCAGAACAACCAAATCCGAATGGATTGGCTCAGGCTTTTGTAATCGGAGAGGAATTTATTGGAAAAGATAAAGTTGCTTTAGTACTGGGAGATAATATTTTCTTCGGTACTAATATGCAGCAATTGTTAAAAGATAATGCGGATCCAGATGGAGGAGTTGTTTTTGCTTACCATGTTTCGGATCCTGAAAGATATGGAGTAGTGGAATTTGATGAAAGTAAAAATGCTATTTCTATTGAGGAAAAACCTTTAGAACCTAAATCTAATTATGCCGTTCCAGGACTTTATTTCTACGATAATTCTGTTGTAGAGATTGCAAAAAGCATAAAACCAAGTGCTAGAGGTGAATATGAAATTACGGATATAAACAAAGTTTATCTTGAAAAAGGCAAATTAAAAGTGGGTATACTAAGTAGAGGAACAGCTTGGCTGGATACAGGAACTTTTAATAGTTTAATGCAAGCTGGGCAATTTGTACAAGTTCTAGAAGAAAGACAAGGATTAAAGGTTGGGTGCATTGAAGAAATTGCATGGAGGCAAGGATTTATTGACGATGCACGACTGGAAGAATTAGCTCAGCCATTACTTAAATCTGGTTATGGAACTTATCTTTTGGAATTTTTAAAGCAAAAGAAAAAAGGTGTTAAAATTTAATTTGCACCATTAAGTAATTATTTAAAACCTTTAATTTGTATTTTTGTATAAAGTTCAAATTTTACTGACTTAAAAAATGCTAAATTGAATACAGAAAAACCAAATAATATAGCCTCTTTGTTATATAGAACCTTTTCTCCAAGAAACCTTAGAGCAAATATCAATAATTTGAGTTATTTGCCTAGGTGGATTATTGTTGCTATTGATGTAATGGTTTTGTTTTTTTCATTTTCCTTTACTTATTTGCTTTTTGATGGAACTGCAATTGGGTACATTATAACTTCTCATGATTTTTATTTTGTAGCGGGATTAATAACAGTCAATATATTTTTCTTTTGGCTCTTTAGAACCTATTCAGGAATTATTAGACACTCCTCATATATTGATGCAATAAAATTGCTTTTCTCTCAAATGTCAGTTTTAGTTTTCTTTCTATTTATAAATCTAATATTTGAATTATATACTGGGCATAAAGCATTTTTAAATACAGCGCTTTTTATCAATTTAGTTTTATCTTTTTGCGGCCTATTTTTATATCGTGTTATTGTAAAGCAAACATTTGAGATGTATTTTTCGGAAAAAGCGACAACTAAGCTTGTACGGACAGTTATTTATGGTACAGATGCAAATGCAATTTCTGTCGCAAATGCTTTAAAATTTGAGACGCCTTCTAGGTTTAAAATTGTTGGATTTGTTGATAAGAATAATCAGAATGCATCTAAGAGAATGCTAGATCTTCCTATTTTAATTTTAAGAAAGAAACTTCCTGCTTTAATGCGTTCTGTTGCAGCAGAAGGGGTAATTATTGCAGATAAAAGTTTGACAAAAGATGAACAACTTATTATTGTTGATCAATGTTTAGAGTTCAATTACAGAGTATATACGGTTCCATTGATTTCAGATTGGGAAAATCAAAAAGAAATTTCTCAGAAAGTAAAAAATATACAGATTGAAGATTTATTAGAAAGAAAACCTATAGTCTTAGATAGTAAATCAATTTCGAAACAATTAAAAGATAAAACAATCTTAATAACAGGTGCGGCTGGTTCAATTGGGAGTGAGATTGTCAGACAGGTTCTGAATTTTAATCCAAAAAATGTAATTGTTTTAGATCACGCAGAGACACCGTTACACAATTTATGCTTAGAAACTCAGGGAATGAATTTCAGCACGAAAATTGTTGCAGTAATTGCTGATGTAAGAAGTAAAAAAGCTTTAGAAAAAGTTTTTAAAAATTATAATCCTCATGTTGTTTTTCATGCGGCAGCTTACAAACATGTGCCTTTGATGGAAGAGAATCCGTCTCAAGCAATTCAAACTAATATTAAAGGAACTAAAAACCTTGCCGATTTAGCTTGTAAATATCAGGTTAAGAAATTTGTAATGGTTTCTACCGATAAAGCTGTTAACCCAAGTAATGTAATGGGAGCTAGTAAACGTATTGCAGAAAAATATGTGCAGTCTTTATTCTTAAAAAACCAAAGAGAAAAGGTTGAAGGCGGGACAAAATTTATTACTACTCGTTTTGGAAACGTTTTAGGTTCAAATGGATCTGTTGTCCCCTTATTTACTAAACAAATAGCAGAAGGAGGACCAGTAACAATTACACATCAGGATATAATTCGTTATTTTATGACAATCCCTGAGGCATGTCAACTTGTATTAGAAGCTGGAGCTATGGGTAATGGTGGTGAAATTTATATTTTTGACATGGGTAAACCAGTTAGAATTATTGATTTGGCACGAAAAATGATTAAGCTGGCTGGTTTTATTCCTGACAAGGAAATTAAAATTAAAATAGTTGGTTTAAGACCTGGAGAAAAACTTTACGAAGAATTATTAAATGATACTTCTAAGACTCTTCCAACACATCACAATAAGATCATGATTGCGCAAGAAATTCAAGACGAGTATGAAAATCTTCATAATGAGGTTGATGAATTGATTGGAATTGCTGATTTTTACGAAAATGATGATATTGTTTCAAAAATGAAAAAGATAGTTCCTGAATTCAAAAGCATGAATTCAACTTTTGAAGTTTTAGATAAATAAGATCAAACGAAAATAAAATCAATATAGTCAAGAGGTGTTTTTTAAACGCCTTTTGACATTTTTAAATAAATTTTAAAATGTTAAAAATCTTGTTAATTTTTTTAAATTAAGATTTTTAAGCCCCTTTAAATGGATTCTAAAAATACAAAAGACTGGCTGTTTGAAATAACACCCAAGAATAAATTTTTCTCGCTAAATTTTAAAGAAATTTGGCAATATCGAGATTTACTAATGCTCTTTGTAAAAAGAGATATTATCACAGTTTATAAGCAAACTGTTTTAGGTCCTCTATGGTATTTAATACAGCCTTTATTTACTTCTATTACCTTTACGATTATTTTTAATAATGTAGCAGGAATCAAAACAGGATCCATTCCACCATTCTTATTTAATCTTGCAGGAATTATGGTTTGGAATTATTTTACTGCGTGCTTAAATGGGACTTCAGATACTTTTAAATCCAACGCAGGAATATTTGGAAAAGTATATTTCCCTAGAATTATTACTCCTTTATCCATAGTGACTTCGAACTTAATAAAATTCGGAATTCAATTTGGGATATTTATTTTCTTTTACATTTTCTTTTATTTTCAAGGAGCAGATTTAAGCCTAAATGGATTAATACTATTTTTCCCAATCTTAATTTTGTTTATGGGAATTTTAGGTTTAGGTTTGGGGATGATGATTTCTTCAATGGTTACAAAATATAGAGATTTAAATAATTTAGTTGGTTTTGGAGTCCAACTATTAATGTATATATCTGCTGTAATGTATCCTATGGAATTAATAAAAGAAAAACTCCCAAAATTTGGTTGGATTGTAGAATACAACCCATTGGCTTATGTTGTAGAAACTTCTCGCTATATGCTTTTAAATATTGGAAGTATTTCAATTTTAGGTTTAGTATATACAATGATAGTTACAATTGTAGTTTTCTTCATTGGGTTATTAATTTTTAATAGAACAGAAAAAAGCTTTATAGATACTGTATAAATGAAAGACATCATATTAAAAGCTGAAAATATCTCTAAGCAATATCGTTTAGGGCAGGTTGGAACAGGAACTTTAAGCCATGATTTAAATCGATGGTGGCACAAAATTAGAGGAAAGGAAAATCCATATCTAAAAATTGGTGATACCAACGATCGCTCTACAAAAGGAACTTCAGATTACGTTTGGGCTTTACAGGATATCAACTTTGAGGTAGAAAGAGGTGAAGTTTTAGGAATTATTGGAAAGAACGGAGCAGGAAAATCTACCCTTTTAAAAATTCTTTCAAAGGTTACAGCGCCAACAACAGGTAGTATAAAATCTAAAGGACGTATTGCGTCTTTATTAGAAGTTGGAACAGGTTTTAATGGAGAGATGACAGGGCGAGAAAACATCTTTCTAAATGGAGCCATTTTAGGAATGACCAAAAAAGAAATTGCTTCAAAGCTTGATGAAATTATTGAATTTTCTGGCTGTGAACGTTATATTGATACCCCAGTGAAAAGATATAGTTCTGGAATGACAGTTCGTTTGGCATTTGCAGTAGCTGCTTTTTTAGAACCTGAAGTTTTAGTAGTCGATGAGGTTTTAGCAGTGGGAGATGCTGAATTTCAAAAAAAGGCGATCGGAAAAATGCAAGAGATTTCGACTGAAGGGGGGAGGACAGTATTATTTGTAAGCCATGATATGAATGCTATTTCTACATTGACAAATAAAGTGATTGTTTTGAGAAACGGAGGTGTTTATTTTGAAGGAAACACAGATGAAGGAATAAGGAGATATTTAAATGACGGTTCAAGCGAATCTACTTATATAGCTAATGCAGATGAGCATATTCCAAAAATTACTAAAATAGAGCTATTTACCAGTTTGCCAGGTAAAATTCATGAATTTGGTAAAGAGTTAAAAATTGAGTTTACAATTAATTGCCCTATCCGTGTTGAGAATTTAGCATTATCATTTCAAGTAATTGATGAATTTCAAAATCCAATTTTGCATACATGGCAAATTGATTCTGAGTTTAAGATAAATAGAGAAAAAGGAATATATACTTTTAGTTGCACTTATGAAAAGCTAAGGCTTTATATGGGGGTCTTTTCTATCAGAGTGTATTTATCGGAATCTAAAACTAAGGAAAGATTTGATTTTATCGATTCAACTTGTAATTTTAAAGTTGAAATGATGAAAAATGTAAGAGGAGACTATAAATGGCAAGGAGGAACCTGTAAGTATATAGAAGATTCAAAATGGGAAGTAACAAAACAATAGCTATGAGTAGATTATATAGAATTAAAAAGAAAATTAGTAAATACTTGAATCATAATGTTAAAGAGAGCTCTACTCTAAAAACGGACTCTCGAACAAATGATTTTACAGATTTTGAAAATTCAGTAATTAGTCAGGTTAAAGATTATACGATGACATCAGCAGAGAGAATAGTTTCTTTAATACATGCTGTTGAATATATAGCTACAAATAATATCGAGGGAGATATAATTGAATGTGGAGTTTGGAAAGGAGGCAGTATAGGAACGTGTATGCTGACTTTGAACAAGCTAAACAAAAATAATACTAAAATCTGGCTGTTCGATACATTTGAAGGAATGAATGAACCAACAGATTTTGATTTGGACATAAATGGAGATCTAGCATCTGATCGAATGGAAATAGAAGATGAGGAAACGTCAAGATTATGGGCTAAAGCCGAATTAGATAATGTTAAAGAGAATATAAGTAAATATAATTATCCAAGTGAAAATGTTAATTTCATAAAAGGTATGGTTGAGGAAACTTTATTGTCTCATGAATTGCCAGAAAAAATTTCTTTGCTAAGATTGGACACAGATTGGTATGAGTCAACAAAAATAGAATTAGAAATTTTATATCCAAAACTTGTTTCAGGCGGTGTTTTAATTATTGACGACTATGGACATTGGGACGGCTGTCGAAGAGCTGTTGATGAATATTTTAATTCACTACCTTTTAAACCTTTTCTAGGCCGAATCGATTATACTGGAAGAATTATGATAAAACCATGAAGCTAAATAATTTCACGGATGTACCTTACTGTAAAGAAAATTTAGACAGATATTACATTAGAACGTCGATTCTAAATGCACTTAATGAAAATCTTAAAAGATTTAGTGGTGAAATACTAGATATAGGTTGTGGTAAAATGCCATACAAAAATTATATTCTTAAAAATAGTAATGCGACAAAATATACAGGTCTTGATATCGAAGATGCTTTGGTTTATGATTCGGAAGTAAAACCAGATTTTACTTGGAATGGAATCAATATGCCGTTTGAAAATAACTCTTTCGACTGTGCATTTGGAACAGAAGTCTTAGAACATTGTCCCGAGCCAGAAATAATCTTAAAAGAGCTTCATAGGGTTTTAAAAGAAGACGCTATATTTTTCTTTACTGTTCCTTTTTTATGGAATCTTCATGAAGTTCCTCATGATGAATACAGATATACGCCTTTTTCATTACAACGACATCTTGAGAATTCAGGATTTAAAGATATTGAAATAAAAGCTTTGGGCGGATGGCATGCTTCATTGGCGCAAATGTTAGGACTATGGGTAAGAAGAGCTCCTATGAGTGCTAAAAAAAGAAAAGTACTTTCTTCGGTTTTAAAACCATTTATTCTTTTTTTAATAAAAAAAGATAAAAATTTGACGATAAATTTTAAAGAAGGACAAATGATAACAGGACTATATGGTATCGCAAAAAAATAGAATAGCGATGGTATCACCATCATTTAATACGTATTCTGAAACATTTATTCAAGTTCAGAAGACAGGAATAAAAGCAGAAGTTTTTTACTATTACGGAGGAAGTCTTCCGCTATATTTAGAGAATTTTGGCAAACTGTTAAAAACAAAAGATTTATTATTCTATAAAATATTAGAAAAGATTAGGCCTACTAATTTTAAACCAGAAGAATTAGCATTTATTAGATCTTTAAAGAAGAATAAAATAGAATTAATTTTTGCACAGTATGGTCCGGTAGGAAATCGTTTGGCAAAGATTAGCAAATATTTAAATATTCCGCTTATTACTCATTTTCATGGTTATGACGCATCTGTATATTCTGCTATTGAAGAATGTCAAAATTATTCGCAGGCTTTTAATTACAGTACATTTGTTGTAGCAGTTTCTATTTCTATGAAGCAAAATCTATTAAGATTAGGCTGTCCAGAGGAGAAACTAATTTATAGTACATATGGTCCAGATAAAAGTTTTATTAATTTAGTTCCTAAATTTACCGACGATACTTTTATAGCCATAGGGCGTTTCGTAGAGAAAAAAGCTCCATATTACACTATTTTAGCCTTCAGTAAGGTCTTGGAGAAATTTCCAAATGCTAAGTTAGTGATTGGCGGAGATGGAAATTTATTTGAAGTTTGTAAAAACTTAGTTTATTATTTAAAACTTGAAAATAATGTTTTCTTGCCAGGAGTACTTTCTAAAGAAGATTTTGTTGCTTATTTAGAAAATTCACTTGCCTTTGTACAACATTCTATAACTGCTATAAATGGTGATCAGGAAGGAACTCCAGTTGCAATTTTAGAGGCCAGTGCTGCTGGATTGCCTATTATTGCCACTTTCCATGCAGGAATTCCTGACGTTATTATTAATGAAAAAACGGGATTGTTGATAAATGAACATGATGTGGATGCAATGGCTCAACAGATGATAATGTTACTTGAGAATAAAGAATATGCAATTGAGCTGGGAAGAAAGGGAAAGGAAAATATTCAATCTAATTTTTCGCAAGAAAGACATTTAAAAATTCTTAATGATTTAGTCGATAAAGCTATTGAGACAGCATAAAAGCATTTTATTGATTATTTATGGAAAAATTAGAAGATAATATAGTAATTAATGTACTTACCCGTACTTCAAATCGTCCTATTGGATTTAAAAATTTAAAATATTCTTTAAATAATCAGACTTATAAAATAATCAGACATATTGTTTCTTATGATAATGATGTCGATTTAAATTATCTTAACCAGTACGATGTTGAGAAAGTTAAGGTAAATAGCGATATAAGAGAAGAGAAAAATCATCCAGATGGTTTTACACCTGCATATTATAATTTATATTGTAATGAATTGCTGGATAAGGTAACTGACGGTTGGATAGTTTTTCTGGATGATGATGTAAATCTTTTTCATCATAAAGTATTTGAAGAAATTATAAGTCATATTAAAAAGAATGATAATGATACTATGTTTTTTTGGCAAATTAGATTTCCAAATAAAGTTATTTTGCCGGATAATAGAAGAGTGAAAAAGGGGATGATTGAAATCTACAATATCGATACTGCATGTTTCTTGTTTCATTCAAAATATAAGAATAAGGTTAGGTGGGATGGATGGAAAGTCTCCGATTATAGAGTTATAAATTCTTTGTCAAAAATCATTCCTAAACAAAAATGGATAAATCAAGTCTATGTCCAAATAAACAATCAAGGCGATTTAGGAAATAAAAATGATATAAAGAAAAATAGTGTTAATAAATTTGTTTTTTTTAAAACTTTTTTTTGGCATTTTATTCCAAAATATCATTATCAAATTTTTGGATTGTATCTTTTTAAATCAGATTTTTTAAAACAATTTGGTATCAAGTTTAAGCAAAGTATTCGATATAAAATAAAAATTTTAGTACGTTATCTAAAATTGAAGAATTGATGCAAACAGATCAACTTCTAATTTCTGTAATTGTTCAAAAAAAAATATTGAGAGATAAATAAGTCACTAAAACGCATACTAATAAGATATCCTAAGAATAGAAAAATGAACAGCCTTCCTTTGATTTCGATATGCATTCCCACGTTTAATGGAGAAAAATATCTACAAGAAACATTAAATAGTATTCGAGAACAAACATATTGTAATATTGAAGTGATTGTTAGTGATGATAAATCAATGGATAAAACACTAGATATTATTGAAAAATTTAAATTCCAAAGTAAATTCCCTGTTTTTATCTATCATCACAAACCAAAAGGAATTGGTGCAAATTGGAATAATTGTATAAAAAAATCCAATGGTGAATTTATCAAATTTTTATTTCAAGATGATGTAATGGAACAGAATTGCATTGAAGAAATGATTTCAATATATGATGAAAATCCAGCGGTTGGCTTAATCGCAAGTAAACGATCTTTTATTATTGAACAAAATGCTGTTGGAGAAAATACTAATAACTGGATAAAAAAATATGAAGATTTACAAAAAAAATTAGTTAAGGAAGAAACTGATGTACTAATATTGGATAAGCTTATATTTAAAAGAGACGATTTTAGAAAACAGCCATTTAATAAAATCGGAGAGCCCAGCGTAGTTCTTTTTAGAAAAGATATTGTAAATAAAATTGGGTATTTCCGGACAGACTTGAAACAAGTTCTTGATTATGAATTTTGGTATAGAATTTTAAAGGAGCAACCGATTCTGATAATAAATAAACCATTAGTGAAATTTAGAATACATCAAGATCAAGCAACAAATGAAAATAGTAAAAAGCATATAAAGGATTATAGTCTTTATGATAAAATTTTGTATAAAGAATATTTTAACCTAGTAAATGAAGAAAACAGATTAAGGTTAGAATATAAATTCTCTATTGTTTCAAAAATAACCCGAAAATTGAAGTTTTTATTCAATGTCAAAATGAAAGTAAAATGAAAATCGTAGTTGTCATTGTAACTCATAATCCAAAAAAATGGTTGCACAAATGTTTAAGTAGCCTAAAGAATAGCACAATTGATTTAAGTATAATTGTGGTTGATAATAAATCTACAGATGGATCTCCTGCTATAATTAAAAATGATTTTCCTGAAGTAAAACTTATTGAAGAAAAAGAAAATAAAGGATTTGGGAATGGTAATAATATTGGCATAAAAAAAGCTTTCAATGAAGGGGCAGACTATTTTTTTTTGCTAAATCAAGATGCTTGGATAGAACCAAACACGATAGCAAACCTTATTATAGCGCATCAGAAAGAACCTCAGTTTGGAATCGTCAGCCCAATGCATTTAAATGGCAAAGGAGATGCTTTAGATTATAAATTTTCGTTATATATCAATCCTTCAAGTTGTAAAAATATATATTCGGATATTTATTTAAAAAAAATAAAAAATTCTATATACGAGGTCGATTTTGTTAATGCAGCTGCTTGGTTAATTTCAAGAAATTGTATAGAAAAAGTAGGAGGGTTTAATCCTTCTTTTTTTCATTATGGAGAGGATGATAATTATATCCAAAGGATAAAATTTCATTCTTTTAAGTTAGGCGTATTGCCTACTTGCAATATTTTTCATGATAGAGAGACTATCTTACATAAGAACATATATTTTGAAGATGAAATAGTATCATATAAAAGGCTTTCAGTTTTAAAATTTTCAAATCCGTATAATAATTGCAGTTTTCAAAATGAATATAAAAAAAACTATATGGGTCTTGCAAAAGCTATTGTTTTTTTGAAAATAGGAGATATGAAAAAGAATATTTTAAAAATTAAAATTTTAAATCAGTTGGATAAAGAAAATATCTTAAAAAACAATAATGAAAGTAAAAAAATAGCATCATCTTTTTTAAATTAAATGATTAATCCATTAGTTTCCATAATAATACCTGCTTTCAATCGTGCACATTTAATAAGTGAAACATTAGACAGTTTGCTTGCGCAAGTTTATCAAAATTGGGAATGTATTGTTGTTGATGATGGCTCCAGTGATAATACGGTTGAAGTTGTGGATGGGTATGTAAAGAGAGATAGTCGTTTTAAATTATATCTGCGTCCTTCAGAAATGCAAGCCGGAGGTAATGCAGCACGCAATTATGGATTTGAAATGTCTAAGGGAAACTATGTAAAGTGGTTTGATAGTGATGATATAATGTATCATAACTTTTTACAGATTCAGGTTTCGATTTTACTTAATAATAAATCACTGGATTTTTGCGCTTGTCAATGGGAATACTTTTTCGAAGATGGAAAAACAGCTAAAAATTATATTAATTTAGCCCCAAAAGAACATCCGTTGTATGCTTATTTTCTTGGTGGACATGTTTTTGCGACACCTTCTCCATTATGGAAAAGGGAATTCTTGACAGGTAAAAATTTATTTGATGTCACTTTATATAGGAGTCAAGAAGCTGATTTTCATTTAAGGATGATTTCTTTTTCTCCAAAATATATTACCCATGCAGATTTTTTATATAAAGTCAGAAGAGGACATGAAAGTATTGAGACAACTTCAGCAGATTTAAAAAAGCAGTTATCTGTTTTAAAATATTTTCAAAATGCATTTAAAATAATTGAGGAAAATACATTCGAAGGAAAAGTAAAGCTCCAGCAATATTTGATTTATAGAATTTTAGTGCAAGTGTATATTGTTGCCTCTCAAGAGAAAAATATATATGGAAGATTAAAATATTTTCATTTTCATAAAAATATTTTTAAATACAATACGTATTTGGGAATTAACACTCTTTTAAAGACACAATTTGGTCTGTTTTTATTGATTTCTTTCAATAAAGGATATCGTTTTATAT
>NZ_MRCM01000020.1 GCF_002303885.1 Flavobacterium sp. ACN2 | reverse complement strand
CATCCTTTTTTACTTTTTATAATTAATTAATATTTTAAGAAATTGCTATAAATATATTAACCTTAAATTAAATCATTTATAATTTACGCGAAATACCAAATTCAATATTCTTTGTGTTATAGCCTGCATTACTGCTTCCTAATCCAGCATTAGAAACATGTCTTATACTTGGACGAATATCAAACTGAAATTTATTACAACTTGCAGTGAAACCGACCGCTAAAACATCGGCAAAAGCAAAACCTTTAGAAATTCGCTCTGTTTCTGTATCTGTAATCATAGGACCAATACTACCCAAAACATAAAAAGAACAAACTTCACCTACAGGTTTACGAATTAAAAAACCACAATTAAGCACATATTCGCGAACATCTTTTAAACGGGTATATTCATCTCTTTTTTGCTGATAGTTTGGTGTTTCAGGTTTTACAAAATAGAAATTCAATAATTGATGCTCAGCAAAATTAATCTCAGGCTGAACTAAAATCTGATACTGAAAATGCTTTGTTTCCTTTATTTGGTAATATAGCTGAACTTTATAAAAGTGGTTTGTAAATGTATAGTTTCTATTACTAAATTCACTTCCAAAACCATAACTAAAACCTAAAGAAAAATTTGAATCGTCTTTCTGTGCAGTCATTTTTAGAGCCATAAGAAACAATAAGCCTAAAAGTAATTTTCTTGTCATAAATCATTTTAAAATTCTATTTAAATATAGCACAAAAAAAAGATCCAGCTTTCGCTGGATCTTTTTTTATATAATTAAAACAGTAATTATGCTTTATTATGTTTGTCTTCGATTGTGTGTTTCTCATCACTAGAAATCGTATCAACCAATACAGGCGTTGCGATAAATAATGAAGAATAAGTACCAACGATAATACCAATTAACATTGCGAAGATAAATCCTCTAATAGACTCTCCACCGAAGATAAACATCGTTAATAATACGATAATCATCATTAATGAAGTATTCAATGTTCTCGATAATGTAGTATTAATAGAAGCGTTTACGATATCTTCGAAACTTCCTTTACGGTTTCCGATGATAAACTCTCTCACCCTGTCAAATACAATTACCGTATCGTTCATAGAGTAACCAATTACAGTTAAGATCGCAGCGATAAAGTGCTGGTCCATTTCCATGTGGAATGGCATGAATTTGTAGCATAAAGAGTAAATTCCTAATACAAACACAACATCATGCGCAACAGCTGCAATCGCACCTAATGAATACTGCCATTTACGGAAAGATACCATTAAGTATAAGAAAATAACTGCCATTGCTCCAAGAACTGCCCAGTATGAGTTAGTTTTAATATCCTCAGAGATAGAAGCTCCAACTTTAGATGCTTGTAATACACCAACTTTTTTACCGTCGAAAGAGTTAATGAATTTCTCATAAGAAGTATTTGGGAAATATTTCTGTAGAGAAGCATATAATTTTTGATTCACTTCTTCATCAATAGCTACACCATCTTCTTTAATTTTATATTTAGTAGTGATTTTCAATTGATCATCATCTCCTAAAATTTTAGCCTCAACCGGAGTTCCAAAAGCCGCAGATAATTCATCTGAAACAGCAGTTGCATCAACTGGTTTTTCAAATTTAACTTGGAAAGTTCTACCTCCAACAAAATCAACACCTTCATCTAAACCATTAATAAAGAAAATAGAAGTTAAACTTACTACTGTTACAATAGAAGAGAAGATATAAGTGAATTTCTTAACTTTAATGAAATCAAAGTGGAAATTAGTAAACCAGTTTTTAGTAATATTTGTAGAGAAAGTTAAATCCCCTTTTCCTGCAATGTTTCTATCAATAAAGATTCTAGCAATAAAGATTGATGTAAACAATGATGTTACGATACCAATTAATAATGTTAATGCGAAACCTTTAATAGGACCTGTTCCAAAAATAAACAAGATAGCTCCAGTTAAAACGTGAGTAACGTTAGCGTCGATAATAGAACGCATTGCACCATGCCATCCGTAAGAAGCCGCAACTGCTTCAGAAAGTGATTTACCATCACGCAATTCCTCTTTTGCTCTTTCGTAGATAATAATGTTCGCATCTACCGCTGTACCTAATGTAAGTACTATACCTGCAATACCTGGCAATGTTAATACAAAACCAAAACTTGCCATAATTCCGAATAAGAATAGTAAGTTCAATAATAAAGCAAGATTTGCGTACCAACCCGCTTTACCATAATAGAATACCATCCAAACACAAACTAATAAGAAACCTAATACAGAAGAGATTGTACCTGCATCAATAGCTGCTTGTCCTAAAGATGGACCAACAACAGTTGACTGGATAATATCTGCAGAAGCTGGTAATTTACCTGCATTTAATACGTTTGCTAAATCTTTAGTTTCAGCTACATCAAATGAACCTGTAATCTCAGATCTTCCTCCAGCAATAGGACCGCTTGTTACACCTGGAGCAGAATATACGATATCATCTAATACAATAGCAATATAGCTTTTTTGAGAAAAAGCTCTTCCTGTTAACTCTTCCCAAACTTTAGCACCTTGGCTGTTCATCTGCATAGAAACTGCAGGTTTACCCATTTGGTCAAAAGTATCTTTTGCGTCAGTTACAACACCACCGCTCATCGCTGGGTTATTGTCTCTGTTTCCTTTTAATGCATATAATTCTACAACTTCAATATCAGCTGCACTTTTTACATCTTTAGCTTTAGGATCTTTTATAGTTGTTGGCTTGCTCCATACAAATTTTGCATAGTGTTGGTCAGCACCCAATAAAACTCTAATTTCTGGTCTTTTAAAATATTCGTTGATAGCAGCAGTATCTTTAGGAGCAAAGTATCCTAAAACTGGTCCACCACCATTACCAATAATTTTATCAAATAAAGGATTGTTTCCTTTTTTAACGTCTGAAGAATCTTTAGCATCTGTTAATAATGCATTCAATGAATCTTTAACAACTGTTTTAGTTTCAGTCTTTTTAACTTCAGTTTTCTTTAAAGCCTCGTTAGCAGAAACTAAGAAATTACCAATTTCTTCAATTTTATAAGTTTCCCAGAACTCCAATTGAGCTTTTCCACCTAATAATTTTTTAATTCTATCAACATCCTTAGCACCTGGAAGCTCTACTAAGATTCTTCCTGTTTCTCCTAATTTCTGTATGTTTGGCTGTGTAACACCAAATTTGTCGATACGCTCTCTTAATACTTTAAAAGCACTTTCTACAGACTCATCAACTTTTCTTTTGATAACTTTTTGAACTTGCGCATCAGACATTTGAAAGTCTACTCCACCTTCTCCTTGAAGACTTCTGTTAGCGAAAATATCTGGAGATGCAAGTTTTACAGTTCCTTTTGAATTTGCTTCAAAAGCTTCAAAAAACTTATTTAAATACGTTTTGTTTCCTTCTAAATTTGCAGATGCATCAGCTAATGATTTATTAAAAACTGGATTTTTAGAATTATTAGCCAAACCTTTTAATACATCTTTAATAGAAATTTGAAGAATAACGTTGATTCCTCCTTCTAAGTCAAGACCTTTATTTAGTTGTTTGTTTTTCACTTCGTTGTAAGTGAAATCAGTAAAACCAAGGTTTAATACTTTTTCTTTACCAATAGAATCTAAATATTTCAACTCTTTATCAGGATTATCTCCTGCAAAAGCTTTAGCTTCACTTTTGACGCCATTTGCCACAAAAGTGAATGATAGTTGGTAAATACTTACCAATGCAAATAGAATTGCGAAAAATTTAATAAGTCCTTTATTCTGCATTATTACTAAAAATTAATTATGTTTTATTTTTGTTTTTGTTTTAAACTCCCATAAAATAAGCCCTGACATGATTTTTTAAAACAAAAAAACGAGATCACGAATTACCAATTTTTTTTTAAACCGAGCAAATATATAATTAACGAAAATATTAACCAATTTATTTATTAATTAATCTCAAAAAAAAAGCTGCAAAAGTGCAGCTTTTTTTCTTTTTTGCCGTTTTTATTATACTAAAATCGTTTTTAGGGCATCATTCATGCTACGAACTGCATCTGCACTTTTAGCAAATAAAGCCTTTTCCTGATCGTTTAAGTTTATATCTAGAATTTCTTCGACACCGTTTTTACCAATTATACACGGCACTCCTATGCAGATATCATTTTGACCATATTCTCCTTCTACAAAAACAGAACATGCAATCATTTTTTTCTGATCATTCAAAATACTATCTACTAAATAAGCTACAGAAGCTCCTGGCGCATACCACGCAGACGTCCCTAAAAGACCTGTAAGCGTTGCTCCTCCAACCATAGTATCTGCAGCAACTTTTTGCAATACTTCTTCTGAAAGAAACTCCGATACCGGAATTCCGTTATAAGATGCTAAACGAGTCAACGGAATCATAGTTGTATCTCCATGACCTCCAATTACCATTGCCGAAATATCATTTGCTGGCTTATCTAGAGCTAAGGAAAGATATGTTCTAAAACGAGAACTATCTAAAGCACCTCCCATACCTATAATTCTATTTTTTGGAAGACCTGTAGCTTTTAAAGCCAAATACGTCATCGTGTCCATTGGGTTGGAAACTACAACAATTATAGTGTCTGGAGAATATTTCAGTACATTTTCGGCAACTGTTTTTACAATGCCTGCATTTATACCTATCAATTCTTCTCTTGTCATTCCTGGTTTTCTCGGAATTCCCGATGTAATTACTACTACATCGCTTCCTGCAGTTTTAGAATAATCGTTGGTAACTCCAGAAACTTTGGTATTAAAACCTGTGTTTGTGGCGCACTGTGTTATATCAAGCGCTTTCCCCTCTGCAAAACCCTCTTTAATATCCAACAATACTACTTCGCTAGCAATTCCTCTATAAGAAATAACATCTGCACATGTAGCTCCAACATTTCCTGCTCCTACAATGGTAACTTTCATATTTTATACTTTATCGGTTATTAATCTTGTCTATTCTTTAAAAAGACAATTCGTTTAATTGTCTAGTAAATTTAAACAATTAAACGAATTGGAATTATTAAATTTTCATTTTATGCATCAATATTTGCATAAACTGCATTTTTCTCGATAAATTCTCTACGAGGCGGTACCTCATCACCCATCAACATAGAGAAAACCTGATCAGCTTCGGCAAGACTATCAATATTTACTTGGCGTAAAGTTCTGAAATTCGGATCCATTGTAGTTTCCCATAATTGCTCCGCGTTCATCTCTCCAAGACCTTTATAACGTTGAATATTGGCACTTCCTCCCATTCTTTCGTTAGCCTGATCACGCTGAACATCATTCCATGCGTATTCTTTCTTATTTCCTTTTTTAACTAAGTATAAAGGCGGTGCTGCAATGTAAACGTGACCTTCTTCAATAAGTTCTTTCATAAAACGGAAGAAGAACGTTAATATTAAGGTAGAAATGTGGCTACCATCGACATCGGCATCACACATGATGATTACTTTGTGATATCTTAGTTTTTCAAGATTTAATGCTTTACTATCTTCTGCAGTTCCTACTGTAACTCCTAATGCAGTAAAGATATTTCTAATCTCTTCGTTTTCGAATACTTTATGATGCATCGCTTTTTCAACGTTCAAGATTTTACCACGCAATGGCAGAATCGCTTGAAAGTTACGATCACGTCCTTGTTTTGCTGTTCCACCAGCCGAATCTCCCTCGACAAGGTAAACCTCACATCTTGCTGGATCTTGCTCCGAACAATCCGATAATTTTCCTGGCAATCCGCCGCCGCCCATAACGGTTTTACGCTGTACCATTTCACGCGCTTTTTTCGCTGCGTGACGTGCTTGAGCTGCTAAGATTACTTTTTGGATAATCAATTTCGCATCATTTGGATTTTCTTCCAAATAATTCTCCAACATTTCTCCAACCGCTTGAGAAACTGGAGAAACAACTTCTCTATTTCCAAGTTTAGTCTTCGTTTGTCCTTCAAACTGAGGCTCAGATACTTTTACCGAAATAATAGCTGTTAATCCTTCACGGAAGTCATCTCCAGCAATTTCGAATTTTAATTTGTCCAATAAACCAGAAGCATCTGCATATTTTTTAAGTGTTCTTGTCAAACCACTTCTAAAACCTTGTAAATGCGTTCCTCCCTCGTGCGTATTGATATTATTTACGTAAGAGAAAATATTCTCAGTATAACTTGTATTGTAAATTAAGGCAACCTCAACAGGAATTTCGCCTTTATCATTATCCATACTAATAACATGAGAAACAATTGGCTCACGGTTACCATCTAAATAACGAATATATTCTTTAAGCCCTTCATCAGAATGGAATACTTCGCTTTTAAATTCGCCTTTTTCATCAACTTCTCTCTTATCTGTAAAAGTAATTGTGATTCCTTTATTTAAGAAAGAAAGCTCACGCATACGAGCTGAAAGCGTATCGTATGAAAACTCGGTAGTTTGAGTAAAGATGGTATCATCTGGATAAAAAGTCTGGCGTGTACCTCTTTTATCTGTTTCTCCGATTTGTTTTACTGGATATAAAGATTTTCCTCTTTCGTATTCTTGCTCATAAATCTTACCTTCTCTAAATACAGTAGATTTCATGTGAACAGAAAGGGCATTTACAACCGAAACCCCAACCCCGTGTAAACCTCCGGAAACTTTATATGAATCTTTGTCGAATTTACCTCCGGCTCCAATTTTTGTCATTACAACCTCAAGAGCAGAAACTCCTTCTTTTTTGTGTAAATCTACTGGAATACCACGTCCGTTATCTTCAACCGTAACAGAACCATCTTCGTTTATTGAGACACCAATAGTATCACAATGCCCTCCCATGGCCTCATCAATAGAGTTATCAACAACCTCATAAACTAAATGATGCAGTCCTCGAACTCCTACATCTCCAATATACATTGATGGACGCATTCTTACGTGCTCCATTCCTTCTAATGCCTGAATACTATCTGCTGAATAATTGTTCTTCTTGATTTCTTCGCTCATATAATTTATTCTAAAATGTATTTATTGTCTAACACGCAAATATATGAAATCGCAAGCTATATACCCATTAAAATACGAGTTAAAGCACTTAAGTTATTAACACAATTGTCTGAAAAACCAAAAAATAAACCCAAAAATGAGTTTAAATTCAAAATTTTTAAAAATCCCACAATTTTAAATATCAAATTCCAATTTTGAAAATCCAAATTCCAAATCTCGAACTCCAAATCTCAACCTGAAATACCGAATCAAATTTTTAAAATATGTCTAATATGTTAAAATTAAAAAACCGAAATGACATTAAAATGCATTTCGGTTTTCTTATATCAGTTCCAACTTGGAATTTGGAATTTATTTTTTTTTTGAATTCTCCCTCTTGGTTTTGGAATTTGGAATTTAAGAAAATTGGAATTTCACTTTTTAAGCAATAACACTCGTTTTCACAGGTTCAAAATTACCATTTAAATGGGCCGCATTTGCTCTTCCACTTGGGTCAAGATTTTCTTGCCATTTCGGAATCCATTTACGCACAGTTTGCGCTGCGCTGACCTGTGGATAGAATTTATGAAAAATTGATCTGTACAAGTACGCTTCTTTAGTCGTTGGCGAGTTATATGGAAATTCTGCACTTGCTCCAAATAATTGCTCATCTGTAACCTGTGAAGCACAATACTCAATTAATTCATCAACCCAATTGTACCCAACTCCGTCAGAAAACTGTTCTTTTTGCCTCCACAAAACTTCCGAAGGCAAATAAGGATCTTCTGGAGTATCAAACGCTTTTCTTAAAATATACTTTTCAACGCCATCATATGATTTAGGCTGTTTTTCTTCTGTTTTAATTCGAATAGCAACATCTAAAAATTCTGTATCCAAAAACGGAATTCGAACTTCTAAACCATTTGCCATTGTCGTTTTATCTGCGCGAAGTAAATCGGCCGTAAACAGCTTCTGAACTCTTTCTATTGTTTCATCTTGAAATTCTTCTTCTGAAGGCGCATTTCTAAAATACAAATGTCCTCCAAAAACTTCATCTGCCCCTTCTCCTGACAAAATTACTTTTATACCTTGATCCGCAATAGCTTTAGAAAGAAGATACATTGGAACACCCGAACGCACAGAAATAATATCATACGTTTCAATATGATAAATTACTTTTTCTAAAACTTTCACTCCTTCTTCTACAGAAAAATGTATTTCGTGATGTTCTGTTCCTAAAAATTCTGCTGCTTTTCTAGCCGCAATATTATCTGGCGCATCTGCATCTAATCCAATAGAAAACGAATGCAATTTCTGTCCTTTTTCTTTTAATAATCTTGAAGTAATAGCCGAAATCAAAGAAGTATCCAAACCTCCTGACAACACAACTCCTAGAGGCACTTCTGCCAATAAGCGCTTGCGTGTTGCTTGAATAAGACTTTCACGAATTAATCCTAAATCTAATGTCTGATTTGCATTTTTATGATCTTCGTATTCTGGATGATAGTATTTTACAAAACCTGTTTTTGCAGTGTAATAATGTCCTGGAGGAAAAGTAGAAAACGATTTACATTGATCTGCAATAGCTTTCATTTCTGATGAAAAATAGATTCGTCCTCTTTCATCTAGACCATAATACAGCGGCTTTACCCCTATCGGATCACGACCTGCAATGTATTTATCGCCGTCCACAACCACAAAAGCAAAATCTCCGTCTAGTTTATTACAGAAATCATATCCAAATTCTTCATAAAGATGCACAATTACTTCAGAATCAGATTCAGTTCTAAAAGTATGATGTTGCAAAACTGTATTTTTCAGTTCCTGATAATTATAAATTTCGCCATCATGCACCATCCAAGCTTTATCAGTTCCTTGAATTGGCTGCCTACCCGAATTAAGATCGATAATCGATAAACTCTCATGACAAAGTATACTGCCATTTTCCATAATGCGAACATCACTTTCATCAGGACCACGATGCAACATTCTTTCAGAAAGTTCTTTTACAAGTTTCGGGTCTTTTCCTTTACCAATTACGGCCAACAATCCAGACATAATATTCTATTTTTTTATTTTTCATTATTGCTCAGCCGTGAAGCGAACATTAAAAAATCATTAAAACTTTCGACTGAAAGCAAAACTAAATATTAATTTTCGCTTTCCATTATTAAATTCGTTAAAATATCAAGTGTTTAACAATAATACTGCAGACACCAAATATATCAAAAGAAAATCAATTAATAGCTTGCCTCTTTGCAGTTCAATGAGAAATTTTAGACCGTAAATTACTTTAGACAAGAAAAACGCTCTCGACAGAGAACGTTTTTCCTAAAAAATATATACTAATTCTAAAAATTAAACTCGTATTATGCTTTAACGTAAGCATCATCGTGAACGCTTGAAACCGCTCTTCCAGATGGATCGTTCATGTTTTTGAAAGCTTCATCCCATTCCAAAGCAATTTTTGTACTACAAGCCACACTTGCTTCCTGAGGCACACATAACGCCGCAGCATCACTTGGGAAATGTTCTGTAAAAATAGAGCGATAGTAATATTCTTCTTTTGAAGTTGGAGTTTGTAACGGAAATTTAAACCTAGCATTTGCTAATTGCTCATCCGAAACTTCTCTTGCTACCACTTCTTTCAAAGTATCAATCCAGCTGTATCCTACTCCGTCAGAAAATTGCTCTTTTTGTCTCCAAGCCACACTTTCTGGAAGCATGTCTTCAAAAGCTTTACGAACTACCCATTTTTCCATCGGATGTTCTTTGTTGATCATTTTATCTTGTGGGTTAATGCGCATGGCAACATCCATAAATTCTTTATCTAAGAATGGTACACGCCCTTCGATTCCCCAAGCCGCTAAACTTTTGTTTGCACGTAAACAATCGTACATATGAAGTTTTCCTAATTTACGAACGTTTTCTTCGTGAAATTCTCTTGCATTTGGCGCTTTGTGGAAATATAAATATCCTCCAAATAACTCATCTGCCCCTTCACCTGAAAGAACCATTTTGATTCCCATAGATTTGATAACTCTTGCCATTAACCACATTGGAGTTGAAGCTCTAACTGTAGTTACATCATATGTTTCTAAGTTGTAAATTACATCACGAACCGCATCTAAACCTTCTTGGATAGTGAATTTAATTTCGTGGTGAATAGTCCCGATATGATCTGCCACTTTTCTTGCTGCAGCTAAATCTGGCGAACCTTCTAAACCAACCGAGAAAGAGTGCAATTGTGGATACCAAGCATCTGTAGTATCGTCTGACTCAATTCTTTTTTGAGCAAATTTCTTAGCTACAGCCGAAGTAATAGAAGAATCTAAACCTCCAGAAAGTAAAACTCCGTAAGGAACGTCACTCATTAATTGTCTGTGAACCGCAGCTTCCAATGCTTTTCTGATTTCTGGAATACTTGTCTCGTTGTCTTTTACCGCATCATACTCAGTCCAGTCTCTTTTGTACCATTGTACAAACTCTCCGTCTTTACTTGATAAATAATGTCCTGGAGGGAATAATTCGATTTTTGTACAATATCCTTCAAGAGCTTTTAACTCAGAAGCTACGTAGAAAGTTCCGTGCTGATCCCAACCAATATACAACGGAATAATTCCCATGTGGTCACGAGCTACGAAATACTCATCTTTATCAACATCATAAATCGCAAATCCAAAGATTCCGTTTAATTCATCTACAAAGCTTACTCCTTTTTCTTTATATAAAGCTAAAATAACCTCACAGTCACTTTCAGTTTGAAAGTTATATTTTCCTTCAAATTGTTTACGTAAATCTCTGTGATTGTAAATCTCACCGTTTGCAGCCAAAACCAATTTTTTATCTTCTGTAAATAAAGGTTGTTTTCCTGAAGCTGGATCTACAATAGCCAAACGCTCATGAGAAAGAATCGCTTTATCATTACTGTAAATTCCGCTCCAGTCTGGTCCGCGGTGACGAATGATTTTTGACATTTCTAATACTTGAGGTCTTAACGCTTCGGCTTTTTGTTTAAGATCAAAGGCACATACAATTCCACACATAATTTTATATTTTAATTCTTTAAATTTTAATTTGATAGGGCAAAGATGCAATACTAGTTACAATTGAAAAACACAAACATTGATTTAAGTTACAATTTGTAACCGTAATTTTATTTTTACATATAAAATGTAAAATTTAGAAGTAAAAATAAGCTCAAAACTTGAAAATTTTAATTTTGACTAGAAAACCGGTTGAAAATTGAAAGTTTAAAGCCTTTTTTTGAATTAATTTTTGAGTTATTCTATTACAGATGAAAGATTCGTAAAGAAGAGACTGAAAGTTGTTCTGGAATTATTGTTTATCTAGTGTTATCTAGATTTTGAGTCTTACTTGTCATCTTGACGAAGGAAAGATCACACAAGTAATTCCGCATGCTAGTTCGCCAATCTCTATCGAGTTTCTAGTGTGATCCTTCCTTCGTCAGGATTGACAAACTGTGTGGTTAAGGCATTGCTTTAAAAAAATAAACTATTCCTATAATTACCAACATTCCAATTAGCAACCAATGCTCAAAGGTTTCTCCTTTTATTTGAAACTTATAAAGCTTATCATTTTCCGTAACATCTTTTTTCCATAATTTATGAATCTTATAAAAGGCATAAGAAGCTCCAAAGAATGAGAAACTACATATTAAGTGCATAAAATTCATATACTAGCTAATTTCTTCAATAGTATAATGCGTCTTATTTATTTCAAACTGAAACCCTACTTTATTTCCCATTAAATGATTTCCTAAAGGAGATTGCGGAGAAAGCGCAATAACATTAATTCCGTCAATTGTTATTTTAGGAAGTGCCACACTCACATACAAATAGATTCCGTTTGCTTTAACCAAACTTCCTAAAATTATATTTTCAGTAGTTTTAAGCGGGTCTATTTTGTCTAAAATTGCTTTTTGTTCTATCGCTTCTTTTAGTTTAGTAGTCAGTTTTTCCTGCTCGATATGCATCATCGATAAGGCGGTTTCGTGCTTATCGCCCGCAGAACCTTTGGCATCGTTTTTTGAATCTTCGGTTAGATTTGTAATCATGTCTCTGAAAACATCTATTCGGTCCTGAACCATTTGGGTGTAATGGGAATATATTTTTTCTTTGAAAGTCATTTTTTTTTAGGTACTGAGGTTCTGAGCTGCAAAGATGCTAAGGTTTTTTTTCTTTGACTAAATTTTATTCGAAAAAAGCTTTTGGATAAACTACTTCTCCACTTACATCTTTTAATCCATCTTCGGTTAATGCAATTACCATACAGTTCTCAGCAGGAACATCAAACGGCATTTTGATATTGTATTTTTCGCAAAGTTCATATCCAAATCTTGGATAATAATCTTGATGCCCAAGCAGAATAACTGATTTATAACCCAAACCTTTTGCTATTTTATGTCCGTATAAAATAAGTTTAGAACCAATTCCTTTTCCTTGAAATTCGGGCAAAACTGAGACTGGAGCCAATGCTAAAGATTCAAAAGAATTAGAATCATTTAGAACCTTTAATTTGGTAAATAAAATATGTCCAACAATTTTATTATCATTTTCGGCGACTATAGACAATTCTGGAATAAAAGCTTTAGAATTCCGTAGTCTTTCTACCAAAAACTGTTCTTTATGATCGCCGTATTCTTCTTTTTCAAAAGCTTTTTCTATTAGTTGAAAAATACTTTCAAAATCATTTTCATTTTCTTGACGTAATTTAATTTCCATTTTATAAAATTAAAAAAAACAGCCACGAATTCACGAATCTACTCCAAAAAATTCATGAGTTCATGGCTGAAAAAAAAAGGCACATTCATGTAAAATGTTTTTGTGCCTAGGTATCTTTATGGCAAAGATTTCTTAAAAATCAAATTTATAATTTGCACCTCCTAAAATCTGGAATCCTTGTACAGGATAATTCAGCCATTTTTGGTACGCTTGATTTCCAATATTGTTCGCTTTTAAGAAAAACGTTAAACGCTCACTGAATTTATACCCAACGTGAGCATTGGCGTCAAAATAGCTTTTTAAAGTAATCGGTGTAGTATCAATTCCTAAAGAAGTATTTGCCTGCATATCTTTTCTTTCGCCCACGTAAAATACATTCAATCCTGCATACCACTGCTTAGTAATAGTAACGTCTAAAGTTGAACTTAATTTCATTGTTGGCAAATTCCATGCTTCAACAACATTATCAGTATTATAACTATTAAAAGTTCCGTTAATTCCGAAAGTTACATTTTGCGAGAAATCAGCTTTTAATTCTGCATAAAAACGTAACGTTCTAATGTCTTCATAAACCACTCCAAAAGAGTTTCCAAAAGCATAATCTTCATTTGTAACCACTTCTGTATAATCATTAGCCTTAAATAATGCTTTGTCTTTTTCATTTAAGTACGAACCTGTCAAATTATAGTTTACATTGTTTGCCAATTTACCTTTTAAACCAGCAAAAACATTATATTGGGTACTTGACGGACGCATGTTTAAGGTTGGTGATATAAACGGATTTTCGGTTACAAAATCGGCGTAAGAATTCTGCTTTAAACCTCCATCTACCCCTGTATAAAAAATCATTAAATCTCCAACCAGTTTATAAGAAGCGTTTACCTTTGGATACAAATAAAATTTATTTCCACTATTTTCCGTATCTCCACTGTAGAAAACTCCTGCTCCTAATTCTAAAGTCCAATCGTTTTCATGAATCACAAAACTTGGCTCGATTCCTACATTGGTAAAACCATATTTTACAGCTTCTGTATTGTTTTGCAAATAATTATTTTTAAAAGAACCACTTACGTGATCTACAATTACATTGGTTTTAATTTCCTGATCCATTACATCAACTGTAAAAGTTGGCTTTACAAAAAATCTGTTTTCTGATGAAGAATAACTATCTGAAAAATGCGTGAATTTTGCAGCAAGATTACTAAAAATGCTTTCTGTAAATTCGGCATTTCCGCCCAACCAAATCGTATTATAAGAATGATCCGGATTGATGCTGTTTACTAAATCATAACGCTGATCTGGAATTGTCGAACCAAAGTCAGCTGGAAGTCCGTACCAATTGTAAATCTGGTTTTGATATCCTAAATCTACATTCCAGTTGTTATCTCTATTATTCTGACCGTAACCTACATTAATTGCCGTATCGTAAAATTCATCATTCAATTCCACATCTTTAATACCTCCCTGAGAAGAATGATGACGAAACATTCCAGCCACATAATCGTTATTTCCTAAATCCTGATTTACAAATAATTCTGCATTTAAAGTGCTGTAATTTCCAACACCCAAAGTTGCGTAGTTATTAAACAATCTTTCTTTTTTAGCTTTCTCAACCCCTTCCGCTTTTCCTTTTGAAGGAGTAAAAGTCGATGCCACAGGAACAGACAAAATACTGTATTTAATAACTTCTTTCGGCTGATTGCCGCTATCGTCAAGCGAAGGCGTTTCTTTTACTTTAAAAGCATCTGAAATAGTTGGCGAATAAGGTTTTACTACGTTTACAGTTTCCGTTCCTATACTTTCATTTTTCTTCTGTGCAAACGAAAATTGACCTACAAACAATACGAGTAAAACGATAATTTTATACTGGCAATTTAATTTCATATTTATATTATTGTGTAAAATGTTGTTTGTAAAATGTAAAATGTGCTTTCAATCCTTATTCTTTTTTTCACATTTACATCTGTCTTTTCACATCTCACTTTTTACATTATCTAATTTTCTAATTATCTCAATTATCTAATTCTAAGCTTCCCAATCACCTTTAGCCACAAACTGAGCTTTACCTCCTATTCTAATATCAAACAAATCTCCATTTAGTTTTCCGTTAAAATAAATTTCAGATGGACGTCCAATGTAATCTCCTTGATGATTTGTCAATTCAAATTCAGGTTTATGATATTTTAGCAAAAAGGCTTGTAAACAAGTACTGGCACTTCCTGTCGCAGCATCTTCTACCAACTGATTATGCTCTACACACAACATTCGGCTAAACAGTTTTTCTCCTTCTAAATAATAAAAGTATAAACCTCTATGATCTGTTTTGCAGTGCTGTTTCATCCATTCATCCGCTTTATCTTTATCCAGAACCAAATTTTCTAAAGCCCTTTTACTGCTTAATCCAACCATAACAAAAGCGCTTCCAGTTGTAACTTCCTGAATTGGAAATTGATTTTCGAAATCACTCACTTGCAGATTACTGAAAAATGTAAAGTCTATTTTAGAAAAAGTATCCCAAAACTTTGGTTGTGCCGCTTTCAACCAAATCAAATCCTCTGATTTATTGATTGCGATTGGCCCAATCGGAACTTCTAATTTTATTTCATTAGGCGAATTTTCAAAGATCTTATTCATCAGAACCCAAGAAGTTCCAATGATCGGATGACCTGCAAACTGCATTTCGTGCGCAGGAGTAAATATTCTAATTTCTGCTTTATTATTGGTTTTATCCAGTTTGGTTACAAATGTGCTTTCCGCAAAATTAATTTCGCGAGCCATCTGCTGCATTTGTTCTGTGCTTAGATTTTCTGCATCCATAAAAACCGCCAGCTGATTTCCAGCATATTTTTTATCAGCAAAAACATCAACTATATAAAAAGGTAAACTCATTTCTTTCTTTTTTTTTTAGAGAAAAGATCCAAGAAGAAAGATAAAAGACTTTTCAATCTTGCTTCTTGTCTCTTTTCTCTATTTTTCTCTTTCTTACTTATTAATCGACGAATTTGTTTTAGACTCTTCTACTTTTATAGCTCCTAATTCTTTTTTAGCTTCTTCGACAACATCTGGATAATCTGTAAAGTTGTTGATTACGTTATCTAAAATGTATGTCGCTTGATAACTGTCTTTTAATCCGTAGAAGTTTTTTGCCATTAATACTAAACCTTTTGCTCCGTAATATTTATAAGCTGAATAACTTTTTGCTAATTTTTGAACTGCAGTATTAGAAGCATCATATTTTCCTTCTTTTGTTTTAAAGTATGCATCATAATACAAAGCTTCTGCAGCTAATTCCCCTTTTGAAGTAGTCAATAATTTAGCATAAGCTGTTTTTGCTTTATCTTCATTTCCAGTTTGAATCGCTGCACGTGCTACAATAATCTGCGCGTCGGCTTTTACTCCAGCATCAGATTTTGCATTTTCTAAAACTTTTTCAGCTGCAATAACTGAGTTATCATAATCTTTTTTGTCATAATAACATTTCATCAAGTTTGCTTGCGCGAAAGTTTTGTTCTGCGGATAATCTGCTTCGTTTTCTAAACGTTTTAAAACCGGAATAGATTTGTCACAATCTTTTGCTTTCAAATATATCTGAGCCAATCTGTTTAATGCCTGCTCTGTAAATTCATTTCTAGGCTGATCGATTACATATTGATAATTCGATGTCGATTTTGTTTCAGAACCTTCAGCATAGTAAAGTTGCGCTAGATAGAAATTAGCTTCTAAAGCGTGTAATCCTGCTGGAAATTTGTTCACATAACCACCAAAACCTGTAATCGCAGCTTTGCTATTGTTTTGACTGTATTGCTTAAAAGCAGCATCGTAAGTATCATTGTCTAATTCAGCATCCGAAACTTCGACAAAATCTAAAGTACGAACCCAAGTTGCATATTCGTCTACTTTTCCTGAATCTACATAGATTAATCTTGCTGTCGCCACTGCCTCTAAAGCTTCTGGCGTTTTTGGGAATTCTGCAGCAACTTTCTTAAATTTCGTCAAAGCCTGTTGATCACGATCTGAATTATAATAAATCAAACCTTGTTTTAAGATTGCTTTTGAAGTAAAAGACCCGTTTTGAAATTCTGAAATCAGTTGATCATAAGTTTTGATTGCCTGATCGTTTTTCTTTTCTGCAACATAAGTATTTCCTAATTCAAATAACGCATCATCACGGTAAGATGATTTTTTGTACATCTGGATAAAGTTGTTCAATTCGTCTACCTTCTTTGCATTATTTGACATAAATCCATAAGAAAGTGCTTTTTGGAACTGCGCATAATCTGCGTCTACGCCTTTGGCTGCAATTGCTTTTGCATAAGCCTCATTTGCTGCACTATATTTTGAAGTTACAAAACGACAATCTCCCAAACGCAAATAAGAATCATTTAAACGATTTTTATCTGAAGGCGAATTATCAATCTGAGCTTGAAAAGAATTTGCTGCTTGGTCGTATTCTTTTAGTTTAAAATACGTGTAACCAATATTATAGTTGATATTTTTATATTCATCTGTAGATTTAGCCGCGGCCATTCCTGCAAACTGTTTGTAAGTCAGTAAAGCATTTTGCATATCATCATTCAGATATTCTGTTTCTGCTTTCCAGAATGTAGCGCGAGCTGTAAATTCAGGCGTTTTTTGCTCGCTGATGGCACTTTTAAACATTTTGCCTGCTTCTTGATAATTAGATTCATTGTACAATTCTAGTCCGCGGTAAAAAAGCACTTTTTGGTAAGCCGCTTTGTTTTCAGCAGTTCTATTTTTTTCTAATAAAGTCAAAGCTTCTTTGTAGTTTTTAGAAGAAATATAAGAATCAACCAAAAGTTTTTCTACTTCTGCACGGCTTGAATTATTTGGATATTTTTTAAGGAAATCCAACAAAATACCTGGAACAGCTTGATAAGCGT
The DNA here is from genome assembly GCF_002303885.1 of Flavobacterium sp. ACN2. GTDB lineage: Bacteria > Bacteroidota > Bacteroidia > Flavobacteriales > Flavobacteriaceae > Flavobacterium. The sequence goes on along the minus strand of NZ_MRCM01000020.1, from coordinate 110,077 downwards.
TTCCGATATCATAACTCAATTTAGCATAATTTAAAGCTGCGTCTTCCTGAATTTGAGCATTAAAATCCATTTCAGAAGCATTCTTAAAAGCGTTTAAAGCTTCTTGCTTTTTACCTGTATTTAAATAGCTTAAACCTAAATGATAATAGGCATTCTGGGCCACAAAATCTTTTCCTTCAATAATTTTGTTGAACTGAGAAATCGCTTTTTCGTACTCTTTCTGCTCATAATACGCATAACCTAATTGATAGAAATCGGTATTGTTCCATTTTCCTTTTTTACCCGCATATTGTTCTAAATACGGAATTGCTTTTCCGTATTGCTTCAAGTTGAAATAACTTTCTCCAATAATTTTATTCAGTTCTGATTTTTCAATGTCGTTCGATTTGTTCATGGCTACCAATCCTAAATCAATCGCTTTTTGGAAATTTCCTAACTTGAAATTCATATCAGCTTGATAATACGAAAGCTTTTCTTTGTATTTTTCTTCACCCGAAACCTCATCAAAATACTTCGTTGCTTCTTTGTAATCGTCACCCTCATAAGCCATAAATCCTAAATAATATTTGGCTTGAGAACCATATTCTTTAGAATTTACCACTTTATTAAAATAGTTAGTTGCTTCTTTTTTCTTTTTAGCATTAAAATAGCTGTAACCTTTCATGAAGTTAAACTTATCCGATTCTGTTTTACTCATGTAGCTTTCGTCTACTTTATCAAACCATTGCAAAGCTTTTGGATAATTTCCTTGTTCGAAGAAAAATTGCGCGGCGTCAATATAAGCTTGATTTTGTTTGGTGCTTGTTGGATAATCATTCACAAATTGTTCTACCAGAGCATCGGCATTTGCTTTATTGGTTCTTATGGCAGAATTTGCAATATAGTAAGCACAGTCAGACTGCACTTCTTCATTTGTAGTATTGTTTTTTACTTTTTCAAAAATCAATTGTGCCGAAGCATATTGTTTGTCGTTATATAAAGCCAGTGCTTTGTCAAAATCCTTTAACTCATACGTATAAATCGCCGATTTTTGTGCCGAAGCTATAGTCGAAGCAAGGAAAATTTGGAATAAAAAGAACCTGGAAAGTTTACGCATTTTAATAATATTTAGTATTCAAATGTATCATTTTATAAGGGTTATAACGAAACGTTTTGAGGTTTTATTATGAACAAATTATGAAACTGCTACTATTTTACGCTCTGTAAAACTTCAAATTATTGGTTCTCAAACTTTCTTAAACAAATAATTTTAAACCATATAAGCTCTCTTAAGTTATTATAAGCAGGAACCGTTATATAGATGCTGTTAAAATGCACTTCTATAGCAATTTTATTCAGAATTCAGCGAAATTTATTTTGAATACAACCGTTATCTTATTACTTTTACCATTCAAACCAATTTATTATGTCACAAACCGTACTATCTCTTAAAGAAGTCACTATATATCAAGAAGGAAGAAAAATTATATCTCATATTAACCTAGACGTTAATCATGGTGAGTTCATTTACATTATCGGAAAAACTGGTTCTGGAAAAAGTAGTTTTCTAAAAACTTTATATGCTGATTTACCGTTAGTTGAAGGCGAAGGACATATTGTTGAATTTGATTTGGCAACATTAAAAGAAAACGACATTCCGTATTTAAGACGTAAAATCGGAATCGTGTTTCAAGATTTTAAACTACTTCCAGACCGTTCAATAAAAGACAATATGCTTTTTGTTTTACGAGCTACAGGATGGGTCGAAAAAGAAGCCATGCAACACAAAATTGATGAAGTTTTGGATAAAGTTGGCATGAAAGATTTTGTAAACAAAATGCCTCATCAGCTTTCTGGTGGAGAACAGCAGCGTGTTGCGATTGCAAGAGCGCTTTTAAACGATCCAGAATTTATCTTGGCCGACGAACCAACAGGAAACCTTGACCCTCAGACTAGTTCTGAAGTTTTAGAAGTTTTAAAAGCAATTAATGCTGCAGGCAAAACCATCATTATGGCCACTCATGATTATGCTTTATTGATGAAATTCCCATCTAAAACCCTAAAATGCGAAGATGAAAGAATCTTCGAAGTGGTACAAAGAAGCGTATAATGCTTTCCGTTTTAATTCCGGTTTATAATTACAATGTTTTACCGCTTGCTAGCGAACTCGTAAAGCAGTGCAATTCGTGTGGAATTACTTTTGAGATTATTTTTTTAGACGATGCTTCTCAAAAGTTTGCAATTGAAAACGAAAGAATTAATCTATTTGAAAACGCCTCTTATTCTATTTTAGAAAAAAATATCGGACGAAGTGCCATTAGGAATTTATTGGCTGAAAAAGCAGTTTACGAAAATTTACTTTTTCTAGACGCCGATACTTTTCCTGCCAATGCAGATTTTATTTCTATCTATATTTCTCAAATCAACAATACTGAAAAGATAGTTTATGGAGGAATTTTGTATGAAAGTTCTAAACCTCCAAAAAAGGAACTTTTAAGATGGATTTACGGAAAGGAAAGAGAAGCTTTATCAGTTTCCGAACGTATAAAAAATCCGCATCTTTCTTTTCTGACTTTAAACTTTCTCATAAAAAAAAACATTTTTTCTAAAGTCAGATTTAACAAAAATATTCCAAATCTAAGACACGAAGACACCTTGTTTTCATTTGAGTTAAAGCAAAATCAAATTGAGGTTCTTCATATTGACAATCCTGTTTTTCATCTTGGTTTAGAAGACAGTAAAATATTTTTGCAAAAATCTGAAGAAGCCGTTTTGGGTTTGAAAAATTTAATCGATTCGAATTTAATTTCTCCGGATTACGTTAAACTGGCACATTATTTTCAACTCATTAAAAAATATCATCTTGTCTCTTTAACCGCTTTTGGTTTTAGGATTTTTAAACCTTTATTTAAAAAACAGTTATTAAGCGCAAAACCTTCGCTTTTTCTTTTTGATATTTATAGATTGGGTTATTATTGCATTATAAAATAAACTGAAATGGCTTTTTTTTCCATAATAATTCCGTTGTACAACAAAGAAAATTTTATCGAAAACACGATACAAAGTGTCTTGAGCCAGACCTTTCAGGATTTTGAAATTATTATAGTAAATGACGGATCAACAGATAAAAGTGAAGAAAAAGTTTTACAGTTTAAAGACGATAGAATTCGATATTTGATTAAAAAAAATGAGGGTGTATCAACTGCAAGAAACTACGGCATTGAAAAATCTTCTGCAGATTTTATCACTTTTCTAGATGCAGATGATTATTGGTATCCAACGTTTTTAGAAACCATGTTTACTAACATTTCGAAACTATCTGATCAAAAAGTATTTTCTGCAGCGGTTGAATTTGATACTTCAAAAAAAGTAATCCTGGCGCAGTATTCTATTTTCAAAACAAATGAAGATTTAGAAATTGTAAATTACTTTAAAGCAAGTAAAAAAGAATCCGTACTATGGGCGTCATGTGCCGTTTTTCATAAATCTGTTTTCGAAAAAACAGGAAGCTTTGATACCAAAATCAAAAGCGGTGAAGATACTGACTTATGGATTCGAATTGGACTTATTTATCCAGTTGTATTTTCATGGAAAATCTTGGCACGTTATGTTTACGATTCTAAAAGTCTATCAAAAAATAACAAATTAATTATAGATAATTTAGATCTTTCGAAATTTAAAGAGGCCGAAAAAACAAATCCAGACTTAAAATATTTTTTAGACTTAAATCGTTTTTCGCTTGCTATAAAAAGTAAATTAGTCGGAGAAAAATCGCTTTTTTATAAATACTACAATCCCATTGATTTAAAGAAAATAGGCTGGAAGAAAAGAACTTTGTTGCTTTTTCCAGCATTCGCTTTACGTTTTTTAATTTCTTTTAAAACCTTTTTAGCAAATTTAGGAATAGGATCATCTGTCTTTAAATAATCGGAATTTTTTGTATTCTCGAATATAATCTTCTTCACTAAATTCGCCAGAAGACAAAACCAGACAAACACTTCCCGATGAGAAATTTTTAAGTTCGCGCCAAATGCCAGAAACAATAAGCAAACCAACATTAGGCTTATTTAACGTAATTGTTTTTATGTTTTTACCGTCCTTTAAAACCACATCAAAGCTACCGCTTAAAGCGATTAAAAGTTCCTGCTGTTCAATATGCGCATGCCCTCCTCTTTTGCTTCCGCTGGGTACATCGTACAAGTAATAAATTCTTTTAGAAACAAAAGGAATTATGTCGCCTTCAACAACTGAAAGATTTCCTCTTCGATCCTGAATTTTAGGAATTTCTATCAATTGATTGTCTGAAATATTTGTCATTATTAAGTGTTTAGAAGATTTTTCCATTGATCCGAAATGTGTTCTAAAGATAAATGGTTTACGCTTTTCGTAGCATTCTGTCTGCAAAAATGATACAATTCAGCATCATCTACAAATCGATTCATTGCCAGCGCAAGAGTTTTTATATTATGATTTTCAACCAGCAAACCATTAAACTCATTCTGAATAATTTCTCGAGGGCCAGAATAGCAGTCAACAGCAACAACAGGTGTTCCTAAAGCTAGTGATTCTATAATCGACAACGGAAAACCTTCATAATTACTTGTCAAAATCGTAAACTTTGCTTCTCGAACCTCATTAAAGGGATTTTGTTTAAAGGGAAGAATTTTCACATAATCATTTAAATTCAAATCTTTAATTTTCTGCCAAATAAAATCTTCGTCATCTCCAGATCCCATCAAATGCAAATGATATTCTTTTTCATATATTTTTGATTGTAAAAAAGCCTCTAGCATCAATGTGAAATTTTTCACTTTCTCTTCAAATCGTCCAAAAAACAAGATTACTTTTTGAGGTTCTAAAACTGTTTTTTTCAATTCTTCTTCGGCAATAAAAAAAGGATTATAAATCGTAAGTGTATTTTTAAAATCATACCACTTCCTTACTTTTTCTTCGATCGCTTTTGAAACGCAAACCAAATTTTTTACATCCTTATAAAGTATTCTAGACCAAAATTTTGAAGAAGGAAAATAATCCTTAAAATTAAAGCTGTGAACGATGTAATAGACTTTCGAATTTCGGTAAATAAATTTGGTAATTAATTCGCGTAAGAAGACATTTTTTGGCCTGCTGTCAATAACAATATCAATGTTATTTTCAATCAAATAGCCTCTCAATAATCTTCCTTTTTTTAATTTTTTAAAAACAGAAAACGAGCCAGCACTTTCTTTTTCTAAATTGAATAGGTTTCCTGTATAATCGTAATCTACGTCGTCATTAACAATAATAGAATAAACTTCAAAACCAGAACTTTCTAACATAAAAGTAAGCAAAGCTGCAAAACGTTCTGCGCCTCCTTTTCCTAAGGAAATCGAAACAATAGCAACTTTCTTTTTATTCATGTTTTTTAATCGAAAAAGTAAATATATTTGTCAAATATACATATAAATGAAAGTTTTACTAGTAGGCGAATACAGCCATTTGCACAATTCTTTAAAAGATGGTTTAAAGGCTTTAGGGCATGAAGTTTTTATTATTGGTCACAATGACGGTTTTAAAAATTTTCCTGTTGATTTTACTATCCAAAAAAAATGGGATTCTGGCTTTCTGAAAAAAATAAAAATTGCGGTTTATAAAATTTCTGGATTTGATATTAGTTCATACTTGACTTTTAGGCAATTTTTAAAATTCAAAAAACAATGTTCTGGTTTTGATGTTGTACAATTGATTAACGAAAACAGCTTTTATTGCACTTCTTATTTTGAAAAAAAAATCATTTCAAGTTTTCTAAAAAACAACCAAAAATTTTTCCTTTTAAGCACAGGTTATGATTATTTGAATGTGAAATATTGTTTTGAAAATCCTGACTTTAAATCTATAATTCCGTTATATCTTAACCATAAAATTGATAAAAAATCTTTTGGAAATATTTTAAAATTCCGCGAAAAAGCATTTTTAGAACTGCATCAGTTTATTTATAAAAACATAAACGGAATTATCGCTACAGATTTAGATTACCATATTCCATTACAAGGAAATGAAAAATATTTAGGAATGATTCCGAATCCAATTAATATTGAAAAGCTTTTATTTCAGCCATTAAACATCACTGATAAAATTGTCATTTTTCACGGAATCAATAATGAGAATTATCTAAAAAAAGGAAATGATTATTTTGAAAAAGCATTAGAAATAATCGAGCAAAAATATGCTTCAAAAGTTGAAGTAGTAACGGTTCGCAGTGTTCCTTATGCTCAGTATATTAATTTATACAATAGCTGCCATATTTTACTGGATCAAATTTATGCCTACGATCAGGGCTATAATGCCCTAGAGGCAATGGCAAAAGGAAAAGTGGTTTTTACAGGCGCTGAAAAAGAATTTACTGAGAGATATAATCTCTCGGAAAAAGTATGCATAAACGCCATTCCAGACGTCGATTATCTAGTCAAAGAATTGTCTTTTTTAATTGAAAATCCAGATAAAATTATTGCGATTGGAAAACGTGCGAGAGCTTTTATAGAAAAGCATCATCATTACAAAAAAATTGCAGAAAAGTATATTTTGAAGTGGAATGAAAATTAGAATAGAATTTTTCTAAAATAAACCACCAAAACCAGTAGATAAACCAAATTATCAAAAGCATAAGCGATTACAACACCTTCAATTTGAAAGATTTTTATAAAATACAAACAGACAAAATATAAAACCGAAAACGAAAATAATTCGGTAATGATAAAGGCCGAGGTCATCTTTTTAGCAAAAAACTGAAAACCCAAAATCAGAGCACAAACTTTGAAAACATCGCCTAAAAGCTGCCAAAAAAACAAATTGACTACGGGCAAAAATTCTTCTGAAAAAAGAAGTTTTACTACAAAAAACCTCGCTAAGTAAAGCACAACTAAAACTAAAACAAAAACAGGAAGAATGAATTTGTAATACTGCCAAAAAATGCTTTTGGTTTCCTCATTTGAAGATGCTTTAGATAATTTTGGAAGAAAATAAACACTCAAAATCGTACTAACAAACATTAAATAATAGGTCGAAATTCTAGTCATTGATTCCCAATATCCTGCTTGTTCGATTCCTAAATTATGAATAATATGATTTCGAATTGCAAGAAATACAAAAGGCCCAAAAACAGAAGAAACAAGCGCCATTAAAGAATAAGAAGAAAGGTTTTTTAAAATTTTAATATCGAAAAAACTGAATTTTATCATTTGAAAAAACTGAATTTCCTTCTGAATCATATAAAAGGTAACCAAAAACAATAACGCTGGTGCAATTACAATCGACATCAAAGCTCCAATGGTTTTAAACTGCATAATCAGAAAAACCGAAGTCAACAAACCAATGATATTTCCGATAATATTAATCCAAATTACTTTTTTAAATTTACCCAAACCATTAATTACAGCTATAAAAAAAATGGAAAATCCGTAAGTTGGCAAAACCAATGCTAAGACTTTAAAAACAGCCCAATATTCGGTGTTATTTCCAAAAATACTCTGGTTCCAATAAGAAGCTGTAAAAAATAAAATTCCGCTTAACAGAAGCGCAACAAATAATAAACTGATAAAAACCGTAGAAACTATTTTTTGAAGTTCGCTTTTAGATTTCTCATCTTCAGACGCATATTTTACGATTCCGTTTTGAAAACCTAAAGTAGAAATATTTTCTAATGAAGTTAAAAAATTACGAAGATTTCCAACCAAAGCCATTCCGCTTGGACCAACGAAAATGGCTAATATTTTCGAAGTAATTAATCCGATTCCAATTTTTAAAGCAACGCTCAAGCTGTTTAAAGACGTAATCTTAAACAAATTGGTTTTAATTATTTTTCTATAGAAATTCAAATTAATATTGATTTAGAATTTCTATAATAAAATCAACCTCAACTTCGGTTAAAACTGGACTCATTGGCAGACTCAGAACTTCATTATGAATTTTCTCTGTAATTGGAAATGACAGATTATTCCATTCTGGAAAAACTTTTTGCTGATGTGGCGGAATTGGATAATGAATAACCGTTTGAATATTATTTTGAGTTAAATATTCTTGTAAGTCCTTTCTATTTTCTGTTCGAATAACAAACAAATGAAAAACATGATTATTTGAAAAATCCCAAAACGGCAACGCTATTTTTTTGTTCTTAATTTCGGATAAATATCGTTTTGCAACTGTTCTTCTTTTCTCATTATCTGAATCCAAATGGGGTAATTTTAGATTTAAAAAACCCGCCTGTAATTCATCTAATCGCGAATTCAAACCAATGTATTCGTTATAATATTTTTTCTCTGAACCATAATTTCGAAGCGAAAAAAGCACTTTTGCCAAATCCGAATCATTTGTAGTAATCGCTCCGCCATCGCCCAAACATCCTAAATTTTTTCCTGGATAAAAACTATAAGCAATTGCTGATTTTATATTGTTGCTTTTAGATTTTAGTTTTTCAGCTCCGTGAGATTGTGCTGCATCTTCAACGACAATTAAATTATGTTTTGCTGCAATTTCATTTATTTTCTCCATTTCGGCTATTTGTCCGTATAAATGAACAGCTAAAATAGCTTTGGTTTTTGGAGTTATTTTCTCGTGAATTAAATCTGGATTTATATTGTACGTTTCTAATCTTGGCTCGACCAAAACAGGAACTAAATCGGCTTGTAGAATGGCCAAGATACTGGCAATGTAAGTATTTGCAGGAACTATAACCTCATCTCCTTTTTTAAGTTTTCCGAGTTCGATATACCCCTTAAAAACAAGAACTAAAGCGTCAAAACCATTTCCCACTCCGATACAATATTTTGACTGGCAATTTTCGGCAAAAGCTTTTTCAAATGCTTCCACTTCTTTTCCTAAAATATACCAGCCGTTTTCTAAAACCAATTTCAGTTTTTCCTGAAAGGCAGTTTCATACGGTTCGTTTATTTTTTTTAGGTCTAAAAATGGTATCACTTTATTGCTATTTTATAAAAATCCTGATTGTAAACTGTACAGCCTAATTCTTCTTTCTGTTTTAAAAGCCCAGAATTATAACCTGATTCATTTTCGTCGTCTACAATTCCCATATCAAAAAAATGCTTTCCTTTTCTTTTGTATTTATGAATCAGATTAATGAATAAAAAATCTAGTGCTCTAAATTCTTCTCCAGTTTTTGAAGTCGCACCATATTGCGATTTTACAACATTTTTGGTTTCAAAAATAGTTATTCCGGCAATTATCTCGTCATTCCTGTAAGCAGAATATTGCCTGATATTTTTCGGAAATTTAGATTTTAAAAGCGAGATTTCTTCTTTTGAATGCACTGGTTTTGCGTTAAATTTTTCTGTTAATCTCGGTTCTAGAATTTTTTCCCAAAACGGATCGAAATTCTCTTCTTCAAAAATATCTAAATCTAGATTTTCAATTCTTCTAAAATGCTTCATTTTGCTTTTAGAAATTTTTAGCGGAACCGTCAGATTAATGGCCAGATTCATTTCTTTTCGTTCTAGAACGGCTCCTCTTTTCAATAAAAAAAAATCAATTTCTTTGTTTCCTTCAGAAAAATAAAAATCTGGAACAGGCTTATAATAAAAACTATCAACCTTATTTTCTTTCAAAAAAAGCAAAATTTCATCTAAAATCGATTCTACCTTTTCTGCTTTTAGTTTTGACAAATAAACCAATCCGCCGTAAGTAAGTCCTTGGTGCGAATAAACAGCATTTTCTTTTTTATTGGCAGGAAGAATAGCAAGTAACTTTTTATCTTCAAAAACCAAAAGCGAAAAATCTTCAAAGCGATCTTTGTGGTATTCCATAAAATCGCGATGAAACAAAAAAGTTGCATTTTTAGCCTGAGCGACAAAATCGTTCCAAACCGAATAATCTTTCTGATCGTATTTTTTAATGATAAATTTCTCCATACTGAATTACATGTGATCAAATGCTTTTAAATGCCATTTGTATTTAACTGCCATTAATCGAATCACAATAATCACCAGAGAAGTAACTAAATATAAGATATCGTCATTTAAATTTAATTTTCGCAATCCAAAAAAAACAATTCCACCCAAAATACAGATGGTTGCATAGATTTCTTCTCGAAAAACATTTGGAATTTCGTTACATAAAATATCACGAATTACACCGCCAAAACAGGCAGTCATTGTTCCTAACGCGATACAAATTGCTGGATGAAGTCCCGTTATAAGTCCTCTTTCTAGACCTATTAAAGTAAAAACTCCAAGCCCAATGGTATCAAAGAGAAACAATGAGGTTCGAAGTTTATCAAATCTTTTTCTGAAAATAATGGCTAGAAAAAATCCTAAGATAATCACATACACGTATTGCATGTCACGCATCCATCCAACGGGAGTTCTTCCAATTAAGACATCGCGAAGCGTTCCGCCGCCAACTGCAGTGACAAATGCAATGATAAAAACACCAAACGGATCTAGTTTTTTATGCATTGCTGTTAAGGCACCAGACATAGCAAACGCCATTGTCCCAATAATATCAAGTAAGTGAAACATTTTTTCTGAGTTACAAAGATGCAAAGCGTCAAAGTTACAAAGTTGTAAGGAATAATCTTAGTAAATCTGACTCAGAAAAAAACCTGTCCTTTTTTCTAAGCTACAAAAAAGCAAAGTATCAAAGCTACATAGTTGTAAAGAACGATCTTAGCCAATCCAACTCATAGAAATACTTATCATTTTTTTACATAAATCGGACTTCTTTTTAATAAATACGAAATAGAATCCATCCATCCATCTTTTAATGCTAACAAAGGTTTACGGGTTTGAGAATAGATTTTATCTGTGTTTCTGTACATATCAAAATAAACCGTATAGTAATAATAGGTTTGATTGTTTGCTGTTGTAGTCGAAATATCGCTGGTAGTCACTTTTTTATTGTTGTTGCTCACTTTAGCATTTCCACTATCATAAGTCGTAGCTGTAGTACCAGTTCCTATTGTGTATGAAACTTTTGCAGCAACAATATTATCTACTCCTAATATTTTTTCCAGATCTTCTATTGGCGTTTCGTCAATATTATTATGATCAATTCCAGCTTTGTGCAATAAACTATTTGTGGTTCTTAAATCCTGAACCGTCAACGGAAAAATATTAGCTGATTTATCCAATAACTTGTTATACAAATCGTTTTGAGCAAATTTTGCCATATCCTCAGAACCTTGCTGATTATCTGCATTTACATAAGGAATTGGCAATACAGCAATTGTATTGTGCTGTTTCTCTGCACTTACTATGGGTTGTGATGATGTGCTTTGAGCACTGTTTGTTGTGTTTGGAGAAATGTCAAAAGTTTGAGATCTTCCGCTTGCAAAATCGATTTTCGCAATCTGAGAAACGTCTAGCGAGATTTGAACGGTTTCGCCTGGAAGTGAATATTCTACTGTTTTATCAGACATTTTTAAAACCGTACATTCAATAATCTGATAATCTTTTTTTATAATTTTATCTAATTTTTTTCCGCTTTGAGCAAAACTTACGCAAGCAGATAACAGTACTAATAATACGAGAAAAGGCTTTGTAATTTTCATTTGTTTAGAAATTTATGAATTAATTATCTATATATAAATTTACGAAGAAAAATTAAAAAATAATCAGCAAAAATTAGAAAAATCAAATAATTATTCAAAGAAAAAATTACATGTTTTGGGTATAAAAATTATAATCTTTTAAAATTATTCGAATAAAATCGATGTTGTTTCCAGATTGATTTTTAATGCCTGTTACACTTTCAATTTTTGCTACTAATTTGTAAAGAACTTCGTGATCATTTTTAGCTGCTGCCTTTTGATAGGTTTCTTTAATAATTCTCATATCATTGTCTGAAAGCTTGATAACCAAAGGATAAGTTGGCACATAGGCTTCGCCAATTTCCTCTAAAATAGTGTGGCTAATATTAATTCTATTCTTTAAAGTAATTACTGCTGTTCCTGCCGCCATATCTCCCAATCGTTGCGATTTCTGACTCGTAATAACCGAAATAAGTCCGGGAAGTCCGAAAAAAGTAAAAAAGTCTATTACTCTAAAAAACCATCGAATTAAATAATCTCCAAAACCCGCTTGATAACCGTCAATTTTAACGACTTTAATCTTCAATAATTTTTTACCCAATGATTGTCCTTCAAAAACACTTTCTAAAACCAGCGAGTACACTATAACTGGCGAATAGAGCAGTAAAAAAATCGCACCTCGCGACCAACCATCCAAGTTAACCATCAATCTATCTAGTTGCAACCAATCGAAAAGTATTATTGAAAGCGCTGTGATATAACAGATTATAATAAACAAATCAATAAAAAAAGCTCCTAGTCTTTCACCAACAGAAGCGGCAATAAAATTTATTTTGACATTTTGTGTCGTATTAATAGATAATTCTGACATATTTCATATTTTAGCCTACAATGAGAGAAATCGCCTTTATAAAACAAAACAGAGAAAAATGGCTCGAGTTTGAGCTGGCAATTTTTGGTAAAGCTAAAAAAAATCCTGATGAATTAGCTAATTTGTACATTCAAATGATGAATGATTTATCGTATGCGCAAACGTATTATCCTAAAAGTAAAACGGTTGTATATTTAAATCATCTCGCTTCTCAGATTTATCAAAAGATTTATAAAACCAAACGCACAGACCAGAATCGAGTTATAGATTTCTTTAAAATCGAAGTTCCTTTATTGGTCTACGAATACAGAAGGTATTTGGTATATGCTTTTGTCTTGTTTTTTGTTACCGTTTCAATCGGAGTTCTTTCTGCTCGCTACGATCGTGATTTTGTACGTCTGATTTTAGGCGATGATTACGTCAATATGACTTTAGAAAACATCAAAAAAGGCAATCCGATGGCCGTATATGGTTCGGGCAGTAATTGGGGAAGTTTTATTGGCATTACTGTAAACAACCTATTTGTAGGCGCCAAATGTTATTTCTATGGTATTTTTGCCGGAATCGGAACTTTCAATGTTTTTCTTCAAAACTGTATCATGTTGGGTTCTTTTCAATACTTTTTCTACGAACAGGGCGTTTTCTGGAAAAGCGTTCGAGGAATTTGGATTCATGGTTCTATGGAAATTTTCGCAATTGTAATTGAAACAACCGCTGGATTTATTTTAGGAGCTTCTATCCTTTTCCCTAAAACTTTTTCGAGAATGAATTCTTTTAAAATTGGTTTCAAAAATAGTTTCAAAATATTCTTAAGCACTTTTCCATTTACGATAAGTGCAGGATTTTTAGAAGGTTTTATTACAAGATATTCTATCGATATGCCCAATTGGCTAAGCAGTTTTATTATCTTGTTTACGCTTGCAATAATTTCATTTTATTACTTGATATACCCTTTCATTGTACACAAAAAAATTCATTCTTTAACCGCCGAAAAACTTTAAGACCAAGTAATGACAAGATTATTATTTATTTTATCTTTTCTTTTGTGCTGTGGTATTTCTCAGGCTCAGGATTCTATTCCTATTACTGAAGATCCTCCAAAAATTACTGCAATTAAATATATCGAAAAAGACATTCAAGTAGATTCTGGCACTGTAGAAACCAAACATTTTGAAAAGAATTTCAAGAAAAAATATACCGACAAAGAATTTATTTACGAATACAAAGCGCCCGAAAAAAACTGGTGGGATCACTTTAAGCATTGGCTAGCAAGACTAATTTTTAATTTATTTAATTTCAGCAGCGTAAAAACATCGCTGAATTTTGTCGCTATTTTGTTTAGAATAATTGCTGTTTTGGTGGTAATTATTTTGATTTATTTTATAGCAAGAGCCTTAACTAAACAAGAAGGAAGATGGATTTTTGGAAAAAATGCCAACAAAAAAACCTTATTTTATTCTGATGCCGAGAAAAACATTCATCTTTTAGATTTCGAAAAACTTATTAAAGAAAGCATCGAGGCGGGCGAAAGAAGAATCGCAATTCGATATTATTATTTATGGCTTTTAAAAGTAATGGCGCAGAATAATTATATCGAATGGGATATCGAAAAAACCAATTCTGATTATTTGTACGAATTGCACAACCCTGCTCACAAGGAAGAGTTTACCTATCTTTCTTATTTGTACAATTATATTTGGTACGGCGAATTTGAAATTGACGACGCCATATTCAGAAAAACTGAAAACAGATTTAAAAAAGCATTAAAAACCTTTGGCAATGGATAATAAAGTTAAAATATACATTGCTATTCTGGTTTTAATTTTCGGAATAACATTATTAGTAGACAAAGGACAGCCAAAACCTATTGATTGGACGCCTACATACTCTGTTGATGATAAAATTCCATTTGGTTTATACATTTTTGATCATGAAGCAGACGGCCTTTTTAAACAGAAAGTAGAACGAATTTCGACACAAACTCCTTACGAATACCTAGATTCTCAGTATGATGCAAGAGAGAATGTAGAAACGTATAAAATAAAAGGAACGTTTGTTAACATTTCTGAAGCTAATAATATTGACGAGCAGTCAATGAAAGAAATTTTATATTTTGTTTCTCACGGAAATAATGCTTTTCTAAGCATGAAAGTATTTCCTAAAGTATTGCTGGATTCTTTAAAAATCGAATTAAAAACCGATTTTATGCCCGTTGACAGCGTTTCTGTTTGGATGGCAAATAAAAAAGTAAATTCTAAAAAATATACTCTTAATACAGGGTTAAGTGATTATTTTTCAAAAATAGACACTTTAAACACCAAAGTTTTAGGCTATCAAAACAGTACTAGAAACAAAAGACAAGTCAATTTTATTGAAGTGCCTTATAAAAATGGTTATCTCTATCTGCACACGCAACCAGTAGCTTTTACCAATTATAATCTGCTGAAAAAAAATTATTATCAGTACACCGAAAATCTAGTCTCTTATATTCCGAAAGGAAATATTTTTTGGTACAATAAAAGCTTTAACGACCAACGAATTTCAAGTTCTCCGTTGCGATATATCTGGAGTCAGCCCGCTTTAAAATCGGCTTGGTATTTAGGTTTAATCGGAATTCTTATTTTTATGATTTTCAATGCAAAACGAAAACAGCGCATTGTTCCTATTATAAAACCGTTACAGAATTTAACCGTTGACTTTACCAAAACAGTTGGAAATTTATATTATCAGGAAGGTGATCACACCAATATTATTGATAAAAAGATTATTTACTTTTTAGAAAAAATAAGAACCGATTATTTGCTGGATACAACCAAACTCGATGACGATTTTATAACCAAATTACATTATAAAACAGGAAAAGACGAAAAAGACATTCGAGACTTGGTGCAATTAATTAATGATCACCGAAATAGTTATCACGGAAGTCTGGAAGAAGACCTTCTTAGATTAAATAAAGCGATAGAAAAGATTTTACATTAACTAAATATTTGCCACTCCCGATAGCTATCGGGATAAAAAGAGGAACATCGATTAACTAAAAAAATCCTTTTTAATCCCTTAAATCAGTGGTTAAAAAAAATAAAAACAGACCAAATTATGGACGACATCAATACAACATCAGGCGAAATCACAAACGAAAATGTGAATTTTGAAACGAGAATTAACTTAGCGCCTCTTTTAGAACACGTAAACACGATTAAGAAAGAAATAGAAACTGTAATTGTTGGTCAGCACAAAATGGTTGATCAGCTTTTGGTAGCTATTTTATCAAACGGTCACGTTCTTTTAGAAGGTGTCCCTGGAGTTGCCAAAACAATTACGGCAAAATTATTGGCTAAAACTTTAAATATTGGTTTCAGTAGAATCCAGTTTACTCCCGATTTAATGCCTTCTGATATTTTAGGAACATCAATTTTTAATCTGAAAAACTCAGAATTTGAATTCAAAAAAGGGCCAATTTTTTCTAATTTGATTTTAATTGACGAGATCAATCGTGCTCCTGCAAAAACACAGGCTGCACTTTTTGAAGTTATGGAAGAACGCCAAATTACAATTGACGGATCTGCTTATCAATTAGAAGCTCCGTTTTTGGTAATTGCAACTCAGAATCCAGTAGAACAAGAAGGAACATATCGTTTGCCTGAAGCGCAATTGGACCGTTTTCTTTTTAAAATTACGATTGATTATCCAAAATTGAATGAGGAGATTTTAATTATCCAAAGAGAACATTCTTTACAAGATCACGGAAAACTAGATGCCATCAAAACAATTCTTTCTGGAGAGGAAATCAAAGGATATCAAGCTTTGGTAAAACAAATTAGAGTAGAACAAAATTTACTGGAATACATTGCCCGAATTGTAGTAAATACGCGCGAAAATGCCTTTTTATATTTAGGAGCGTCGCCTCGTGCTTCAATTGCTATTTTGAATGCCTCAAAAGGTTTTGCTGCAATCCGCGGACGCGATTTTGTTACGCCTGAAGACATTAAAGAAGCGGCAATTCCAGTTTTACAACACCGTGTAATTGTTGCGCCAGAACGTGAAATGGAAGGAATTACAAGCTCTGAAATCATTAAACAGATTATCGAAACAGTAGAAATTCCGAGATAATTATCAATTGTCAATTATTAATTATTCGTCTCCCTGAGCAAAGTCAAAGGGCGCACAAGGCTTCGACTTCGCTCAGCCTGACAAAGCGAAACTTGAAACTTGAAACCTGAAACAACAAAAAGATGAAATTCATAAAAAGCCTATATCTAAATAATTTCTTTTTCTATGTGCTAATAGGCATTATAGGATTGTTTATCTGTGCCTTTATTTTTCCAAATATGTACAATGCAGTTTGGTTGTTGGTTTTAGGTTTGGTTACTTTTTTAGGGCTTGATATTTTACTTTTATATTTATCCCGAACAGGACTTGAAGCAGAAAGAATTACACCCGAAAAATTATCAAACGGAGATTTAAATCCAATTACAATAAATCTTAAAAATCATTATACTTTTCCTATTTCGGTGAAGATTATTGATGAAATTCCGTTTCAATTTCAGATTCGCGACTTCAAAATAAAAAAAACAATAAAAGCGGCCACACAAAAAGAAATTGGTTACGATCTTCGTCCAACAGAACGCGGAGAATACCATTTCGGTTCTTTAAACATTTACGTTTCTTCGCCTTTAAGACTTATTTCTAGAAGATTTTCTTTTGATAATAATCAAATGGTTCCGACCTATCCTTCTTATATTCAATTAAGAAAATACGATCTGATTGCTTTTTCAAACAATTTATTTCAATACGGAATCAAAAAAATACGCCGAATTGGCCACACAATGGAGTTTGAGCAGATTAAAGAATATGTTCAAGGCGACGATTTAAGAACCCTGAACTGGAAAGCGACTGCAAAAAGAAATTCGCTGATGGTCAATCAGTTTCAAGATGAAAAATCGCAATCGGTTTATATGGCAATCGATAAAGGCCGCGTCATGCAAATGCCTTTTGACGGATTAAGTTTATTGGATTACGCAATTAATTCTTCCTTGGTTTTATCGAATGTGATTCTGAAAAAACAAGATAAAGCAGGTCTTTTTTCTTTTTCTAAAAAAGTAGAAAATCGAGTTTTTGCTGAAAGAAGAGGCTCGCAAATGCAGAAAATTCTTGAAACGCTATACAATGTAAAAACGGATTTCTTTGAAAGCGATTACAGCCGATTGTATGTAGACATTAAAAAAAACATCAATCAGAGAAGTTTAATTATTCTGTATACCAACTTTGAAACAATGGATGGTTTAAATCGTCAATTGCCTTATTTAAAAGGAATTGCTAAAAGCCATTTACTGGTTGTGGTTTTCTTTCAAAATACAGAATTGAATTCCATCATCAATAAAAAGACAGCAACAATTCAGGAAGTTTACGACAAAGTTATCGCGGAAAAATTCATGTTCGAAAAACGACTGATCGTAAATGAATTGAAGAAATACGGAATCCATTCGGTATTGACACAGCCAGAAAATCTTACGCTTGACGCAATAAATAAGTATTTAGAGATTAAGTCGAGAGGAATTTTATAAAAGTGTGAAATGTTTTTTGTGAAATGTAAAATGATTCTTGAATTAAAAATTGAATTTTTATGAATAAATCCGAAATTTATATTTTTACATATATTGTTCAATTCAGAGAAGGAACCTACTGCACTCAGGTCAGTGCCACAAATGTTGAAGAATCAATGAAAAAATGGGTAGAAAAGATAAATGATGAAAAAAAAGAAATAAAATATTTAGGCAAAAAAACACTTGAAGATTTAGAGCATCAAATTAATCTTAACGAATTCCCTCCTACTCAATTAAGAGGATTAAAAAATATTTGGTTTTTATATTTTACCACTAAATCTGGCTCTTTTTCTATAAATATTGTAAAAACTTCTAATCTTTAAAAAATTAAACTATGAAAAAGATAATTGTAGCAGTATTCGTTTTCATCAGTATTGTGTTGCAAGCCCAAAAAACAGAAAACATCATTATTATCACTACAGATGGTTTTAGGTGGCAGGAAGTTTTTAAAGGAATTGATCCTGCGATTGCCAATAACAAAAAATTCAATCAAGGGGACAGCGCTTACATTTATAAAAAATATAGTGATGCTGACGTCAAAGAAGCTCGTAAAAAGCTAATGCCTTTTTTCTGGTCTGAAATCGCTTCGAAAGGTCAGATTTATGGAAATAGAGATTTAGGAAATAAAGTTGATGTAGCCAATCCGTACTGGTTTAGTTATCCTGGTTATAGCGAAATTATGACTGGTAATGTAGATTTAAAAGTCAATTCAAACAGCTATAAAGCCAATCCTAATGTGAATGTTTTGGAATTTTTAAATCAGCAGTCTAAACTGAAAGGAAAAGTTGCCGCTTTTGGCGCGTGGGATGCTTTTGACCGAATTTTAAATGAAGAAAGAAGCGGATTTCCGGTAATTTCAGCCTTTGACAAAGTGGGCGGAAACAAACCAACAGCAGCTCAGCATTTGTTAAATGAAATGCGTGACAATTCATATAAACCATTTCACATGGATGAATGCCTAGATGTCTTTACGCATTATCAAGCTTTAGATGAATTGAAAACTAAAAAACCAAAAGTACTTTATATTGCATACGGCGAAACCGATGAATGGGCACATCACGCACAATATAGTTCGTATCTGGATGCTGCCAATCAAGTCGATAAATGGATTCAGGAAATCTGGAATTTTGTTCAAAATGATCCGCAATACAAAAACAAAACAACTCTTTTCATAACAGTCGATCACGGACGCGGTGACAAAGTAAAAGCGCAATGGACAGATCACGGTTCTGATGTTCCAGGTGCTTCAGAAATTTGGTTTGCCGCAATGGGACCCGAAATTGCTCCAAAAGGCGAAATCAAGACAAATTCTCAACTTTATCAAAAACAATTTGCTCAAACCATCGCAAAACTTCTAGGTTATACTTTCAAAACAGATCATCCTGTTGATGAAGAAGTAAAAGAAGTTTTTGAGAAATAATTTTTTTCTGCCACGAAAGAAACTTTATTGCTATACCTACAAGGTTTTAAAAACCTTGCAGGAAGAAAAAAACTCTGTACCTTTGCCCCTCTGCAACTTTGAGCCTTAAAAAAATGAAACAAATCACTTCAATTCAAAATCCGTTTATCAAATCTTTGGTTTTACTTCAAGAAAAATCCAAAGCCAGAAAACAAACCGGAACATTTTTAATTGAAGGGCAACGCGAAATTTCATTAGCCATAAAAGGCGGTTACGAAATCGAAACGGTTTTGTTTTTACCAGAATTAGTTTCTGAATCGGAAATCAATAAACTAATTCAAAATTCTTTTCAAATTATAGAAATCAATAAAGAGGTTTACCAAAAATTGGCGTATCGTGATACTACAGAAGGAATTTTAGCTGTTGCGAGAACCAAATCATTAAAATTATCAGATTTAAAATTATCAGATAATCCATTGATTTTAGTGGTAGAATCTTTAGAAAAACCAGGAAATATTGGTGCCGTTTTACGAACTGCAGATGCAGCCAATTTAGACGCTGTTTTAATCGCCAATCCGAAAAGCGATTTATACAATCCGAATATTGTACGTTCGAGCGTTGGATGTCTTTTTACCAACCAAATCGCAACAGGAACATCTGAGGAAATTATTGCTTTTTTGAAAGAAAAAAAGATTAATTTCTACAGCGCAACTTTACAAAATTCGACTTCTTATCATACTCAAAACTACACTACACCAACCGCTTTGGTCGTTGGTACAGAAGCAACTGGTTTAACTCAGCAATGGCGTGACGAAGCAACTCAAAACATTATTATCCCAATGCAAGGAGAAATCGACAGCATGAATGTTTCTGTCGCAGCTGCAATCTTAATTTTCGAAGCTAAAAGACAAAGAGGGTTTTGATTTTAGATTTTAGATTTTAGATTTTAGATTTTAGATTTTAGATTTTAGATTTTAGATTTTCTAAAAGTCGCTTCGCTCTTTTTTGGAATTTGGGATTTAAAAAATTTGGAATTTTACCTAAAATCGTCACTCTAAAATCTACAATTTGCAAAGCCTTGCGTATGTTCAAACTAATTCTTATTTTTAGTACTTGAACTATGCCGTTATGACAGAAATAGATATTGAAAAAGAAAACAAAGCTATTGCGCAGGAATACAAAGAATTACTCCGAATAAGTTACCAAACTTTAAGCCCAACAGACAAAAAATTAATTCGAAAAGCTTTTGATGTTGCCGTTGATGCCCACAAAGAACAGAGACGTAAATCGGGCGAAGCGTATATCTTTCATCCTATTGCAGTTGCAAAAATTGTTGCCTCAGAAATTGGTCTGGGAGCGACCTCTATCGCCGCGGCCTTATTGCACGATGTTGTTGAAGACACTCCTGTAACTGTTGATGAAATAGAACGCCTATTTAATCCGAAAGTAGCACAGCTTGTTGAAGGTTTAACAAAGATTTCATTAGTCCAAAAAGATTTGAATGCTTCAATGCAGGCTGAGAATTTCAGAAAAATGATTCTGACCTTAAACGATGATGTTCGTGTAATTTTGATCAAATTGGCCGATCGTTTGCATAATATGCAAACCATGGATTCGATGGCGGAATACAAACAAACCAAAATTGCTTCTGAAACTCTATATATTTATGCTCCTCTAGCCCACCGTTTGGGACTTTACAACATTAAAACCAAACTCGAAGATTTAGGATTAAAATACACAGAACCGGCAGTTTACAATGACATTGTAAGCAAAATTCGTGAAACAAAAGAAGAACAAGATGCTTATATCAAAGATATTTCAGATGTTTTAAAGAAATCTTTAGATAGCGAAGGTGTAGACTATATCATCAAAGGAAGACCAAAATCTATTTATTCTATTCGTCGAAAAATGCGTGCGCAAAACGTAACTTTTGACGAAGTTTATGACAAATTCGCCCTTAGAATTGTATACAAAGCCGATCCGCATGAAGAAAAATTCATTGCCTGGAAAATATATTCTATCGTAACAGATCATTATCGCCCTAGCCCTAGCCGTTTGCGCGACTGGATTTCATCGCCAAAATCAACTGGTTATGAAGCGCTTCACATTACTGTAATGGGGCCAAAAGGACGCTGGGTTGAAGTTCAAGTTCGAAGCGAACGTATGGACGAAATCGCCGAAAAAGGTTACGCAGCACATTACAAATATAAAAACGGCGCAACAGAAGAAAGCGGTCTGGACGTGTGGTTAAATTTACTTCGTGAAGCTTTAGAAAATCCGGAAACTAATGCAGTAGATTTTGTGGAAGATTTTAAAATGAATTTATATTCAAAAGAAATCTTCATCTTTACTCCAAAAGGAGAAATCAAATCGTTGCCAAAAGGCGCGACTTCTCTTGATTTTGCTTTCAGCATTCACTCTGAAATCGGAATTAAAACTCGCGGAACTCGTGTAAACGGACGACTAGTTCCATTAAACTACGAATTAAAAAGTGGTGACCAGGTTGAAGTAATTACTTCTCCAAACCAAAAACCAACCGTAAACTGGCTAGAATATGTAACGACTTCAAGAGCTAAAAATAAAATTAAAAACGTTCTTAACGAGAACACTAAAAAGATTGCAGAAGAAGGAAAAGAATTACTTGTTAGAAAACTAAAACATCTAAAAGTTACATTTAACGAACAGGTAACAAACGAGTTAGTTAACTTCTTTAAACTAAAAACAAGTTTAGATTTATTTTATAGAGTTGGAATTGGCGCAATCGAAAATCAGCAATTAAAAGATTTTGCGGCGCAGAAAAGCAATTCGTTTATCAATTTCTTTAAAAATAAAATTAAACGAACAAAAGATACCGCAGATGAGGATATTCACAAACCAGTCATTAGCAGTAACTATGACATGCTGGTTTTTGGAACCGAACATGATAAATTAGACTATAAACTTTCGCAATGCTGTAATCCAATTCCTGGTGATGATGTTTTTGGTTTTGTTACCATTAACGAGGGAATAAAAGTGCATAAAAAAGACTGTCCGAATGCGATTGGAATGCAGTCGAATTACGCTTACAGAATTATGAGTGCCAAGTGGATTGATTCTTCGCAAGAGGAATTCAAAGCCATTATCAATATTACAGGAATGGATGTTTTAGGACTTACCAACCAATTGACAAAAGTAATTTCGAACAATATGAGCGTAAATATTCAAAGTATTTCGCTTAGTACCGATGCTGGAATTTTCCACGGACAAGTTGCCGTAATTGTTAAAAACAATACGATTTTGAAAAAAATGATTAGCGCCATCAAGAAAATTGATGGAGTTGATAAGGTTACTAGAGAGTATAGAACTTAAACTAATGAATATTAATCATGGAAAATCAATCCTTAGAAATTCCTAAAATAGAATTTGATGAAAATGGAGAGCTTTTAATTACGGCATCTGAATCTTCATCAAAAAACGATTTTGATTTTTTTCAAGGAAAATCTATTATTCGAAACAGAAAATTAAAATCCAGATTGACGAATTGCGATGAGTGGATTGAATTTCCTTCAACACAGGAGATGTACAAGATTTTAAATGGAATTGGAAACATTGATAATTTTCTAGCCACTTTTGATGGAGAGCCTTTTGAAGGTATGACAGTAAGATTATTTAATCCGATAACAAAATTGTGGAGCATATACTGGTCAGATTCTACTACGGGAACATTAGACAAACCTGTAGTTGGTTCTTTTGAAAATAAAGTTGGGCATTTTTTTTCTAAAGATGTTTTTGATGAAAAACCAGTTATTCAAGTATTCCGATGGGATGCTCGAGACGAAAAGAATCCTGTCTGGAGCCAAGCAATGTCTGATGATAAAAAACTTGGGAATGGAACTGGTATATGTATATGTCGAAATCAAGTTAACCATTGTTAGTTTTTTCATAAATTAAAAAAATTATGTTAATTAAGCTAAATTAACCTTTGAAAATATTTTTAACGTAAAAGCCTGTATTTAGTGCATTATAACTAATCAAAAACAAGTTTAAACGTTAAACTTTAAACCCGAAACTTTTATTCATTAAAAATAAAAAATTATCTTTGCCGGATATGACACTTATTTCAACTGACAACACTAAGAATCAAGAAATTGTAAAAAATGTTTTTACACTATATCTTGAACAAAAAGGGCATCGCAAAACTCCTGAGCGTTATGCTATACTTCAGGAAATTTACGATAGCGAGGAGCATTTTGATATAGAGAACCTTTACATCAAAATGAAAAACAAAAACTATCGTGTAAGTAGAGCTACTTTATACAACACGATCGAGTTATTGTTGGACTGCGCTTTGGTTAGAAAACATCAATTTGGACAAAATCAGGCTTACTACGAAAAATCATATTTTGATAAACAGCACGATCATATCATTATGACAGATTCTGGTGAGGTAATCGAATTTTGTGATCCAAGAATTCAAACCATCAAAAAAACTATCGAAGAAATTTTTGATATTGAAATTACAAATCACTCGCTTTATTTCTACGGAAACAAAAAGCAAAACTCAAATTCATAGTCTTTTCAAATTAGACTTTTCGAAAAAAAATAAAAAAAAATAAAATTAACTACATAATCAGTAGGGCAACTTAGATTGTCTCAACGCAAATTAAAACAGAATGACCGTAGATTTATTACTAGGATTACAATGGGGAGATGAAGGTAAAGGAAAAATTGTTGATGTACTTACCTCAAATTACGATATTATTGCACGTTTCCAAGGAGGACCAAATGCAGGACATACTCTAGAATTTGACGGAATTAAACACGTACTAAGAACAATTCCTTCTGGAATTTTTCATAAAAACTCGGTAAATATCATCGGAAATGGTGTTGTAATTGATCCAGTAGTTTTTCAAAAAGAAATTGAAGGTTTAGAAAAATTCAACCTTGACATCAAGAAGAAATTAATCATTTCTAGAAAAGCACACTTAATTTTACCAACTCACCGTTTGCTTGACGCTGCTTCTGAAGCTTCTAAAGGAAAGGCTAAAATTGGTTCTACTCTTAAAGGAATTGGACCAACTTATATGGACAAGACTGGTAGAAATGGTTTACGTGTTGGAGATATTGAATTAGAAGATTTCAAAGAGCGTTACAGAGCTTTGGCTGATAAACATGAAGCAATGATTGCTTTTTATGATGTTGCTATTCAATATAATTTAGCTGAATTAGAAAAAGAATTCTTTGAAGCTATTGAAGAATTAAAAAAATTAGATTTCATTGATAGTGAAGAATACATGCACCAAGCTCAAAAAGCTGGAAAATCTATTCTTTGCGAAGGTGCTCAAGGATCTTTATTAGATGTTGATTTCGGAACTTATCCTTTCGTAACTTCATCAAATACTACTGCAGCTGGAGCTTGTACTGGTTTAGGAATTGCCCCTAACAAAATCAAAGAAGTATACGGAATTTTTAAAGCTTATGTTACACGTGTAGGTAGCGGACCTTTCCCAACTGAACTTTTTGACGAAGTTGGTGCTACGATGGCAAAAGTGGGTAACGAATTTGGTTCTGTAACAGGAAGACAGAGACGTTGCGGATGGTTAGACCTTGTTGCTTTAAAATATGCCGTTCAAGTTAACGGAGTTACTCAGTTAATGATGATGAAAGGTGATGTACTTTCTGGTTTCGAAACTTTAAAAGTTTGTACGGAATACAACTACAAAGGACAAAACATTTCTCACTTTCCTTACAACATTGAGCCAGAAAATGTTACTCCGGTTTACAAAGAGTTTAAAGGATGGAAACAAGATTTAACTGGATTGACAACTTATGATCAATTGCCAATTGAGCTAAAAGAATATATTGAGTTTATTGAGAAAGAAATCGAAGTGCCAATCAAAATTGTATCGGTTGGTCCAGATAGAAAGCAAACAATAACAAAATAATACATCTAAACGCTCTGATAATCAGGGCGTTTTTTTTTTATGAAATAATTTTCCAAATGAGAAAGAATCCAGAAATCGAAATAACAGACACCAAATTATTATCAGATAATTGGTATATATTGAACAAAGTAACTTTTAACTACAAAAAGGAAAACGAAAAAACAGAATCACATATTCGTGAAGTTTATGATCGCGGAAATGGTGCTGGGATATTATTATACAATACCGCAAAAAAAACAGTCATCTTAACGAGACAATTTCGTCTTCCGACTTATCTTAACGGAAACAAAACTGGAATGATGATTGAGGTTTGCGCAGGACTTTTAGACAAAGACAATGCTGAACAAGCTATTATTCGCGAAACAGAAGAAGAAACTGGCTATCGTTTAAGCAAAGTCCAAAAAGTAATCGAAACGTATATGTCTCCAGGTTCTGTAACCGAAATTTTATATCTTTTTGTGGGCGAATACAACGAAAACATGAAAGTAAGCGAAGGCGGCGGATTGGATGCCGAACAGGAAAACATAGAAGTTTTAGAATTTACTTTTGATGAAGCTTATGCCATGATCGAATCTGGGGAAATTTCAGATGCTAAAACGATTATGCTTTTGCAACACGCTAAAATAAAAGGATTAATTTAATTTTTTTTGAGTATTTTAGATTAACCAAACAGTCTAAAATGCTCAAATTTAAAATAGTATTCTTTTTCTGCTTTCCGATTTTATTATTCTCTCAAAAAGAAAAATTATCGGCTGAAAAACTAAAACAAGATCTTACCGTTTTTAGAGAAATAAGGGAAAAAGTCAATTCAGGACTTTATAAATACAGAACAAAGCAACAGATTGACAGTATTTATACTTGGGCTTTTTCAACAGTAAAACAACCGCAGACACTGCTGGATTTTTATAAGATCATTTTAAAAATCAGCGATTTTGAAGGCAGTGTACACAACAATACTTCTCTTCCTGATGCCTTTAAAAAACGTACATTAGGAAAAGTATTTTTTCCGTTTCCGGTAAAATTAATCAACAATAAAATTGTCATTAATTTAAAAAATGCTGAAATCCCTCTTGGTTCCGAAATTTTAAGTATTAACGGAATTAAAAGCGATAAAATACTGCTTGATTTATCTAAATATTACACCACAGACGGCTTTAATAAGTCTGGAAAATCTATTGGAATTAATAGCTCTTTTTCAAGATATTTAGAAATGGAATATGGAAGTAAAGAAACGTATTTTGTGGAATATTCCCTTCCAAACGAAAATCAAAAACAATCCAAAAGCATAGTTGGAGTTTCGGCCGAAGAACGAAAAGAAAACTTTAAAAATCGTCATTCTTTTCCTAGCGACAGCTTGCAATACGGCAAAAGCAAGAACAAATATTCCTTTAAAACGATTTCTCCAAATACGGCATTACTTGCCGTTCATTCTTTTAACATTGGAGGAAATGCAAAAGCCAAAGAACATCAGGTTTATAAAAAATACCTTGACAGTTGCTTTCAAATGCTTTCAGCACATCCAGAAATCAAAAATTTAATTGTAGACATTCGAAATAATGGCGGAGGAACGGATCCGAATGATCTTTTGACCTTTTCTTATTTGACTCAAAAAACGTTTCGTGAAAATTCAGATGCCTACATCAATTTTCAGAAAATTCCATTTCTTGAGTATTTTGTTTACGAAGAAACAGATCCAGCAAAAAAATTGGAAGAGAAAAAAGATTTTGAAGACGAGCTTAAAGAAGAATATCCAACATTAAAAGGCAAAATATACTCTCAGGATCAAAAATTCAATCCAGTACTACAGCCTGATAAAAACAATTTCAAAGGTCAGATTTATCTACTTATAAGTCCGCGTGTCGCTTCTGCTGGATCATTATTTGCCGCTTTAGTAGCTGGAAACACAAATGCCATAACAATTGGCGAAGAAACCATGGGCGGTTATTACGGACATAACGGCCACACTCCTATCGAATATGAATTACCGAATACAAAAATCAAAACGCAGTTTTCTATTGTAAATCTAGAACAAGATGTTCCTAAAAAAGCAAATCAAATTTTTGGAAGAGGAATAATTCCGGATCATGAAATTTTACAGACTTTTGATGATTTTATGAAAAATAGAGATACTCAATTGGAATATACTTTGAAACAAATCGAACAAAAATAACTTAACCTAAAACCTAAATCATGGGATTATTTGACCTATTCAAGAAAAAAGAAACTCCGCAGAAAAAAGAAACTCCTCAAAAAGATGAAAAAGGGGTATTACTTGCAATGCCTTTGTTTAATAACAACGAAAGTTACAGTATAGACCGCGTAATCGATAACCTGAAAAATTTCTGGGGATTATCTATTGTCAATTTTTCAGGAAATGATACTTCTGCTGTTTTTAAATTGGATAATGAATTAGTAGCTATAGCTTACGTGCCCGCACAAATTCCTGGCGAAGAACTTTCGACAACCATTCAATATGCATACAATTGGCATACTGCAGGAGAAGATTTAAAAAACTATACGGGACATGCAATCGTTTCTGTTATGTCTTCGCAGGGAAGTCAAGTAGAACGATATAGCCTTTTAAGCAAATTATTATGCTCTATTCTTGCCACTTCAAATTCAATAGGCGTTTATCAAGGAAAACAAACCCTTTTGATACCTAGAGATCAATATTTAGAAAACATTCCTGATTTACAACAAGGAAAATCTCCTGTCCAAGTATGGATTTATATTGGCATCAAAACCTCTGAGCAAGGAAACTACATATATACTTATGGATTGCCTGAATTTGAAAAACAAGAAATGGAAGTCTTACAATCGCCTTTGGAGCTGCCAGAACTCTTTAATTTCTTTACTAGCATTATTTCATATGTTATTAATAGTGATGTTACATTGAGAAACGGAGAAACTTTAGGATATACTGAAGACCAGAAAATAAAAATTACAGCCTCGAAAGGATTTTTTGTGGAAGGGCAAACTTTAAGATTAGAAGTATAATCTCTTCAATAACAGAATCTAAAAAACAATTTTGTTTTATACGAGTTCTTTTCTTTCATCAATTTAAAATGAAAATCCCGAAACCTATTCCAAAAATTATGTAACCCTTTTCAGCTATCATAATCATAACTTTATATTCATAAAAATACGACCTATGAAAAAGTTATATTACACAGCAAACGCCCTACTTTTATTAATGTTAGTCTTATTAGGTTCTTGCAAAAAAACCGATACGATAACATTGACTGAAAACAAAAAAGAGAAAAAGAAAGTAATTGAATATAAAAAACCAGAAACCGTTTCTTACCAAGTTGAAAAAACAAAAGAATGGCTGAAACTCAATGAAGCTGATAGCTCAAAAATGGATATTGTTTATGCTTTAAACCGAACTGATAAGGCTAATTTCAAAAAACTGGATTCTGTTGTTATTCCAGCAGAT
Organism: Flavobacterium sp. ACN2; assembly: GCF_002303885.1. Lineage (GTDB taxonomy): Bacteria > Bacteroidota > Bacteroidia > Flavobacteriales > Flavobacteriaceae > Flavobacterium. Next base: position 81,344 of record NZ_MRCM01000020.1, on the reverse strand, counting down.
TTTAGCGGGGATTTGGTTTATTATCTTCCGTTCCCAATTCATGTTTCGGCTTTAGAGGAGGTTTCAAAAATTATTCTTTTTTCTTATCCAACCCAAACTTTTGCGGCTTATGAAAATGGTGAATTAGTTAGAACAGGGCCAACAAATATGGGAAGAAAAAAAGATCCGACTCCAACAGGATTATTTTTCACGAATTGGAAAGCAGAAAAAACAACCAGTACTTTTAATGACGAATGGGATTTAAAATGGAATTTTAATATCGAAAATAAATTAGGGGTTGGCTTTCACGAATATGATTTGCCTGGATATCCTGCTTCTCATTCTTGTTTGAGATTATTAGAAAAAGATGCTAAATACCTTTACAAATTTGCCGACGAATGGATTCTGAAGGACAAAGAAAATGTAAAAGTAAAAGGTACGCCTGTAATCGTTTTTGGAAGCTATAATTTTGATGGACCAAAACCGTGGCTTCAATTGGCTTCAGATCCAGAAGTTTTAAATATCTCTCAAAGCGATATTGAAAATACTGTAAAACCCTATTTAAAAGAAATCTTAGAAAATCAAAACCTAAGAGAAGCCGATCCCACAAAAACTTTATAAAATATACTATAAATAAAAGAATCAGCTGAAATGATATACTATCGTTTCAGCTTTTTTTTGTTTGCTTTTAAACCTAAAATTTGGCTAAAGCCCTTCTCTTTGTCCTTTCTTAAACCTCCAACTTTAGCTGGAGGCAATTCACACTTTCAAGTCTTTAGCCTCTGCCTCTTTGCACCTTTGAACCTAAATAAAAAAACTCAGAACCTCAGCACCTTAAAACTTTAGCATCTCAAAAAAAGTCATAAATAAGCGATCGTTCATTTATTATTTATATCTTTGCATCATAATTAGTTAGAATTATGAGAACTAGAGATACAAATAAAGAAGAAATTGTAAAGCAAAAAGCAATAGAAATGATCGTTGCACAAGGTGTAGAAGGCTTTGGAATGAATCGTCTGGCTAAAGAATGCGGCGTTTCTGTAGCAACACTTTACATTTATTATTCGGATAAAGAAGATTTGATTCGCAAAATTGGAATTGAAATCGGTCAAAATTTCTTTGAAAAGATGTTTGATGGTTTCGCTACAAATATGTCTTTTAGAGAAGGATTACGAAATCAATGGGAAAATCGTATTTATTTCAATCTAAATTTTCCACTACAAACTACCTGTTTTGAACTTTTAAGACATTCTACTCACGGCGATGCAATCCTACAAGAAGCAACAGGAAAGTACAAGCAAATGATGACTGAATTTATGGTTTTGGCAATTGAGCGAAAAGAGCTCATTTCTGTCCCTTATGAAGTATTTTGGAGTATTGCTTACGGCTCACTTTATTCTCTTTTAGAATTTCATAGAGATGGAAAATCAATGTCTGGAAAATCTTTCGTTCTTAATGACAAGATTAAAAATGAAGCTTTTAACCTTGTTTTAAAAGCATTAACTCCCTGATTAAAATTCAACAGCAATAGCAATTTCAATAACAATAGCAATTTCAATAGCAATTTCAATAGCAATAGCAATAGCAATTTCAATAGCAATATCAATAACAGATTTAAATACAATATAATTTCAATAAAATGGAAACTTCAATTATAGAAAATAAAAAAATTGCCATTATTGGCGGTGGGCCTGTTGGACTAACCACTGCAAGAATTTTACAAATTAATGGTGCAGATGTTACGGTTTATGAAAGAGACATTAATGCACAAGCGCGAACATCTGGAGGAACTTTGGACATTCATTCTGATTCTGGTCAATTTGCGATTCAGAAAGCGGGTTTAATGGAGGAATTTAAAAAATACGCACGACCAACTGGAGAGAAAATGGCTGATATGAACGGAAATATTACTTCTGACGAAATGCCTGATGAGACTAATGCTTTTTCACGCCCAGAAATTGACCGTAACGATCTTCGAAAAATTATGCTGGAGAATCTAACCGAAAATACAGTAGTTTGGGATAGCCAACTAATTAATATTGAAAAACTTGAAGACCAATATGTTTTAGAATTCAAAAATGGCACAACAGCAACTGCCGATTTTGTAATCGTTGCAAATGGCGGAAGATCGAATGCTAGAAAATTTGTGAGCGATCAAGAACCTCAGCTTTCTGGAACTTATATTATTCAAGGAGAAATTGTGAATCCTGATCAAGATTATCCAGAATTTAAACCAAAATACGGAAACGGAAATGTGATGGCAATGGGAGAACACAAAATGTTTTACACCCATACCATGCGCGACGGTTCTGTTCATTTTGGAGTTTCTTTTAAAGCCGGTGAAGATTGGGTTTCGAACCACGGAATCAATTTTGAAGATGATCAATCTGTTATTTCTTTTTTGAATGAAACTTTTGAAAACTGGGGAGAGGATTACAAAAAATTCTTTGCCGCTTCTACGGAGTTTTCTGGTTTGCCTTTAAGATTGTTTTCTTTGGAAGAATCTTGGAAAGAACATTCAAATCTTACACTTGTTGGCGACGCAGCCCATTTAATGCCTCCATTTGCAGGCGAAGGTGTAAATATGGGCTTGTTTGATGCTTTCCATTTAACCCAAAATTTAACCAACGGAAAATTTAAAACAATTGATGAAGCAATCGCTGATTACGAGAAAAAAATGTTCGGTTATGCATTAGAAGCACAGCGTATGACAAAGAAAATGGAAGATTTACTTCATTCAGATATTGTGGCTGAAGATATTTTGAATAGTAGGTTTTAAAAAAAATGAGTTTTTTCAATATCTTTAAAAAATTAAAACTACAAATAAGATTATGGAGTCAAAACAATCGCTTGATATTTTTGGAGAATTTTTAGTTAAAAATCTAAGAGATAAAGGAATTGGAAATGCTGAAACTCTTTTAAGCAATAAATCTAAATCACCATCAAACTTAAAAATACAAACTGAAATTGGTCAATTTAATGAACCACAAAAAGATTTAATCAAAGAAATCGTAATTAAAAGCATAGATGTAGCAATTCATGATTTTCTTTTTTCATTACAAGAATTGGCTGATTTTGAAAACAATATTCAAATATCCGTAAATGGCAAAAATATTGTTGAACTTAGCGATGGTATTCATGGAGAATCTTATTCAGAAAATGGATGGAATGCTAAATTTAGTGAGTACAGAGCAAAAGAATAAAATGATAAGTTGTTTTAAATTCTTACTTTCGTTTTAGACAAGTGGAAAATCCACATTAAAAACAATTATGAAACAACTATTCTTCCTTCTTTTTATTTGCACAACGACTTTAAGCTATGGTCAATCTAATCAAATTTTAGATTTTAAAGCTGGGTATGCTCCGGAAACCAACTATCTTCAAACCACGATTAATTCATCCGATTATGAAGTTTTGTATTCCGGTAGCGAAACGTTTTTAGAGACATTAAAGAACAATAAAGTACAAAACCCTTCCAAAATAAAGACTGTCTTTAATTTAGAAACGGTTTCTAAAACTGGTAAAAGTGATAAAAGTGGCAATTTCCCAATAACAATCGAGTACCTGAAATCGGTAGATTTAGATGGAAAAACTATAATTCCAAACGGCACCCTCATTTACGGAAAAGCTTCATTGTCTACCATGCCAGAAATAGATTCTATTGTTTCAAAAGACATGGAAGAGGATTTTAAAAATACTGTTTTTCAAATGGTTAAAAATACTTTTTCACAATTGGCTCTTCCGCATAAAAAACTAAAAATAGGCGAATCTTTTACTCAAGAAAGCCCATTAAGATTGCCTATCGCAGGGATAAATATTGAAATGCAAATTACTACGGTGTACAATTTAAAAAGCATAAATTCTAAAAATGCTTTCTTTGATATTACGCAGACTTACACAATGAAAATGTCTGACAACAGATTTGAAACCAACGGATCTGGGATTGGAAATGGCAATTTGATTTATGATATACCCAATCATTTTATAAGTGAGAACAATTTGGAAATGGATTTTACTCTCGACTTAAAACACACTGATTTTGCCTTAGATTTAAAATCTAAAAGTGATTTCAAACAAACATCAACCATATCAAAAGGCAAATAAAAAAAGGCGTAAGAAAAAAATCTTACGCCTTTTGTTTTATATCAAAACTTAAAATTATCTAGAATAATTTGGAGCTTCTTTTGTAATCGTCACGTTATGTGGATGGCTTTCAGTGATTCCGCTAGAAGTGATTCTAACAAAACGTCCAGATTCTTGTAAAGTTGGAATATCTTTTGAACCACAGTATCCCATACCTGCACGAAGACCTCCAATAAACTGAAGCATGCTTTCGTTTAATTCTCCTTTGTAAGGAACACGTCCTACAATTCCTTCTGGAACTAATTTTTTAACGTCGTCTTCAACATCTTGGAAATAACGATCTTTAGATCCTGTTTGCATTGCTTCAACAGAACCCATTCCGCGGTAAGATTTGAATTTTCTTCCTTCAAAAATGATAGTTTCTCCTGGAGATTCTTTTGTTCCTGCAAGTAATGAACCCAACATTACACAGTCGGCACCCGCAGCGATTGCTTTAGGAATATCTCCTGTATAACGAATTCCACCATCAGCAATAACTGGAACTCCAGTTCCTTTAATTGCCGCAGCTACTTCTAAAACTGCTGAGAATTGAGGAAAACCAACACCTGCAACGATACGAGTTGTACAGATAGAACCAGGTCCGATTCCAACTTTTACTCCATCAGCACCATTTTCTACTAAATATTTAGCAGCTTCTGGCGTTGCAATGTTTCCAACAATTACATCTATTTGAGGGAATTTTGATTTTACTTCTTTCAGTACATTCACCACACCTTCTGTATGTCCGTGAGCTGTATCGATAATGATTGCATCTACACCTGCAGCAACCAAAGCTTCTGCTCTTAAAACAGCATCTCCAGTAACTCCAATTGCAGCAGCAACTCTTAAACGACCAAAGCTATCTTTATTAGCAATTGGTTTTTGAGTCAGTTTTGTAATATCTCTAAAAGTGATTAAACCAACTAATTCGTTTTGAGCATTTACAACTGGTAATTTTTCGATTTTATGGCCTTGCAAAACTACTTCAGCTTGCTCAAGTGAAGTTCCTTCTGCTACAGTTACTAAGTTTTGGCTTGTCATAACCTCAGCGATTGGTCTCGCACCGTTTTTCTCAAAACGTAAATCACGATTTGTAACAATACCTTTTAAGATTCTGTTTTCGTCAACGATTGGAATACCACCGATTCCGAATTCTTTCATGGCATTTTTTGCATCAGCAATTGTAGAGTTTGTTGGTAATGTTACCGGATCGATAATCATACCTGCTTCTGCACGTTTTACTTTTCGAACTTTTCCTGCTTGTTGTTCGATAGTCATATTTTTATGTAAAACACCTATTCCGCCTTCTTGTGCCATAGCAATTGCCATTGCGCTTTCAGTTACTGTATCCATAGCAGCAGATACAATTGGAACGTTTAATGTAATGTTTCTTGAGAATTTTGATTTAATGCTCACTTCGCGAGGAAGCACATTCGAGTAGTTAGGTACTAATAATACATCGTCGTAAGTTAAACCTTCGCCGATAATCTTGGAGTTGTGTGCTATCATGTTGCAATTTCTAGTTGAATTGCGTGCAAATATAGTGAATAAATTGGAAACTTGAATACTAACTTATTCATAAAATTGACTTTACACGAAAAACCTTACGGTTTTAAAATTTCAATAATTAAATTCCAAATTCCAAAACTTAACCTAAATTCTAATACTCCATAGTTTGTATATTGGAATTTAAAAAATTGAAAATTTCTATTCTTTGTCTTGAAAAACAAAATTGATTCCGAGTTGGAAGGCGGCACTGCTGGCTTTGGAAATGTCTTTATATTCTAAAACATTATTGACCAGAGCATAAATATTTACAGGGCCAATTGTTCCTGCAAGTCCTAATCCGACGTTTTTATTTGAAAAAGTATCTAGGGTGTAGGTTGCTTTAAAATCTAATTTTTTAAAAATATTTCTTCTATAAAAAGCGGTTATCGCAAACAAAGGTGTTCGAGGGGCAGACATTGCAAAAACTTGTATACCTGTCGCATTTTTATAATATTTATTGACTTTTCCATGACAATTGCATTCGTCATCTGGACGCGCTTCTCCAAATGAATATTCGATTGAAGAATAAAGTTTTGTCGGACGCCAAGTGGTGTATTTATTATAAAGTGTGTCTCTAGGAATTGCTTTGTCAAATTCGTCAAAAACATTTTCAGGGTCATCTGTACCCATAAAATCTGGATTTGCACCATTGTAACGGTAAATTCCTTTATAGGTAAGTGTTTCGATATCTTTGGTCTGTCTCACAAAACCCAAATCTATAACACTTGCGGTAAATTGTAAATTGTCTTTTATATAATAGGTAATTCCGGCATCTATTCCAAAACCTAGACTTCCGTTAAAAAAGGTATTATTAGCAATATCACGAACTACATTTCCTTCGTATTCATCTTTTGTAAAACGAGAAAGACCAGATGTTTTTAATTCTAAATTGGAAGAAATAACCTGACTGTATAAATTTGGTGTTCCTGGCTCCTCGCCTGTATAAATGTAACCTGAGTTTTTTGTAGAAGTTGCATTTGCACCGCTTGAATAGATTTTAGCGCGACCTCCGTAAACAAATTTGTCATTGAGTTTTTTATGAAAACCAACATGAAAAACAGAAAGAACTTCGGCTTTCATGCTTAAATCGCCTAGATTAAACGATTTTCCGATATAATCTCGATTTCCATTTAAAGCCAGTAAAGCAAGATCTTTGGGAACAAACATAAAAAAATCGAATTCCTGATACAATCCGAACGAAATATAAGAACGGCTTTCTCTGCCTCCAATTCTAAATCCGCCAGAAAATATTTCCAATTGCTGATTGGTTACTACTTTATCTCTGCTGGAAGATTTATTTACAACATTTCTAACCTTTTGATTAAAATCGACTCCATCGTCTGAAAACAGATCATAGGCTGAGAAACTGCTAGATCCAATATTGGCTGAAATTCCAGACAAAACGGGAAATCCAAAATAATATTTATACGAAACATCTGCTCCTGGATTTACAAGCGAAGACTGCGGAATTGAAGTAAAATTATACAACAATTCTCTGTTTTGGGCAAAACAGAAAATAGGAAAAAACAAGCAAAGTAGTATCGCCTTTCTCATTCGATTACTAAATAAGCCGTTGCACTTGATCTTAATTTTAAATTTCCTTCACTCTGGCTATTTAATGGAGGCCCTGAGGCAATTACTACTACAAAACCAATTTTTTGAGTTTGTTTTAAAAGATCCAATCGAGCATTTTCAAAAACTTCTGTCGGATATTTTATAACATTTGGCGTTCCTTTATAAGATGGAACGGTAAAAGATATGGTTTGCAAAACCTCATTTTGATCGTTAAGCAAAAGCATATTTAGAACGAAAGCACGATTGATGTTGTTTTCGACTTCAAAATCAAACTCTGCTTTTTTAAGACGTTCGGTAAAGAATTTCTCTTTAAAAACATCAAAATCTCGTACATCTGGATATACATTAGTTCCTCCATCGTCTATAAGTCTATTGGCTGGAATATTAAAATACGCTAGGTTGGCTACAAAAACAGGCTCTATCTTAAAATCGTTTACCTGATCAAAATTCAAATCGCTTGAACAGGAAAATAATAAAAAGACACAAAATAGTAGGCTTGAAATTTTATTTATCGGGCTTGACCTCATGACAATAGTTATAGCTATAATAAATGTAACGCATTATGCAAACAATCATTATCTAAGGTAAGAAAAATAACTATTTTTTAATGAAACTTTCCAAACAATTTTGAAGCTTCATTGTATGCGCTTTCAAAACTAAGAGAATTAAGTCCGGTTATTTTTTTATTGGCAGTAAAATAGGAAACGAGTTTTTCTGTTGGCATATTTCCTGTTAGTTTATCGGTTGCCATAGGGCAGCCTCCGAAACCTTGAATAGCTCCGTCAAAACGAATACAGCCTGCTTTTGCCGCAGCATCGATTTTTTCGAACCAGCTTTCTGGTGTGGTATGAAGATGGGCTCCAAACTCAATTTCAGGATATTTCGGAATTAAATCTGAAAACAAATACGTAATTACTTCTGGCGTAGAAGTTCCAACGGTATCAGAAAGTGATAAAATTTTCACACCCATTGCTGCCAGTTTTTCGGTCCATTCTGCTACAATTTCAACATTCCACGGATCTCCATATGGATTTCCGAAGCCCATGGAAAGATAGGTCACTACTTCTTTATTTTTCTTATCGGCAACTTCCAGAATTTCTTCTAAGGTAACTAAAGATTCTGCAATAGTTTTATGCGTATTACGCATCTGAAAGTTCTCAGAAATAGAAAAAGGAAAGCCCAAATATTGAATCTGCTCATAATTGGCAGCTGTTATAGCGCCTTGTGTATTGGCAATAATAGAAAGCAATTTACTTGTTGTTTGAGACAAATCTAACTGCTCTAGAACCTCAGCAGTATCTTGCATTTGCGGAATAGCTTTTGGAGAAACAAAACTCCCAAAATCGATTGTATCAAAGCCAACTCGTAACAAAGCTTGTATGTAAGTAACTTTATTTTTTGTCGGAATAAAAGCCTTAATGCCTTGCATGGCATCTCTAGGGCATTCGATAATTTTGATTTCTTTACTCAAAGCGTATTCTTTTGTAAAGGCTAAGTTAGTTTCTTTTTTGATGATATAAAAGAGATTTTTACTTGAAGTCTATTATTACAAAATAGCATCATATTATAAAATATTACCAAAAAGAGTAATAATTTAAATTATTACCAAAAAACGTAATAATAAATCTTATTACGTATATTTGTAATAGAAAATTTATAATTTTTTACTTATATTTGAGTTATGACTAGTGTAATTACAGGGGACATAATTGGTTCAAGACAACAAGAATCTCAGCATTGGGTTGAGGATTTAAAGAAGATCTTGGCTCCATTTGGCAAAACTCCAAATCAGTGGGAAGTATATCGAGGCGACGAATTTCAAATTGAAGTCAGTAATCCCGAAGACTCTTTGTTAACTGCTATTTTGGTAAAAGCGCATTTAAGAGCCATAAAATCTGATGCCCGAATGAGTATTGGTTTTGGAGATAAAACACACAATGCCGAAAGAATATCAGAAAGCAACGGTTCTGCGTTTATTAATTCTGGAGAACTTTTTGAAACCTTAAAAAAACAGAAAGTAAATCTAGCCCTGCGAACAGGAGATTTAGATTTTGATGAAAAACTGAATTTAATGCTGCAACTGGCTTTGACTTTTATGGACAGCTGGCTGGTACAATCTGCAGAATTTGTTGCCGCTGCTATTGAAAACCCAACTTTATCACAAGAAGAATTAGGACAAAAATTAAGCATCAACCAAGCTGCTGTGAGCCGTAGACAAAAAAGAGCTCAGTTTGATTTGGTTATGAATTTAGATCGCTATTTTAGAAAACAAATAAAACAAATTTCAGCCTCATGATTTTATTTATAAAACTGTTTCTTGCTCATTTATTAGGAGATTTTATTTGGCAGCCCAATTCTTGGGTAGGCGACAAAGAAATAAAAAAACATAAAAGTGTTTATTTATACCTTCATATTTTACTGCACGGAGTTTTAGCAGCGGTTTTAGTGGGCGAAATCAGTTTTATACCTTATGCTGTTTTAATTGCTGTGACGCACGGGATTGTAGATTTAATCAAATTAAATTTTCAGAAAAAGAAAACCAAACGAACTTGGTTTGTGGTTGATCAAATTGCGCATATTCTCATTTTAATTGGTGTTACGCTTTTGTATGAAAACAAAACGATAATCCATTTTTGGCAGAATAATGAATTCTGGATTCTGCTTACAGGAATTTTATTGCTAACCAAACCCTCCTCTATTTTTATAAAAACTATAATTTCAATATGGGCTCCAGAAAGCAGAAACAGCCATCAGGATAATTCTCTGATAGCTGCCGGAAATTATATTGGTATTTTAGAACGCTTATTTGTTTTCGGATTTATCTTAACCGGACATTTTGAAGCGATCGGTTTTCTGCTTGCTGCTAAATCTATTTTTAGATTCGGTGATTTAAAAGAAGCCAAAGACCGAAAACTTACAGAATACGTAATGATCGGAACTTTAATCAGTTTTGGTATTGCAATAATAGCTGGTCTTTTAGTCCAAGCGCTACTTTTACAACTGCCCTAAAATCTTTTTGTTGATTGCTTTTATCAAAGCTGGACCTTCATAAATAAAGCCAGTGTACAATTGCACTAAACTTGCACCTGCATTTAGTTTTTCGATTGCATCATCTGCAGAATGAATTCCTCCTACTCCAATAATTGGGAACGCTTTATTGCTTTTTTCAGATAGAAAACGAATCACTTCTGTAGAACGTTTCGTTAATGGTTTTCCAGATAAACCTCCCGTTTCTGTTTGGTTTCCAGATTGTAAACCTTCTCTAGAAATTGTTGTGTTTGTTGCAATAACACCATCAATTTGAGTTGTTTTTACAATATCAATAATATCTAATAATTGCTCATCTGTTAAGTCTGGAGCAATTTTTAAAAGAATTGGCTTTACTTTTTGAGTACTTGTTTTTTGTTTTTCGACATTTCTATTTTGTAAAGTCTGCAATAAAGCTGTCAAAGGCTCTTTGTCTTGTAAAGCTCTTAGGTTTGGTGTGTTTGGAGAACTTACATTCACTACAAAATAATCTACGTGATTAAAAAGCGCATCAAAACAAATGATATAATCTTTAACGGCATCTTCGTTATCGGTTACTTTATTCTTTCCAATATTTCCACCAATTAAAACACCAGTATTCTTTTTCAAGCGTTCTACCGCTTCTAGAACACCGCCATTGTTAAATCCCATTCGGTTAATAATCGCTTGGTCTTCTTTTAAACGGAACAAACGTTTCTTCGGATTTCCTTCTTGTCCAACTGGCGTTACAGTACCGATTTCGATAAAACCAAAACCAAAATCACCAAGTTCTTTGTACAGTTTTGCGTCTTTATCAAAACCAGCCGCAAGTCCAACTGGATTTTTGAATTTAATTCCGAAAACTTCTCTTTCTAATCGAGCATCTTTTACCTCATAAATTGATCTTATAATCGCCGAAACTCCAGGGATTTTTGAAATGAATTTTACAAAAGAAAAAGTAAAATAATGCACTTTTTCAGGATCAAAACAAAAAAGTATCGGACGAATTATCAATTTATACATAAGAGTTGTGTTGTTGTTATTTTGGCTGCAAATTTAGATATTATAGTTTAAAAAGGTGTCTTTTTATAAAAACAAATAATTTCCTTTTTGTTTCAATTCTTCTATTTACAAATTAATCGTTCTGCTTTTTCATGTTGCAAGTTATAATTTGAAACCAGTTCAAGCTTATCAACAACCAACTCTCGTTCATTTATTATTTAATTTTGAAACACTTAACAAAATCTTTTATACAAACCATCACACTTATGTATAAAGAAAAAATCGTAAATCTAAAATTTAAAAACGTCCTTTTAGCTCTGCTATTAGCAATTAGCTATAAAGGACTTTCGCAACAAGAAAAAGATACTACAAAGCTGATGAATGTTCGGTATGGCAGTAAAGGAATTGAATTGGAAACCCGTGACAAAAAGTTCCTTTTTCAACTACAAAGCCGATTCCAATTTCGTTTCTCCACTCCTTACGATACAGATCCTTTAACTTATGACGATTACAGTCAAGATGCTAAAACGACTTTTAAAATAAATCGTGCGAGACTAAAAATTGGCGGCCATGCTTTTGAACCATGGCTTAAATATTATTGGGAATATGAATTGAGTCAGTCCAACTTACTTGATTTCAGAATTATGATTGAAAAGTGGGATTGGCTGAGTTTTAAAGTTGGACAATGGAAAACGGAGTTTACGCGCGAACGTTTCATAAGCAGTGGCGAACAGCAAATGGTTGAGCGATCTCTTATTAACCGTCCTTTTACCGTAGACCGACAATTAGGAGTTGAAGTTTACGGGCATTTAAAAGGAGCTGGAATTGCCGATTTTAATTATTGGGCGGCGGCCTTAACAGGAACAGGACGCGGAAGCACATCTAATGACGATAATCATTTAATGTATTTTGGAAGAGCACAATGGAATTTTCTAGGAAGATTTCTTGATTTTGAAGGCTGTGATTTAGAATTTCACGAAAAACTCACTCCGATTATAGCCTTTTCAGCCATAACCAACCGAAGCCCTTATACCCGTTTCTCTCAAGCGGGAGGAGGTTCTCTAGACGGATTTGAAAATGGTCTACCGGGACAATACAGAGTCAATCAATGGAATTTTGAAACTGCTTTTATGTATCGTGGTTTTTCTTGGCAAAGCGAATTACATACCAAAGAAATTATTGATAAAATAAACAATGATGACACAACCATAATGAAAGGATATTACGTTCAGGCAGGATATTTTTTTCATAATGTTTTCGAATGGTGGCCAAAACACTTAGAAATGGCTGGTCGTCATGCCGCTTACAGACCCGATAATTCGATAAGAGAAAATAGACAAGACGAATCTACATTGGCTTTTAACTGGTTTTTTAAAGGACACAAAAACAAACTGACCTCAGAGGTGAGTTATTTTACTTTTCAAGACAAAACGCTTTCCTTACAGCAAGGATGGCGATTTAGAATACAATGGGATATCTCATTATAAATCAAACTTTTAATCTATTAATTCAAAACGGACATTTTTTTTTCATAACTTTAAATCACATAAATTACTGAATATGAAAAGTATATCGAAAACAGTAAAAAAACTGGCACTTGTAATGTGTTTGACCGGAGCTTTTTTGTTTATTTCTGTTGACAGTTTAGCACAACGCCATCGTGGCGGCGGTGGCGGTGGCGGACTCAATAGAGGCGGCGGTGCAATACAAAGCCGTCCGGCAAGACCTGCTACGCAGTCTAGGCCAAATGTGACAAGACCTAGCACAACAAGGCCAGCGACAACAACTAGACCAGCAACGGTTAGACCTGGAGCAAACAATTCTGGAACTAAAATAAACAGACCTACAAACAATTCCAACAGAAACAACACTGTAAACAGAAATAATACTGTAAACAGAAATAATGTCGGTAACAGAAACACCAACATAAGCGGCAATACGGTTAATAGAAACAGAAATAATGTCAATATTAATGTTAACAATAGCGTTCATGTTCGCAATAATCGAAATACAGTAGTTCGTCCAGGATATAGACCATATACACGCCCACCTTATGTGTATGGCGGTTACAGATACAACTGTTATCATCCGTATTATCCGCGTCCCTATGTGCCTTTTTATTGGGGACCAGTTTGGCATCCTTGGGGATTTTTTGTTGCAACTCTGGCAACTACTGCTATTATTGTCAGTGTTGAAAACAATAAATACCATTACGATCAAGGAGTTTGGTACACCTCGACCAACGGTGGCTACACTGCCGTACCTGCACCAGTTGGAGGAACTGTAAACAACATTCCAAGCGGAGCAGAAACGGTTAATACCGGAACGGTAAATAATTATTATTACGGCGGAACGTATTATGAAAAAGATGGAGAAAAATATACTGTCGTTGCTCCTACAGCAGGAACAATAGTAGAAAAACTGCCCGAAGGTGGAGAAGAAGTCACTATAGGTGATGTAAAATATGTAAAATTTGGAGAAACCTACTATCAACCCGTACAAGTTGATGGTAAAGACAAATATGAAGTGGTTCAAGTTGAAAAAGATAGTTAATTTTATTAATTCTATAAAATTAATATACTATAAAAGTAATTTTACCTAATTTTATGCCCACTATTGATAACCATTATAAGCTCAAACACATAAACCATGAAAAACAAAACCTTTTGGATTTTTGCGTTACTAACATTATCCATTATTTCAATCGCTTACAGTTATACCAGATTTACAACTAAAGTTGAAACAACAGCAGCAGAATGTCATGAAATTCCAAGTAATGTTGAATCTGAATTTAAACCAACTGTCGAAAATAAATTTAAACCTGCAGAAAAAGCACCAAAAGGTATGGTTTGGATTCCTGGTGGCGAATTTTCTATGGGAACTAATGTTGAAGACGAAAGTCTGTGCAGTATTAAAGGCGTAACGAAAGATGCAGCTCCAATTCATAGAGTGTATCTTGATGGCTATTATATGGATGAAACTGAAGTAACCAATGAAGAATTCGAAAAATTTGTAAAAGCCACAGGATATGTAACTGTTGCCGAACAAAAACCAACAAAAGAAGAATTTCCATCAGCAAGCGAAGAAGATTTAGTGACAGGTTCTGTGGTCTTCACTCCTACACCATCTGCGGTTAATTTGAATAATTTCTTGCAATGGTGGCGTTATGAACCAGGTGCAGATTGGAGACATCCTGAAGGCCCGCAAAGCAACATTATAGGAAAAGAAAAATATCCTGTTGTTCACGTCGTTTATGAAGATGCTCAAGCTTACGCAAAATGGGCTGGAAAAAGACTTCCAACAGAAGCAGAATGGGAATTTGCAGCAAGAGGCGGTAAAACTGGAAATCTATATGCTTGGGGAAATGATTTAAAACCTAAAGGAAAATTTCAAGCTAATATTTACCAAGGACATTTTCCAATAAAAGATGGCGATACAGGAGAAGATGGTTTCAAAGGAATTGCTCCAACAAAACAATACGCTCCAAATGCATATGGCTTGTATGATATTGCTGGAAATGTTTGGGAATGGGTACACGATTGGTATAGTGTAGATTATTACAAATCATTAGCAGAAAGCGGGAAAGTAACAAAAAATCCGCAAGGTCCAGAGGCTTATTATGATCCCAACGATCCTACTGAAATAAAACGCGTTCACCGTGGCGGTTCGTTCTTATGTACAGATCAATATTGCACGCGATACATGGTTGGAACAAGAGGAAAAGGAGAAATCAGATCTGCTGCAAACCACGTTGGTTTTAGATGCGTAAAAAGCAAATAACAAACTCAAAATACCAAAAAGGGATTCAATTTAGAATCCCTTTTTTATTAATTCAGATATTGAAAGCTAAATTTCTTAGCAGAAAAATTTTTCTATATTTGCTAAAAATTCAAAAAAATGCAACATATCATAGATCGCTTTATCAGTTATGTAACGATTGATACGGAATCGGATCCAAATTCACAAACAACACCAAGTACACAAAAACAATGGAATCTTGCCAATAAATTAGTTGACGAATTAAAAGCAATTGGCCTTGAAGATGTAACGATTGATGACAAAGCTTATATCATGGCGACGCTGCCAAGTAATGTTGATCATGAAGTACCAACTATTGGTTTTGTTTCTCATTTTGACACTTCTCCAGATTTTAGCGGAGCAAATGTAAAACCTCAGATTGTTGAAAATTACGACGGAAAAGATATCGTATTAAATGCTGAGAAAAACATTATTTTATCTCCAGACTACTTTAAAGATCTATTATTATATAAAGGACAAACGATCATTACGACTGACGGAACAACTTTATTAGGAGCTGATGATAAAGCTGGAATTACAGAAATCGTTTCGGCAATGGAATATCTTATTCAGCATCCAGAAATTAAACACGGAAAAATCAGAATTGGTTTTACTCCTGATGAAGAAATCGGTCGCGGCGCGCATCATTTTGATGTAGAAAAATTCGGAGCACAATGGGCTTACACAATGGACGGAAGTCAGATTGGCGAATTAGAATACGAAAATTTCAATGCTGCTGGAGCTAAAATCACTTTTAAAGGAAAAAGCGTTCACCCAGGTTATGCTAAAGGGAAAATGATCAATTCTATGCTTCTGGCAAATGATTTCATTAACGAACTTCCGAAAGGTGAAACGCCGCAGGAAACTAGAGGTTATGAAGGCTTTTTCCACGTTCATCACATCAAAGGAAACATTGAAGAGACAGTTTTAGAATTGATTATTCGTGATCACAACAGAAAGAAATTCGAAAAAAGAAAAGAATTGATTCATAAATTGGCGAAACAATTCAATAAAAAATTCGCGAAGAAATTTGGCGAAGATATTGTAATTGCCGAAGTAAAAGATCAATATTACAATATGAAAGAAAAGGTGCTTCCTGTAAAACATATTGTAGATATTGCTGAAAAGGCAATGAGAGAATTAAACATCAAGCCGATCATTAAACCAATTCGTGGCGGAACAGACGGTTCTCAATTGTCTTTTATGGGACTACCTTGTCCGAACATTTTTGCTGGTGGGCATAATTTCCACGGAAAATACGAATATGTTCCAGCAGAAAGCATTCAGAAAGCAACTGATGTTATTGTAAAAATTGCTGAATTAACAGCTATTCCAGGTATTTTTGATGCGACAGAAAAATCTAAAAAAAGAAAATAATCCACAAAATGCCTGACAAAAAACACGTTTGGGACAAAATGAATCAGTGGGAAGAAGAAATTCTTATTCTCAAATCAATTATTGATAAAACTGAACTGATTGAAACTGTAAAATGGGGAGCGCCTGTTTATGTTTTCAATAAAAAAAACATTGTTGGCCTAGGCGGTTTTAAAGATTATTTTACCATTTGGTTTTATAATGGCGTTTTCCTGAAAGACGAAAAGAAGAAATTAATCAACGCTCAGGAAGAAGTAACAAAGTCATTACGTCAATGGCGTTTTAAATCAAAAGAAGAAATAAACGAGAAGGATATTTTAGAATATATACACGAAGCCATTGAAAACGAAAAACAGGGAAAAGTAATAAAACCTTCTAAAAAAGAAGCCATTATTTCTGAGCTTTTAAACGAAGAAATGGCGAAAAACCCAGCTTTAAAAGAAGCTTTTGAAAAATTTGCTCCTTACAAACAATATGAGTTTTTAGAATATATTGAAACTGCAAAACAGGAAAAAACAAAGCTTTCGAGAATAGAAAAAGTGGTTCCGATGATTTTAGCAAATGTTGGATTGAATGATAAATACAGATAGTTTAAATTCCAATATTTAAAATCCAAATTCCAAAACTATACAAGAAAAACCTTTGTCAAAGTTTAAAACTTTGACAAAGGTTTTTCTTTTTTTTGTCATCCTGACGAAGGAAGGATCACACTAGAAACTCCGCAAAGTATAGAGGACAATCTTTGTCGATTCTCGCGTGTGATCCTTCCTTCGTCAGGATGACAAAAATCAATGTAACAGAAGAATTTCTCACTTCGTTGGAAATAAAAAAAAGTGGGCGAAAAAAAAATCCCAAACTCCTTATTTGGAATTTGGGATTTTAAATATTGTAATTTTTAAAAAAATTATGCTTTCTTATTCAAAGCAGCGCTCAATTCAAGAGAAATTGCAGAACGCTCTAATTTTAATTTTCCTGACATAGTTTCGATTACAACAGTAGTTTCTGCTAATTCAGCGATCTTACCGTGGAAACCACTTTTTGTTACTATTTTGTCACCTACTTTTAGGCTGCTTTCAAATTCTTTTTCGTTTTTAGCTCTTTTTTGTTGTGGTCTAATCATGAAGAAATAGATTACCACGAACATCAAAAGAAATGGCGCAAATTGAGTTAATTGTCCCATAATTTAAATTTGTTTTTGATTTATATTTAATATTTTTTTTAGCTCTTCGACTTCGCTCAGAGAGACAAAGCAGTTGGAATTTGCAATTTAAAAAATTGATTATTTTAAATCTTACATTAATCCTCTTCCCGCTTTTACCATTTTTTTATTGGCAGTAAGTTCTTTTACAAGGTTATCTAAAATTCCGTTGATAAAAATACTACTTTTTGGTGTAGAATACTCTTTCGCAATTTCTAAATATTCGTTAAGAGTTACTTTTACTGGAATTGAAGGGAATTTAATAAACTCGCAAATTGCCATTTTCAAGATAATAGTATCAATTTCTGCAATACGATCACTGTCCCAATTTGGTGTTTTATCTTCATATTCTTTTGCAAATGCCGTTTCGTTTAGAATTGTTCTTCTAAATAAATCTTTTGCAAAATCCTTATCTTCAACATCTTTATACAATTTTGGCACTCTAAAATCGTCTGGATCTTCTGTTTTAATTGCTTTCAATTGTTTCACAATATGAGTATTTACAACAGGAATATCATCAACCCAAGTCAATTTATCGTCTTCTAAGTACTCGTATAATTTTTCATTTGGAACAATAACATTTTCAAACAAATCAATAATAAATTGTCTGTCTTCTTCAAACGTATTTACGTTATTGCTCATATATTTTTGGTAGATATCGCTTGCTTTAACATCATTTAAAAGCAAAATAATATAATCATCGTTTAATGACCAGTTATTGATTTTACGATTTTCTAAAGCGATACTAAGAGAATTGCTTTCAGCAAGAAGTTGAAAAATTTTATTCTTTACAAATTTTTCATTCGGATTACGTTCTGCGGCAGTTGCAAGGTGTTTTTTGCTTGACAGATGCAAATAGACAGCTTCTTTTTTGCAAATTTCTATCAATGAAGAAAGCATTATAAGATATAAGTCCTGAATATTGTCAATGCTGTAGAAAAGAAATTTCTCTTCTTTTTCCATGTTATCAGAACCGCTTTGGTGCATTGCATAAATGGATTGCATTACTTTAACGCGTATGTGTCTTCTATTTACCACCTTGTAAGAACATTTAAAAATTAGTCTGCAAAAGTATAACTTTTGATACGTATTTTAAAATTAATTCGTAAAAAAGTAGTTGTTTTAGTGGTTAGTTTTCAGAATTTAGCGGTTAGTCTCTATTTATAGTGGTCAGTGAGCAGTTTTTAGTGGGCAGTACCAAACATACACAAAAAAAATCTCAGTTACAGATTAAACTGTAAACTGAGACTTTAAGACTGAACACTTAAAAAAGTGAACACTGAACACTTAATTACTTCTTAGCGTTCTCGATTCTTCTTTGATCGATACGATTTTGAGCAATAGTAAGAGCCGCTTTATGTGTTGTGATTCCGTTTTTAGCAGCGAAATCAATAATTTCTAAAGTTGTATTGTAGATATTCTCTGTTTTAGTCATGATTTCAGCTTTACCATAGTTAGCTAATTCAGCATAAACATTGATAATTCCACCCGCATTGATTAAGAAATCTGGAGCATATAAAATTCCTCTTTCTTGTAATCTTGCACCGTGAACATTCTCATCAGCTAATTGGTTGTTGGCTGCACCAGCAATCACTTTTGCTTTAATTTTATCTACTGTATTATCATTGATTGTAGCTCCCATCGCACACGGCGCGTAGATATCAACATCGGCAGTATATAAATCTTCACCAGTATAAATTGTTGCATTGTATTTTGAAGCAACTTGGAATAATTTCTCTTCGTTAATATCAGAAATAGTTACCTGCGCTCCTTCTTTAGTTAAATACTCAACCAAAGTTTCACCAACGTGTCCAATTCCTTGTACCAAAACTTTTTTACCCTCTAAAACATCAGTTCCAAACTGGCTTTTAGCGGCCGCTTTCATACCCAAATAGACACCGTAAGCTGTAATTGGAGAAGGATTTCCAGAACCACCTCTTTCTTCAGAAATACCAGTAACGTAAGGCGTTACATCTCTTACAGTATCCATGTCTTTAGTTTCCATTCCGACATCTTCTGCTGTAATATATCTTCCGCTTAATGAGTGAACAAACTCTCCAAACTTACGCATTAACTCAGGAGTTTTTTGCGTTTTAGCATCACCAATAATAACCGCTTTACCTCCACCAATATTCAGTCCAGTAATAGCCGATTTAAAAGTCATACCTCTCGAAAGGCGTAAAACGTCATTTAAAGCTTCCCATTCTGTGTTGTAATTCCACATTCTGGTTCCTCCTAAAGCTGGTCCCATAACCGAATTATGAATACCAATAATTGCTTTTAATCCTGTATCTTTGTCATTGCAAAATACAATTTGTTCGTGATCGTCAAAAGATAACTGTCCAAAAACAGGATCCATTTTTTGAAGTTCCTTTCCAGTTGCGAAAGTTGCATCCATAGCGCTAGTATAAATTAGTTAAAATTATGAATTCGTCAAAAAGACTTCTCAAACATAATTAAAAAATACACATGTGCTAATTTTTTATCTTTAAAATAACAATATTACAATATAATTGTTTTGATTAAATCGCAAATTATTATAATTTTCTTTAATAATAATTCTTAAAAACAAATCAATTCAATATTAGATTTCTTAAAAAAATGAAAGAATTAAGCTATTTAAATAAATATTTCATTAAATATAAATACAGTTTCTCTGCAGGTATTTTAATAACCATAATCGCACAAATATTTTCTTTATTTACACCAAAACTTATTAGTAAGTCTTTAAATGCTATTGAAAATTTTGATAAACTTTCTGTTGCAGAGCAAAACTCCGAAGCTGTTATCGCCAGTTTTCGTCAGGATCTCATTCATAATGTGCTACTTATCATCGGAACTACGATTGTCGCAGGTTTTCTGACGTTTCTAATGCGCCAGACTTTGATCGTAATGTCACGTCATATTGAATTTGATTTAAAAAATGAAGTTTTCAGACAATACGAGAATCTTTCTCAGAATTTCTACAAACAAAATAGAACGGGAGATTTAATGAACCGTATTAGCGAAGACGTTTCCAAAGTTCGTATGTATGTTGGGCCCGCAGTAATGTATACTATTAATACATTTATTCGTTTTGCGATCGTTATAATATATATGTATAATGTATCGCCACTTCTTACTTTATATACTATTTTGCCTTTGCCAATTCTTTCATATTGCATTTTCAAGTTAAGTTCTGAAATCAATAAAAGAAGTACCACTTTCCAACAATACCTTTCTAAAGTTTCCAGTTTTACTCAGGAAATTTTTTCAGGAATTCGCGTAATAAAAGCCTATTCGTTAGAAAATCAACATCAGAACAATATGGTTGATTTGGCTGAAGAAAGCAAACGTAAGAGTTTAAGCCTAGCAAGAGTTCAATCTTTATTTGGACCTTTAATGATTGCGCTTATCGGAATCAGTAATTTGGTTGTAATCTATTTTGGAGGTGTAATGTACATTAATGGAACCATTCCTAATATCGGAACCATCGCAGAATTTATTTTATACGTAAATATGCTGACGTGGCCAGTTGCTTCTTTAGGATGGGTTTCTTCTATGGTTCAGGAAGCAGAAGCCTCTCAAAAACGTTTGAATGAATTTTTGAAAATCGAACCAGAAATCAAAAACAAGAACGAAAACTCATCTGATATCCAAGGAAATATCTCTTTCGAAAATGTTTCTTTTACTTATGATGACACCAACATTGAAGCTTTAAAAAATGTTTCTTTTACAGTAAAAAAAGGAGAAACATTGGCAATCCTCGGAAAAACAGGTTCTGGAAAATCGACTATTCTTTCTTTGATTTCGAGACTATATGATGTAACCGAAGGCGAAGTTAAAATTGACGGAAACGAAATCAGTACTTTAAACCTAAACGATCTTCGCAACAACATCGGAATCGTTCCTCAAGATGCTTTCTTGTTTTCTGATACGATTAAAAACAATATCAAATTCGGAAACCAAAATGCAACTGATGATGAAGTAATCGAAGCTGCTAAAAACGCGGTGGTTCATGATAACATTATCGCTTTTAATAAACAGTATGACACCGTTTTAGGAGAAAGAGGAATTACGCTTTCGGGCGGACAAAAACAGCGTGTTTCTATTGCTAGAGCGATTATTAAAAACCCTGCAATCTTACTTTTTGACGATTGTTTGTCGGCTGTTGATACCGAAACCGAAGAAATGATTTTGAACAATTTATTTGAGATTTCTAAAGACAAAACAACCATAATTGTAAGTCATCGAGTTTCATCTGCAAAGAATGCAGACAAAATTATCATATTAGAAGATGGTAAGATAATTCAACAAGGCTCTCATAATCAATTAATAAATCAAGAAGGATATTATTCGGCGTTATATTTAAAACAACTTTCGGAAAAAGAATTACTTTAATTGTTGCGTAATAGATAATTTTTTATGATTTTTGAGTACTATTAATTCCAAAAATGATAGAACGTATTATGAGAGAAAATGACATGTTAGAAAAAGAAGAGATTTTTTCTAAAGTATTACGAGCAGGAAGAAGAACTTATTTCTTTGATGTGAGAGCTACCAAAGCTGATGATTATTACATTACTATTACCGAAAGCAAAAAATTTACTGAGGAAGATGGTTCTTTTCACTTCAAAAAACACAAAATTTACTTATACAAAGAAGATTTTAGTGCTTTTGCCGAAATATTAGAGGAAATGACTTCTTATGTTTTGAACCACAAAGGCGAAGAAGTAATTTCTGAAAGACACCAAAAAGACTTTAAAAAAGAATACAGTTCTGAAAAAACTGAAAGTCAAAGATCTAGTTTTACAGATATCGATTTTGACGATATTTAATCAAAATCATCTACATAAAGTAGAAGTCCAATTTGTTCTGCATTTTGGACTTTTTTTATATATTTAGTTTTCGTATAAAGTTAAAAGTTATTAGGTTAAGAGTTAAACGTCATAACTTACACCTCATAACTCATAACATTCAACTTCCATAAAAATGAAAAAATTAATTCTTCTTTTAAGTTTCATCTTCTTCGGAATTTCACTTTCTGCGCAGAATACAGAATATGAAACGAAAAATAATATTCAATATTATAATGCATCCGTAAATAAATCAGATAAATACATTAACGAAAGATGTGTGTTGGATATTTATTATCCAAAAAATAAAACCGGATTTGCTACAATCGTTTGGTTTCACGGCGGCGGATTAACTGGCGGAAACAAAGAAATTCCTGAAGCTTTAAAAAATAAAGGTTTTGCTATTATTGGTGTAAACTATAGATTGTCACCAAAAGCAAAAGCTGAAAAAGCGATAGAAGATGCAGCAGCAGCTGTTGCATGGACTTTTAACAACATTGCAAATTATGGAGGTGATAAATCTCAGATTTTTGTTTCTGGACATTCGGCTGGAGGATATTTAGGAATGATGATTGGTCTGGATAAAAAATATCTCCAAAAAGAAAACATTGATGCCAATCAAATTGCTGGACTTATTCCGTTTAGCGGACAATGTATTACACATTTTGAAATTAGAAGAGAAAACGGAATTCCTGAAAAACAGCCTACAATTGACCAATTTGCTCCTTTATACCACGTTCGCGCCGATGCTCCGCCATTATTATTAATTACTGGAGATCGTGAATTAGAAATGTTGGGACGCTATGAAGAAAACGCATACATGGCCAGAATGATGAAATTGGTTGGCCACACACAAACTAAATTGTATGAATTGGACGGTTACGACCACGGAATGACCGAACCTGGTTTTCCTCTTTTGGTAAAAGAAGTAAACCGAATTTTAAAAGAACGCAAAAAATAATCACTAAATAAAATTCCACGGCAATGGAGACACAACTATTAATTATACCAGGACTTGGAGATTCTGGAGAAAAACATTGGCAAACCTTTTGGCACGAAAAATTCCAAAACTCGATTCGTGTTGTACAAGATAATTGGGATGAACCTATTCTAGAAGAATGGCTTGACCGATTAAACGAGAATATCTCTAAACTTAATAAACCAACTATTTTAGTAGCACATAGTTTAGCCGTATCATTGGTTTTGCATTGGGCAGAAAAATACAATAATCCGAATGTTATCGGTGCTTTTTTAGTCGCTCCTGCAGATGTCGATTCGCCAGAACACACGCCAGAATGCACAAGAAATTTTTCGCCAATTCCGCTTTATCACTTGCCTTTTTCTTCGGTAGTTGTGGCAAGCGAAAATGATCCTTATGCTTCTTTTGAAAGAAAAAAATATTTCGCTGAAAAATGGGGAAGTGATTTTGTAAATGTTGGCCAACAAGGTCACATTAATTCTGATTCCGATTTAAAATATTGGGAAGAAGGACAGGTTATTTTGCAGAAGTTGATTGAAAGGATTGAATAGTGGTCAGTATTTTAGTGGTCAGTGTTCAGTTTTTTTTTAGTATTCAGTATTCATTTTTAAAGAAAGCTCAACACTAATTTCTTTTCGCTCTTTTAAAACTGATCACTAAGAAACTGAACACTGATAACTTTCACTAAACTGATCACTAATAAACTGACCACTGAACACTTACCCAATACGTAATCCATTAGGAATCTTAAAATCTGGAGCCAATAAAATAACATCTCCTTCCTCGCCTACTGCGCCAAGCACCAGACATTCACTCATGAACTTTCCGATTTGTTTTCTTGGGAAATTGACAACTGCCACAATCTGACGATTTACTAAATCTTCCTTTTGGTATCGTTTTGTAATTTGTGCAGATGATTTTCTAATTCCGATTTCTGAGCCAAAATCGATCGTTAATTGATAGGCAGGTTTTCTTGCTTCAGGAAAATCATTGACTTCAATAATAGTTCCTACGCGCATATCTGTGCGCTCAAATTCATTCCAGGTTAAATCCATTTTTAAATTGTATTATTTACAAACCTATAAATTTTGTAATTAATGCGCCTAATTCTATAACCTATTTCTTCTACTTACGAGCTAATTTTACTTGAAGAAAAACGAAAATACTCACGTAAAAAGATATAACATGGAACATACTGAACCAAATGCATGCATGTCAATTAAGGATTTTGAATCTAATTTAAAACAGGTTCATACCGATAAATATATAGAAACTGCTCAAAATGTGAGGCTTTATGTAAAGGATTACGGTCAGGGAAAACCTGTTATCTTAATTCACGGCTGGCCGCTTTCTAATGAAATGTGGGAATATCAGATTGATCATTTAGTACAAAATAATTATCGCGTAATTGCCTACGACCGACGCGGATTTGGAAAATCTTCTCAACCGTGGGATGGTTACGATTATGATACTTTAGCAGATGATCTAAAGGAAATTATTGAGCAATTAGAATTAGAAAATGTAACTCTTGTTGGTTTCTCAATGGGCGGTGGCGAAGTGGTTCGTTATTTCAGCCGTCATGGCGGAAAAGGAGTTACAAAAGCAGCTTTGATTTCGTCAATCATTCCTTTTCTGCTAAAAACGCATGATAATCCAGACGGACATCCAAAAGAGAAAAGCGAAAATACGGCAGCAGCAATAAAAGAAGATAGAATTGCTTTTATTGATAATTTCGGAAAAACTTTTTTTGGCGTCAATATTATCAATAAACCTTTAAGTACGCCTTTATTAGAATACTACAGAGCTTTATGTTCAGCGGCTTCTCCACGCGCTACTTTAAAATGTGCTGAATCTTTTTCATTCACAGATTTTAGAGATGAAGTAGATTTCATTAAAGTTCCAACTTTAATCATTCACGGAGACGATGATAAAATTGTGCCAATTGACCTTACATCCAGAAAAGCAGCAAAATCTATAGCCAACAATACTTATATCGAATATGAAGGTGCACCTCACGGACTTTTTTATACCGATAGAGAAAAGCTAAATGAAGATTTACTGGCTTTTTTGAATTCATAAAAACTTAAAAAAGTATCCAAAGAAGCAAGCTGGATCAGCTAACTGCTTTCTTTGGGTATTTTTTATTATTGTGCTCTTTTATTTACAGATTTTTAAAGCTACTTTTGAAAATCAAATTTCGAATAAAATGGCACGAACTGAATCAACAATGCTTCCATTAGGAACAGTTGCACCTGATTTTTACTTAAAAGATACCAACTCGAACAATACTTTTTCTTTTGAAGATTTAAAAGGTTCGAAAGGCACTTTGGTAATGTTCATTTGTAATCATTGTCCATTTGTGCATCATGTAATAAGCGAAATTGTAATGATTGCAAATGATTATCGCGTTCAAGGACTTGGAGTAATTGCCATTTCTAGTAATGATGTTGTTAAATATCCTGAAGACAGTCCAGAATTAATGACGGACTTTGCCATGGAAAACAAAATTGATTTTCCTTATTTGTACGATGAAAGTCAGGAAACAGCAAAAGCTTATCAAGCGGCTTGCACTCCAGATTTCTATTTATTTGATAATCAAGACAAATTATTCTATCGCGGACAACTTGACGATTCAAGACCTGGCAACGGAATTCCTCTTAGCGGAAGCGACCTTAGAGGGGCGATTGACGCCTTAATTTACAACAGAAGTTTAAAAGAACCACAGAAACCTAGTTTGGGCTGTGGCATTAAATGGAAGTAAAACCTCACTAAATTCAAAAAGATTAACTATCTTTGCAAATCAATTTAATCCTCCTTATGGGAAATATAGTATCAATTACAGGCTCTATAAAGTCGTTTTGCTTAGCAAAACCGCTACCTGCTGTAATTATTTCACATAATAAGGCCTTTATTTTTTAGGCCTCCGTCTACTTCACTTTTCTTCTTTTTGACGGAGGATTTACATCAGCTTAAACATTTTATTATTTGACAAAAATCAATTTTTGATCAGATCTTTTTTTGTTTTTCAGATTAAACATTTCGATTCTGTTAAAGTCAGAGAAATTTTTACTTGTAGATTATTCTAAGAAGAAAACATCATTTAAAATTTTATAACAATAAATTCAATATAGATATGAAACCAACACCCACTTTCTGTAAATCAGATTATCAATTTTTAAGAGAATTGATTTTAAAAAGTAAAAACTCGACAAATACTAAAGAAGCCAATCAGCTTTCGCAAGAATTAGATCGCGCTGTAATTAGTAAAGAAAGCGAATTGGATAGTTCGGTAATACGAATCAATTCATTTGTAACGATAGAAGATGTAAAAGCCAAGAAACAAATGAAAATTCAAATCGTTTTACCTTCAGCAGCAGATGTAAAACAATCTAAAATATCAATTCTAGCACCTTTAAGTGTTGCTATTATTGGGTTTAAAGAAAATGACGAAGTTGATTGGGAATTACCCGCTGGCATCAAAACTTTAAAAGTAATAGCTGTAGATAACTCTGCAGTACATCATTCTTAAATTTAAAAACACCTCATTTTGTGACGGTGTTTTTTTTATATCTATTTGAAAACAAAAAAACTGTTCGATTGAACAGTTTTTTTTATTCTTATTACTTAAATCTAAATTACAATTGCGAATCAATATAATTTGTAATTGAAGCCATTTGAGTTTCGTTTAATTTTGCTTTTTTACCCATTTTTACCAAAATCGGCGTCCATTCTGTTTTTGTATACTCTTTTGGTTCATAGAGCTTATGACATCTCGCACAACTGTTCTCGTAAAGACTTTTGCCTTCTGCTAATTCTGGAGTTAATTCTTTTGTTTTAACTTCCTTTTCAACAGGAGCAGTTTCTGCGACAGCCGTTTTTTTAGTACCACATGCCGCTGCAAACAACATTATGGCCATTAAACTTAAAATCGTTTTTTTCATTTCTTGGTTTTGCTTTTTTTAATTCAAGTAAATATAAAAAAATCCCATACGCTACGGCGCATGGGATTATTATTTAAAACAATACTAAATTGTTTTTAAAGTCTTATTTTACGTCCATTAATTCAACGTCGAAAATCAAAGTTGCGTTTGGTGGAATAACTCCTCCAGCACCAGCTGGTCCATATCCTAAATCAGATGGAATAACAAAACGAGCTTTGTCTCCAACTTGCAATAAAGCAATACCTTCGTCCCATCCTTCAATAACTTGTCCAATTCCTAATTTGAATTCGATTGGTTTTTTACGTGGGTAAGAAGAATCAAATACTTTTCCGTTTTCTAGAGATCCTTCGTAGTGAACAGAAACTGTTTTTCCTGCTTCAGCTCTTTTTCCTTCTCCTTTTTGAATCATTTTATAACGTAAACCGCTTTCTGTTCTATCAAAACCAGCAGCTAATTGTTCCATTTTTGCTTCAGATTCTGCTTTTAAAGCTGCTTCTCTTTTTAGACGAGCACCTTTTAAACCAATGAAAGCTTCAATCGCATTCCATTTTTGAGCTTCTTCTCCAACTCTGATAATCTCAACTGACTCTAAATTGTCTCCTTGAGCAACAGCATCAACAACATCTTGTCCTTCAACAACGTTTCCAAAAACAGTATGTTTATTATCTAACCAAGGAGTTGCAACGTGAGTAATGAAAAATTGAGAACCATTACTTCCAGGTCCTGAATTTGCCATAGATAAAACTCCTGGACGATCGTGTTTTAAACTTGGGTGAAATTCATCATCAAATTTATAACCTGGATCTCCAGTTCCAGTCCCTTTTGGACAACCACCTTGAATCATGAAATCTGCAATTACTCTATGAAAAGTTAATCCGTCATAGAATTTTTGTCCTTGAGGCTTCACTTTATTTTCCATAATTCCTTCTGCAAGAGCAACAAAGTTACCTACAGTTCCCGGTGTCAAATCGTGCGTCAATTTTACTAAAATTGAACCTTTGCTAGTATTAAATTTAGCGTATATTCCGTTTTCCATGTTGTTATTTTTAATTTGAACGCAAATTTACAAATTAATTTTTTAATCAATTTGCGCTTTTGCCTTTTTAGATTTTGATTTATAAGTAAGTCCATAGACTATTAATGACAAAGTAGATAAAATCATACATCCAATAGCTACAGCGTGCCATCCGCCCCATTTCCATAGCATTAAACCATAAGCAGATCCTGCAGCGGTACCTAGAAAAGTAAGCGACATAAACACCGTATTTAATCTGTTTCTAGCTTCTGGCAATAATGAATAGACTCGTGTTTGGTTTGAAATGTGAACGCCTTGAATTCCGATATCAATAAACACAATTCCGATTGCAATACCGATTACACTTTCAATAGCAAAATAGAAAACTATAAAGCTTATTAAAACTAATAAACAGCCATAACCTACTGCAATTCTAGAGTTTCCTTTATCTCCTAATTTACCAACCAAAGGCGCAGCCAAAGCTCCAGAAGCTCCAACGATTCCAAACAGACCAATTGTAGCACTATTAAAATTAAAAGGTTCGCCAGAAAGCAATAAAACCATTGTAGTCCAGAATGCTCCAAACTGAGCAAAACTAAAAACATTAATTGCCGTTGCTTCGCGCAAAACAGGTTGCGTTTTGATTAGCGTAAATAAAGATTGGATTAATTGGCCGTAAGTTCCTTGAAACTGTGGTTTATTCTGCGGAAATTTACTTTGAATGACAAAAAAGATTAAAAGACAAATTCCGGCTGCGATATAAAACATCGATCTCCAGCCTAAAACTTGGCCGATAAATCCGCTTAAAGTTCGCGAAAGCAAAATCCCAACTAAAAGTCCGCTCATAATAGTTCCAACCACTTTTCCTCGTTCTTCAGGCGCGCTTAAAGAAGCGGCAAGAGGAAGAATAAGCTGTGGCACAATCGACGTGATTCCAATTAGCAATGAAGCAATTTGCAAAACAAGAAAACTTTTGGCTGTTGCTGCAATTAATAAAGCAATTACAGTAGCAAAAGTGGTCATTAAAATTTGCCTTTTTCGTTCTATTTTATCGCCAAGCGGAACCATAAAAAACAGTCCGATCGCATAACCTGCTTGAGTTAGATAGGTTATTGTTCCAGCGCTGGCTTCAGGAATTTTAAATTCGTTGGCAATTAAAACAATCAAAGGCTGGCAGTAATAAAGATTTGCAACTATAAGACCAGTGCAAACTGCCATAAAAAGTACATTTGTTTTAGATAAATTCATGCTGCAAAAATACCGATCTAATCTTAATTGAATCTTTAAAAAAGTTATAAAATTTTTAAATTTAAGATTAGATCAGGATTTTAAACCCAAAAATCAACTGATTTTAAACCTGTTATGATTTTAAAAAATCTTCTCTCGCAGGGCCAAAAACATCCGTTAGCATTCCTGTTTCCAAACAAACAACTCCATGAATTGCATGAGGCGGAATGTAAAAACTATCGCCTTCCTTTAACGTTTCGGTCACACCGTTTATCGTAACATCGAATTTTCCGCTTGCTATGTAAGTAACTTGTGTATGATAATGTTCGTGTAAAACACCAATTCCGCCTTTCTCAAAATGCACATTTACCAGCATCACTCTTTCATCAAAAGCTAAAATTTTGCGTTTTATTCCTTCTCCGACTACTTCCCACTCGATTTCATCTCCTTTTATAAATTCCTTGCTTGTTCCTATACTCATAATCTTTTTATTTTTATTGAATGCTTTTAAGGTCTTTTTCCATCAATTCTAAACCTTCATTTAATTTATTTCCCTTGAAGTACTTTTCTAACTCAAGTAACCTTTTTTTATTATCGTATTTTAATCCCGAATTTAGTTTTCTTTGACAAAGAGAACACAATCTAAGGGAATGCCTATCTGTTTCTACCATGCTATTTGTTCCGTTCATAACACAATTCGCTTCAATGCAATGATGCAAACCGAACATATGCCCTATTTCGTGTGAACAAATCTTCAATAATCGATCTAAACTCAAATTAAAGTCTGCTTCTTTTTGCATTCTGTACATCGAACTTACCGCAATTTTATCCCTATAAGATGCTAATCCAAAAACATAATTCCATTCTGGCTTTGGGTACAAATCTTTTTCTGTTATGGCCATTAAAGCAACTCCTTTATCGGGCTTTTCTTTTTTTAACACATCGGTTAAAATATAACCTGCTAAAAATTGTTCCTGCCCAACAGCTCCAATTCTTCTAGCATTATTCGGAATAATATCATTTGAAACATCTTTTAAAACTTTGGTTTCTAGCTGAAAAAATATTTGCAAATATTGACGAACCAATTCAATTTGTTTGACTTGCAACGAATTAAATGTTCCTATAGGCTGCAGATAAATAATATTTTCTTCTTTGGATGGAACAACATGTTTTGTTTTAATAAACTGCTCAAAAGTCTGCCCTTTTTCATTACGAGAATACAGCCAATTTCCAAAAACTGGCTCAGCAAGCTTAACATCATTAACTTTAATATCTACAAAATAAGGCTCAGGAGGTAATATTTGCTGTAAAGTTTGTTGTGGCAACGAACTTTCTTTTTCCTTTTTATCAGATTGACATGAACAAAGAATTACAAATACCAATAAAAAAAGTCTCTTCATAAACATGAATTAGATTAAATTTTTCGAAATAAAATCGCAACTCGTTTTAATGGATTCAAAAGAATTTGAAGCAAAATTATTCTCCTGTTCTACAAAAAAATGAACTATTCCCGATTGTTTTGCTTCTTTGAAAATAGGTTTAAAATCGATTGTTCCAGAACCAATTTCGGTATTTAGATCCTTATTTATTTTGTCTTTATCTTTTACGTGCCACATTTTAAAGCGGCCGGGATTTTCTTTGAATAATTTTAAAGGATCATTTCCAGAATGAATTACCCAATACAAATCCAATTCAAAAAAGACCAAATCTTTATCCGTTTCTTTTAATAAAATTTCATAACCCGTTACGCCATCGTGCTTTTGAAATTCAAAATCATGATTATGATAAGCCAGTTTCAAACCTGCACTTTTACACATTTTTGCGGCTTCATTTACACGAGCGGCTATCTTTTTATAATCTGCAATATTTCTTCTGAAAGGTTCATCAACCCACGGAACAGTTAGAAATTCGCTTTTTAGAATTTTAGCAGCTTCAATTGATGCAATTAGTTCCTCGGTGTTTCCATCGTACAAAAAGCTTCCTAAATTGTAATGTCCGCTAACGGCTTTCAATCCATTATCATATAAAATCTTTTTAAGTTCTTTTGGCGTTAATCCCCAAAACTGATCTTTTGTCGAAAAACCATATGTTTCGACATTGGTATAACCTGCTTGGGCAACTTTTTCTAAAGTTCCTTTTACATCTTTCGGAAGTTCTTCACGAAGCGTATACAGTTGTAAGCCTATTTCTTTTTTATTCATAGAAAATGCAAATGATGGTGAAGCCCAAACAGCAGTTGTAGCAAGACCTGTGGTTACGATAAAATTTCTTCTGCTAATCATTTTATGATATAAATTTCAGAAAGTAAATATATTATAAAAATTGATTCTTAACGTTTTCTGCAAAATTTTGAAGTGCTTTTGCAGTTTCTTCTGATGCGATTTCGCCTTCAGCGCTAACTTTTCCGCGAACTCCCTGAATTAAAAGCTGTGTTGCATCATCAAATTTAGCTTCAAGCGTTTTCATTACCAACAAAAGCTGCTCATGTCCCATTTCTCCAGAGGCAGAAGCTGTAATAAGACCTGTATTTTTGTTTGAAAAAATCGTGGTTGAAACACACCATTCTAAAGCATTTTTTAAACTTCCCGGAAGACTAAACAAGTATTCGGGCGTGCAAATAATAATGCCATCAGCATCTCTTATTTTATTTCTAAATGAAGTGATTTCTTGCGGAGGATTATCAGTATCTAAATCGGGATTAAAATGAGGAAGGCTTTCTAAATCTTCGAAAATTTCTATTTCAAAATTAGGTTTTAAATAATTTGAAATGTATTTCAGAATTTTGAAATTACTGGAATTACTTCTCGTACTTCCAGATATGGCAAGGATTTTTATTTTGGGTGAAGTCATTAAATAAACAATTCGTATTTCTAAATAAATCTAAAAATACGAATTGTATAAAAATATAGGCCAAAAAATTACTTAGAAGTCAATAAGTTTAGTCCTTCCATTTTTACAGAATCAATTGCTTGAGGCGGATAATTCTGTTTCTCTTGTCGTGTTGCCGTTACTTTACCAACTGTATTTATATAAATATAATTATAACGCCAGTAATTTGATCCGGCCAAAGACGTTGTTCCGTCTTCAGAAAAAACCTGATCTGCATAGACTAGTATTTCTCCATTTCGATTATTATCTAAGGTTCTTACCGGATTACCTAGGATCTTGAGGACTTTCGATTTTTCTTCTCCCACGGCTACACTTGCCGTATTGGTACTTGCACACGACATAAAGAGTGCAAATACAGCGGGAATTAGTATTGTTTTTTTCATAACTAAGTTTAAATTTATGTTCGGCATTTGGATATTATTATCTGATAATCAACATTGTAATAATAAATAAAGTTATTACTTTAAATTTTATACAATTCAAAAATTATGTTATATAATTATTACCAAAAGACTCTCTGCAATATTTGTATCTTTGCCAGAAAGAAAATTATCGAATAAAGATGCGAATTGACATTATTACACTTTTACCCGAATTATTAAGAAGTCCGTTTGAGGCCTCAATTATGAAACGCGCCATTGATAAAGGTTTGGTCGAAGTGCATTTTCACAATCTTCGTGATTACAGTACAAATAGACAAAAAAGTGTAGATGATTATCCTTTTGGTGGAGGTGCCGGAATGGTAATGACAATTCAGCCTATTGATGATTGCATTACGCATTTGAAAAGTCAGCGAGAATACGACGAAGTAATATATATGTCACCAGATGGCGAGACTTTAGACCAAAAAATGGCAAATAAGATGTCAATGTATGAAAACATTATCATTTTGTGCGGACATTACAAAGGTGTTGACCAAAGAGTTAGAGATCATTTCATTACAAAAGAAATCTCGATTGGCGATTATGTTTTATCTGGAGGAGAATTGGGCGCCATAGTTTTATCTGATGCTTTAATTCGATTAATTCCTGGTGTTTTAAGTGACGAAACCTCAGCCTTAACAGATAGTTTTCAGGACAATTTACTTTCAGGACCAATATATACAAGACCTGCAGATTATAAAGGATGGAAAGTTCCAGAAGTTTTAACCAGCGGACACGCAGCCAAAATCGACAAATGGCGAGAAGACATGGCGTATGAACATACTAAAAATAGACGACCAGATTTGTTGGAAGATAAATAGTAATCAGTGTTTAGTGTTCAGTTTTTAGTGACTGAGACCGAAAACTGTGACTGAGACTAAAATCTATCCGCTATAATTCATAGATGTAATGTGATTGCCAGATAGTTCTATGTCCAGCAAATGATCTCGGTAAAAATCATCTCCAGCAGTAACAGATGTGAAAGTACCATCATCATTAATAATTATTAAAACTCGATATAATTCTAAAGTATCATACCAATCAAGATCTGCTCTAATTTGCGAATCATATTGTTCTTTGTTATAAAAATCAATTAATTCGTTTTTACAATTTGAAAGCCAATTAATGTGCTCAACTATTTTATCAAAATACGCTTCAATATGATTATTTGGTAAGTAAATCGAAAATTTACCTTTTTCAAGAACCTTATTAAATACAACAATATTTTTGTTTTTAATTTTAAATTTCTTTTCGTCTTTTTTTGACTGTGAGAAATCATTCAGAACTAATTGCACTTTTTCTTTTTTCCCTCTAAGTTTCCTAAGATCCTTTATAATAAAATTGTTTTCATGCGAATTCGCTTTCTGCTCCAAAAAATACAGTTTAGAAGTATCCTTTGTGTTTTTTGAATCTGCAGCTTCTTTAAAAGTTTCAAAAGCTGATCTATGAAAACCCAAAAGAATATAAACATTTGAAAGAACTAAACTTTCCTGTTTGTTTTTCTCAATGCTTTCTAGTTCATACAAAAGGTCATACATTTTCTCAACACTTTCTTTAGAACCATTCGATTTTCTAAATTCATTAGAAAAATCGATATATTCTTTCATATAATTTTTATCCATCGTATTTTAATCAAAACCTATACAAATGTAAGATTTCACCTTAAATAACATAGCAAAAATACAATTCTCATGTTCAAACATTAATAACAACAAAAACCATAAATTAGAACCATAAAACACATTTTATCAAACAGTTAAAATAATTTACAATTTATAATTCATAATTTATAATTATTTTTTACATTTGCACCCGAATTAGACTAACCTCTGGCGAGATCCGTGAATGTTACTCTATTAAAAACAATAATAAAAAATTATCATGGCAGATTTATTAAAATTCGTTCAAGACGAATTCGTTGCTAGAAAAGATTTCCCTGTATTTG
Source organism: Flavobacterium sp. ACN2 (assembly GCF_002303885.1). Lineage (GTDB taxonomy): Bacteria > Bacteroidota > Bacteroidia > Flavobacteriales > Flavobacteriaceae > Flavobacterium. Next base: position 46,489 of record NZ_MRCM01000020.1, on the reverse strand, counting down.
GAGCTGGAGATACTATTACAGTTTTCTACGAAATTAAAGAGGGTGAAAAAACTAGAACTCAGTTTTTTAAAGGAGTTGTTATTCAAAGAAGAGGTTCTGGTAACACAGAAACTTTTACTATTCGTAAAATGTCTGGAGCTATTGGAGTTGAGCGTATCTTCCCAGTAAACTTACCAGCTTTACAAAAAATCGAAATCAACAAGAAAGGTGCTGTACGTAGAGCTAGAATTTTCTACTTCAGACAACTTACTGGTAAAAAAGCTAAGATTAAAGATAAAAGAAGATAATCATTTATCAATCTGTTATAAAAAACTCGTTTCATATTGCTTGAAACGAGTTTTTTTTATGTTCTATTTCTACCACTAACAAAACCGTAATTTTTTAATACCAAAATCATCGATTTAGCAATTTAACGAGCTCGAAATAACAATCTGTTAATTTCGTCTTTTCTCATCAAAACTCAACCGTTTTCGTTGTGATTTTATTATATTTGCTCCGCTCATTTTGAGCCGAATATATCTTTTACATCGTTAACTCCTGACGATACGATTATAAAAAAAAAAGAAAATGAATAAATCAAAAATTTTTTACACCTTAACTGATGAGGCGCCGTTATTGGCAACTTACTCTTTGTTACCAATTGTTCAAGCTTTTACAGCAACAGCTGGAATTGAAATCGAAACCAGAGATATTTCGCTGGCAGGAAGAATTTTATCAAATTTCCCAGATTCTTTGACAGATGCTCAAAAAACTGGAGATGCATTGGCAGAATTAGGTCAATTAGCAACTCAGCCAGAAGCTAACATCATCAAATTACCAAACATTTCAGCATCTGTACCACAATTAAAAGCGGCTATTGCTGAATTACAATCGCACGGATACAACGTACCAAATTTCCCAGAAGATCCACAAAACGATGCTGAAAAGGAAATTAAAGCTAAATATGCAAAAGTATTAGGTTCTGCTGTAAACCCAGTTTTACGTGAAGGAAACTCTGACCGTAGAGCTCCAAGAGCAGTTAAAAACTTTGCAAAAGCAAACCCGCACTCTATGGGTGCTTGGTCTGCTGACTCAAAAACTAAAGTGGCTTCTATGTCAGGCGGTGATTTTTACGGAAGTGAAAAATCACTGACTGTAAATGAAGCTAATGATGTAAAAATCGAATTTGTTGCTAAAGACGGAACTGCAACTGTTCTTAAAGCAAGTACGCCATTAAAAGCTGGAGAAATTATTGATAGCTCTGTTTTAAGCGTAAGCAAATTAAAAGCTTTTGCTGCTGATGTTATCGCTGAAGCTAAAGCTGCAGGAGTGTTACTTTCTGTACACTTAAAAGCTACAATGATGAAAGTTTCTGATCCAATTATCTTTGGCGCTATCGTTGAAGTATATTTTGCAGATGTTTTCGAAAAATACGCTTCTTTATTTGCTGAATTAAACGTTGACACTAGAAATGGTTTAGGCGATATCTACGCTAAAATCGCTGGAAGACCTGAGCAAGCAGAAGTTGAAGCTGCTATCGATCAGGCAATCGCAAACGGACCAGCTTTAGCAATGGTAAATTCTGATAAAGGAATTACAAACTTACATGTTCCTTCAGACGTAATTGTTGATGCTTCTATGCCAGCAATGATCCGTACTTCTGGACAAATGTGGAATAAAGAAGGTAAAGCACAAGATACATTTGCTGTTATTCCAGATAGATCTTATGCTGGAGTTTATACTGCAACTATCGATTTCTGTAAAAAACATGGTGCTTTTGACCCGAAAACAATGGGAAGTGTTCCTAACGTTGGATTGATGGCTCAAAAAGCTGAAGAATACGGATCTCACGATAAAACTTTCCAAATTAAAGGTGACGGTGTTGTACGTGTGGTTGATGCAAACGGAAATGTTTTAATGGAGCAAAATGTTGAAGCTAATGACATTTTTAGAATGTGTCAAGCAAAAGACGCTCCTATTCAAGACTGGGTTAAATTGGCTGTAAACAGAGCTCGTTTATCTAGTACTCCTGCTGTTTTCTGGTTAGACGAAAATAGAGCACACGATAGAGAATTGATCGTAAAAGTTCAAAAATACCTTAAAGACTACGATACTACAAACTTAGATATTCGTATTTTAAACCCAATTGCTGCTACAGAATTTACTTTAGACAGAATCATCAAAGGTTTAGATACGATCTCTGTAACAGGAAACGTTTTACGTGACTACTTAACAGATTTATTCCCAATCTTAGAATTAGGAACTTCTGCTAAAATGCTTTCTATCGTTCCGTTAATGAATGGTGGTGGATTGTTTGAAACGGGTGCTGGAGGTTCTGCTCCTAAACACGTTGAGCAATTTACAGAAGAAGGATACTTACGTTGGGATTCATTAGGAGAATTTTTAGCTCTTGGTGCTTCTTTAGAGCATTTAGGACAAACTTTAGACAACTCTAAAGCTATTGTTTTATCTGAAACTTTAGATCAAGCTAACGATAAATTCTTAGCAAACGATAAATCTCCAGCTCGTAAAGTAGGTCAAATTGACAACCGTGGTTCTCACTTCTATTTAGCTTTCTATTGGGCTCAAGCTTTGGCTGCTCAAACTAAAGATGCTGAATTGCAAGCTATCTTTACTCCAATTGCTGCTGAATTTGAAGCTAACGAAGCTAAAATCGATGCAGAATTAATTGCTGCCCAAGGAAAAGCTCAGAACATTGGAGGTTACTACCAACCAACTCCTGAGTTAATAAGCAAAGCAATGCGTCCTAGTGAAACTTTCAACGCTATTGTTGCTAAAATCAAATAATTCAGAATACATCTGTATTTCGAAATAAACAAAAAGGACAACCCACAAAGGTTGTCCTTTTTTTATCTTAACTTATGTTTAACAAAAGTTCCGTAAGAATATTTAGTAAGAATTCATTATCTATGTAAATCAAAATCAATATAATGATTACAAAAAATACCTGTACATTTCTTCTTTTCATTTTAACGATCTTCACCTCATTTGCGCAGGAAAAATTTACTTTAAGCGGAACTATCAGCGACAGTAAAAACAACGAAACTTTAATTGGAGTTAATATCTTTATTCCAGCTTTAAAAATTGGAACCACAACCAACGAATACGGCTTTTATTCTCTTTCTGTACCCAAAGGCGAATATGAAATCGAAATTAGCTACGTGGGCTATCAAACCATTCAAAAAAATATTGTTTTAGATCAGAATATAAAAAGCAATTTCTCGCTCAAAGAAGGTGGCGAAGAACTGCAGGAAGTCATCATTACAGAAAACAAAAGCAAATCCAATATCAAATCGCCAGAAATGAGCGTGAACAAACTCTCCATTTCGACCATAAAAAAAATGCCTGTTGTTTTAGGAGAAGTGGACGTTTTGAAATCTATTTTATTACTTCCTGGCGTTACCAATGCAGGTGAAGGAGCTTCCGGATTTAATGTCCGCGGAGGCGGTGCAGACCAAAACCTTATTCTTTTAGATGAAGCGACTATTTTTAATTCGTCTCACGTTTTCGGATTCTTTTCGGTTTTTAATCCAGATGCTATTAAAGATTTAAAACTGTATAAAGGCGGAATTCCTGCACGCTATGGCGGAAGAGCTTCTTCTGTTTTAGAAATTTATCAAAAAGACGGGAGCAGTAAAGATTTTCATATGAATGGCGGAATCGGATTAATTTCGAGCCGTTTACTGGCAGAAGGTCCAATTGTAAAAGACAAAGGTTCTTTTTTGATTGGCGGAAGGGCTTCTTATGCGCATCTTTTTCTTAAACTTTCTGAAGACAACAAAGACAATGCTGCTTATTTTTATGATTTAAATACCAAATTAAACTATAAACTCAACGATAATAACAGTTTGTATTTATCTGGATATTTTGGACGAGACGTTTTCAGATTAAATAAAAGTTTTACCAATACTTATGGAAATTCAACTTTAAATCTGAGATGGAATCATCTGTATTCTGATAAATTATTCTCCAATCTATCCTTAATTTACAGTGATTACTATTACGGATTGGATCTTGATTTTGTTGGTTTCAATTGGGATTCAGGAATCAAAAACTATAACATCAAATACGATTTCAAACATTATCTTTCAGACAAATTAAAACTGAATTATGGCGTTAATGGAATTTATTACAACTTTAATCCAGGAACCATAAAACCAACTGGGGAAGATTCTGGTATTAATCCAGATCAATTAGACAGAAAATATGCTTTTGAGCCTTCTATTTATTTAGATGCCGAAAGTCAAATTTCTAAAAGACTTACTGTCGCTTACGGATTGCGTTACAGCTTATTTTACAGATTAGGCGCTTCCACTATTAATTACTACGATAACAATGAAGCCGTAGTTTTTAATACCGACATGCAGATTTACGAAAAAGGCACGCCAACTTCAACACAATATTTTGGCAAAAACAAAGTCATTACGAGTTACAACAATCTTGAACCCCGTTTTTCTATTTCGTACCAATTAAACGAAGAACAAGCTCTAAAAGCGAGTTACAATAGAATGGCGCAATATCTTCAATTAATTTCTAATACCTCATCTCCTACTCCGCTAGATGTTTGGATGCCGAGCGATAATTACATTAAACCTCAACTTGCAGATCAGGTGGCGCTAGGTTATTTTAGAAATATTTATAATGACGCTTATTCGCTAGAAGTAGAAACCTATTACAAAAAAATACAAAACAGACTGGATTATATTGACGGAGCCGATTTAATTGCCAACAATGCCATAGAACAGGTTATTTTAAATGGTCAGATGCGCTCATATGGTTTAGAACTGATGATAAAGAAAAACAAAGGCCGATTTAATGGCTGGATTTCGTACACGCTCTCAAGATCAGAACAACAGACTCCAGGAAGAACTCCAGAAGAAATTGGCATTAACGATGGCAAATGGTACGCATCTGCTTATGACAAAACGCATAATTTAGCGATTACATCTGCATACAATTTAAACGAAAAATGGTCATTTGGTGCTAACTTTGCATTGCAGTCAGGACAACCCGTAACATATCCGAACGGGCAGTACCAATATCTAGGCATTATAGTTCCAAGTTATGGTTTACGAAACGAAAATCGACTTCCTTCTTATAATCATTTGGATATTTCTGCAACACTAACGCCGCGCAACAACAAAAATAGAAACTGGAAAGGCGAATGGGTTTTCAGTATTTACAATCTTTATAATCGAATGAATGCCGCTTCAATCAACTTTAGGCAAAATGTCGATACAGGAGCAAATGAAGCAGTGAGATTATCCATTTTCGGAATTGTTCCTGCAGTAAGTTATAATTTCAAATTCTAAAAAAATCAGTTCAAAAACTAAAAATAAGCTTATGAGAAAATTAGTTTTTTTAATCGTATTTTTTACATCATTGTTTTTCACTAGTTGCGAAGAAGTAGTTGATGTTGACTTAGATACAGCTCCTCCAAAACTGGTGATAGAAGCCGCTATAACTTGGGAAAAGGGCACGACTGGAAAACAACAAGTTATCAGATTAACATCGACAACAGGTTATTTTGAGAATGTAATTCCTGCAGTATCAAATGCGGTGGTTTATGTGACAAATAGCAAAAATCAGAAATTTAATTTTATTGAATTTAATAATACAGGGCGTTATATCTGCCCTAATTTCAGACCTGAAATTAATGAAGAATATACTCTAACCGTTATCGACAAAGGAAACACTTACACAGCATCTGAAGTTTTAAAATCAGTAGCGCCAATTAATCGAATCGAACAAAAAAATAACAGCGGTTTTACAGGAGAAGATATCGAAATAAAAGCTTATTTTACAGATCCTGCAGAGGAAGACAATTTTTATTTATTTAAATATGTCTATTCGAATAAAGTAACTTCAAATTATTATGTGTCTGAAGATAAATTCTATCAGGGAAATGAAATTTTCAGCAGCGCCATTGATGAAGATTTAAAAGCAGGAGATGAAGTCGAAGTAACGCATTACGGGATTTCTAAGCAATATTATAATTACATGAACATCTTGGTAAGTATAGCGGGAAGTAATGTTGGAGGTCCGTTTCAATCGCCGCCAGCCACCGTAAAAGGAAACATCATCAATACAACAGACAAAAATAATTATCCGCTTGGGTATTTCTCTCTAAGCGAAACCAGTACACAGAAATACAAAATTGAGTAATTATGCTACCCATCATTAAAAACTTAACCGAGAAAAAACTCGTTGGACATTCTATCGAAATGTCATTTATCGAGAATAAAACTTTTCAATTATGGAGTGGTTTTATGCCCAATCGAAAAGAAATAAAAAATGCTATTGATGCCAATTTATATTCTCTAGAGGTTTATGCAGAAAATCATTTTGATAATTTTGATCCTAATGACAGTTTCCAGAAATGGGCCGCAGTAGAAGTTTCAGACTATCAAACTATTCCAGAAGGAATGAAAACTTTAATTGTTCCAGATGGTTTATATGCCGTTTTTCTTCATTTAGGCCCAGCAACAGAAGCTCATAAAACATATCATTACATTTTTGCAGAATGGCTCCCAAATTCGGAATACACGGTAGATGACAGACCGCATTTTGCCGTAATGGATCATAAATACAAAAAAGACGACCCAACTTCTGAAGAAGAAATCTGGATACCGATAAAAAACAGAAATTAAAATGGTTATAGAATCACTAAAAATTCTTTTTAATAGAGATCTTAACAAACTAAAATTTGAGATCGAATCTTACGAATTCGAAAAACAAATTTGGGTAATAGATAAAAACATTTCCAATTCAGCTGGAAACTTATGTTTGCATTTAATTGGCAATCTTAATACTTACATTGGCGCAGAAATAGGCAAAACAGGTTATGTGCGAAATCGTCCGTTAGAGTTTTCATTAAAAGATATTCCAAAAGTAGAATTGATTTCTAAAATCGAAGACACGATTGAAGTGATCAATAAAAGTTTAGATTCCTTAACTGAAAAAGATTTAGAACAGATTTATCCTCAGATTGTTTTTGAAAAAGAAATGACAACAGGTTTTTTCTTAATTCATCTTTCAGCGCATTTAGCGTATCATTTAGGACAAATCAATTACCACAGAAGACTTCTTGATTTCTGATTGTAGATTGTAGATTTTTACTACGATTTTAAAAAAATCTAAAATCTAAAATCATAAATCTAAAATTCTAACCCGTACCTTTACACCACATTCAAAAAAACGCTTATGTCATCACACCATATAGTTCGCGACGATCAAGAACCCGCTTTAATAATTGCAAATGGCGCAGCCTGCGATCCCGAATTATTAGGACAATTATTAGAATGGTCGCCACTGGTTATCGTATTAGATTCGGCTATTGAAAGAGTGATTGAATTAGGCATAAAAGTCGATGTGCTTTTGGGTGATTTTGACCGCGGTTTTGATCCTGAAATTTATAAAACTTCGCAATTTCCAATCGAAATCGTTCATACGCCAGATCAAGATAAAACAGATCTAGAAAAGGCTTTTGATTATCTTATCGAAAGAAAAATTCCTGCCGTAAATGTTGTTTGGGCAACCGGAAAACGCGCCGATCATACGATTACAAACCTTACACAGATTGTTCGTTACAGAAATTTACTCAAAATTGTAATCTTAGACGATCATTCAAAAATATTTTTACTTCCAACAAAATTTGAGAAATGGTATACCGCTAAAACACCAATTTCACTTATTCCAATTGGTGTTGTAAACGGAATTTCTTCTGCCAATTTAAAGTACGAATTAAACAACGACACACTTACAATGGGCTACAGAACCGGAAGCAGTAATTCTGTCGAAAAAGATGGCATTGTAACCATTACACATCTTGAAGGGGATTTGCTTTTAATGGAGTGTTTTGATTAGAAGCTAATTCCTGCTGTCCGCTATATCTTTTGTGGTGAACCCCACCACAAAAGGATGCCGCTCCCATCAGGGCTAGGCACTCATTTTCAAAACAACTCTTTCTACAAAAAAGGAATACCTATCTTTGCACTCGAAATCAATGAAAATGAAAACAAACGACAATTCCGAAAAAAGCAATTTACACCCAAGAAATCTTCATCGAAACCGATATGATTTTGAAAAACTGATTTCAAATTGCTCAGAATTGAAAGCTTTTATTTCTATAAATAAATACGGAATCGAAACTATTGATTTTAGTAATCCGTCTGCTGTAAAAACATTAAACAAGGCTTTACTGAAAACCTATTACGGCATTCAAAACTGGGATATTCCTAAAAATTATCTTTGCCCACCAATTCCAGGACGTGCCGATTATATTCATTATATCGCCGATTTATTGGCCGAAAGCAACAATAATCAAATTCCAGAAACTTCGCATGTTTTAGGATTAGATATCGGTACGGGTTCCAATTTAATCTATCCGATATTAGGGAATTCGATTTATAACTGGAGTTTTGTCGGAACAGATATTGATCAAAAATCAATCGAAAATTGCAGTAAAATTATCGAAGCCAATCTAGAATTAATCGATTCTATCAGTTTGCAACAACAGACTGAACCGCGATTTATTTTTAAAAATATTATCACGCCCGAAGATCGTTTTACATTCACGATGTGTAATCCGCCTTTTCATGCATCTGCAGAGGAAGCTAACAAAAGTACTTCCAGAAAAGTTTCTAATTTAAATCCGAAAGAAAAAAGAAATACAAATCCCGTTTTGAATTTTGGGGGACAAAATGCCGAATTGTGGTGCAATGGCGGCGAAATCGGATTCATCACGCAAATGATTTACGAAAGCGCTAAATATCCTTCGCAAGTTTTATGGTTTACCACTCTGGTTTCTAAAAAAGAAAATCTTTCTTCGATTTACAAAATCTTGAAAAAAGTAAACGCCGTTTCTGTCCAAACAATCGAAATGTCGCAAGGACAAAAAAATAGCCGAATTGTGGCTTGGAGCTTCCTAAATGATACTGAGCATAACTCTTGGAAATTTTAAGATTTTCAAAACCAATAGTATCGTTTTGTTTTGTAACTTCGATAAAATTATGCAATCATGAACACTCTCGAGCTTAAAAATATTTTAATTTCTGAAATTGGAAAAATTGATGACGATCAATTTTTATCTGCACTAAAAACAATTTTAGATAGTCGTAAAACTCCTGTCAATTATTCTGAAAGATACAATGAAGATTTAAAAGTTGCCGAAGAAGATATTCAAAGTGGCAATTTCTACTCTCATAATGAAATTAAGGATCAAATTGAGCAATGGAAAAAGAAATAATTTGGTCTAAAGCTGCTAAAAATCAGCTTGAAAAGATATACTTTCATATATTTAAAGAATCTAAAAGTAAGAATATCCCAAACAAAGTAATTGATACTATTTACAACTCCGTAACAATCTTAAAAACAAACTGGGAAATTTACGAATTGGATGAAATGAAAATTCCAAACAATGGAGATTATCGCGCATATGAAATCTACAGTTATAGGATATCATACAAAATAACTTTCAATGAAATTCATATTTTAAGAATTCGCCATACAAGTCGTAATCCCAAGAAATTATAATCCTTTTTCTAACTAAAGAACTCATTTCCAAAACAAAACCTTGATTTTATAATTAGCTTTTGCTACATTTATTGTAAACTATTTAAAATCAAGATTATGGCAGAATACATTGGTTATCTCGCATCTGTATTTATCGTTGGAGGTTTTTTGCTAAAAAACCTTAGAGCAATCCGATTCATTAATATGTTGGGCTGTATCTGTTTTGTCATTTACGGCATTTTTTTAAATGATTACAGAGATTTCAACCAATGGCTGTGGCCGGTAATTATTCCGAACGCGATTTTAGCTTTTGTACAGATTTATTATTTGACCTCCAAAAACGATAAATCTTAAAATTATGATATTTTAAAATAAAATTCTGATACCCTTTTCACCTACTCTAATCGTAACTTTAAGCTGAAAATTGAATTTTATTATGATATTAAAAATATATTCCCGCTTAGCAATTGTACTTTTTTTAGTGACAAGTTGTGCTTCAAAAAAAGCAAAATTTGACGATTACGTTTTTAAAACCAAAGCCGAAGAAGCAAAATACCAAACTGCTTACGACAAAGCTTTAAAACTTTGGAACATTCCATACACTGAAGAAGACGTAAAAACAAGTTTTGGAACCGCACATATTGTAATCGCAGGGCCAAGAAACGGGAAAAGCCTAGTCTTACTTCACGGAATGGACGCGAGTTCTACCATGTGGTACCCAAACATTAAAGTTCTAGCCAAAAATCATCGCATTTACGCCATCGATTTTATCATGGAACCCAACAAATCCCATCTAACCGCAAAACCGCTTTCATCTGATGATATTGTTGTTTTTTATAACGAAATTTTCGATCATTACAAATTAAAGAAATTTGATCTAATCGGGGCTTCACGAGGCGGATGGATTGCTACATTATTAGCAACTCAAAAGCCAAATTCGATAGATAAAATTGTTTTATTAAGTCCTGCACAGACTTTTAAATTTCTTGATAAACCCAGAAAAACGACTTCTGCATTAATGCTGAAACTTTTTCCGAGCGAAAAGAAATTCAGCAAAACCGTATCCACTTTTTCAACTCATCCTGAAAACATAAGCCGTATTTATAAAAGACAGTTTTATTTGGCTAATAAATATGCAAAATCCAATTCTAGTATGCTTAAAATGATGCCTTTTTCAGATAAAGAATTAGAATCGATTCAAAATCCTGTTTTGGTTTTAATTGGAGATAAAGACGTTATCAATTCAGAAGAAAGTCTAGAAAGGGCGAAAAAACATTTGTTAAAAAGCGAAACTAGAATCATCAAAGATGCAGGACATTTTCTAACTATTGATCAGCCCAAGATTGTAAATGACGCTGTTATTAATCTTTTAGATTAAGAGTTTTTTCTGTCACACATTTTTACAAATAAGCTTTGCATTTACATTGGTTTCACAAACAAAATTAGTGCAAATTAGTACAATTCGGGACAGACATTAAACTGCTTACTTACACAAACTTCGTATCTTTACAAAACCAAATTTTCAGTATACGCAAATGAAATTTCAAGTTTCTTCAGAATATAGTCCAAAAGGAGATCAGCCACAAGCCATACAAAAATTGGCGCAAGGCGTGGTTGACGGAGATAAATACCAAACATTATTAGGAGTTACCGGTTCCGGAAAAACGTTTACTGTTGCCAATGTTATTGAGGAAGTGCAAAGACCCACTTTGGTTTTGGCACACAACAAAACTTTAGCAGCGCAATTGTATTCGGAGTTCAAACAGTTTTTTCCAAACAATGCGGTGGAGTACTTCGTTTCTTATTACGACTATTATCAGCCAGAAGCTTTTATGCCCGTAACGGGAGTTTTCATTGAAAAAGATTTATCTATCAATGAAGAATTGGAGAAAATGCGTTTAAGCACCACTTCTTCCCTACTTTCAGGAAGACGTGACGTTTTGGTTGTAGCTTCTGTTTCTTGTCTATATGGTATCGGAAACCCTGTTGAATTTCAGAAAAACGTAATTGAAATTAAACGTGATCAGGTTATTTCGAGAACTAAATTATTGCATAGTTTAGTTCAGAGTTTATATGCCAGAACTGAAGCCGATTTTAATCCTGGAACTTTTAGAATTAAAGGAGATACAGTAGAAGTTTATCCGAGTTATGCCGATGATGCGTATCGAATTCATTTTTTTGGAGATGAAATTGAAGAAATCGAAGCATTTGATGCCAAAACTTCTCAGGTAATAGAAAAATTTCAGCGCTTAACAATCTATCCTGCCAATATGTTTGTGACTTCTCCAGAAGTTTTACAAGGCGCGATTTGGCAAATTCAGCAGGATTTAGTGAAACAAGTTGATTATTTTAAAGAAATTGGAAAACATCTTGAAGCAAAACGTTTGGAAGAAAGAACCAATTTTGATTTAGAAATGATTCGCGAATTAGGTTATTGTTCTGGAATTGAAAATTACTCAAGATATCTTGACGGACGTGAAGCAGGAACAAGACCTTTCTGCTTGTTAGATTATTTTCCAAGTGATTATTTAATGGTGGTTGATGAGAGTCACGTGACCGTTTCGCAAGTTCATGCCATGTACGGAGGTGACCGAAGCCGAAAAGAAAACTTGGTAGAATATGGTTTCCGTCTTCCTGCAGCAATGGACAACCGACCTTTGAAATTTGAAGAATTTGAAGCGTTGCAAAATCAAGTGATTTATGTTTCTGCAACTCCTGCAGATTACGAATTGCAAAAATCGGATGGTATTTATGTTGAGCAAATTATTCGCCCGACTGGATTATTAGACCCTGAAATTGAAGTTCGTCCAAGCTTAAATCAGATTGATGACTTGATTGAAGAAATTCAGGTTCGCTGTGAATTAGACGAAAGAGTTCTTGTTACGACTTTAACCAAAAGAATGGCCGAAGAATTGGCCAAATACTTAACAAAAGTAAGCATTCGATGCCGTTACATACATTCTGAAGTTGATACTTTAGAACGTATTGAAATCATGCAAGACTTGCGAAAAGGTATTTTTGATGTTCTTATTGGAGTAAACTTACTTCGTGAAGGTTTAGATTTACCAGAGGTTTCTCTCGTTGCCATTTTAGATGCCGACAAAGAAGGTTTCTTGCGTAACCATAGATCTTTAACACAAACTATTGGTCGTGCAGCGAGAAACTTAAATGGTAAAGCAATTATGTATGCTGATAAAATTACAGCGAGTATGCAGCGAACAATTGACGAAACCAATTACAGAAGAACCAAACAGATTAATTACAACGTAGAAAATAATATAACTCCTCAAGCTCTAAACAAGAAAATCGAAAGCGCTTTCACCAAAAACCCATTGGTAGAATATGAATTAGGCCATCCAATTCCTGTTGCTGCTGAGCCAGAAACTGCCTATTTATCTAAAGCTGAATTGGAAAAAATGATTCGTGAAAAGCGTAAAACAATGGAAAAAGCGGCAAAAGAACTAGACTTTTTGCAAGCCGCAAAGCTTCGTGACGAAATTAAAAAATTACAGGAACAGCTGCCTTAAAAAAACTTTATTTCAAAACAATTAAACCCATAATAAAGAAATTCATTTTTTAAAAATTAACCAATCTAATCTTTTTAAAATTCATTAGATTTATCAAAATTTTTAAATTCTAGAATGAAATATTACATACTCTTTTTTGTTTTTTTAATTTTTAGCTGCGTATCAACAGCACAATCAAATAAAAGTGATTTTTGGAATGAAGAATTAGAAAATTCATCCGACATTATAAAACCTAATACTCTTTCGACTCATCCATTTGGTATTTATATATCAAGATTAAACCACAATTTCAACGTTCGCTCGACTGACAAATATTCATTCGCATTTGAAGCTTCAAGCGGAAACGTGGTGCTTCCTTATGTAAAATCATACGAACTAACTGATCCGAATGACCGCGAAATTTCTAAAAACCAACCTTGGCATACGCGCGAATTTTCATTTGATTTAGATAAAGTGCCATCCAAAATTAAAGAATTTGAAGCCGATGGCGTTATTCGATCGTATCGCTTTAATTTTACCTTACCACTTACAGTTAATCACGAATTGAGTTTCAGCCTTCGAGCTAACTCACTCGATCGAGGTAAATATCCGTATTCTATTTTTACTTCAGATGAATCAATCGAATGGTTTCATCGCAATATTGCAGGCGGAAAAGATCCTTTTTCTAGATACCATTATGGTATAAACCAAGCTGGAATAGCTTATAAAGATGAAAATAATAAGGTCTTAACAATGGATAACAATGACTTTCTAATTTCCGGGCTTGATATAAATTATACGTATTACCCTAAATTAGAGATGAATGAAAAACATCATATTTACTTAAATTTTGGCGCTCAGCTGGGTATTAATACTTCTAAATATAATCCTGCTTCAGATTTCGGAATTTCTTCTTCTATCTTAAAAAAAATGATCATTAAGGATAAAAATATTCTAAGTTTCGGATTAAGTTTAGGTGTTTTACGTCAGCACATTTTTGAATATGGAGATGGTGTAAATCTTAGCAATCAAGATTTTTTATGCAGTTTTGAAGGTCTTATTAATTACAAAGTAAAACTTAAAAACAACAATCGAATTTCATACGGTATCAATTATAATTTCCAGAATTCTTACAACAAGAAAAAAGATATGGATTATATTGTTCTAACGGGCCAAAGAATAAATACGCACTGGCAAAAGACCATATCTCATTTGTATGAAGATTTAGAAGGATGGAGTGCAATTTGTACTTATTCTACGAAGCGATTTTCTTATTTTGTGTATCTTCGGGAAGATTTAAATCTAGATAATGCACCAGATTTACAAACAGGCATTGGTATAAAAATGTCAATCAAAAAGAGTTAGAATTCTATTTTTTAAACAGAAACACAAAACAAGGATTAGCCATGAAACTAATTTTAAGAGAATACAATCTAAAACTAAAACACACTTTTACGATTTCTAGAGAATCTATAGATTTTCAGCCTTCCTTAATTGTAGAATTACAAAGTGATGGTTTTTCTGGTTTTGGAGAAGCTACTTCAAATCCATATTATCATATTACGGTTCCAATGATGATCGCTGATTTGGAGAAAATTAGATCGATTATTGAAAACACAGAAAATGAAACTCCAGAAGTTTTTTGGTCAAAAATTCATCCGTATTTAAAAGAGGATATGTTTGCTTTATGCGCTTTAGATTTAGCTTATAATGATTTATATGCTCGTAAAAAAGGAAAGAAATTATACGAATTATGGAATTACAAAACCGATCATAATCCGTTGACTGATTATACGATTGGAATTGATACGATTGAAAAAATGGTTTTTAAAATGCAAGAACTGCCTTGGCCTATTTATAAAATTAAATTGGGAACAAAGGAAGATATTGCTATTGTAAAAGAACTTAGAAAACATACCAATGCCATTTTTAGAATTGATGCCAATTGTGGATGGACGGTTGACGAAACCATCAATAATGCGGCCGAATTAAAAAAATTGGGTGTTGAATTTCTAGAACAGCCAATGAAGGCTGATAATTGGGAAGGCCACAAAGAAGTCTTCAAACATTCTGTCCTTCCTGTAATTGCTGACGAAAGCTGTATTATTGAAGAAGATGTGGCGAAATGTTTTAACCATTTTCATGGCGTAAATGTAAAACTCGTAAAATGCGGCGGACTAACCCCAGGAAAACGCATGATCGAAGAAGCCAAAAAACTAGGTTTAAAAACAATGGTGGGCTGTATGACCGAATCTACTGTAGGTATTTCTGCTATTGCACATTTGCTTCCTCAATTGGATTATGTTGATATGGATGGCGCCTTGCTTTTGTCTGAAGATATTGCAACTGGTGTAACAATTGAAGACGGTGTAGTCAATTATTCAAATCTTAACGGAACAGGAGTTACATTGCTGTAAAATGATAGTCGAAAAATTTCCAGATCGAATCATTGAAATCGACCAAAAACAGTATCTGTATTTTGGAGGAACTGCCTATTTGGGACTTCCAACAAATAAGAAATTTCAAGATTTAGTAGTTCAGAACATTTTAAAATGGGGAACAACTTACGGAAGTTCGAGAACTGCGAATATTAAATTGAGCGCTTATACTGCTGGCGAAAATTTTTTAATTCAACATATTGGTTCTGAAGATGCTGTAACCGTTTCTTCTGGAATGTTGGCTGGGAAATTGGTTCTAGAAAAATTGAAAAAACAAACCGATTGCTTTTATCATTTAAACGAAATTCATTCGGCTATTCAAATTGAGAATAGTTTTCCTGTTTTTATAAATGAAAAATTGAATGAGCACTTATTAGATCCTAAATCAGAAAAAATAACCATTTTGACCGATGGCGTTCCTTCCTTCCAAACCAAACCTGTTGATTTATCTTTCTTAAAACAGATTTCAAATCATAAAGAAATTACCTTGGTTGTTGATGAATCACATTCGTTGGGAATTATTGGCAAAAATGGTTCTGGAATCTATTCCTCAATTGATTTTCCAATTAAAAGAAAAATCCTGGTTTCGTCTCTAGGAAAAGCTTTCGGATTAACAGGCGGAGTGATGGCTTCAGATTCGAAATTCATCAAAGAAATAAAAGAAATTGAAACTTTTACAAGCGCCGCAGGAATGAATCCCGCTTTTGTACAAACACTTTCTGATGCTTCTGAAATTTATAAAATACAGCATCAAAAACTGAAAGATAATTTGAGTTATATCGATTCTATTTTAATTAAAAATAAGAACGTTAAGTTTGATGCAGATTATCCTTTAATTTACTTATTACCAAAAGAATTAATTAGCCAATTAAAAAACGAAAATATAATTATTGCCAGTTTTAAATATACTAAAGAAGCTGAACCGCTTAATCGCATTGTAGTAACCGCAAATCACACAAAAGAAGATTTAGATAAATTGGTTGGCGTTTTAAATGAATTTAATTCTCAATTTTAATCATTTTAAAAAACTACCTTTGTAAAAAATAAAACAATGACGAATAACGATATACTTAAAAAACTTCGCGTGGCTTTGATGCTCCGTGATGACCAAATAATTGAAATTTTAGAATTAGTAGATTTTAGAATTTCAAAATCAGAATTGGGCGCTTTTTTTAGAGCAGAAGATCATCCAAATTACATGGAATGTGGCGATCAGGTTTTAAGAAACTTCCTAAACGGATTGGTTATTCATCTAAGAGGAACTAAAGAAAATCCTAAAAATCCTAATGATGTTTTAGCAAAACATAAATCTGAAATTCCGAAGAAGGAAACTTCTAAAGAAAGACCAGAATTTAAAGCTACTCCCAAAGATTCAGAAAAATATAGAGGAGATCAAAGTTCTTCAAAGTCAGGTTCATCAGCTGGAAAACCTAAAAAGAAAGCATTCCCAAAAGGAAATGGAAAACCAGTTGTGGTAGAAAAAGTGGTTTTCAAAAACGGCAATAAGAAAAAATCGTAATTGAGGATTTAACCGCTAAGAACGCTAAGATTTACGTAAAGTTCGCAAAGTTTTATTCACAAAGCTTTGCGAACTTTGCGTTTGTATTTACAATACTTAGTCAAAAATCCTTGCGCACTTTGCGGTTAAAAAAAATTAAATTTTATTCTCTTCTATTTTATCAAAAAAAGCATCTTTAAAAGTAGCTCCAATTGGCAATTCTTTTCCATTTATAAAAACCGAAAAATTATCTGTCGATTCTATATGCTGCAATGAAACCACATACGATTTATGTATTTGAATAAAATCTTTTTCTGGTAATGATTCAATAACATTTTTTAATGACGAATGTGTAATAATCTGCTGCTTTACAGTATGAATGCAAACATAATTCTGTAAACTTTCTACGTACAAAACTTCGTTCAAAAAAACTTTCTGAAATTTATTTTTTCCATCGGTTTTTATAAATAAAAAATCTGGTACAGTGCTGTTACTGGTGCTCGAAACTTCTATTTTCGGTTCAGAGTTTAATTTAGAAACAGCTTGATAAAAACGTTCGAATGCAATTGGTTTTAATAAATAATCGACTGCATTCAACTCAAATCCTTCTAAAGCAAAATCTGGATAAGCTGTTGTAAAAATGACTTTTATATCTTTAGAAATAATTTTAGAAATCTGTAAACCTGTTAATTGAGGCATTTGAATATCTAGAAAAATAACATCTACAGATTGTGAGTTTAGAAATTCTAATGCTTTTAACGAATCATTAAAAACGCCAACCTTCTCCAGAAAATTCACTTTTCCGATGTAATTTTCCAATATTCGCGTTGCAGGCGGTTCGTCGTCGACAATTATGCATTTAAAAGTCATAAATTATTTCTTTAGCGGTATTTTTAAGTAAGTTTTAAAGATATTATTTTCTTCTGTTTTTTCCAGAATAAATTGGCTTTTATAGGTGTATTCCAGCCTTTTTGTCAAATTATCAAAACCAATTCCTGTTGAAGAATAATTTTCTCCTTCAATGAAATAATTGAAAGTTGAAATTTCTAGAAAATCGTCCTTTATTCGAATTGAAATAATGGCTTTCTCTTCTTCATTATTAAATTTCCCATGCTTGAAAACATTCTCAACAAAATGAACCAAAGCCGATGAAATGATTTTTTCGTTTGAATAATTTCCTTCAACCGAAAAATCTAAAAACAACTGATCTTCAAATCTTTTCTTTTGCAAATGAATATAGTTTTGAATGAATTGAATTTCTTTGGAAAGTATTGCTTCATCTTTGTCTGTTTCTGTAATAACATATCGAAGTAAATCAGAAAGAACCAAAATATCATCAGCCATTTCATCTTCTTTTAAAACCAACTGGCTATAAAAAGAATTCAGCGTATTAAACAAAAAATGCGGACTAACCTGTGCTTTCAGCATTTGAAACTCTGCTTTTTTATTCTCCAGAAGCAATTCCTGATTTTGATGTTGCGTAGTATGAAACTGCCAAAATAAAAAAGTCAGTGCGCTTAAAAGTACAGCTGGCAATCCGAAGAAAAAATTGTCTTTTATGTAATAACCTATTTCTCTAGCTTCTTCATAGTAGTTGTGCATTCCGGTAATATTAAACATAACCACTTCTTGCAAAAAATAGCGAACAGCCGCAAAAAGCAATAGCGAAACTGGAATTGTCAGAATATAAAAAACTAATTTCTTCCTGTTTAAAAACCATTCACAGAAGTAATAAAAATTAAGAATGTAAATACAAAATATTGCTAACAAATGAGTTGGCGTAATTCCATAACATATTGCTTTTATTACAATTTCTATTTTTTGATCATTAAGTCCAATATCCCAGAAAATATACGTTAGAAATAATAATAAGAAAAAGACAATGTGATAGTAAAAAGGGATTCTTGATTTCATAGTTTTATGATAATTAGCTCAAAAATACAATTAAGCCTGCAATCGAAAATGACATTTATTTAAAACATGCTTTTTTAGGGATGAACTATCAAAAACTTTACATGAAATTATTAAACTGCAAATTTCATGTGTTTATAAAATGAAATTCTATGTTCATCAAAAACAAAAAATAGAGGTCAAAAGAGGGAATACATTTGTCATGAATTTAAAAACAAAACGTCATGCACAAAATCATTTTATTACTCGCAATTATTACATTAAACTTAACTTCTGCTCAAACTAAGAAAAAACAAATTTTATTAATTGGAACTTTTCATTACGCCAATCCTGGTCATGATGTTGCCAAAATAAAAACTTTTAATGTAATGTCTGATAAAAGCCAAAAAGAGCTCGAAATTATGAGTGACAAAATCAAGAAATTTGGTCCAGACAAAATATTTGTAGAATGGAAATTTAGCAAACAAGCTGAGCTAGACAAGTATTACAATAAAAACACCGACAGTTTACTTAAAAAAGATCTAAATGAAATTACTCAATTAGCATTACGTACTGCTAAAAAACTGAATCATAAAAAGATGTACGGGATTGATTATCGTACCCGTTTTCCTTATGATAGCTTGATGATGTCAATGGAAAAAGCAAATCAGAAGGATTTAATGAAAAAAAACACGGAGTCAACAGAAATGTTTGTAAAAGATAATAACGAAAGAATGGCTAAAAGCTCTTTAACAGATCTTATGCTTTACTACAATGAAAAAGCGTCTAATGAAGATAACATCCAATGGTATTTAGAAGTAGCAAACAGAACTGGAAATCCAGATGACTTTACTGGTGCTTCTTTAGTTTCAAATTGGTACAAAAGAAACTTATACATGTATTCTTTAGTTCAGAAATTAACCGAAAGCTCAGATAATAAAATCATGGTTTTACTTGGAGCCGGACACGCTGCAATGCTAAGAGAATTTCTAGCACATGATCCAGAATTTGAAATCGTAGAATTATCGACTGTTTTGAAATAATATTTTTTTAACCACATCATTAAACTTTGCGTAGACTGCAGTGTGCCTCTACGATATACATTATCCATAAAAACAAAAAATCATGCAAAAAATTATTCTATTACTAGCTCTTATAACATTTAACATGGCATCTGCTCAAACTAAGAAAAAGCAGATTCTATTGGTTGGAACATTTCATTACGCCAACCCTGGTCTTGACGTTGCTCAATTAAACAGTTTTGATATCTTGTCTGAGAAAAGCCAAAAAGAACTCGAAATAATGAGTGACAAAATCAAAAAATTTGGCCCAGATAAAATATTTGTAGAATGGGAATTTAACGAGCAAGCCGATTTAGATAAGTTTTACAATAAAAACACCGACAGTCTTTTTAAAACTAACAAAAACGAAATAACACAACTGGCACTCCGTACGGCTAAAAAACTGAATCATAAAAAATTATACGGAATGAATCTCTATACTTCTTTTCCATATGACAGTTTACTGATGTCAATGGAAAAAGCAAACCAACAGGATTTATTGAAAAGAAATAATGAGTGGAAAAAAAGAAATGAAAAAGATCATAATGAAAGAATAACAAAAAGCTCGTTACAAGAACTCATGCTGCATTACAATAAAAAAGAAACCGAAAATAAAAACATCCAATGGTATTTGGAAGTAGCAAATAGAGCTGGAAATCCAGATGATTTTACGGGACCGTCTTTAGTTTCAAATTGGTACAAAAGAAATTTATATATGTATTCTTTAATTCAGAAACTAACTGAAAGCACAGATAACAAAATAATGGTTTTAGTTGGCGCTGGTCATGCTGCATTGATAAGAGAATTTATAACCCATGATCCAGAATTTGAACTTGTAGAACTATCTACAGTTTTGAAATAAACTTGATGATTTAACCGCAAAGAGCGCAAAGAATTACGCAAAGTTCGCAAAGTTTTTTTTAGCCACGAATTCACGAATTTTATTTTTTTACAATCTTTGAAAATAATTCGTGAATTCGTGGCTATTTTCAACATACAGCTTTGCGAACTTTGCGTTTGTATTCATAGTCCTTGGCAAAAAACCTTGCTAACTTTGCGGTTAAATAGACTCCAAAAAAAATCCCTCCGAAGCACGGAGGGATTTTCTATATAAATTGATTTCTTATTTAATTAAGAAAGAGCAGCTTTAACTTGGTCAGCAGCTTCTTGGAATTGAACTGCAGATAAGATTGGCATACCAGAGTTGTCAATTAATTCTTTTGCAATTTCAGCATTTGTTCCTTGCAAACGAACGATAATTGGCACTTTAATAGCGTCTCCCATGTTTTTGTAAGCGTCAACAACACCTTGAGCAACACGGTCACAACGAACGATTCCTCCGAAGATGTTAATTAAGATAGCTTTTACGTTTGGATCTTTCAAGATAATTCTGAAAGCTGTTTCAACACGTTTTGCATCAGCAGTTCCTCCTACGTCAAGGAAGTTAGCAGGCTCAAAACCAGCATATTTAATTAAATCCATAGTTGCCATTGCAAGACCAGCTCCATTTACCATACATCCTACAGTACCGTCAAGGTCAACATAGTTAAGACCAACTTCTTTAGCTTCAACTTCGATTGGATTCTCCTCACGGATATCTCTCATTTCAGCATATTTAGGTTGTCTGTATAAAGCGTTATCGTCGATGTTAACTTTAGCATCAACAGCTAAGATTTTGTTATCAGAAGTTTTTAAAACTGGGTTGATTTCAAACATAGAAGCATCAGAACCAATGTAAGCATTGTAAAGTGCATCGATGAATTTAACCATTTCTTTGAAAGCATTTCCAGAAAGACCTAAGTTGAAGGCAATTCTTCTAGCTTGGAAACCTTGTAATCCAACAGATGGATCGATTTCTTCAGTAAAGATTAAGTGTGGAGTATGCTCAGCAACTTCTTCGATATCCATTCCACCTTCAGTAGAATACATAATCATGTTGCGTCCTGTACCTCTATTCAATAAAACAGAAACATAAAATTCAGAAGTTTCGCTTTCACCTGGATAGTAAACATCTTCTGCAACTAATATTTTGTTTACTTTTTTACCTTCAGGCGGAGTCTGAGGTGTAATCAACTGCATTCCGATGATTTGTTCTGCTAACTCTTCAACTTGTTGTAAGTTTTTTGCCAGCTTAACTCCACCACCTTTTCCACGACCACCTGCGTGAATTTGCGCTTTTATTACATGCCATCCTGTACCAGTTTCGGCAGTTAATTGTTTTGCAGCAGCTACAGCTTCAACCGCATTGTTAGCCACAATTCCGCGTTGTACGCGTACTCCGTAACTCGCTAAAATTTCTTTTCCTTGATATTCGTGTATGTTCATAATATAGAATTTGTCTGGTTCTGAATTTATTTCAGAATAAAAGTGCGACAAAAGTAACAAAATACAACTTAATAGTAAAATCTTTTTCAATTAAATAAATGTTATATATAGGTATTAGGCGTTGATAATTTTTCAAAGTAAACAAATCGTTAACGGAACAATTTGTTAATGTTAACACAATTCGCATAAAACGTTTGATATTTAACAAAAAATTCATTGGTTTTATTGGCCTACCGACGATTTTTCCTAATATATTTTAAGAGTAATTATATTTTTAGCAATTCGGGATGCTTTATATCATAATATTAATAATTAAGAATGCTTTTTCTAATATTACAGCAAAAATGAAAGCAAAAGCACTAATTCACTACATTATGTTTAACGAAATCTTTATTTTTGTAAAAAAAATATCAAGAATGAGAGTTAAAGAACAAGGGCTTTATCTGCCTGAATTTGAACACGACAATTGTGGTGCAGGATTTATTTGTAATTTGAATGGTATTAAGTCAAATGATATTATTCACAAAGCATTAGACATCTTAATTAAATTAGAACATCGTGGTGCCGTTAGTTCTGATGGAAGAACTGGTGACGGAGCCGGAATTTTATTCGACATTCCTCATGATTTTTTTAAGAAAGTTTGTGACTTTGAAATCCCAGAAGCGCGTGAGTATGCAGTAGGAATGGTTTTTTTACCAAAAAGCAAAAACCAAGTTTCTTTTTGTATCAATGCCTTTGAAGCAACAATCAAAGACCAAAACTTAAAAGTTTTAGGTTGGAGAGATGTACCCGTTGACGTTGAAAATCTAGGTGAAATTGCCGCAGAAAAAGAACCAACTGTTAAACAAGTTTTCGTTTCTAAAAACGGACAGGATTTAACTGAACAAGAATTTAATGCAAAACTTTTTGCAGCTAGAAAAATTGCTGAACATGCCGTAAGAGGATCAAAAACTTCTGAAAGCCACATGTTTTATTTTACTAGTTTATCGACAACTACTATAATATATAAAGGTCTATTGATGCCAGAAGACATCAGCCGTTATTATATAGATTTGAAAGATCCAGACTTGGTGACTCGTTTAGCACTTGTACACCAGCGTTTCTCTACGAATACATTCCCATCTTGGGACTTAGCTCAACCGTTTAGATACATGTGTCACAATGGTGAGATCAATACACTTCGTGGAAACGTAAGCCGTATGCGTGCTCGTGAAGAGCTTATGCAAAGCAAAGTTTTTGGCGATGATATCAAAAAACTATTCCCAATTATCTTAGAAGGAAAATCAGATTCTGCTTCTATGGATATGGTAATTGAACTTTTATTAATGACAGGTCGTTCATTGCCAGAGGCAATGATGATGGTTGTTCCTGAAGCTTGGGAAAAACACCAGACAATGTCTGAGGAGAAAAAAGCATTCTACGAGTTCAACGCTTGTATCATGGAGCCTTGGGATGGTCCTGCTTCTATTCCGTTTACAGATGGTAACGTAATTGGTGCTTTACTAGACAGAAACGGATTGCGTCCTTCTCGTTATACATTAACGAAAAGCGGATTCGTAATTATGTCATCTGAAATTGGTGTATTAGACATTGATCCAGAAGATGTAATTCAGCACGGACGTTTGGAGCCTGGAAAAATGTTCTTAGTTGATATGAATGAAGGACGTATCATCGAAGACGAAGAAGTTAAAAAAGCGATCGTTACAAAACGTCCATACAAACAATGGGTTGATGAAAACTTATTGCCATTGGCTAGCGTTCCTTATACAAACAACCCTACTCCTGTTGAAAAATTAGATTTCTTAACAAGACAGCGTTTGTTTGGTTATACTATTGAAGATTTAAAAACAATCATTAACCCAATGGGTAGCGACGGAGCTGAAGCAATTAGCTCTATGGGTAATGATACACCTTTGGCAGTTCTTTCAGATCAGCCGCAGTTGTTGTACAATTACTTCAAACAGTTGTTTGCTCAGGTTACAAACCCGCCTTTAGATGGTATTCGTGAAGAAATCATCACTGATATTAGTTTAGCGATTGGTGGAGATTTCAATATTTTCGAAATTGAATCTAAACAATGTAAAAAATTAAAAATCCAGAATCCAGTTGTTTCTAATGAGGATTTGGATAAAATTAGAAATATCGATCACCCAGATTTCAAATCGGCTACTATTTCTACTTTATATAAAATAGAAAAAGGAGTTAACGGTTTAGAAAGAGCTCTTGAAAAATGTGTTCAGGCAACTTTTAAAGCGGTTGAAGAAGGATGTAACATCATTATCTTATCAGATAGAGGGGTAAGTGAAGAATTAGCTCCAATTCCAATGTTATTGGCTTGTTCTTACATTCACCACTCTTTAAACATTTTACAAGTTCGTTCTAAATTCGGAATCATCATCGAATCTGCAGAACCAAGAGAACCTCATCATTTTGCTTTATTGTTCGGTTACGGTGCAAGTGCAATCAACCCTTACATGGTAAATGAAATTATTCACGATCAAGTTGAAAAAGGTTTCATCACAAAAGTAAAAGCTGATTATGCTGTTGTAAACTACAACAAAGCGATTGCAAAAGGAATCGTGAAAATCATGAACAAAATTGGTATCTCTACTTTACATTCGTATAGAGCTGCTCAGATTTTCGAGATTTTAGGTTTAAACAAAACATTTACCTCTAAATACTTCCCTTACACTCCATCAAGAATTGAAGGTATTGGTTTAATGGAAGTGGAGAAAGAGGTTAAAAAACGTTTCCAAAAAGCTTTCCCAAATTCAAAAGTTGCTAGTTTGCTTTCTCTTGAAATTGGAGGTATTTATAGATGGAGACGTGGTGGTGAAAAACACATGTTTAACCCGACCACTATTTCTAAATTACAACAAGCGGTTCGTTTAAACAGCCCAGAAAGTTATAAAGAATACTCAAACGCCGTTAACGAGCAAAGCTCAAACTTAATGACCATTAGAGGTTTATTTGAATTCAATAATTTGGATCCTATTTCTATTGATGAAGTAGAGCCTTGGACAGAAATTGTAAAGAAATTCAAAACGGGTGCAATGTCTTACGGATCTATCTCTAGAGAAGCACACGAGAATTTAGCGATTGCAATGAACAGAATTGGCGGAAAAAGTAACTCTGGAGAAGGTGGAGAAGATCCAAAACGTTTCCAGAAAGAAATTAACGGAGATTCTAGAAATAGTGCTATCAAACAAGTTGCGTCAGGACGTTTTGGTGTTTCGATCAACTATTTGACAAACGCTAAAGAAATCCAGATTAAAATGGCTCAGGGAGCAAAACCTGGTGAAGGTGGACAGTTACCTGGAGAAAAAGTAGTGCCTTGGATTGCTGAAACTAGAAACTCTACTCCTTATGTAGGTTTGATTTCGCCTCCTCCTCACCACGATATTTACTCAATTGAGGATTTATCTCAGTTGATTTACGATTTGAAAAACGCAAACCGTGAAGCTCGTATTAACGTAAAATTAGTTTCTGAAGTTGGAGTTGGAACCATCGCTGCCGGTGTTGCCAAAGCAAAAGCTGACGTTATCTTAATTTCTGGTTACGACGGAGGAACGGGAGCTGCACCATTAACATCTTTACAGCACACAGGTATTCCGTGGGAACTTGGTTTAGCTGAAGCACAACAAACTTTGATCTTAAACGATTTAAGAAGCCGTGTAGTTCTTGAGTGTGACGGACAGTTAAAAACAGGTCGTGACGTGGCGATAGCTGCTTTATTAGGAGCTGAAGAATTCGGTTTCGCAACTGCACCGCTTGTAGCTTCTGGATGTATAATGATGAGAGCTTGTCACTTAAATACCTGCCCAGTTGGTATTGCAACTCAGGATCCTGAATTGAGAAAGAATTTCAAAGGAACTCCAGAGCACGTAATCAACTTCATGTATTTTATTGCTGAAGAGTTAAGAGAAATCATGGCGCAGTTAGGTTTCAGAACTTTAAAAGAAATGGTAGGCCAATCACAAAAATTAAATGTGAACAAAGCCATCAAACATTATAAAGCAAATGGTTTAGACTTGTCATCAATTCTATACAAACCGGAAAAAGCGAAAACAGAGCCTAATCATAATACAACTACTCAAGATCACCAACTTGAAAATGTATTGGATTTTGACATCATCAAAGAAGCAATTCCGTCGATCTATAGAAAAGAGAAAACAAGAGTAACCTTTAAAATTAAAAATACAGACCGTTCTGTAGGTGCGATTTTGAGTAACGAAATCTCAAAAATCTACGGCGCACAAGGATTACCTGATGACACTATTTTAGTTGATTTTGAAGGTTCTGCCGGACAAAGTTTTGGTGCTTTTGCAACAAACGGATTGTCATTTAAAATTCACGGAAACTGTAATGATTATTTAGGAAAAGGTCTTTCTGGAGGAAAATTAATTGTAAAAGTACCTCCTACTGCTACTTTCAAACCTGAAGACAATATCATTATTGGAAACGTTGCCCTTTACGGAGCTATTACCGGAGAGGCTTATATTAATGGAATGGCCGGAGAGCGTTTCTGTGTGAGAAATTCTGGAGCAACAGCAGTTGTTGAAGGAATTGGAGATCACGGATGCGAGTACATGACTGGTGGTACAGTAGTAGTTTTAGGAAAAACAGGAAGAAACTTCGCGGCTGGTATGAGCGGTGGTGTGGCTTATGTTTACGATCCAAATAAGAAATTCGATTCTACAGTTTGCAACATGGAAATGGTTGCATTCGACCCAATGGAAGAAGAGGACGTTACGAAACTAAGAAAACTGATCAAAAATCATTCATTGTACACCAGCAGTCCATTAGCAAAAAGAATTTTAGCAGACTGGGAAAACCAACAGCAGCACTTCGTAAAAGTAATGCCAACTGATTACAAAAAAGCATTACAAAGAATTGCAGAAGAGAAAAAAATAGAAGAATTAATAGCGGGATAAATGATTTTAGAATTCAGATTTTAGATTTTAGATTTATCTACAATGTCTTCCTGAGCGAAGTCGAAGGATGAAATTGGAATTTGGAATTTTAAGAATTGGAATTTTAATCATTTAGATTTAATTAAAATGTCATGGGTAAAATAGGCGGATTTAAAGAATATAACAGAGCCGATGAAAGTAATTTAGCAGTAGCAGAACGTGTTTCTAACTACAACGAATTTACTATTCCGGTACCAAAAGATAAATTAAAAGAACAAGGATCAAGATGTATGGACTGTGGAATTCCTTTTTGCCACAGTGGTTGTCCGTTAGGAAATTTAATTCCTGACTTCAACGACATGGTGCATCAGGAAGAATGGCAGAGTGCATTAGAGATTTTACAATCGACTAATAACTTTCCTGAATTTACAGGTCGCTTATGCCCTGCTCCATGTGAGAAATCATGTGTATTAGGAATCATCAAAGATCCAGTTTCTATCGAAAACATCGAAAAAAGCATTATCGAAAGAGGTTTTGCTGAAGGATGGATCAAACCTCAACCACCAAAAACAAGAACTGGTAAAACAGTTGCCGTTATTGGTTCAGGACCTGCTGGTCTTGCAGCTGCTCAACAATTAAACAGAGCGGGTCACACCGTTACTGTTTTTGAAAGAGACAACGCAATTGGAGGTTTATTACGTTACGGAATTCCAAACTTCAAATTAGAAAAAGGAATTATCGACCGTCGTGTAGTTGTTCTTGAAGCAGAAGGAATCACTTTCAAAACAAATGTAAATGTTGGAGTTAACTTCAGCGTAGAAGAATTAAACGCATTCGATTCTATCGTTTTATGCGGAGGAGCAACTGAAAGA
The DNA here is from genome assembly GCF_002303885.1 of Flavobacterium sp. ACN2. GTDB lineage: Bacteria > Bacteroidota > Bacteroidia > Flavobacteriales > Flavobacteriaceae > Flavobacterium. The sequence continues at coordinate 18,473 of NZ_MRCM01000020.1, read as the reverse complement.
AGAAGCTTGCCAACTAAAGGAATCGAAAGCAAAGGCGTTGTTCAGGCAATGGATTTCTTGACACAGCAAACTAAAGTTTTATACGGAGAATCAATTCCAGATCAAGTAAAAGCAACTGGTAAAGATGTAATCGTTATTGGTGGTGGAGATACTGGTTCTGACTGTATTGGAACTTCAAACAGACACGGAGCTAAATCGGTAACTAACTTTGAGATTTTACCAAAACCTCCAGTTGGAAGAAGCGAGTCAACTCCTTGGCCTTTCTGGCCGTTGCAACTTAAAACATCATCTTCTCACGAAGAAGGTTGTGACAGAAACTGGTTGATCAACACTAAAGAATTCATTTCTAACGATAAAGGCGAATTAACGGGATTAAAAACTGTTGAAGTGCAATGGAAAATGACTCCTGGTCAGCGTCCTGAATTAATCGAAAAAGAAGGTTCTGAGAAAATCTGGCCTTGCGATTTAGCTTTATTAGCTCTTGGATTTACAGGTCCGGAGAAAACATTAAGTGAGCAATTAGGAATCGAAACTGATATGAGAAGCAATTACAAAGCGCATAACTATCAGACAAACGTGCCTCACATTTTCACTGCTGGTGATATGAGAAGAGGACAATCATTAATCGTGTGGGCTATTTCAGAAGGTCGCGAAGCAGCAAGAGAAGTAGATTTATTCCTTATGGGATCTACAAACTTGCCTACTAAAGGAAAAGGAGATTTACCGAGTTTATAAATCTAAGGTTCTGAGATACTAAGATGCTAAGGTTCTAAGCTTTTTTCCTTGCATTTTATTAATCTTTTCCGATAAACAACATAACTACTAACAAACCCTTGAATTTAATATTCAGGGGTTTTGTTTTTTTTTAGCCACAGATTATTTTTTCCGCCACGACTCGAGCGATAGCGAACAGACGAAGCAAATCTGTGGCAAAAAACAATTTTAACAGCATTTAAGAATAAGTTAATTCGCGAATTCGAGCCAAAAAAACTTAGTAACTTAGCATCTTAGAACCTCAGCACCTCTAAAAAGGTTATAAAATTCGAAAAACAGCAACTTTTTGTTTAAAATAAAACAATTTGTTATAATTTGTTATTTTTCTACAAATTATTTGCTGATAGATAAAAGTGTAATAACTTTGCCCAAAATGATTTAAAAATGCAAGCAAAAGATTTACTGCAGTTAGCAGACCAATTTGGAAGTCCATTGTATGTTTACGATGCTGAAAAAATCCAATCTCAGTACAACAGATTAACTAAAGCTTTCTCTAAGGTAGAAAACTTAAGAGTTAATTACGCCATGAAGGCATTGTCAAACGTTGCGATTCTACAGTTATTAAAGAACATGGGGTCTGGTTTAGACACTGTATCAATTCAGGAAGTTTTATTAGGACTTCATGCTGGCTATGAACCCGAAAGAATTTTCTTTACACCAAACGGAGTTTCTCTAGAAGAAATCGAAGAAGTTGCCGCAATGGGTGTACAAATTAATATCGATAATTTATCTATTCTGGAGCAATTCGGAACAAAACATCCACATATTCCGGTATGTATTCGTATCAATCCACACGTAATGGCGGGCGGAAACGCTAACATTTCTGTTGGACATATCGATAGTAAATTCGGAATTTCTGTTCACCAGATTCCGCATATTTTGCGAATTGTGGAGAATACAAAAATGAGCATTGTTGGAATTCACATGCACACAGGATCTGATATTTTAGATATCGAAGTATTCTTGTATGCTGCCGAAATCTTATTTGATACAGCAAAACATTTCAAAGATTTACAATTCTTAGATTTCGGAAGCGGATTCAAAGTTCCTTACAAAAAAGACGATATTGAAACAGACATCGAAGAACTAGGTAAAAAATTATCTAAAAGATTCAACGCTTTCTGTACTGAATACGGAAGAGATTTAACTTTGATTTTCGAACCAGGAAAATTCCTAGTGAGCGAAGCAGGTCATTTCTTAGTAAAAGTAAACGTAGTAAAACAAACAACATCAACAGTTTTCGCTGGAGTTGACAGTGGTTTCAACCACTTAATTCGTCCAATGTTGTACGGATCTTCACACCATATTGAAAACATCTCAAACCCAAAAGGAAAAGAGCGTTTTTACTCAGTTGTAGGATACATTTGCGAAACAGATACTTTTGCAAACAACCGCAGAATTCAGGAAATTACTGAAGGAGACATTTTATCTTTCAGAAATGCAGGAGCATATTGTTTCTCAATGTCTTCAAACTACAATTCAAGATACAAACCAGCCGAAGTTCTTTGGATGAACGGACAAGGAATCTTGATTCGCCAAGCTGAAACATTTGAAGATTTACTTAAAAATCAAATTCCGTTGCCAGAAGAAGTTGCTGCTACAGTTTAACAATAGAAAAAAAGAGAATATCACTTTAATCCCGTTTCTTAATTGAGGCGGGATTTTTTTTATGAAATTTCATCTCAAAAAAAAAATTGAATACATTTATAAAAGCTTTAAATTTGTAAGAATTTTACATGTAAATGAATTACAAAAATTATACTCTTATTAAAAATGAATTATCTACAGTATTTAATTTTGTAAGCACTGGACGTAAAGGCAATTTTAGAAAAGTAGTTGTTTATTCCCCTACTACAAACCCAAATGTATACAATCTTGGTTTTGGAGATTTAAAATACGATTCTTTAAAAAAGAAATACATTGTAGATGATCAAGTCATAAATGATAATGGAGACATTAGAATGGTTTTGGCAACCGTAGTAAAAACTGCATACGAATTTACAAGTGTTAATCCGCACATAACAATATTTTTTAGAGGAAGTGACACCAAAAGAACAAACACTTACAAAAGAGCCATAATGTTAAATCTAAAGGAATTATCAGAAACTTTTGATATATTTGGTGCAAGAATGATTGAAAATAATAAAATCATAGATGAGCCATTTGATTATAAAAAAGACTATGATGGTTTTTTAATTAAAAGGAAAAGAAGATGAAAAGTGTAAAAAAAATAATTAAGACTAAAAGATTAACTACAAAAGACTCAAAGATTATTGTTGACACATCTCTCAATAATCTTAAAAATATTGAGTTTCAATCTGGAAAACAAGATGAAATTAATAAAATCGAGTTTAAACTAAGCTTTTAATCTTAAAACCAAAATATCATCGAAGTCCCGTTTCTTAATAGAGGCGGGATTTTTTTATTTTAGATTTTTGAGTTCAGATTTTAGATTCCTAAACGTCTGTCCGGCTGAGCGAAGTCGAAGCCCACGCAAAGTAATTGCAATATTTGTCATTTGACAAGAATAAGAGTATACTTGATCCAAAATAAAAAATATTTAATATCTTACCTGAATACTTTCAATACTTACAAAAATGGACTTTGAAGTACTTAACATACGAAAAATAGACTCATCAACTGGAAATTTAAAATTACATGAAGACTACATTCTTTCGTATGACCAGTTTGATGGTTGGACAGAAAGATTATTAAGATTAGGAATTTATATTGATATCATTTTTGAATGTAAGATCGACATGACGTTTCGTACAAAAAAAATTGAGAAATTTGAAAAGCAATTCGAATGCGAAATACCTTCTGAAATTAAAAACATAATTTTAGAAATACAAAAACTCGATCATTTAGAATTGAAACATTATTATTCTGATATATTTATGGAGGACCAAGCCAAGGAAGATTATGTTATTAATCATTTGGGCAAATCACACAATATCAGAATAGGAAATTTGTTCAAAAAGCCGCAACCTGAAAATTCATCCGAAAAATTATTTTTTGACTTAATTGAACTTTTTGAAAAATGGCAAGAAGAAATTTATCAGCAATGTTTAAACGAATTAACACCATCCAATCAAATTCCCATTAATGAAAAGCGTAAACGAAGAAGATAAAAGTTTTTAAAAGAAAAATTAAAATTCTATCAGAAAAAACATCTTTTTACTTTATTCAAATAATCAAAATTTTAAATACCTTTGAAATTATGAGCACAACATCAAAACCAAAACATATCGGCAGAAACATCAGCCGAATCAGAGAGCTTAAAGGTATGAAGCAAGAAGCGCTTGCAATTGCAATTGGTTTAAGCCAACAGACGATTTCTAATATTGAAGCAAGCGAAACTGTTGATGAAGATAAACTTGTTGAAATTGCAAAAGCTTTAGGTGTAACAACAGAAGCAATTGAAAGCTTTTCAGAAGAAAATGTGATTAATTATTTCAATACATTTAATGAATCTGTTTCTGGAAGTTTCATAACTAATAATGAATGCACTTTCAATCCACTTGACAAAGTTGTAGAACTTTACGAGCGTTTGGTTCAGGCTGAAAAAGACAAAGTTGAATATTTAGAAAAATTACTAAAAGGAAAATAATTCCTTAGAAATATAAATTTTACAAAAGCACAGAGATTTACTTTGTGCTTTTTTTAAGCCCAGAAACAAAATGTCATATCTTCTTCTTGCCCTTTTTATTGTCCTACTAAATTGCTCCATTTTTTATTTTCTAAAATCTGAAAATGGACTAAAAAAAATACTTTTGTACGCATTAGTCTATTTTGTAATTGCAATAGTTTTTACCAAAATTTATACTTTACTAAACATCGAAGAAATGCCAAATGGCTTTGCGTTTTTTGTACTTTTAATGTTTAGCTGGTCAATCGTATTAATGCATTTCTTAAAAACCCTAAATAACAGAAGAGTAAATATTGCAAAACAATTACAGATAGAAAACAATAAACTTATTAATTCTTCTGCTTATCTCACACTTATTACGATTTCTATAACTGCCTTTCAATTGTATTTAATTTTATCAAAAACTATTAATGTTTTTAGAAGTTAGTTCGAATTTTAAAATCGATCTCAATAAAATAAAATCTTATTTTAGCATCCCAAATCAAAACCCAAAACCATGAAAATTACGATTCCCCTATCGGCACTATTCGTGTTATTTACAGCAAATTTATTCAGCCAAACTCTTGCTGATTTAAAACTTAAACCAAAAGAAATTCCAAAAGGTGGTTATATGGTAAGCGACGGTAATATTTGCATAACGCCACAAGCTTGTAGTTTTTACAACGATATTGAAACCTACAGTAACATTGTTGGAACTGTAAAAAGTAAAGCGATTCAGAGTTTTAAAAGCAAAGCAGATCGTGGTTCAATTATGTATTTTGAATTTGATCATGTTTTTAAAGGCGATAGATTCCTGCAAGGTTTACTTTGGGGAAAAGCTGGCGAGCCAACAGCTGAACATCCAGAAGAATATATAGCAAAAGGTAGATTTCTAGTTATTTGGAGTCTGCAGCCAGATAGTCCGTTAAAAGAAAAATCGGAAACTAAAGTAGAAGCGCTTTTAGAATAAACAAAAAATGAAAAAGTTGAGAAACTTAGTTAAACGTTCAAAACATGACTAAAACATACAGACAAGGCACCATCGGAGCTTTACTTGATGAATACGAAAGAGCAATTTTAGATTTAAGTAAAACAATCTCTTGCATTAACGCTACTGCAATTACTACAACAATCAATAATCTATCTGTTCAATCGATTCTTGCGCATGTTGTTCGTTCTGGATATGCTTACGCTTTGTATGTTCAAAAATTATTAGGAGAGCAAAACGAAGTTCCTAATCTTGTTTACAGAAATACTATTTCTGATTATCAAAATGATCTAACTGCTTTTTTTGTTTTCACAGAAAATGTAATTAAAAATTTTAGCGACAGTCAATTAGAAGAATTAGACAATCAGAAAAAAATAATAACTTCTTGGGGACAAGTTTATGATATAGAACAAATTATGGAGCATGCTATTGTGCATATTTTACGTCACAGAAGGCAAATTGAAAAATTTAAAATCGAGCTTGATAATTTATGAAGTTCTAGGGTTTCACAATGCATTCAACATTTAGTATTATCTTCGTATAAAAAATATTATCATTAAAAACATCAAAATGAAACCTCAAGTACGAATCCTGATTTACTCTATTCTTTTCTTTTTATACCTTACTTCTACGCATTTTTTTCTTGAATTAAATGAGAAATTTAAAGGTGATGGTTTTGTAACTCTTGGAGTTGGCTTTGGTATCTTGAATCTTATTTATGCTTTTACAGCCCTAAAATGGAAACCTTTGCTTAATGTACTTTGCGCTGTCGGAATTGCGGCTTTGGCTATGTTTCTAGCTTTACAGTTTACCAATTTGCATCTGCTTGTAGATTATGATCCGTATCAGGTTAAAACGGCCATTTTTGCGAATGCGGTTCTTTCTATTATTTTTTGGGAAATTGTATATCAGGTCAAGATTAGAAAATCTAAATAAATATATTTTTCCATTGCCTCCAGCTTTAGCTGGAGGTTAATAATAAAGTCTTTCTCATAGGGCTTTAGCCAAATCTTTTTTTGGCTAAAGCCTTTTTACTTTTATCAAATATACCTCCAGCTAAAGCTGGAGGCAATTCATTTACAATTACTAATATTGCTTAAATACTTAAAAAATAATTCATTAGATTTACTCTTAAGTATTTAAAAATCAAACCCATGAAACGACAGCCATCAATCGACATTGTCCGCGGAATTGTAATGATTATTATGGCGCTCGATCATGTTCGAGATTTGATGCATGTTGATTCTATTACGCAAAGTCCAACCGATTTAACAACTACTTCACCTTTACTGTTTTTTACGCGTTTTATAACTCATTTATGCGCGCCTACTTTTGTTTTTCTGGCCGGAACTTCGGTTTATCTTTCGCTTCAAAACAAAAATAATGTTTCTGAAACCAGAAAGTTTTTACTCAAAAGAGGAATTTGGTTAGTTGTCCTTGAATTTACAATTGTCAATTTTGGTTTATTCTTCGATATTGGTTTTCATTCTCTTTTGTTTGAAGTGATTGCAGCAATAGGTTTTGGTTTTATCATTTTAAGTGCATTACTGAAAATCCGTTCACAGACATTAGGAATTATTGGACTTCTTATACTCTTTTTTCACAATCTCACACCGCTTATTCCATTTGCAGAAAATTCGATTTTAAAAACTGTCTTAGCACCGCTATTTAGTCCAATAGTATTTCCGTTTTCAGGAAGAGCTTTTATAATGGGTTATCCGCCGATTCCGTGGCTTGGAATTATGCTTGTTGGTTTTGCAACTGGTAAATTCTTTGAATGGACTGAAGAGAAAAGAAAACAACTATTTACAAAAATTGGTTTAACCGCATTAGTCTTATTTATCATAATTCGTTTTGTAAATATTTATGGAGATCCAGCTTTATGGGCCACACAAAAAAATGTCGTTTTTACTTTTTTGTCATTTATTAATGTGACAAAATATCCTCCTTCTCTCCTATTTTGTTTAGCAACTTTAGGAATTATGTTTTTGCTTCTAGCATTTGCAGAACAATTCACAAACAGAATCAAAAAAGTGTCTTTGGTCTACGGAAAAGTACCTTTATTTTATTTTGTCGTTCATTTTTATGTTATTCATTTTCTAACACTTCTTATGCTTTTTGCTCAAGGTTTCAACTTTTCGCAATTTGAATTTGCAACCGGAATTTTTGGAAGGCCAAAAGGCATAGAAAGCGGTTTATCTCTTTGGTTAATTTATCTAATTTGGATTTTTGTTGTTGTCCTACTTTATAAACCTTGCCGATGGTTTGGAAAATATAAATCGGAACATACATATTGGTGGCTACAATACATTTAAAATTTATCAAAAGTCAGCGTATAAAATTCATTACGTCATTTAAGAACTACTAAAAAACACTTTAGATTCTGTACGTATTTTTTTATATTAGCCTTGAATTTTTCAAAGCCAAAATAATAAAATAATGAAAATCCAAACTTTATTGCTTTTGTCCCTAATTGTAATTTCATGTAAAAATGAAACTAAAACCGAAACACCCTCAACTACCCAAAAAGATTTAGAAGTCGCATTAAAACCGAAAACTAATGCTGAAATTAACATTGAGGAAGCTGATACATTGGTAATTTCTAAAAAACATAAAACCAACCAAATAAGTTGCGATTTAGACGGAGATGGAAAAAACGAACTCGTAGAAATTATCAGAAGTACAAAAAATGACAAAAGCGGCCTAAAAATAACTTTTGGAAATAATAAAAGAACTGATTATTTCGGATTCGGAAATACTGTTTTAAATCAAGGATTTGACGAAATTGACTGGGTCGGAATATTTGAGAAAGCACCAAAAGGAGAAATTGTCTGGAACAATGTAAACGATGACGGTGAAATTATGGGCGAAGAAGAAATTAAAGAAGAAGATAAAATAAAACTTCCAAATGATGGGATTTTTATTCATGCCGAAGAAAGCTGTGGAGGCGGAATTATTTATCTAAAAAACGGAAAATACGAGTGGATTCAGCAGGAATAAGCTCATAAACATAAACTCCTAAATTATTGAATATGAAAAGTACAGTAGAAATTGCCAATCGTTTTAGAGAAGTCATTTTAAACGGAACTTGGATTGCGAACACCAATTTTAGAGATCAGCTCGAAAATCTAGATTGGAAAATTGCAGTTAGTCCCGTTCAAAACTTAAATACAATTGCGGTTTTGGCGCAGCATATTCATTACTACATAAACGGAATCAATCAGGTTTTTAAAGGCGGAACTTTGGACATAAAAGACAAATTTAGTTTTGATTTTCCGTCAATTCATTCTCAAGAACAATGGAATTCTTTTCTAACTCGATTCTGGAATGATGCTGAAGAATTTGCATCTTTAGTAGAACAAATGCCAGTCGGAAAACTGGATGAAGGTTTTGTAGAAGTCCAGTACGGAACTTATAAAAGAAATATCGAAGCTATGATTGAACATAGTTATTATCATTTAGGGCAAATTGTTTTGATTAAAAAACAGCTTAACAACTTAACGTAAAATTTTCTTTCAAATCATTAAAAGTCATTAAATTAGAGTTCAACTTTAAAAATTTAAAAATGAAAAAATTAATCTTAGCATTTCTGTTTTTAATTGGCTTATCTGCATCAGCGCAAACTTCTAAAGAACTTATTGGAAAATGGCAATTGGTAAAATGGACTAAAAACGGAAAAGAAAAAAGCATTGAAAAACGTTTTAAAACAGATCAGGTTTTTCAGGTTTTTAAAGAAAATGGCGATTTTGAAAGTGTTATTGGAGAGGAATCGCACAAGGCAAAATGGAAATTATCTAAAGACAATTCTCAATTGACAATTGTTTCTGTTATTCTGCCAGTTGTGTTTACGATAAATTCTTTTGACAGTCAGAAACGTGTTATAACCAATCCTGAAGTGGGTACTTTTGAATATAAAAAAGTGGAAGAATAAGTTAGTTTTTTCTTGTTTCCTCTGAAATACAAAAGCTGTAATCTAGCCCCGATGGAAGCGGTATCTCCCGATTTAGAAAAACAAGGCTATTTCAGCCGTAGTTTTTGTTAATCGGGAATTTAGCGGACAGCGGGAGTAAACGTTCTTATGAAAATAGCTTTTTCTGCTCCTTAAATAAATTAGAAAAAGGCATAGTTGTTGAAAGTTAAATAAAATATATTTGCAACTTCAAAAGACACACTATGCAAAAAATTACTTTTCTCGTTTCTATATTGTTTTTAGCCCTTTCTTCTTGTGGGGTAAAAACAACACAATCAATGCTTAGCGATGGAAATTACGACGGTGCAATTGATCGCGCCGTTGAAGCGCTTCGCACCAAAAAAGATTCTAAAGGAAAACAAGATTATGTTTATCTGTTGGAAGAAGCCTTTGCAAAAGCCAAAGACCGCGATTTGCGTAATCTAGAAATGCTGAATAAAGAAAATAATCCGGCAAATGCCGAACGTATCTATAATACTTATGTACAGCTAAATAATCGTCAGGAAAAAATTAGACCTATTTTGCCTTTGCCTTTATTGAAGCTGGGAAGAAATGCAAATTTTCCGTTTGATAATTATTCGAATGAGATTGTAAATAGCAAAAATGCACTTTCGAAATATTTATATGAAAACGCATCTACTCTTTTGAAATCAAATAACAAATTGGATTTTAGAAAAGCTTACGATGATTTTGCGTATTTGGAAAGCATTAATCCTGGCTACAAAAACACCAAAAAACTGATGGATGACGCTCAGTTTAAAGGAACTGATTTTGTGGATGTTTATGCTAAAAATGAAACCGAAATGGTGATTCCGAAAATGCTTCAGGAAGATTTATTGGATTTTAAAACCTACGGATTAAACGATAAATGGACGGTTTATCATAGCACAAGACAAAAAAATGTGTCGTACGATTATAGTTTGATTCTTAATTTCAGACAAATCGCGATTTCGCCAGAACAAATTAAAGAGAAAGAATTTGTTAAAGAAAGACAAGTTAAAGATGGCGTAAAAACGCTTTTGGACAACCGCGGAAGACCTGTAAAGGATAGTTTGGGTAAGGAAATTAAAGTGGATAATTATAAAATACTTCGCGCAACGGTTTATGAATTCAGACAATTTAAGTCTTGTCTGGTAACTGCAAAAGTGGACTATGTAGATTTAAAAAGCAATCAGCTAGTCCAGACTTTCCCGATAAGCAGCGAATATGTTTTTGAAAATGTGTATTCGACTTACAAAGGGAACAGAAACGCTTGCGATGATAATTATTTAGGGTATTTTGACAAACGCGCTATTGCTTTTCCGAACAACGAACAGATGGTGTATGATACAGGTGAAGACCTGAAAGCCAAGCTAAAAGACATCATTGTAAAGAATAAATTTAGAAGGTAATTATATAACACAATTATAAAGAAAAAGGTGCATTTTTGATGCGCCTTTTTCTTTTTGCTTTAAACTTTTTCAATAAAAAAATGTCTTTTTGAATTGTGCAACCAAAAAGTTGCGTATATTTGCAACTGATTAGTTGCGAATAAATATTCAAAAAAATGAAAAGAGATATTTTTCAAGCTATTGCCGATCCGACAAGAAGAGCAATATTGGTTTTGATTTCCTCAACTGCATTAACGCCAAATGCTATTGCAGAGCAGTTTCAAACTACAAGACAAGCGGTTTCTAAACACATTAAAATACTGAATGAATGTGATTTATTGGAAGAAAAGAAATTGGGCAGAGAAATTTATTATCAGCTCAAAATTGATAAAATGAAAGAAATTGATCAATGGCTGGAGCAATTTAAGGCAATTTGGGAACAGCGTTTTAGTCAATTAGATCAAGTATTACTTAACTTAAAATCTAAAGAAAATGAAGACTGATTTATTAATGAATTTTTCTGTAGACAAGGAAAATAAAAGAGTGAGCGTAAAACGCGAATTCGATGCCCCGTTATCAAATGTTTGGTCTGCATGGACAGAACCTGAAATTCTAGATTTATGGTGGGCGCCAGCTCCGTTTAAATCTAAAACCAAAAACATGGAGTTTAAAGAAGGCGGTAGAAGATTATATGCCATGGTTGGTCCCGACGGTGCTGAGCGCTGGAGTTATTTTGAATATTCTTCAATTTCTCCTAAAACAAACTTTAAACATTCTGCTACTTTTTCTGATGCCGAAGGAAATCCGAATTCTGAATTTGGAAGTTCGTTTTGGGATATTACTTTTTCTGAACACGGCACTTCTACAATTGTTGACATTGTGATTAAACGTGACAGTTTTGAAGAACTGCAAAAAATAATTGAAATGGGCTTTAAAGAAGGATTTACTTCTGCAATGCAAGGTTTGGACAAAATCTTAGCAGAAAAATAAAGTCAATTCAGCCGAATTATTATTAACGAATTAAAAATCTTAAGAAAATGAAATCAAATCTTTTAATGAATTTTACTGTTGATAAGGAAACTAATACTGTCAATGTAAAACGCGAATTTAATGCCTCTTTGTCTCAAGTTTGGTCTGCATGGACAGAAGCTCCAATATTGGATTTATGGTGGGCGCCAGCTCCGTGGAAATCGGAAACAAAGAGTATGGAATTTAAAGAAGGCGGACGCAGATTGTATGCCATGGTTGGACCAGAAGGCGAAAAGCATTGGGCCATTGCTGATTTTACTTCAATTAGTCCGAAAACTAATTTTAAATATTTAGATGCTTTTAGCGATAGCGAAGGAAATTTAAACAAAGAATTTCCGCGTTCTGACTGGGATGTAACTTTTTCTGAAAAAGAGGGTTCTACTTTTGTAGATGTTGTTATTAAACATGAAAAACTATCTGATTTGGAAATGATTATCCAAATGGGCTTCAAAGAAGGTTTTACTATTGCAATGGAAGGTTTGGATGCTATTTTTGCAGAAAAAGCAAAATAATCATCTAATTACATACAAAAGGTCAAAACAAAAGAAGAATTTACTGATATTAAAATTGTAATTTCGTTTTACATAAACATTTTTACTTTACTATCAATGAACAAATTTTTTGCTCTGGCCTTTTTGCTTTTTTCTTCTACTTTAGCATTCAGCCAAAAGAATAAAACTAAAACCATAGAAACTTCAAAGCCTTTTGTTTTAGGCGTTATCGACGAAATTCAATCGAAAGAATTAAACGAAAAAAGAATTCTAAACATTTATCTTCCTGAAGGCTATAATCCAACTGAAGCTACAAAATACCCCGTAATTTATTTACTTGACGGTTCTGCCGACGAAGATTTTATTCATATTTCTGGATTGGTGCAGTTTAATAGTTTTGAATGGATCAATCAGGTTCCAAAATCAATAGTTATAGGAATTGCAACTGTTGACAGAAAAAGAGATTTTACCTTTCCTACTACTATCGAAAAAGATAAAACTCGTTTTCCTACAACTGGTCATTCGGATCAGTTTATTGCTTTTATCGAAAAAGAACTACAACCTTTTATTGAAAAAAAATACAAGACAAACGATTCTAAAACCATCATCGGCCAATCTCTTGGCGGATTATTAGGAACTGAAATCTTACTCAAAAAGCCAGCTCTTTTTAATAAATATGTTATTGTAAGTCCGAGCTTATGGTGGAACAATGGTTCTTTGCTTGATTTGGATGCTGAAATGCTGAAAGAAAATTTTAAACAGTCAACCGAAATTTATATTGCTGTCGGCAAAGAAGGATTAGCTCCAACAGCAATTCCGCATGTTATGGAAGTTGACGCCAATTTACTGGCAGAAAAATTAAAAGCATCCAAAAGCAAAAATGTAAAAACGTACTTCGATTATTTCCCCGAAGAAAACCACGGATCGATTCTGCATACAGCTGTTTTTAATTCTTTCAAATTCTTTTATCCAAAAAATAAGGAATAGACTTTGTCATATTGTAAAATGTGAAATGTGAGATGCTAAAGTCTCCATTTCACATTTCACATTTCACATTTCACATTTCACATTTCACAATCAACAATTTACCCCAACCACCCTTCTCTATCCAAACTTCTATATTGAATAGCCTCGGCAATATGTGAAGAAACAATATTTTCTGAATGATCTAAATCGGCAATGGTTCTCGAAACTTTCAAAATTCGATCGTAAGCTCTTGCAGAAAGATTCAATCTTTCCATGGCTGTTTTTAGCAATTCTTTTGAAGCTTCATCTAAAACACAAAATTCACGAATTAGTTTACTGCTCATTTGCGCGTTGTAATGAACATTTTCTACCGTTTCAAATCGTTTCGTTTGAATTTCTCTCGCTGCTGTAACTCGTTTGCGAATTTCTACACTGCTTTCAGATTTTCGCTCATCTGATAATTTCTCAAACGGAACTGGAGTAACTTCTATATGAATATCGATTCTGTCTAATAATGGCCCTGAAATCTTACTCATATAACGTTGCATTTCGTGCGGTGAAGAAGTATTGGGCATACTTGGATCATTAAAGAATCCGCTCGGACTTGGATTCATGCTTGCCACTAGCATAAAAGATGACGGATAGGTTATAGTAAATTTTGCGCGCGAAATTGTTACTTCACGATCTTCCAAAGGCTGGCGCATCACTTCTAAAACATCGCGTTTGAATTCTGGCAATTCATCCAAAAATAAAACACCATTATGCGCCATCGAGATTTCTCCTGGCTGAGGGTAACTTCCGCCTCCAACCAAAGCGACATTAGAAATCGTATGATGCGGACTTCTAAAAGGTCTTTGATTCATCAATCCGACTTCTTTTAATTTTCCTGCAACGCTATGAATTTTGGTAGTTTCCAATGCTTCACGCAAAGTCATTGGCGGTAAAATACTCGGAACACGTTTGGCCAGCATCGTTTTTCCTGCTCCTGGCGGACCAATCAAAATTATGTTATGTCCACCAGCCGCTGCAATTTCCATACAGCGTTTAATGCTTTCTTGTCCGCGGACATCTGAAAAATCATGTTCAGGAAAATCGAGTGTTTTATAAAATTCCGCTCTTGTATCGATAACTGTGGGTTCGAGTGTGCCTTTTCCTGCGAAGAAATCAATTATTTCTTTTAGATTTTCAACCCCATAGACATCTAAACCCGCTACGATAGCCGCTTCTTTTACATTCTGAATTGGGAGAAAAAATCCTTTATAACCTTCTTCTTTGGCTTTGATTGCAATGGGTAACGCTCCGCGAATAGGCTGTAAACTTCCATCCAAAGAAAGTTCTCCCATAATAATATAGCGTTCAATTTCTGGCGCTTTAATCTGATCTGAACCGACCAGAATTCCCATTGCCAATGTCAAATCGTATGAAGAACCTTCTTTTCGAAGGTCTGCAGGCGCCATATTGACTGTAATTTTCTTTCCTGGAAAACTAAAACCGTTATTCTTTAAAGCAGCGGCAATTCTAAAACTGCTTTCTTTTATAGCATTATCTGGAAGTCCAACTAAATGATAACCAATTCCTTTATCCATATGAACCTCAACTGTAATCGTTGTGGCTTCAACTCCAAAAACGGCACTTCCGTAAACTTTTACTAACATAAAAACTCATCTATTATTGAAGAGTAAAAGTATTACAATTAGAAACAAAATTATTCATATTTGTAAATATTTTATTACTTTTTATTTTTATGAAAATAGATTTTTAACTTAGATAATATATTTAAATTTACTTTTCTTTTAAAATCAACTGGCAATGGATGAAATAGAAAAAATAAAAAGAGTACTAGAAAAAAATGCGACTGAATTTATAGCTGGCGGGTTCAAGCCAAATAATTCAATTACTTAAAGCTGGATTGGAAAAGTTTATTTATATAATGAAAACGAACAAATTCCATTAGATCAAAAAGGGAACTTAATGCTTCCTTTATTTCAATTATATTTCGATCAGTTTCCTTTTGTACCCGACATTTTAAAAGAAACTAAAATTATTACCGTTTTTATATCTCAGGATTTCCCTATGGATTTAACACCTAACGGAAATGATTGGGTTTTGCGCGAATACAAAAACACAGATAAAATTGTTATAAAGGATTTACAAAATGATGCATCGTTTATAAAAGCTTTTCCTTTATCTAATAAATTAATTGAAGAAGATTATCCGGTTTGGGAAGATACTTCCGGGATTTCAGATGAAATCACAAACAAAATACTGGAACTAGAAGACTCTGGCACTATTGGCTCTTATTATGATTTTTTTGAAAACAGTAATGGTCATAAAATTGGAGGATATGCAAGCTATCGTCAGTCAGGAATTGATTTTGGCGAAGATTATGAATTTGTATTTCAAATTTCTTCTGATGAAAAAGCAAACTTAAATATCATTGACAGCGGTAACTTCTATTTTGCTAAAAATAGAAAAACTGGTGAATGGATGTATTATATTGATTTTTATTGATTATGATTTATTCTTAACTTCCTCCACTATCCTACTCAAATCCAAACAATTTTGATGCGACCAAAGTTTACTTTCAATTTCATTACTCAGAATACAATTTTGACATTCGATTATTTCATGAGAATATCCTTTTCCTAAAGCTGGTAAAGTAAATGTGGCTTCTTTTTCTTCATTTATATATAAAGAATAGCCATCGGCAATAAACCACGGAGCATTTAATTCTATTCTCCCTTTTGTTCCTGCAATAACGGCTTTCATATCAGATTCAGAAACTATAGAAGCATGCAAAACCGATTGAGCTGTTTCGTATTGCAAAATCATCGAAGTCTGTAGATCGATATCATTTTTATGTTTAATCGCTTTCGCGGCAATCTCTTTTGGGTATCCTAATAATATATAGGACAGAAACAAAGGGTAAACACCAATATCAAATAGCGCTCCTCCTCCTAGTTCTTTATCAAAAAGTCTTTTGTTTTCTGTTTCACTTCCGTGAAAAGCAAAATCGGCTTTTATGTAGTTTACGTCTCCTATTATTCCGTTGCTTATTTTCTGAAGCACATCTTGAACAGAAGGAATAAATCTTGTCCAGAATGCTTCCATAAAAAACCTATCGTATTTTTTAGAAGCATCTATTATTCTTTGCGTGTCCTTAAAAGATAAAGACATTGGCTTTTCGCAAAGCACGTGCTTACCACTTTCTAAAGCTTTAATAGATAATTCGGCGTGCGAATTATGAGGAGTTGCAATGTAGACGATTTCAACTTCTGAATCTTCAAAAAGTAAATCATACGAATTGTACATTCTTAAAGCATTAAATTTTCCTCCAAATTCCTCCGCTTTAGCTAAATCTCTTGAAGCAACTGCCGTAAGCTCAGCATTTTCAATCAATACTAAATCTGATGCAAATTGGTTTGCAATGTTTCCTAATCCTACTATTCCCCATTTAATACTTCTATTTCTCATCCTTATATTATAATCATCAAAATTGTTAAAAAGATTAAAAAATATCCACTACAACATGCAACAGACGTTTTTTAAACAACAAATATCTATTATCCTACAAAAAATAGCAATCAATTACCCCAAAAATTATCAAAAATGATGGTAAGTGAAAAAAAAATGTTGCCAAATTGTAAATTTTAAGTTTGTTTTAAGAAATTCATGCAAAATGAAAGGGGTTAAATTTTAAATTTAACAAAAATAAAGCATACAACCCTATTTTTTTAGGGGGTATCAAATCATTTTATACTTTTATAAAAAATTTAAAACTAAATAACTATGCGAAAAATTATTTTAAGTGTGATTCTTATCACGATTTTGGTACTAACCTTTATTTCAAACTTTATTATTGCAGACAACCCAATACCTGCAGAAGCTGTAAAATTTGATACTGGAGATACTGCCTGGATGATCGTTGCCACTGCTTTTGTATTGCTAATGACACCTGGATTAGGATTTTTCTACGGAGGTATGGTAGGTAAGAAAAACGTAATTAGTACTATGCTTCAAAGTTTTATGGCAATGGTAATTGTTACTATTCTATGGACAGTTGTTGCTTTTGGATTGGCTTTTGGACCAACAATTGGAGGAATTATCGGAAACCCGTCTGAGAATTTGTTCTTTGCAGGAGTTGGAACTAATACCGCATGGAGCCTTGCACCAACAATTCCATTTATATTATTCGCATTATTTCAGGCAAAATTCGCCATCATTACTCCTGCGTTAATTACAGGTGCTTTTGCAGAACGTGTACGTTTCTGGGCTTATTTGCTATTCATGGTTTTATTCATATTATTGATATATGCTCCGCTTGCTCACATGACTTGGCATCCTGATGGAGTTTTCTTCAAAATGGGAGTTCTTGACTTCGCTGGAGGAACTGTAGTACACATGAGTGCTGGATGGGCTGCATTGGCTGGAGCTATGTTCTTAGGAAAAAGAAAAGTTCAAAAAGTTAATCCTGCTAGAATTACTTATGTATTATTAGGAACAGGTTTACTTTGGTTTGGATGGTTTGGTTTCAACGCTGGATCTGCTTTAGGAGCTAATGGTCTTGCTGCTCAAGCTCTAGGAACTACTACTGTTGCTGCCGCTGCCGCTGCAATGGCTTGGGTTTTCCTTGATAAAATTTTAGGACACAAATTATCTGCTCTTGGCGCTTGTATCGGAGCTGTTGTAGGTCTAGTTGCTATTACACCTGCTGCTGGATTTGTTAGCATCCCTCACGCAATCTTCATCGGATTATTCTCTGCAATTGTAAGTAACATCGTAGTAAGCAAATTCCCTAAAGGAAAAATCGACGATGCTCTAGATGTATTTGCTTGTCACGGTGTTGGTGGTATGGTAGGAATGCTTTTAACTGGTGTTTTCGCATCAAAAGCAATCAACCCTGCAGTTGGAGATAATCAAGGTTTAATCTTCGGAACTCCAACTTTATTCATCAATCAATTGACTGCTTTAGTTATTGTTTCAATCTTTGCTTTTGTAGCTTCTTATGCTTTATTCTTCATCGTAAATAAAATTACTCCTCTAAGAGTTACTGAAGAAAAAGAAGAACTAGGATTAGACATCTCTCAACACGGAGAATTCTTATAAGAATAAATTCCCTTCTCACATTACTTGATAAATAAAAAAGCACTCTAAATTTGACTTAGAGTGCTTTTTGAATTAAATACCTTTTATGATTGTAGAATATAGATAATAGAATATAGATAATAGAATATAGATAATAGAATATAGATAATAG
>NZ_MRCM01000019.1 GCF_002303885.1 Flavobacterium sp. ACN2 | reverse complement strand
TAAAAGCTGCTTGCAGCGAATAGCCTTAAGGTGGTTATTGCGGCGGGGCTCACCTCTTCCCATCCCGAACAGAGAAGTTAAGCCCGCCTGCGCAGATGGTACTGCAGTTTTGTGGGAGAGTATGTCGTCGCCTTTCTTTTGAAAACCCTATCCAAATCGGATGGGGTTTTCTGTTTTTTATATGTTTTGGTTTTTGGAATGTTTGAACATGAAAAAAAAGAATGTAAAATCATTATTTATAATGATGTAAAAAATGAAGTTGAGTAGTAGATTTGTGTTAAAGTTGCAATGTAAACGAGGTATATCAAATTATTTTTGGAGAATTAAATTGATATGAGCATGCAATTTTAATTTGATTTAAATCAGATTTTTATTACTTGCTCGAATAGCTAGTATAGCATTGGGGAGCTTTACTATATTATTCGGGCTTAAGTAATATAATTTGCGAATTGTAATACAATTAATCTACTAAACCATTCTCTACAGCATATTTTACCAAACCAGCTGTGTTTTTCGCATTTAATTTTGATAATAAATTACGGCGATGCGTATTTACAGTATTTAAACTAATAAAAGTTTTTTCTGCAATTTCGGCTGTATTGTATTCTTGAGCTATTAAGACTAAAATTTCTTTTTCTCTAGAACTTAATTCTGTTATATGAGAAGACTGTTTTTCAATTCTTGAACTATTGGTAAAATGTTTTTCCTCTAATTCTTCTGCAAAGTAATTTTCGCCTGAAGCAATTGTGTTAATAGCTTTAAGTAGTTCTTCTTTTTCAGCATTTTTCAATAAATAACCATTTACACCAATTCTAATTAATCTAGAGATAATCATTGCATTGCTGTGTGTGCTTAAAATTAGAATTTTAATCTGTGGATGCTGTTTTTTAAGAATTTTACTCAATTCGATTCCGTCCATTTCAGGCATACTTATATCGAGAATAATTAAATCAATTGCACTTTTTTTAATGATCTCCAAAGCCTCAATCCCATTTACGGCTTTATCAACAATATTGATATTTGTTTCCTGTTCTAATAAGGATATAATTCCTTGCAAGAACATGGTGTGATCATCAGCAATAAGTAGCTTAATTTTAGTCATATAATAATATATTAGTTGCTTTTTAATTCGTGAAATTGGTTCTTCAAATCAATATTTTTTTATTAAAGCTTTTGGTTTTGATCGGAAAATTGGGATTTCTATGTTAATGATAGTACCTCGTTTTAATTTTGAATCGATTATAAATGAACTATTTAGTTTATTAATTCGATTTTCAAGATTAATTAGGCCAATTCCTTTTGGAGTATTTTTGGTTTCAAAACCTATTCCATTATCTTCAAATAAAAGATTGAAGATATCTTCGACACAATTCAGTTGAACTTCAATTTCAGTAGCTTGGGCATGTTTAATTGTATTAGTTAAGAGCTCCTGTATGATTTTAAAAATTTCAACTTGAATATTTTCATCCAATTTATTAATTTCTTCCTTCCGATATGAAATAAAAGAAATCTTGATTTTGCTTGCCTCACCAATATTATTCAAATATGATTCTAAAACTTCTAGAAATTTATTTTGACTAAATTTCTTAGGCAGTAAAGTGTGCGATAAATTTCGAACCTGCTGATAAGTGTCGTCCAATTGTTGGCTTATTTGTTGGATATTCGAAAAATTAGAAGAATTTAAATTGTTTATTTGCAGTTTAATTGCCGCTAAATTACCTCCAATACTATCATGAAGTTCTTGAGAGATACGTTGTCTTTCTTTATCCTGCCCCCTGATTGATGCTTTGATTAGATCCAATTCTTGTTCTTTTAAAATGCTGTTTATTTTCTGAGAACTAATTTCTGATTGCTTAATATTTAGTAAATGTTGCACTTTGAATCGTTTGTGAAACTGAAATAGCAGTGCAATAATGGGAATCAATAAAATAAGAAAAGCACTAATTATAAGTAGTTTTAAATTCTTTTGTTGATTGATTTCTAAATTTTTTAATTGTTGATTTTTTTTTAGGAGCGCTATTTCGTTTCTTTTTTTGTTGGATGAATTTTGGTAAGCAAGAAGCGTATTTTCATTATTTTTCTTAAAGATTTCTTCTTTAAGAATTATATTTTTGATTGCATCTTCTTGACTAGCCAAGGCTAGTTTTTTAACTTCATTTTCAAATCTCAAAGATTCAATTTCTTTTTGTTTTTGGGTAGTTTGGTATTTAATTTCAAGTTCATTAATTTCTTTTATTCTTTCCAGTTTTGATATAGAATCTTTTAGATGAATTGATTTTTCATAAAACAAATAAGCATTTTTAAAATCTTCTTGTTTGATGGAAATTTTTCTCAATTCATCATAGATCTCTATTTGAGTTTGAAGCAGTCCAAAATGTATAGATTTTTGGAGTGCCTCGGTAAAAAACAATTTTGCATCATTGTATTTTTTCTGAGAGAGGTAACAGTTTCCAATGGTACTTCTTGAAATAATAGACAATTGGTTTAGTTCGTTTTCGTCAGAAATAACAAGTGCTTCTTGAAACATTTTTAATGCTTCTTGATATTTGTTTTCGTGTTGATAATTTTCACCTAAACCAAGTAAAACGATGGCTTTTCCTTGAAAATTATTGGTTTTATCACAGAGCGTTTTTCCTTTTTTGTAATAAATATTGGCATTATCATAATCTTTCAGTCTGGAATAAATGTCAGCAATATTGATGTAGCTTCCCAGAATTATTTCGGTATCTTCTTTATATTCCAAGCATTCTTTAAATAATTTTAAAGCATTTTGATAATCTCTTAGTTCTGTATAAGTTTGTGCCAGACCGTGTATGTGAGTGTAAAAAAGATTTTTTTCATCGTATTTTTGAGAAGCTTCTATTCCTTTAAGATGCCATTTTTTACTTTCATTAAACAAACCTCGCTTATTGTAATTAATCGCTAGCAAATTATAACCCAAAGCGAAAAGACGGTTTTTTAAAGAATCATTGGTTGTGGTATTATATTTAAAAGCCTGATTGGTGTAATAAATGGAAGAATCAATTATGGCTCTCTTGTTAAAATAATACGAAAGAAGAAGATTTGTGCTTGCAAGAGATCGGTTGTCTGCTTTTGATTTTAATAGCAAATGTGCGTTTTGATATGCCTTTTTCTCGTTTCCTTTATTATACAAGTCATAAAGAGCCAATATTTTATGGTCTGGTTTAAGTGAGGAGTTTTTTTTGGTGGCAAAGACCTGCTTTTTATTTTCAATCTGTGCATGGAGACTGAAAGATAAAAAGACAAGGAGGAATAAAAAAAGCCTTTCTAACCAGATTGCCATACGTTTGGGTTTGAACTCTAATTGGTATGAATAAATTTTAAAGTGTTGTATTCTTAAGGTTAATTATATCGGACTTTGTGGGATCCGAAAGGTAAAAATACTACAAAAGGATCGAACAGCTATTTCTTAAAATAAATTTTTTAGGCAAAGTTGTGATATATTTTTTCTAAAAATTACAATTAAAAGTAATTGTAAGTGAGGTTGTTATGATTATTCGAAAAACTAAAAGTTTCTTAAAATCATTTGAATGCGTTTTTTGAAGTTGTAAATTAGTAATACTATACTTAAATAAATGAATTATGAAAATGAAGCTATTTTTGGCTATAGCATTGTTAATTGCAACAATCTCGGCCAGTGCACAGAAGAAAATTGAAGTAACCGAATTACCAAAACCAGCGCAGGAATTTTTAAAGAAACATTTTAGTCATACTTTGGTAGAAAAAGCACAGAAAGATCCTGAACATGGAGAAAAGGGTTATGAAGTAAAACTCAAAGATGGAACAGAAGTAGAGTTTTGGAAAGACGGTTCGTACCGTGAAGTTGACGGTGGTGACAACCCAATTCCTACTGATTTTATTCCAGATAATATTAAAGCTTATGTAGCTAAGAATCATCCGAATGAAAAAATAACGCACATCGATTATGGGCACAAAGATCTTGATGTCGATTTAACAAACAAAATCGATCTAGAATTTACCAAAGATGGTAAAATTTTAAAAGACAAAAAGAACGATGTTAAAAAATAACAGATCAGAACACGGATGAATTTTCCTGATTAGTCTTGAATTTTAATGGAGCTAGTCAGGAAAATTTTATTTTGTGTGAAATCTTACAATAGAACATCTTGAACGAAAATAGTTTATATTTACATCTTTATTTTTTATTTCATGGAAGAAAATAAACATGTAACGATCTATGATATAGCCGAGAGACTTAATCTGGCTACATCTACTATTTCACGAGCTTTAAAAGATCATCATACCATAAGTGACAAGACGATAAAGAAAGTGAAAAAAACCGCTGAAGAAATGGGATTTGTTCCCAATACTTTAGCAGCAGGTTTGCGTGGAAATAAAACCAGAACCATTGGTGTTTTGATTCCCACTGTTACACAGCCCTTTCTATCTTCTCTAATCAGCGGAATCGAAATTACAGCTCAAAAATCAGATTATACTGTAATCATTATGCAGTCGCATGACTCGTATGAAGAAGAAGTAAATATGGCTAAATCTTTGTACTCCAATCGTGTGAGCGGTGTAATTTGTTCGCTGGCAATGGAAACCAGAGATACAGCCCATTTTCATCAATTCTCGAACAATAATATTCCGTTAGTTTTTGTCGATAGGGTTCCGAAAGATTATAATACTTTTAGAGTTGTAATTGACAATTATACAGCAGGTTACAAAGCTACAAAACACCTTATTGAGCAAGGATGTATTCGTATTGCGCATTTAACGGCAGGTTCAGAATTAGGAAACTTATATAACGAAAGAAAAAGAGGTTACATAGAGGCCTTAAAAGACCATAATATAGAAGTAGAAGAAGAATTGATTATCAATCTAAATTCTGTTACTTATGAAGATGGAGTAAAAGCCAGTAACTCTTTATTCGATTTAAACCCAATTCCAGACGGTTTATTTGCACCTGGAGATATTTTGGCAGTAAGTGCTGTTCAAACTGCTAAAAAACGCGGAATTAAAGTTCCAGAAGAATTCAAAGTAATTGGTTTTAACAATGACCCAATTTCGCAGATTATAGATCCGAATTTATCTACTATTACGCATCCTGCCGAAAAAATGGGAAAAGCAGCAGCTGATATTATAATAAAAAATTTGAAATCATCTAAAAATGATGATGATGCCAAAGAAATTACATTCTTAAATACGGAAGTACTGGCAAGAGAATCTTCGCAGAAATAGATTTAAAAATAAAGGATTTAAAATAGTAAATCCACCCAGTTAAAGCAGGATAGTTTTTATAATTATCCTGCTTTTATTTGTTATAGAAATATATTTTTTGAAAAAAAAGCAACTTAAAATTTTTTTCTTAAATAACAATCCTATATTTTTACGCAACCGATTGCATTTGTTGTTTTATTTAAGATAATGTATTTTTTAAATTAAAATTTTGTCAAATACTTTTAATTGGATATAAAATATTGATGTTGTAAAAATGAGATTATAAAGAATAAATTAAAACCATGGCTTTACTACGATTTCTTTTCCTGTTTCTTCTGATTTCCTTTCAAGCTTCAGCACAAAAGGATTATAAATTGTGGTTGCAGTACAATCCAGTTGCTAATTCTGCAATAGCCTCAGAATACAAAAACAATCTTAAAGGGATTATTATTTTAGGAAACTCCGAAACTATTAAAATTGCTGAGAAAGAAATCAAAACAGGATTTTCAGATATGTTGGGAAATATTCCCGAAATCAAATCAGATGTAAAAGGAGAAAATAATCTTATCGTTGGTTCAGCATCGAATTTGAATATTGAACTAAAAAATGAATTGAAATCTGATTTTGATAAAATAAATGAAGAAGGTTTTATCATCAAATCCATTTCTTTAAAAAACAAAAAGCAAATCATTATTACAGGAAAAAATGAAGTTGCGGTTTTATACGGAGTTTTTAATTTCTTAAGAATTTTGCAAACGAATACATCGGTTAAAAATTTAAATATTGTTGATTCTCCTAAAACCAATATCAGAATCCTAAACCATTGGGATAATTTAGACCGAACAGTTGAAAGAGGTTACGCTGGATTTTCGCTTTGGAACTGGCAGAAACTTCCAGATTTTATCGATCAGCGCTATATTGATTACGCTAGAGCGAATGCCTCAATCGGAATTAACGGAACAGTTTTGACCAATGTAAATGCAAACGCTTTAATCTTAACTCCGCAGTATTTAGAAAAAGTAGAAGCTTTGGCCAATGTTTTTAGACCTTACGGAATAAAAGTCTATTTAACCGCAAGATTTTCGGCACCAATCGAAATTGGAAACTTAAAAACTGCCGATCCAAAAGATCCTGAAGTTATTAATTGGTGGAAAAATAAGTCGGCTGAAATCTATAAACGAATTCCAGATTTTGGAGGATTTTTGGTAAAAGCCAATTCAGAAGGTCAGCCTGGGCCGCAAAATTACGGACGTGATCATGTTGATGGTGCAAATATGCTGGCAGATGCTGTTGCTCCTTTTGGCGGAGTAATTATGTGGAGAGCTTTTGTATATTCAGAACATGATGCAAATGATCGTGCGAAACAGGCTTACGCCGAATTTCAGCCTTATGATGGAAAATTCAAAGAGAATGTAATTGTTCAGGTTAAAAACGGAGCAATCGATTTTCAGCCGAGAGAACCTTTTCATCCGTTAT
Source organism: Flavobacterium sp. ACN2 (assembly GCF_002303885.1). Lineage (GTDB taxonomy): Bacteria > Bacteroidota > Bacteroidia > Flavobacteriales > Flavobacteriaceae > Flavobacterium. Next base: position 128,241 of record NZ_MRCM01000019.1, on the reverse strand, counting down.
TTGGAGCAATGCCGAAAACTCCTTTAATGATGGAGTTTCAAATCACGCAGGAATATTTAGGCTTCAGCACGCATTTGGTTTTCTTGCCAAAATTATTTCAAGAAGTTTTAGACTCAGATACCTATCAAAAAGGAAAAGGTTCAACTGTTGCTAAAGTTGTTGACGGCACTTTATACCCAAATAAATTAACCGGAATTGCTGGCGTTGCCAATATTGGGAACGACTTAAACTGGACAGGACATCCTTTTGCACAGGCCAATTGGTATGGTTTCGGCAGACTGGCTTGGAATCCGTATTTAGATTCTGAAACCATTGCTGATGAATGGTTAAGAAGTACTTTTTCTAACAATGAAAATTTCGTTAAACCAGTAAAAAATTTGATGATCGAATCGCGTGAAGCCGTTGTCAATTATATGACACCGCTTGGTTTGCATCATATTATGGATACAGGACATCATTATGGTCCAGGACCTTGGGTTTCGAATTTGTCAAGACCAGAATGGAATCCGACTTACTATCATAAAGCAGACAAAAACGGAATTGGTTTCGATCGATCAAAATCAGGAACAAATGCCGTTTCGCAATACGCACCAGAAGTAGCCAATCTTTTTGATAATTTAGAAACTTGTCCCGAAAAGGATTTATTGTGGTTTCATCATGTTTCGTGGGATTATAAATTGAAAAATGGACAAACACTTTGGAATGGTTTGGCATTAAAATATCAGGAAGGTGTAAATCAGGTGGCAGCAATGCAGAATGTCTGGAAGAAAACTGAAAAGTATATTGACAGCGAACGTTTTAATGAGGTTGAAATGTTGTTGGAAATTCAATATAAAGAAGCAAAATGGTGGCGTGATGCGTGTTTGCTGTACTTTCAGCAGTTTTCGGGAAAAGAACTTCCTGACGGAGTTGAAAGACCAACACAGACTTTGGAGTATTTCAAATCATTAAAATTTCCTTTTGCACCGGGGAATGGTTAAATAAAATGAATAATTGTAATGCGGATAAAACGGATTCGCTATCGCGAAGACACGGAAAAAAGACGGATTTTTTTTAATGAAAATGAGAATAAAAAATCTGTGTAAATCAGCGATTTCACGATAGCGAATCCGTTTTATTAGCATCCAAAAAAATATATTTTTAAAATTATGAGCAAAAAAACAGCAATTGTAACCGGAGGAAATTCGGGTTTAGGTTTTGCAACCGCAAAAAAACTTTGTGACAACGGAATCACAACTTATATAATTGGAAGATCAAAAGAAAAAACAGAAGATGCCTGCAAAGAAATTGGAGAAAATGCTATTCCAATAATTTTCGATTTGAACGATTTGAAAGGTATTCCTGCGATGATTGAAAGTATTACAAAAGAAAACCCAATTGATATTTTGGTAAACAATGCCGGAATCAATATGAAAAAAGAGTTTACAGATGTAACCGATGAAGACTTCCTTTCAATTATCCATACCAATCTTTTAAGCGTTTTTAGTGTGAGCCGAGAGGTCGTAAAAAATATGAAAGTAAACGGAGGCGGAAGCATTATCAATATCAGTTCTATGGCATCGCAGTACGGAATTCCAAAAGTAATTGCATATTCGGCTAGTAAAGGCGCAATTGAGTCAATGACACGTGCGATGGCAACAGAATTGGCACCTGCAGGAATTCGCGTAAATTGTATTGCTCCGGGATTTATTAAAACCAAAATGTCGTCAACAGCACTTGATAATGATCCAGAAAGAAAAAATAAAGTGTTAGAAAGAACACCAATGGGATATTTAGGAGAACCATCAGACATTGCAGATGCGGTTTATTATTTCGCTTTAAGCGAATCAAAATATACTACCGGTACGGTATTGCCAGTTGATGGCGGAAATAGTATAGGTTTTTAATTTTTAAATATTTTAAACACATAGAAACATAGTTCTTCTTTGTCTAAAAAAGGCGATTCACTTACATTAATGCATATAGACTATGTGTTAGAAACTAGTTTCTTTTTTTAATCTTTTTTCGAGTTAATATCAATCTATGTTTCTAAGTGTTTAATTAATTTTTACAAAAGTTAAATATGATAAGAATACAGCAAACCATGCGATGGTTCGGTCCAAATGATAACGTCAAGCTGATTGACATTCGACAAGCTGGAGCAATAGGAATTGTAACCGCATTGCATCAAATTCCGGTTGGAGATGTCTGGACGATTGAAGCAATAAAAGAAAGACAAGAAATTATTCGTAATTACGGGTTGGAATGGACTGTGGTTGAAAGTCTTCCTGTTCATGAAGAAATCAAACGAGCTTCGGGGAATTATCTGCAATACATCGAAAATTATAAAATCAGTTTGCAGAATCTGGCCGAATGTGGCATCAAAATCATAACCTACAATTTCATGCCTATTTTGGATTGGGTAAGAACCAATCATAATTTTATAAACGAAGACGGAAGTAGAGCTTTGCTGTACAATCAGGATGCATTTACTTATTTTGATGTGTTTCTTTTAAAAAGACCGAATTCAGAAAAGGATTATTCGGAGATGGAAAAAGAGAAAGCGTTACAGTTTGGAAATCAATTATCCGAAGATGAAAAAGCATTGCTGTTTAAAAATGTCTTATTAGGATTGCCAGGAAGTAAAATCCACTTTACGGCGGAGCAGATTTTGTCTCTTTTAGAGAATTATGCCGAAATCGACAATCAAAAATTAAGAGAAAACCTGATTTATTTTCTATCAGAAGTAACTCCGATTGCGGAGAAAAACGGGCAAAAATTAGCAATTCATCCCGACGATCCACCATTTTCGGTTTTAGGTCTTCCAAGAATTGTCTCAACAGAAGCCGATTTGAAAGCTATTTTCAGCGCTGTTCCGTCAATAGCAAACGGATTGTGTTATTGCACAGGATCATTAAGCGCTGATCCAAAAAATAATCTCGAGAAAATCATAGACAATCATGGAGATAGAATTCATTTTTTGCATCTGAGAAATACTATCCGCGAAAGCGAAACCATTTTTAGGGAATCGGAACATTTAAATGGTGATGTGAAAATGGAAGTTATTATTGAGAAATTATTGTTGTTAATGAACAAAATCAAAGTAAGTCTGCCAATGCGCCCGGATCATGGTTTTCTTCATAGAGTGGATGAAGAAACAGAAACTTATCCTGGTTATTCTTTGACAGGAAGATTAAAAGGTTTGGCTGAGTTGAGAGGTTTGGAAATGGGAATTGCTTATAAATTGGGTTTGTAGTCAAAGTTTCTAAGTTTTTACGTTGATAGTTTCTCTCAAAGACGCAAAGACGCAAAGTTTTTTAAGTTCTAAAAGAAGTAAAAAATCTTAGCGACTCAGCGAGATTAAATAAAAAAGTTTGTGACTTTATGTGTTTAAAAATTAAAACTTCATATCTAGTTCTACTACTTTTCCTAATCGGATTAAGTACAAAGTCGTACGCCATAAATCCAGAGAAGTATATAGTCAATCAGGCTTCAGCCAAAAACTTTCCTTTAGTTTCAAAAGGAAAAATAGCTTCGATTTTGGTTGATGATAAAGATTATGTAGGAGTTTTAAAAGTAACTGCACATTTAGAAAACGACATTTTTCAAGTTTCAGATTTACATCCGAAAAGAATTAAAAACATTTCAGAAGCAGAAGATTTTGTTGTGATTATTGGGACATTAGGAAAGAGTAAAATAATAGATCAATTAGCTAAGGAAGGTAAAATTGATGCCAGAGAACTTCAGGGAAAATGGGAAAAATTTACCACGCAAATTATCGAAAATCCGTTTAAAGGAATTAAAAAAGCGTTGGTAATTGCAGGTTCCGATAAACGAGGAACAATTTACGGAATCTACGATTTATCGAATCAAATTGGTGTTTCGCCTTGGTATTATTGGGCAGATGTTCCGGTTAAGAAACAATCAGAATTGCATGTTTTGCCTGGAATCCATTCGAAGGGAGAACCAAAAGTAAAATACAGGGGGATTTTTATAAATGATGAAGCGCCTGCACTTACAGGCTGGGCATTCGAGAAATTTGGCGGATTCAATTCGAAATTCTACGATAAAGTTTTTGAATTGATTCTCAGGATGAAAGGCAACTATTTATGGCCAGCAATGTGGGGCAGAATGTTTTATGTTGAAGATCCTCAGAATGCTATTTTGGCCGACGAATACGGAATTGTCATGGGAACTTCGCATCACGAACCGTTAACGAGAGCGCATGCAGAATGGGGAAAAGCAAACGGAAAATGGGATTTTAATTCCAATTCGAAAGCTTTGATTCGGTTTTGGAAAGACGGAATTAAAAGAATGGGAAACAAAGAAACCATTGTTACAATTGGAATGCGTGGCGACGGCGACGAACCTATGACTGAGGGAACTGCGATTGAATTATTAGAAAATATTGTAAAAACTCAAAGAAATATTATTGCGGAAGTTACTAAAAAACCTGCTGAAAAAACGCCACAAATGTGGGCGCTTTACAAAGAAGTTCAGGATTATTACGACAAAGGAATGACCGTTCCCGACGACGTAACACTTTTATTATGCGATGATAATTGGGGAAATATCCGTAAACTTCCAGAACTCGATGCGAAACCAAGAAAAGGCGGTTACGGTATTTATTATCATTACGATTATGTTGGCGGACCGAGAAATTATAAATGGATCAACACGAATCAAATCGAGCGTACTTGGGAGCAAATGGATTTGGCATATCAATACGGAGTCGATAAAATCTGGATTGTAAATGTGGGCGATATCAAACCAATGGAATTTCCGATTGAGTTTTTCTTAGACATGGCTTGGAATCCTGAAAAATTCAATGCAGGTAATTTGGAACAATATTATGTGGATTGGGCAAAAGAAAATTTTGGCGATCAGTCTACAGAAGAAATTGCGTCTATTTTAAAATTATATACTAAATACAATTCACGCAGAAAACCAGAATTGCTGGATGCTAAAACGTATAGTGTTGCCAATTATAATGAAGCAGATCGAGTTGTAACAGAATATCAGAAATTGGTTAAAAAAGCCAATTTGATAAACGAAAAAATGAAACCAGAGTATAAAGATGCTTTTTATCAGCTGGTTTTATTTCCTGTTTTGGCAAGCGCCAATTTAAACGAATTATATGTTGCAACGGCTAAAAATCATTTATATGCAGAACAAGGAAAAGTTTTGGCAAATGATTATGCTGAAAAAGTAAAAGAGTTATTTGAAAAAGACAGTTTGCTAACGAATTATTATCATACGAAACTGTCAAATGGCAAATGGAATCATATGATGTCGCAAACGCATATTGGATATGATAATTGGCAACAGCCAGATAAAAATATAATTCCGAAAACAAAAACAATCAAAATTTCAAATAAAGCTGAAGCGGAAATTTCTGCTGTGAATTTTCCAAAGACTGAAAGAGCAAATAATAAAAATAGAGATTTAGAACATTTACGCGGTTTTGTGGAGGATAACGGTTACATTTCAATAGAAAGTAAAAATTATTCTAAAGCAATAAATTCGGATGCAGTAAAATGGGCCATAATTCCGAATCTTGGTAAAACAGATTCTGGAATAACAATAAAACCTTCGAATATTCAGCCAATTGAAATTTCAGAACAATCACCAAGATTAGAATACAACGTTCATTTTTTCAGTAAAGGAAAAATAAAAGTAAACGCTTATTTTTCACCGACAATCAATTTTAAAATTGGCAACGGCTTAAAATACGGAATTGGCTTTGATGATGAAAAACCGCAAATAAAGAACCTCAATGCAGATTCTTCGGAAAAAGCTTGGGCAGAATCTGTTGCAAATAATATTAAAATAATAACCTCAACACATGAAATCGAAAAATCAGGAAATCATGTTTTGAAGATTTATGCGGTTGATCCGGCTTTGGTGCTTCAGAAAATTGTAATTGAAGCGGAAGAAGGAAAAGTTTTGGACTCGTATTTGGGACCTCCAGAGAGTTTTAGGAAGGAATGATTCCATAATGTAACACGTTCTGTTTGTCATTCCGAGGAACGAGGAATCACACTAGATATTCTGTGCAGAATGTAGCTAATCTTTGTCGATTCCCGAGTGTGATTCCTCGTTCCTCGGAATGACAAAACTAAACCAATAAAAAACAATTAACTATTTAAACCAAAAGATATGAAATGTATTAAACTTTGCTTAATTGCCGTCACAACTTTGATGGCTGTGAGCTGTACATCGCAAAAAGAAACCACTTCATTAAAAGATGCTTACAAAGATGATTTCTATATTGGAACTGCTTTAAGCGCTGATCAAATCGAACAAAAAGACAAAAAAGAAGATTCTTTGATTCGAAAAGAATTTAATGCCATTACAGCAGAAAACATCATGAAATCTATGTTTACGCATCCGCAAAAAGACAAATACGATTTTACTTTGTCTGATAAATTTGTGACGTATGGCGAGAAAAACAAAATGTTTATTCATGGTCATACTTTGATTTGGCACAGCCAATTGGCGCCTTGGATGGAAAAAATTGCTGACAGTACAGAAATGGAAGCGTTTATGAGAGATCATATAACTACGATTGTTTCGAAATATAAAGGAAGAATCAATTCTTGGGATGTTGTAAACGAAGCGTTGAACGAGGACGGAACTTTACGAAAATCTGTTTTTTTGAACACGCTTGGAGAAAAATATTTGGTTGATGCTTTCAAACTCGCTGCAAAAGCAGATCCAAAAGCAGAGTTGTATTATAACGATTACAATATCGAAGAACCCGCAAAAAGGGCTGGAGCAATCGCTTTAATCAAAAAAATAAAAGCGGAAGGCGGAAAAGTGGATGGAGTTGGTATTCAAGGGCATTGGAGATTGCAAAGTCCATCGATTGAAGAAATTGAGAAAAGTATTTTAGAGTATTCGGCTTTAGGAATTAAAGTTGCTTTTACAGAATTGGATATTACCGTTTTACCAAATCCGTGGGATTTAAAAGGAGCTGATGTAAATCAGAATTTCGAAGGAAGTGCCAAAATGAATCCCTATCCTAAAGCATTGCCAGATTCCGTTCAAACACAATTAGCAGAGCGTTACGCATCGATTTTTAAACTATTTTTAAAACATAAAGATAAAATTAGCAGAGTTACATTTTGGGGCGTTCATGACGGGCAATCGTGGTTAAACGATTGGCCAATTAAAGGAAGAACCAATTATCCGCTTCCGTTCGACAAAGATTTAAAACACAAACCTGCTTATGAAAGGATCTTAAAGCTGAAAGAAACTAAAGAATAAATACTAAAAAAGCGTAAGTTTTGAGAAAATAACCAACAATCGGTTGTGGTTTGAAAAATATCTTAAATAAAGTAAACTAAATTTGCAAAGTATGTTTTTTTAACTAATTTTACACAACCGATTGTTTGAATTGTAATTCGTTTTCCTGCAAGGTTTCCAAAACCTTGTAGGTCTGATTTTAGGAGCTGTAAAAAACAATTGAAACCTAAAAGGTTTGAAAAACCTTGCAGGAATAAAACTAACTAATCAAAAATGACCACAAACCCACGAATGACTAACATTTCACAAAAACTATCCATCAAAGAAAAAATTGGATACAGCTTAGGAGATCTTGCTGCTAATCTCGTTTTTCAAACTTTGATGACGTATTTGGCGTATTTCTACACCGACATTTACGGATTATCACCAACAGATTCTTCGATCATCATGTTGATTGTTGGATTAATTGCCGCCTTTATTTTTAATCCGATCATTGGGGTTTTGGCAGACAGAACCAGTACCAAATGGGGAAAATTTAGACCTTGGATTTTAATAACGGCAATTCCACTTGGTATAGTAGCGCTATTAGCCTTTTCAACTCCTGATTTCTCTTATAAAGGAAAAGTAATTTATGCCGTTGTAACCTATACTTTATTATTGCTTTTTTATGCTGGAAACAATTTGCCTTATTCTGCTTTAAGCGGTGTTATTACGGGCGATATGAAAGAACGAAACAGTATGTCATCATACCGTTTTGTGGCGGTTATGTTTGCTCAGTTTTTTGTTCAGGTTTTCATGCTTGGCATTATAAAAAGTGCTGGAAATGGCGATAAAGCAGTCGGAATTGAAAAAGTCATGACAGCATTAGCGATTATTGGGACGATTATGCTTTTAATTACGTTTTTAACCACCAAGGAAAGAATTATTCCGAAACCAGAACAAAAATCAAGCGTAAAAGAAGATTTAAGCGATTTAATCAAAAACAGGCCTTGGGTTATTATGCTTTCGCTGACGACTTTGGTTTTTGTGACTTTGGCAATGAAAGGCGGTTCATATGTGTATTATTTTGAGAATTATGTCGATAAAGAACAATTAGCCATTTTCATTCAGCCTATTTTAGATACTTTATCGAATATCGGATTGAATCATTTTGGAAATGATCCTGTTTCAGCGGGTTTCGGTTTATTTAATGCGGGTGGAATTATTTTTATGATTGTTGGAATTACTTTGTCCAAAAATCTCGCAGACAAATACGGAAAACGAAATGTTTTTGGTACATTTTTATTCATCTCGACTTTGTTCATTATTGCATTCTATTTTTATCCTCCAACATCAATTAGTCTGATGTTTTTCTCTCAGATTCTACACGGATTTTTCTATGGAATAACGATCCCAATTCTTTGGGCAATGATTGCCGATGTGGCCGATTATTCAGAATGGTTAAATAACCGTCGTGCAACTGCGATTATATTCTCTGCAATGATGGTTGGACTAAAAACAGGACTGAGCGTGGGAGGTGCTTTAACCACTTTATTTTTAGGTTATTTTCACTACGTTCCCAATGCACCACAACAGTCTCAAACAGCCATAAATGGAATAAAATTACTAGTGAGTATTTTCCCTGCAATCCCTTTTTTAATTGGAGCTGGATTGTTGTTTTTCTATAAAATCAATAAAGAAATGGAAGTGCAGATTGAAACAGAATTAAAAGAAAGAAGAGCTTAATTATTTAAACAAAATAGAAGTATGCCTGAAGATAGCATTGAACACATTAATTTTGAAGAAATTAATGACCTGGCGATTTCAAAGCCTTTAGTATCCCATATGTACACAGCCGATCCTTCGGCACATGTATTCAACGGAAAAATTTACATTTACCCATCTCATGATATTGATGCTGGAATTCCGTTTAACGATAACGGCGATCATTTCGGGATGGAGGATTATCATGTTTTTTCTATGGAAGACATTTCATCAGAAGTAGTTGATAATGGTGTTGCATTGCATGTAGATGATGTGGCTTGGGCCGAAAAGCAAATGTGGGCACCTGACGCAGCGCATAAAAACGGGAAGTATTATTTGTATTTCCCTGCCAAACGTGCCAACGGAATTTTCCAGATTGGTGTTGCCATTTCAGATTCGCCAGTTGGGCCTTTTGTTCCCGAAAAAGATGCCATAAAAGGAAGTTACAGTATTGATCCAGCCGTTTTTGAAGATGAAGATGGTAGACATTATATCTATTTTGGAGGAATTTGGGGCGGACAGCTTCAAAAATATCGTAGCAATAAATACGATGAAAACCACGAAGAACCTTCGTCAAGTGAAAAAGCCCTTGGGCCAATAGTAGCTCTGCTGCGAGACGATATGCTTGAATTTGCTGAAGAACCAAAAGAGATTAAAATTTTGGATGAAAACGGCAATGAGATTTTGGCAGGCGATCATGACCGTCGTTTTTTTGAAGCTTCTTGGGTGCATAAATACAACGGAAAATATTATTTCTCGTATTCTACAGGCGATACTCATTTTATCTGTTATGCTATTGGCGATAATCCTTATGGGCCGTTTACGTATCAGGGAAGAATTTTGAATCCTGTTGTGGGTTGGACATCGCATCATTCGATTTGCGAGGTAGAAGACGAGTGGTATTTGTTTTATCACGATTCGAGTTTGTCAAAAGGGGTGACGCATTTGCGAAGCATGAAAGTAACCAAAATCGATTATTTAGAAGACGGTTCGATTATTACGATTGATCCTTATGGAATAAGAAGATTAATTGATTAAGATTTTTTGTATAAAAAATTTAGCAAAAAATACAATCGGTTGTGTTGTGATTTTACTTCTTTTCATTCAATTTGTCATTTCAACGAAGGCAGAAATGGCAAATTGGGTAGAAAATGAAACGGAAAGACCAGTTAGTCGCGGCGTAAAGACGCCCAAATTTTTAGAATAAAAGAGCTTAAAAAAAATAACATATTTAATACGAAAAATAATTTTTTATAAAAGTTTTTTAGCTACTTTAGCATAACAGAACGGAACAGAACGGTATGCTAAAAGAAGAAGAAAAATTTGAGTTTATAATGAATCACGAAAGTGATATTCCGAAGTATCAGCAGTTGGTAGATGGAATTACGAATGCTATTGCGGAGAATATTTTACAGAAGGGAGATTTACTTCCGTCGGTAAATGTGATCTGCAAGACCTATCAGCTTTCAAGGGATACTGTTTTTAAGGCTTATTCGATTTTGAAAGACCAAAAAGTGATTGATTCTGTGCCTAATAAAGGTTATTACGTAGCGGGCGAAACGAGAAAAGTGCTTTTGGTTTTAGATACGTTTAAGGCTTATAAGGAGGTTTTATATCATTCGGTTGTGAATAATCTGGCCGATAATGTGATTATTGATGTACAGTTTCATCATTATAATATTGATGTTTTTAAAACGATCATTAATAACGGAATAGGGAAGTATTACAAATATGTGGTGATGAATTTTGATCACGCGGCTATTGCTCCGGCATTATCAGCGATTTCAAAAGATAAACTGCTTTTGATTGACTGGAACATCAGAGCTGATAAAACGAGTAATTATGTTTTTCAGGATTTTGGAAAAGCATTTTATGAGTCATTGACAGAGGCAAGTGATTTGTTTAAAAAGTACAAAAAGATACAATTTGTGTATCCAGATTTTACCAATCATCCGTGGGAAACGGTGGAGTTTTTTAAGAAATTCTGTGCCGATTTTGGTTTTGAATATGAGGTAATTACAGATCCAAAGAAATTCAGCATCGAAAAAGGGATTGCTTATATCAGTGTAAGCGATAGGATTTTGGGACACTTTTTAGAGCAGTGCAAAGAGAAGGATTTTGAGCCAGGGAAAGATGTTGGATTTTTGTCGTACAACGAAACCCCGATGAAAAAATTTATATACAAAGGAATTTCGGTTGTCTCAACTGATTTTAAAGAAATGGGAACCAAAGCAGCGGCATTTATTACGCATGACGAAGATACTCAGTGTTATGTGCCGACAAAATTAATAATAAGAGAATCATTGTAAGTATGTATTATATCGGATATGATATTGGAAGTTCTTCTGTCAAGGCAGCCTTGGTAGAAGCAGAAACGGGTAAAAAAGTAATCGTTCTGAATGAACCGCAGAACGAAATGGAAATCCTTTCGATTCACCCAGACTGGGCTGAGCAGGATCCTGAAATCTGGTGGCAGCACATTTGTACAGCAACAAAGAGAGCTATTAAAGAGGCTAATATTGATGCATCTAAAATTCAGGGCATTGGTATTTCGTACCAAATGCATGGATTGGTGATTGTGGATAAGGAAGGAAATGCCCTTAGAAATTCAATTATTTGGTGCGACAGCCGTGCGGTTGAGATTGGTAATAAGGCTTTCGCCGAAATTGGAGAAGAAAAATGCATGTCGCATTTATTGAATTCGCCAGGAAATTTTACGGCTTCAAAACTGAAATGGGTTAAAGAAAATGAACCTGAAGTTTACAATAAAATCTCTAAGTACATGCTTCCGGGAGATTACATCGCTTTGAAACTGACAGGTGAAGTAACAACAACTAAAAACGGTTTGTCTGAAGGAATGCTTTGGGATTATAAAGAAAATAAAGTAGCCGATTGGCTTTTGGATTACTACGGAATCGACCAATCATTAACTCCAAAAATCGTAGAAAACTTTACGAATCAAGGTGTTGTTACTGAAAAAGCTTCTGCTGAATCAGGTCTTCCAGCTGGAATTCCTATTGTGTACAGAGCAGGAGATCAGCCTAATAATGCTCTTTCATTAAATGTTTTAAATCCGGGAGAAGTGGCGGCTACGGGAGGAACTTCAGGAGTTTTTTATGCCGTTAGCGAAATGTCGTCTGGAAAGAGCACAAGAGTAAACAATTTCGTTCACGTAAACTACGAACTAGAAACGCCGAGAGTTGGTAAATTGTTGAATATTAACGGAGCAGGAATTCAGTACAGATGGCTTCGTAATAATATGGGCAACGAAAGTTATGAAGCAATGAATGAAAAAGCTTCTAATATTGAGGTTGGATCTGAAGGTGTTGTCGTAATTCCGTTTGGAAATGGCGCTGAGCGTATGTTCAACAATAAAACTATTGGAACTCACTTTTTAAACCTCAACTTAAATATTCATAATAGTGCGCATTTGTTTAGAGCTTCTCTTGAAGGAATTGCGTTTTCGTTTGTGTACGGAATGGAATGTTTAAAAGATGATAATGCGACAATTAATGTAATTAGAGCAGGAAATGATAACCTTTTCCGTTCGGAGATTTTCTCTAATACCGTGGCAACTTTAATTGGTCACGAAATCGAAATTTACAATACAACTGGAGCAGTTGGTGCGGCGAGAGCGGTTGGCTTAAAAGATGGTGATTACAGCAAGTTTGGAGCTAATGTAAGTGACAACGATCACGTAATGACGTTTTTACCGCTTCATAACGCAGCACCTTACGAAGCGGCTTATAAAAAATGGAAACAAGAATTAGAATTAATATTAACAAATAAATAAAAAAATCAAATGATAGTTTTAGGAGATAAAGAATACTACAAAGGTATTGGCCAAATTAAATTTGAAGGAAAAGAATCTGATAATCCGTTGGCATTTAAATATTACAATCCAGACCAAGTTGTAGCTGGAAAAACAATGCGTGAGCACTTTAAATTTGCTATCGCTTACTGGCATACTTTCTGTGGACAAGGTAGTGATCCATTCGGGCCAGGAACACAACAATTTGCTTGGGATGCTTCATCAGATCCATATCAGGCTGCAAAAGATAAGGCAGATGCTGCTTTTGAATTCATCAGCAAAATGGGATTCGATTATTTCTGTTTTCACGATTACGATTTGATTGCTGAAGGAGCAACTTTCGCAGAATCAGAAAAACGTTTGGCTTTTATTACAGATTACTTAAAACAGAAAAAAGCAGACTCTGGAATTAAATTGCTTTGGGGAACTTCAAACTGTTTCTCAAACCCAAGATTCATGAACGGAGCCGCTACAAATCCTGACTTTAATGTTGTGGCAAGAGCTGGTGGTCAAGTAAAATTGGCTTTGGATGCAACAATTGCTTTAGGAGGAGAAAACTATGTATTCTGGGGTGGTAGAGAAGGTTATATGTCTTTACTAAATACAGATATGGGAAGAGAATTAGACCACATGGCGCAATTCTTAGCAATGTCTAGAGACTACGCAAGATCTCAAGGTTTTAAAGGAACTTTCTTCATCGAGCCAAAACCAATGGAGCCATCTAAACACCAATACGATTTTGACTCGGCTACAGCAATCGGATTCTTGAAAAATTATGGTTTAGATAAAGATTTTAAAATCAATATCGAAGTAAACCACGCTACTTTGGCACAGCACACTTTCCAACACGAATTGGAAGTTGCGGCAAAAGCGGGAATGTTAGGAAGCATTGATGCGAACAGAGGTGATTACCAAAACGGATGGGATACAGACCAGTTCCCAAACAACATTCAAGAGACAACAGAAGCGATGTTGGTTTTCTTAAAAGCTGGTGGATTACAAGGTGGTGGAGTTAACTTTGATGCTAAAATTAGAAGAAACTCTACAGACTTAGAAGATGTTTTCTTAGCACACATTGGTGGAGCTGATACTTTTGCAAGAGCTTTATTGACTGCAGATAAAATCATCACGTCTTCTCCTTACGAAAAATTAAGAACTGAAAGATACAGCTCTTTCGATTCTGGAAAAGGAAAAGATTTTGCTGACGGAAAATTAAACCTTAAAGATCTTTATACTATCGCTCACGAAAATGGAGAATTAAATCTTCAAAGCGGTAAACAAGAATTGTTTGAAAATATCATTAACCAATACATTTAATTGGTAAACTTCTACAGCAAACCTAACAGCCCCGATGCATCGGGACTGTTAGGTTTCTTATAAAACTTAGTGAGACAAAAATCTAAGAAAATTTAAATTTTTAAATGTGATAGCCATAAAGCGTTAAAAATATTTAAAAATGTTTTTGAGATCAAAACTTCGAAAATGTGCATTAAGATTATGGCTTTTTTTACATTAAGATTTAAGAAAAATAGATTGAAGGTTTAGTTACTATTTTTTGAAAATCGAAACGAATAAAAGGTCAGTTTGATAAAATAATAGTGAGTATTTTTTATTGAAGGTTTTTTGAAGAGCAAAATCAATCGAAATGCACATTTTTCACTTACTACAATATGCTGTGAACTTTGTCAAAGTTTTAAACTTTGACAAAGTTTTTTTACTAGAAATCAGACTACAATTAACCACAAACCAAAAAACTTATGAAATTTTTTATTGACACCGCCAATCTTCAAGACATTGAAGAGGCGCAGGCTTTAGGCGTTTTAGATGGTGTAACCACCAATCCGTCTTTAATGGCAAAAGAAGGCATTACAGGAAAAGAAAATATCCTGAAACATTATCTTGATATTTGTAATATCGTTGATGGCGATGTTTCGGCTGAGGTAATCTCGACTGAATTTGAAGGAATGGTAAAAGAAGGAGAAGAATTAGCCGCTTTACATCCTCAGATTGTAGTGAAACTGCCTATGATTGGCGATGGTATAAAAGCGTGTAAATACTTTTCTTCAAAAGGAATTCGCACCAATGTAACTTTAGTATTTTCGGCGGGTCAGGCTTTGCTTGCCGCTAAAGCAGGAGCGACTTATGTTTCTCCATTTTTAGGGAGATTAGATGATGTTTCTACAGATGGAATGCATTTAATTGCTGAAATCAGAGAAATCTATGATAACTATAATTATCAAACTCAAATTTTGTCGGCTTCTGTGCGACATACCATGCATATTATCAATTGTGCCAAAATTGGATCAGATGTAATGACTGGACCGCTTTCTGCGATAAAAGGTCTTCTGAAACATCCTTTAACCGATATCGGATTAAAGCAATTTGTAGAAGACGCGAAAAAGATGAATTTATAACCTTTTTCATTTCCGTTTTTATAGTTTTAAAAACTCTCTTCCAGTTATTTGGAAGGGAGTTTTTTTATGAAATAAAAGCAACCGATTGTTTCTTTTTTATGTTTTGTAAGAATTATAATATTTTAACGATATACTCTTGGTTTTCAGTTTATAACATTTATTAAGTCAGCTTTTATAAGGGATAGCGAAAGATTTAATTTATGATGAATTTTTAGACAGTTACTACAACGTTTTAGTTTTTTTTGGAAAAATCTCATTTTTTAACATTTTATATTTTTTTTAAGATTTTGAATCAAATGATTTATTATCTCTAACGTTTTCGTGATATTAAATACTGTTTTTAATGATTGTTTAATATTTTACAATTATTAATACAGATAA
Source organism: Flavobacterium sp. ACN2 (assembly GCF_002303885.1). GTDB lineage: Bacteria > Bacteroidota > Bacteroidia > Flavobacteriales > Flavobacteriaceae > Flavobacterium. The sequence continues at coordinate 112,665 of NZ_MRCM01000019.1, read as the reverse complement.
TTCTTTTTTTTAGCTTTATTTTTTTGAAATTAGGAATAAAAATTAACACAACCGATTGCGTGTTGTTGTTTTTTGCATATATTTGTTTTGACTATAAGCTAGTTATTTGTTTAAAATGTTAAAATAAAAACGAGTAAAAAGTCACCTAAAAAGAAAACTAACTAAACCATACTATTAACTCATTAAACCAATTATTTATGACTAACTTTTTAATTACTAAAAGCAGATCTAAATACTTTAAGAATTGGGGGTTCTTAATCCTGATGCTGGTATTTTCTGCTGCAGTAAATGCACAAATTACTGTTACAGGTACTGTATCTGATGGTGTAGGACCAATACCAGGTGTCAACATTATTGTAAAAGGAGCCAAAACAAGTACCGTATCTAATTTTGACGGGACTTACACCCTTCAAGCTATTCCCAATAATAGTATTTTGGTCTTTAGCTTTATTGGATACAAACCGTATGAAGTTGCAGTGAATAATAAAACCAAAATTGATGCTGTACTAGAAGAGAATTTAAACGACTTAAAAGAAGTTGTTGTTATTGGATACGGAACAGCAAAAAGAGCAGATTTAACAGGAGCAATTTCTTCGATATCTAGTTCGGCGGTAACACAATCTGTTTCTACAACTATCGATCAGGTATTGCAAGGCCGAGCGGCTGGGGTGCAGATACAGCAAAATAGCGGTACGCCTGGAGGAAGTTCTTCGGTACGTATTCGTGGTATAAGCTCTATTACAGGTTCTAATGAACCGATTTATGTAATTGATGGTGTTATTATAGATGGTAATTCAGGCTCTTTAAATACAAATCCGCTTTCAGGAATTAACCCTAATGATATTGCTTCTATAGATATTTTGAAAGATGCTTCTGCAACTGCTATTTACGGTTCTAGAGCGGCAAACGGGGTAATTATGGTGACTACTAAAACAGGTAGAAAAGGAGATTTGACTTTAAATTTTGACAGTTATGTAGGGTGGCAGCAAATGCCTAAAGAATTGCAGGTGCTTAATTTAAGAGAATATGGAACGCTGAAAAACACGAGATCAGATTTAGGAATCGTTCAAAGAGATCCTTATTTTATTCGTCCTGATTTATTAGGAGAAGGAACAAACTGGCAAGATGAATTGTTTCAAACAGGTTTAATTCAGAGCTACAATTTATCTGCGTCAGGCGGATCTGATACTACTACTTATGCATTAGGAATGTCTTATTTTGATCAGGAAGGAACGATCATCGGTTCTTCTTTTGATCGTATGACCATTCGTGCAGTTGTGGACTCGCAAGTAAAGAAATGGATGAAAGTTGGAGTAAATTTAAATGCTTACAAAACCAATCAGGTCACTACAGTAAATGATGATTCGGTAATCTTAACCGCTTTAAAACAAACTCCAAACGTAGCCGCTAGAAATGCTGACGGTACTTTTGACGGACCAGATACTACTGAATTCGTTCAAACTAATCCGTTAGGAATTGCAATGCTGAAAGATAATCATGGAAAAGACTACGGAATTAGAGGAAATGTGTATGCAGAAATTGGTTTCACAAAAGATTTAAAATTGAGAACCCAATATTCTATAGATTATGGTTTTGGAAACCGATATACTTTTAATCCATCTTATACTTTTGGAGCATTATCAAATGAAGTTAGAGAAGGATCAAGAACAAAATCTACGAGCGAAAACTGGATGTGGACTAATACTTTGACTTATAATAAAGCATTCGGAAAACATAATATTAATGCATTGGTAGCTCAAGAGTTTCAAGAGCAAAACTGGGAAAATCTGTATGGCTACCGTTCAGGTTATTTAACCAATGGAGCAACAGATTTAAACGCTGGAGACCCAACAACGGCTAGAAACTCAAATGCAAGTTCTACAAAATCGCTTAGTTCTTATTTTGCAAGAGCAACGTATACATTTGATGATCGATATATTCTAACAGGAACAATCAGAAGAGACGGATCTTCGCAATTTGCTGAAGGCAATAAATGGGATTGGTTTCCATCTGCTTCATTAGCGTGGAAAGTTTCAAACGAATCATTTTTAAAAGAAAATCAGACCATTAGCAATTTAAAATTACGTGCAGGATGGGGAGTTACAGGTAATTCAAGCGTACCAAATAATGCTTATACTTCTGTTTATGGCACTTCGGCAACCAATTGGGGAAGCGGGCAAATTGCAACTAATACTGCAAATCCAGACCTTAAATGGGAAAAATCAAACCAGACTAATATTGGTTTAGATATCGGACTTCTAGACAATAGAATTGAAATTACAACAGATGTTTATTATAAAAAAACAGATGATTTATTACTAAGATTATCACTTCCAGCTTACGTAGGAACAACGGGTCAAGGAGCTACAACACCGCCTTTTGCTAATATCGGATCTCTTGAAAACAAAGGTTTCGAGTTTACGATAAACACCATAAACATGCAGAGAAAAGATTTTCTTTGGAAATCAAATTTCAATATCTCGATGAACAGATTTAAAGTATTGAAATTGAATTCAGAATCTGGAGTTTACGATCAGACTTTACAACAAGGTTCAGACGTAACAGTGGTTACTCGTACTGCAGTTGGACAGCCATTAGGACAATTTTATGGTTATAAAGTAATCGGACGTTTTGAAAAAGCAACAGATTTTTATTATAAAGATGCCACAGGAACAGTAAAACCAACAGCATTGCCGGAAGGAATGGTAATTGGTGAAAATGGCGTTTGGATTGGAGATTATATGTTTGAAGACGTTAATAAAGATGGAGTAATCAACGAAAAAGATGCAGGTTATATTGGAGATCCTAATCCCGATTTCACTTTCGGTTTCAATAACAGTTTTTCATTCAAAGGATTTGATGTGAGCATTTTGTTTACAGGTTCTTACGGAAATGATGTTTTAAATTACCAAAGAAGATGGCTTGAAAACCCACGAGAGAATACCAATTTATTGAAATCAGCTTTAGGATACGCGCAATTAGAATTAATCGACCCAAATGGGCCAAATGATTATCGTAATGTGCAGATTGTGGGCGGAGATCCTTACATGCCTAGAATTGCAGCGTCATCTGCAGCTTCGGCTTCAAATTATCGTTTAAGCAACAGATTTGTTGAAGACGGGTCTTATGTAAGACTTAAGAATATTTCGATTGGGTATAATCTTCCTAAAGATTTGTATTCGAAATACGGAATTTCAAACATCAAAGTGTACTCAAACATGCAGAATGTTTTAACCTTTACCAAATATAAAGGATATGATCCTGAAGTAGGTGCAATGTACCAAAACCAACTTCTAAATGGTATCGATAACGGACGTTATCCTTCACCTATGGTAACTACGCTTGGATTAACTGTTAATTTCTAAAAAACGCACAATGAAAACAAAGAAAATATTTTACACGGCTTTAATTATTGCATTGCCATTTGTTTGGACGAGTTGCAGCGACATTTTGGACGTTGAACCGAATGATGTAATTACAAAAGAGAACTTTTATAAAACAGAATCTGATTTTCAGGCCGCAACGGGACCATTATACAATAAAGTATGGTTTGATTTTAATGATAAATTCTACTACGGATTAGGAGATGGACGTGCCGCAAACATGTATGCGCCTTTCTCAGATTATGTTTATCCGTTTACAGATTTAACAGAAACGGGACTAACAGGGCCTTTGGTTTCGGCTTGGGCATCTTTGTATAATGTAATACAGCAGTCTAATAATGTGATTATTGGAATTTCTGGAAGCTCAATGAGCGAGGCTATTAAAAACAAATATATTGCTGAAGCTCGTTTTATGAGAGGAACAGCTTATTGGTATCTAGCTTCGTTATGGGGAGATGTGATTATTTCTACAGATCCGAGAGAATTGGTAAAAAATCCAATCGTAAACAAAAATCCAATGAAAGATGTTTACGAATTCTCAATGCGTGATTTAGAATTTGCTGCAAAATACCTTCCGGAAACTGCAGGGCAGGCTGGACGTTTAACAAAATACAGCGCATACGGAATGCTGTCTCGTGTTTACTTATCATTTTCAGGTGTTAGCGACAACCCAAACAGCGGAACACGCAATCAAGAATACCTTGATTTGGCCAAAAAAGCAGCAGAAAAAGTAATGAGTTCTGGGCCTTACAGCTTAATGACAAATTATGAAGATTTGTTCATGATCGACAATAACAACAATACCGAATCTATGTTTGCATTGCAATGGGTTCCAAACGGAGATTATGGCGTAAACAATACACAACAGGCTTATTTTGCATTAGGCTCTGATATTACAGGAGACGATGCCGCTTGGGGATATTGGACAAGAGCTTCTTATAATGTTTTACAAGAATATGAATCAAAAGATCTTCGTCGTAGAGCGACTTTTATGGGAGATGGTGATCATTATGCAGAAATCAATAAAGCAAACGGAGGTTATATAGTAGATCATACAGCAGATTTCCTTACCATTAAAAAAGGAGTTGTAGGTTCTACCAAAGACAATTCTAAAATTACACGTATGAATTCTGCTTTAAATACATACATGTTACGTCTGGCAGAAGTGTATTTAAATTATGCAGAAGCAGCTTTAGGAAACAATGCTACAACTGCAGATGCAACTGCCATTTCGGTTGTAAACAGACTTCGCTCACGTGCAGGTTTAGACCCTAAAACAACTCTGACTTATGCAGATCTTGCACACGAAAGAAGAGTTGAATTATGTATGGAAGGACAATATTGGTACGATCTAGTTCGAAGAGCTTACTACAAACAGCAGGAAGTAATTAACTATGTGACTGCGCAGAATAGAGGGACAATAACTCCAATTTTGTACGACTCAGCAACCAATACCGTTACGGTTGACGCTACAAAAGCGACAAGTCCGAGAGCAATTGGGGTAATTGATGCGACAATTTTCACACTTCCTTATCCAGAATCTGAATTAGTTCAGAATCCGTTATTGAGAGAAAATCCTGTTCCGTATCAGTTTACAGAAGAGAAAATAAAAGACTTATTCTAGTTTCAGAAATAAAAAACTAAAAGACATAAATATGAAATATATTTTAAATAAAAAGTATTGGGCACCTATTGCACTATTAAGCATGATGGTTTTCGGTATGCTATTTACTTCTTGCGACAACAACGATTCTGAAGGACGCGCAATGACCATTACAAAAGTGTTTTTAGAAGATGTAAATTCGACCGTACCAGATAGAGAAGTTAGTTTTGCCCGTTTAGGACAGCTATTGCGTATCGAAGGTTCTGGATTTGAAGGACTGAAAAAAGTTTATATTAACGGATATTCGACCTACTTTAATGTGGTTTTTGTTTCCAACAATTCAATGTTGGTAAGCATTTCTGCAGATACACCCATTACAGATGCAGATCCATCGGTAAGAAATACAATTCGTTTTGTAAATGATTCAAACGAAGTGACATTTCCTTTTCAAATCCGTTCAGGAAAACCAGCTATTTTAAGCATGTCGAATACAATGCCAAATCCCGGAGAGACAATTATTGTTTCAGGAACAGGTTTGACAGAAGTGAGCAAAGTAGTTTTCCCAGGAAATGTTGAAGTTACAACAGGAATCACTTCAGATGAAGAAGGCGAATCATTTACAGTTGTAGTTCCAAGCGGAATTTCAGATTTAGGAGGTTCAATTTATGCCGAAACATCAAACGGAGGTGCTTACTCTCCAGCGTATTTCAATTTCAAAAAAGGTTTACTGCTTAATTTTGACGGACAAGGATCGCATGGATATTGGGGAAGTTCAACAAGCATGATCCAGCCAGCAGATTTAGAGTCGGCAGCTTTAGGAACCGGAAATACATCTCAAGGAAAATATGTACCTCATCGTCCAGCTCGTATTGCTTCTTTTGATGCTGCAAAAAACCGTTGTACTGAAGTTTGGACAGCAGGGAATGGAGTAGACAATTGGAGAGCGCAATTAACGCCATACATTCCAGCAAGTACGCCATTGGATAAAGTCGGATTTCAATTTGATATCTATGTACCAGATGTTTGGAGAGATTCTGGTTTCTTAAAAATTTGTATGATCAATAATTTTAATGGTGGAGAATGGACAGGAGCATGTTACAATTATGTTCCTTGGATTAAAGATGGTAAGTCAATTGGAGTAAATACAACGGGATGGATTACCGTTACCATTCCATTAAACAAATTCTACGCTTGGTCTAAAGAAGCATTTACTTTCGAAACAGTTCTAGCTTTTCGCGAAGCGGCAACGTATCAAAACTTTGGAATTTACTTCGAAAATTCTGATGTAAAACTATCTAATGTAACAGGAAGCGCAAGCGAAGTAGAATTTCCTTCAAAAGCAACTTCTGTAAAAGTCTACACAGACAATTGGAGAATTGTACCATTAGATACGCCAGTATACAATGATTTTAACTAACCCAACAGCCACAAAATGAAATCTAAATATATCATACCAATAATTGCTTCATCACTAATGATTTTGTCATCATGCGATGATAATTTGATGGAGTGGGGAAAAGACCCAGAGCACGGAGAAGTAACAGGAGCCGAACTTCCGTTGGCTTTAGTAGAAAAAATAAGCCGTTACGAACCCTTAAAAAACTATTCTGATTTTTCTTTAGGAAACGGAATTGGAATAAGTTTGTACATGAGCGATGCTAATTATAGAAAAATCGTAAACGAAAATTTTGATGAAGTAACGCCAGGTTACGAAATGAAACATGGGGCAATGGTAAACTCCAAAGGAGAAATTGATTTTGCCAATGTAGATGCTTTTATTGCTGCAACAAAAAGCGCAGGATTAAAAGTTTTCGGACACACTTTAATTTGGCATTCCAACCAGAATGCAAGTTACCTAAACAGTATTATTGCCCCAACAGTAATTCCAGGTTCAAGCGGCACAAATGTCTTAGATCTAACTCCTATTAAAAACGGAACTTTTACAGGATGGGCTAGAAATAACCCAGGAAAAGGTATAACTACAGTTGCCAATGCGGGATTAACAAGTACATCTGCGGCAATTCAATTAGCATCAAGTGCAAGTTCTTCGGCGGCTTATAGTCTTCAGCTGACCTCTCCGAATGTGCCAATTGTGGATGGGCATAATTACGAAATCTCATTTTATATCAAATCTGATGTAACAGGAAAAGGACGTATTTCATTTAATGCTTCATTGGCAAATCAATACCCATACAAAGATTGGTTTAGCACAGGCGGAACATGGACAGAAGCTTTTGCAACCACTTCTTCTTGGCAACAAGTTAAAATTAAATTAGCGCCAGGCGATTTTAAAGCAGGAAGCACAACTTTTCAGTTTAATTTAGATTTAGGATATCTTCCAAATGTAACCTATCTGATTGATGCTAATACGCTAGCAGTTGTCGATTTGGATGCTAAGACAGGGCCAGTTAATTTAGTTTCTAACGGAACATTTAATTCTGGAATAACAGGATGGAGCAAAGCCAATGGTGCAACAGATGCATTAAGCGCAGCAGGAGCTTCAAATGCTTACGAAGGAAGTGGAGCTATGAAAGTAGTTAATGCAACATCTGATGCTGGAAACCAATGGAAAACTCAGATTCAAACCACTTTTACTTCTCCATTAGTAGCAGCAAAAAACTATACCATTTCGTATATGATTCGTTCTGAAGCTGCAGGATCTGTAAGATGTTCAACAACTCCATCGGGTGTAGCAAGTTACCAAGGCGATCAGGCCACTACTACAACTTGGAAACAAATCGAGTGGAAAATCGCAGCAAAAGGCGGTGAAACAGGTTTTGGTTTCGATTTAGGAGGAGCGGCAGGAACCTATTATATCGATAATGTTTTGGTAACCGATGGCGCAGCAACTGGCGGAGGCCCGACAGCTCCAGTTACAATTGAGAAAACAGATGCAGAGAAAACTAAAATTATTAGCGATGCTATGACAGATTGGATTTCTAAAATGATGACACATTATAAAACAAGCGTTTTCTCTTGGGATGTGGTAAACGAACCAATGAAAGAAGATGGAACTCTAAGAAACGGGACAGAAGGCGATACGGCTTCAGATTATTTCTCATGGATTAAATATCTTGGAAAAGATTATGCTGTAACAGCTTTCAAACTAGCACGTCAATATGGAAATGAAACAGATAAACTTTTCATCAACGATTACAACTTAGAATCGAGACTGGATAAATGTGACGGATTAATCGAGTACGTAAAATATATTGAAGAGAAAGGTGCTAAAGTTGACGGAATAGGAACACAGATGCACATTGGTTTAACTACAGAGAAAGATAAAATTGTTCAGATGTTTCAAAAATTGGCAGCTACTGGAAAATTGATTAAAATTTCTGAATTAGACATCAGATTAGGAACTGCAACACCAACAGTTGCACAGCAAGCTTCTCAGGCAGAAATGTATCAATTTGTTATTGATTCATACAAAAAATATATTCCTGCGGCTCAGCAATACGGAATTACAATTTGGGGAGTATCAGATAATTCTAAAGAACATGAATACTGGCTTCCAAATGAATCTCCGAATCTTTGGGATGCAAATTACGTTCGTAAACACGCTTATAAAGGTGCAGCAGATGGTCTTGCAGGAAAAGATGTGAGTTTAGGTTTCTCAGGAGAATTACAAAAACCTTAAGTATTTAATTAGTAATAATATCCATAGTGCAAGTCTGTAAAAGGGTCTGCACTATGGATTGTTTATTTTTCCTAACTTTTATCGCTCAAGATTTGATCGGAGCAAAAAAAAAATCCAAATGGCTTTGAATCTTAAAACAAACCAAATAAGCATTTTTACAAAAGGCAAATTGTTTCTCATTTCATTCTTGACGATACAATTTGGATTTAGTCAAAACATACCTCATCTTCAGAAGACAGGAAACAAAACACAGTTAGTTGTCAACCAAAAACCATTCTTAATACGAGGCGGAGAATTAGGAAATTCCTCTGCAACCAGTATGGAAAGCATGGAATCTATCTGGTCTAAATTGACAGATATGAACCTCAACACGGTTTTAACCCCGATTTATTGGGAATTGATAGAACCGCAAGAAGGCAAATTTGATTTTCAGTTAGTAGATGATTTGATTCTTCGTGCGCGAAAAGAAAACTTAAAACTCGTTTTTCTTTGGTTTGGATCATGGAAAAACAGCATGTCGAGCCATGCGCCAGAATGGGTAAAACTCAACCAGAAAAAATACCCGAGAGTTAAAGACGATACAAACAAAAGTCACGAAATTTTAACGCCTTTCAGCGAAAATAATCTTCAGGCCGATTTGAATGCTTTCAAAAAACTGATGACACATATCAAAGATTTCGATCAAAAAGACCAAACCGTAATTATGGTTCAGGTTGAAAACGAAATCGGAATGCTGCCAACTGCTCGCGATTATCACGCTTTAGCGAATGCTGCATTTCAGAAGCCGGTTCCAGAGGAATTGATCAAATATTTAGAAAGAAACAAACAAAAATTAGTTCCTGAATTTTTAGAAATCTGGAAGAAAAACGGATTCAAAACAAAAGGAAACTGGGAAGAAATTTTTGGAAAAGGATTACATACCGATGAAATTTTTATGGCTTGGTATTTTTCTAAGTTCACCAATATTGTTGCTAAGGCAGGAAAAGACGCTTATCCAATTCCGATGTTTGTAAATGCAGCGTTGAATGCTCCAGAAAAAAAGCCAGGACAATATCCAAGTGCAGGACCGTTGCCGCATATTATGGACGTTTGGAAAGCCGCAGGAAATTCGATTGATTTTTTAGCGCCCGATTTTTACAACCCCTCATTTAAACAATGGAACGATTTGTTTACCCGTCAAGGCGATCCGTTATTTATTCCAGAACACCGTTTTGATGAAACGGCGCCTTTTAAAGGTTTATACGCTATAGGGCATTACGAAGCAATTGGTTTTTCGCCATTTTCAATAGAATCTGTTGCCGATGGCAAAAAAGAACCATTAGGGAAAATATATGATTTAGTGCAACAGTTAACTCCGACAATTGAAGTCAATAAAGGACAAGGAAAAATTGACGGTGTTTTATTAGACAAAGAAAATAATACGCAAATCATAAAAATGGGTGATTACGAATTCACTTTCAAACACGATTATACCTTAAATTGGTCTGATGGAGCAAAAGCAGAAACTTGGCCAATGTCAAGCGCCATTATTATTGAAATTGCCAAAGACGAATTTTATATTTCAGGTTCAGGGATTGTGGTTACTTTTAAACCATTGAAGGAAAATGTAAACGCAGGAATTCTAAAAACCGATCAAGGCCGATTTGAAAATGAAAAATGGAAAACCATCAGACATTTTAACGGAGATCAAACCCATCAAGGGAGGCATTTGAGAATTTCAGTTGGTGATTACGAAATCCAAAAAATAAAATTATATAGTTATGAATAGTTTTTTTTGCCACGAGTTCACGAATTTTTTATTAAAATCTTTGTGTGTAGAGTGATTCAATTACACAAATTAATTTGTGTAATTGAAGATAATTAAAACACAAAGAAAAGAATAAGAGAAATTCGTGAATTGCTTCGCCTATTCGCTATCGCTCGTGTCGTGGCTAAAAAAAATAAAACAGATTATAATGAAAAAAATAATACTTGCATTTCTAATAACTCTTAGCATAAACGCACAAATAAAACTTCCGCGATTGATAAGCGACGGAATGATATTGCAGTGCGATACAAAAGTCAATATTTGGGGTTGGGCATCGCCAAACGAGAAAATCGAACTCGATTTTAATCATAAAACATACAAAACGATAACAGCTCAAGACGGAAAATGGTCGATCAAGCTTCCGTCTCAAAAAGCCGGCGGGCCTTATGAAATGACTTTAAAAGCATCCAATACAATTGTATTAAAAAACATTCTATTTGGAGATGTGTGGTTATGTTCGGGACAATCCAACATGGAACTTCCAATGGATCGACTGAAAGACAAATACAAAGAAGAAATTGAAAGATCTGCCAATCCGAATATTCGACAATTTTTAGTTCCCGATGAATATTATTTTGCGAAAGAAAGAAACGATTTTTCATCTGGTTCTTGGGTTGAAGCAAATCCTCTAAATGTTTTGCAGTTTACAGGAGTTGGATATTTCTTCGCTTTAGAAATTTACGAGAAGTATAAAAGTCCAATTGGATTAATCAACAGTGCTTTGGGAGGTTCTCCCGCAGAATCGTGGATTAGCGAAGAAAGCATTAAAAAATTCCCCGAATATGAGCAGGAATATCTAAAATTCAAAGACGGAAAACTCGAAAAACAAATCGATGAAAACGATAGAAAAGTTAGTTCAAATTGGCATAAATTACTCAATGAAACCGATCTTGGACTGAAAGATAAATGGAGAAATTCGATCGAAACTTCAGATTGGAAAGAAATGAACATTCCAGGTTATTGGGCAGATGGTGAACTCGGGAAAATAAATGGTTCGGTTTGGTTTAAAAAGGATTTTGTTCTGGAAAAAGTAAACGAAAATCAAGCAAAATTAATTTTAGGACGAATTGTTGATGCTGACTCCGTTTTTGTAAACGGACATTTCGTTGGAACAACTTCGTACCAATATCCGCCAAGAATTTATTCTTTTAATGCTAATGTTTTAAAAGAAGGAAAAAATGAAATCACGGTTCGCATCATCAACAATTCTGGAAAAGGAGGTTTTGTAATCGATAAACCTTACGAGTTAATTGTAGGCGATAAAACTATTGATTTAAAAGGAACTTGGAAATACAAATTAGGTTCAAAAATGGAACCGTTACCAGGGCAAACTTTTGTGCGTTGGAAACCTGTCGGACTTTACAATGCCATGATTGCACCACTAAAAGATTATCCAATAAAAGGGGTTTTATGGTATCAGGGCGAAGCCAATACTAGAAAGCCATTGGAATATGGACCTTTAATGGAAGCTTTAATTTCTAATTGGCGTGCGCAATGGAAACAGGAAAAATTGCCATTTTTATTGGTGCAGCTGCCTAATTTTATGGAACCCAAAACAGAACCAACAGAAAGCAATTGGGCGGCTTTAAGACAGCAGCAATTAAATACGTTGAAAGTTCCAAATACAGGCTTGGCGATCACAATAGATTTAGGCGAATGGAATGATATTCACCCATTAAACAAATATGATGTTGGAAAAAGATTATCGCTACAAGCAAGAAAATTGGTTTACGGAGAGAAAAATTTAACAGCTTCTGGTCCGATTTTTCAATCGATGAAACAAAATGGCAATAAACTGATTTTAAGCTTTTCAGATATGGGAACAGGATTGCAAAGCAAAAACGGAAATGAGTTAAAAGAATTTGCCATTGCAGGAACCGACGGAAAATTTGTTTGGGCAAAAGCAATTATCGAAGGCGATAAAATTATAGTTTGGAATGATGCCGTTTCAAATCCTGTAAAAGTGCGTTATGCTTGGGCAGATAATCCAGTTGAAGCCAATTTATACAATAAAGAAAATTTGCCCGCTTCGCCTTTTGAAGCAGAGTTGAAGTAGATTTTTAGTAATGAGAACTTTGTCAAAGTTTTAAACTTTGACAAAGTTTGCTGCAAACAATTTTTAGACAAAATTCCGGAGGAATGAAATATTTATAGATTATTTTGATACATGGTTAACAAAAGCTCCAGAGGAGCGACATAATCCTATAATTAATATTTCACCCCGCTGGGGCTCTTTTGAAATGTGAATAATTGTTTCTATAAATATGCCGTCCCGCTGGGACTTGTTTTAAAAAATCGATATTTAAAAACTATTTCAAATTTTCTACGAGCATTTTCAAAAACGCCTTAACGGCCTTTTTCTCATACACTTCTTTCAAAGAAATCAGCATTGCAGTTCGTGTCATATTTTCTCCTTTTATTGGAATGGCGTACAAATCTTTTTCGTCTTCAATTGTAGTTTTCGTTAAGATCGTGTGCCATTTTCCCGTTTTAATAAGTTCAAGCAAAGTGGGAATATCATTTATTTCAATCGTAACATTCGGATGTAAATTGTTTTTTTCAAAGGCCTTGCTAATAAATTGAGTGGTGCTAAAACCTCCAGCAGGCATGGCAAGAGGCAACGTACTAATTTCTTCTAGAGAAATGGTCTTTTTATTTTTTAAAGAAGTTTCAGAAGACGTAACCAAAGCCATTGGCGAAGTAAACAATTCTAAATATTTAAAATGCGCTTCAGAAGCAATTTCCTCAAAAGTTAGAATAACATCGAGCTGAAAATGATTTAGTTTTTGAATGAGCTCTTGCGAAGTTCCAAAGATAATTTCGAACTGAATTTTAGGATATTCCGAACTAAACAAAATCAAAGCTTTTGTAACAACATGTCGTAAAGCGTAGGTAACGCCAATGGCAATTTTTCCAGTTTCGAGTTTATTTAAATCTTTTAATAATTGAAGTCCATCAGAAGCTTTGTTGACCGATTGCTGCGCGTAAACCGAAAATAATTCTCCAGCTTCTGTCAATGTAATTCGTTTTCCAATTCGATTAAAAAGCGGAACCTGAAGTTCGTCTTCCAATTGTTTAATTTGTTGCGATAAAGTACTCTGACTGATATAAAGCGCCGAAGCTGCTTCGGTAAAATTCAGCAATTCTTTTGCTTTCAGAAAATATTTAAGCTGACGAAGTTCCATTTCTAAATCGGTTTTATCGATTGATTATATCGAAAAATAAGGCTTTACAAATATAGAAATTCTTAAGAACTTTGCTTTGTTATACCATTACAAACAAAAGCAACATGAAAATTATAGCATTACAAGAAGGAAATTATATCGTCAATTCTCAAAAAGAATTTCAGCTTTTAACAGAGCATACAATCGATTCTGGTTTAAAAATGGCGATTCAGCCTTTTGTTGTTATTACAGATCATGATGTTATTTTAATAGATTTCGGTTTAGGATTTGTCAATAATGGCGTTCCATTTATTTACGAAATGCTGAGAAAAAATGATATCGAACCTCAACAGATTACTAAAATTCTGGTTTCGCATCTACATAAAGATCATATAGAAGGAATCGGTTATTTTGAAAATAATCAGTTTGTTCAAAATTTTCCAAATGCGAGGATTTACATTCAAGAACGAGAAATAGATTTTGCTTTAGAACAATTGCAAAATCCGTCGTACGTTCCTGAAATATTAAATGAGCTGAAAGAATTGCCAAATGTTGAATTATTAAATGAAGACAGGGGACAAATTTCAGACGAAATTTCCTTTGAAGTTACAGCAGGACATACCAAATTTCAACAAGTATTTTGGATTAAAGCCGATAACGAAATTGTTTTTTATGGAGCAGATGATTTGCCTCAAAAAAGATATTTAAAATTTCCTGTTGCCTACAAAACCGACTTCGACGGGAAACGTGCTATGGAATCAAGAAAAAAATGGGAACAGCAGGCAAAAGATGAAAACTGGAAAGTGCTTTTGTACCATGATATGAAGACACCTGTTTTAGATTTTGCTGAAGAAAGAAGTGAGATGAAAGATGCTGTGTAAACAAGAAGCAAGAAACAAGAATATAGAATATAGAATATAGAGGTTAGAAGCAAGAATAGATGAAAAAGATAGAAGCAATTCCGGCTTTAATTATTTACGGATCATTGGCTCCGGGAGAATCCAATCATTCGGTTATGGATCCGATAAAGGGAGAATGGAAAAAAGCAATTATAAAAGGAAAACTTGAAGAAGGTGGTTGGGGCTCTTCTTTAGGGTATAATGGTTTTATTCCCGTTAATAATGAAGAAGCCGAAACGATAAAGGCGCATGTTTTATTTTCGGAAGATTTGACTTCGCATTGGGATTATCTCGATGAATTTGAAGGTGATGGCTATATGCGAATTCAAACCGAATATGAGCTGGAAAACGGAGAAAAAGGAAGCGGATATATTTATGCTTTAAAACAATAAAAGGAAAATTCAGATTAAATTATTTAGTTTGAATTTTTTTTTAGCAGAAAACAAAAGGAACAATACACTCTTTACTCTTTCTTCCAAAGAAGTTCTCAAAATCGAGAACGCTTTGGTAATCTGCGCTTCAACGGTTTTGATGGAGACATCCAAATGTTCGGCTATTTCAATATTGGTTAAACCTTCTTTTTTACTTAAAATAAAAACCTCTTTGCATTTTGGCGGTAAGTTCTGAATCTCTTTGTTTACCGCATTCAAAACCCTCTGAAAAGATTCAGAATCTTCTTCTGGAACAATTCCGTTTAAGGCATCATAATACGATTTTTCTAGAGAAAATAAAGACTGGTTTTTTCGATACAAATCGATAAATTCATTGTAAACCAGTTTGTAAAGAAAGCTTTTTAGCGAATGATCTACTTTTAGTCTCGTACGTTGTTCCCAAACTTTAATAAAAACATTTTGCACGATATCTTCGGCACTATAAACATTCTTTACCAAGCTGTTGGCATACACACAAAGTTTATGATGATAGGTGTCGATAAGGTACGTGTATGCACTTTCATCTCCATTTTGTAGAGACTCAATTAGAATGGTATTATCGCTGTAATCATCAATCTTCATAAAAACAAATATATAAATTAATAGGTTTTGAGGTTAAAAAGTAAACTGAATTTGCTCAAATCGACCTTTTTTTAGCCTTTCTATTTGAAAATTATTACAAATAAAAAAGGAGGAAAAATGCAAATATAAATCTTTTAGTTTGTAATATCTATCAAATTAGTAGAGTTTTATTGAGGGAAAACACTTGCGAAAAATAAAAAAATCAGTAAAATGAAAAAAACTTTATCAAATTGTTAGGGTTTTGTTTTTTGGCTTCGTAATAATATTAAAAACGACTAAAATGACAGTAAAAAAGTCAGAAAGACTAATTGTTAAATTTATCACAAATCAGGCTTCTCAAGAAGAGATTGAGCAGCTTACCGAGTGGTTAAGAGAAGAAGAGAATCAAATTGTATTTAAGGATTTTGTGAAAACCAATTATGCAATTGATACTGCTTTGAACACTTTTGATTCGACCGAAGTTAGAAAACAGCTTTCGGAACGAATCAATAAGGAAAATAATGTTTTTTATAAACGAAGATTTTCATCTTATTATAAATATGCTGCGATTTTAATTGTGGCTTTGGGAGGTTTTTATTTCTATAAAAATTCTAGTGCAGAACAAGTTAAACAAAATGTTATTGTGCCGAGAGTCGACGAGATTGTTTTACAATTGGGTAACGGTGCATCTGAAACTATTGATATTTCTGGAGAAAAAAATGTTACGGACAAAGACGGAAATATTATTGGAAAACAAGAGAAAAACAGATTGGTTTATAATAAAGCTTTTGCTGAAGGAGAATTGGTTTACAATACATTGAAAATTCCGTACGGTAAAAAATTTGAGGTGCAGCTCTCAGACGGAACTTTAGTGCATTTGAATTCTGGAACGTCATTTAAATATCCAGTTCAGTTTGTCAAAAAACAAAATAGAGAAGTGTATTTAACGGGTGAAGCTTATTTTGAAGTTAGCAAAGATAAAAGCCATCCGTTTACGGTAAACGCGCAGCAAGTTAATGTTGAGGTTTTAGGAACGAAGTTCAATGTCGATTCGTATAGTACTAATAGCAGTACAGATGTTGTGTTGGTCGAAGGTAAAGTTTCGCTTTATAAAGATCAGAAAACAACCCAAAATCAAGTTTATTTAACACCAGGTTTTAAAGGTTCGGCTCAACAAGGACAAAGCGAAATTAAAATCGAACAGGTCAATACCGATTATTATACCGATTGGGTAAAAGGAAGTCTGGTTTTTAAAAATGCTTCTTTTGATGATATTATTAAAAAGTTAGAACGCCAATACAATGTAACTTTCATTAACAGAAATAAAACACTCGGAAAAGAAATTTTCAACGCCCGTTTTGATAATGAACCCATTGAAGTGGTCTTGAAATATTTCAGCGATAGTTATGCGATTGATTACAATATTGATCGAGATAGAATAACGATTAAGTAAAGACGAAGAAAGAGTATAGAATATAGAATAAAGAGTAAAGAAGAAAGAAAGAAGAAAGAGGAAGAAATAAGATTGAGAAATCTAAAATCAACAATCAGAAATCTAAAATCTAAAATCAACAAGCCTATGTAACAGAAATCCAAAAAGAAAAGGATCGTTATAAAAAAACCGGAAAATGCGCCAACATTTCCCGGTAGAGTATATGCGGTCAGTTAATTAACCAACCAACATTAAAAAAAACATTTAAAAGTATGAAAAAACTCTTGAACAGAATCAGGTTTGATAAGCCTTTTTTGAAATTTGATTTGAAAATGAAATTGACCACATTATTTCTGCTAACTGCCTTAACAGTAATGCACGCCGGAACCACTTATTCTCAAAAAACCAAGATTTCTTTTAATGCCAGCAATATGACTGTTGCAAAAGTGATTGAAAGACTTGAATACACTACAGATTACAGATTTGTTTATAATGTAAGATCTGTAGATTTGAACAGAGTAATAGATGTAAATGCATATGAAGCTTCAATAGAAGTTATTTTAAATAAAATCTTTAATAATACGAGTACCGATTTTAAAGTGTCGGGAAACCACATTATTCTGACGCCTAGAAAAGTCTCTGCAGAAAAACCGGAAGAGAAAAAACCTGTAGCAGATTTTATCGTAAAAGGTAGGGTTACAGACGAAAAAGGAATGCCTTTGGTAGGAGCAGCAGTTGCTGATAATGGTTCTGGAAGAGGTGTAAATACCGATTTTAATGGAGAATATCAGATTATTGCGGTAAGCAGCGAAACTACTTTGGCTTATTCTTATTTAGGGTATGTAAGACAAGAAATAAAAGTAGAGGGAAGAAGTGTGATCAATGTTGTTTTAAAAGAAGATGTTCTTGAACTTGAAGGGCTGGTTTTAAAGACTGGTTATCAGGATATATCGGCAGAAAAAGCAACGGGATCTTTCTCGAGTTTAAAAGCAAAAGATTTTCAAGAACAGCGTTTAAACAGTTTAGATAAAATTTTAGAAGGGCGTATTGTTGGATATCAAGATGGAAAAATTCGTGGAACTACTTCTATGAATATTAACGCTATGGCTCCTTTATATGTTATTGATGGTTTTCCTGTTGAGAATACTAGATTAACACCATACAATACTATAGAAGAGAATCTACCGAATTTGAACTTAGAAGATATTGAAACAATAACGGTTTTAAAAGATGCTGCAGCTTCTTCTATTTATGGTGCTCGTGCTGCAAATGGGGTTGTTGTAATTACAACGAAAAAAGCAAAAGAAGCAAAAACAAATATTTCGTTTTCTAGTAATTTAACTGTTACGCCTTATCGAAATTATACGGGCAATCTTACTAGTTCTGCAGATATTATTGGTTTAGAAAGAGGATGGGCAGAAGGAAATCCTAACTTGAAAACCGCTAATTCAGCTACTTATGCACAATCATTATTGAATAATGCAGTATTTCAAAGTTTAGGAATGCAGACTATCTTAAATGGCTATTCAGGAAATATTTCTCAAGCAGATATGAATAATCGCTTGAATCAACTGGGTTCTCAGGGGTATAAATACTACGATGATGTAGCAAAATATGCCAAACGCGATCAATATTTTATGCAGCACAATCTTAGTTTAGGTAAAGCTAGCCAAAACAATACTTTTAATGCGTCTATAACTTACAAAGACAATCAGTTAGAAGATATGTATTCTGAAAACCAAACGGTTGGAATTAATTTGAAAAACTCAACACAAATTAACAGCTGGCTATCTTTAGATTTAGGAACGTATCTAAATTACGGAATAGGAGATACACAGTATTATAAACCAATCAATTCAGTTTCTATTTCAGATAATCCGGGTTATAAATGGCAGCCATACAATCAATTGGTAAATAACGACGGAACTAATTTTGTTTCTACTGCTGCTTCTCGTTACAATAATTTCACGCTTAATTCTATGCAGACTTATGGTCTTTATAACATGGATATTACGCCAATGGACGAGTTGGGAAGAAACTTAATCGAGAACAAAAATTTCTTAAACAGAACGTTTGCTAAGTTTAATGTAAAATTCAGCAAAGCATTTACTTACAATGCCATGTTCCAATATGAATTTGCTTCAGATCGTGCAAGCCAATTGTTTGATAGAGAGTCGTACTATGTGCGAAATAAAGTAAATAGTTTGGTAACAGTTGTGAATAATAAGGCGGTTTATAATTTGCCTTACGGAGATATTGTTAAAGAAACGAATCAGTTTTCTAATGCTTATAATTTCCGTCAGCAGTTAAATTTCAATCAGACTTTTGCAGAAAAGCATGATTTCTCTGCGATTGCAGGTATGGAAATCCGTCATTCTAAACAAGAATATAATGATAACACTCGCTATGGTTACGATTCGCAAGCTTTATCTTTTACCGCAATAAATCAAGCCGATTTATTAAAAGTATACGGATCTGTTTTTGGCGGTTATATGTCGATAAATGACTTTGCATTAGAAAAAGAATTGCAGAACCGTTACGTTTCTGTTTACTCAACAGGGGGTTATACGTACGATAAAAAATATTCTCTTTCTGGTAGTATTCGTTGGGATCGTTCTAATCTTTGGGGAACAGACAGTAAATACCAAAACAAACCTATATGGTCTGTAGGTGCGGGTTGGAATATTAACAATGAATCATTTTTTGATGTTGCTTGGGTTGATGCTCTTAAACTACGTGGTTCTTATGGTATTGCAGGAAATATTGCCAAAGATGCGGCACCTTATTTAACGGCCTTTTACTATGCCAATTCAAATGTTGGAGGAACGTACGGAAGTGTAGGAAAACGACCAAATCCTGAATTATCTTGGGAAAAAACAACGACTACAAATATTGGTTTAGATTTCTCATTCTTTAAAAGTAGATTAAGCGGAACTTTAGATTTTTATAATAAAAAAGGACAAGACTTGTTAGCAAGTAGTCAAGGAATTCCAACAGAAGGATTTGGTTATTCAACTTATTATCTTAATAACGGAGAAATGACTAACAAAGGTATCGAAGTTACCTTAAGAGGAACAATGGTAAAAACGCCTTCTTTCTCTTGGGATGCAGCTATTTTGTATGCCTATAATAAAAACACTGTAGATTATGTAAATGTAAAAGCTCCTGTTTACTATTTACAATTAGATTATCCGCAGGCTTATCCTAGAATCGGAACAAGTTTTAACAGCATTTATGGTTACCAATGGGCTGGTTTAAGCAATACCGGACTGCCTCAGGTTTATGATGCCTCAGGTACAGCGGTGAAATACAACCCAGGTCAGTTAGACGCAATTAAAGATTATGGTTCAACAGTTCCTTTGCACAGTGGTTCTTTCCATACCTCAGCAAATTATAAAAACTTCTCACTTTCGGCTCTTTTCATTTATGAGTTAGGACATAAAGTGAAAAACACATTCCTGCCAATGTTGGCTAACAATTACAATGGCGGACTTGGAGGTTATGTAACAGATATTACAGTGGTAAACAACAATATTGCAAATCGTTGGATGCAACCAGGTGATGAAGCTTTTACCAATGTTCCGAGAGCGGTTTACGAATATGAAGCAGATTTTAATTCAGAATCTCGTACGATTTATTCTTATGCAGATATTAATATTTTGGATGCATCAAATTTAAGATTAAGCAACATTTCGTTAGCGTATCAAATGCCAAAAGACCTTATTAAAAGAGTAAAACTAGACGGAGTACGATTCAATTTGAATGCAGAAAACGTATACACTTTTGCCAAAAGCAGAGATGCCAAATACATGCTAGGCGGTTTTATATCTCCAAGCTTTGTTATGGGGGTAAATGTTAATTTCTAATTTATAAAGACTAGACGATGAAAAATATATATAAAAAAGTAGCGTGCTTATTGGCTTTAGGATTGACTTTGGCATCTTGCGATGATTACTTGAGCGATGTGCCAAAAGGAGCAAAATCGCCAGAAACATTAGCAGATTATGAAGCTTTTTTGCGTGACGAATACAATACAAGAATAGATATACTGGGAGCTACACATTTGCTAAATGATCAATTTGTAACAGCTGCTACACTTACAAGTAATAGGTTGTATAATGCCAATTATATGTGGGACGAAAATGCAGATCGTATTGCATTGAAGGTATCAGACGAATCTACATATTACACAACTTATAGCGGAATTTCGGCTTTTAATTTAATTATTGAAAATGCACTTTCGGCCACTAAAGCGACTGAGCAAGAACAGAGAACAGTTTGGGCACAAGCAAAAATAATGCGTGCGATGAACTTTTTTTATGTAACTAATTTTTATGCAGATACTTATGTAGCTTCTACAGCGTCAACAAAACTATCGGTTCCGTTAATTACAAGTGCCAATATTAATGCGCCAAGCAAACAAGTAACCATTCAGGAAATGTATGATTTTATTCTAAATGATATTAAAGAAGCATTGCCTTATTTGCCTAAGGTTGCTCAAACCGCTTTGCATCCTAATTTAGGGGCAGGTTATGCTTTTTATTCAAGAGTTTATCTGCAGATGAATAATTATACAGAGGCTTTAAAATATGCTGATTTGGCATTAGCAGAAAATAATAAACTCTTTGACTGGGTAGCTTTTTATGAAGCAAATAAAGCCATTATAGATGTACCAAATTCTTATACAACAGCAGTTTCGCCAATGGGCTATAACAATGTTGAAAACTATATTTTTAGACATGGTTCAAGCCGTTCATTAGGGAGAGAGCCAAGTATACCAGTAGAAAGAGCTGCGCGTTTTGAAACTGGAGATGTACGTTTAAAATCTCGTTGGAAAGTAAGAACCGTTGGGGCTGATACTTATTACTATTCGATATTATCAGGAATGTACAATTTTGGAGGAATTACAAGTGTTGAGGTTTATTTAATAAAAGCGGAGTGTTTAGCGCGCGATAATAAAATTACTGAAGCATTGACTATTTTAAATACGGTTCGTAAAACGCGTATTCTTCCAGCATCTTATCAGGATATTTCAACTACAGATAAAGCAACTGCTTTGAACGCTATTTACAAAACAAAAAGTAATGAATTGCTGCAAACGCTTACTCCTTATGCAGATGCACGCCGTTTAAATGCCGAAGGTCTTTATAAAGTTAGTTTTAGCAAAGTTGCAAATGGAATTACGTACACATTATCGTCTGATTCTCATTTATGGACAGCGCCTTTCCCACAAGGAGCAACGCAAAATCCAGGAAACGGAACAATAACACAAAATGTAGACAAATAATAATGGAAAAGCTTCCTGATTAGATTTTCCCGAAAAGGAAGCTTTTTTTCTAAAATATCAATCAAAAATGAAAGCAATTAAATCTAAAATATTAGGCTTGTGCATTTGCTTGTTTATGGTTTCATTAAACATTCAGGCGCAAAAGAAAAAAACAGCGCCAGCGACGGTTTCTTCTTATACAATTGAAGGAAACATCACTGGTTTAGCAGATGGAACAGCTGTAAAACTGGTTCCAGGCGCTACGCATTCTTCTGAACTGCCAGTTGCTGAAACAACATTAAAAGACGGGAAATTTACTTTCGAAGGAAAACTAAAAGAACCTCGTTTTTTCTATGTTGTCTTTGGTAAAAGCAAAGGAAATATTTCTGTAATGGTCGAAAATTCAAAAATAAAAATTACAGCGGCTGGCAAAGTTTCAGATAAAGAAGGCGAATGGATTTCTTTTAAAGATGTAGTAATTACTGGTTCTAAATCTCACGATTATTATGTTAAAGAAACCGCTTTTAAAGAAGAATTGAATAAAGATTACGAAGCATATCACGTTGGAATTAACGAACTAAGTAATTTAGCAGGAAAAGCAAAAAAAGAAAACAACAAGAAATTATTGGATTCTGTTTACAGCACGGCTCAATGGAAAAAATTTGAAGCAGACGAAAAAGCATTTTTTACGAAAGTAGAATTGTTGTCAAAAAATTTGATTGAAAAACATAAAACCAATTGGTGGGGACCATTTTTCATGATGACTTCATACAGTTATTTTACTCCAGAGCAAAAACCAATTTATGAGCAGTTTTCAGAAGCTGCGAAGAAAAGTTACTACGGTCAAATTGTAGACAAAGATTTGAATCCGAAATCTCTAGTTGGAACAAGTATTGCCAACTTCGGATTAAAAGATAAAGATGGAAAAACTTTCAATGCAAAAGATATCGTTGCAGGGAAAAA
The DNA here is from genome assembly GCF_002303885.1 of Flavobacterium sp. ACN2. Lineage (GTDB taxonomy): Bacteria > Bacteroidota > Bacteroidia > Flavobacteriales > Flavobacteriaceae > Flavobacterium. The sequence continues at coordinate 89,516 of NZ_MRCM01000019.1, read as the reverse complement.
ATATATTTTGGTTGATTTTTGGGCATCTTGGTGCGGTCCATGCCGAAAAGAAATTCCGAACTTAAAAACAGCTTACGCTGAATATTCAAATAAAGGATTTGAGATTTTAAGTGTTTCAATCGATAAAGACGAAAAAGCTTGGCAGAAAGCATTAGTACAAGAAAATATGCAATGGCACAATCTTCTTGACGACGATAAAGTGAGCAAAGCATTTAATGTAAAAGCAATTCCAGCAACTTATTTAGTAGACGGTAAAGGTGTAATTATCGGAGAAAACTTGAGAGGTGCAGAATTGGAAGCAAAACTGAAGGAACTTTTGAAATCTTAGTTTTTTTAGTCGCAGTTTTCAGTCTCAGTCTCAGTTGATAACTGAAAATTGCGATTGAAAACTCAAAAAAAAAATCGCAATCTAACAAACAAAAAATATAACATGAAAAGTACAATTTTAAAATCAAGTTTACTGGCCTTAGTCCTTGCGACGGCAGTAACTTCTTGTGCAAAGAAAGAAGAATATAAAATCAACGGAAAAATTGCAGGATTAGATAAAGGAATGGTTTATCTAGAATATGCAGATGAAAAAGGAGATAAAAAAGTAATCGATTCTGCTGAGGTAAAAGAAGGTGCATTCACTTTTACTGGAAAAACGGTGGAACCATTATTTCATACCATTAAAATTAAAGGGCAAGAGTACGGAGCGTATTTTCTTTTAGATAATGAAGATATTACGATTGAAGCAAAAAAAGATTCGGTTTTTAAGGCTAAAGTAACTGGAGCTACACAAAACGGATTCTACAAATCGTACTACGATAACGAATTCAAAAAAATACAAGCAATCGCAGGGCCTATTTACAAATTATCTGATTCGCTAACACAAGGAGGAAAAGTAAAATTGACTCCAGAACAGCAAACCATGATGGATAAAAAATGGAAAGATCTTGGCGCTTTCGCGGATGATTTGACAGATAAATTTATCAGAAAAAATAAAGACAATTTAGGAGGAGCATTAGTAATCGAAGACAGAATTGTGTCTTATGGAACTCCAGAAAAAGTAAAAGAATATTATGCCGTTTTATCTCCAGAAGTTCAGAAATCATTCTACGGAAAAAAATTAAAAGCTTCAATTGATCTTAACGAAAAAACAGCTATTGGTGTTGCAGCTCCAGAATTTTCTCAAACCGATATCAACGGAAAAGTGGTAAAATTATCAGATTACAAAGGAAAATATGTTTTAGTAGATTTCTGGGCAAGCTGGTGCGGTCCATGCCGAAAAGAAAATCCAAATGTAGTTGTGGCTTACAAAACATATCATGATAAAGGATTTGATGTTTTGGGAGTTTCATTGGACGATAAAAAGAAACTTTGGGAAAAAGCAATTGAGAAAGACGGCCTAACTTGGACGCATGTTTCTGATTTAAAAGGATGGCAAAATGAAGCGGCTGTTCTATACGGTGTAAAAATGGTTCCAACCAACTACTTAATTGGACCTGACAGAAAAATCGTTGCTAAAAATCTTAGAGAAGCAGAACTTCAATCTAAATTGAAAGAAATTTTTAGTAAATCGTAAATCTTTAGTGATCAGTGTCCAGTTTTTTAGTGTTCAGTCGCGATAACTCAACTTTGTCAAAGTTTTAAACTTTGACAAAGTTTCAGACTGCGACTGCGACTGCGACTGAAAACTGAACACTAAAAAACTGGACACTGAACACTGAACACTGCTTAAATAATATCAACAAAAAAATGAAAAAATACATCTTTCTGGGCTATTGCTCATTAGCTTTCTGTGCTCTTATGTCAGCGCAGGGAAAATCGGTTAATTTCAAGAAAATAAAAGAATTAGGCGGAATCGAAGAATATTTATACCAACCAAACGGAATGAATGTTTTGCTTTTGCAGGACAATGCTTCTCCAGTTGCAACCGTACAAATTGTATATCGCGTAGGTTCTAAACATGAAGTTTTAGGAAATACAGGATCGACTCACCTTTTAGAACATTTAATGTTTAAAGGAACTCCAACTTTTAATAAGAAAAACGGAAACACAATTACTGATGTTCTGCAAAATACAGGAGCACAGTTAAATGCTACAACTTGGTACGATCGTACGAATTATTTTGAAACGCTGCCAAGTGATAAAATCGAATTGGCGCTTCAAATCGAAGCCGACAGAATGCGTAATTCTTTATTGTTGAAAGAAGATAAAGAAGCAGAAATGACGGTTGTGCGCAACGAATTTGAGCGTGGAGAAAACAATCCGAATAGTTTATTAGATAAAGAAATCTGGGCAGCGGCTTATATTGCACATCCATATCATCATTCGACAATTGGATGGAAATCGGATATTGAAAACGCTCCAATTGAAGTATTGAGAAATTTCTATAATACGTATTATTGGCCAGATAATGCCACTTTAACCATTATTGGAGATTTCAAAAAAGAGAATGTTTTTGAATTGATCGAAAAGTATTTCGGTAAAATTACAAAAGCACCAAACGCAATGCCACAGCCATATACACAAGAACCTCAGCAATATGGTGCGCGCAAAATTACAGTTAAAAAACCTGGAGAATTGGGCGTTGTAAACAAAGCGTATAAAATTCCGGGGGCGTTGCAAGAAGATCTTCCTGCGTTGAATATTCTGGCTCAGATTATTGGCGTTGGACCGACTGCTATTTTAAACAAAACTTTTGTTGATACCCGTTTAGGAATTTATTCTTACGCAAGTGCAACAAACTTTAAAGAAGTCGGACTTTTTACAATTGGCGTTGGTTTTCCGACAACTTCAAAGCACGAAGATATTGATGCTAAAATCGGTGAAGTTGTGGCTAAAATTCAGAAGGAAGGCGTAACTCAGGATGAGGTGAATAGAGTTGTAGCAAAAATTAGTGCACAAACTATTTTAGCACGCGATGGTTCTGGAGTAATTGCATCAGCATTAAACGAAGCAATCGCTTCTGGCGACTGGACAGATTATATTACAGGAGTTGACCGATTGAAAAAAGTAACTCCAGCAGATGTTTTGCGTGTGGCTCAAAAATATTTAGTTGATGACCAAAGTACAACAGGATATTTTATTCCGAAACAAGCTGGTAATCAAAATAATGATACGGCAAAAGCCAGTAATTATATGGCAGAAAATGGTCCGTTTTATTACAGACATTCAGAAGAAGGACATATTCACGAAGAAGCTTCATCTGTACCAACCTCAACAAAAAACACAACAGAAGAATTAATCTCTGCAGAAACTTTAATCGAAAAATCGGCTTCAGCTTTTAAAAGAGAAAAAGTATCTGGAATTGATGTGGTTTCGGTAAAAACATCAGCAAAAGATTTCGTTACGGTTGCGGCTAGCATTTCTTTAGGGAATTATGCCAGTGAAACTAAAAATGATGTAATTCCAGCATTAACAGCATCAATGTTATCAAAAGGAACAACGTTGAATGACAAGTTTAAATTTTCTGAAAAACTTCAAAAACTAGGAGTTTCATTAAATGTAAATGCTTCAAGTTTCAAAATTAATATCGGATTTAAATGTTTGAAAAAAGACTTAGATCAGGTAATTGCTTTATTGGCAGAAGAATTAAGAAATCCGTTGTTTGATGCTAAAGAATTTGAAAATTTAAAACAGCAATTTATTGGAAATACACAACAGGATTTGAATGATCCAGGTGAAAGAGGAAGCATTGCTTTATCTCAGGCGATTTATCCAAAAGGAAATCCAAATTATAGTTTGACAGTAGAAGACAATATTGCAAATATTAAAAATGCAACTTTGGATGAAGTGAAAGCTTTTCACAAAAAATATTTTGGAACGGCGTCTATGCGTTTGGTAATTGTGGGTGACACCGATGGAGCTAACCTAAATGCTTCTCTAAAAAAATCATTTAAAAATTGGAATGGAGGAGTGACTGAAAAATTAAAATTTGAAGAAGCTGCAAAAACACAATCCAAAACAGAAGTGGTTACAATTCCTGAAAAACCAAGTGCAGAATTATTCGTCGGACAGTTTACGGGTTTAAAAAGAGCCGATGCGGATTATATTCCGTTTTTTATTGGAAACTATACTTTAGGGGCTGGTTTTGCTGGACGTTTAATGCAGACTGTTCGTGATAATGATGGTTTAACCTATAATATTTCTTCTGGTTTAGGCGGAAATATCGAAACAGGAGGTTACTGGTTTGTAAACGCTTCTTTCAATCCAAATTTATTCCAAAAAGGTTTGGATGCGACAATGGTTCAGGTTGATATATGGGTAAAAAACGGAATCACAGCAGAAGAATTAGAAAACAAGAAAACCAATTTAATCGGAAGTTTTAAAGTAGGAATGTCAACCACAAGTGGAATGGCGAGAACTATTTTAAGCTTCATCGAAAGAGGTTTAGAGCCAAATTACATCGATCAGTATCCAAAAGATATTGATAAAGCAACTTTACAACAAGTAAACGATGCGATTAAAAAATATGTTCAGTTGGATAAAATGATTATCATTAAATCGGGTTCTCTTGATAAAGACGGGAATCCGTTGAAGTAGTTTTTTTTAGTGTTCAGTTTCAGTTTACAGTCTCAGTATTCAGTCTCAGTTTACGGTGTAGATAGTTCAACTTTGTCAAAGTTTTAAACTTTGACAAAGTTATACTGCGACAAAATCTAAAATCTAAAATCTAAAATCTAAAATCTAAAATCTAAAATTTTAATAGTTCGTCTTTCATTATTTCATTTTAGAATCTGAATTAGTAAGCCATTTTCTGTGAAAGACCAAAAGAGCTGTTTGCCAACAGCTCTTTTTTTTCAAAAATCTAATCAAAAAACAATGAGAAATACCATAATTACATTCCTGTTATTGCTCTCAGTTTCCATGTTCGGACAAATGTACAATCCGGTAAAATGGACGACAACTGTAGAAAAAATTTCAGATAAAGAATTTCTTTTAAAAGCACAGGCGAAAATACAATCAGGCTGGCATTTATACGGACAATATATTGAAGAAGGCGGACCTTCACCAACGGCTTTTACATTTAAAAATCAGCCGAAAAAAATCGAATTAATCGGAAAAACAACTGAGGATAAAGGACATGAAACAGTCGATAAGATCTTCGATATGAAAATTAAATATTTTGAAGATAAAGCGCTTTTCACTCAAAAAATCAAATTCATTTCAGATGATGTTTCGAATATTGCTGCCGAAGTCGATTTTATGGTTTGTGACGACAGTAACTGTTTACCGCCGTCTACAGAAGAATTAACTTTTAAAATTCCGAGTGAAAAGAAATTGGCTTCAGTCGAAGAAAATCCAATAGTAAAAAAAGTTTCTGTAATTGAAGAAGAAAAATCGGTTTCTCAGACTGAAGAAAAAAAATCAAAACAAGAAATTACCGGTTCACCAAAGAAAACGGAATCGAGAGGATTGCTGACTATTTTTATTTTAGCTTTTTTATCTGGATTTGCAGCTTTGCTGACGCCTTGCGTTTTTCCAATGATTCCTATGACAGTGAGTTATTTTACGAAACAAAGTAAAACTAAAGCCGCAGGAATTAGAAACGCCATGATTTATGGAATTTCAATCGTAATTATTTATGTTTTATTGGGATCTATTGTGACCGCAGTTTTTGGTGCCGATTCGCTAAATGCACTTTCAACAAACGTTTGGTTTAATTTGATTTTTTTTATTTTATTGGTCGTTTTTGCCTGTTCATTTTTGGGTGCTTTCGAAATTGTATTACCAAGTTCTCTAGCTAATAAAGTCGATTCGCAGGCAGATAGAGGAGGATTAATTGGGATTTTCTTTATGGCTTTGGCTTTAGCCATTGTATCATTTTCATGCACAGGTCCAATTGTAGGAACTTTATTGGTAGAAGCGGCTTCAAAAGGCGGAATCGCGCCAATTGTTGGAATGTTAGGATTTTCGATTGCAATTGCATTACCGTTTTCATTATTTGCGGCTTTTCCAGGATGGTTAAATGCATTGCCAAAATCTGGCGGATGGCTGAATACGGTAAAAGTGGTTTTAGGATTTCTGGAACTGGCTTTGGCTTTTAAATTTTTATCAAATGCCGATTTAGTTTTACAATTGCATTGGTTAGAAAGAGAAGTTTTCCTTGCAATTTGGATTGCTGTTTTCGGAATGCTGGCCTTTTATTTATTTGGAAAAATCACTTTGCCACATGATTCGCCTTTAAATCATATTTCAGTTGGAAGATTAGGTTTTGGATTGATCGTTTTAAGTTTCACGATTTATTTGATTCCAGGACTTTGGGGCGCTCCATTAAAATTAATCAGCGGATTTCCACCTCCGATGCAATATAGTGAATCGCCAAACGGACTTGGAGTTTCGGGTAATTCCGAGTTAAAAATAACAGGTTCGTTGCCAGAAGGAGCAGAACACGGACCGCAAAATATTATCACATTTCATGATTATGATAAAGGAATGGAATATGCAAAAAAAGTAGGGAAACCAGTTTTGTTAGATTTTACGGGATATGCTTGTGTAAACTGCAGAAAAATGGAAGAATTAGTTTGGTCAGATCCTAAAGTTTTGGGTGTTTTAAACAATGATTTGGTTTTGATTTCCCTTTATGTTGATGACAAAAAGGAGCTTCCAGAAAGTGAACAATATGTTTCTGAAACAACAGGAAAAAAAATCAAAACCATCGGAAACAAATGGAGCGATTTACAGATTAAAACATATAAAGCAAATGCCCAGCCATTTTATGTAATTGTAGATAATAATAGTGTGAACTTGACAGAACCGTCTGCTTATAATCCGAATATTGAGGAGTATTATGGTTGGTTGCAGAGTGGGATTGGGAAGTTTAAGAAGTAAGTTTTTGGGAAAGATTGTTTTTGGATGATCTTTTCATTTATTTTAAATAATAAAGCCAGCATAAGAAGACTTTTTTGTCATCTGATGCTGGCTTTTTAGTTTTGATTTATTAAGTTTTAAAAAGAGAATTTATTCTACCAAGTTGTTAATGCACTTCTTTTCCAAGTGTTTGTGTTTACACAGACATATACATAATCATTATCGATTCTAATATCTCCTTTTACTCCTGTAGCTGTGGCAGAAGTTGGAGCCGCTTTTGCTGTTGTCAATGAAGGTAAACTCGTAGCTAAATATTCTTTTGTGATTATAGCTTTTCCTGTTGTATCACCTGTTATTAAAGGATTAGTCTGTCTAGGAACTCTTGTTAAACCTGTATTATCGCTAATAAAACCAATTAGTCCATATCCTGTTCCTAAAATTATATGATCGGTAACATCAGATGTAACAACTCCTCCAATAATAGTATTGTTATTTCCATCTACGATTCCAGTAACATTTTGAGAAGGATTTAAAATAGTATTTCTACTTCCTGTTTTTACTCCATCATTAACGGTATTTTCAATTAACAAGTTTTTAATTCCTGTTGTTAGAGCTCTTCCTGCCTGAAATCCTAATAATATATTATTACTTCCTGTAGTCACTTCTCCTCCAGCTCTAAAACCTAGCGCAGTATTAAGAGACCCTGTATTTTTGTATAAGGCGGAATTTCCTACTGCTGTGTTGTAGATTCCTGATGTGTTATATGTTAAAGCAGAATATCCTATGGCTGTATTACTTTGTCCTGTAGTATTATAGTATAAAGCAAATCTACCTAATGCAGTATTGTTAATGCCTTCAGTATTAGAGAATAAAGTAGCTACACCTACAGCTGTATTGCTAGCTCCTGTAGTATTAGTCTTTAAAGAATTCCAACCTATTGCAGTATTAAAATCTCCTGTAGTGTTAACCTCTAAACTAGATAGACCTAAAGCGGTATTACGAGTCATAGAATTGTTACCCTTACCGATTCTAAGCCCATTAATTGTTTTATCTACACCTCCCAATTCTTGAAGAGCTGTATTATTGACAATGCCTGAAGTAGTTGCAGAAACAGGATCAGACTCTTTTTGTGAAATATCACTGAACTCTAGTTCTCCATTTCCATTTGTTTTTAATATTTTATCAGGCTCATTTGTTTCCAAATCAGCCACTTTTATTCTGTTGTGATTTGTGCTCATTATTTATTATATTTTTTATTTTAAGTATAAAGTTGTTTAGAGGACTTAAAAAAAGAATTGAGAAAATTTTACATTCCCCCATCCGTAATTACCCAGTTATTAGGTGTTCCAGTTAAAATTGCCCTTCCAGCACTTGATGCAGATGTATATTTTGCTGTGCCAAAAAGTATATTAATATTGGGTTGAACTAGTCTACTACTCCATCCATTATAAATTGCATCTAGATTTGTAGTTGAAAAATTAGAAGCAGTTTTTTTCCTCATGAAATTTCCGAAATTTGTAACGTTTGATATATTCCACGAACCTATGTTTTGATTGAATAAAGAGGTAAATGAAAGGCCATCAAACATGCCATTCATATTTGTAACTTTTGAAACATCCCAAGAACCTATTGGTTGGTTAAATTGCATATTGCCCCCTCCAGCCGAATCAACGCAAAACATAAAACTCATAATTGTAACATTTGAAACATTCCATGAACCTATTGGTTGATTGAAATTTATGGCATTAAAAAACATCGCATTCATAGTTGTTACACCAATAGTGTTCCAAGTGGATATGTTCTGATTAAAATTTTTACAGCCATAAAACATAGCATACATACTTGTAACATTTGAAACATTCCACAAACCTACTGGTTGATTGAATGAAATTGCGTCTTTAAACATACTTGTCATTATCACACTCCCAGTTGTTTTAATTGGCCATCCATTTATTGAAGAACTCCCTCCGTTATTGAATGCTTTAGCACCTTGAAACATTCCAGTAAATGTTGTTACCATAGAAACATTCCAAGAACCAATGTTTTGATTGAAAGCAATAGCATTTGCGAACATTTGTGAAATATTTATATCGAATGTTGTACTTAGTTGCCAATTATTTATATCTGAACTACCACCATTGTTAAACATAGTTGCATTTAAAAACATTTGTTGAAAAGTAGTAACTCTTGATACATTCCAATTGCCGATGTTCTGATTGAATTTATTTGCATTGTTAAACATACTATCCATCACAATATTAGCAGTTGTGTTTAAAATCCAGTTATTTATATCTGGACTGCCACCATTGTTAAATTCTCTTGCAGTATTAAACATACTCGAAAAATTTGTCACTTTACTAACATTCCAAGCTCCTATGTTTTGATTAAAAAAATCTGTAGAACCAAACATAAGATTCATGTTTGTAACATTTTCAGTATTCCAATTATTTAACGGTTGGTTAAATGAAGATGCCTTATTAAACATTTGTTGCATGTTAACAGCAGCATTTGTATTTATTTGCCAATTATTTATGTCTGAGCTTTCTCCATTATTAAAATAGGTTGCGCCTTGAAACATACTTGAAAAATTTGTTGATTTTGAAACATTCCAAGAGCCAATATTTTGATTAAATGCTAAAGCAGTTTGAAACATACTGGCCATGTTTGTTACCTTAGATGTATTCCAAGAGTTTATTGGTTGGTTAAATGCTGCTGCACTTTGAAACATTTGTTGCATATTTAGTACATTACCTGTATCCCAACCCCCAATATCTTGATTAAAATTAGTATTATCAGCGAAAGTTAAATAAAAGGTAGTATTTTTAGAAGTGTCCCAATTGCTTATGTCGCCATTAAAACCAGAAGCAAAAAAAGCACCTTGCATAGTGGTAACATTTCCTACGTTCCATAAGCTTATTAGAGGATTGAATAATGGAGAGTACTGAGAAATATAGCTGATGTTAGTAATGGACGACGTGTTCCATTCGTTAGATCTGTTAATTGTTGTAAGCACATTGCAAAATCTAAAAGCACTAGCTAAACTACTGGTTCCATTAAGGTTTAAAACATCAGAGACGAAATCTAATCGTAGATTAGCGCAACCATAAAAATAACTTCCTTGATTAGTTCCAAGTCTAAAATTTCTACCCCATCTTTCAACTGATAAAATCTTGAGTCTATCACCAGTATTATTAAACTGCCATCCAGTACAAACCCCATTTATTTTTATGGTATAATCTCCTGCTGATGCATAAGTATGTGTAGTTTCAGCTTGATTCCAAATAGTGATAGTGTTAGAAGTTCCGTCACCCCAATCAACTATAAAATTGTAAGTCCCTGATGCAACTAAGGGCAGTTTTATTTGTGTATTTGAAGTAGATCCAGTAGAAATATTAGAAGTTCGCCAAGTAGAAACAAAAGAGTTTTTACTTTTCCCAAAAATGGTGTTTTGAAGTAAAGCTCCCATAATTATACGCCTAATAATAAGACACCATTTGTTGCTCCTCTTTTTGTAAAAGTAAAAATCTGCTTTTCGCTTGTTACTGATGGAACTCCAAACAACCAAGTATGTGGGGCAGTAATTGCCCACGTTAAGCTTACTCCTGGTAATGTAATCCCGTTAAAAATGAAACTTTGGGGCAATGAAGCAGGTACTGTAATGGTACAGTTAGTGGTAAAGAGTACAGTTTTACCGTGCCAATTAGAAGGAATGACTTGGCTTGAGTTTACTTCTAATTGGTTTGAAATATCTTGCTTGTTTGATAGGTCGATATTTCCACTTCCAAGAATTGATTCTCCATTGATTGTTTTAAAATCTAAAGCAGAGGTTAGATCACTAAACTCCAATTCGCCATTGGAGTTTGTAATTAAAATTTTATCATGCTCATTTGTTTCTAAATCAGCGACTTTTATTCTATTGTGGTTTGTGTTCATTTTTTTAAGTTGCTAATTTTACATATTTAATTCCTGTAACTTCTTGATTATTTACACGAAATCGAATCAATAGTTCTTCATTAATACTTGAGGTATATGATTTAATTAATACGTTATTTACATAAAATTTCCAAATACCTGCCTTTCTTTCAATTGTAGCAATTTTGCCATGTGGAGGACCATAAGCAATTGTAGCTGAAGCATCTCCAGAGTCTTCCCCAAAACTATTATATAATCTAGCATTCCCTCCTAAAGCAGAGAACCATCTAAACATAAACCAAACTTTTTTAGTGTTATCGGCTGTTGATATTAATTGAATTGTTCCGCCCGCACTAATAGCATCAAATAGATATCCAGCATTAAAAGGAGATTCTTTGCTAACAGCTATTATTCGAAAATTTTCATTTGCAGGTATAATTTTCCAATCAGCACCTTGAGTAATTCCATTGGTCGAGACTTTAATGCTTCCTTCTTCAGAAATATTAGGAGTTGATAATAGGTTTGACCATGATGAAGCGATAGGGGAGCTTACTTGTCCTAAGTTGATTAATAACTTGTCAGTATATGTCTTTGATATTTGATTATTGTTAATGGTTACATCAAAAATACCTTCATTTAGACCAGTAGTTAAATTTACATGAATTTCATTATCACTTTTGAATTTAACATAATTTATAATCTGCCCTTCGATTGCAACAGTAGTTGTTGGTGTAAAGAACGAGCCTCTTATTATTACGTTATTTGTTTCATTTGGTAAAAAATAATTTGGAATTAACTCTTCTAAATGGGGAGCATATGCACTATTATATATTAAGTCTTTTAAAACTTTCCCCTGTCTAGCATCCAAAGCTTTTCCTTCTTCTACATAATCTAGTCCATTGTAGCTGTCTGCTCTAATATTATTAATATCACTAAACTCCAGTTCGCCACTGGAGTTTGTTGTTAAAATTTTATCAGGCTGATTTGTTTCTAAATCAGCGACTTTTATTCTATTATGGTTTGTGTTCATTTTGTGGTATTTTTTAAATTTTAAAAATCCGTATATGGTGTATATCCGGTAAAACTTGTTATCTCTCTATAATCAACAGTTATCTCTTCATTACTTTTGATCATTTTACAAGCTTTTAATATTAGCTTATCAGAATACTGTATTACAATTGTATTTGGATCAAAAGAATGATTGCAAAATCTACCTAAATCATCCGTTTCCCACCACTTTTTTAGCATTTGAGGTTGAAATAAGCATCGTGATTTGTTGCTTATTGGCTTGTCAGTAACCCATATTCCAATAAATTCATTGATAGATATATTTTTTACAGAATGTATTTTATTGTTAGTAGGCTCTTCTGTATTTATTCGAAAGGGGTGCATAATACCTATATTAATTATCTATAGGTTTTATGTTATGAGTCAAGATTCCATTTGCAAAATAAGTGTGAGAAGGAGCCAAACTTAGAGGATAAATATTTCTCTTTTCTAAATTAACAACAACCGAAGTCACAGGAATGATTTTTTTGTTGATGTTATACAAATTGTCTCCTACGACAATATCTTCGAGTGGAATAAATTTCCAAATTCCGTTGCGCTGAATTAATTGAGAGTGACTTGGAGTAGCTTCCAATAATCCTTCATTAACAATGATTGTTTTATGAGCAGTCAAAGGAAGGATACCCGTAACAGGAGATTTAATTCGGTTTTCTAGTAAATAGTTGCAAGACCATTTATATAAATTGTTTACATTATTTGTATCATTCAGTGAAGCAATTTCTGAAGAAAGTAACATTTGGTTTAATGTAATCTGCTCAATAGGCAATTGCGTTCCATCTGACAATGAAATTAAAGTTCCTTCAACAAAACAGTTAGGTCTGTCAGCTGTTGTTACTGCAGTTGGTTCGCTATCATTAGACCAATTTCCTAATGTATTTTGGGCTTGTATTCTATAATGATAAGTGGTTTCATAACTTAACAGGGTGTCTGTGAATGATGTAATATCTCTCGAGTTTATGTTTCTATGGCTTAACCATTGTCCATTCAAGCCGACTTTTCTATAAAGTTGATATCCAGTCACAGTAACTCCTGCATTATCATCAGGAATAGTCCAAAATACTTTAATTTCTAAATCACTTAAAAGGGTACTGTAAATTATGGGAGCATTAGGACGGTTTGAATTATCAATAATTTCACATGTCCCAACATTATTAGCATATATCTGCGCATTGGCATCTAACCAAGCAATTGCTTGGTTGTTTGCGTCTAATTCACTTTGATTTGAAACAAATTGGTTTGCATTGGCAGTTAATGTTACTGTGCTTCCCGAATATCCTGGACCACAATTATTTCTAGTTATAGTTTTAGTCTGTTTGATATTATAAAATCTTGCACCTGGAGGACAATTTGTAATATCTAGAAAAGGAGCAATATAATCTGGATCTGTAACGATATTTGGTTTAGTCTCACCAGTTGATGTTCCATCATCTGTGTAATATCTTTCTAATGTTTCAAAAGATTTGTATCCTGTATTTTCCATATTTTAATAAGTTATTGCAACCTTCGCTGTAGAAGTGTCTTTATCGTAAGTTATATATCCAATGTTTGGTACTTGATCAATATCATTTACCCAAGAAGGTGGTTTAGGAATGTTTTTAGAAAAAGTAAGCTGTTGTATCTGTGAGCCTCCTAGGTTAATGAAATCATATTCTGCATCTACTTTTTGCATTGTTCCTCCAGAGTATGTTGTAATTTCGACATCGATATTGCCTGTTCCGATTTCACCAAACCAAGCTGTAGCCATCCTAACAGGAACTGATTTTAAAGAAGTATAGTCTGAGAGAAGTTTATCAAAATTGATTAGACAAGCTTCAACTCCGTTATCTTTTCTATTGTCTCCAGCATACATAATGTAGGATTGCATAGCTGTGCTGTTTTGTGGTAATTCAGTTCCATTGCCATGACCAAATCCCATATATTTATTATCCCATTCTGTTCCTGTGCTGACAAACCCGGTAAAAGTATCCAAATCACGACCTGCGCCCAATGCCCATTTGTATCTGATTATCATATAATCAAAAGGCAACAAAGCTGTTGACGGTTCTAATACACAAGACGGGTTTTCTCCTCGCCATGCTGTACTTCTAATGGTGCAAATTCCGGTATTATTGGCATAAGCTTGCGCATTTGCATTTAGCCATGATTGAGCTTGCAGATCTGCATCTGCAACACTTATAGTTGAAACAAATTTATTAGCGGAAGCTGTTAAAGTAACTAGATTTCCAGATGTTCCGTAGGAGCAATCATTCTTTTTTACGGCTAAAGTCTTTTCAGTATTATAATAAACCGTTGTTCCTTCTGCTGGACTATATTGATCGATATAAGCGAAAGGTTTGTATGTTATATTTTCTTCCATATTTATTTTAATAAAGAATAGTTTTTGATTTTTCTATTACAGTGGCTTTGTTGGCCAAACAATAGCGGTTAGATCTTCTTGATTAGTTAAATCTCTTAACTCTTGTCTGTAATTTTTCCAAGCCATTTTTTTCTCTTCAGAAAGAGGAGAATCTTCTACTTGTGTCCAATCGCTTTCAACTAATAGTGCATTTCTTCTGATTCTTAAATTTTCTAAAAATTCGTTTTTATTTTGAGTAGCGGGAAAAAAAGCATGTTTGCCTTCAATTACTTTATAATTTTTTGACAATCCTTGTTGCCATTCTTCTTCAGTTAATTCAATATTAGGTTGAGGAATGTTTTCATGAATTTCTTCTACATAAAAACCTGTGTATTCTCCGTTTTCGTTATATGTTGCTTTATACATAATTTTAGTTTTTTTATTTACAGTTTAACATCCAATTGCGAACATATAGCCTTCGTTTGCATCGATAAGGGCGTAATAAGTATTCTTAGTAATATTTCCCACATGGTTGTATCCTCTGCTTCCTGAATTTGTTCTTACAGTCGATACCATAACACTCAAAGCACCATTTGGCCAGCTTAAAGGGAAAGTATAGGTAGTGGCATTACTCATTAAATGAGCCCATTGCAATATTAACCCGTTACTGAATTTTTGATAACCTCCATTTCCAAATGCTAGAATACCAAAACCCGCATGTCCAGCATCGTAATCAGAGCCAGGAGAAGTTGATACAGAACCATCTGCCATTAAAAATTGACTAGAAGTTCCGCCGGTTTTAATAAAGCTCTTACCTTCAACCTCTTCTGTAAAAGTTTTATTCCCTCCAATTGTCTGAGCTGTTGTTAAGTCAACGTATTTAGTATTTAATTCTAAATCTGATAAAGTCACGGTGCTTTTGTACCAATAATCAACTTCGATATTACGATCGCTTATTACGGCTGAGAATGTGATATTACCATTGTTATAATCTACAGCATAATCTTTACCTACACCTTCTCGAAGTAGCTGGCCATTTTTATAGATTCTAATACTATCTTTTACAGGTATTTCTTTTAAAGTGATTTTATCATTGTTAAAAGTTTCTTCGTCAAAGTTCTCTTTGTAAGGAATAGACAAACTTCCAAGTATCGGATTATAATCAGATCCTTCAGTTTCGGTATCAAAATTTTTTGACCAATAATTTATTTCAATATTTCGACCGCTTATTGGAGCAGTAAAAGTAAGTACGCCACTGTCGTAGTTTAAATTATAATCTTCAATTTCCTTTAATAATTGTCCGTTTTTATAGACTTTAGCACTGTCTGCAATAGGAGCAGAATCTAGTTGAATAGATGATCCTGAAAAATTATCTTGAAATTCTTTGTAAGGAACATAACAATTCCCCGCAATAATTCCCGCATTTTGAAATGCAGCTTTTAAAAGTGCGGGAGTAATATAATGCTGATTATCTGTTCCTGTTTCGACCATTTGAAAATTGGCTTTGTCATCGTCTCTATGAACGAAATTGTCAAAAATTTCGACAAAGTCAAAGTGCGACGGAATATCTCCATTGTTGAATTTGTTGTGAAAGTCATTTCTGCTTGTTGCCATTTTATTTAGTTTTATTTCTTTGCTTTTAAATATTTTAATGAGACCCGAAATAAATACCAATGAATCAAATCATTGGTATTTATTAATTTTTTAAAGAGTTAGGATTTTTTCATCGCTGCTTAACATGCCTGATGAGTTTTCTGAGAGTACTTTAAAATGATGATAGATTCTGTCTCCGTCTTCATTTTTAATAATCAATTCATCCGTTTTTAATTTTGTCTGCTGAAGTGGTAAGGCAACATTTTCGAGATTTGTTGAAATTTCATGAATCTTCTCCCAATTCCCTTGACCGTTCATTTTGTATAAATGATATTTACCATTATAAACTGTTTTCTCCCAGTTGAAAACTACAGAAGTAAACATTCCTCCATTTGTTCCCGTGACAGTTCCAGAGGCTTCTAAAACAGGAGATTCAGGTGAAACATTATCAACAATAACTGTTGCTGTAATTTTTGAAGGCTGTGACGGAGTATAATCACTATTTATAATTGGATTTTCTGTTGTTGATTCTGAATCAGCATACTCAATTTGCTTAGAAACCGTGATTCTGTAAAAAAGACCATCTCCGAATGGAACTTCCTCTAAATCTTCAAAATTGTCATAGACCGTCCATACATTTTCAAAATCTGCAGATAAAGTATCTTCATCAATTACAATTTCTTTAGCCAATTTCATCGTTCTTATTGACTGAGCTTCGAGCATTGTATTCGCGCGATAAATATTAATTTTCCTGATTCTGTACTCTGGTTGATATGCATTTAATTCAATCTGAACAGCAGGTTTAATTCCCAACACCTGATTTTCAAGAATTGGCATAATCCTTTTGATTTCAGGAGTTTTTGGTGGAGTAGAAGCTACTAATTTTACAGGTCCTAAAAGGTCACTAAACTCTCCAAAATTCATTTTAATGTCCATTTCACGAACAGCATAGAAATAGATATTTTGCGAGTTTCCATCTAAATTGAAATCAGTAAATTGGACTCTGTTTTCACTTTCGTTAACCATTTTCATCATAGGTGCAATGTCAAAATCGGTGTCAGTTGGCTTTAAAGCATTTCCATTTTTATCTTTAATAGTCTGCTTTTTATTAACCGGTGTATAGTCATTACCTTTGATATGCTCATAAATTACAGGCACTTCGGTTAATGGAACAAAGGCGTTATGAATGGCTTGTTCAATAAAATAAACTGCTAACATTGGCTCTTGAACTCCTTGCGAAATTAGAACCTGATTTAATGATGTAATCGAAGTTATTGTTCTCTCTTTTGTACCTTGTGTTTGATTATGCCAGTTAATAAAATCATTAATTAATTCTATAAACTCATCATTGTCAGGCATTGGAAACTGATAATTTTCTTCAGGATTATTTTTTGGAAAAACGTCATATTCGCCTCTTGTAACAGGTCTATTAAAATCTAAAAAGTCTGCCCATCTCGCATTAAAATCAATTTCATCATTTCCTCCTAGTTTGTTCAATTCTTCACGAATTGTACTTACGGTTGTCGGTTTGTATAAAACATTCAACAAATCTTCATCATTGGCTCTGTAATGCAATAGCCCATAAGGTTTTCGTTCATCATTATACTTAGTTGTAAAAGTAAAAGTTGAACGATTGTAAAAATCTGGACGTGTTGCATACAAACTGCCTCCTATAATCTCTTCTGGTTTCTCCGTTTTTTCAACTTTAACAGCATACATAGGACAAGGAATACTAATTTTTGATTTGTAACCGATAGCTGGCTTTGAATGTGTGCTGATCCCGAAACTAGAGTAGTGCGTACTTTCATTTTCTCTTGGCTGAATATTTTCTTTTGTAATTCCCGAAACAGGATCTGCATACAAATAAACCTTGTAGCTTGGATAGTAGTTTACACATTGAGAAACATACTCGTTAGGGTAACTTGGCGACTCATTTTCTTCACGAGGACCATCTTCGGCACCTAAAATTTCATCATAGTCCTCCGCCATGGTTTGTGTGACGTAATTACCAAGTTTAAAATCAGGATCGTCAATATATAAGACTAGATTTCCAGTTGTACCAATATTTTCGGTTTTATAAACCTTAAACTCTTTTCTCGATTTTACAGGAACAGGATTTCCTTCTTTGAAAGCACTTTTTGTAAATAGTCTGACAATACCATTTGACCATTCCACAGAGTTTTCTTTCTCCGATTTAAATTGAGAATGTTGAGGTAAACTAAAGTTTTTGAAAATAACTTTATATAATCCTAAATGTTTTCTTTCGGTTGGCAACGGAATCAGATCGCCTTCTTCATTTACTTTGTATTCTCCATTTTCGTGCATTTCGTACGAATCTTCAAAAACTCTTTCAATTACAGCTTTGTTCCAAACTCCTCTTGTTTTTTCGACTTGCAGATTCTCTCCGTTTTCATTGGTGTGATCTATAACTTCACGATGAATTACATTTAAATTCTCAGGATATTGAACTGTGAATCCAATTTGAGGCTGATGCCAGTTAGAAGCTGTCTGCATATTTTGCACTAGTGTACACAATCTGCTTTCAGGAAGTTCAATATTTTGAATCTGCTCAGAATCTATCGTTGCATCTCCATCAGCATGTAGTTTGTCAGTTACTTCCTTTTTAAGTACTTCAATTAAAGCATAATCAAAAACATCCTTAGAATTTTCATCTTTTTTAAGTTTAACTTCGATATTTTGAATCAGATAATTTTGATCTCCAATCGTTAGAATTCCTCCGTCAAATCTCGTTTTATTAGAATTATCTAATCCAATTTTAATTTCCTGTCCGCTACTGATAATTTTATACTCTCTTATTTTTACAATTGCAGTAAGGTTATTGGCAGTATCATTGTCAATAATTTCAATTTCACCATATTCAACTTCCGGAAGCCCGTCTTTATAATACATTTTAAAATGATCAGCCAAGATCTCCTCATCATCAGGAAAAATAGACTTCTTATCGGTTTCTGCATCTTTGACAGTTAGATCTTCTGGAACAGGATAGCTTAATAATTCCTGAGCAGAATAATAATCAAACATGATTCTGATTAATGTTTTATCAGCTCCAGTAATTTTGCCTAATAGTTGTTGTTCTGATTGAGAAGTAAATAATAAAGGGTTTTCTTCTGTAACCAAAAGAGCATTCATATTGCTCGGAGGCATTAGATTATTGGCAGGTTTGATGTCAGATTTAATGCTGATTTGACGGCCAGACGCAGCTCTCGAGAAAATATTAATTCCGTATCCTTGATAGATATACGTGTTTTCTCCAGTTTGTTCCTGAATAGCATTTAGGACAGATTTTCCAGGTTCAGGAATGTTAATTGGAACGGTTTCATATTTTGATTCCTTTAGATTCTGATCGATACTTTTGTATTCAACATCATGTGATAATTCTGGACTTTTCCATATCGATTCCGAAGCAATTTTATGGTCGATTCCTAAATAGACTGGGAAAGTAAAAGTACTTCCATCATATTCTAATGAGGATTTGAAAAAGTCGTTTTTTGAATTAGGATTTACTGCCTCATAATCCATTACATCATCCATAAATAAACTCACATACCTTTTTTTTCCGTCAAAACTGTAGCCTTCAGGAGTTGTAATTCTGTTATTTGGATTTTCATCAGAATCAACATTTAATCCTGGAACAATTTTGCTTAACTGCACAGGAAGAGGCATACGTTCTGTATGGACAGAAGTTGGAATACTCATTGAAAGATGTTGTATTTCTTTTCCTTCTATGCCATCTTCTAAACTTCCAAAAGTGGTGTATTCTGTTAAGTAAATGTACTCGCCATTATAAACTTCTTCATCAAGATCTAAACACCCCAAACCTAACATACGTGCAACGTGATAATCGTTTGCTGCAATATTCAAAAGATCTAGATACGATATTTCGGTTAAATTCTCAGCATATTCCTGAACTTCTCCATCTTTTGGGTCATTGATAGGGATACGATCACCAAAAGGGATATTTTTTTCTGCTCTAGAATTACCTGATTTACTTAAATCAATATATTCCAGTACAATATCTTTGATGTTTTCATCAGTAATATCATTTGCAACAGTAGGTCTGTTCCATTTTGCTTTATAGTTTTTAATGTTTACATATTCACCATCATTAAATTTCAACCATTTTCCATGAACAGCGTTTAATTTTGGTTCAAGCTGTTCAAAAACTTTAAAATCATCTGTGTCAAGACCATATTTTCCTTTTAAAATCCAGTCTCCGTTAACATTGGCATTAGTAATGAAATCTGAATAAAACTCAAATTGAATAGCATTTAAAAGGCAATAATTAGCTTTAAATCGAATACTTCTTCCATTTTCAGCAACTACACGAATCTTATTGTTTAATTGCTCTGAAGTATAGGTTTTACGGCTGCTAACATTTTTAGAAGCAGTGATTTTGTTTTCGGCAACAGATAAAGTTTCTAGTTTTACACTTTTTGAAGCATTTGGAGATGAAAAATCTAATTCGGCCGCAAAAAATAAATCTGTTTTGGTTTCAATCTCAATCAAACTATTTCCATAAGCTTGCATAAAAGCAATAGGATTAGTTAATGGATCGATGCCCAGTTTAATTAATTTATATTTTTTATCATCTTTAAAATTAATATAAACAGATCTTTGTGGATTTGCTGTTTTATAAATCCAAAGTGCTTTTCTATTATCAACAACATTTGGATTTTGGGTTAAATCTAAAGTTTGACTAATTTTTGTATAAGGTGCTCTGTAGACTTTTACAAAGTCATCAGGTTTATTAAAGCTTGAATTAGAGTTTTGTCCATCATACAATTTGCCTTTTGGAAGGTGATTATCACCTAACTTGCCATTCAACATCCATCGAAGATGAATTCCTTTTGTACTGTCAATTCCTCTTGAACCTGCTGCGGCGATTTGTAAATAGGCTGACTGCAGATTTGTTTTTTCTGAGGAAATATCAATGATTGCTGATTCTCTACCGACATTAAAATCAATCTTAATTCCTAAAGGATTAAAAACACTGTTTACATCTACTAGAGCTGAAAAATGGCCAAGCGCTAGGGCTTTCCCTTCAATTCGAATTGGAACTTCGACTTCAGATTTTCCTGGAATAGTTACCGAATTGCTAAGCTTAAAGATAAGCCCGTTTAGATTTTTTTCTCTATGAATTTTTGTTCCACCACTTAAAGTCAGCGGAACTCGGCTTTTGTTTTTTAGAACCAAAGTTCCACATGGTTTACTAATTCTAACGCCTTTCTTTAATGAAGGATAAACCAAATTGTCATCAATAATGCTTACGCTAGGAAAACAGCCAATTTGTAAATCAGATAAGTTTGTAGCAAGCCTATTTAATTCATATCCTAAAGTACTGAAATCTGAAACTCTGATATAATCTGAATTTAAAGCAGATGTTTGATCATTTTTTAAAATTGGTGTTCTTCCTAAAAAGTTTGTCAGTGGTGTAGTTAGTTCTTCAATAGTATCAAACGAGCTTGTTACTCCGTACACAAAAACTTTCGAGTTAAGATTGAGCTCAGTAAACAGATTTTTTAAAAACTCAGAATTATTGACTTGCAGACCATCTGTAACTACAAAAACGATATCTGGTGTGACAGATAAATTTTTGGCAACATTTAAACCAGAAGCCCAATAATCTGATTGTATGCTTTCATTTCCAAGACCATATAAATCAATCCAATTAATAAAATCCTGACGATTACTCGCGATTTTTTTCTGGATAACGTTATCGAGTCTAACAGCGGTATCGCTGTTAGACATTCCGATTAACGAAAGTGTAATATTACTTTGTGCCTGAGAATTGATAAATGAAGTTAGCCCGTCACGGATTTGCTGTGCTTCGCTTCCATTGATCGAACCAGATTCGTCGACTACAATTGCTACATAAGTTGCACAGCCCGAGAGCTGGTTTTCCTGAAGATTTATAGAACTCATTTTTTTCTTATTTTTTTAAAGATTTGTATTGTATAATGGCAGTATCTGCGTATCAAGAGTATTGGTTAAAGGACTTCTTCTTTCGTTATTCCACATTTTGTATTTAAACTTGATTTTCAAGTTTTCTATTCCAGAAATGGTTTTGCTGTTATGCATAATCAAAGCTTGCGAGTAGTCTTTTGAATGCAACACACTGTATCCAGATATTGGATTTTCTAGTTCATCTAAAACAGAAATAGTATCCTGAATTTCTTCTAAAGGCATTTTCGGAATATTAAATGGCTCTGGATTTCGAACTAAAAGTGCTATCGTTGCTCCAGTATTTGTATCAATAATTCTATTCATCTCAGTACCTTGTGCAGGATCAAGAGGAGAAAGTTTTAGAATTCCTTCAGTTGCACGATCAAATAAATGCTGATATTTTGTTGCCATTGAATCGCTCAATGCATTTGTGGCAGTATCAGTTTTAGGAGCGATTAAGTAGTGAAGAGCATCAATACGTTCCTGATCCAGATTAACATTCACATCATATAAAGCTTCTTTAGTTTTTTCTTTATCAACAAAATAACTCTGAACCTGTTCTTTAAAATTTTCATAACGCGAAGTCTGGAATCCAAATTGATGAACCAGGATGTTTTTGCTTTCGCTTGAAATTCCTATTTGCGCACCATCAAAAAAGTTATTGACCAAAACAGTATACAGTTTAGAAGGTTTTAAATTGGTTAAAGTTGTTTTGTATTTTAATGATTTTGGTTTTAAAGGATCTCCTAACTCAAGGGTACATCGCGTCTTAGAAGGATCTTTAATAAAATTGTTTAATAGTCTAACACCCAATGGAATTCTAGGATCATTATCATCAGTCCATTCTTCGTTATTATCTTTTTCTATCGATTGTGGATAAGCGATTTTTTCTTGTCCTTCTTCTAATGCTTTTATTGGATATTCAATAAGCAGATCAGTCATCGGATCTTTGATGAAAAGATTAAGTTTTCCTGCAATCTCAGGTCTTTCAGTTTCGTATTCTGCCCAATTTTTAAACATGTGAGAAGTGTACGTACTTGTAAAGAACAAAGAAATGTCACACTGTTCGTTGCCGTAGAATGAAGGTTTAGACTGTAATAAACTTCCATCTGCATTTGGATAAGAACGATTATAATCCAGATAGCTTCTTAATGATGTCAGCGGAGATTTAGACAATGCTGTCAATTCATTTTTCGCCGGCGGATTTTGAGGATCAATTGCTTCAGGATCCTTAACCG
Organism: Flavobacterium sp. ACN2; assembly: GCF_002303885.1. Taxonomy (GTDB): domain Bacteria; phylum Bacteroidota; class Bacteroidia; order Flavobacteriales; family Flavobacteriaceae; genus Flavobacterium. The sequence goes on along the minus strand of NZ_MRCM01000019.1, from coordinate 66,611 downwards.
GGAAGTGCCCAATTGGCCCAAGAGTTTTAAATCCATAATAATATTTAAATTCTGTTGGATTCTTTTTATTATCATCAACTGTATCTGTTAAGGTAAAATCTAAACAATAGGTTGTATTTGGTCTCCAGATTGGCTGTACTGTTGTTTCGACAGCATTTTTCATCGCTTGTAATTGCTCAGCTACGGCAGGAATATCCAAAATAGTCTTATTATGATAATAATCTTCTTTGCTAAACCAATCTACACTTTGAATGTAAGTAGTGTAATCAAGTTCCGGATCTTCAGCATTTTCTAAACTTGAACAAATAACAGCGTCAGTTGTAATTATGTTTGAGTTTTTAAGGCTTCTGCTAAAATCTAATCCAGTGATAGAATTCAGTGAAACGAAATTTGTACCACCATCACCTAATCTGGATGTCGATATACTAAGCGTATCTTGTTGAGCAGGATGTAAAGAACAGTTGTCAAATTGATCATTGAATAATGAGAAATAAATTCCTTTTTCTTTAGGTTTAGAAGAAAGCATTAAAATTTCATTAGTCGAAGGTTCATTTTGAAGATGAATAACTTTGGCGTCTTGAGTATTATTTTCTCTCTTAATTAATCTTGTAAGTTCTAAAGATTCATTAACTACAAATAAATAATGTTCATTATAAGCTATAATCGAATTGTCAGTTAAAGCATTATTGGACAAATAAACCGCTGAATTAAAAATAGTATCGTTTTTCAATAAATTGACACTGTTACTATTAATTTGAACTAAACCAAACTTGTTATTTGAAAGTTTAACAGAAAGCCAGGTTTTGTTGCCCGCAGTAATCGCATCAATAATGTCAATGACTTCAGGATTTGAAATTGATCGTATGATAATTAAAGTAACTTTTCTAGAAATATTATCCATTCTAAAACGAATAATTTGTTTATTATTGGTCACTAAACTAAAATCGGTATCATTATGATGAAGTGCTTTAACGACAGTTTCGTTGATTCTACAACGGTGAATAATACTGTAATCACTTCCTTTAATCCAACTAATTTGAGTTTCATTTGATACCGTATTTATCCATATAAAATCATTGTTTGGTAAAGACAGTACTTTATTAAAACCTAAAGAGTATGTGTTAGGATATTGCGTTCCCGAAATTGTATTTAATTCATTATCAAATTGAATTATTGCAGTTGCAGCATTACGAGATTGACATCCCACAATAAAGTCAAGATGGATTGTTGCTTCTCCAATTCCTTTGCATTGTTCTGCATTTAAAGCTTGAGTTACAATTAGATTACCATTTATAATCTGCAGAGAAGTTACAACTCCATTAATTAAACGTTCTCTAATAATAGCACCATCAGAATTGACATGTAATAGAATAGTAGTTTTAGCATCCTCTTTTGGATGGAATGTAATCACATACGAATCATTGAATTTAATTACCTGATCAAAATCGTATAAATCTCTTCCATTATAACCATAATAATGAGTAAAAGTCAGGGTATTTGGATTGCTTTCAGCATTAGGATTTTCATTACCAGCATCCAATTTCAGATTTGACAATTCAGTCATTAACGAATTGTATTTGGTAATTTTTACAGGATCTGTTAGTGTAATTTCAGTTTCTCCTGTTCGCTCATCATAAGTATCATTAAATAATGCAGCAATCTCATTTCTAATTTCTCTAATACGTTTTGCTTTTGCAGAAACTGGACTAATTACAATTTTATCTATCTTTTTCTTTTGGCCATCAACTTCTTCAGTGTATAAGGTTATTGCATTCGAAAATTCAGCTTTCAAGTAAGTTTGTTCTGCCGAAAAGACGCCTGTCTTAGTTTTACTAAAGCCAACAGGTATGTAGGATACTAATTTATCACCATCGTTAAACGTAGCAGTATAAGCTGTGATTTTTACTTCTTTTGCCTGAGTTGTAAGCCTTAATTCTGGATCAATTCCAGATTCAGGGAAAATAATTTCTAATTCGTTTTCATTTCTAAAAGACAATGATCGATTATAGCCAAAAGGATTTTCATCAGTTGTAATACTCATAAAATCTCCACCTTCAAGCGTGTATTTATCTTCAATAACAGGAAGTTCGCCAATAAGTTTGAAAAACAAACCATTGATTTTGTCAGCTTCGTACTGCATTGGCACATAGTAACGCTTTCCAATTTGTTTGTTAAGGAAATCCATATGCTGTTTTTCGATTTCGGTTGCAGCACAAAACAATTTTGTAGACGTAATTCCTAACTGTTCAGGAACATGCCAACCAGGTTCTGCCGCACTTAAAAACGAGAACGGATTTGTTGCTAATACTCGAATAGAATCATATTGGTCAATAGCTTTTTGCCAATGTGCCCAAGGTAAATTTTTAACTTGATTACGAGGACCTTCCTTATTTTCTACAACCGCTTCAAAAGGATTATAATCTACCCAAGCAGAGCCATTCCAAGATTTTAAATTGATCGATTTGATTCCGTATTCATGTTTAACTTGACGTATTGGCCTTCCGGCTTTAGATGTCGCTTCAGGAGGCATCAAATCAGTATAGTTTTTGGCTTCACCTGTATATCCGCCAACTTTTTTGGCTAATTCAGTACTTGGTACTAATCCTTTTGCCGTTTTAATATCGATATAAGTATCTAAAGGAATTACTGACGTAATAAACTCAGGTCTTGGCGTTCCATCTGGATAAAGTTTTTTGCTTTCATAATTTTTTTCACCAACAGATTTGAAATAATCCAAAGAAAAAGCTTGATTAGTCAACATATGGACTCCTTTGACATTTTCTAAAGTTCTATCATCTTCGCCATCTGCGACTGTTCCTTTTGGAAGTGGGCTGTATGGCGTACGATCAATAATTCGGTTGAGATCCCATTGCAGTTCAACGGTAAAGTTTTTACGTACTTTAATCATGGCAATTCTTACTCGAACGCTCAATTCTAATTTGGCATAAATCAAGAAAGGCTTAAATGATTCGACAGAGAATATGGTATCTAAAGCAATTTCAACATTAATAATCCAAAGTTTAATCTGAATTCCTCCGCCAGCGCTAATGTAACCACCCATTTGAGGACGTTTGAATGAGATTTTTCCACCCATTTCCAGATAAGCCCATAATTTGACTTTGGCAGGGCCAAAACTCTGCTGTAATTTGAAATCTAATCTTGCTCCGGCTTCGATACCTTGAGCAGAAATCATGATAAAAGCTTTTGCTTTAAATAAGGTTAAAACTTCAGCTTCGATTGGTCTCTCTTTTGTTCCGAAATTAACATACCAAGGCTTTTGATTTTTAAAGAAAAAACCAGCTTCTAATAATGCAGTGAGTCTAAATATCTGACCACCATCTTTAGGAATGCTGAAATCTGCTCCAGCTGCTAATTCTAAGGAATCATCTCCAAAGGCAACCATAGCAAAGAATGGTGGATTGCTAGGATCATCTTCAATTAGACCTAATCTTGAAGAAATAACATTAAGTCCTGCCTCAATATAAAATAGAGTAGGCAGAGACAATAAAAGCATGGCTCTCAACGACAATACATGCCCACCATCTGCAACTGTTCCAAAAGTGGCTCCAGCTCCAATAGAAAATGGAGAATTGTACTGCATAGAGTCTGGAGGGCCGCTGAATTTTTTAATATTGATACCCGGTTTTGGATGTTTGTAATATTCATACCAAGTATCGTCTTTTGTTAATCCTACAGCTTCTTTCGTAGCGACATATCTAAATCCTAATAAACCTCTAAAGGCATTAATAGCCAAGAATCCAAGCGGAATAGGAACGGGCAGTTCGATACTGGCATCAATTAAGAAGGCAGGATATTTAGGCATAAAACGCATGCCGACACTTCCTGAAATTTTTGCTTTTGGCAGTTTTAAGCCAACTTCACCAATAAATTCCTTAGATTTTCCTGGTTCAGGAAGCGAAATCATACCGTGAATAATTGCCATAGCTGAAGACTCCGTAGCAGTTCCTGGAATGATTAAATCGACTTCGATAGTTTGGATTCTTAAAAAGGAATCTTTTTTAAGACCGTTTTCGGAGTTCTGATCAGTAGAGTAATAAAATTTAACCCCTTCACCGCGAGCATCAACTCCAAGCGGATTAATACTGATTGCGCCATCAAATCCCCAGAAATTATATTTACGTCCGTTAATTTGGGTAGAACCAAAGTTGATGTTCGTAACCGCCATTTGAACTGGACCTAAATTGACAGAAAGACTGATTGGAATAGGAATAGATCCTCCCTCAACTTCGATATTTCCGTCGCTGTACACACGCAGTTTTTCAACTTCAAATCCTTTTCCTTTTAATAAACTTCCCATTAAAGTTTCTTCAGGAAAAGAAACATAACAAGACGTTCCTAAATAGTAATCTTCATCTTGTTTGCCAAGTTCGAAACTGTGGAAATCAATATTTACAAGGTCAAAAAGATTTGCCTGTGGTTTATTATCTTTTGGGAATGAAGCAGTAAGGTTAAAATCTCCGTCATCATTTAAGTGGCCTTCAAGGTTAACTTTTAATGGATCTCCATTTTTTTCTGCAAGTTTCGGAATCTCTAAAGCACCTTTAATGTTAGAGTTCGTAACTTTATTTTGTTTGAAAGTAATATCAAATTTATTAAAGCCTACTTTGAATCCTTTTTTCTCAGAACCAATAGTTTTCCAAAGTGTATTGTCGTAAAGTTCTGCCAGAAAGCTTTGATAATCTTTAGCATCAGTAAAAACATAAGTTGTAGAGTCATTAATAGTTGTTAACGATAACGGATAATCAAATGCATAAGGTAATTTTTTAGTGTTCAATTCTTGCAAAAAGACAAGTAAAGAAGAGTAATCAGCAATTTCTTTTTTATTGGTCACACCATTTTGTTCGTTTTTTTCGAACATGGTGATTGGATAATTAAAATTGAATTTGTCATTAAAATAACTAAAAGCACCATCTGTACTTGGAACTGTTTCCAGATAAATATTTCCAGAAAGCCCACCTGTACCAATTAACAAATCTGAAGCCCCAATTTGTAATGTAGGAGCTGTGCTTCCTGGAGTTTTAGGAATCTCATTAAACCATTTTGAAGGAAGGGTTACAGAAACAGCACGAGCATAAACTCCAACAAAATCATTTGGGCGTCCGTCAGCATCAGCTTCTGGAATATTGGTTTTTTTGCTTAAATCGACTTTTAAAGTATCTAGCTCAAGAAGTAGGCCCGTATTGCCGATCATGGCAGTTTTAGGCTCAAGTGATCCTCCCATTTCTAATTGATACCCAATACCTTCTTCAGTATCAGCATACAACTGTGCTTTACCAAATATAAAAATCGATTTTTCATTGCCAGTACCATAATCAGACCCATTAGAAAGGACAGGTTTTAAGATGTTTCTTGGAAACTCAATACCGGCACTTAAAGCTAAAGTTGCTTTTGCTTTTGGAGTAATAATTCTTTTGATGTGAGCTTCGATTCCGTCTGGAGCTACAATGTTGTAGAAATCTTGCAATTTTTGCTTGATTTCGTCTAAAGTAAATCCTTCTCTAGCGATATAAGTTCCAAATAATAATATCGGAATCGATTTTGTAATTACAGTACTATTGTTGATGAGGTCAATAATACCGCCAATAGATTGTTCTACACCTGTGGGAAACTTCAGATCAGTATTTTGAAGCGCATTAATATCTTCTAAAAGCTGTTCGTATTTTGTTTTCCCTTCTTGAGCTTCCACAAAAATATTCATCATGTGAGCTACAACTTGTTCTTCGCTAATGCGGAAAACCTGAAGTCCTACAGCATAAAAATTTTCCATAGAAAAAGAGAAGCTGCTGGAGCTGAATGTTTTTAAGAAAGCCAGAATTTCCCACTGATATTCTAACGTAATGGGAAATGATGATATAGAAGAATCATTGTCTTTTAGATCTGGATTAAGAACCAAACCTAGACCAAAAGGCAGAGGGAGCGCCAGTTTTGTACTTGAAACAATATCAAGACTGTAAAAGGCAGAATCACCACGATATCCTTTTGAATATTGTAAATTTTTGTAATGAATTTTATCAAAAATGGAATTCAGACCATCTTCGACAAACGATAAGAATTCTGGTAAATCGTCTACAGTAATTACCTCGGATAATCTCGGATAATATCTTGCTGTAGGAATTGGAACCGCAGGAATTGGATTAGTTGGCATATTCTAATTTTGTTTTTGACTTTAATTTTGTTCGTATTCAGAATGATTAAATTGTAGTTAGATCAAACCAATCTTGGGGTGTAAATGCATGATTTTTTATATGGATTTTTCTAAGCAGTTTGAACAATTTATTCGCCTAGTATTTTTTCAAAAGACTGTGTTTTTTAAGAGGTTTTTATTCTCTTTTTTTCTTCTGACAGTGTAAAGATGAGCCTAAAAAAGGAGCTTAAAAAAGAGCTGCTTAGTGGTTTAACATGGATGTTCTGTGGCTTTACAAGGTTGTAAAGAGAGTGGATGAGGTTGAAATTGTTTTTTGAAGAATAGGAAATAAAAAGAACGGGAAACAATTAATAACTTTCTGTATGAAGTTTGGAAGAGAATGATTTTAAATCAAAAAGGAATCTAATTCATAGTTCCTTTTTGATTTGAATTCTTTTATCTGATTGTTTCTATGAAAAGTGCGTAATTCGTGGCACGAACTAAAGTTTTAGCATTTAACCCATTATTGTTATTCTCATCAGTAAAAGCTAGTGTATTACGAAAAACAATACTAAAAGATGCTTCAGAAGCTCCAAAAGTTCTAGAATTAATTGAATCTCTTAAATAATAAGATTTATCTTCAGTTGTAATTTTCCCATCATTAATGGTTTGGACATTAAAATCAATCGTTGACCATTGTGCAAGTAGCGGATTAGCATTTTGAATGTTGAATAATAGTAGATTTTGATAGTTTTTATAACCATAATTATTCAATCCAGAATATTCCATAATCTTGACCTCATTTGCAGGATTTGATCCGCTGAAATGTGTTGTAAATAAGCCGTTATTGATTTTTAAAAAGACTTCAGTTTTAGCTATTGTTGGCTTGAGACCTGTTGAATTGTATGTTGATGTCACGGTTACTGTACTAGCATTAAGTCTTTGTACAGAAGCATTTGAAAACTTGCCAGCACTAATATTAGTTGAGACATATTGTGAAGTAGAAGATACGGCAAGATCTAAGTTTGTTTGCATACTTGTTGTTGCCTTATAAGCAATCGGAATTAAGTTATCCGACGTTGTAATTAATCTTGATCGAATACTATTATGAGTTTCCCATAACACACCATTTTCATCACGTTCAATAGCCCCGTTTGCTGGGGTAGTTGTTAAAGTACCGTTAGGAATTATTAAAGAAGGTCGTATAGTGTTTCCAGGTGCTGTAACTACATTATCATTTGTTAAAGCAACAATTCCATCTTTATCTTGTAATTGCCATGATCTTGCTCCGGTTAAAAACTGAGTTTGAAGACTTCCTTTTTTGTCTGTATATGGGTCTTCAACAAAATTTATGCTGTTGTATTTTACTTCAAGTTTTCTAGCACCATTAGATTGCGCAATGATTGCATCTGGAGTTAATTTTGTTGAGAAATAAGTTTCTGCATTTTGTGCAAGTACTTGAAAAGGTTCTATGTAACTGACATATTTACCATCCTTAACTATAACACGCCCAAATTTAACAGTCTGGTCTTGACTTAATCTCTGATCTTCAAGAGGATGCTTTGTTTCATCTAGTTGTTTCCCCATTTCTGCTGTTAAAGCTTTATTAGTTCCTCCAGTTGTGAGATCATTGACTAAAGAAACTGGCGATGTACTAACATTCTCAATCATATCCTTTAAGACCTTTCCTTGTCTAGCATCGAGTGTTTTGCCTTCGGTGGTGCAGTCAAGAGCATTATAACTTTCGGCTTGAAAATTGTTTGCATCGCTAAACTCTAATTCACCATTTTGGTTTGTTTTTAAAATTTTGTTTGGTTGATTTTTTTCTAAGTCCGCTACTCTGATTCTGTTGTGATTTGTACTCATTTTTAATTAATTTTTACGGGTTTTTAAATAATTTACAGGCTTTTAATCGGGCTTATAGGGGATTACCGTAATTCATTCAGATATGTTGGTACTTACAAACAGTTGTTGATTTTGGATGATTGCAAGTAATCCTGAATGTTTAAAAATTGTGTTAGTGGCGTCACAATAGGGTTTTATTTTACAGCTGTAAAACAAAGAAATAAGGTTTGCGTATTGGCGTAGATGTAGCCAATAGTAGAGTCGGGAAACTTATGGTTTTAAGTTTCCAGAGTTTTTAAAATGTAATTTTTTGGAGTTTAAGAGATTTGATTTTCTCTTTTGATTTTAAAACAACTCAAAGATTTTTGGTCTTTGAGTTGTTGTTTTATTTTACGTTCACGAGTGGGACGATCGTGCCAGCGAAGAGATCAAACCAATCTTTGCGGGCACGGATTACAAATCCGCGCGATCGTTGCGGAGATAGATCTGCGCGATCGGGACTATCGTTGTGTAGATAAATCTGCGCGATCGGGGCCGGGGTCGTTGCGGAAATATATCTGCGCGATCGAGTTTTATTAAGGCTGTGGTCCACAATCAACCTCACTTAATAAATTTCCATTTTCATCCCATTCTTTATAAATACCATATAAACGATTATCCTTTTCAAAATGTTCATCCATAATTTGACCGCTATTATAATATAGGGCGATTCTCCCTTCTTTACTGCCATTTTTTGTATTGAATTCTCCTATCAATTCTCCATTGTTGTTATATTCTACGATTGTTCCTGTAAAAGGAAGACCATTATAATGGTATGTTAATCCACCTCCCGCATCGACATTGGCAATTTCTATATTTTCAAAATTTACATTCATTTTATTTATTATAAAAGTTAATAAGTCTGTTATATAAAAACAGTCTACACATCTTGGCATAATTACTTTAGTATTGTCAATTTTCACGGTAATATTTCTATTGTAACCCAAAACAGAATTTTCTAACCCGATAGCGCGGATTTGTAATCCGTGCCCGCAACAGTAAGACACAAAAACAAATCACTAAAGCAAAAGTTACACAATTAATGTACTTTTTTATAATTACAAAGAGAACTAACCAATCTTTGCGGGCACGGATTGCAAATCCGCGCTATCGTTGCTGAGATAAATCCGCGCGATCGGGATTGTTATTATTTTTTGTAAATCTATTTTAGGACAAGACAACTTTGCGTTCACTAGCGGGACGCTCGCGCCAGCGGGGGAGCTAAATCTGCGCGATCGGGATGTTAAACAATTGCCACCTTGTATATTACGTTTTTATTAACAACTTCTTGAAAAAAATCTCTTAATTTGCTAAATACAGATATAAAATATTCAGTGGTATAATCATCTTGTTCAATGTTATCAATATTGAAATAGTCAAAAAAACTACCTTGTTTCATTAAAAACGATTCTAAGCTATTTCCAATATTCCATGTTTTTGTTAAATCCAAATTTAATGGCAATAATTGTAAAGAGGGTAAAATTTGATTATTTATAAATGTAATTACTTGTGGTAAATCATTTAGCGAGATATAAACATTTGAATCAACATTAGTCAATTCTCCAACAGGCATTCCAGTTTTTTCTTTGTAACTATATTCACTTACCATTGATTTGTATAATTCTAAAGCTAAATTTTTGTTTACAGTAAAAGCATAATATAATATAGCTCCATAATCATCAAAATTTGTGTAGAAACCTGGTGCATTTGAGTCATCATAATTAACTTCTAATTCTATTCTTCTGGCCATTTTTTTTCTTTAATAAGTTATTAATCCCAACTATTCGTTTGGTTGTATTTTTTGTGCAAATATTGATATGTACCTTCGATTATTTGTTCTCTGGTAGTGTTAAAAGTTGAAGGATTTATTTCGATAATGTCTGATTGTAAATAAGAACTTTTTACCCTTTGTTGAAAATCAGAGGCGTTCATGAGTATATCTTTTTTTGTTCTTACGTCCTTCATTTTAAATTTAAAACTTTCTATTTTGTTTATAAATTTATCTGTTTTAAGTTTTTTCAATCTCTCATTATTCCTAATAAAATTTTTAATTAATGTATTGTCTCTAAGAGGAATATTACCATATGCTAGAATAAAATCTGATTCTTCTTTCCAAGATGTCTTTTTAATAGGGAGCTTACAGCTCTTAATTGTTTCGAATTTTTGTGAGTAAATATCATAAATTAATCCATCTATATCTCGGATAGCTCCTTTGTGTAAAGGTTTACCATTTGCACCATAAAATACAATATCTATACTAACATAACCTTCTTCGTAGGAGGCGAGATTTCCCCGGCTGGCGCGAGCGTCCCGCTCGTGCACACACAGCATATCAATTAATATCAATTTCTAAAACGGTCTGATCATTATCTCCATAATTTCTGGCAGAGCTATATTTCCAGTCTACAGGATTAGTAACGAAACCTGTTTGAACTGGATTGTTATGAATATAGTTTAGTTTTTGCTCAAAAACTGTTAAAGACCAAATTTCAATAGGTTTATTGTTTTGCTGCCAAAATTGCCTGAATTTGATATTGCTGTTTTTCTTTCCTGCTCTTTCAAACATCCAAAGCATCCATTCTTTCCTGCTTTCTTGCGGATTTTCTTCAATTGTTTTGAGCATTTTTCTAGAGGTAAAACCTTTAAAGTCTCTTATTAAACCAGAAGGATCTCCATTTTCAGATCTAAAAATTAAATGAATATGGCTTGGCATAATACAATAGCCATAGATCTCCATTCCTTTGTTTTTTCTGCAGTAATCTAATGATTCTACGATACTCCCAAAATATTCTTCTCTTGTAAAAACATCTATCCAAAATACCGTAGCAAAACTTATAAAGTAAGCTCCAGTTTTATCTCCAAATTTGTATTTTCTGCTCATTTATTATTTTTGAGCCAATGTAAGAAATACTTTGCGTTCACGAGCGGGACGCTCGCGCCAGCGGGGGATTTTCTTCAATTGTTTTGAGCATTTTTCTAGAGGTAAAACCTTTAAAGTCTCTTATTAAACCAGAAGGATCTCCATTTTCAGATCTGAAAATTAAATGAATATGACTAGGCATGATACAATAACCATAAATCTCCATTCCCTTGTTCTTTCTGCAGTAGTCTAATGATTCTACAATGTTCCCAAAATATTCTTCTCTTGTAAAAACATCTATCCAAAATACCGTAGCAAAACTTATAAAGTAAGCTCCAGTTTTATCTCCAAATTTGTATTTTCTGCTCATTTATTATTTTTGAGCTAATGTAAGAAATACTTTGCGTTCACGAGCGGGACGCTCGCGCCAGCGGGGGGGCTAAATCTGCGCGATTAGGTTTTTAATCTTCATAACTTATCATTATTGGTGTCTTAAGATTTAAAGATTTTTGTAAAAGTTCTTTTATTTCAATCAACATATCAATATAATAATCAACATATTCCGGGACATAATCATAATTTATGTTTAAATTAAAACTCCAATCATTCCCATTATTAACTTCATTCTTTAAATTATCAAAACCGCCATATTTTTCCCATATATTCAGTCTTTCATTTTGTAATGATGGAATAACTTGATTTGCTATTGATTGAATACTTTCTTCAATATCGCCTGAATCAAAATGTGCAGACATATCATTAAAAGCATCTAGATTTCCAATATCCAAATGGTTTTCTAATCTAAAAGCTATTTCTTTTTCTAATAAAAAATAAAGTTTAGTAGCTAAATCGTAGTTAATATCCTTTATGTAAAAAAGCAATGTGCTTAATTCGTCTTTTCTGAAATAAGTATCTATATTCTCTATTTTGTATCTAATATCTAGTGGCATATTATTTATTTTAATCTGTTATTATTCTAATATATAAACTATTTAATAATTCTTCTTTTGTTGTATTGAATGTTGTAGGATTAATTTCTGTAAAATCACTTAAAGAATAAGGGGTAGCTTTTAACATTTGTTTAAAATTTGATAAAGACATTGTTTTAGCTTTTCCAGATTTATCCAAATATTTTACTTCTATGGAATGGATTTGATTGAAATTTTGAGGCATTGTTATGTCTTTCCATGTTTTTTTTCCTTCCTGTGTTATAAATGTTTTTGCTTGTGTAATATCTTCTGGGAGATTTCTTAAAATTTCTAATTTTTGAGCATCATTATATTTTGTTTTTGTTGTTTCAAATGTTTCTCCGGGAGGAAGTTTGGCACTATATGGCATTTTAATTTTATTTATAGATTTATTTACAACAATGGCATCAATATCTAAATGTATCTTTCCGACTAGAGGAGTCCCATCAGCTTTTTTAAATAAAATGTCAACACTAAACATCAGATCTTCATTATTTAAAACCCGATCGCGCGGATTTGCAATCCGTGCCCGCAAAGATTGGACACAATGCAAATCAAAAAAAATCAATTGTTGTTGATATTTTCTAGAATGCAATAATTTTTTTTCAAAACAGATCTAACAAAACAACATCTAAATCATTTTCTAAGCCTGAATAATTCCTTGCCGAACTAAAATAATAATCTTCAGATGAACTAACAGTTTTATCTTTTACGGGATTGTTATGGATGTAATCTATTTTTTGCTTGATAAATTTATTGCTGTAAATATGTTCTGCGTGATAGCCATTTTGCCATACTTTATAAGTCTGGTTCTTTTTTAAATGTTCACATGACTTTTGAAAATATTCAAACATCCATTCTCTTCTGCTTTCAGGTTCATCTATTATAGTCTGTATTATTTTTTTTGATGTAAATTTTTTAAAATCTCTAATAATATCAGATAATACAAAACCATTCGTTCCTTTGCAGAGCAAATGAATATGGCTGCTCATAATACAATAAGCATAAATTTCTAAACCTTTATTTTCCTGACAATACTTTAAAGCATTTATTAAGATGTTTTTCTGATTTAGTCTTGTAAATATATCTATCCATCCTACAGCAGTTACAGTTATAAAATATGCTTCCTCAGTGGTCGTTGCTTTATATTTTGTTGACACGTTCTTTTTTCCTACAAAAATAAAAAGTATAGCGGAAAATTTTACTTTTTATTTGTGGGGTTTTGAAGAATTACTTTGCGGGCACGGATTGCAAATCCGCGCTATCGGGAGATAGATCTGCGCGATCGGGTTTTTTAAAATGTGATTTTTTGGAGTTTAAGAGATTTGGTTTTCTCTTTTGATTTTAAAACAACTCAAAGATTTTTGGTCTTTGAGTTGTTTTTATTTTTTTGTAAATCTATTTTAGGACAAGACAGAGAACTAACCAATCTTTACGGGCACGGATTGCAAATCCGCGCTATCGTTGCGGAGCTAAATCTGCGCGATCGGTTTTTTTTGTCTTTGAGTTGTTTTTCTGTTTTTTGTAAATCTATTTTAGGACAAGACAGGGGATCGGGTATTATGCCATTATTTGTATGCAATATCCATACTGTAATTTGTTGATGACCAAGCGCCCTGAATAATCTCAATTAAAGCATCAACTATCTTGATTAATTGATAAGTAGGAAAAGGATCTGTATAATAGATTTTAAAATCATCATCCTCAGTTGGAATAGCTTGTAATTCTGTAATAGGTATAAATGCACCTTTATTTTGTAAATTGGTTTTTACAGCTTGTAATACTGAAATTATCATTTGCTTATCTGATTGACTATTTGTATAATTTTCCCAACCTAAAGACATAATCCCCGTTGAATAACCATTGATATGAAATTTTATTGAATAAAGCATATCATCTTTATTCGTTATACTGTATTGCGGTTTGATTAATTCATCATAAATATAACAATAAGCTAATTGCATATATATTTCATGAACCCAAAAGCCTAGGTTGTTTCCATTTGTAATTTTGGTATCTGGCATAATTAGTAATTTAATTTGATTAATTGATTTGTATATTGATTGAAATTTTGAATAACAAATTGATCTATCTGATTTTTCAAATAAGTGGGTTGTTGTCCAATTACAATAGAAATTTCGTCAAAGTGTTTATAGTCTATCACAATATAATCTAAAGCTGGTTTCCCATTTTTTGGCAAATATATTTTTTCATAATGAGTATGAATAGATCCTAAAAAACCACTACTTTTTTGATCAGGCACATATACTCCCAACCAATTGTTATAAAATCTATTTATATCTTGTTGTTGGGCCATCTTTTGAGGTAAATCAAATTTTATACCTAAAGGGTCAAGACTCTTACCATTTAAACTGCCTCCTTGCATAATTATATCTCCTGCTTCATCTATTAAAGATGCTCTTGCAACTCCATTTGATTGTATTTCAAGCTTTATAAAACTATCTGTTTCATGAATTCGATATGGACCTTTGGTCGCAATATCTTTAAAGTTTGGAGGTAACATTTCGCTTCGTCTTTTATTAAAATAAGCAATATTCTCTGTTGCGTTAGGATATTCAAGTAAGCGTTTAATATGTTCTTTAGGATTAAATCTAATATTTTTGATACCTTCAATACTAGCATCTCCCGATCGCGCAGATTTATCTCAGCAACGTTAGCGCGGATTTGCAATCCGTGCCCGCAAAGATTGGACACAATGCAAATCAAAAAAAATCAATTGTTTTTAATGTTTTCTAGAACGCAATAGATTTTTTTCAAAACAGATCTAACAAAACAACATCTAAATCATTTTCTAAGCCTGAATAATTCCTTGCCGAACTAAAATAATAATCTTCAGCCGAACTAACAGTTTTATCTTTTACAGGATTGTTATGGATGTAATCAATTTTTTGCTTGATAAATTTATTGCTGTAAATATGTTCTGCATGATAGCCATTTTGCCATACTTTATAAGTCTGGTTCTTTTTTAAATGTTCACATGTCTTTTGAAAATATTCCAACATCCATTCTCTTCTGCTTTCAGGTTCATCTATTATAGTTTGTATTATTTTTTTTGATGTAAATTTTTTAAAATCTCTAATAATATCAGATAATACAAAACCATTCGTTCCTTTGCAGAGCAAATGAATATGGTTGCTCATAATACAATAGGCATAAATTTCTAAACCTTTATTTTCCTGACAATATTTTAAAGCATTGATTAGAACATTTTTTTGATTTAATCTTGTAAATATATCTATCCATCCTACGGCAGTTACAGTTATAAAATATGCTTCCTCAGTTGTTGTTGCTTTATATTTTGTTGATATATTCTTTTTTCCTACAAAAATAAAAAGTATAGTGGAAAATTTTACTTTTTATTTGTAGGGATTTGAAGAATTACTTTGCGGGCACGGATTGTAAATCCGCGCGATCGTTGCGGAGGTAAATCTGCGCGATCGGGGTTTTAAAACAACTCAAAGATTTTTGTCTTTGAGTTGTTGTTTTTATTTTACGTTCACGAGTGGGACGATCGTGCCAGCGAAGAGATCAAACCAATCTTTGCGGGCACGGATTACAAATCCGCGCGATCTTGCGGAGATAGATCTGCGCGATCGGGTTTGCAAATCCGCGCGATCGTTGCTGAGATAAATCCGCGCGATCGGGGTTACAAATCCGCGCTATCGTTGCAAATATAAATCTGCGCGATCGGGAGTCGGGGTCGTTGCGGAAATATATCTGCGCGATCGAGTTTTATTAAGGCTGTGGTCCACAATCAACCTCACTTAATAAATTTCCATTTTCATCCCATTCTTTATAAATACCATATAAACGATTATCCTTTTCAAAATGTTCATCCATAATTTGACCGCTATTATAATATAGGGCGATTCTCCCTTCTTTACTGCCATTTTTTGTATTGAATTCTCCTATCAATACTCCATTGTTATTATATTCTACGATTGTTCCTGTAAAAGGAAGACCATTATAATGGTATGTTAATCCACCTCCCGCATCGACATTGGCAATTTCTATATTTTCAAAATTTACATTCATTTTATTTATTTATAAAAGTTAATAAGTCTGTTATATAAAAACAGTCTACACATCTTGGCATAATTACTTTAGTATTGTCAATTTTCACCGTAATATTTCTATTGTAACCCAAAACAGAATTTTCTAACCAATCATTAAATAAACTTTCCTCTACCATTGAACTTCCAAATCTCTTTTCAATTAAATCATTTAAGGCTCTAATTTCGGCATGGGCTCCAATATAGTGACCAGCTTTATCTATATTAATAATATGATCTACATTATAAAGAGATTTTACATGTTCTAATTCTTCAACTATTGCCTTAATATTTGGATGCAATGATTCTCTGTAAGTAATATATTGGCTTTCAGTTTTAAAATATTTCTTTGGAAAATTAGTGAATAATTCTGAAACTTTACCAGAATTCTTATCAATCATGCCTGATACTAATTGAAAGTTTTCATCCCTATAAGTTCGACTTGGATGCGAATTTAACAACTGTTGTGATTTTGTTTCTACAGCATTTACTAATCTTTCTGCATATTCTGTCTTGTATGTGTTTTTTAAATAAGATGATGATAATTTTTCGCCTAATCCATTTGGTAGTGAATAATATCTATTTATTCTTATCCATAATTTGGGATTAGATTTAGCCAATAATTTACTTTGATTTGATGCTGTATTGAATTTGTCAAATAAATATGGCTGTTTTTTTAATCTATTAAACCAATAATTATTAATAGTTCCAAAACTATCTAAGAATTCTATTTGTTTATTCTTATTGAGAATTAAAAAATCTTCTCTCAAAGTTAAATCATCATAATATCGTTTCCAATGATTAATTAGCTCAGGCTTATTTTGAAATGTTGCCAAATCATCTCCAAAAGTATCAATAAAAACTAATTTTCTTTCATAGCTAAGAGTGTTTATTATTGGTTTGGTTATTGGTTCATCAACATAACGAATCAGTGCATCAGTTCTTCTTTGAACACAAATATAATCAGTAATTTTTGCTTCTTGTAATCCTCTTTCGCTTAAACTAATCCAATTATCAATATAACTACCATTACGAATGCCACTTGCATTTTTTCCATCGTTTAATAATCTCCAAAATACAACATCATCAGTATGCTGAAAATCTGTCATGAACTTTAACCTTTGAGCATCAGTAAAAACAGAATTATATTTTAAAAGAATGTAATTAGTAGCATCCCCAAGATCTAAACTGTTTAATTTGTTTCCAAATAAGGTTAAAGTTACATCTTTATTGCCTTTTAGTGTTGTCAATAAATTAAACATTTCTGGAGTAAGACCATGAGCGACACCTGGGGGTAGGGCTTTAATTAAATCTAAAACTTTTTCTGCCTCACGCACAGCATGGGCTTGTGCTGTTAAAGATAAACCAACTCCTAAAAAAGTTAAGGATATAAATATTTTTTGGCATCCTTCTAAAATTTTTCTTTTAGCCTCATCATTTTCAGTAGTTATTAGATATTGGTTAATGTGGGTTAAAGAGCCAGCTGTAAGTGTAAAAATGTCGGCTGCTCCTTTAAAACCTTTCCAAATTTCAATAGCTTCAGTAGGTTTAATTCCACCAGCTAATGCTCTTCCTATTTTGGTGGTATGTTTTAAATATTGTAAATCGCTAAGAATACTTGATCCTCCAGTAAAATAAATTAATAAAGCGTCAACGGTTAAATTTACAGCTAATGCAACTCCAGCATCAAAATCTGCTAATTCGTCATATTCTGTAATAAAATGAAAAAGAAAAGCTGGTATTGTTGCGGTTGTTGGAATCGATAAGTCAAGATTAGCCTCGTATCCCGAAAATGTAACTTGTTGATATAGATGAAACAATCCCACAAAGGGTTTGTAGTCATGATGGTAACCACCGTGCTCAAAATTGATATCTAATTTTGAAATTTTAGTTATTTCTACTTTTTTATCTAATAACTTAGATTCAAAATATTCTTCTGTTCTTATATTATCTGTTATGGATGAAGTAAATGTCAACCAATTTCTTTTGTTAAATTCATTGTCATTGATATAAAAATAATTTTCAGGATCAACGCCTTTAAAATTAGGCCAAGGATCAGCCACAATTACTCCTGGACGTATAAAATCCATGTTGTATTTTGATACTTTCCAAAGTTTAAATACTGCAAATGCAAAATATTTCCTATTAGTTTGTTCATCAACAAACCAATTTACAAAAGGATATCTTTCTAGTCTTGCATCTGTAAGAGTGTCATAGATAACTTGAAAATTAGTCTCAGCACCATTTTCTTTTTCAAGTAAAAAATCTAAAAAGTGATTTGCATGTGATGGATTTATAGATATAACAAGTTTTACAAGTACTCTTTGATCCTCTTGCGATAAATTGAATTTTAAATATTGTTTAATACATTTAATAATCAACTCATAAGGAATTACGTTTAAAGCAGATGGTGATAATATCTTTAATAAATATTCTACTTTGTCATCAGCAGGGTAATATGCCAAATTTTTAGTCTTATTACATATTTGATAAAAATTTTGTAGGCTTGAAAGATAGGATTGATAGTCTTCTAAAGTAGATGAATTAGAAAATAAAGCCTCAAAACTATCGTTGTATGATCGAGAAAATCCGTCTAGAGGTGTTTCATAGTAATATCCCCAAGTTCTTTTAAAATTAAACAATAGTTTTTCGAGATCTGTAAAATCATTATAATCAATAATTCCATTTGCAACATCTTGCTCTTTCTCGAAGAAGTGAGTATTTGAAGCAATAAGGGGAATAATATCTCGATTAATTTCTCTAATTTTAAAAATAATCAAGCTCATTGCTTTCTTAATCAAAGTTTTTTGGGTATTACTTACTGACCATGAATTTATAAAATCTCCTAAGTTTTTTTTATAAAAATGACCGCCAGGAAGCCCTGATTGATTATTGAGAACAATGACTGCATTGGTGCCATCAGTATTAATTTTGTAGTCAACAGTTTCAAAATCTTCAACTATTGGTTTTAAGTAGTTACGAACGCCTCTATTATCAATTGTGTTCTGTAAATTAAAAGTGTATTTTTTTTCATTATAAAAATAATCATAAGGTTCTTCAAAATCAATTGAAGTAACCGTTATCTCTTCACCCTCAGTAGCTAGAATCTTTTTAAAGTTATATTTAACCAAATTATCTAGTGTGGGAACAGGTTCAACGTTTTGAATGTATTTTAAAAACATTGTTTTGTCGTAATAGCCCGATAGGTTTGGCCTTTTTCGATCTTCTCTTTTAAATTCTGATTGTTGATAATATCTATATTCTTCTGAATTTAATGAGGATAGAGTAAAACCAACTAAAAAGCCTTCGACATCAAAAGCTGGTTTTTCAAATAGATGTATCCTTACCGGAGTTCCATCTTTTAGAATTGCGGTAGTAGTCATTTATAAAACGGTATTAATATTAAAAAATGGAATGCTAATGTCTAAATCAGGCATATATTCGCTATACCCCTTACTAAAATGATATCTCCTATCCAATGAATAAACAAAAACAGGATTACTTGGTTCTTTCAGCTTATTGCTGCCATTAGTATCTTCAATCACAATTCCAACTCTGTATTTCTGATATTTAATATCTTCAGGAGAAATTATTTCGTTGCTATCTTCAAATAAATCAATCAAAAACAAACGAGGATTTTTCATATCACTATAAATCAAACCTTTTATAATTTCATTTTCGGTTTTGGTTAATCCTAGGATAATTTTATTAGGAGTAGAGCTATCAAGTGTTTTTAATTCTAGTCCTGTAATAGTTTGTGTACTGTCTGTAAACACTTTTAAATTGTAGTAATAAGGATCAGGCAGCTCGTATGTTTTACTTTTGGTTACTGCACCACTGGCAGAAGCTGTAGTTTTAGTATCTGGAGTAGTGCTTCCAGTTGCAGAAACAGCATTATTCATAACATCTGCCGCTTCTGTAAGATAGGTTACACGTTCAACAAAAGGTTTCTCTTCAATTCCTGTTTCAATGATATCGTTAACCGTTACTGTTTGTGCAATTGAAATTCCCTGTTGCTTTTTGTCATAAAACTCATTAATTAGATTCAGTTTTTCAGAAGTCATTCTGGAGTAACTTTCGTCACTGCCTAATTTTAGTAATGGTTGCGCTTTAATTAAATCAAAGACATCATCAAAAAAATTGACAACACCAATTACGGCTATAGGATTTCCGTTTTCGTCTTCTTCCTCACGAATTTGATAAGTATTCACTTTTCCTTGATAAATTAAAAGACTTAATGCAGCAATGTTCTCGCCTTCAACAGCAGGAGTTGTTAATTGTATTGTTGAGGTTAGCTCACTGTAATTTCCTTCTTCATCTGGAGGCAATCGTAGTCCGTCGGCATTAATAAAATTGTCTTTTTGTGCATTGGCAACTTTGGCAAGTTGTCCGTAAAAGGCAGTATTGTTATTATTGTCTGTCGGAAATTGTAGATACAGATTATTTGTAGCAACCGTATTTGCTTGGTTTTGTGTATTAATTAAGACAGGCCATTTAGAATTTCCATACAGAATAGCAGTCATAGAAACTTCATTGGTTGCCGTATCTTTCAACAATCCTGTTTTTAGGTTTTCGGGACCTGCTCCAATTTTATAGTTTTTGTAAAAATCGTAACTGCGTGTACGGTCACTTTGAATGTAGATGTACCAATTGTTTTTTGTCCAAAACTTATTAAGCAAATCACTGAAAATGGCTGTTCCTTTTTTCTCTGTTTGAACTCCAGAGGCAGTTGCCGTAACAACTCCATTTTCAACATGAGAACCATAATAAGCGGCAATATCAATAAATTGAGTGCTTTGCTCGCGCTGCAATTTTTTAATGAAATCTGTTGAGCCATTTACTGTAATTTCTGCAAAAGGTTTGCGGGCATATTCTAAATTGAAAGCAAATTCAGTATTATCAAAATCATGTTTGTAATCGCCGTAATTTAGAACAACATCAATTCCGCATTCGCCTTCTGCAAAGTTTCCTAACGATTTTCCAATATCGATTAGAGGCAATTCGAAATCGTCTTTCTCATCAAAAGTATTGCCAGCTGCGACAAATTTCGATTCTTTAAAAAAGAAGTCAGAAAGTTGGATTGTTGTATCAGTTAGAGTTGCATCGTAACCAATAAATTTAACAGTAAAAGCAGGAACAGGAATAGGCGTGACTGTTTCGCCTTCTTTTTTTACACGTCCTTTATGAAAAGCATCAAAATCGTCGTTTATCTTATTAATAAAGTCAGAAGTTGAACTGCTTTTTGCAATAATTAATGGATCGGAATCAGTTGTAAAAAAATCACTTTTCTGTAAACCTCTGTAAACAAAATATTTGATATTCAGTCCAGGAAAAGGCTGTTTGTAAGGACGAAGAATTAGATTCACTTTATCGGGATCGCCGGTTTGAGGCTGCAATAAAACAACTCCTTTGCAGATCGAAAAGGCTTTTTTGGGTGCATCTAAAGAGAATCTAGAAGTCAGGTTGAAAACAGTTTCAGATTGAGGTCCAAAGCCCTGACCTGACAACTGCGCGGGAAAACCTCCCGACTCTATAAAAAAATGGGATTTTGCGGACATATTTTAAGTATTATTTGTTCGTTGGTATAATTTTAACACATAGAAACATAGATTCAGAGTGATCTAAAAAGGCGTTTCACTTGTTTTCAAGCAATCATTAGCTATGTGGAAGAAATATATTTCTCTTTGGTATTCTTCAATTTATTCTAGAGAAACTATGTTTCTATGTGTTAAAAAAATAAGTTATTTCTAATGAGGAATTAGTAATGAAGTTTTTATCTAAACCATTCAGGTTTATGGGTTTTGTAAATGAATCTTCCAATAAAGAAGAGGAGAATAAGAAGCAGTAATCTCCCTAACCAGATTTGTACTTTTTGCCAAAAAGTGAGATAGTTGATAAACTTGGTAATAGTGATCGTTTTTTCTTGGACATCTTTAACCTGTTTCGATTTCCAATGCGCGTAGAGTTCCTGTTCTTTTAGGTTGCAGTCTACTTGAAGTTTATTGTTATCAAGACGAACCTTTGGGCTTTTTAATGTACGCCCTGGTTCGGCCTGAATAACATTTTTAAGAACTACTTTTCCGTTAAGGCATTCTAATAAGGCATTATAAGAACTGCTGTCTTTTGCAATTTTAAAAACAGTATCGTGTAAAGTTTCGGTAATGGTAATCGTCTGGGTTTTGTTTTCATTTTGCACCGGTTTGGGACTTCGGCAGGAAATCATGATCAGGATAATGAAAAGAGAAAAAACAAGACATTTTAGTTTTTTAGTCATAATTAATTGGGTTGTAAGTTTTGTTTTTAGAGTCGTAAAAAGCCTTTAACGCTTTTGATATCGCGTTTTCTTCTCGCTACTTTATAGCCTTCGCGTCCGCCAGAATCATTGGTATTTCCTTCGATAGTATAAATTGTATTTCCAGCAATTTTTTCGACAAATCCAGCGTGACCAGTACCGTTATTAAAATCCATAATAAAAACATCTCCAGGCTGAGGTGTCTTTTTTACCAAAAGTGGTCTCGAATTGTATTGGTCTAAAACACCACCAGTTTTCTTTAAAGGATTTTTAGCATTCATCTGAAGAGAAGCTTTCTGTGCGCACCAATAGATAAAAGCCATGCACCAGGCATATCCTTTGCCAAGTCCGACGCTTCTTAAATAAATTTCGACTTCTGGTCCTGCGTTACTGTTTCTTGGCATTTCTTCGACACCAATTTGTGCCGTAGCGATTTCGATCGTTTTTTGAGCTAGTGTCATGAGCTTTTTCCGTTTAATTGTTTAAATTTTTGTAGTTCATCAACCAGTTGCTGGTTGATCAGCATGAGTTCTTTGTGCTGTATTTCCATTTTTTTGATTGTTTCTGTAGCGGCGGTAAGTCTCGCAGTAATATCGTCTAGAAGATCACGGTAATATTTTACAGCGCTTACAGCGTTGTCGAGTTCGGCGGCACGGTCTTCTGCGAGTGATTTTCGCATAGAGAAAAACCAAGTAATAAAAGCGGCAAAAAATGCGGTTAGAGTGGGGTATAAAAACTGCTCCATTGAATGTGTTTAAAGTTGAATGTTGGGTTTAAAAATGATTTGTTCAAAAAACAACTTTAGAGTTGTTTAGAGAGGAAGCCTAACTGGAAATTTTTCTAGTTTTTGAGCGCGGTTGTTTCCTTTTGAGATTGCAAAGATTGGGTGAAAAAAGCCCTAAAAAAAATGATTGCAAGGTCTGCGAACATTTGTATTCTAGGGCTTTACAGAGTTGTAAGGAAAGCGAACAGAAGTCGATTTAGATGATGTAAATGTTACATCTTTGCATCACAATAAGGATGCTTTTGAAGATAAATAAAGAATGATTTTTTCTTTAATATGGATTAAGAAGACCTTTCCTGATTGCTCATAAGTTCTTCGATTTTTTTTAGTTCAGAAGTGATAGGTGTACAGAGAATTTCATACAAAGTAGTTCTAGAAATCGGATAAACCGGATAGACGTATTTACGCCAAACAACAGTAGTTGGAATATCTTCCGTTTTGTGTTTTTGGTACAGTTCTTTAATGAGTTTGTAACGCATTAATTTATTTTTTTGAATTCCGAGGCTTCTGTTTAAAGATATAGGCATGAGAGATAATATTTTGAATGATAGAAAAAAGAAAATTTTAAGAAGAACGAAGTTTGAAAAAGAGTTAATAGTTTGAATTATAAAGACATCATATTTAAGACAGCCAAACCATTTGATCATATTCAATAAATGGTTTTTACTTTCCGATGCCATTTTTATATTGAACCTCGTTCTGAGGTTGTATTTGTTAAAGATTTATTTAACAATTTAGGTCAGCAAACCCCGCATGACAATCCTGTTTCCAAAACCTTTTTAGGTTTGGATTCCAATAGAAAGAATGAGTTTTGGCTGTTTATTATAAGGGCAGAAATCGCCCGTTTATCGGTTCCTGATTCTCTTCAGAAAGAAGAAGAAACAGGAACCATTTTTATTTGCCTGCTTTTTTTGCCTGCAGGTTTAGAGGTCGTTTTAGCCTTTGTAAGTGGCTGTTGTGTGTTTTTTGAATCTCGGATTTTTGATCACAATACTTTCGTACTGATTAAAAGCCAGACGTTCTTTTTTGGATAAGTCATTACTGCAATTCCAGTTTCCGAGTCCGTCTTTAAAGATCGTATGTTCATTTACTTTGTAGCTTTCGTGATCTGTAATTGGCTTTATTTTTACGCTCATTCAGGTATTGTTTAAAAGTTGTTTTTAATTTGAAATAAAACCATTCTCTAAATAAAAGAATCGGCTTTAAATTGGTTAGAATTAACAGGATCGTTAATAGCAGTGATAAATAAATGTCATGATTAAGCTGCATGGTTTTGTTTGTTTTGCTGGTTAAAGAAATCAAAAGCATAGCCTTGTAAAAAATCTACAGAAGACATCGATAGCGGAATATTGGTTCTTACACCATTTTCGTCAATTCGACAAGCTTCAATAAACCAGCTTGAACGTACAGGTTTAAAAGCAGATGCGATAATTTCTACACCATCTGTAAATTCTTCATTGTTAAAGTCTTTTGTCAGTTTTTGAAGTTCCAAAACTCTTGAGCCTTTTAAATTTCCTTTAGCATCTTTTTTTAGAAGATTGAAAACAATTTTGACTAGAGAAGCAGTTTCTTTACTGGTAGAAAGAGAAGAAATATAGTTTTGTACTTTTTCAATACCAATAGTTACCGTATCGTCCCAGCCTTCATTAATGCGGTATCCAATCGTAATTTCTTCTTTGTCATTAGAAAAAGTATGTGACATCTGCTTTTCTTTAAATCCATAAACCTGATTTTTTAAATCCAGAATAGTTTCAAACAGCTTGAACGTTTCAGTTTTGGCATTTTGCATCATTTCAGAAGTTTGCTGTAATCTAGAAAGTGCTTTTGGAATCGTTTCTGCTACTAGTTTTTTATAAGCATCTCTTTCTTCATTTTTTTGTTTTCAACTCGTTGAAGCGCTTCTTTTAATTGTTGGGCAGAAAATTGAGTTAAGTCCATAACAGGTTTAAAATTGTTTGCAGTTGTAATGTTCATAATAATGGGCTTTTAGTAAATTAGTATTTCTTCTTTAAATGGATCTGCATAATAAGGTTTGAAATTATGGTGCAAAGCAAGTTTCGAAACCTCTTTTATTTTACTTTCAATATTTGGTGTTACAGGACGAGGAGAGGCAGTTTCATCATCCAGAATATGCATCCATTGAAAACGTTCCTGATTAATGCAGATTCTTTCTCCAGCTGTAAAAGTTTTGCTTCTTTCTGTGCAATATTGAAGTGCCAGATACAATAATGCGATACGTTCTTCGATTTGTATTTTATTCATAATTTTTCTTCTAATTGATTTTTTAATTTTTTAATGTCAGATTCGATTAAACTTCTTTCAGGACTATTTGGATTTTCAATCAGCCAATTTTCCAGTTCCCGAATTTTTTCTTTGATTTGATTTGTTCCCATTTCAATTTGGATTAAGATTTAATGATATTTTCTTGTTTTCAGATTCTTTGTAAAGAACTATTTTTAGATTCGTAGTATTTTACATTCTTTTTGTGTTTTAGGATAGTATTTTTCTTTTTATGAATATATATTGTTTTTTCTTTGTAAATCAGTTATTTGTGTATGGTTTAAAATTGTTTCATTTTGTTGTTGCTCAATATTTTCTGGCTTAACCTATTGTTTTTCAATTTTATTTTTCTTTACTTTGCAAATATAATGTAAAATAATACATTAAAACAAATTTTTAACGTAAAATAATACATCTTTTTATGGGTTCAACGGAAAGAGTGCGGGAATATCTTGATTATAAAGGGATTACTAAGTATAAGTTTTGTAATGATTTAGGATTTTCTAATAAGTTTTTAGATAATAGTAGTAATATGGGAACAGATAAGGCGTGTAAAATATTACACTATTATCCAGACCTCAATTCAGAGTGGCTTTTGACAGGAAACGGGCCTATGATTAAAGAAGAAAATACTAGCGTTGTGGTTATGAATAGTGATAGAAAAACAGTCGATTCGCTTCATGCAAATCAAGAAATACCGTTGTATGATTTAGAAGCGGTTGCAGGTTTAAGAGAACTTTTTAGCAGCGGAGAACCGCAAAGAATTCTGGATACAATAAAAATTCCGAATCTTCCAAAATGTGATGGAGCAATTTCTGTAACAGGAGATAGTATGTATCCTTTATTAAAATCGGGAGATATTATATTGTATAAGGAAACAGAATTTGAAAATATCTTTTTTGGCGAAATGTACCTTTTAAGTGTAAAACTAAATGATTGGGAAGAATACATTACCGTAAAATATGTTCAAAAGTCTGAACAAGGACAGGAGTATGTAAAATTGGTAAGTCAGAATTCCCATCATCAGCCAAAAGACATTCATATTTCAAAAATTTCTGCTTTGGCTTTAATAAAAGCAAGCATACGTATTAATACGATGATGTAAATTTTTTGAGAAATTCTCTTTCATTTAAACGGGAGAGAAAAAACGCGAAAAGGCTTTAGCCAAACTTTTAAGTTTTAGCTAAAGCCTTTTCGCGTTTTTTGCAAACAAATCTATTTTAAGCTGAAATCGGAAATAGTTCTTTTTTTGCAGAATTCAGTTTTATATGGAAAGGTTTAAATTATAATATTCCTCATAAAAGTGTTTTTTCTCATTTCTGGAATTCTTCATTTTTTCTTTTTATTGCTGCAAAATGAAATTTTTTTAGAGTTTGAAATATGCTTTTAAAGCATTCCCATTAATTATTTGTTAAGCACTTTTTCGCTCCAATTCTGCTTTTTATAAGAGAAAGACTGTTATCTCGGATAAAGTTTCTGAGTTTTCGCTCCAAATGCTGTAAAGCTTTATTTCGCGGCTAATTTTCGACTTCAAATGTTAATAATATGTTTCGTTTCAGAGGGGTTTTATTAATGTAAACGTAACCTAATCAACCTACCCCTAGGTTTAATTTTGGAGACATATAAGAAGAACCCAATACTTTGTATATGCCAATTTTTAAACAGCAGGATCATTATCAAAACAAAATCAGAAAAAGTGTTTTGGCTCACGCTTTTCATTTGATTAATCATAAAATAATGAATCATGTATAAGAAGTTTACAGACGAAGAACTTGTCGAATTATTAAAATCGGGCAAGGATAAAGCTTTTGATGAACTTTATTTTAGATATCGAGATCTGTTAGTTCGATTCGTATATCTCCGAATGAAATCGATTGCCATTTCAGAAGAAATTGTGCAGGAAGTTTTTACCACTATTTGGGAAAGACGCAAAACAATTGTGATCCAGAAAAGTTTTGCGGCCTACATCTACACTTCGGTTCGCTACATGACTTTAGATTACATTAAATCGCATGAGGTTACCGATCAATACATTCAGGAAGTTTTAGATAAAAATACCGTTTCGCAAACCAGTTATAATGCGATCGAGGATTCTATTTATTATGACGAGTTGAAAAAAGCGGTTGATGAAGCGGCATCGTTACTTCCTAAAAAATCAAAAGAGGTTTTTATTCTTAGTCGCGTAAAACATTACACCAATAAAGAAATCGCCGAAGAATTAAACGTTTCAATCGAAACCGTAAAATACCATATTACATATTCGCTGAAATTCATGCGCACTTATTTGGGCGAATTCAATTAAAAGTAAACTTCAGATTAAGAACTCAGCTTTTTTCTTAACAGAAGCGTAACCTTTTGCGCCTACCTAAAATTACAATTCCCAAGACATACTATTAAAGACATAAAGAAATTATAATGCCTGAAAATTCAAATAACGAAATCAAAAATTTTTTAGAAGGAAAGTATTCTCCGAAAGGACAAGAAATGTGGAATAAATGGTACGATCGTACAGATGATTTTTTTGATAATATGGAAATGGTTCAATCAGACCGTTCTAAACTTAAAAAGGAATTAAGACAAATAAAGAGTGCTCATAAAGTTATTGCTCTTCCATACAAAAACTGGGTTATTGCGGCTTCTTTGGTTCTCTTAATCGGATTATCGGTGTTTTTTTATCAAACATCAAATGCAGTCGAAAGTAAACAATTTGCCGTAAAACTAGGAGAGCATGCCAAAATAGAATTAAGTGACGGAACACAAATCTGGTTAAATGCAGGAAGTGTACTTAAATATCCAAAAGAATTTAAAGGAGATACCAGAGAAGTGTATTTAAGCGGCGAAGCTTTTTTTGATGTAGCCAAAGACAAAAAGCATCCGTTTATCATTCATACCAATAAAATGGATACCAAAGTTCTCGGAACCAGTTTTAATGTTCAAGCGTATCCAGATCAAACTACGCAAGAAGTTTCGGTTGCTACAGGAAGAGTAAATGTGAAATCGACTGTTACAGAAGAAAATGTGTATGTAACTCCAGGACAGAAAGTGATTTTTAAATCTCAAGATAATAAGCTTCAGGCTTTTAAAGATATTCCGGTAAATGCCATTTCGTTATGGCGAAAAAATATTATGGTTTTTGAAGAAACGCCTTTGCCAGAAGTTGTAGCCACCATTAATCGCAATTACAATATTTCAATTGAAGTCAAAAACAAGAATTTAAACGCTTTAAAGATTAGCGCTTATTTTAAAGAACTGCCTGCCGATCAGGTAATTGGATTGGTGTGCAATATCATCAATGCCCAATACAAAATGGACTCAGGGGTTTACAAAATCGAATAATTTTTTAAACAATAAAAATAAAACTACGTAGCAAACTAATAAACAAAACAATTACACTAAATCTAAAAACTATGAATGAAAAACAAATGCGGTATGCCGTAAAATGGCAGAGCATAAGGACAATAGGAGCAAAATTATTCCTGTTTATGACTTTGTTTTTTGCTGCACTAACAGTAAAAGCCGGGAATGTTGACATTAACAAAAGAGTGACTTTAAAAGTTGACAATGAAAGTATAAAAAATATATTTCAAAAAATTGAAAATCAGGTTGATGTGCATTTTATGTACGAAAGCAGCCAAGTAAATGCCAATCAGAAATTAAGTTTAAAACTGAATAATGTAACGCTAGAGCAAGCATTAGATAAAATCTGCGGTAATGTACTTAGATATGAGATCGTTAGTAACAATGTCGTGATTAAGAAAAATCAGAAAGTTGCTTCTGCAGACCAAAATAAAATTATTGTTTCAGGAACTGTTATAGCAGGAGACGATAATATGCCTTTGCCAGGTGTCGGGATTAAAGACAAAGGTTCGGATGCCGCAACAGCAACAGATTTTGACGGAACTTTTAAATTGGAAGTAAACGCTTCTGAAGCAACGCTTATTTTTTCTTACGTTGGGTATGTAACGCAAGAAGTAAAAGTTACGGGTACGCAAACCATTAATGTAAAATTGGCTGCCGATGTAAAACAGCTTCAGGAAGTTGTGGTAATGGGGTATGGAAGCGTGAAAAAAAATGAAGTTTTAGGAGCTGTTGGTAGTGTTTCTATGAAGGAAACTTCAAGCAGAACGTACAACAATGCTGCCGAATTATTGCAAGGAACAGTTGCCGGAGTTACCGTAATCAATGATGGTGGAGATCCTACTGCGTCGCCAACAATTAACATTCGTGGTATTGGATCTTTGAATGCTGAAACGCCTCTAATTGTTTTGGACGGAATTATTTACAGCGGTTCTTTAAATACGATAAATCCAAATGATATTGCATCGATAAACGTTTTAAAAGATGCGGCTTCTGCAGCAATTTACGGTGCCAGGGCTTCTGGTGGGGTAATTTTAATTACTTCTAAAAAAGGAGTTTCAGATAAAATAAATGTAAATGTAAACTACCAAGGAGGTTTTCAGAATGTAGCCAAAAAACTAGAGGTTCTAAACGCTGCAGAATATGCTGATGCTATGAATCTTGCAAGAGATAATGCAGGTTTGCCTAGAATTCCTGCTTTCGATCCTGCATTTGAACCAACGGCAAGAACAACAAAAACAAACTGGATGGATGAAATTTTCCGTACCGGAGAAATTCAAGATCTATCACTTTCGGTAAACGGAAAAACAGAAAAATCTAATTTCTTTCTTTCTGGAAGTTATAGAAAAAACGAAGGTATTTTGTTGAATACATATGGAGAACGTTATACAGTAAGAGCAAATTCTTCTTTTAAATTGGCTGATAATTTCACAATTGGAGAAAATATTTCGTACTCCTTAACTGATGGTCAGACTGCTAATACGTCAAGTTCGTATACAGGAGCAATTCAAGCAGCGATTTTGTATCCGCCAAACGCAACGATTTACAGAGAAGATGGTTCAGGGCAATTTGGTGGTGTTCCAGAAAAATATATTGGTTCTTACGGAGATGTTATCAATCCGGTGGCGTATTTGAAAAGATTAGACAATAAAAATCCAATTTCTACCA
Source organism: Flavobacterium sp. ACN2 (assembly GCF_002303885.1). GTDB lineage: Bacteria > Bacteroidota > Bacteroidia > Flavobacteriales > Flavobacteriaceae > Flavobacterium. The sequence goes on along the minus strand of NZ_MRCM01000019.1, from coordinate 36,300 downwards.
TTTTGATCAATCCGTATGCAGAATGGGAAATTGTTCCAGGGTTAAAAGTAAAATCGAACTGGGGTTATACTAGAATTCAAGATAATGCATCAGACTTTACAGTAAAAGTTATGGAGCCTGGAAAAATCTTCGATTTCAACAGATTGACGTTGAAAAATATAACAACTACAGATTTATTGAGCGAGCAGACTATTTCTTATGAGAAATCATTTGGAAAACACAATTTGAAAGCTTTGGCTGGATATACGTATCAAGAAACGAAAAGAGATTTTTATACTGTTGAAGGAACTGGTTTTGATAACGAAGATCCATCGCAGCGTTATTTATTGAATGCAAAATTGATTCAGCAGACGGCAGCAGGAAGATCAGATGAAATTATTTCTTCTTATGTGGGAAGAATCAATTACGATTTCAATCAGAAATATTTAATCTCTGGAATTGTTCGTCGTGACGGAACTTCAAAATTATTAGAAAATAACCGTTGGAAAGTATATCCTTCTGTTTCTGCAGGTTGGTTAATTTCTGAAGAAAATTTCATGAAAGGTATCGAGCCAATCATCAGTAATTTAAAACTTCGTGCAAGTTGGGGACAAATTGGAAACTTAGGAAACCTTGGACCATACCAATTTAGCGTGCCATTGGTACAAACTCAAGCTTTAATTGGAGCAGTGCCATCAATTAATTATGGTTATGCTGAAAGCGAATTATCAAATCCGAATTTAAAATGGGAAAGCTCTGAGCAGACTAATATTGGTTTAGATTTTACCATGCTAAATAACAGTTTAGTAGGATCTGTTGATGCTTATGTAAAGAAAAACAAAGACATGTTGGTTCGTGACCAATTGCCAGGAGTTTCGGGAACGCCACAAGGAAGAATTGTAAACTCGGGAGATGTAGAAAACAAAGGAATCGAGGTGAGTTTAACCTACCAAAAAACTCGCGGAGAATTTAAATTTGATGTTACGGCAAACGCTGGATTCTTAAGCAATAGAATTGTTTCTATTAAAGACGATTTAAATTCATTAGAACCACTTGGTTTAAGCAGAGTTCGTAGTTTGCCATTGGCGAATATTTACCAAGTTGGAAGCCCAGTTGGAGCCTTCTACGGATATGCTACTGATGGATTATTTCAAAGCAATGATGAGGTGAAAGCTTTTGTAAATAAAGATGGCGTAATGTATCAGCCAAATGCAGTTGCTGGAGATATTAAATTTAAAGATGAAAATGGAGATGGCGTAATCAACAATAGTGATAGAGTAGTTTTAGGAAGCCCTTTCCCAAAAACAACGTATAGTTTGAATGCCAATTTCAGATACAAAGGATTCGATATGAATGTCTTTTTCAGCGGAGCTGCAGGAAATAGCGTTTTCAATGCAGTAAAACATACCGGTTTAAATGCTTCTTTCCCAGGTTACAATTTATTGTCTGAATCTAAAGAGGCTTGGTCTCCAACAAACACCAATACCAATGTTCCGGTTCTTTCCTCAACAGATAACAATAACAACTTTGGACGTATTTCTGATTTATACATTGAAGACGCTTCTTTCTTAAGACTGAAAAACGTTTCGATTGGGTATACAATTAAAGAAAGCTGGCTGAACGGAAAAGCAAAATTGAGATTCTTTATTTCTGGACAAAACTTATTTACAATCACGAAATATTCTGGAATGGATCCTGAAGTTGGCCTTAAAAACTTCGGAATGGATTTAGGACGTTATCCGCTTTCTCGTATTTACATGACAGGTGTTAACGCAACTTTTTAAAAAATAAAAAACAATTAAAATGAAAAAAATAAGTCTTTTATTATTGAGTTTCGTGCTTTTGGTAAGCACTTCGGCTTGCGAAAGCGAACTTGATGTTGTGCCACAAGGAGCTCCGTCAAGCGGAAATTTCTGGAAAACGCCAGCAGATGCAAAAGCGGGAGTAAATGCAATTTATGCTTTATATTCTGATGATAATATGTACGGTCGTGGTTTCTTTTGGTTAAATAATGCCAGCGATGATATTGGAACAAAACCAAGACAGAATGCAGAAAGAATCAAAAATTTTATTGTAGACGGATCAGAATCGGATACTAAGGATATTTGGAGAATTCACTACGAAATTATGAAACGTTGCAACGACGTGATTCGCAATATTCCAAAGATTGCATTGGACGAAAGTACAAAAAACGGAATGTTGGGAGAAGCTTATTTTAACCATGCTGTAATGCATTTAGAATTAGCGTACCACTATGGAGACGATCGTGCCGGAATTCCGATTCAAGATAGAGAAGATCCAACAAATGTTTTTGTGCCTCGTGCTAAAAATGTAGCCGAAAATTACGCTTATATTGAAGCAGATTTAATCAAAGCGGCAGATTTGTTGCCTTATTTTGATCAGCTTACGCCAGACAATTACGGACGCGCGCACAAAACTGCAGCTTGGGCTTATTTGGTTCGTACGTATTTGTATGCAAAAGATTGGGACAATGCTATCAAATATGCAAACATGATCGTGGCTAGCGGAAAACACAAATTATTAGACAATTTTGAAGATGTATTTAAAATCAGTAACAACTGGTCTTCAGAATATATTTGGTCTGTAACTTCAAGTGCAGAGAATACATCTTTGGGTTCTATTTTTCCTGGAGTTTGTTTAGAAGATAAAGGTTGGGGAGTTTACAACGGATGGGGAAATTTTTATCCAACAAAAGAATTATTCGATACTTACGTAGCTAATGATAAAAGACGAAGCGCTACGATTTTACAAAAAGGAGACAAATTTGTTTATTTCGGAGAAACAGTAACTTTTAACGAAGGAAATCACGTAGTAAGTTCAAGTAACAGAACGGGTTATCAGTTTAAAAAATATATGGAGCCGTTCAGTTATCCAAAAACATCATCGGGCGGAGTAGATATTCGTTATGTCAATGCAAACGGAGACAAGCCTTCAACTGCTTTAAATGTGCCTCTTCTACGTTATGCAGATGTGATTTTGATGTTAGCGGAAGCGAAATTAATGAAAGGACAAAACGCAGACACAGAAATCAATATGATTCGTCACCGTGCAGGTCTTACAGATATTGCTGGTGCAACAATGGTAGATTTAAAAAGAGAAAGAAGATGCGAGTTGGCAGGAGAATGGACAGATCGCCATTTCGATTTAGTGCGTTGGGGAGATGCAAAAGAAACATACGCAAAACCATTGCACCATTATGATGGAAGCGTAATTTATCCTGCTCGTAATTTCAACCCAGCGATTCACCACGTTTGGCCAATTCCGCCAGATGAAATCGCAGTAAGTAAAGGAGCTTTGACTCAAAACCAAGGCTGGTAATAAGTTAATTTCATTGTGTTTTTTTAGTTTTTTATACTGCAGTCTTAGTCAGGAGACTGCAGTTGTAAAAAAAACAGAGTAAAGTTTGTCTTTCCGAGGAACGACAAGATTACTTTTTAATATGCATTTAAACAAGTGAAACGTCTTTACACATAAAGAAAAACTATGTTTCTATGTGTTAAAAAATAAACAGCATAAACCCATTTCTAATAAAGTTACCTACAGCTTTAAAAGAATATAAATCATTTTAGATGAAAAAAATAATCACCCTTTTTTGCCTTCAATTTTGCCTCTTCGCGCAAGCGCAGGAATACAGTTCATCCAACATTCATTCGCATAACGATTACGAAAGTAAGTTGCCATTTTACGGGGCTTATTCTAACGAAACGGGCGTTATAGAAGCCGATGTTTTTTTAGTGAATAACGAATTATTTGTGGCGCATACTTCTAAAGAAATCGCTTCTCACAATACACTTAAAAGTATGTATTTGGAACCGCTTTCGAACAAATTAAAAACATTGGAAGGAAGAAAAGCTTATCCAAGCAATAAATCATTGATTTTAATGATTGATATTAAGTCAGATGCCGATTCGACTCTAAAAGCAATTACACAACAGCTAAAGACTTTTCCAGATATCATTTCAAATAAAAATATAAAAGTGGTTATTTCTGGAAACAGACCTTTGCCATCGCTTTGGGCAGCGTATCCAGATTTTATTTATTTTGATGGAAGATTGAATGAAAATTATACTTCAGATCAATTGGCGAGAGTTGAAATGATTAGCGAAGATTTGCATGAAATCACAGTTTGGAACGGAAAAGGTGTTTTGACACAGCCAGATGCTGAAAAAATTCAGGCAATTATTAAAAAAGTCCACGATCAAAAGAAAAAAGTAAGATTCTGGGCTACGCAAGACAACGTGAACACGTATATGACTTTGATGAATTTAAAGGTTGATTTCATCGGAACGGATAAAGTAGCCGAACTGACTCAATTTATTAATAGTATCAAAACGACATTTTATCAGAATACAGAATTTCATCAAGCTTATGTTCCTAAAAATGTTTTCAAGAATAAGCGCCCAAAAAATGTTATTCTTTTAATTGGAGACGGAATGGGATTAACACAAATCTACTCTGGCTATACAGCAAACAAAGGGCAATTGAGTTTGTTTAATATTCCAACTCAAGGATTTTCGATCACAAAAGCTTCAGATAGTTATATTACAGATTCTGCTGCAGGAGCAACGGCAATGGCAACAGGACATAAAACCAATAACCGTTTTATAAGCGTCGATGAACAAGGAAAACCACTTCAGACGATTGCAGAACAACTGGCAAAGAGAAACTATAAAACGGCAATTATTTCTGCTGGAAATATTACAGATGCAACTCCAGCGGCGTTTTATGCGCATCAGCCAAAAAGAAGTTTAAGTGAACCAATTGCGAACGATTTTCTTTCGAATTCGTCAGATATTTTAATTGGAGGAGGACAGAAAGAATTTATTTCTAGAAAAGATGGCAAAGATTTGTCTAAAACTTTAATTGAAAAAGGATACACTTTCTCAGATAAATTCTCGAGTTTAGATACGATTAAAAACAGCAAATTTGTTGTTTTAGAAGACGCGGCGGTAGTTTCTATAAAAAATGGAAGAGGAGATTTTCTAACGAAATCTTTAGCGAAAGCGACCAACACTTTTTCAAAAACAAAGAATCCGTTTTTTATTATGGCCGAAGGCGCTCAAATTGATTATGGCGGACACCAGAATAATGTGGAATATGTTGTGAGAGAAATGCTTGATTTTGACAAATTGGTTGGCCAAGCAATGGAATTTGTAGATAAAAATCCAGAAACACTTTTAATCGTAACCGCAGACCACGAAACTGGTGGATTATCATTAATTGATGGAAGCATTGAAAAAGGTTACGTTCACGGAAGTTTCAGCACGAACGATCATACGGCAATTCCAGTTCCTGTTTTTGCTTATGGACCAGGATCTGAAAAATTCATGGGAGTTTACCAGAATACAGCAATTTATGACAAGATTATGGAATTGATTGAAAAGAAATAATTTCTTAAATAAATTCAAACTAAAGGAGCTTCCTAAGGGAGCTCTTTTTTGCTTTTATCTAAAATATATTGCTCCGCTGGAGCTTTTTTATCGGTGTCTTGAATTTTTTGCTATAAATATTTCACTCTTCCAGAGCTTTAAAATGTTTCTGCAAAAGTCCCAGCGGGACGAAATATTTATAGAAAAAAAATTACGGTTTAAGAAAGAGCCCCAGCGGGGTGAAATATATCGCTCCGCTGGAGCTTTTTGATCGGTGTTTTGAATTTTATCTATAAATATTTCGCTCTTCCAGAGCTTGAAAATGTTTCTGCAAAAGTCCCAGCGGGACGAAATATTTATAGAAACAAAATTACGGTTTAAGAATAGCCCCAGCGGGGTGAAATATATCATTTCGGCTAATTTTGAACGTTAGATTTTATTTATTTTCCTTTCAACAAATTAATGCTAACCGTTGCAGTATCGGCATCTGGAAATCTCTTGAAAATAGATTGATCTGGAAACAATCCGGCTTCTGCGGCAATGGCATTAAAAACATCAATTTCAACAATATATTGGTCCGAAAAACCATGAGTGGCATCATAAGCTGTTGCTGGAGTTCGACCTAAATTATTAGCCGTAAGTTTCGGGTTTATAGTATGAAGTTCAATTAGTAGCAGACCAAATTTACGTACATAAGGAGACCATTTTTGTAAATGTTCCAAAAGATTATCTTCAACCAGATTATTGCTAATTCTTTTTCCTCTGTAAGCAAATGCACCTGTTGAGGTACTGACTCTATTTTCGTTACTATGCTTCGGATCTTGCCAAATTCTATTATGATCTAGAAAAGTCCTAACATTTAGAAGATCTTTCAAATCAATATTATAGTTTTCTTTCAGATCATCTGCCAGTAAATCCGGACGTCCGATATCGCCCCAAATTACTTTTGCCCAAATATCTGCATTTATCAGATTGGCTCTGGTGACTTTCAAAGCGGTCTGATTGTAATCGGCGCCGACTAAAAATAAAGGATATTCATCGAGCATTTTTCCGCGTAAAGTTTGCCTGTCGATTACTTCAAAAATATGCTGTAGAAAAGCGCCATTTCCGCATCCCATATCTAAAATTCCTTTAGGCTGTTCTTCGATCGGAAGATTAAAAAGTTTAATAAGAATTTCATCAACCACTTTAAAATAAGTATCGTGCGCGCCGCCGCTTCCCCAAACATTCATTTCGCGATCGACATGAATTTCGTTTTTGCCTTCTGCAGTTCTTAAAGCATCTGGATTGCCAAAAATTAATTCTTCAATTTTGGCAAATGTCGGAAGATAAGAAACTGTAACGCCATATGCGCTGGCTCTTTTAGCAAAAAATAAACCGGCTTCGGTAAATTGATAATTTCCTTTTTTCTCCAGAAACCAGCCCAAATGCACAAAAAAGTCTAATATCTTTTTGAAATTTTCGGGTGATTTATGAAACTCTTCGGGTCTAAAAGAAGTTTCCATAAAATACTTGTGAAACATTCCGTTCATCGCCAATCTAACAATAGTTGGTCCGATGAGGTAACCTTCAATATGTTTTAAAATCTGCTCTTGAATGCTCTTAGTTATAGGGTCATTGGAAGACTCAATTCCGTATGTTTTTTTATATTTTTCAAAAATAGTATTGAGCTTTTCAAACGGCGTATCTTCAAACAAACGGGGATGAAAATGTATAGATAACTGAAGTAATTCGACAACATCTTCGTAGAGATGAAACAGCGAAAAAGCAGTTTCAGTTTTCTCATTTACAGCAATTGTGATTACCTGCGTTTTATTATCAATTTCATATTCTAAAAATCCTTGAGAAGCTAAAACTCTCAAAGCAACATTCAGATATCCTTCGTTGGCATTAAAAGCAGCAGTAAGTTCAGCTATTGAGGTCTGTTTTTTATCTAAGATAAATTCTAATACAGATTTATTTTTAAGTGCGACTGCTACAGGAGCAGTAACTAAGCCGTCAAGATGCCTGAAGATGGAACTTAAGAGTTGTGATTTATCGGTCATAATGCAAAAATGAAGTTAGTTAAAAATAGTGATTTTTTTCTTACGTAGGACATCTTGGTTTTAGTTGGCTGAGGTTTTGTTCTGGTTTTTTCTCAAAAAGTCTTTTTACAGAATTTTAGATTTTTTCAACTTTTTTTTTGAAAAATAACACTGAAAAATGATTAATAAATACCTCAAAAGGCAATTAAATCTTTATAAAAATTACAAAATCTACATTAAAAGTCAAAATGACAATAACTAATCAAAATCCTTTATTTGCTGAATATTTCGTTTTATTTTGTTGATAAAAAAGAGATTTATTGAAAAAAAATTTTACTAAAACGTTTTTGTAAGTTTTGCTTACATATATTTGTGATGTACTAAAATATTCAACAATAAATTTTTTACTAGATGAAAAAGATTACAATTAGAGATATTGCTAAACAGGCAGAAGTTTCTATTTCTACTGTGTCTTTTGTTATCAATGGAAAAGGCGAAAAAATGGCTATTAGTCCGTCGGTGATTAAAAAAGTTCAGGATGTAGCACAAAAACTGCAGTACAAACCAAGCATGATTGCGAGCAGTTTGCGAACAGGAAAAACAAGATCAATCGGACTTATTGTAGAAGATATATCCAATCAGTTTTTTGCTGATTTGGCAAGAGTGATCGAAGACGAAGCAAAAAATATCAACTATAGAGTTTTTTATTGCAGCACAGGAGACGATAACAATCGTTCGGAAGAATTGGTGCAGAGTCTTTTACAGGCAAATGTTGAAGGTTTTATTATTACACCGACTCGAAATCTCGAAAAAACAATCAGCCAACTTTTAAAATTGCAAAAGCCGGTGGTGCTAATCGACAGATATTTTGCCAATCAAAAAGTAAGTCATGTGGTAATGGACAATTACGAAGGATCTTACTCCGCCACCAAATTTTTGATTGATAAAGGAAGAAAAAATATTGCTGTTGTAAACAACGAGTCTGGAATGATTCAGATGAAATTGCGAGAAAAAGGATATGTAGAAGCGTTAAAAGAAGAAGGAATTTATAACGAAAATTATACGCTTCATTTAGATTATCATGCAAGTGAACAAAGCAGAGTAGAAGCCATTATAAATTTCTTTGAAAAAAATAAGGATATAGATGCCGTTCTTTTTTTAGCAAATTACCTCGGACTTGCAGGATTACAAGCTTTTAGATATTTAAAATATAAAATTCCAGAAGATATTTCGGTGATCAGTTTTGATGATCACTACAGTTTCAAACTGCATACGCCCACCATATCTGTAATTGCTCAGCCCATAGAAGATATAGCGGTCAAGTCCATACAATTGCTAATGAGTCAGATGACCAACTTTGAAGACTATAAAATTGAAAAAATTCTCAAAAAAGGCTCTTTAATAATAAGAGAATCAGTTTAAAATTTTTTTGACCATTTCACTAAAACGATTTAGTAAAAACCAAAAACAGCAAGACTTGCAAAGGCTTCTTGTTGCTATAATTGAAAGTAGAGTACCAATTTTTATTAATTATTTAAAACAAACACGTAACAACAAAACACAAACGAAATCAAAACCAATAACCAAACAAAAAAGCTTATGAGACGAATATTAGCAGTGTTAGGAGTGATATTGCTTAGCAGTTTAAGTGCTGCCGCGCAAAATCGATTAATAACCGGCATAGTTACAGATGCAGAAAACAAGGGAGTTGTTGCTGCATCAATCGAAGTTCAAGGAAAACCATTTAGCGCTGTTACAGATGCTGAAGGACGATTTAAAATGAATGTTCCAGAAGGTAAAATTACCCTTAATATTTCTTCTATAGGGTTTCAGTCAAAACAAGTTGTATTACAAGAAAAAGAAACGAGAGTTGCTGTTACACTTGCCGAAAATACTCAGGAATTAAAGGATGTTGTGGTAACTTCATTTGGAGTTAAAAAACAGAAGAAAAGTTTAGGTTACGCTGTAGGAGAACTAAAAGGCGATGATCTGACAAAAAATAAAGAAATCAATTTAGGAAATGCTTTGCAAGGTAAAATTGCCGGTGTAAACGTTTCGGCTCCAGTTACAGGGCCATCAGGTTCAAGCCGAGTGGTTATTCGTGGTGCGACTTCTGCATCAGGATTGAACCAGCCGTTGTATGTGGTGGACGGAATCCCGATTGACAATACGCAGCAAGGAAATGCAGGAATGTGGGGTGGAGCTGATAAAGGAGATGGTATGTCTTCTTTTAATCCAGATGATATTGCTTCGCTGTCTGTGCTTAAAGGTAGTGCCGCTTCTGCTCTTTACGGGTATAGAGGATCAAATGGAGTTATCTTAATTACAACTAAAAAAGGTAAAAACGGAACAGGAATAGGAGTAGATTTTAGTACCAATTCTTCTTTTAACACACCTGCAAGTCTTTTAAAATGGCAAGATCAATATGGTGCTGGTGCTCCAAATGCGAGTGGTGTGCCAACTAGATTTAACAATTTACAGGAACTTAGAGATTCATACTATTTTGCATGGGGAGATAAATATGACGGAACACCTTCATTATCACTTGATGGCAAGACAAGACCTTATCAAGCTTATGGAAAAGATAATGTGGAGAATTTCTACAGAACTGGATATTCTTTCAGCAATACTTTAGCAATTTCTGGCGGAAATGAATCAACAAACTTTAGATTATCTTTTGGAAATACAAAAGACGAATCTATTTTGCCAGAAACTACTTTTGGTAGAAACAACGTGGCTTTGAGTTTAAATTCGGCTCCAAATAAAAGAATCAGTATAGAAAGTAATGCTCAGTATATTTCTGAGAAAAGCCATAACCGTCCGTATTTAAATGATTCGCCGAGAAACCCATCTTTCCCAACAACTTTCATGACTCCGGGAACAGATATTAGATGGTTAAGCAATCCTTATGACGCGAATGGAGGAGAGGAAGACTTTTTAGGAGCAAACGTATACCATACAAATCCTTATTTTGCTACCAAATCTCCTTTAAACGACGACCTTAGAAAACGTTTTATCGGATCTGCAAAAGTAAATTATAACATTACAGATAAAATTTATGCTAAAGCTGTTATTGGTATTGATGATATTAATTATGAATATACTGAAATTGAGCCTACTGGAATAAACTATAGCCCAGGTGGATCTATCGAAAACAGAATTGAAACCCGTTCTGAAGTAAATGCTTCTGGTTTTTTAGGCTACAAAGGAGATATTGCTAAAGACCTTTCTTTGGATGCTTTTATTGGAGCAAACCGTCAGCATAACAGATATAGCGGTATTAAGATGAAAGGAAATAACTTCATTGTTCCGTTCAAATATTTCTACGGAAATACACAGCCAGATAAGACTGAAAAATTATTCTCTGAAAGTGAAGTAAACTCTCTTTTCTATTCAGCAGATCTTGGATACAAAGACTACTTGTTTCTTAGTTTAACAGGACGTGAAGACTGGTTCTCGACTTTAGATCCGTCAAATAATAGTACTTTTTATCCTTCTGTAAGTTCAAGTTTTATTTACTCAGAAGTTATCGGTCTTCCTGAATGGATTTCTTATGGTAAAATTAGAGCGGGTTGGGGTAACGTTGGAGGAGCTTTGCCAGAAGCTTATGCTTTAGCATTGACTTATACAACGCCAGACGGACAGACAGATTCTTTAGGACAGCCAATTTTGGGGGTAAATGGAGAAACGATTCCGAACAGAACTCTAAAACCATACAATGTAAGTACAATTGAGTTTGGTTTTGAGAACACATTTTTCAACAACAGAGTAAGTACAGATTTGACTTTCTACAGCAAGAAAACAACAAATGATATTACCGATGCCGATGTTTCTCAAGCTTCAGGATATAGAACAACAAAAATCAATGTTGGAGAAATCCTAAACAAAGGGGTGGAGTTTGCTATTAATGTAAAAGCAGTTAAGACAGAAAATTTCTCTTGGAACGTAGGTTATAATTTTGCTTACAATGATAGTGAAGTTTTAAATCTTTCAGATAAAATCACAACAAAAACATTAGAAGGAAACAGAGACGGAAGAGCTAATGTAGTTTTAGAAAAAGGACAGCCTTTTGGAGTTATTAAAGCATACGATTATTTAAGAGATGCAAATGGCAACATTGTATTAGATACAAACGGAAAATTCTTAAGAGGAAATTTAATCATTGCAGGACAAGGTGTTGCGCCAACATCTATGGGACTTTCAAATGATTTCTCTTATAAAAATTTCACTCTTTCTGTTTTTGTTGATGCTAAATTTGGAGGAGAAATCTATTCGGCTACAAATCAGTTAGGAACACGTTATGGATTATCTGAAATTACACTTCCTGGTCGTGAAACTGGAGTTGCAGTAAGCGGAACAGATGTTAACGGAAATCCTGTAAACACGACAGTTTCGGCATACGATTACTGGAGAAGCTACAGTGATGTGACATCAAACTTTGTTTACGATGCTGATTTTGTTAAGCTTAGAGCGATTTCATTTGCTTATAATTTTCCAAAAGCATATTTGCAAAAAACACCATTCCAGTCTGTTAGTTTAGCATTTTCTGCTCATAATTTGTGGACTATTTATGACAAAGTTCCAAACATCGATCCGGAGTCAAATTACTCAAACAGTAATGCGCAAGGTATGGAAAGAGCTTCTATGCCTTTGACAAGAAACTATGGTTTTGCACTTAATGTCAAATTCTAATTCTAAAAAAGATGAAAAATAGATATATCAAAATATTTTGTGTCGCAATTGTTGGTGTTTTGACATTAGCTTCATGCGATAAAGGATTCGAAGAAATGAATAAGAATCCGAACGCCTTAACAGATCCAGCTGTAAAATCAATGTTTACACTTGCAGAGATTTATGTAGACGGACAGGATTTTTCTAATACAAGAGGAAATAACTTGTACGCAGCACAAATTGTACAGCAATTTTCTTCACTTGGAGGACCAGGTTCCAAATACACCTACTCTTCGGAGTATTCGGCTGCCCTTTTTGGTGAAACTTACGGAAAAGGTTTAAATCAGATTTTCCAATTATTATCTGTAGTCGAGGATGCGCCAGAGAATACAAATATGATTCAGGCTTGTAGAATCATGAAAGTTTTCTTGTTTCAAAAACTAACAGACACTTACGGTGAAGTTCCTTATTTTGAAGCAGGAAAAGGATATAACGGAAACGTTTTTTCTCCTAAATATGATACGCAAGAAGCTATTTACAACGATCTTTTAAAAGAATTAGACGAGGCTGGAACGGCACTAGATGCTGGAAAACCTTTTGTTGGAAATGCCGATTTGTATTACCAAAGTGATGTTGCAAGATGGAAGAAATTGGCAAATTCTTTAATGTTAAGAGTAGCAATGCGTTTGTCTAAAGTAAATCCTGCAAAAGCAAAAGAATTTGTAGAAAAAGCCTATGCTAAAGGTGTATTTACTTCAAATGATGATAGTTTGGTTTTAAAGCATGATGCTGGTCCTGCAGGGGTTAAGACAAATCCAATTACCTCTTCTTGGGTTAGAAATGATTTAAATGGAGGAGAATCTAATATTAAATTCAGTAAAACTTTCATCGATTTATTGAAAAACACAAACGATCCTCGTTTAAGAATTTATGCAAAACTAGAAGCTACAGGAGATAATAGCCCAGCAAGTCAGCAAGGGTTGGCAAATGATGCAAAAGAATTCCCAGGAGGAGATAAAAAGCTTTTCTCAGATCCAAATACTTCAACAGTATTGCGTTTAGATGCTCCAACATTAATTATGTCTTATGCTGAGGTTCAGTTTTTATTGGCAGAAGCGGCAGTAAAAGGATGGAACGTTGGCGGATCTGCTCAAACGTATTATGAAAATGGAGTAAGAGGTGCTATGAATATTTTAGCAATTTTTGGAGATAAAGTGCCTTTGGTTTCACCAGCAGAATACAACACTTATATTACTACATATCCATTTAAAGCTGGAGGAACAGAAGCAGAAAAAATCGAGCAGATTATTACTCAAAAATGGATTGTTTTATTATTCAACGGTTTTGAAGCATTCTCAGAATACAGAAGAACAGGTTATCCAGTTTTAGTTCCTGTGAATGATCCAACGGGAGACACAAAAGGAACAATCCCGAGAAGATTAATTTATGATCAGTCCGAACTTATTACAAACGAGGCTAATTATAAAGAAGCAATTCAACGTCAAGGTTTAGATTTAATGACCACAAGAATCTGGTGGGACAAATAATTTTTAAAGTGGTTGGTTAGTTAAGATAAGTCGGGTAATGAGCATACCCGGCTTGTTTTTAAAATCATATAATAAATTGATCTAAAAATCAAGCAATTTGAGAAGTTGCTTTACAGATTCAAATACCTTTTTTTTCGCAGCAAACTAAGAGAGATTCTGCTGAAAAAGATGGATTTACTTTCTGTATTTTAAAGATTTCAAAAAGCGATATTTAAGAATTTGTTTCATTATTTGAATTTAAAACGATTCCTATCAAAATCAAAATAAAGCATAAGGCAGTGGTAAAGAAGATATTTCTAGTTGTATTTTAGAGTTACTAACAAAGAATAGATTCTAAAGAGAAGGAATAAACTTGGTCATTTCTTTCCTTCTCTAAACTGCCAAATTAGTTACCTTTTTACTAATTTTAGAAGGTATTAATATAGTATTCCATAAAATGAATTATCAAAAAAAACTTCACTGTTTCGTTTGCCTATTTTGGGTAGGTTTTACATCAATTGCCTTTGCACAGCAGATTGATTTAAAAAACAATTGGACCTACCGTGAAGAGAAAACGCAAAAATGGTACCCAGCGACTGTTCCTGGAGAAATTCACACCGATTTGCTAAACAGCAAATTAATACCAGATCCGTTTTACAGAGATAATGAAGAAAAACTGCAATGGATAGAACGCAAGAATTGGGAATACAAAACCACTTTTCAGGTTACAGCAAATATGCTGAAAAAGAAAAATACAGATTTAGTTTTTGACGGGTTAGATACTTATGCATCTGTTTATGTAAACAATCAGCTGGTTTTAAAAGCCGATAATATGTTTCGTCAATGGCGTGTTGAGGTTAAAAAAGTCTTGAAATCAGGAAATAATGATTTGAGAATCGTATTTCAATCGGCACAAAATGTGGTTGACTCGCTGGCAAAAAAAGATTATCCATTTGTAATTCCAGACAATCCGCGTGCCTATGTACGTAAAGCACAATACCATTTTGGTTGGGATTGGGGGCCAAAATTTACAACCTGTGGAATATGGAAAACACCAAGATTAGAATCTTATGACAAAAAAAATCCCGAGAAACCTTATGTTTTAAATCGAAAGATTGAATTAATACAAGAGCCAGATAGCTTGGGTAGATCTTTCTATTTTAAAATTGATGGAAAACCTGTTTATATGAAAGGAGCCAATTACATTCCATCAGATGCTTTTCTTTCTAGAGTAGATAAAAAAGAATATGAAAAAATAGTTTTATCTGCCAAAGAAGCCAATATGAATATGCTTCGCGTTTGGGGCGGTGGTATTTACGAAGATGATTATTTCTACGATTTATGCGATAAATACGGAATAAATGTCTGGCAGGATTTTATGTTCGCGGGCACAATGGTTCCTGGAGACGATGCTTTTTTTGATAATGTAAAAAAAGAAGTTCAGTATCAGGTTAAGAGGCTGCGTCATCATCCAAGCATCGTTTTATGGTGCGGAAACAACGAATCCGATGAGGCTTTTAAAAATTGGGGCTGGATGAAAAGTTTCAAAATTTCAAAACAAGATTCAATCCGTTTGTGGAAAGATTATAGGCGTTTATTTCATGACAGTATTCCGAAATGGGTAAAAGAAGTCGATGATAAACGTCCGTATTTAAGTTCTTCGCCTTTACACCATTGGTCAAAAGCAAAAAGTGTAACTGAAGGAGACAGCCACTATTGGGGAATTTGGTGGGGATTGGAAGATATCGAAGCCGTTCAGAAAAAAACAGGACGTTTTGTGAGCGAATACGGAATGCTGTCTTTACCGAATTATACTTCAGTTGAAAGTTTTACTTCTCCAGAAGACCGCCACTTATATTCAGATATACTAAAAGTACATTTAAAGGCCGGCAAAGGTTTTGAGAAATTAGATACCTATTTAGGTAAATATTTCATCGATGCCTCTAAAATTAAAAAGATGAATCTAGAAAATTATGCCTACTTGAGCCAATGTCTGCATTATTATGCAATCAAAAATATTGTCGGAATTCATCGCTCGAAAGCGCCTTATAACATGGGAACTCTAGTCTGGCAATTAAACGATTGTTGGCCTGTAGCAAGCTGGAGTATTACCGATTATATTAACCGACAGCCAAAAGCAGCTTGGTACGCCATAAAAGAAGCATACAGAGACGACATTAAACCAGAAACCGATTTTACACATCCGAAAGATCTAGCATTAGAAGACCCAAAAATAAGCTGGAAGATAAAAGGAAATAGCGTAATTGTAAAAGCTCAGAAAATGGCAAAATACATTTGCATTTCCATGAAAGGGTATAATGGAAAATGGAGCGATAATTATTTTGATCTAAAGGCAGGAGAAGAAAAAACAATTTCGTTTGAAGGGAAAATAACAAAACCTGAGATTAAGATTTATTCTTTGTTTGAGGTTTTAAAGAGGTACGAGTAGAGTTTCAAAGTAACAAAGATACAAAGGGACAAAGGTTTTTCGTAGAGACGCACCGCAGTGCGTCTGCTTATGAAAATTACGGTTCATTTTTTATCATAATGTTCTATAAATTGACCGTAGAGATGCAATGCGTCTAACACACAGAAATTAAAAAATATTTGCGTCAATCATTTTAAACAATGCGCAATCGAAAAATAAAAATATATGAGAATACTATTTAGCGGTTTTTTGGCTTTAGGCTTACTTTTTGCCAATCCGATAATTTCACAGCAAAAAAAGACAAAACAAACCGATACAAATTATACGCAATATGTCGATCCGCTTATTGGTTCGGCAGGGCATGGCCACGTATTTGTAGGCGCAAATGTTCCTTTTGGAGCGGTGCAGTTGGGACCTGTAAATATTTTTGAAGGATGGGATTGGTGCAGCGGTTACAACTATGCCAGCAATACCATTTTAGGTTTTACACATACGCATCTAAGCGGAACTGGAATTGGAGATTTAAATGATATTTTGGTGCTTCCTGTCAGCGGAAAAGTTGGTTTGACCAAAGGAACAAAAGAAGATATGGTAAACGGTTACGGTTCGTATTTCTCTCATAAAAACGAAGTGGTAAAACCAGGATATTACAGCGTTTTATTGGATAAATATAAAATCAAAGCCGAATTAACGGCCAGTGAAAGAGTTGGTTTTCATAAATACACTTTTGAGAACACAGACGATTCACACATTTTAATCGATCTTGCTGACGGAATTGGCTGGGACAGACCGGTAAAAACTTTCATTAAAAAAATTAGCGAAACCAAAATAGAAGGTTACCGTTATTCGACAGGATGGGCGGCAGACCAGCGCATTTATTTTGCAATGGAATTCTCTGAGCCGATCACAAATATGATGGTTTATGACAGTACCGCTGTGGTTAAAGGAACAGAAGGCGAGGGCTTAAAAATAAAAGCGGTTTTAGATTTTAAAGCCTTAAAAAGCAAACAAATTCTGGTAAAAGTTGGGATTTCTCCAGTTAGTACAGAAAATGCATCTGCTAATATAAAAGCAGAAATTCCGAATTGGGATTTTGAAGATGTCGTAAAATTAGCAGATTCAAAATGGAACAAAGAGCTTAATAAAGTTCAGATAAAAGCAGATGAAAAAACAATGAAAGTTTTCTATACTTCATTGTATCACACCATGTTTGCGCCTTCCATTTTTAATGATGTGAATGGAGATTATCTAGGAACTGATAAAAAGGTTTACGAAAAAGCCAATTTTACCAATTACACTACTTTTTCACTTTGGGATACTTACCGCGGATTACATCCATTATACACTATTACTCAGCCTGAAAAAATCAATGATATTGTAAAATCATTTTTAGCGATTTATCAGCAACAAGGTAGATTGCCCGTTTGGCATTTAATGGGCAACGAAACCAATACTATGAACGGAAACCATTCCATAGCCGTTATCGTTGATGCTTACTTAAAAGGATATCGTGATTATGATGTCAATTTAGCCTACGAAGCCATCAAAAAAACGGCAATGCAAACCCGTGACGGAATGGATTATGTTCAAAAACTAGAATATATTCCTGCAGATAAATTATTGGAATCTGTTGGAAATGCTTTAGAATATGCAATCGATGATTACTGCATCGCTTTGATGGCAAAATCTTTAAACAAAACAGACGATTATAATTATTTTACCAAAAGAGCCAATTTATACAAACAGTATTTTGATAAAGAAACCACTTTTATGCGTGGTAAATTAACAAACGGAAATTGGAGAACGCCATTTAATCCGCTTTCTTCGGCGCATCGCAAAGACGATTATGTAGAGGGAAATGCATGGCAGTATACTTGGCTGGTTCCTCAAGATCCGTACGGTTTAATTGATTTATTTGGTAGCGAAGATAAATTTATCGCAAAATTGGATTCACTTTTCCTGCTTACTGATAAAGTAGAAGGAGAGGATGTTTCGCCAGACATTAGCGGTTTAATAGGGCAGTACGCTCATGGAAACGAGCCAAATCATCATATTCCGTATTTGTATGCTTATGTAGGGCAGCCTTGGAAAACAGCAAAATTAATTCGAGAAATCGACGATAAATTCTACTCAACAAAACCAGACGGATTATGCGGTAATGAAGATTTAGGGCAGATGTCGGCTTGGTACATTTTGTCTTCTATGGGATTCTATTCAGTAAATCCTGCAAATGGAATTTATGTTCTGGGAAGTCCGTTGGTAAATTCAGCCGTTATCCATCATAAAAAAGACATTTCGTTTACGATAAATGCGGTTAATAACAGCGCTTCAAACATCTATATCCAAAAAGTAGAATATAACGGAAAACCTTATACAAAATCATACATCACACAAGAAATGATTGTAAAAGGAGGAGAGCTGAAATTATATATGGGAAGCAAACCGTCAATGACATTTGGAGTTAAGAAAGAAGATAGACCGTTGTAGTTAAAAGGTAAAATGTGAGATGTAAAATGCAAAAAGTAATTGGACATATCACATTTCACATTTCACACTTCACATTTGACAAATCACAAGAATATGAAAATAAAAAGTTTAATTTTTTTTGGATTAATACACTGCTGCATTTCTATAAATGCGCAAGTTAAAGAGCCAGTAGAATATGTAAATCCGTTAATGGGAACGCAGTCTTTGCATAATCTTTCTAACGGGAATACGTATCCCGCAATCTGCAGACCATGGGGAATGAATTTCTGGACGCCACAAACCGGAAAAATGGGCGACGGATGGGCATACACTTATACTGCAGAAAAAATCAGAGGGTTTAAGCAGACGCATCAGCCGTCACCTTGGATGAACGATTACGGTCAGTTTTCGATTATGCCAGTTACTGGTAAATTGGCTTTCGCCGAAGACGAGCGCGCGAGCTGGTTCAGCCATAAAGCGGAGGTTTCAAAACCATATTATTACAGTGTTTATTTGGCTGATCATGATGTGACAACCGAAATTACGACAACAGAAAGAGCTGCGCATTTTCAGATTACATTTCCAGAAAACGAAAAATCTTCTATTGTAATCGATGCTTTTGATAAAGGTTCTTATATCAAAATAATCCCTTTAGAAAATAAAATAATCGGCTATACAACGCGAAACAGCGGGGGAGTGCCTCAAAATTTCAAGAACTATTTTGTTCTCGTATTTGATAAAAAGTTCTTAACCAATTCAACTTGGATTGATAAAGTTTTGACTGCTGATAAATTAGAAGCAGAAGGAAATCATGTAGGCGCAGTTATCGGGTTTCAAACCAAAAAAGGAGAAAAAGTAAATGTTAGAGTGGCATCCTCTTTTATAAGTCCAGAACAAGCAGAGCTGAATCTGAAAAACGAATTAGGCACAGCAACTTTTGAAGAAACAGTTACGCAATCTAAAGCAGAATGGAATAAAGTTCTAGGAAAAATTGCTGTGGAAGACAACAATATAGATCAGTTAAGGACTTTTTATTCTTGTTTGTACCGTACAGTCTGTTTTCCTCAAAAACAATATGAAATTGATAAAGACGGAAAAATTGTGCACTATAGTCCGTACAACGGAAAAGTCCTTTCAGGTTACATGTACGCAGGAACTGGATTTTGGGATACTTTCCGTGCTTTATACCCTTTGTTAAATCTGGTTTATCCTTCTATAAATAAAGAAATGCAGGAAGGATTGATCAATGATTATAAAGAAGGCGGATTTCTGCCAGAATGGTCAAGCCCAGGATTTAGAAACGTAATGGTCGGAAATAATTCTGCTTCTGTAGTTTCTGATGCTTATATGAAAGGATTACGCGGTTATGACATCAATACTTTGTACGAAGCTTTATTGCATGGAGCCAATAATGAAGGGCCTCTGGAAGCTGTTGGTAGAAAAGGAGTTCAGTACTACAATACTTTAGGATATGTTCCGTATGATGTGAAAATCAATGAAAATGCAGCCAGAACGCTTGAATATGCTTACGATGATTTTACAATCTGGAAACTGGCAAAAGCATTAAATCGCCCGAAAAAAGAAATCAGTCTGTATGAAAAACGAATGCTGAATTACAAAAAACTCTACAATCCAGAAATAGGATTAATGAGCGGACGAAATAAAGACGGCAGTTTTCCAGCCAATTTTAATCCGTTTAAATGGGGAGATGCTTTTACCGAAGGAAACAGCTGGCATTATAGCTGGAGTGTTTTTCACGACATTCAGGGTTTGATTGATTTGATGGGCGGAGAGAAAAATTTCACAGCAAAATTAGACGCTGTATTTACCACACCTCCAATTTTTGATGACAGTTATTATGGTGCTGTTATTCATGAAATCCGCGAAATGCAGATTATGAATATGGGGCAATACGCGCACGGAAACCAGCCAATTCAGCACATGATTTATCTGTACAATTATGCCGGTGAACCTTGGAAAACACAATATTGGTCAAGAGAAATCATGGATCGTTTGTACAAACCAACTCCAGACGGTTATTGTGGAGATGAAGACAACGGACAAACTTCTGCTTGGTATATTTTCTCAGCCATGGGATTCTATCCGGTTTGCCCAGGAACAGAAGAATATGTTTTGGGAGCGCCTCTGTTTAAGAAAGCCACTTTGCAGTTAGAAAACGGAAAACAGCTTATTATCAATGCGCCTAATAATTCAGAAACCAACAAATATGTAAACGAATTAAAATGGAATAATGCTCTTCATACTAAAAATTACATCAATCATTTTGATGTATTGAAAGGAGGCGAATTAAATTTTGATATGACAAGTTCTCCTAATTTTAAAAGAGGCACAACAAAGGAATCATTCCCATATTCTTATTCAACTTCAAAATAAAAATATATGCAGTCACGTAGAAAATTTATAAGAAATGCAGGCATTTTTTCAGCAGGATTACTGGCACTTCAAACAGAAGCTTTCGGATTTAATTCAGATACTTTTCCCTTTCCGCTAAAAGATTTTGTTTCTAAAAGACCTCCTGTTGCGGAAAGAAAATTTACGAGTAAAGCAATTGAAGCCGCTATCGTACGTATTAAAAAACAAATCGGCAATCCTGAATTGGCATGGATATTCGAAAACTGTTTCCCTAACACATTAGATACTACAGTCGATTTTGAAATTATTGACGGCAAACCAGATACGTATGTAATTACAGGAGATATTGATGCCATGTGGCTTAGAGACAGTACGGCGCAGATTTGGCCTTATATTCCGTTTGTAAAAGAAGATCCGAAACTAGCAGAACTGGTAAAAGGTGTAATTAATCGTCAAGCGAAATGTATTCTGCTGGATCCGTATGCGAATGCTTTTTATAAAGATTTTACGAAGGAAAGCGAATGGAAAAATGACCTTACTAAAATGCAGCCCGGAATTCACGAAAGAAAATGGGAAATTGACAGTTTGTGTTATCCGGTTCGATTAGCACACGGATATTGGAAGGAAACAGGAGACATCAGTTTATTTGATGCCAAATGGAAAGAAGCCATGCTTTTAATTCTTCAGACTTTTAAAGAACAGCAGCGAATGGATGGCAAAGGCGGACCGTATAGTTTTCAGCGTCAGACGGCTTGGGCTACAGATGGAGTTCCGTTAGGCGGTTATGGCTATCCTGTAAAACCTTGCGGATTGATTGTTTCGACTTTCAGACCAAGCGACGATTCTACTTTATTCGGTTATCTGATTCCGAGTAATATGTTTGCTATTGAAATATTGGGCTATCTGATTGAAATTTTCTCTCTTCCAGCTTTAAAAGACAATGATTTGGTTGCGAAAGCCACAAAACTGAGAGATGAGGTTCAAAAAGGACTTAATGAACACGGAATTATCAATCACCCGAAATTCGGAAAAATTATAGCTTTTGAAGTAAACGGATACGGCAGTTTCCACATGATGGATGATGCTAATGTGCCGTCTTTATTATCATTGCCGTATTTAGGCGCTATCGCTCCAAATGATCCTTTATATCTAAATACACGAAAAGTGGTGCTGTCTGAGAATAATCCGTTTTTCTATAAAGGAAAAGCGGGCGAAGGTATTGGCGGTCCGCATACAGGAGTAGATACGATCTGGCCTATGAGTATTGTTTTGAGAGCCATTACAAGTGTAGACGAAAAAGAAATAAAAGCCTGTATAAGTAATTTGATTAAAACAAACGCTGATACAGGATTTATGCACGAATCATTTCATAAAGACGATGTAACCAAATTTACCCGTAAATGGTTTGCTTGGGCGAATACATTATTTGGCGAAATGATTGTACATACCAGTATTCATTATCCTCAAATTTTAAAAGACAAAAATATCTAGTACTAAAGCTAAATAATTAAAAATGAATACATCACACGCCATTGGGCTGGATATAGGAGGAACGCATATTACAGCTGCGGTTATTGATAAAGCAGAAATGAAAGTTCTTGACTTTTCGCTTTGTAAAGAATCTTTCGATTCAAATATGCCAGCAGATCAGGTTATGAGCATTTGGAAAAAAGTAATCAGCACCGCAATAGAAAATTCTAAGATTAAAGATATTACAGGAATTGCAATTTGCATGCCTGGACCTTTTGATTATAAAAACGGAATTTGCTGGATTAAAGATCAGTCGAAATACGAACATTTTTACGGATTAAACATTCGAGAATTGCTTTTGGAAACTCTAGATTTTCCTGCAGATTTTCCAGTTCTTTTTGAAAATGACGCTGTTTGTTTTGGAAAAGGAGAAGTTTTTAAACAGCAGGAAAATCTTTCTAAAAAAGTAATGGCCGTAACATTAGGAACAGGATTGGGAGCTTGTTTCATTGATAAAGGAACATCAATCAGTTCAGGAAGTTCTGTTCCCACTGATGGCGAAATATACAATCTGTCTTATAAAGATGGAATTGCAGAAGATTATGTTTCAGTTAGAGGTCTTTTATCACATTACAAATCTTTAAGCGGTAGCGATCTTAATAATGGTTTAGAACTTTATAATTTAGCGAAAAATGGAGATCAGAAGGCTATTCAGGTATTTGAAAGAATGGGAGAGGATTTAGCAACAGTTGCAATTCCGTGGATTACCAACTTTACAGCAGATCATATTATTATTGGCGGAAAAATTGCCAATGCAAGCGATTTGTTTTTGTCTTCATTTAACAAAACAATTCAGGAATCTGGTTCTGAAATTCAAGTTTCCATTTCAAATGACAACGAAGTGGCAGCATTATTAGGAGCCGTCAGTTTCCTTTGTGATTAAAAACAAGTTATGTCGTCTGATAATATTCTTAAATTAAACACAATAAAAAAGCCTTTAAACATTTATGTTCAAAGGCTTTTTACTTATTTAGTTTCTTTTGAAACTTCATCTGGCAGAGGAAGAGGTACCGCTGATTTTATGTCAATTCCAATAAATAAAAGGATTGCGATATATTATTTAAGTAAGGGTCACCTATAGGGTCACTTAACTTTCAACTTATTAAATCATTATGATGTAAAGATAGGGAATATCTATTTAAATAAATGATTTTGAAATGCTTTAATTAATTATCAAATGTCTAATAAGCAGGCTTATAGTAGATTGATTATTGGGTTTAAATGTGTTAAAGACGTGTATCTATTATATGAGTTGGTTATTTGTTGTTTTTTTTAATTGGCAAAATTATATGTGAATAAGAAATAATTGCAAGTAAGAGATATTAATTAAGGCTTCAATTTTTACTATCTTAAAATTTGGAAGGCAGAACTCACCTTATAAGTTCTTTTAGTAGAATATTTTCCTATTTATAATACAATTTGTCCATAATGTTTTTGCAAGGTAATATTCCAGAAGAAGCTTTTAGAGGTAAATGCATATCTGTTAACAACTATAAAAACTCATTTAGAATTTTATTCTTAGAATTTTTATTTGTAAGTAATATATTGAATTTTACTTGTTGTTATAAGAGGAGTTGAGTGATGAGTTTAGTAAATTAGGTTTCTCTTGAGTTTTAATTAAATTGTAAAAAAAGTCTTATAATGATATTTATATGGCTTATTCTGGACTAATTATAGTGTTAAAATTCATTTTTTTGTTTATTAATTTAAATGAAAACTATGAAGAAATTACTTTACTTATTCGTCGCTAGTTTATTAGCCTTCACCTCTTGCTCAAAAGATGATAATAATTCATCAGATCCGGCTTCTTCCATTTTAGTAAAAAAAATAATTGATATAGATATTGACGGAAGTTCTTCAACTAGAAATTATGAGTATAATGGAAATAAAATTGTTAGTATGACAGAAGATGGATTACTGTCTAAGTATACTTATACAGGAGATTTTATTACAAAGATTGAAGAAATTGACGCTTCAGGCAAACTTGATTTAACAACTGAGTATAGTTATACTAATGGAAAACTAGCTACTAGTGTTGAAAAAAATACTAATTCTAAATTCTACTATAAAACTAAATACACACATAATACTGATGGAACTGTTACTTATGACCAGTTTAGAGGTACTGTTGCAACAGGTGCGGAAGAAGAATATGGAGCTGCTGGAAAGTACACATTTAAAGATGGTAATTTTGTAAAACTTGAAGTTTCTTACTATGGTTCTGAAAGTTTATATATATATGAGTATGATACTAAAAATTATCCTTTCAAAAATGTTACCGGTCTGAGTTTGTTATTAGATGATGAAACAACAGCTAATAATGTGGTTAAAATAACTGGTACTTCAGGAACAGGAGATATTATTCGTACAAGTATAATAACCTATAGTTATAAATACGATACAAACAATTATCCAACTGAAAAGGTAGAGAGGTATCAAAGTGGTAGTTCAATTTCAACACAAACTACTCAATACACTTATTAAATATAACTCATAATTAAAAAAAATCAAATGCCTCGTTTTTAATGGGGTATTTGATTTTTTTGATATAGTAACAATGCACAATGGCAAGAAAAATACTTCTTTTTTTATTTTTATTATTTATATCATTATCATACTCTCAAGCTAAGCGTCCGACAGTCATGGTCAATGCGAGAGCCCAAAAAGATAAAATCTTGCTTCGCTGGGCGATCAATTCTCCTATAGAATGGCAGAAAGCAAATAATAAAGGATTCGTAATAACAAGAACTACGGTATTGCGAGATGGTATAATTTTAGCCAAACTTGAAAAAATACTCCTTACGCCAAAAGCATTAGTTCCAGAACCATTAGATTCATGGTTAGATATGGTGCAAAAAGACAATAACGCGGCTATTATAGCGCAATCGATATATGGTGAAAGTTTTGAAGTAACAGGAGCAAAAGAGGGAGAACTATCTAAAATTGTAAGTATGGCAGATGAGCTTGATCAACGTTTTACATTTGCTTTGTATGCAGCTGATATGAGTTTTGAAGGTGCTTTAAAAGCAGGCTGGGGGTTTGTTGATACCAATGTGAAAAAGAATGAAGTATATGCTTATCAGGTAAGTGTATTTGAAACTCCAAAAGTAAAAGAATCATCATATGTTATTGGTCTAAAAGATTATACAGCTTTACCAGCACCAACAGATTTTATTGCTATCCCTGATGATAAAAAAGTAATGCTTTCTTGGGATTACGAAACCTTCAAAAGAATTTATACCTCTTTTATGGTTGAAAAATCTTCTGACGGAATAAATTACACACCAATATCAAATACAGCTCTTGTCAATTTAAATGATAAGGAAGATCATCCGTCAAAAAACATGTATTATGTGGATACACTTAGTGTCAACGATAAAATGTATCACTACAGATTGTATGGTATAACCTCATTTGGAGAAAAAGGTGAAATGACAAAACCAATTACTGCCACTGGAATAGCAGCGATTGTTACTTCAGCTAGATTAATTGATTATAATATTATTAACTCAAATGAAGTGAATCTCGAATGGGATTATCCCAAAGAATCAGAAAGTTTTATTCAAGGGTACGAAATAAATTTGGCAGATAACGATAAAGGCCCTTACAAAGTTGTTTCTAAAATAATCCCTCCATCAGAGCGAAAACTAAATTATAAAGAAAATTTATTTCCATCCAATTATTTTACCATATCTGTTGTAGGTAAAAATAATCAGCGATTAACTTCTCAAAGTATGCTGGTGCAACCAGTAGATTCTATTCCGCCCGCAAAACCAATTGGGTTAGAAGGTGTAATTGATAGTCTTGGAACGGTAAAATTAAAATGGAAGCCAAATCAGGAAAAAGATTTACGCGGCTACCGCATATTAAAGGCAAATAACCCAGACGAGGAATTTGTAGATATTTATCATAAATCTTATGAAGGTACGACTTTTAAAGACAGCGTGAGCCTGAAAATGACAAACAGCAAAGTTTATTACAGAATTGCTGCCGAAGATATGCGCTTTAATATTTCTGAACCATCTGATATATTGGTTTTAGATAAACCGGATAAAATTCCGCCGGCTGCGCCAATTTTTAAAGATTACGATAACAAGAACGGCAAAGTATATTTAAAATGGATACGTAGTTATAGCGAGGATGTTATAGGTTATAGTTTAAGACGAAGAGAAAAAGGACAGGAAAAGTGGCTGGAAATTAAACAAATTAACGACACGATTCAGGAGTTTATTGATGATAGGGTAGATAACAAAAAAACGTACCAATATGCTATTCAAGCTAAAGACAGAAGTAATCTTTGGTCATCATTAGATCACTCAATCATAACCGTACAGATTTTAGATTTTACTCCAATAAAAATAATTTCATTTTTACAAGGAGTGCCCGATCGCGAAAACAAAAAAATAACCATAACATGGGATTATAGTAAAACCAAAGTTAAGGTTACCTGCTTAAGTGTTTACAAAAATATAAAAGGAAATCCTCCAACCTTATGGAGAGAACTAAATGGTGATGTTTTTACTCTGGAAGATAAAAATTTAAAAATAAACCTGGAATATGAATATCACTTAGTTCCAAGTTTACAAAGTAACAGCCCTGCAAAAGAAGAAGTTATAACCGTTGTTTATTAAGCATATGAAGAAGATTTACTTATTGGTTTTTTTATTAGTTTCAGGATTTGGGTTTGCTCAGGTAAATTTAACTGGCGACGCTAAATATAATTTAAATATTATAGGTTATCAAGATAGGGACAATAATGCATGTGGTGATATTGATGGACTTAAACATATAAAAGCTACTAGATTAGATGGAACATCTTTTTTTATATTTGAAGGAAGAATGATTTATTCTGATCTAAATTTTGAACAAACTTACACTAAGAGTAATCCAATTGTAAATTTAGAGTTTTTTAAAATAGTTAGATGGGAAACTGGTTTTGGTTCTTGTAATGGTGGACCGAATAATAATTATGATCAAGTAAAAATTAATAATAAATGTTTTTCTTCATATCAAGCTGATGCAGGCAGTGAATTGCTACAGTTAACAATTACTTCCAAACCTTATATTAAAATTAATAACTCATCAGATCCTTTATATTTGGCAGATTCAGAAAATATAAAAATTGTTTTGCCTGATAATTTAGATTCGAACCATTATAATTGGAAATATCAAGTAGGAGGGGGAGCAGAAAAAGACATACCAGCTACTTATAACAATCAAGCAATTTTAAACATTAAAGGTGAGGATTTTTTAACAGAAGCTGATTTTGGGAAAACGGTTTCTATTTGGGTAAACATGGATTGCAATGCAGGTAATGAATTAGCATTGGGGTATAAAAGGAGAGAAGCTTATAAAAATGCAGTTGCATATGCGACTCAAAAACGAGACTTATGCAGTAAGGTATGTTATAATATAAAAGATGTGATTACTAAGCTTCATTGTCTCAACCAGTGTTCAATTAACTATACTAAGGATGTTAATGATGCTAATAAAGTTGGAGATATAAGCCCTGAATTTATAGCTCAGTATCAAAGCAACAATTCCAACGCTATCTCTTTTACATACTTAAAATCGGCTCCTAATGTTACATCTTATAAAGCTTCAGATGCCAAGTGTTATGACGGTGAGGATAGTTCTCTTCAAATTAAATTTGACAGACCTTTATCTTTATTTTCAAATGAAAAATTAAACGTTACCCTGACCAATAAAGATAAAGGCGATGAGATTAAAAATTATATCGATATTGTTTTAAAAGAAGATGATTCCTTTGAAATTTTAAATTTACAGCCGGGAAAATATTATTTGCAACTTAATGGATTTTATGATACTGCGGTACTGTACTCTTCCACAATAACACACCCACTGGAGTTTGAGATAAAAAAAACACAGCCACTAGATTTCACCCTAACCAGCTCTAATATTTTATGTTATGGTGCACAAAATGGCTTAATTACAATCACCCCAACCGGAGGAACCCGAAATGTATTAGGTAATGATTCTTATTCAGTAGACAATGGAGCCAGCTGGATATCTTTTCCAAATAATAAGCCTCATACAATAAAAGGTCTAACACCTGGTATATACAAAATAAAAGTAAAAGATATGAATGGCTGTATTGCCAGAATTCAAACTGTAGTTGAAGGAAAAATTGAACTGGGAGAAGAAAAAATTATCGAAGCAACCATCTCAGAACCATTATCACCATTAGCCCTAAATTATACTTTTAAACAAAATCCAACTTTTAGTGGAGCTTTCAATGGTAAAATTACTGCCTCTATAAGCGGCGGTACAATAAAAGACGACAAAAAATACGACTATAAGTGGGTAAAAACAACTGGAGAAGAACTTACAGGAACTACCCAATATAATGCGGCTGATAAAACCTTTACAATTTCATTAGAGAATGCTCCCGCTGGAGAATATAAATTGACAGTAACAGATAAAAATTATGAAGCAGCAATCAATAAAACGAATTGTTCTATTATAGAGTCTTCTCAAATTTTAACTCAGCCAGAACCCATTGTAATAACCTTAGTAGAAACCCAATCTATTTCTTGTAACACAGAAAATGCTGATACAGAATTAGATAAATTCTTAGACGGTATTTTAACGGCTACAGTTGTGGGAGGAACTCCTCCTTATCAATATGTTTGGTCAAAATTAAATTCCAATACAAATGTTTGGGATGCTTTAGACGATCAGACTTCAAACACAGCTCAAAATCTTTCAAAAGGAAATTACGCAGTAAATGTTATAGATGCCAATAATATAGAGCAGGGAACTTACAATATGACAGCTTTAGTTACCTCAATTCCTACAACGAAAGAAATTGCAGAGCCTGTAAAACTAAATTTACTATTTGACTCAATTAATGTTTCCTGTCATGAAGGTAATAACGGCTGGGCAAAAGCAAATGTAACTGGAGGAACAGCTCCATATACTTATACATGGTACAATGTTAAGGATGGAATTATAAACAAAAATGAAATATCACAATTAATAGCAGGAGAATATTTTGTTGAAATTACAGATGAAAAAGGCTGTTTTATAAAAGGAAGTATTGTAATAAAAGAGCCTCAATCTGCTGTATTAATTGATTATAAGGAAATTACGGCACCTACTTTTGCAGGAGCAACAAATGGAAAAATTGTTGCTGAGATCACAGGGGGAACACCTAACAATGATAGCACTTATTTTTATGAATGGAAAAATTCGGCAGGAAATGTTCAAACCGCAACTGCTGAAATAAAAGACGGGATTTATACCATTATCTTAAACGGTATTCCAGCCGATAAGTATTTACTAACGATAAAAGACAAAAACTATAATGAAGGAGAGAATCAGATTATTAATTGTTCAGTTTTAGAATCAGAAGTAAAGCTAACTGAACCTGATCCTCTAAAAGTTGTTTTTGAAATTGTTCGATCTATTTCATGTAATGTGAATAATGAATTTGGAAATGATAAAGATACAGCTCCAAAAGACGGACAGCGTGACGAATCACAAGATGGTATTTTAACTGCTCATGTTACAGGTGGAACTCCGTTATTATCTTCTGTAAATAATGGTTTGCCCTATTATTTTTATTGGAAAAAACAGCAAGCTGATGGATCTTGGATGCCTTTATCTGATATTACAGGAGAAACCGCCTCAAACCTTTCGCATGGTAATTATGCACTGAACTTAATAGACGGAAATGGAATTGTATTAGGGACTTATTTAAATAATCAGTTAGTACAGGAAATTGATGCAACCCAGTTGATGCAGGAGCCGCCAAAATTAGCAGTAACCATAACCAAAGGTGACGTTTTTTGTAATAACGGAAACGATGGGTGGGCAACAGCAAATGTTACGGGCGGAACACCTCCGTATGATTATAAATGGTCTAATGATATAGAAACGGATAAAAATACTATTCTGAAAGCAGGAGAATATAGGGTATTTATTACAGACGCAAAAGGATGTACAACACAAGAAAGCGTTACGATTACAGAACCAAAAGCGCCTTTGAAAATAAAATATACTGAAGTTTTAAATCCAAGTTTTTACAAAGCAACAAACGGAAGAATCGTAGCAGAAGTTACAGGAGGAACAATTTCTGCTGATAATACCTATTGGTATGAATGGAAAAACAGCAAAGGAATTGTACAGGCAGCTGTTGCCAGTTTTAATAATGATACTTACACAATTTCTTTAAACGGACTTCCGGAAGAAACTTATACACTAAACGTGCATGATGCCAATTATGATGCAGCAACAAATAAATCTAGCTGTAATATTTCAAATTCTGTTATTACTCTAGAAGAACCAGATCCGCTTGAAGTTACTTTCGAGATCGTAAGAACAATTTCTTGTAACGTAAGTAATGAATTTGGAGATGAAACCGATAGTAATCCCCAGGATAATCAAAGAGATGAATCGCAGGACGGAATTTTAACTGCACATGTAAAAGGAGGAATCCAGTTACTGCCAGAAAAAAATAAAGGATTGCCTTATTTCTATACCTGGAAGAAAAAGCAAACCGACGGTTCCTGGAAAATCTGGAATGAAGAAACTGAAACACTCAACAATATTTCAGAAGGAACATACGCCTTGAATATCGAAGATGCGAACGGAATAAAATTAGGCACGTATACCAATAATATTTTAGTAAAAGAGACAGATGCAGTTCAATACGTCGGACAGCCTGCAAAACTAAATTTAGCGCTTACAAAACTCAATGCCAGCTGTAACAATGGAGATGACGGCTGGGCAGAAGCACATGTCTCGGGAGGAACGGCGCCTTATACATACGAGTGGACCAATGGAGAAACAGCCTCAAAAATAGAAAATATTACTACAAATAATTATTTTGTACTGGTTACAGACGCAAAAGGATGTGTAGTGCAGGGAAGCATTTTTGTTGGGGATCCTAAAGGAATTTTTACGACTGAAACAGTAAAAAATCCAACGTGCTATAGTGGCAATGACGGCGCAATACAACTGAATGTTACGGGAGGAAATTTGCCTTATACTTATTTATGGAATACAGGCGCGACTACCAAAGATTTAAATAATCTTACGGCAGGTAATTATGAGGTAACCATTAGCTGTCCAGACTGCTGCGTGTATAAAAAGAGATTTGTTTTAAAAGATCCAAACCCAATTATAGTCGATTTAGGAAAAGACAGAACCTTGTGTAAGGATCAGGTTTTAGATCTTGATGCAACGATTGCAGATCAAAATGCCCAATACAGCTGGACGTCTACAAATGGCTTTACCTCAAACCAGGCAAAAGTTAGTGTAGCCAAAGCAGGAACGTATCGTGTAAAAGTAACATCAGCCCTTGGATGTATTGGCGAAGATGAAATCGTAATAAAAACAAGTCAGGCAATTATTAGTTCTGAATTCTTATTAAGTTCTCAGGCCTATCTGGACGAAGAAGTTATTCTCGTTAATACCAGTGATCCTTTTGGCGAAAGTACAAAATGGATAATTCCGGAAGGAGTAAAAACGGTCGAGCAAAAAGAAAAATACATTACACTTAAATTTAATGAACTTGGCACTTATACGATAGGATTACAGCAAACGCAAGGAGAATGCTTCGCCGTATACAATAAAAATATTACGGTAGAACAGAGAAGTACATTGCCAAATGCAGGCAGCACGCCAAAATTTATTATAGATTTTATCGTAACACCAAATCCGAGCAGCGGAAACTTTAAAGCCATTATAAATTTAGAGAACAGTAGTGCAGTTAATTTAAGATTATTTTCTACCACAGGAGAATTTACTATGCAGAAAAAAGATTCTGGCAGGAAAAACTACGAAGTAGATTTTAATACTTCGCTGCAATCCGGAATGTACCTTTTGGTATTAGAAACAGAACAGCAGACCCTTGTTAAAAAAATTATCATCTACTAAAAATGAAAAAGCTTTTAAAATATACATTCTTACTTATTCTAATTACCCAATGTTCCCCCTTCGGGGGATGGGGGAATGTCTACGCCCAATTATACCCAGTTCAATTAACTCCAGTTTTTAAAAGTCCGTACAGTGTAAAAATATCTGACTACGCAACTAGTATGGATACCAAATTTCAATTGCTGATAAACCCTACTGATATTACCATATCGCAAAGACAAGTACGCTTAAAATTGTACATACAAGGCAACGGAGTCAATATAAGAAGCAGCGATTATATAACAGGACAAAGACCTATTTTTATAAACGGAGGTGAATTTCAAACCCTGACCAATACTGATATTTCCGCTTTATTCAGATTAGAAAATTTACAAGGGATAACACCATTGCAATACGCCAATCCACTGCCCGACGGAATGTATGATTTTTGTTTCGAAATGTATGATTACATCACCAATCAAAAAATATCCCAAAAAAGCTGTGCCAGTATCTATCTCTTATTAAACGATCCACCCCTTTTAAACACACCGCAAAAAAACGAACAAATCGCGGCAAGTGACTTTCCAAACATAATGTTCACCTGGACACCGCGCCAGATGAACGCAACCAATGTATCGTATAAGTTCGAATTAAAACAGCTTATCGATCCAACACTCGATCCGCAGTTTGCATTTCAAATGTCGCCGCTTTTATACGAAGAAACAGTTTTTAGCACTGCTATGTTGTATAATTTGAGTATGCCAATCCTCACACCAGGAATGCGTTATGCTTGGCGTGTGAGAGCCATATCAACTACAGGGCTTTCAGAGAATGCCATATTTAAAAATGATGGTTACAGCGAAATCTATTCGTTTAAATATACAGCATCCTGTGCAGCGCCTACTTTTTTATTAAGTGAAGCCCAAAGCCCAACCAGCGTTAAAATAACTTGGCAAGGAATCCCCGATCATACCAAATATCAGCTTCAATATAATAAACAGGATGTACGCAACGCACAATGGTTCTCAACCAATAGTTTAAACACACAAAGTTTAATCACCAATCTAGAGCCTGGAGTAACCTATCAGTTTAGAGTAGGTTCAAGTTGTGATCCTGCAACCGAAGGTATTCAGTCGTTTACTTATTCAGCGATTAGCACCTTTACAACGCCTACACAAGCTAATGGAGTTCCTGCTTACAATTGCGGAATTATCCCTAATATTAATATACAAAATCAGAAACCGCTTACCAATTTAATTCAGACCGAAACTTTCACCGCAGGTGATTTCCCTGTAACAGTTTTAGAATTAAAAGGAGAAAATAGTCCTTATTCAGGACGAGGTTATATTATTGTTCCTTATCTCGCAGATACTAAAATTGCGGTTGAGTTTAATAATATTACAATCAATACCGATTATCAATTAATTAACGGTATTGTTGAAACCAGCTATAACCCCGATTGGAAAAATGTTGCCAACGTAGAAGATTTTACAGGCGAAGGAGCAAGCGGAAAAATAAAAGAAGAAGTTCCGTTTGAGATTGATAAAATTGTCGTTGATGCCAATGGTAATATAGTAGTAAATGGTAAAAATGGAGAACAGGTAACAATTCCAGGAGGAAAAGACACTGTAATTACCGATAGTTCAGGAAATATTTATAACGTAGACAAAGACGGAAACGGAAGTAATATACCTACAGAACCTGCAATTGGTGGAAAATCAACACCAGCCAATACAGATGGAGTCGATAAAAATGGTCAGGTAACGGAGTTTACAGCCAAAGGAATCAGTATTGTTTTTTCAAACAATGAAGATTTAAAAAATGGAGCTATAAGTAAATATGCATTTGATGTAATGCCTGATACTAAATCTACGTTTCTAGAAAAGTTATACAAAAAAGCAGGAAATGCGGTGCTGCCTTACAAAGCAGTTATAAACGGAAATTCAGACACCCTTTTAGCAACAGTAAATCTTACTGATACTACTATAAAACTAGACAGTATTGTTTTTAAAACTGAAAGTGGTGGTAAAATTGATTTTGTTCTAAAAGACAAAACCTTCACTTTAACCGTAAAAGGGAAACTAGCTTACGCCGAAGAACAAATATTAGCCACTATCAAACAAGGAGATAAGTGGAAAGTAATTGGCGCTTTTATGATGGTTCATATTTCGCCAAAAGAAGTAAATGTATTATTAGTGCCTTTGAACAAAGAAGCTCAGATTCCGTCAACAGCAGAAAAAGATATTGCAGCTATTTATGAAAAAGTTGGTGTAAAATTGAACATTTCAAGAACTTCAAAAATAGATTATGCTGATGCTGATGGAAAAATAGAAGTTGGTAATAGTGATTTTTTTGATACTTATACGGTGGAAGAAAAAACTATAAATGGGCTTATAAAAAACTCTAATAATTATAAAACAGATACTTATTATTTGGTTTACTCCGATTTACCCGCAAGCAATCCAGATGTACAAGGATTTATGGCTCTTAATGGACAATTTGGTTATGTTTTTTCTAACTCAAGTCCTAAAATAGTTAGCCATGAATTAGGACATGGAATTTTTGGTCTTGAGCATCCATTTACAAATAAAACTGAACAAGGAAAAACAGATTTCTTGATGGATAAAGGGAATGGCGTAAATTTATGGCATAATGACTGGAAACAAATTAATGATCCAAAATTTAAGTTGTATTTGTTTCAAAATGATAAGGAGGGGGAATTATTATCTTCTATTTTAATTGATATCTCGAATTATGAACAAAATGATTATGAACAAAATGATTATGATTATGATGATTTGACACCAGATTCCTATTTTAATTTAGGAAAAGTAGATGTCTTTGGAGGAGGAGATAGAATTGTTATAAAAGATGATACAGGAAGGGTTATTGATTTATTTACTTCTCCAAATTATGATTTTGCAACATGGCAAAAAATTAAAAAACGTTTTTGGATTTACGTACAAGAAAAATCTAACGGTAGCTGGCAGTGGGATGAAACATATCAATCATATACTCAAGGAAATGAGAAGAAAGATAATAACTGGTACGGGGCTGTAGGAACTTTAACAATGATTATCAATCCTAAAAAGATATATTTAAGTTTTGATAAATTTACATTAAATATGATGGGAAGTATTTATATAGGACCAAATAATCCTAAAAAATTAGATGGAACAGATGACTACAGTAAAGAACCTCAAGATTTGACAGATGCAGCAGCAAGAGCACATGATAAGGGATATGATAAGGTTGGGGCAACAGGAATAAATGGCGCTACAAAGGATGTAAGGACTATTGAAGCAGATATTCATTTAGTAAGAGGCTCGAGAAAGATTAAAAAGATGTATGCCGAAAAGTTAATAGATCCTTATACTTTAAACCCGATTTCTAAAGAAACTTTTAAAAGAGCTAAAAATATTGATAATTTATTTACATTACTTGTACGAAGCAAAATTCTTGAAATTGGTAAAGAAATTACACCAGAGAAACAAAGGCTTTTAGATAAATTAGATGATTTTGTAAACATAACAATAGATGATATTATAAATCCAGTAGATATTAAAGGGAAAAAAACAAAATTATATTGATATGAATAAAGTTTTAAAATATTTAATGATAAGTTTTTTAGCTATAGTTATAATTTACAATCTACTAATTTTTGGTTTAGGCTATTTATATTCCCATGGAGCTGGGGGATTGGAAAAAATAGAAGGTTATGAATTTAAAACAACAACAGAAAATTTTGAAAAGGAATTAAAAAGTATTTGTAATAAATCTAAGAATCTATCTTTTAAAGATACTATTGAAAATGAGGGATATGCAAAAATTACAATGAAAATTCAAATTATTGACGGAGATAAAAAAATAAATTATATTGGAAAATTATGGAATATGTCAGATGAAAATCTTAGTTATACAAGTTTTTATTTGTACCATATTGATAATAAAACAAATGATGATTTTAGTTGGTTTTCCATAGAAAAATATAAAAAGATAAAATTATTTGAAAAAGAGATTCTAGAACCAAT
>NZ_MRCM01000018.1 GCF_002303885.1 Flavobacterium sp. ACN2 | reverse complement strand
TAAATATCTTTATGCTTGAAATTTATTTTTAGAATAAAAAAATATGGACTTTAAAGATCAATTAAAAAACTTATTTCCAGATCACCTAGAATCGAATGAACCTGAACAAGTTGAAGAACAAGAACACGTTCTTTATGTTCAGAAAGAGCCAATGATTTGTAAATTTGAAAAAAGAAAAGGAAAACCAACTACTATAATTGAAGGTTATGAAGGCTCTGATGAAGATTTTAAAATCTTGGCCAAAGAAATTAAAACCAAATTGAGCGTTGGAGGAACTTTTAAAGACGATTCGATTATAATTCAAGGCGATTATAGAGATAAAATTATGGCAATCCTAAAAGAAAAAGGATTCAAAACCAAACGTGTAGGAGGATAAAATTCCAAAAAATAAAATCCAAATTCCAAATTTTCTAGATTTAAAAATGAAAATCAAAAATTAGGTCTTGGAATTTGGAATTTAAAAATTGAAATTTAAAAAATAGAACCTTAGAAACTTAAAAAAAAATGATTCAATCATCAGAATTAATACTAAATCCTGACGGAAGCGTTTACCATTTAAACCTTCGTCCTGAACATATAGCGCACGACATTATTTTTGTTGGTGACCAAAATAGAGTAGAAAAAATCACTCAATTTTTCGATTCAATCGAACATTCTGCTCAAAAAAGAGAATTTAAAACACAAACAGGTATTTATAAAGGAAAGAGAATTTCGGTAGTTTCTACAGGAATTGGCCCTGATAACATTGATATTGTACTAAACGAATTGGATGCGTTAGTAAATATTGATCTGAAAACGCGTCAGCCAAAAGAAAAATTGACTTCTTTAAATATTATCAGAATTGGAACTTCGGGTTCTTTGCAGGAAGATATTCCAGTTGATAGCTTTGTAATGTCAAAATTTGGGTTGGGATTAGACAATATGCTTCGCTCCTATTTAATTGACGATGTTTCTATTACCGAAATTGAAGATGCATTTGTAGCACATACGAACTGGGATCCAAAAAAAGGAAAACCTTACGTAACGCAATGTTCTGAAAAATTAGAAAAACTAATAGAATCAGATAAAATTTTTAAAGGAATTACGGCAACAGCTGGAGGATTTTACGGTCCTCAAGGAAGAGTTTTACGTTTGAATATTCAAGATGAAGAATTGAATAACAAAATGGATAATTTTAGTTTTAA
This sequence comes from Flavobacterium sp. ACN2, assembly GCF_002303885.1. Taxonomy (GTDB): domain Bacteria; phylum Bacteroidota; class Bacteroidia; order Flavobacteriales; family Flavobacteriaceae; genus Flavobacterium. The sequence continues at coordinate 135,853 of NZ_MRCM01000018.1, read as the reverse complement.
TGAAACTAAAATCACTAATTTAGAAATGGAAACAGCGGCAATTTACGGGCTTTCGGCTCTACTAGGTCACAATGCTTTATCGCTTAATGCTATTATTGCAAATCGTGCTAGCGGAACTTTCAGTGAAGATCCGTATAAAGCAGTAGATGAACTAATTGCTTATACATTAAATAAATTAGCAGGAAACTAATTAACATCTTGATGGAAAGTGTTATTCTCAAATTTGAACAGTTATTGAATGAGAATGTAAATTATATTCCAACAATACAGAATGAAACTTTAGACGCAAAAAATCCTGGTAAATGGTCTAAGAAAGAGGTTTTAGGTCATTTGGTAGATTCTGCAATCCATAATCTGGTACGTTTTACAGAGATTAATTATTCGGAAAAACCATATCGTCACAGACCGTATAATCAGATCGAATTAGTAAATTTAAATCAGTATCAGAAAACAGATATTAAGGAACTAACTCAGTTGTGGTTTTCATTAAATAATCAGATTGTTAGAATCATGAAATCTGTTGACAAAAATACTTTAGATTATAAAATCATTTTAAGCGATGAATCTGTAATTGATTTAAGGTTTCTGATGACCGATTATGTAGAGCATTTAGAACATCATATTAATCAAATAAAATCATAGCATTTATGTTTTTACGATTGGCACGACATACGAATGATTTAGAAAAAATGGAGAATTTTTATGTGGATATACTCGGGTTTGAACGATTGGGCGGATTTGAAAATCATAATAATTATGATGGCGTTTTTATTGGAAAACCAGGCTTAGACTGGCATTTTGAGTTTACGCAATCTAAAGTCACGGCCAAACATACTTTTGATGAAGATGACGCAATGGTATTATATCCTAAAACTATTGCAGATTATGATAAATTAGTAAATAAATTAACGCAACAGAATATTGCAGTTATACCTTCGCTGAATCCGTTTTGGAATGAAAACGGAAAAATGATTCAGGATCCAGATGGCTATAGAATTGTAATATCACCTTTAAAAGCTGTAATTAGCGAAATTGAATAATGGAACAGGAAACTCATAAGAAAATATTATTTAAATACTATAGTGATTATCTAGATGAAGTAGTGTCTGAAACCATGTGGGCAGAAATTGTAGATCTAGAAAAAGGACTTTTTAAATTGGATAATATTCCGTTCTTTGGACCTTTGATTGCTACGGATGACATTTTTTATGCAGAATATGACGAAACAGAAGAACGTTTTATGCATAGAAAAACGATTCAGAATTCTGGAAACTCAATTATTCAGGTTGCGGTTTTAGAAAAGGGTTTTGATAAAGAAATCATTCGGGAGAAATTAAAAGCGCTAAATTGTCTGTCTGAAGGATTAAATGAAACATTTTTTGCAGCAGAAATTACCAAAGACATTGATTATTCTTTGGTAAGAAGCCTTTTGAACGAATATGAATCACAAGACATTATTGAATTTGCAGAACCTTGTCTTTCAGAAAAGCACAGAGCAGATTTATTAAAAAATTAAAAATAAAATTTAACTTGAACACGTAAGACATAGCTTTTAAAATAATAGAAAAACCAAACTTTAAAACATAGCCATGTTTGTATGTGTTGAAACAATTTTGACGAACAAAGAAACTAACCAAATTTAACCATAAGATTACGCATACGCATACCAAGCAACTTAACTTAAACTTAAAATAAATGAAAACTGTCAAAATTGCGGGTGTTCCGGAACACTTCAATTTGCCGTGGCATCTATGTATCGAAAACGGCGAATTTGAAGAAGAGAACATCGATTTACAATGGACAAATGTACCCGAGGGAACCGGGAAAATGTGCCAAATGCTTCGGGACGGAGAAACAGATCTTGCTGTTATTTTAACCGAAGGAATTCTAAAAGATATTTCAGCTGGAAATCCGAGCAAAATTGTTCAGGTTTACGTACAATCTCCTTTAATTTGGGGAATTCACGTTGATGCAAAATCTGATTTTCAGACGTTGAAAGATCTTAAAAACAAAAAAGCAGCTATTTCGAGATTAGGATCGGGATCGCAATTAATGGCTTATGTAAATGCAAATGAGCAAGGCTGGGAAATGGACGATCTTGAATTTGAAATTGTAAATACTATAGATGGTGCTGTTGATGCTTTGACGAATAAAAAAGCCGATTATTTTATGTGGGAACGTTTTATGACTAAACCACTTGTAGATAAAGGTGTTTTTAGAAGAATTGACGACTGCCCTACTCCTTGGCCTTCATTTATTATTGTAGGACGCGATGAGTTCTTAAAAAAGAATGCAAAAGCAGTAGAAACGATTCTTAAAATCATCAACAAAACAACGGTTGATTTTAAAGAAATCCCAGAAATTGACAAGAAATTATCTAAACTGTTTAATCAAAAAGCAGAGGATATTAAAGAATGGTTGAAACTGACTCAGTGGTCACAGAAAAATTTGACAGAAAAATCTTTTAATAAAATTCAAAATCAATTATTTGATCTGGGAATTATTGATAAAAAAAGTATTTTTGTAGAAACAGTAAAAGCATTGTAAATACTGCTTTTTGATTCGTATGATGAAATTCCCTAAAATTGACTTACCTCATTTAAAATCCAAACTACAGGTGAAATCGCCGTGGGATAGGATTATTATTTCGCTGTTGAGTCTTTTGATCACAATACCGATTTTCATCATACTGCATCAAAATTTGATCGATTTAGAATGGGCATTCAATCTAGATCGTGTATTCATCTTTATTTTTGTTTTTGCAACTGTGTTTTTTCTTCTGATGTATCTTAGAACAATTATTATTCTGTGTGTTGCAGTTTATTTGTTGATTCTATTTTACGGATCGGTAATTGGAAATTATGGTTTTAACGAAATCTCTGAAGATTACAATTCTATGATTTACACCATGTCAGACAATCCGTATCCGCAGGATATTATTGTGGCAAAACTGCTTCCATTTCCTAATAAATCAAAGATTTTAAATGCTATTGAATATCAAAATCCTAAAGTGCGAAACTTTGCTATTATGGCAACTACAAAGCATTTTAAAGGCATTAGAGGCTATTCAGATTATCGTACCATAATTCAGTGTTTTGCTGTTTTTAAAGAAATAAACGGCAGATGGAATTATGTAAACGATCCAAAAGACGGTGATTATATCGCAACCGCCAGCGAATCACTTGAGTATTTCTCAGGCGATTGCGATGATCACTCTATTTTGATGGCTGCTGCCGTGCGCTCTATTGGCGGAACTCCTCGCCTTATTCATACCAAAGGGCACATTTATCCCGAAATTTTAATTGGTTCGATGATTGATCTAGAAAAAGTCAATTATTTAATCAAAAACGTTCTTTTTGTAAAAGAAAGCTACGGCAAAAAACTACACTATCACATAGACGAGCGCGGACAGGTTTGGATGAATCTGGATTATACCGCAACTTATCCTGGAGGTCCATTCATGTACGAGGAAATTTTAGGAGCTTTAACACTTAATTAGTAGCCTCTAAAAGTCAGTTTGTCCAATTAAGACGATTTTAATCGTTAACTCGTAACCAACTGGTTATCAGTAAAAGTCCCGAAAACAAAGACTTTCTGTATTAAAAGCAATTCATTTTTAGAAGTAAAAAAAATCTTTATAAATATTTGATTACGAATATTTTAATGTTATTTTTTTTTGTAACTTTTTCCTGTTTAACTTTTAATCACAAAATCATGAAAAACTCAAAATTATTTACCCTCGTAATTGCCATTGCTGTCGTTGTATTAATTGTTTCATGTCATCGTAAAAGAGACAAGCTTGTGAATTCATGGAAAGTTAGTGCTGTAGAACCAAAAGAAACCGTTTCTGATTCTACAAAAAATGCAATTTTAACCAATGGGATGCTTACTTTTACTGAAGACGGGCATGTTACTGGATATTTGCTTCGTGAAATCACAGACGGAACTTACGCGTTAAGCCAAAAAGGTAAAAAACTTGTTATTAAAGACGAAGTTGGAACACCATATGTTTGTGAAAGCACGATCACAGATGATAAATTAATTTTAGATACCAAAGAAGCCAAACTAACATTTGATAAAATTTAGAATACAAATTACCTTGTAATTTGATACAAAAAACCATTCACTACAATTGTAAAGAATGGTTTTTTGATTTTTAAAACTAAAATAAATATCTTTGCATTTCTTAAATAAGCAGTGCTGTATGTGAAAAATAATTTCTTTCAGGAAAATTGAGTAAGCGATCACGATTTTGTGATGGCTAGAATATTTATCTATAAAAGAAAGGAATTATGCTTATTCTTCAAAATATCTCTTATCAGCATGAGAATAAAGACATGCTGTTTCAAAACATTGGCTTTACGCTAAATAATCACGACAAAACCGCTTTGGTCGGAAATAATGGTGTCGGAAAATCAACCTTATTAAAAATTATTGCTGGCGAATTACAACCCTTTTCAGGGCAAATCATTCAAGATTCTAAACCTTATTTTGTTCCGCAATTATTCGGTCAGTTTAACAACTTGACGATTGCTGAAGCTTTACAAATAAAGGAAAAAATAGCTTCACTTAAAGAAATACTTGAAGGTGTAGTAACCGAAGAAAATCTTCAATTACTGGATGATGATTGGACAATTGAAGAACGCTGTAATGAAGCTCTCTCCTATTGGCAATTGCATGATCTGGATTTGAACCAGAAAATGGAAACCTTAAGCGGCGGACAAAAAACAAAAGTATTTCTGGCTGGAATCATGATTCATGAACCCGATTTGGTTTTATTGGACGAACCTAGTAATCATTTGGATTTTGCGGCAAGAACATTATTGTACGATTTTATCAAATCGGCCTCAATCACGCTTTTAATTGTAAGCCACGACAGAACTTTGCTTAATGTTCTGAATAAGACTTTAGAAATGACAAAAAATGAAATTTTGGTCTATGGTGGCGGTTATGATTTTTACAGCGAACAGAAAAAAGTAGAAAATAATGCTTTAGAACAAGACGTTCAGAGCAAAGAAAAGGCATTGAAAAAAGCGAAAGAAAAAGAACGAGAAAGTATCGAACGCCAAAACAAATTAGATTCGAGAGGAAAAAAGAAACAGGAAAAATCGGGTGTTGCTAGAATTATGATGAATACGCTTCGAAATAAAGCCGAAAAAAGCAGTTCAAAGATCAAGGATGTTCATGGGGAAAAAATAAGCGGCATTTCTGAAGATTTAAGAAACCTGCGTTCGTCGCTTCCCGCTATAGATCAAATGAAATTTGGTTTTAATAACACTTCTTTTCTTAAGGGAAAAACCCTTTTTAAAGCTTCAGAAATCAATTATAGTTATGGCGAGAAAGATCTTTGGAATGAAAATCTAAGTTTTGAAATTCTGTCTGGTGATCGCTTGGTAATAAAGGGATTAAATGGTTCGGGAAAAACTACTTTAATTAAAATTATTCTGGGCGAGTTGAATCCAATAAAAGGGCAAATTACTTCTTTAGCAAAAAAAGCAATTTATATTGATCAGGATTATTCTTTATTAAATCAAAACTTGAAAATTTATGAGCAAGCTGAGATTTTTAACGATTCTGGTTTGGAAGAACACGATATCAAAATGAGATTAAATCGTTTTTTATTTTCTAGAAATGATTGGGACAAGCCTTGTAATGCGTTAAGCGGTGGCGAAAGAATGCGTTTAATGCTGTGCTGTCTAACGATTAGCGACGAAGCATCAGAAATTATCATTCTAGATGAGCCAACAAACAATTTGGACATTCAAAATATCGAAATCCTTACTGCGGCCATCAATGAATACCAAGGCACTTTAATTGTGATTTCGCACGATCAGTCGTTTTTGGAACAAATTAATATCGAAAAAAGTATTTCACTTTAGAATCAAAAAAATTAGCGCTAAGAATTCTCTTGGCGCTTTTCTTTTAGTATTAATTTGATATTCAAAATATTGAATTAAAATTTCCGTAAATTGCAGTAAAAACTGATGAAATTCAAATTAAACGTTTAATTAAAATTAAAAATTTTATGAAGCCAAAAAACAGAATTTTTCCCGCCCTACTTGCATTTACTTTATTAATAACCGAAACTGTTCTTCCTTGTACAAGAGTTGTTTACGAAGGTTTGAACGGAACAATTATTACAGCACGTTCAATGGATTGGCGTGGAGAAATTCCTGCCAATTTATGGATTTTTCCTCGCGGAATTGAAAGAGCTGGAGAAGCTGGAACGAGTTCTATTAAATGGAAATCCAAATACGGAAGTGTCATTACGAGTTCTTGGGATATTGCTTCTTCTGATGGAATGAACGAAAAAGGACTTGTAGGGAATCTTTTGTGGCTGGTAGAATCGCAATATCCTGCATTTGAGAAAAACGGAAAAGTAAAAGGTTTGGCTGTTTCTTTATGGCTTCAATATGTTTTGGATAATTTTTCGACTGTTGCAGAAACAGTATCGGCATTAGAAAAAAACGATTTTGTAATTGCCTCTTCACACATTCCAGGAACCAATATTTTTGCTACGGTCCATTTATCTATTTCCGATTCTAGTGGAGACAATGCCATTTTTGAATATATAAATGGCAAACTGGTTATTCATCATGATAGAAAGTATGTGACAATGACCAATTCTCCGATTTTTGACCAGCAATTGGCTATAAATGCGTATTGGAAAGGAATTCCAGGCACAATCATGCTTCCAGGAACGAACCGTGCAGCAGATCGCTTTGTACGAGCTTCCTATTATATTGATGCAATCCCAAAGACTGATAATACAAGAACGGCCTTGGCTAGTGTTTTTGGTGTAATTCGAAACTGTTCTGTTCCTCTTGGGATTTCGTCTGAAACTGAACCTAATATCTCCTCTACGCGTTGGAGAACGGTAGCTGACCAGAAAAACTTGGTTTATTATTTTGACAATGTTTTAAATCCGAATGTTATTTGGGTCGAATTCAGTAAAATTGATTTTAGCGAAAAAGGAAAAATCAAGAAATTGAGTCTCGCCAATAATGAAAACTATGCGGGCGATTCTCTTCTAAACTTCAAAGAAACAAAACCTTTTCAGTTTGCTGGTTTAGATTAATCTTAATGAAAAGCATACGTAAAACCTTCAAATTGAAAAGTTTGAAGGTTTTCTTTTTGAAAAAAACTTAAAAAAATATTGTGCAGTCAAATGACTTCATTATATTTGCAGTCAAATAACTGCGCAATGGAAATTAGAAGAGACGTTTTTCAAGCAATAGCCGATCCTACTCGAAGAGCTATTTTAAGTTTAGTTGCTATTCAGGCAATGACTCCTGGGGCAATTGCCGAGAATTTTAATTCGTCAAGACAGACGATTTCAAAGCATATTCAAATTCTAAACGAATGCGAATTATTGCATCAGACACAAAACGGAAGAGAAATTTATTATCATTTAAATCCTGAAAAAATGAAAGAAATTGACAAATTCATCGAACCCTTTAGAAAAATGTGGGATGATCGTTTTAATAAGTTAGAATCAATTATGAAAAACTACAAAAAATAAAACCATGGAAAAGAAAACCAAAATTCATGCTGAAGATGACAGGCACGACCTCGTAATTACAAGAGAATTTGATTTGCCTGTAGCATTATTATTTAAAGCTTATGAAGATCCTGAAATTGTAGCGCAATGGATGGGAACAAAAGTTTTGAGACTCGAAAATAAAAAATACGGCGGCTGGGAGTTTGAGACAAGCGATGCTAATGGAAATGTAGTTTTTAAAGCCAATGGTGTTATTCATGATTTTGTTCCCAACCAAAAGATAGTGCGCACTTTTGAGATGGAAAATATCAATTTTGCGCCTCAGTTGGAGTTTCTTGAATTCGAAAAACTAACAGATGACACGAGTAAATTAACGATGCAGATTATTTACAAATCGATCGAACATAGAGCGACGCAATTGAAACTGCCTTTTGCTCAAGGTTTGAATATGGCACATAATAGACTAGAAGAAATTGTAACTAAAATAAAATAATCATGACAAAACGTAATAGAATTATTTATTGGATTGCTACACTTTGGCTGGCTTTAGGAATGACGGCTACCGGTATTGTACAACTTATACCAATGAAAGAAGAGGCCGAAATGATACAGCGTTTAGGCTATCCTCTATACTTTTTAACGCTTTTAGGGGTTTGGAAACTTTTGGGCGTTATCGCAATTTTGATTCCTAAATTTGGTTTATTGAAAGAATGGGCATATGCAGGCTTCTTTTTTGCAATGTCTGGAGCTGTAGTTTCGCATTTGGCTATAAAAGATGAGGCTTCAACACTTTTTGGACCTGTATTATTAATTGTTTTAACTGTAGTTTCTTGGTATTTCAGACCAGAAAACAGAAAATGCAACTCTAACTAAAAAACTCAAATCATGAAAAAGCAATTGACAGCAAACGAGCAAGAAGAACTTTTGAGCATTCTTGAAAAACGCTTTGAGAAAAATAAAAGTAGACATGAGAATCTGGATTGGGCAAAAATAGAAGCAAAATTAAAAGCTAGTCCTTTAAAATTGTGGTCTCTTGACGAAATGGAAAGAACGGAAGGCGAACCGGATGTTATTGGTTATGATAAAAAAACAGATGAATATCTTTTTGTAGACTGTTCGGCTGAGAGTCCTAAAGGTCGCAGAAGCATTTGTTACGATCATGAGGCGCTAGAAAAAAGAAAAGAACACAAACCCGCCGACAGCGCTATCAATATGGCACAAGAAATGGGAATTGAAATTTTAAACGAAGAACAATATAAAGAACTGCAAAAGCTAGGAAAATTTGATGCTAAAACTTCGAGCTGGATTTTAACTCCGCCAGAAATACGAAAATTGGGAGGTGCAATATTTTCCGATTTCAGATATAATACTGTTTTTGTATATCATAATGGAGCTGATTCTTATTATGCCGCGAGAGGTTTTCGCGGTTTGTTGAGAGTTTAAAAAATTAAAGACCTTCAAGTACTTTTGAAGGTCTTTTTTATTCTCTTAAAATCTTTTCCATTTTTTTGCCTTTGGCGATTTCATCAATCAATTTGTCCAGATATCGCATCTTTTGGATTAATGGATCTTCAATATCCTCTACTCGATATCCGCAGATAACTCCAGTAATTTTAGACGCATTCGGATTGATTTCTGGAGCTTCAGCAAAGAAGGTTTGAAAATCTACTTTCTTTTCAATTTGTACTTTAATTTGATCGTCGCTATATCCTGTAAGCCATTTGATTACGATATCTAATTCTTCTTTGGTTCTCCCCTTTTTTTCGACTTTTTGAATGTATAAAGGATATACGCTAGAAAATAGTATTTTGTAAATTCTTTCCGTTTTCATAAATGCTATATTTTAGTGCAAAAGCTTTGATGTAAAGATAAATCAAAAGAATAAAAAAGGAAAACGCAATGAATATTTTTAATACCTTAGACTTAAAAATGACATTGATTAAACAATCTTAAATAACTAATTATATGGAAAATAATTCAAATGAAATTACGCCAAAAGTCACTGGAATTGGCGGAATTTTCTTTTTTCTTGACAATCCGAAAGAAACAAAAGATTGGTATGCTAAAAATTTAGGATTGGAAATAAACGATTGGGGTTCTGCAAGTTTTGAGTCTCGAAATCTTGAAAATCCAGAGCAAATCGAATCAACGCAATGGTGCCCTTTTAAGAAAGGTGATGCCTATTTTTCTCCGTCTAAGAAAGATTTTATGGTCAATTACCGTGTTCAAAATATTGAAGGACTTGTAACGCAATTAAAAGCAAACGGCGTTACTGTTCTTGATGACATTCAAACGTACGATTACGGAAAATTTGTTCATATAATGGACACAGAAGGCAATAAAATTGAACTTTGGGAACCTTAATTGAGTTGTGAGTTATGGATTATGAGTTAGAAGTTATTCCCAAAGCTGGAAAATAATATGTTTAATACATTAGTTAAAATAAACTGTCATTCAAAAAATAGGTTTTTAAAACTGATTGCTGGCAATTTATTAGAAAAACTCTATTGCTGTGAAATCAATTGCGCTGAAATGGACAAGAGTGTCTTGTTTGCGCATCACGGACGCGGGTGTACAATTGTTGCTTCTAAAATTTGCGAAAATGTAGTAATTTTTCAAAACGTTTCTATCGGAGCCAATTTGAAGTATAATAAAATTAGTAAAGAATGGGAAAATGTTGGAAGCCCTATTGTTGCTAAAAATGTTGTAATTGCCGATGGAGCTAAAATTTTGGGTCCAGTAGTAATTGGAGAGAATTCTGTTATTGGCGCTGGTTCTATTATCACAAAAGATATTCCGCCCAATAGTGTAGCTTTTGGAGTAAATAAGTTTAAACCAAAAGACGTGAATTACGATTTTATATTCAACCCAAATATGATACATCCAAGTAAGATAATTGAAGCAAATAAAAATTTAGTTAACGAATTTAATAAACAGAATAAATCTGTTTAAAAACACAAAAGCTCCATTATTTCTAATGGAGCTTTTATTTTATGTTTTTCTTAATTCCAAATTTCATTCATTTCTGTCAAGATAATGGGTTTTCCTTCAGTTACAACAATGGTATGTTCGTGTTGTGCCATGAATCCGCCTTTATTTCCAACCATTGTCCAACCATCTTTTAGGGTTTCAGCATATGTAGAAGCGGTAGAAATAAACGTTTCAATTGCTACAACAGAATTCTTCTTAAATCTAGTTTGATTAAAACGATCTCTGTAATTCGCAATTTCATGTGGCGCTTCATGAAGACTTCTCCCTACTCCGTGTCCCGTTAGGTTTTTAATTACTTTGTAACCGCGTCTTTTTGCTTCTGTCTCAATTAAAAAACCAATATCAGAAATACGAACGCCGCCTTTTATATTGTGAATCGCTTTATGTAAAATATCTTTAGAAGCATCGACGAGTTTTTGATGTTCGTTTACATCTGAACCAACTACAAAAGAACCTCCATTATCTGACCAAAATCCGTCTAATTCTGCAGAAACATCGATATTGATTAAATCGCCTTCTTGTAAAATTCTTTTTTCGGAAGGAATTCCATGGCAAAATTCATTATCAACACTAATACAAGTCCAACCAGGAAATCCATACGTTAGATAAGGCGCAGATTTCGCTCCTAAATCATTTAAAATTTGTCCGCCGTAATCGTCTAATTCTTTTGTAGATATTCCAGGTCTGGCAAATTTTCTCATTTCTTTTAAAGTAAAAGCTACAGCCTCACTTATTTTTTTCATTCCTGCTAATTCTGCTTCAGTTGTAATGGACATTGTTTTGTTTCTTAAAAATTAATAACGGGTTAAATTTACTACTTTTCTCTAGAACGAATCGTTATTATAATGCTAAAACCTTCCAAAAATCAATGACTTTGGAAGGTTTTCTTCTTTTACCAAGGACTTTCTTCGCTTTCGTCTTCAATATCATTACTGAAGAATTTTCCTGTTGGTCCATTTTCATCTAACAAAGTGTGTTTTATTATAAAACTAGCTGCGCTTTCTACACTTCCTGGTCCGCTATGATGGTTAAAATCGGTTGCAGTGTAACCTGGATCAATAGAGTTTATTTTGAAAGACTCTTTTAATTCATGAGCCAAAGTAACTGTAAAGGCATTTAAAGCAGTTTTGGAAGAAACGTACGAAATGGCTTTTATTGCATAATATTTCCAAGTTGGATCGCTGTGCAAAGTCAGAGAACCAAGTCCAGATGTTATGTTACTAATTCTCGGACTGTCTGATTTTTTCAATAATTCAAGAAAAGTCTGTGTAACGGTTATGACTCCGAAGAAATTCGTATCAAAAACCTTCTGAATGTTTTCGATAGAAGTTGTAGAAGGATCTTGTGGAATATCACCTAGAATTCCAGCATTATTGATCAGGATATCCAATTTGCCTTTTTCTTTTTCAATGCTATTTTTTGCTGCTAAAACACTTTCTGCATTTGTAACATCAATTTGAATAGCTCGAATATTTTGAAATCCTTTTTCATTCAGTTCCTTTACTACTTCTTCTCCTTTTGCAAGATCACGCGTTCCTAAATAAACAAATAATCCATTCTTGGAGAGCTGTTTAGCAGTTTCTAAACCAATGCTTCTATTTGCGCCTGTAATTAATACTATTTTCATTTTTTTATGTTTTAAAATTATCTGAGGCAAAATTGCACGGATAAAAAATAAAAACATTTGCCATATGACAAAAAGCGATTTTAACGGATGTTTTTTCTAATCCTGCTCAAAGACGATTGGGTTATTCCGAGATAAGAAGCGAGATACGAAAGTGGAACTCTATTGATTACTTTTGGAAACATTTCCATAAATGACAAATAACGAATTGTAGCATCTTCTGAAACCAACGGACTTCTTCTAGCCACTTTTTGAATTAATGCTTTCGAAATGATTTTATGCACAATCGTGTCCCAACCTACAATGGTATCTAGTAATTCTTGCCATTCGGCTTTAGAAAATACAATGATTTTACAATCTGTAACCGCTTGGACATAAGCAGAAGAACAAATATTATTGTCAAAACTTTCTAAATCTACAACCAGATTATTTTCGTCGATAAAATATTTAGTAATCTCCTCACCTTTGTTGTTGTAGTAACAAACACGCATTATTCCGTCAACGATAAATCCAACTTCTGCGGCTATTTTTCCTGCCTCAGAAAAATATCCCTCTTTTTTGATTTCTTTTTCTTTGGCTTTCGTCAAAATCAAATCAATCTGTTGCTGATTCAAATTGCCAAACTGCAATATATAATTAACTAATTCTTTCATGCACGAAAGTTAAGTATAAGTTTTTATTGAGAATTTGCCATATGGCAAAAAGAATTAGACTTTTTGAGTATTCTTATAAACATTTGGATTGTAAAGTTCCATGTAAACTTCTGGGTTAGGAACATTCTGGAAACCATATTTTTTATAAAGCCATTCTGCAGTAGAAGTCAGTAAAATCCATCGTCTCAAGCCTTGCAAATTAGGATGCGACATAATGCAGTCCATCATTTCTTTAGAAAGTCCTTTTCCGCGATAATCATCCAAAACATAAACATCTCCTAAATACGCTATAGTCGAAAAATCGGATATAATTCTAGCAAAACCAATTTGTTTTTCTCCATGAAAAAGCCCAAAATTCAATGAATTATCAATTGAAACTTTTACTTTTTCTAACGGAATATTATCGCTCCATCCAGAATCTTTAGACAAAAAATCATGTATTGCAGTAATGTCTAGTTTAGATTTGTCTGTTGTAATAAGAAATTCTCCAAATGTGTATTCTATTATTTGCATTATTTTGTTTCTAGAATTAAGATGTTTTTTGATTAAAATTTACATTCCTGGCCAATACAGAAAATTAAATTTATGCCCGTCTGGATCTGAAAAACCAAAAGTATAACCGACCTCGAAATTTTCAGGCTCAGAAAAAACAGTTCCCTTTATTTCTTTTATTTTCTGATGCCAAAGATCCACTTCTTCTACACTATTTGCAGACAAAGAAAATATAATTTCATTATCTACAGCCGTGTTGGATAGTTTTCCTTTTATAGCATTTTCTAGTCTTTTTGGCGCGAAAAAATTAATTACAAAATCATTTTCTCCAAAAACAAAACTAACTAATTCTTTTGTCTCTTCTCCGTTTTGCTTAAAACCAAGAGCAGTATAAAATTGAATTGTTTTCTGTATATCGTTCGAAACCAAGTTGGCCCATATCATTTTAGTTTTCATAAACTTAAGTTTTTATTGATAACTAAATTAATCAATTAATTTGGTAAACACTTGGTTTAATTCTATTTAAGAACCTTAAAAAGCAATTCCAAACTGAAAACCTACCGTAAAACTAGCAGGATGATCATTTCCAAAACGAACGGGCAATGGCACAGCAACGTAGTAACTGCAGTTTGTATTTTTTATAATTGTTTTATTAAAAACTGGAGTAAAACCATATCTGCCACCACTTTCAAATGCTGCTCTTCCGGCAAATGTGTAGCCTTTTCCTAAAGCGACCAAAACACCTGGATGAAATAGCAAATTGGTTACTTTGCTCGTTCCTTGATCCTCTTTTATGTTGGGAACGATTTCAAATGAGAATCCGATTTTTTCGTTTTTCCAGATATTTATTCCAGTAGGAAAACCAACAGCGTAATAATCCCTAAAATTTACAGTAGTTTCATCTTCATTAATTGTAACTATTGGATGCATAATGCCAAAATATCCCACTATTTTAGGATATGTAGTTTGAGAAAAAGACGTAAAACCTGTAAGTAGTACTGTAAAAAATAAAATATGCTTAAATGACATTGTTTCTAGTTTTTGATTAGACAAACAAAGCTAGAAGCATTCGTTTTCAAAAAATAGAACCCAATTTACCTTTTGTATCTGGTTTACTTTTTTGTTTTTTTTCTATAGGAAGAAGGATTTTTTCCTGTATGAAGTTTGAAAATTCTCGTAAAATGACTTTGATCAGAAAAGCCCGTTATATAAGCAATTTCTGTTAAAGTACTCGAGGAATTTTCGATGAGATGAATTGCTTTTTCAATACGAAGTTTTCTAACGTATTCGCCAAAATTCAAATCTTCAAAATGCTTTGAAAATTCTCGAGACAAATACGACGGATTCAAATCTAATTCGCTCGAAATTTTCTTTAAATCAAAAGTAAACTGAGTATCAATCTGATCTTGAATTATATTTTTTAAATCTTTTACCCAAGATGGCGTTTTGCCCGATGTTTTTTTGTCATTCAAAAACTTATTATACACTTCATGCAATAGTTTTTCAAATGGACTATTCTGCAAATGATTTTGCTGATGTAAATGAGTTGCCCAACTGTATAAGGCATCATACAAAAGCATTCCTTTTTCTAATAGCTCGTAATCATCGGTAATATTATAAGCCAATCCAGCAGAAATGGCCCAAAGTCCCGCCGATTCTTTAGCAATTTCGTGCCTATCAGTATCAGCGCCGCGTACAATTCCTGCAATAATCTTAATTGCCGGATCTTTAATTTCATATTTTTTGACTATATAATCAAAAGTGCTTTCTTCATTATAATGAGTAAACTCAACATCTGGAATATCAAACGGAATGGCGCCAAGTTCCTTTGCCTTGGTTATAACGTCATTAAAAGGAACATAAATAAATTCAGATTCAGGATCGACAAATTTTCGAATAAGCCACGGACAGGCAATTCGATCTATTTTGGGTCTTTCTCTGGTAATCCATTTCATTTGAAATACTTTTTGAAGAATTTTTTTTAAATTTTAGCTAAACTACATTTATTTGATAAGCTATCAAAAACTGAATTTTAAATTTTAGAATTTCTTTTATTCTGAATTAGAAGGACATAAAAAATGTTTCCGAAAGTTTTTAATTAATTACTTAAGATCAGACAATTTCCTTGTAAGGTTTTTCTATATTAGCTAAAATTAAAATATTTTACACCAAATGATCTTAGCTTTTGATACTTATTACTTTGACGATAAAGCAAAAACAATCTGCCTTGAATTTGCAGAATGGAATGAAGATAAGAACTTCAAAATTCATTCTGAAATAATAGATAACGTAGAAGAATACATACCCGGAGAATTCTACAAAAGAGAATTGCCTTGTATTTTGAGCTTATTAAAACAGATCGATTTGTCGACTATTGATGTTATAGTAGTGGATGGTTTTGTTTATTTAAACGATGAAAACAAATATGGTTTAGGAGGTTATTTATATGAAAAACTGAATAAAGAAATCCCAATTATTGGTGTTGCCAAAACGAATTTTGCTTCTATAGAAAAGAATAAAAAAGCGCTGTTTAGAGGCGATAGCAAGAAACCGCTATACATCACTTCTATCGGAATTGATTTGGATGAAGCCTACAAAAAAGTGGAAAGCATGGCAGGAGAATATAGATTTCCTACTTTGTTGAAAGAATTGGATAGATTGAGTAAGGAATAATAAAAAACTCCTCAAGAAATTGCGGAGTTTTTCTATTATACGAATTGATTTGAACTCAGAAACCGATGATATTCATTTATTTTAAGTTTCAATCGGTTCGCTAAATATTCGTTTCCGTCTTTCAGTTCATTGTATAAAGTTTCTGCTTCGGCAATGTATTTTAGTTTTTTATCATCATTCCAATAAAAAGGTGGTTCGTATAGATTTGAAATTCTATCAGCCATTTTAACTGCCCAAACTTCTATGGGCTGTTGTTTGATTCTTCTTAAACTATCCATCATTTTTTCTGAAGAATCTTTGATTTTATCATCTTTGGTTAAAGCAAGAACTCCAGATGCAACCTGACTGCCAAATAAGTCGATCACTTTTTCATATTTCATTTCGGTATCTTCTATGGTATCATGAAGCATCGCGCATTTAATTGCCAGATCAACATTCATGTTTTCTGTAAATCGCGCAGCATTTATAATCTCAAAAACAAGACCGCCGATATGATTCAGATATTCAACTTGTTCATCCTCATTAAATCCGCCATATTTTTGTCCGTTATGAAGTTTTGAAACCAGCTTCCAAACATTCTGAATTTCATCTATTGACCAGTCTTTTTGCTCTTTCATTTTTATTGTCTATTATAGGTTTTTATATTATTGTAATGTATTGCTTTTTCTAAAGATCTGCAATCGTTTAAAGTTTAAAATTAAATTAACGAGGTTTTATTTATATATTAGCATTGAAAATTAAGAAAAATTAAATCTGTTTTAATGGCTGAAACTATTATAGAAAACTTAAAAATTTTATCGGAGAATTTCAAATACAAATTTGACACTTTTGCAAATTCAGTCATTTTGGTAAATGAAATGAATAAAATTAGAGTTCAGCTTGAAGATGAAGCCAATTTTAGAATTACGTATAATTTTCGTTTCGACGAAAAAACCATTTTAATACCAAAAGTAGCTGTTTATCAGTTTTGTTTGGATTTGTTCAAAAGACAAAATAATAGTATTGAAGTGATTTATAGCATAGGAAAACCAATTGATATTGATGAATGCTTTAAAATTGAAAAAGAAGAATTTCTGAATATAATTAATGTCATTAAAAAAGAACTGAACTACAATTATAGACTTAAACATTTATTTTTAGAAAGCAGCCGATTTGAAATAACATATTTTAATAGCTTGCTGATTGTAGAAGATAAAAAGAAAGAATATTATTCTAAAGTGTTTAATTTTAGAAAAATATAAACCAATCTTAAAGAAACATATGAAACTAAAGTTTATTCTTCTATTTGCTTTGATTTATATCCAAAATCCCGTTTTTGGACAAAATAACTTTTCAGACAATCCTTTAGATGCTGTTTTTGAAACAAGAGATTCAGAAAATTTCTGGATCGCTTTCGACAAAATGGACAAATCAAAAGAAAATCCATTTGTTGAATATATGCAGAAAGGTTCTCCTGGTGTTAAAGCTTTTACTGAAAACAGAATAATCAATGCCGATTCTCTTTTTAGAGTGGTAAAAAAAAGAAAAGCAGAGTATGAACTTACAAGAAATGTTTTAAACGATCTTTCTTCTAAAGAAAAGCGTGTAAGAGCTATTTATAGTGCATTGAAATATTGGTATCCAAAGGCAAAATTCCCTCCTATTTTTTTTGTTTACGGAAGATTTAATTCAGGTGGAACTTCTGCTCCAGAGGGAGTTATTGTTGGAACCGAAATGCTTCAAAATCTAGATGGAATTTCTGGCTTAATTGCTCACGAACTCATACATTATCAGCAAAATATAACCGGTAAAGATATGCTTTTGAAATTGTGCCTGATGGAAGGTGGCGCAGATTTTATTGGTGAACTTATTTCAGGAGAATCAATTAATTCGTTTTCTTATAAATATGGAGCGCAGCATAAAGGTAAATTATGCGAAGAATTTGTATCAAGGTTAAAAAATACAGACTATCTAGATTGGCTGTATGGAACTACCAAAAAAGATGATAGACCAAATGACTTGGGATATTGGATGGGTTATAAAATAATAGAATCTTATTTCAATAAACAAAAAGACAAACAGAAAGCAATTGACGAAATTCTGAATATAAAAGATCCATTGCTATTCTTGCAGCAAAGCGGTTTTCTAGATACTTATATCGAAAAGTATCAAAAATCTAAAAAAGAAAGTTTTGATGCGTTTTTTAAATAACGCACTTAGGTAAAGAACCATTTCTTCTCTTAAAACTTAAACAAATTAATATATACCTATCTCAAAAAATCGCATAATGGCTATGGCTGCAATAAAAATTCCAATAAGAATATAATTGATCTTCTGGGGAATTTTTGCCAAACCATTTAATAGTAGCATAAAACCTAAAAAGAGCGCAAATAGGCCTTGTCGAATTTTATACCACTCTCGATTATGGTAAAATTCATCTGGTGTCATTAAAGAATTTCCATTTAAACTAAGGCCGATTACCGTAATTTCATTCTTGCCTTCAGAGAGACTTTGAAAATCTGATGATTTGATTAATAAATTGACCTTTTGGCCCTTTTTTAAATTTGCTACAGCATCCTGTTTGTCTTTGGAAACACTTGCATTTAAAATATTAAATCGATTCTTAAAGGTTTTTGTCCAAAATTTATAATCGGCAGTGCTTCTACCCTTTGCACTGGCGATGTCGTTTTCCAGTTCTACCGTAATTTTTTGCAATTCTGTTCTTTTGGATGTCACATTATTAGATAACCCAAAATACAACATCAGAATTCCTATAAATATAAAATACCAATCTCGGTTTGATTTTTTCGCCAATTTTTAAGTTTAAAATTTATATCTGAGATTTAAGTTGAAAAGTGAGATAAATGTAAATCATTTTGTTGCTAATATAGGAACTATTCTATAATTGACGATTTGTAAAAATCAACATTATAATTCCTATTTTCGCTAAGATGAAAGTAAAAGTAAAATGACTGAAGTAAAAATAATTTTTCGTTTTAATATATCTGAAGTTGTATATCCTTCTGTCGAGGAAATTCTACATTCTGAAAAAGAGTTAAATATTATTTCAGGAGACCGAATTAAAAATGATTTCTTAAAGAGTGATCATGCTATCGCAACTAAAATTAATAGCTATATAGACAACGGAGAATTGATTCCGACAGCATTAGGATTGCAAAAAAGATTTTCTTCATAAGCTTTTGATTTTATTGATTTAAAAATGTTTCTCAAAATTATATGGAGTAAGATTTAAATCGGTCTGAGCTTATAATGCAGGAGTACGGATTTATAATTTCGGACTAGAAATTATAAGGTTAATGATTAAAAAAAACAAAAAAGAGACTTTAGAGTCTCTTTTTTGTTTTTAAGTATTTAAAGCTTTAATATGTTCTTCTTTAGCTTTTAAAAACTCTGAATTTAATCGTTCAATTTCTTCTAAAGCTTCAATCCATTTGTCAGCTGGATTTATATTGAAAGTTGGATAATAGTTTTTTACATTAGTGTAATCTTATTTTTGATAATAATTGCTCTTAAATTGTTTATGGCGTAACGCATTCTTCCCAACGCTGTATTTATACTGATTTCTTTTTCTTCAGATATTTCTTTAAAACTCATATTACGATATAATCGCATTTCAACTATTTCTTTTTGATCGTCATTGAGTTCTTCTATCAGTTTTTTTAAATCAATTTGAATCTGGTTTGTAATTATTCTATTTTCAATATTTGGAGAATTATCAGATAGAATAGAAAAAACGGAAAATTCATCAGTATCTCTTTGTATTGGCATTCTTTTTATTTTACGGAAATGATCCATAATCAAATTGTGAGAAATTCTCATAACCCAAGAAACGAATTTATCTTCTTCCTTATAAGAATTGCTTTTAAGTGTCTTAATTACTTTAACAAACGTATCTTGAAAAACATCATTTGCAATATCTGTATCCTTAATCTTCGAGCATATAAAACCATATATTCTAGATTTATGTCTGTTAATTAATTTTGAGAGCGCTTCTTCGTTACCTTCTACGTATTTTTTTATCAATAAAGAGTCAGGTATATTCAATTCAGTCATAACATCAAATTTCTAATTTTTGGAGTTGCAAAATTAAAGATGAATTGAATGTATCTTTTTGCCTATTAAGACTTTAAAGTATCAAAATACGGTCTTTTTTTATATAATTCCAGTTTCCTCCAAAAATCATAAACCTAACATTTCTAACTGTTCTTGCTATAGGGCTTTTGTTTATATTAAAAAGGTTAATGTATTAACCTGAAATATTTTTTAAATTGCTTGAAATAGAAATCAATTTATTATTTACAGAAAATGAATAAAACAACAATACTACTGATACTAGTAACCGTACTTTTTTCCTGTAAGAAAGATATTAATTCAGGATTTGATACTGTTGATAAACAAACTTTAGAATCAGTAAAGAATACAGAAAAGAATAAAAAATCTAATAGTAATATTGATAAGAGCATTTATACTAAATATGTATATACTAATTCTAAAGACAAAAGTCTAATAGTACAAAATAGCCTGCCCAAAGGCGGAATAAAATATACTGATCCTAAAGGAAACGAATACATTTATGCTGTATTTTGGACTCGAATAATCAATGAAACAGATGATTCTATTGAATTGAAAATTAACTTTCCTATAGATTCTTATGAGATTCCTACTCTGCCTGGAAAATATTACAAAACATTGATTCCATCTGACACGATGACAATTCAGAAAATACCTTTGTTTAATTATGGTTTGACAAACTTAGAAACTTTTTTTGATAAGAATATTGATAAACCATCTTTATTAAAAAGGACTATTAAACCAAAAGAATCAACTGCATTTTATGTTGTAACGTTTCGTTTGATTGGAGGAGATCAATATGGTGTGTTGAGAACAGAACTTAGTTTAAAGGGACAAAATCTTTTTTATAAAATAAGAGATAAAGAAATTCTGTGCGGAAGTATAGAAATAAAATAAGCTACTAAAAAAGAAAAATCCTGTAAATCAAAAGACTTACAGGCTTTTCGTTTCTTTGTGGGGAGAGCAGGATTCGAACCTGCGAAGTTCACACAGCAGATTTACAGTCTGCCCTCGTTGGCCGCTTGAGTATCTCCCCAAAATCTGATTGCAAATTACAATTTATTGCATTCACGAAATTCAAAAAAAAATCCTTAATTTCTTAAGGATTTATTTGTGGGCGATGAGGGGTTCGAACCCCCGACCCCCTCGGTGTAAACGAGGTGCTCTGAACCAGCTGAGCTAATCGCCCTATTTTACTAGGCTGCTATCGTTTGTGATTGCGAGTGCAAATATACAGCTAGATTTTATATTTGCAAGCCTTTTTTTGAAAAAAGTAAAAAAAACTTCAATAAAAATATATAGAAAACTATTTTTCAACGAATTAAAAAAAAGAAAAAATCTGCAATTTCTAAATTTTAGTTAAAAATTGATTAGTCGAAAGCTTATTCAAGATATTCTTTTTGTATTCATTTGCTATAGTCATACCTTTGCGTACCTTAATTGTATATTCAAATGGCAAGATTTCAAGAAAATGATTTACCTAAAGCTAAATTAAACTCTAACTCCCTACAAAAAGCTCTCCGAATTTTTAAATACGCTAAAAACCACAAATGGAAATTCTTCCTGGGATTGGTTTTCTTATTTTTAACAAGTGCCACTGCCCTAGCCTTTCCTAAATTGATGGGAATGTTGGTTGATTGCGTTACGAATAAAGATCTTTCTAAAGCAAACGAAATTGCTCTTGGTTTAATGGTAATTCTCGCACTTCAGGCAATTTTCTCGTTTTTCAGAATTTCATTGTTTGTAAATTTTACCGAAAACTCTCTTTCTAATATTCGTTTTGCATTATATGAGAATCTGATAAAATTACCCATGTCGTTTTATTCTCAAAAACGTGTTGGAGAACTTAATAGTAGAATCAGTGCCGATATTTCGCAATTGCAAGATACTTTCAGCACCACTATTGCAGAGTTTCTGCGTCAGTTTATTTTAATTATTGGAGGTTTTGTAATTTTAGGAAGCATTAGTCCAAAATTAACCTTAATGATGCTAGCAATTGTACCTATTGTAGCAGTTGCTGCTGTGATCTTTGGAAGATTCATTCGTAAGTACGGAAAAAAGACACAAGATAAAGTTGCCGAAAGCCAAGTTATAGTTGAAGAAACGCTGCAAGGAATTAGCAATGTAAAAGCATTTGCTAACGAATGGTACGAAATTCAGCGTTATAAAAACAAAATTAGAGAAATTGTAAAAATCGCTATTAAAGGTGGTCAATACAGAGGTTATTTTGCTTCGTTTATTATTCTTTGCCTTTTCGGATGTGTTGTTGCTGTTGTTTGGTACGGAATCACATTAACGATTAAAGGAGAAGTTGAAGGTGTTGGTGATTTAATCTCGTTTGTATTATATACTACATTTATTGGTGCTTCTTTTGGTGGAATTGCAGAAATGTACGCGCAAATTCAAAAAGCAGTTGGCGCAACAGAGCGTGTTTTTGAATTATTAGAAGAAACTCCAGAAGAAATCAATGCTAAGCCAAGACTTTCGGCAGTTGAAAAAATAAAAGGAAATGTAGCTTTCAATAACGTTGCTTTTAGTTATCCTTCAAGAAAGGAAGTTCAGGTTTTAAAAGATGTGAATTTCAATGCCGAATTCGGCCAGAAAATAGCAATCGTTGGACCAAGTGGAGCCGGAAAATCTACTATTTCTTCGCTTTTATTGCGTTTTTACGATATAACTTCAGGAGAAATTTTAGTTGATGGAAAAAATATTTACGATTATGATTTAGAAAATCTTCGAGGAAATATGAGTATCGTTCCTCAAGATGTTATTTTGTTTGGTGGAACAATTAGAGAAAATATTGCTTATGGAAATCCAAACGCTTCTGAAGAAGAAATTATAGCAGCCGCTAAACAAGCTAATGCGTTCAATTTTGTAGATGGTTTCCCTGAGAAATTTGAAACTTTGGTTGGAGAACGTGGAGTTAAGCTTTCTGGAGGTCAGCGTCAGCGTATCGCAATTGCGAGAGCTTTGCTTAAAAACCCAAGCATTTTGATCTTAGACGAAGCAACTTCTTCTTTAGATAGTGAAAGCGAAAAACTAGTTCAAGAAGCTCTAGAAGTTCTGATGGAAGGAAGAACAAGCATTATTATTGCGCACAGGCTTTCTACAATTAGAAATGCAGACAAAATCTTAGTTTTAGACAACGGAAGAATTTCTGAAGAAGGAACACATCAAGAACTAATAAACTTAGAAAACGGAATTTACAAGAATTTAAGCAACTTACAGTTTAGTAACTCTTAATTTGAAAATCCAATTTTTATAAAATCCAAATTCAAAAAAAAACTCCATTTAAAGATCAAATGGAGTTTTTTTATCTCAAATAACAAACCCGAAAGATTCTTAAAAACTGTCGGGTTTAATAATACTGACTTATTTCGAATAAAAAAGCTTCAATTTTAATTGAAGCTTTTTCTATATTAAACTGTAAACTGAATTATTTCCCTTTTCTACGTTTACGTTCTGCTTTAATCATAGATAATTCGCGGCTAGTTTGACCAGCAACAGAAGTATTCTCTTCTGCACGACGAATCAAGTACGGCATAACATCTTTTACAGGTCCGAATGGTAAGTATTTAGCAACGTTATAACCATTTTCTGCTAAGTTGTAGCTAATATTATCACTCATTCCGTATAATTGTCCGAACCAAATTCTAGAATCATTTTTAGCGATTCCTTTTTGGGCCATCATTTCCATTAATTTATAAGAGCTCAATTCGTTGTGAGTTCCTGCAAAAATGGCCATTTTTTCAATATGCTCTAACATATATTGTACAGCATTATCGTAATTGATATCAGTAGCTTCTTTAGAAACACAGATTGGAGAAACATAACCTTTTTCTTCCGCTCTTTTGTTTTCTTTTTCCATGTAAGCGCCACGAACTAGTTTCATTCCGATATAAAAACCTTCGGATTTCGCTACCTCATGAAGTTTTTTCAAATAATCTAAACGATCCCAACGATACATTTGCAAAGTGTTAAATACAATTGCTTTTTCTTTATTGTATTTACGCATCATATCGGTAACCAAATCATCAGCTGCATCTTGCATCCAGCTTTCTTCACCATCAATTAATAAGGCAACATCTTTTTTATGAGCTTCGCCACAAACTTTATCAAAACGGGCCACTACTCGATCCCACTCTGCTTGTTCTGCGGGATTAAGAGTTTGTTTTTCTCCTAATTTTTCGTACAATTCAAAACGACCTAAACCTGTTGGTTTAAAAACTGCAAATGGAATTGCTAAACGTTCTTTAGCAAAATCAATAGTTCTTAAAGTCATTTCTAATGCAGCATCAAATTGCTCCTCTTCTTCTTTTCCTTCAACAGAATAATCTAAAACAGACGAAACGCCTTTTGTAAACATTTTATCTACAACAGTAAGACAGTCGTTTTCGTTTACACCACCACAAAAGTGATCAAAAACAGTTGCACGAATTAATCCTTCTACTGGTAAATGAGCTTTAATTGCAAAATTTGTTACAGCAGTTCCTATTCTTACTAGAGGTTCACTGTCAATCATTTTGAAAAGGAAATAAGCTCTATCAAGTTCTGTATCACTTTTTAGCGAAAACGCAACTTGTGTGTTATCGAATATTTTTTCCATTAAGTTTAGTTTTTGTGCAAAGATATAGAGTGTTTTGAATATTATTCACTAAATGGTATCATATTTTTCAATTTTAGCAATAAAAAAGAAATCAATTTTAGCTAAAGAATGCGATAGAATAATTATTTTCCAAATAAGTAAGAAATTACTTTGAATTTTTACTAATTTTGCAAAAAAATGAGTGTTATGAATGCAATTGATAAAATACTTAATGAAACAAAAAGAAAGCAAAGCATCTCAAGCTTTACTGTTCTAACAGTTATTATTTCATTACTCGCAATTGACTTTTTTCCTTATTTTAAAAGTTTAGAAATCATCAATCCTCAATTCCTTTATTTGTCACTGATAAATATGCTATTGGGCTTTTATTTTTACTTTAATTCAGATATAACTTCAATTACCTCATTGTCAATATTAAAAAAGAGTTTCCTTTTTAAACTTTATCTAGCTTTTGTATTTCTTTGCGGAATATCTCTTTTTGCAGCAAAAAACACATCGCTAGTTTATACTAAATTTACTGAAATAGTAATTGTATTTTGCTTATTTATAAATCTCACTATTCTACTGAAAGACAAGCTAGATCTGCTTTATAAAATTACTATAATCGTAGGTATTAGCGCTTTTTTACAGGCTTGGTTGCAATTATGCAATTTTATAATTATTCCGCGACATGCTTCCATAATAGATCTTTTGCATGCAATGAAAGGAAATACAGGAAATATAAATATACTTGCAGCAAGTCTTACAATCAAAGTTCCATTTTTATTGCTTGGAATAACTTATTACGATGGTTATAAAAAATGGTTCCTTCTCGTCGCATTATTTTCAGTAAGTGCAGTCATTTTTCTAACTGGCGCAAGAACTCCTTTAATAAATCTTTTTTTAATCTATACTGTCTACATCATTTATCTACTTAAAGGATCTCTTAGTAAATCGAATTTCATAAGGATTATATATTTAATAATTCCTGTTTTAATAGCTGTATTATTTGTAAATTCAATTTTTGAAAAATCTAAAGACAAGGAACGATATGCATCGTTGGAGAACAGAGTTAGCCAGATTAATACTGATGACGCTTCATCAAAGGCTAGATTAACATTTTGGGGTAATGCAATTAAAATGAGCGAAAAAAATCCAATTTTTGGAATTGGATTAGGTAATTATCAAGTCGAATCCATTCCTTATGAAAGGACTACTTCTAACGATTCAACTGTTTCTTTGCATGCCCATAATGACTTTCTTGAAATCTTAGCTGAAACAGGTATTATTAATGGTTTAATTTACCTTTCTATATTTATTTATCTTTTAATTATTAATTTGAAGAAGATAATTAAGCCAAATAGCACCGATAAGCAACTTATTGCGATCTTAACATTGATGTTGCTAATTGCATATGGTATAGATTCTTTCTTTAATTTCCCGATGTACAGACCTACAATGGCTATATTTTTTAGTTTGATTTTAGCCTTGAGCTTGGCTAATACTGAAATAGATCAAATCGTGCCATCAAATAAAATTTCATTAAAAATTACAGTTTCAATTATAATTATAGTATCTCTACTAACAAGTTATTCTGCTTTTATAATTTATAAAGCTTCAAACTTAGAATACTTAATTGCTCTTGACGATATAAACATGAACACAAAAGGTGTTCTTAGCGGAGATGAAGTAGTGAATAAAATGTCAGCATATCCCAATACACTTAGTAGTTCAGAGTCATTTTATGAATATGCTGGAATTTATTATGTACGCGAGAAAAATTACGAAAAGGCACTTAACTGTTTTTCAAAAGCAAGTAAAATTAATGGTTATGCTGGACGTATTGAGTTTTACAAGCAAGTCATTTCTAAACATAAAGGAAATATTGATAGTGCTTATATTTATTCAAAACAAGCTTTTTATCTACGTCCAAGAAATTATGACATATTTAATAATGCAATTAAATTTGCTATATCTAAAAGGGACACATTAGAAATAATAAAACAGAATAAGTTGTTTTCGGAATACAGACCAATGCCTCAAACATGGAATATTGCAGCTCGCGGACTTCAATATTCAGGCTATAATTATCGAAATTTACTTAAATTTATTGATGAAGGATTGAGGAAATTCCCTAAAGATAGTCTCTTAACAATACAAAAAAACGAACTTTTAATTACAAGTTATCTAATTGGAGGTCATAATTTTGAAAACAAATCGGATTTAAACAATGCTTTACATTCCTATGAAAAAGCGTTAAAAATTGATCCTAGAAATGTGTACGTATCTCAAAATATAGGATTTAATTATTTAAAGCAGGGGCAAAATAAAAAAGCAATAAATGCTTTTCTTGAAGCATTAAAATCGCCTGGTTTAAATGGCGGAAAGACAGAGTTTTTCTTAGGTATTTGTTATTTAAAAGAAAATGATAAAGCTAATGCACTTAAGTATTTTAACTTAGCAAAAGAGAAAAATTATTCTGCTGCAAAACAATTAATGTCTAAAATTCAGAATACTGATGCAGAAGAAGCTGCATTTAAAAAGCGTAAAAATGATCTTTTAATCGCAGATTTAATTACAGAAGGACAAAAATTTGAAGAACAGAAAAAAATGGATGAAGCTCTTGAGTCTTACCAAAAAGCTTTAAAAATTGATCCAAAAAGTATTTACGCTGCACAAAATATTGGTTTCTATTATTTAAAAGTCGGCCAGTCAAAAAAAGCCATAAATTATCTTTTGAATGCTTTAAAGTATCCGGGCTTAAATGGTGGAAAAACAGAATATTTCCTTGCAATTTGTTATCTCCAAGTAAATGACAATAGTAATGCATGTAAGTATTTGCATATATCAAAAAGCAAAAGCTATCGTGATGCTGAAGCACTAATTGCTAACAAATGCAATTAGCTATACAGGCGAAATTTTGAATTTAAGAAAGCTGCTAAATGATATAGGCTAATTTATTTTAAAACAAATTAGCCCAGAAGTTTGAATATTATTACGTTAAAAATGCCTTATTTTGCGCTTTCAATTAACAAAAGAATTATGCAATCTATTCAAGCCAATAATTATCTCGTACATTTTAATGAGAATGCTTACGAAGCTTTAAATAAACATTTGAGAGAGAATAAATATTCTAACATATTTATAATCGTAGATGATCAGACTAATGAACATTGTTTGCCAAAATTTATTCCTTTATTAGAGACAGATTTAGCGATCGAAATCATTGAATTTGAAGCTGGTGAAGCCAATAAAAACATTGAGACTTGTATCGAGATATGGAATATATTAACAGAACTTGGTGCTGATAGAAAATCGCTAGTTATTAATTTGGGAGGTGGCGTTGTTACAGACTTAGGTGGTTTTGTTGCTTCTACTTTTAAAAGAGGTGTAAATTTCATTAATATCCCTACTACATTATTATCTATGGTTGATGCTTCTGTTGGAGGAAAAACTGGTGTTGACTTAGGAAATCTTAAAAATCAGATTGGCGTTATCAACGTGCCTCAAATGGTTTTAATTGATACGCAATATTTAGAAACACTACCACAAAGCGAAATGCGTTCTGGTTTGGCAGAAATGCTAAAACACGGGTTAATATATGATGCGCCGTACTGGAGACAATTTTCAGATTTGAAATCAATTGTTTTTGATGAATTAGATCAATTGATTTATCGCTCGGTTGAAATCAAGAATGAAATCGTAATTCAGGATCCAACTGAGAAAAACATCCGTAAAGCTTTAAATTTCGGACATACGTTAGGACACGCCATTGAAGGATATTTTCTAGAAAGTGAAGAAAAAATCACTTTACTACATGGAGAAGCCATTGCGGTTGGAATGATTTTGGAAAGTTATATTTCTCTTCAAAAAGGATTAATTTCTGCAGAAGAATATAGAGAGATTAAAGCAGTGATTAAAGACATTTATGACGATGTAATTTTTGAAGAAAAAGATATCGATCCGATCTTAGAATTGCTAATTCATGACAAAAAAAATGAATACGGTTTAATTCAATTTGCATTGATTGAAGGAATCGGAAAAATAAAAATTAACCAATCCGTTGAAAATAAATTGATTCTAGAAGCGTTTGAGGATTATAAATCTTAAACTTTTTTTAATCAAAAGCATTGCATTTGGTATATATTATTTTTTACATTTGCCCCATGAAAACAAAGAATCAGCAAAGGCACTTTAGCTCTTACAGAAACAGACTCAATAGTTCTTTATTAAGAATGTTGAACCGTTTCTATAATAGTAAAAGCCCGTTTTGTTTTGATGTTTTCCAATGTACTAAAGCTGAGCATGAAAAACTGCCAATTATATTTGCCAATATTAGAGTTTGAATTTAAGATTAAGCCCCAGAAAGCCTAACATTAAGTAAAATTACAATCTCTAAACATTGACAAATAAATGAATACAAAATATTCTGATCTAATAAATCAAACATACTACTTTCCACAAGAGGAATTCAAACTAAACAAAGACAACCTATTGTTTCACAACATCGATTTGATGAAATTGGTTGAGCAATATGGCACACCATTAAAGTTTACTTATCTGCCTCAGATTTCTGAAAATATCAACAAAGCAAAAGCTTGGTTCAGAAAATCAATGGAAAAGAATAAATACGAAGCAAAATATTACTATTGTTATTGTACAAAAAGCTCTCATTTTGAATACATTATGAATGAAGCTTTCAAGAATAACATTCACATCGAAACTTCATCTGCATTTGACGTGAATATTGTGGAGAATTTATTAGAAAATGGAAAAATCAACAAAAGCACTTATGTAATTTGTAACGGTTTTAAAAGAGATGAATATATTGCTAACATTGCAAGATTAATCAACAACGGACATAAAAACACTATTCCGATTATTGATAATTACGAGGAGTTAGATTTGCTACAGGCAGAAATTAAAGGAAAATTCAAAATCGGAATCCGTATTGCTGCCGAAGAAGAGCCTAAATTTGAGTTTTATACTTCTAGATTAGGTATTGGTTACAAAAACATTGTTTCTTTCTATAAAAAACAAATCCAGGAAAATGATAAATTAGAGCTTAAAATGCTTCACTTTTTTATCAATACTGGAATTAACGATACATCATATTACTGGAATGAGCTTGTAAAATGTATTAAAGTATACATTGCTCTTAAAAAAGAGTGCCCTACTCTAGATGGTTTGAACATTGGTGGTGGTTTTCCAATTAAAAACTCACTTGCCTTTGAATATGATTATCAATACATGATTGATGAAATTATCAATCAGATTAAAATTGCTTGTGATGAAGCCGAAGTTGATGTTCCAAATATTTTTACGGAATTTGGATCGTTTACTGTAGGCGAAAGCGGTGGTGCAATCTATCAGATTTTGTATCAGAAACAACAAAATGATAGAGAAAAATGGAATATGATTGACTCATCTTTCATTACCACTTTACCAGATACTTGGGCTATAAACAAACGTTTTATTATGCTGGCAGTAAATCGCTGGAATGATACTTACGAACGGGTTCTGTTAGGAGGTCTGACTTGTGATAGTGACGATTATTACAATTCTGAGCAAAACATGAACGCCATTTATTTGCCTAAATATAACAAAGAGAAGCCTTTGTATATTGGATTCTTTAATACTGGCGCTTATCAAGAAACAATTGGAGGATACGGAGGTCTACACCACTGTTTGATTCCACAACCTAAACATATTTTAATCGATCGTGATGAAAATGGAATTCTGGCAACCGAAGTGTTCTCAGAGCAACAGACTTCAGACGACGTTTTAAAGATTTTAGGATACAAAAAAAAGGTGTAAAAAAAAACGGCACATTAAGTAATAATTTTTCTTAAAAAATTCTTAATTTGCATGAACATCCAAAAAGGTTAAAACTTTTTAATTCAAAAAAAAAAAAACAAAAAAAATGAAAGGACCAATCAGTCAGTTTATTGAAAAACATTATTTGCATTTTAACTCTGCTTCATTAGTAGATGCTGCAAAAGCTTATGAGCAGCAATTAGCTGATGGTGCTAAAATGCTGGTAAGTATGGCTGGCGCAATGAGTACAGCAGAAATTGGTAAAATTTTTGCCGAAGTAATCAGACAGGACAAAGTGCATATTATTTCATGTACTGGAGCAAACTTAGAAGAAGATATCATGAATTTAGTAGCTCATTCTCACTACGAGAGAGTTCCTAACTATCGCGATTTAACACCAGAAGACGAATGGGCTTTATTAGAAAGAGGATTAAACCGTGTTACAGACACTTGTATTCCTGAGCATGAAGCTTTCCGTCGTTTGCAAAAACATATTTACAAAATTTGGAAAGACGCTGATGACAAAGGTGAGCGTTACTTCCCGCATGAATTTATGTATAAAATGTTATTGTCTGGCGTTTTAGAAGAATATTATGAAATTGATCTAAAAGATAGCTGGATGTATGCAGCTGCAGAGAAAAACTTGCCGATTATCGTTCCAGGATGGGAAGATAGTACAATGGGGAACATCTTTGCTTCATACGTAATTAAAGGAGAATTAAAAGCGTCTACTATGAAATCTGGAATTGAATACATGACTTTCCTTGCGGATTGGTATTCTAAAAACAGTTCAAACGGAATTGGATTCTTCCAAATCGGTGGTGGTATCGCAGGTGACTTCCCTATCTGTGTAGTGCCAATGCTATACCAAGATATGGAAATGCACGATGTTCCATTTTGGAGTTATTTCTGCCAAATTTCAGATTCAACAACTAGTTATGGATCTTATTCTGGAGCAGTTCCAAATGAAAAAATCACTTGGGGTAAATTAGACATCAAAACCCCAAAATTTATTATTGAATCGGATGCTACAATCGTTGCGCCGTTAATTTTTGCATACTTATTAGATTTATAAGATAATTTATGAAAAGAGTTATAGTAGACTACGCCAAACTTACCAACGAAATTTTAAACCTTTTGGTTGAAAAATTTCCTGATGGTTATGATGATTCGGATGTTATCCGTTTTAGAAATGCTAAAAACGAATTGGTTGAAGCTGTAGAAGTTCGTACTGAAGACACAATTTACTTGGTGAAAATTAGTACTAAACTTGCTGACAGAATTGAAAACTACGATGAAGATGATGATTTAGATGTTGATGTAGATGCAATTGCGCCAGTTAAAGGTATTGATCTTGATGATGATATTAGCAATGACGATGACGAAGATGATGATAATCTTGATAAGCCAGATACTGACAGTGGTGACGATGATGACGATGAAGATGACAAAGCAGATACTGAATATGATGAAGAAGACGAAGACGATGAAGATTAATTCATTTTCTTTTTAATAAATAAAGGAACTCTATTGGGAGTTCCTTTTTTTTATGATGAATAAGAAACAAACAAAACCAAATTATATTTTTATTTTTATAGGATTATTTTTACATTTAAATCTTGGATAAAAAATATATGCCTATGACTTCAGAAATTCTACATACTACACTAAAAGAAAATTTTGGTTTCGAAAGATTCAGACCCAATCAAGAAACCATAATTAATACCATTTTGTCAGGACAAGATACCTTGGCAATTATGCCCACTGGAGGTGGAAAATCAATATGTTTTCAACTTCCCGCTTTAATTCTACCAGGAATAACAGTTGTCATATCGCCTTTGATCGCTTTAATGAAAGATCAGGTTGATAGTTTAAAAACCAACGGAATTTCTGCTTGTTTTATTAATAGTAGCCAATCTTCTCAAGAGCAGCAATATTATATTGATAATTTAAAAACAAATCATTTTAAGTTAGTTTATATCGCGCCTGAAAGTCTTTCTTATTTGGATATGGCTTTCAATGAGTTGAACATTAGCTTAATAGCAATTGATGAAGCACATTGTATTTCGTCTTGGGGTCATGACTTTAGACCTGCTTATACTAATTTGGGTTATTTGAAAAGTCGTTTCCCTTCTACTCCAATTTTGGCCTTAACTGCGACTGCTGACAAAGCAACACGAACAGATATAACCAAGCAATTAAATCTTAAGAATCCAAAAACGTTTATCGCTTCTTTTGATAGAGCAAATTTGAGTCTAGAAGTTCGTCCTGCTTTAGATCGCGTTAAGCAAATCATTGATTTTATTGAAAGCAAACCCAATGAATCTGGAATAATTTATTGCTTGAGTCGTAAAACTACAGAAGAACTTGCTGAAAAACTTAAAAAGAACGGAATTGAAGCTAAAGCATATCATGCAGGCCTAGATAATGAAACACGTGCCAAAACTCAGGATCAATTTATTAATGACGATTGTCAAGTAGTTTGCGCTACAATTGCTTTCGGAATGGGAATTGACAAATCAAATGTTCGTTGGGTCATTCACTACAATCTTCCAAAAAATATAGAAGGATATTACCAAGAAATTGGGCGTGCGGGCCGAGATGGTTTGCCAGCTGAAACCGTTTTGTTTGAAAGTTACGCCGATGTAATTCAATTGCAGAAATTTGCATCGGAAGGATTGAACTCTGATATTCAGCTTGCAAAGTTAGATCGTATGAAGCAATATGCCGATGCTGTAAGCTGTCGCAGAAAAATTCTGCTGTCTTATTTTGGCGAACTGGTAACTGAGAATTGCGGAAACTGCGATATTTGTAAAAATCCGCCAACTTTTTTTGATGGGACGATTCTCGCGCAAAAGGCTTTGTCGGCAATTGTGCGATTAAGAGAATCTGAGTCTCTAGCTGTAATTGTTGATTTTTTGAGAGGCTCGAGAAACGCGTATATTTACGAAAAAAATTATCAAGAGCTAAAAACGTACGGAATTGGCGCTGATGTTTCTTGGTACGATTGGAATCAATATCTTATTCAGCTTATCAATTTAGGATATTGTGAAATTGCTTTTCATCAGCACAATAAAATTTTGCTTACTCCCTTTGCGAAGAAAGTTTTGTTTGAAGGAGAAAAAGTAAAACTGACAACAGTTGTCAAAAAAGTAATTGATAAAAACGAAGCCAAAGAAGCAAAACCAAAAGCTGCTAAAAATTCTCTTTTTGAAACGCTTAGAAAATTACGTTATGAAATCGCTCAAGAAGAAGAAGTTCCCGCGTATGTTATCTTTAGTGACGCATCATTAAGACAAATGGAAGTTTTAAGACCAATGTCTGATGAAGATTTTCTTGCTGTGGAAGGTGTCGGTAAAGCTAAACTAGAAAAATACGGAACCGATTTTATAAATGTTATAATTGAATTTCAGCGAAATAAATCGGTTGTCAAAAAAGAGAAAAAAGAGAATACTTATAAAAAAACGTTAGAATTATTTCAAGCCGGACTTTCTGTGAAGGGAATTGCTGAGCAACGAAATCTCGGCGAAACTACAATCATTTCTCATTTGGCTAAATTATACGTTGACGGAAATGATATAGATTTAAGTCAATTTGTTTCTGAAGAGGAAATTCTTCAAATTGAAAAAGCTCAGATTGAATTAGAAAATCCAAATGCACTAAGACCTTACTTCGATTATTTTGAAGAAAAAATGTCTTATGACAAAATTCGATTTGGATTGGCGTTCCTGGAGAGAAAGCATCAAACAGCATAAAAAGGCTTCGACTTCGCTCAGCCTGACATACCAATTAATAAACTATCTATTCCAGGCTGAGCGAAGTCGAAGCTCACGTTTCTAAAAGCAAAAAACTGTACTTTTTCAAGTACAGTTTTTTTTTTATATACAAAGTATATTTTACAAATATCTCTCTTCAAAAACTTTCTGATGGTGTTTTTGATGTCCAATCATTACAAAACCTAAAGCACGAACAGAAATCGGATTGTTAGACGCAGTTCCAATTCTCTTCAACTGTTCTTCGGATAAGCTTTTGTAAAATAATAAAGTCGAATGTCTTACCGCTGAAAATTCAGTAAGCAGATCTTGAATACTTCTGCTGTTTGAATTTGTATTGTCTGCATAATCATTTTCCTCAAAGCTTGGTAAAGGCGTTTTGTCGTTTCTTGAAAAACGCAAAGCACGATATGCAAAAATTCTCTCCGTATCTATTACGTGCTGAATAATATCTTTAATGGTCCACTTCCCTTCCGCGTAGCGATAATCAAATTTATCCATTGGAATATTTTGAACAAATCGAATGAACTCGTGAAGAGAAATTTCCAATTCTTCAATTAAAATACCATCTCCGGCTGCTTTAATGTAAGTTTCAAAATGACCTGAATATTCATTTTCCAATAATTCTGATGCTCTCATTTTTTATTTTTTTTAAGCTGAGTTTCTACTTGCATTCGTATTTCCGAATAGTGATCTCGTTACGATTTTCTCATAAACTTTAATCAACTCTTCATCAGGAGTTTGTTCTTTGTTTAGCTCATTGATTCTCAATAAAGCATATTGCTGAATTGTCAATAAAGGCAAAACAATACGCTCTCTTATTTGAATAGAAGCAATACCATCAGGATAATTTTCCATTAATGTTTTATGATCAGCAATTTTCAACAAAAGACGTTTTGTTTCTGAGAACTCATCGTAAATAATCTGCCAGAATTCGCCAAACTCAGGATCATTTTTCATGTAAGCTGTCAAAGGCAAGAATGATTTTGCTAATGACATCATACTGTTTTCAAGCAAAGTTTTGAAAAACAATGAATTGTGATATAAATCGCTTACTTTGTTCCATTGACCAGATTCTTCAAAATGTTTTAATGCCGAACCTACTCCAAAAAACCCAGGAACGTTTTGCTTTAATTGACTCCATGAACCTACAAACGGAATTGCTCTTAAATCGGCAAAATCTAAAGATTCAGATTTACTTCTTTTTGAAGGACGGCTTCCGATATTAGTCTTAGAATAATATTTAAGCGTACTCATTTTTTCTAAATACGGAATAAACTTTGGATGGTTTTTGAAACTTAAATATTTCTCATAACCTAAATTAGCCAAATCCGTTAAAATTTGAGTTTCATCAGCTGTTAGTTCATTTTTCTCTTTACTAAATACTTGATTTGTAACACCGGCACTCAATAAGTTTTCGATATTGTAACGGCAAGAATCTAAAGTTCCAAAATTAGAGCTAATAGTCTGACCTTGAACTGTAATTTGAATCTCGTTGTTTTCAATTTTTGGACCTAAAGAAGCGTAGAATTTATGTGTTTTTCCACCGCCACGAGCTGGAGGTCCACCACGTCCGTCAAAGAAAATAGCTTTAATTCCGTATTCTCTAGAAATTTTAGTCAGCGAAATTTTAGCTTGATAAATACTCCAGTTTGCCATTAAATAGCCGCCATCTTTAGTTCCGTCAGAGAATCCAAGCATAATGGTCTGTTTGTTTCCTCTAGATTTCAAATGTTTAGCATATTCTGGATTGGTATACAACTGTTCCATAATAGCATGTGCATTTTGCAAATCGTCTACTGATTCGAAAAGCGGAATAATATCAACTGTTGGTTTTTCCCAGTTATTCAAACGAATCATGGCAAATGTTTCCATCACATTCAGCGCGCTTTCGTTATTACTGATAATGTAACGGTTTGCTCCTTCTTCACCATTATTTTGCTGAATGGTTTTAATGGCTTGCACCGATTCTAAAGTATATCTTGTAATTTCATTTTCGAAATCAACAGGATTTAGATTTCCTTTTACTTTAGAAAGAACATCAATTTTTTGATCTTCTGTCAATTCGAAATAATTCTTAGGAAAAACATCTGAACCAGAATTCAAATAGTAATCTACCACATCTTTGAAAACGGCATTATGAATTTTACTATTCTGACGAATATCTAAAGTCGCAAAATGGAATCCGAACAAATTAATTTTTACTAGAAAAGCATCTAATTCATCCAAATATAAAGATTGATGTTTCTCTATAATTATAGTTCGAATTTTGTTTAATTGTGTCAATAATTCTTCTAAAGTAATAAAGATATCTCCTTTAGAATAGAATACAGAACGGTAAAGCTTATGTTCAAGTTCTGCTACTAAATCATCTACACCTGAGAAAGTTAGCTTGCGTTTTAAGTTTCTCATTTCTACATAATAGCACTTTAAAATTGAGGTGCGCAAACGATCTGCAACTTTAAGTGTAATATCTGTAGTAACAAAAGGATTTCCGTCACGATCACCCCCTGGCCAGAAACCAAGTTTTACTAATTGATTATGAATCGGATTTCCGTTTAAAATGTTTTTCTGCAAATAATGTACAATTTCTCCTGCAGTAGCATAAAATACATTTTCTAGGTACCAAATTAAGCTTACTGCTTCATCATAAGGATTTGGTTTTTCTTTCTGAATGAAAGGCGTTTTTCCTAATTGAGCAAGTAATTGTTTAATTTGAAGCAAATCATTTTGACGAATAGCTTCTGTCAAGTCATTTATAATTCCTAAAACGGGTCCTGGATAAAACTGAGTAGGATGCGCTGTTAAAACTGTACGAACGTTAAAGTTTTCTAGAAACTCTACCAATTCGTCATCTTTCTCTTTAGCATCAGATTTCTCCTTAATATCACGAAGAGATCCACGCCCTTCCATATTATTAACTTCTGGAAAAGCAGCATCTTCAATGGCATCAAACAATACAATCTGACGTTCTATATATTGAATAAATCGAAACATAAGATCGATTTTTTCGTCTTCAGAAGTATTGTTTAAAAATTTATTAGAAAAGAAATCTACGATTTCTTTTGGTGTTTCTTGTTTTTTAAAGCCCGTTTCGCAAGTCTCTGTAAATAAAGGAAGTAAAACCCCTGTGTTATCTATAGAGTCAAAAGGTAATGTTATGAAAACACTATTATAAATGTGGTATTTTGAGAGAACGTCTTGATTAAAACGCTCAATTTTTGGCAACGTATACATAATCGTGTTATAGTTGGTTGGTTAATTAGTCATAAAAAAACCCCAAGAATAAACTTGAGGTTATATTTTAATATAGCATTCAAGAAAAGTTATTACATATTTTTGAAAATAGTATGCATCAAACGCTTCTTATCGTTTATACTTTCCTCTAATGAAATCATTGTTTCTGTTCTGTAAACACCATCAATATCGTCAATCATAAAGATAACTTCTTTCGCGTGCTTAGTATCTTTTGCTCTAATTTTACAAAAGATGTTGAATTTTCCTGTAGTTACAGAAGCTACAGTTACGAATGGAATTTGATTGATTCTCTCTAATACAAATTTAGTCTGAGATGTATTATTTAGAAAAACCCCTACATAAGCAATAAATGAATAACCTAATTTATCGTAATCCAAGGCTAATGAAGACCCCATGATGATACCGGCATCTTCCATCTTTTTAACTCTAACGTGTACTGTACCAGCAGATATCAATAGTTTTTTTGCAATGTCAGTAAACGGAACTCTCGTATTGTCTATTAACATATCTAAAATCTGGTGATCTACTTCATCTAAACGAAATTTACTCATAATTGTTTAATTAATATTACTAATTGCTATTACAAAGTATAAAATTATATATAAAAAACAACAAATTCACATAAAAATTAACTTTTTATTAATCCGTTAACAAATTTAACATTTTTATTTAAATAAAAATTTGCTTTCTGACCCGTTTTTGGAAAATTTTGGAAATCGTCCGAATATTCTGCGCCTTTTGCGTCGTATTCGTAATGACCAAAATAATTTTCCAGCTCACCTACTTCTACTATGTAAGCATTAAAATGAATCTTATTTTCGATTAATTCCTCTTTGTATTGTGCGACAAAATTCGTAATAATTTCGATACCATCATAATTTATTTTGACATTTTTATACATAAAATCATAAAAAACCACGTTATTTTGTGAAATATTCAAATATTCGGAAAATCTATTGTCAACTAAATCGTTTTCGGATATCAGCTTGAAGCTTAAAATTAACGAGAAAAATATGAATTTCCTAGTAATTTCTCGCTCGTAATCTTCTGGAAAGTGGCCAGCCTCAAATAAGATAGTAGGAACACCTAAAAATTGAAAAGTGTCTCCTATACAATTAATATTGAATGAGTCATCAAATCGGCCAACCTGTCCGGGAATGTATTTTTGAAGTTCTTCATTGATTCCTGCAATAATATTGATCGCTTTCAATCTATTATCGTTTACTTCTCTTTCTTCATTATAAGAAGGAGCTAGAAAAGAAACTGTTGCTGGTTTTCCTGTCGTTCCTGCTCCAAAGATTGTTCGCTGGTCATGTAGGTTAAAACAGAAATCAGGTTTAAATTTTTCAAATACTTCGCGTAGAACTTTGCTTTCTGGTTGTGTCAGGTTTTGAGAATCACGATTTAAATCTACTTCATTTGCATTTGCTCGTGTATAAAGTCTCGCTCCATCAGGATTAAGTATCGGAATACAGTAGAAAGTAAAAGTCTCCAGCATTTGCTTAGCAAAATCAGTATCGCCATTTAATAAATTAATGAAATCAAATAAAGATTTAGTTGTTGTGCTTTCGTTACCATGCATTTGAGACCATAAATAAACACGTAACTTTCCTGTTCCGATTTGGTAACTATATATAGGTTCGCCTAAAACAGATGTACCAATAATCTCCACTTGGCCATTTGTATTTAACTTATCTAAAAGAGGTTTTATATGATCTAAAGTAAGATATCGTCCAGATATTGACTTTTCTTTGTATTGCGTAAAAAGCTGTTCTAAATTCATTGTATTTTGATTAGTTTACAAAAGTAAATATCTTTATTTTTACAATTGTAAACAAAAGAAAAATTTAATAATTTAGATTTGTAAACAGTTTTATAAAGTATTTATCCATTTACGCTTTAACTTGTTTTAATAGAGCTGTTTAATTCATTTAAGATTCATAAATATATTAATTTCAGTTAATTATAAAGCTTTACATAAATTTTATATTTAACATAAAACTAAAGTCCTATTAAAAATGAAACAACAAGATTGGAGTGTTCTTTCTTTTTGTTTACATTTGTAAATAGAACAATTTAAAACATTAATTCACAATGGTAAACATAGATGATTTTGTAAAAAGACTCGAAACCATATTAGATTATTATGGTTTAAATGCTTCTACCTTTGCAGATAAAATTGGTGTGCAACGTTCTAGTATGTCTCATCTTTTATCTGGTAGAAACAAGCCAAGTTTAGATTTTGTAATGAAAATTCTGGAGGTTTTCCCTGATGTTGATCTGTATTGGATTTTAGTTGGGAAAGGAAGTTTTCCTAAAAACCATGACGAAAATTTAGAAATTCCAGAATCTCCTACTCCAATTTCATCCAATGAAAATATAGGTACAGATTTGTTTTCTTCCATTGAAAAAAATGAAGAAGAAAAGAGCGAAATAAAAAAAGTATCACCTTCAAAAAATGTAAATATTAATTTTGAAGATGATGAAATTGAAAAAATAGTCTTATTCTACAAAAATGGAACTTTTAAAGCCTATTCTCCATAATATAAAAATTAGCGCGTATTTGATTCTTAGTCCAGAAAATTTTCAAATATGCAATTCTCGCGCGTTTGAAAAAATTCTCAGAAATTACAATTTGACTCCATTTTCAGGAATTTTCCCCAAAACTCCTTCATAGTGTTTTTTTAAGATTTCAAAATCGGCTTCATAATTTCCAGTTGGATAAAATGGCTTGCCCAGATTTACTTCTTTTTTGCCCCAATCAAAAGCTACGGGAACAATTGGAACATTCGCTTTAAGAGCGATAAAATAAAATCCTGTTTTAATTTCTTTTACTTTTTTTCTAGTTCCTTCTGGAGCAACAGCTAAACGAAAGATTTCTTTTCTGTCAAAAATTGCAGCAATAGAATCTACTTTATTTAATCCGCCGGAACGATCTAAAGGCTCTCCTCCAACATTTCTAAAATAATAACCGAACGGAAAACGAAACAATTCTTTCTTTCCTACCCAATTCATCTGTAGTCCAGAGATGCCTCGAGTAAAAAGTCCGATATAAAAATCGTGATTACTCGTATGAGGCATCACCATGAGTATACATTTTTTAACTTCTGCATTTTCGATTCCTACTATTTTCCAGCCCATTAGCTTAAAAAAGACGAATTTATATAATAGTTTTTTCATTAAAGATATAATATTTCGTGCAAAATAAAAGATTTAATGGTAAATTTGAGTAAAAGCATAAAAAATGATTCGAAAATTTTTCAGTTACTTAATTCCAATAAAAATATTTAAGAAAAAATCGACCCGAAGTAAAATGATCGAAGTTACCTGGGCAAATGGAGAATTAGTATTGGACACTGAAAACACCAATTATTCGTACGGAAGTCTACAGCGTATATTAAGGTACGGACTTCGAAATATTGGTTATGATAAAATTCTAGAAATGGAACACATCTTATTATTAGGTGTTGCTGGTGGAAGCGTAGTTAAAACATTAGTAAATGAGATCGAATATAAAGAAAAAATAACTGGGGTAGAAATAGATCCCGATATGATTGAGATTGCAAATCAGTATTTTAATCTTAATCAAATTAAACAGTTGGAAGTGGTTATTGATGATGCATTTGAATTTGTTTTAAAAACAAAAGAGAAATACGATCTCATAATAATTGATATTTTTGAAGATACACATATGCCTTACTTTTTGTTTGAGAAGTTTTTTGTAGATAGAATCTGCACGATTTTAAAAGATGCTGGCTTTGTTTTATTCAACACCATGATATTAGACGAAGCGCATAATGTTCGAAATAGAAAGTATGTGACAGAAGTTAATCCGAAATTGTTTCAAACCAAAATGTTACCCCGAATAGAAGTACATAATGAATTAATAATTATAAATAAAGTTGCCTAGTTTTATGAAGCCCCTTACCTCAATCTTAAATGCCCAGCCACCTACTAAAGTTATTGATGCCTCAATTAATATTTCAGAATACACGCCGTTAAATTTATCGGTTTCTAATGAGGAATTAGTAAGTCAAAAATTGGATACCTCAGAAGATTTTGAAAAATACATTTCAAAATTTTTAAAAGAAAACAACGCTAAAGTTGCATTTGGCGGTTATATAGAAGGAAGATTTTTATATCAAAGAAGTCCTATTTTTTTAGATGTATCCAAA
Organism: Flavobacterium sp. ACN2; assembly: GCF_002303885.1. Classification (GTDB taxonomy): domain Bacteria; phylum Bacteroidota; class Bacteroidia; order Flavobacteriales; family Flavobacteriaceae; genus Flavobacterium. The sequence goes on along the minus strand of NZ_MRCM01000018.1, from coordinate 94,240 downwards.
CCCGAACGTAATATTCACATAGGATTAGATTTATGGGCCGAAGCTGGAACAGCTGTTCTTGCTGCCCTTGACGGAGTTGTTCATAGTTTTAAAAACAATATTGGCCTAGGAGACTATGGACCGACTATTATATTGGAACATGAAGTAGAAAATGAGAAATTTTATACTTTATACGGACATTTATCGTTAGAAAGTATAGAAAATTTAAATATCGGAGACCAATTTAAGAAAGGCGAAAAGATTGCGACTTTAGGAAATGCCTCAGTAAATGGAGATTACGCCCCTCATGTACATTTTCAGATTATCCATAATATTGGCGATTATTGGGGAGACTATCCAGGCGTCTGCAATACAAATGACCTAAACTTTTATATCGAAAATTGTCCCGATCCTAACTTATTATTAAAAATTACTTAAATAGTTATGAAGAAAGCAGGATTGATTATATGTTTGTTATTGTTAATTGGATGTAAGTCGAAAACAGTAAGTAGAGATACAGAAGATTTAAAAATTAAAAAAGTTTCTGGAGAAGAAGTAAATGCAAATCAGCAGCGAAAAGCGTATGATTTAGGAAAGAGAGTTTTAGAAACTTGTAACACTTCAAAATTTAAACCTTTTAATGAAACTGAAGTTACTAAATCGGTTATGGAAAACACTACAGAAGAGCGTTTAACAAAGACCTGCCAAAGATTTAGACAATATTACGGAAGTTTTATAGATTTAAAATTGGATGGAGTTTACAAAACCAAACAAGAAGTCATTTACCGCTATCATGCCTTGTACACTAAAAAAGTGGCCAATAAAGAATTACGCATTTTTGTAAATGAAGATAATCTTATTTCTGCCATAAAATCTATGGATTGGGATGAGAAATTTGATGCCAAATTAGCCGAACAATAAATACCATATATATGAATTTTAAACTGTCACTACTCCTATTATTTTTTATTTCAACTTTTGCTTCGGCACAGCAAACAATGAGTGTAAAAGGTTCAGCTCCCTATCCAGCAACACAAGAATACACTTTTATTTGCGAAAAATATGCTTACTCTGGCGAAATTAACGTTCAAATAGCTAAGACGGAAAAAGGAGGCATTTTAAAACTAACTGTTTCAACAGCAAGTGACAAAGCAAAAATTGCTGGTGGCGTTTATGTCGATTTAACCAATGCAGATGTAATTGCGTGTACAGATAAAAACGTAAAAGAATCTGCTGACGGAAAAACAACTGCCTACTATTATTTTACTCCCGCAGAATGGCTGAAACTTAAAAAGACCGATATTTATGCGATACGGTTTATAATTGCTGGAGGGCCAGATATTTCAGGGAATCTAACGGGACATTTTACTGCTTACAGCAAAGTGAAGTATTTCTCAACAGCATTTGATAAAACAAAAAAAACATTTGATACAGCAAAAGAAATTAGTGTTTTGTAATGATTTTTTAATTTAATAAACCTTATATTTAACATAAATATATTTTTATGAATGCAAATGAGGCTTTAATTGCAAAATTCTATACTGCTTTCGCAAATGCAGATGCTAAAACGATGAGTGAATGCTATCATCCGAAAGTTCATTTTATAGATCCAGCTTTTGGATTATTAAAAGAAGAACAGGTTTCTAAAATGTGGGAAATGTTACTTCTAAAAAGTAAAGGCAATTTAAAAATCGAATTTTCAAACGTAACTGCCGATGATTCGACTGGTTCAGCAAATTGGACCGCTACCTATAATTTTAGCAAAACAAATAGAAAAGTTGTCAATAAAATCTCTGCCCATTTTATTTTTCAAGACGGATTAATTATCAAACACACCGATAGTTTTGATGTGTGGAAATGGTCAAAACAAGCTTTTGGCATTACGGGCTATTTATTAGGTTGGACAGGATTTTTTCAGAAGAAAGTTCAATCGCAAGCCTTATCAGCACTGAAACAATTTCAGAATGCCAAATAAAACAATACGTTACAACTAGATATCACTATTTGCCTCACGCCCGATTCTAATTTTTTTGTTACTTAATTTTACTAAAAGTGTAAATTTTAGATACTAATGAAAGAAATCGTACACAAAAAATTAAATGAATTACAGGCAACTGCAATTTGCGGAAACGACATTAGCTCTTCTTGCTTATATGTTTCAGCGTTAACCATTTTATATGCAGGTCAATATGCTTGGATTTCACTTCTAATTGTTGCTGTTGTATTATTTCTTTTCCGTAAAATTTACGCTGAAGTTGTTGGAGCAATTCCCTTAAATGGTGGTGCTTACAATGTTTTATTAAACACTTCGACCAAACGTCTGGCTTCTTTAGCAGCGACTTTAACGGTTTTATCCTATATGGCAACTGCCGTAATTTCAGCTTCTGAAGGAATGCATTATTTGCACGGAATCTTTGAAGGTCTAAATGTAACCATTGCAACAGTAGTCGTTTTAATTTTGTTTACGGGATTAGCCATTTTAGGAATTGGAGAATCGGCATTTGTGGCCGTCATTATTTTCATGACACATATAGGGACTTTGACTTTGCTGGTTTTAGCATCAGTTTGGTTTGTCCTAACTCACGGATTAGATACTTTTCACATCAATTGGCAAACACCTATTTCATCAGGAAGCATACAAACGGCTCTTTTTCTTGGTTTTTCGGCAGCCATGTTGGGCATCTCAGGTTTTGAGAGTTCGGCCAATTTTGTTGAAGAACAAGAACACGGTGTTTTTCCTAAAACACTTCGAAACATGTGGGGAATTGTAAGTTTCTTCAATCCCGTAATTGCTATTTTGTTAATCAGCGTAATTCCGCTAACAGAAGTTGGAGAAAATAAAGAATCACTTTTAGCGCATTTAGGAGAAACAACAGGTGGATCTTGGTTAGCATGGCTTATCTCTATAGATGCTGTTATGGTGCTGTGCGGAGCTGTTTTAACCTCATTTGTGGGGGTTTCAGGGCTTTTAAACCGAATGACATTAGACCGAATTCTTCCTAATTATTTTCTAAAACAAAACAAAAGAGGTTCTCATTATAGAATTGTTTTAAGTTTTCTAATTCTTTGTATTTCTGTTCTTTTTGCGACAAACGGGCATTTGGAATCTCTTGCTGGAGTTTATACTTTTTCATTTTTAGCTGTTATGGCTCTTTTCGGAATCGGAAATCTGCTTTTAAAATACAAACGCAGAAAACTGCCAAGACCAGAACGTGCGCGAGGTATTGCGGTCGTAATTGCGGTAGTTTCTGTAATAGCTGCTTTTTTTGGAAACATGCTCCTCAACATCAATTCGTTTTATACCTTTTTGCAATATATGATTCCAGCCTTACTCTTTATTGGAATTATGCTCAATCGTGTTATCTTAATACGTCTATTAATAGAAGCTTTAGAATATTTCTATCAGCCACTGCGTAAAATGGTTATTCTGAGTAATCGTTATCTTGAAAAACTAAGTTCCGAAATTAACTCTCAAGAGTTTGTTTTCTTTACAAAAGGAGATGACATTACAATCTTGAACAAAGTCTTGCAATACGTTGAAGACAACGAAACTACAAAGAAATTAAAAATTGTTCATGTCAAAAAAGATCCTGTAGACAACGAAGCACTTAAAAAAGATCTCGAAGTTTTAGATCGCGCTTACGGCGGACTAGATATAGAATACATCGAAATTGAAGGCACATTTGGTCCCGAAATAATCGACGAGCTTTCTGAAAAATGGAAAATCCCAAAAAACTTTATGTTTATCGGTTCTCCAGGAAACAAATTCTCTTACCGTGTAGCCGATCTTGGTGGTGTACGATTGATTATGTAATTTTTAAGAAGCAGAAAAATTTGTGTTTTCATAAGAAATAACAAAATTAATTGCCTTAGAAGACCTTTGTCAAAGTTTCAAACTTTGACAAAGGTTATACGTAAAATTGACAAACCCGACAGGTTTCAAAAACCTGTCGGGTTTACTAAACTTTGCGTTCTTTAAAAATATTTTTATAGAAAAAACTTTCGCGAACTTTGCGGTTAAATAAAAATCTAAGATTTAAACCAACTTTCAACTAGTTCATCTTCAAACGAAGTTGCATCTTTATGAATAAACTCGTTACGCATTTTATCATAAGAATAATCCAATGCCCAAGTTTTATGATTTGCTGCCAACTCTTTTATACTTTCACAAACAAAAGCAATTTCCTCATCTGTAGTCGTTGGGTGAATCGACATTCTAATCCATCCCGGCTTTTTAATTAAATCACCAATCGTAATTTCATTAACCAGCTTATTAGAAGTTTCTTGATCAACATGTAATAAATAATGACCGTAAGTTCCCGCACAGCTGCATCCTCCTCTAGTCTGAATTCCGAAACGATCATTCAAAATTTTAACACCCAAATTAAAGTGAAGATCATCAATAAAGAATGAAATGACCCCCAGACGTTCTTTGTGTTGCCCTGCTAAAATTTTGATATTTTCGACAGAATCTAATTGAGAGAAAACATAATCAACAATTTCGTGCTCACGCTCCATGATGTTTTCAATCCCCATTTCTTCTTTCAATTCAATGGCAAGCGCGATTTTAATAACTTGTAGAAAACCAGGTGTTCCACCATCTTCGCGATCTTCAATATTATCGATGTATTTATGCTCACCCCAAGGATTTGTCCAACTTACCGTTCCTCCTCCAGGGCAATCAGGAATCATATTATTGTATAATTTCTTATTGAAAATTAAAACCCCAGAAGTTCCTGGCCCTCCTAAGAATTTATGTGGAGACATAAAAACAGCATCTAAATAGGCTTCTGGATCAGCAGGATGCATGTCAATTTCTACATAAGGTCCAGAACAAGCAAAATCAACAAAACAAACACCATTGTACTGATGCATCAATTTTGCCGCTTCGTGAAAAGGAGTTCTTAATCCAGTAACATTCGAACATGCTGTAATAGAAGCGATTTTTATCGTTCTATCTTTATATTTTTCTAATAAAACTTCAAGATTTTCTAAATTGAAAAGCCCTTTCTCGCAAGAAGGAATAATTTCTACATCTGCAATAGTCTCCAACCAAGAAGTCTGGTTAGAATGGTGCTCCATATGCGAAATAAAGACAATTGGCTTTTTCTCAGCAGGAACATTGGTAAAACCTTTCAAGTTTTCAGGAATTTTCAATCCCAAAATACGTTGGAACTTATTGATAACTCCCGTCATTCCAGTTCCATCCGTAATTAACACATCATCATGATTGGCATTAGCATGACGCTTAATAATATGTCTAGCATGATGATACGCTTTTGTCATGGCAGTACCAGAAACAGTCGTTTCTGTATGTGTATTGGCAACAAATGGCCCAAATTGATTCAATAATTTTTCTTCAATAGGGCGATATAATCTTCCGCTGGCAGTCCAATCGGTGTAAATTATTGATTTTCTGCCATAAGGTGACGTAAATTCTTGGTTTATACCGACAATATTTTGTCTAAATTCCTGAAAATAAGTTTCCAGGGTCATGGTACTATTTTTGCTATTCATTAGTTGTGCCTTGTGTTTGACTGCAAATATATAGTTTTTTTACAAAATTGCGAATTTATCAATACTAAACTTCAAACACTACGTTACCGTTTGGTATTTTTAGTTAAAAGAACTTTTTTTTAATAAATTATCATAATATCCTATCGAATTAATAGGCATTAAATTTAAAGAAAGCATTATTTATGGGAAATTTATCAGTTGCTACCTTTGGTGGCGGATGTTTTTGGTGTATTGAGGCTGTAATTCAGCGTATAAAAGGTGTAGAATCTATAAAATCGGGTTATTCAGACGGATTTATAAAGAATCCTGCTTATCGCGAAGTATGCACGGGTAGAACAGGACATGCTGAAGTGATTCAAGTAACTTTCAACCCTGACATAATTTCATATCATGACTTAATTTTCATATTCATGACAAGTCATGATCCAACAACTTTAAATCGTCAAGGTGGCGATAGCGGAACGCAATATCGTTCTATCATTCTATATCATAATGACGAACAAAAAGAAATTGCAGAAAAAGTATTTGAAGAAGTTCAGCCTGCATATCCAGATCCAATTGTAACCCAATTAAAGCCTTTTGAAGTTTTTTACGAAGCCGAAGATTATCACCAGAACTATTATAATGAAAATCAAGAAGCTGGATATTGCCAAGTTGTAATTGATCCAAAAATTCAAAAACTTAAAAAAATGTATGCTGATAGGTTAATCAGCTAAATTTAGTTCTAGCCACAGATTACACAGATTAAAAAAGATTTTCTGTATTATCCATTTGCCACGAATTACACGAATTCGCACGAATCTTATTTAAACTAAGCCTAAAAATTAGTGGAAATTTGTGCAATTCGTGGCAAACAAAAAAATCCTTCTATTCTGTATAATCTGTGGCAAAAAGAAAATCAACAAAATGAAAAATCTTAAAATAAAAAATCGTTTTACTGCCGAATTACCAGCAGATCCAGATTTGACAAATGAAATTCGTCAGGTTAAAGACACGCTGTTTTCGTACGTAAATCCAGTAAAACCTTCCAATCCAAAATTGATTCATGCTTCTCAAGAAGTTGCTGAATTGGTTGGTATTTCTAAAGATGAAATTCAATCAGAGGAATTTTTAAATGTTTTTTCTGGAAAAGAAATTCTTCCAGAATCACATCCTTATGCAATGTGCTACGCAGGACATCAATTTGGAAACTGGGCAGGACAATTAGGCGACGGTCGTGCAATCAATCTGATGGAAGTAGAAAACAACAATCAGTTTTATACTCTGCAATTAAAAGGAGCTGGAAAAACTCCCTATTCTAGAACTGCAGATGGATTGGCTGTTTTACGTTCTTCTATAAGAGAGTATCTATGCGCCGAAGCAATGCACTATTTGGGTGTTCCTACTACTCGATCGCTTTCTCTTGCTCTTTCTGGAGATCAAGTTTTAAGGGATATTTTGTATAACGGAAATCCTGCTTATGAAAAAGGTGCAATTGTTTGTCGTGTTGCTCCTTCATTTATTCGTTTCGGAAGCTTTGAAATGCTAACGGCTCGAAATGAGTTGAAAAATTTGAAACAGTTTGTAGAATATACTATTCAACACTATTTTCCTGAAATAAAGGGCGAACCCAAAGAACAATATTTACAATTCTTTCAAAAAGTTGCCGATACAACTCGCGAAATGATTCTGCATTGGCAACGTGTCGGATTTGTACATGGTGTAATGAATACCGACAATATGTCGATTCACGGAATCACAATCGATTATGGCCCATACGGATGGCTTGAAAATTATGATCCAGACTGGACGCCAAATACAACCGACAGCCAAAATAGAAGATATCGTTTCGGAAATCAGCCTCAGGTAGCTCAATGGAATTTGTTTCAATTGGCTAATTCGCTTTATCCTTTGGTTAATGAAGCGGCACCTTTAGAAAAGATCTTAGATTCATTTATGACAGAGTTTGAAAATGATTACAAAACAATGTTTTTAAGCAAATTAGGTATCTTTACTTCAAGTGAATCTGATAATAAAATTATTAAAGGTTTAGAGGAAATTTTGCAGTTATCAGAAACCGATATGACTATCTTTTTTAGAAATCTGAGTAAAATTAAAAAAGAAGATTCTGTAGAACAAGCATTCGAAAAAATAGAATACGCTTTTTATATTTCAGAAGAAATAAAAGAAAACATTCTCGATGCTTGGCAAAAATGGTTTACGGTTTATTTGAAAAGATTAAACGCAGAAGAACTTTCAGATGAAGAAAGGGCTTTAAAAATGAATCAAATTAATCCGAAATATGTACTTCGAAATTATATGGCTCAATTAGCCATAGATGCTGCAGATAAAGACGATTACTCTTTGGTTGATGAATTATTTCAGCTTTTGAAAAATCCATATGATGAACAGCCTGAATCTGAAAAATGGTTTGCCAAACGTCCAGATTGGGCAAGAACTAAGGTGGGATGCTCTATGTTATCTTGTAGTTCATAAAAGTTTTTTGCCACGAATTACACAAATTCACACCAATTTCTATACTTTAAGAATAAAAATTAAACGGATAAAATTGGTGTGAATTTGTGTAATTCGTGCCTTACTTTTACTTTGAGCTTATATAATCTACAATCAGATTAGCATGAACTCTCGAGTTTTCTATAAACCACTTATGCGTCTGCATTCCGCCGCAAACTACACCAGCAAGGAATAAACCTTCTACATTAGTTTCCATGGTTTCAGGATTATAAACTGGAATTTTTAATTCATCTTCAGAAAGTTTAATACCCATTTTTTCTAGAAAAGTAAGATCTGGCTTATAACCCGTTAAAGCTAGAACGAAATCATTTTCAATTGTAACTTTTCCGTTTGGAGTTTCAATTTCTACTTCATTTTCTCTAATTTCGGTGATATTAGATTCAAAATAAGCTTTAATACTTCCTTCTGCAATTCGGTTTTCAATATCGGGTTTAACCCAATATTTTACACGGCTATTAATTTCGTTTTTACGAATTACCATGGTAACCTCTGATCCTTTTCTCCAGCATTCTAAAGACGCATCTACAGACGAATTATTAGCGCCTACAACCAAAACTTTTCTAAAAGCATATTCGTGCGCTTCTTTATAATAATGGCGTACTTTGGGTAAAGCTTCACCTAAAACATTCATTTCAATCGGAATATCATAAAAGCCAGTTGCAATTACCACGTTTTGAGCTTCATAATTTCGTTTGTCTGTTGTAATCTTAAAAATTGCGTTTTGTTTTTCAACACTCAGAACCTTTTCAAATAAATTGATATTGAATTTAAAATAGCGATGAATATTTCTGTAATATTCCAAAGCTTCCTGACGTCCTGGTTTTGGTGCCAAACAATTAAACGGAATCTCGCCAATTTCTAATCTTTCTGCTGTAGAAAAAAAGGTCATGTAAAGTGGATAGTTGAAAATGCTATTAACGATCGCACCTTTTTCTATAATTAAATATTTAAGTTTTTTCTTTTCAGCTTCTATCGCACAAGCCAGACCAATTGGTCCGCCCCCCACAATAATAAGGTCGTATTTTGATTCTGTCATTTTATTTTTGCCAATCTTTAAATGGATTTTTGCTTAAGTAAGCATTGTAATATCTTTCGTCATTTGTTACTTCTTCGCCCAACCATTCTGGCTTTTCAAAAGTTTCATTTTCAGAATTTAACTCGATTTCAGCCATTACCAAACCTTCATTTTCTCCATAAAACTCATCTACTTCAAAGATATGCTCTCCAGATTTTATTTCGTAACGTGTTTTTTCAATTTTGCCCTTTTCGCATAATTTCAATAGCTCTTGTGCTTCATCTAACGGAATTTCATTTTCCCATTCAAAACGAGACATACCACCGCTATGGCTTATTCCTTTTATGGTTATAAAGCCTTTGTGCCCTTTAATCCTAATCCGAACTGTACGCTCAGGAGCAGAACTCAAATAACCCTGGGCAATATTATTCTGAGTAAAAGCTTGACTCTTGAAATCATTGGATTTCACAAGAAACTTTCTTTCTATTTCGACCATTTTAACTGTAGATTATTTTTTATGCAAGTTACTCATTTTAATCAAGTCTTTGAACGTATAAAAATCGAAAAACAAGTCATTTTTTTTGCTTCACTTTAATGTATAAACATTAAAATAACTGATTATTAATGTGTTATGATTATTATTTTAATTAAATTTGATAGAATCTTAATCCGAAATATATGTCTAAAAAAGCACTTTACCTGTTAGGCATTGCAATAACCATCATTTTGGGTACTTTTTTATATCTGAAATTTTGCTGCAATTGCTGCGAAAAAACAACAACGGACATTACTCCAAAAACAGTTACTCCTACTGTCACAGAGCCCAATTTTGTTCCGTTTGTATTAAATGGTCCCGGACTTAATTATCAGACAAATGATAATTTGAAGTTCCTTAAAAACAGTGCAAAGCTTATTATGCCTGTAAGCGACTCGGTCACAACTGGCATCGATAACTTAAAGAAATTCTTAGAAGCAAATCCGAAACAGAAAATTACAATAACTGGTTACGCGACTTCGGACGAAACAAATTCTACTACTTTTGAAAATCTAGGTCTGGCGAGGGCCAATGATGTTAAGAATTATTTTGTTTCAAAAGGATTGTTAGAAAATCAGTTTTCTACTAAAGGCACCATTATAGATAAGTGGAAAATGAGTGGCGACACACTTCTTGGGCCTGCAGAATATTTATTTGAAGCAATAGATTCTACTGCAACATCAAATGATGAGTGGAGCGCATTAAAAGCAAAAATAAATGCTGATCCGTTAATTCTCCACTTCAACACCAACAAATCTAGCGAGAAATTAAGCGATATTGAGAAGCAAAAAGTTACTGACATCGCCAAATATGCCGAGAACGTAAAAGATGCGGTGATTGTAGTGATCGGGCATTCTGATAATGTTGGTAATCGCGATTCAAATATTGTTTTAGGACAAAAAAGAGCCGATTTCTCAAAAAATTATCTCTCTAAAAACGGAATCGATAATGCGAGAATTGAAACACAATCTAAAGGTCCTGACGAGCCTATTGGCGATAATAATACTTCAGAAGGAAAAGCTTCAAACAGAAGAACTGTAATTACCATTAAATAACATAAAAATATACGATCATGAATATACCTTGTATCTTAATACCTATTCTAATAGGCTTAATTTGTGGAATCTTAGGTTATTTACTAGGAAAAATGAATTCTAAAAATGATGATTCGCTTTCAGCATCGCTTCAAGCTGATTTAGATGCCTGTAAAGCGAATACACGAAACTTAAATGCAAAAATCGCTACACTAGAAGCAGATTTGGCGGCAAAAACCAAAGCTTCGGTACAATCTTTTGCAACTGCACCTGCAGACATTGTTTTTGATGCTGGTTTGGCGGCAAATGTCTTAGGCAAGAAAATTAAAGAAAATGATTTAAAAATTGTAGAAGGAATTGGTCCTAAAATAGAAGCGCTGTTTAATGCCTCAGGAATCAATACCTGGTACGAGCTTTCACAAGCTTCTACCGAAAAAATGCAGTCTATTCTTGATGCTGGCGGAGAAAATTACGCCATGCATAATCCGAGCACATGGGCAAAACAAGCACTCTTGGCTTATCAAGGCAAATGGCAGGATTTGAAAGAATGGCAAGAAAATCTTTTGGGAGGAAAAGAGTAAAAAATAGGTTCAAAGGTACACAGTTTCAAAGGTTCAGAGATTTTACCTTTGTCACTCTGTACCTTTGAACCTTTCCCAATTCTTAGAAGAATTGTACCAAAGTTTTCCATTTTTTACTTCAAGTGGGCAATCTATATTATTAGTATATAATGCTCCGGTTCCTAAACCTTGTGGCATATCTGAATTTAAAGTAAAGGTCCATTGTGCAATAGCATTCAATCCGATATTGCTTTCTAATGCCGAAGTAATCCACCAGCCAATATTATTTTTTTCTGCTAGAGTAATCCATTCCTGAGTACCACGGAAACCGCCGATAAAGCTTGGTTTTAAAATGATGTATTGGGGTTGAATTTCTTGAAGCAATTTTTCTTTTTCTTCAAATGAAAACACTCCAATAAGCTCTTCATCCAACGCAATTGGAAATGGAGTTTGTTTGCACAATTCTGCCATTTCTGAAATATGGCCTTTTTTAATTGGTTGTTCTATGCTATGAAGCTGAAATTGATTTAATTGATTCAATTTATTTAAAGCCTCTATTGAAGAAAAAGCACCATTAGCATCTACTCTGATTTCTATTTCTTCTGCAGAAAAATGGCTTCTAATATATTGCAATAATTCTAATTCTTTATTGAAATCAATAGCGCCAATTTTAAGTTTTATGCAGTTAAAACCGTCGGCCAATTTCTCTTCTATTTGCTGTTTCATAAAAGCAGCTTCACCCATCCAGACTAATCCGTTTATAGGAATTGAAGCCGTATTTTTTGTAAAATCTGAAGGAAATAAAATGTGTGGGTTTTCGCTTTTAAGAGACAAGAAAGCCATTTCTAAGCCAAATTGAATAGAAGGAAATTCTAATAAGGTATACCAAATTTCCGTTTCTCCTAAATGAATGTTATCGCAAGTCCATTTTAGTTTTTCTTCGTAGTCCTCACGGTCATCTGCACTTAAGCCACGAAGTATACCGCACTCTCCTATTCCTTTTTTGCCATTTTCTTCCAGAATTATAAACCAAGTTTCTTTCTCGGTCATAATCCCTCTTGAAGTTCCTGACGGACGTTTAAACTCTAATAAATACTTTTGATAGGATGCTTTCATTTTTTTTAAGATGCTGAGTTGCTAAGATACTGAGCTGCTAAGCTTAAAAAAAAGACTTTAAGAAGTACTTCATAGCTCAGAAACTTAATTGTATAATTTTAAGACTTTTTCAAAATCTTTTGTTGGCAAACCTGCTTTTTCAAATGCTGCAAAGTCTAATTTTGTTTTGGCAATCCAGCTTAAGCTATCGGTTACATTTTGTGTTTGGTATTTTTTGTAAATGGCTTTAGCAGCACTATAATCATCGCTTACCAAATAAGTATGTGCTAAATTTAATTTTACCAATAATTCGGTATCATCCAATTTTTCGCCTTCTACAAGCACTTTTAATGCTTTTGCATATTGTTTGGTTAAAATATAGCAATAACCTAAAGAACTGTAATCTAATGCAGTTGCTTTGCCTTCGCTCACAATCGTGTTTAATTTTGGAATTGCCTCGTTGTATTTTTGAGCTTTAATTAAAGAAGCAACTTGCGTTCTCAAATCGTTGAATACATTTTTAGAAATATCGGCATCTTTGTAACAGCTGTTTCCAAAATCTTTGTACACTTTTGTCTTTTCTACGGCTAATAATTTTTGAAACTCGTCGTAACGATATTGCTTCATAATTTTATTTAAAATGCAAACACAGAAATCATCTGAATTGGCCATTTTTTGTGCCATTGTAGACGTTTTGCACAAACTTATAATTTCATTTTTATTGTCTTGATTCCAACCACGGCTTAATTTAGTATCAACCCAAGGCACCACTTCTATAACAACTTTCTGACTCAAGATCCAATTTTTGCTTTCAAAGCCAAACCAAATAGTGCTAATATCTTCTTTTAAACAAGAAGATTTGTTTACGGATAAACGTTTGGCATCTTTGCTTACAGGTTCTGCTTGAGAATAGCAAGCATTGTCAATTTTACCATCTGCAATATATTTTTTAGCATTTTCATTAGATGTAAAAATCGAATAAGTGCATTTGTCATCTCCTGAAATTTTTGACATCAGAAAAACAGCGCCAGCCGAACCCTGACTTACTCCTGTTGGATCTGGAATTGCTTTTAACAAAGAGACCAAACTATTGGCCATTTCTTGGTTTTTGTCTAAAAGAGTGATTCTATATACAATTTCTGTAGTTCCAACCGGCAAATCTTCTGTTGGTATAGAAATTCTATCGCGCGCAGGAACCATAATTTCTTTGGTTGTAGCGCGTTCTTTGTCCCAATAACCGTCTTTTTGTGCAAACGCATTACTGGAAATTGCGATAAATAGTAAGAATAGAATTGGTTTGAAAGTTGAATTTTGTGATGATGCTTTAGTTGCCACTGATTTCACAGATTAAAATGATTTTTACTTTAAAAAACTTTAATTCAATTAACATAGATTATGCCAAATAACTTTCTTATGGAATTGAGTGCCCTAGCCCCGATAGTAGCGATATCCTTTTGTGGCGGGGTTCGCCACAAAAGATATAGCGTATAGCGGGATTAGCTTCTTATAATTCAATAGAATCTCCGATTGGTAAAAGCATTAAATCTTTTCCTTTATCGAAAAATTTGCGGATTGCTTCTTCATGATTGATTTCGATATAGCCAAAAGTGTCAAAGTGATATCCTAAAACTTTGTCACATTCTACAAAATCTGAAGCAATAATAGCATCTTCAACATCCATTGTAAAATTGTTTCCAATTGGAAGAATTGCTAAATCTAATTTTGTACGAAGCGGAATCAATTTCATATCGTAAGTCAAAGCGGTATCTCCAGCGATATAGATATTTTTATGTTCTCCTTCGATTACAAAACCTCCAGGATTTCCTCCGTATGTGCCATCAGGAAAACTGCTTGAGTGAATTGCGTTTACATATTTTACTTTTCCGAAATCAAATTTCCAACTTCCGCCGTGATTCATTGGGTGAGAATTGAATCCTTTTTTTGCGTAATAGCTTGCAATTTCAGCATTAGAAACAATAACTGCCTTTGTATTTTGAGCAATAGCCTCAACATCTAAAACGTGATCGGCATGCGCATGCGTCAATAAGATATAATCGGCTTTTATGGTACTAAGATTGATTGATGCTGCTTGCGGATTTCCGGTAATAAATGGATCCACAATGATATGTTTTCCTCCTACTTCAATTCCTAATGAAGCATGTCCGTAGTATGTAATTTTCATTTTTTTACCTTTTAAATTAAACGTTTATTTTTATCTACCTCCCAAAAAGAGGTTTACAATGATATCTGAAATCAAAGAAATCATACACACTGTAAGTAGTATAGAAAGTAAGAACGTGCTTAATGCCAGTTTCTTTAATTCTGGATCTAATAATTTTGGATCTTGATTTTTGTAAACCGTAATTAAATGTTTTGTCAACGGAATATAAGCCAATAAAAATAAGTATTGGTCGAAGTTGTAATCGCTTAAAATAGCAAATACAACTACTAATACCATTGCAGTAATGATTAGGAAAAAGTGATAGTTTTTAGCTTTTTTAGCTCCTATCTGCACTACAATTGTATTTTTACCGGATTTTTTATCCGATTCCTGATCGCGCATATTGTTTAGGTTTAAAACCCCAACACTCAATAATCCGATTGCAACGGCTGGAAGAATCAAAAGCGGATCAACTTCTTTTGCGTACAAAAAGTTTACTCCTAAAGTACTCACTAGTCCGAAGAAAATGAAAACGAATACATCTCCAAATCCTCTATAACCGTAAGCAGAATTACCAACAGTATAACGAATTGCAGAAACAATAGCCGCGATTCCTAATAATAGAAAAAAGATTGAATATCCGAAATTGTCTTTTCCGAAAGCAAAATAAATTAATGTGATGGCAGACAATAAAGTTAAAAGCGAAGTAATAATAATGGCTTTTTTCATTGCCTGAGGCGTAATAACACCACTCTGAATAGCGCGTTGTGGCCCTACTCGATCAGCATTATCAGTGCCTTTTACTCCATCGCCATAATCGTTTGCAAAATTGGATAAAACCTGTAATCCTAACGTTGTCAATAGAGCAAAACCAAAAACTTTCCAGCTGAATACTTCTGTTGGAGTGTTAATCGTTTCTGTTGGATTTGACAATGCATAAATACTTCCAACTATAATTCCGGAAACTGATAAAGGTAATGTGCGCAGTCTAGCGGCTTCAATCCAATGTTTCATTTTTATTATTTTAGATTTTAGAATGTAGATTTTAGATTTTTAAAAATTCTGATTTTAGATTGCTTGAATATCACATCTAAAATCTAAAATCAGAAATCTACAATTTATTATGGTAACCACTTATTTTCACCGAAGTTTGGTTTTCTTTTCTCTAAGAAAGCGTTTCTTCCTTCTTTTGCTTCTTCGGTCATGTAAGCTAAACGAGTTGCTTCTCCTGCAAAAACTTGTTGTCCGACCATTCCGTCGTCTGTCAAGTTCATTGCAAATTTCAGCATTTTTATAGATGTTGGTGATTTTTGAAGAATTTCCTGTGCCCACTCGTAAGCAGTAGCTTCTAACTCGTCATGTGGAATTACAGCATTTACCATTCCCATTTCAAAAGCTTCTTGAGCAGAATAATTTCTACCTAAAAAGAAGATTTCACGAGCTTTTTTCTGACCCACCATTTTAGCCAAATATGCCGATCCGTAACCACCGTCAAAACTTGTTACGTCTGCATCAGTTTGTTTAAAAATGGCATGTTCTTTACTTGCAAGCGTCATGTCGCAAACTACGTGCAAACTATGTCCGCCACCTACGGCCCATCCTGGAACCACTGCAATAACTACTTTAGGCATAAAACGGATTAAACGCTGTACTTCTAAAATATTTAAACGGTGCTGTCCGTCGTCTCCAACGTAACCTTGGTGTCCACGCGCATTTTGATCTCCACCGCTGCAGAAAGAATAAACTCCGTCTTTTGTTGAAGGCCCTTCAGCTGAAAGTAAAACTACACCAATCGAAGTATCCTCTTGTGCATCATAAAAAGCTTGGTATAATTCTGAAGTAGTTTTAGGACGGAATGCATTTCTAACATTAGGTCTGTTAAAAGCTATTCTCGCTACTCCATTGCATTTTTTATAAGTTATATCTTCAAATTCTCTGGCTGTAATCCAATCCATTTTGATTTTTTGTTTAAAAATAATTATAGGGTAAAAATAAATCATTTTTACTACTTTACCTACTCAATCGCTCTTAAGTCTTTGCTAAATTGACTTCTAATGTTAACAATTGGTATTTACTTACAAAAAATAACATTTTTTAACATTAGTTTAGAAAAATAATAATTAATTTTACACCCTAGAAATCAATGAGATACAAAACATTTCAAAGATTTCAGATTGATTTTCTTTCACTGATTTATTAACCTAAAAAATGATTTTTTTGAGAAAATTTAAAAAATTTGTCGCTCATTTTTTTAGGGTTTTAAGTAACAAACCTCAATTAAAGGAGCAAATGATTTATGTGTTTGTCGAAACTTCAAAAAGAAAAAAGTAACACCTAAGGTTAAATGTTAGAATTGTCTATTGATTAGTATAGAAATGATAACGAAAAGAGGAAAAAAGTACTAATTCACAACTTTCTAAAAGTTATTTTATAAAACCAATGGATGAGCCGTGAAATTCTCTTTTTTGCTTTTAAGATAGGTGCATTGATTATTTAAAAGACATACCATCGATGGGACGATCTCTAAAATACGTAAAGCCATTGTCCTGAGATGAATTCGAATTATTTTATTTCTGTTTTTTTTTAATTACAATTTTTTTTAAAACTGAATAAAAAGCGAAAGGCTGCTTGTAATGAGCAGCCTTTCGTGTTATAATAATTTTGCTAGCGCAAAATAAATTCCAAATTTTAAATTCCAAATTCCAATGGATTGCGTTGAATCAGTCTTGGAATTTGGAATTTAAAATATTAGGATTTGATTTATCAGATAAATTCCGTCTTCTTTATTTTCTGTTTTTTTTTAAACTGAATAAAAAGCGAAAGGCTGCTTGTAATGAGCAGCCTTTCGTGTTATAATAATTTTGCTAGCGCAAAATAAATTCCAAATTTTAAATTCCAAATTCCAAGTATCAATTGGAATTTGGAATTTTTTAATTGGAATTTCTATTCTTTTACCAGATAAATTCCGTCTTCTTTAATTTCGATCAGTTTTTCTTTGTATAAAGAACCAATTGCTTTTTTGAATGACTTTTTACTCATTTTCAAAACTGTTTTAATGTCTTCTGGATGAGAATTATCGTTTAAACGAAGGAAACCTCTACTGGCTCTCAATTCACTTAAAATCTTCTCTGCATTGGGCTCGATACTCTCAACGCCTTGAGGCTGAAGCGCAACATCAATTTTGTTATCAGGACGAATGTTTTTGATATAACCACGCATTCTGTCGCCGGTTCTTATCGAATCATCATAAACTTCATCTTTGTACAAAAGACCTTTATGACGTTCGTTTATAATAACATTAATTCCCATATCGGTAATATGAGACACGATTAAATCTACTTCTTCGCCTTTTTCAACCGTCAACTGGTCATTACTCAAAAATTGATTGGTTTTACTTGAAGCCACCAAACGATTGGTCTGTGTGTCTAAATATAAATAAACCAAATAGCGTTTTCCTTTTTCCATCGGACGCGCTTGTTCTTTAAACGGAACCAAGATATCTTTTTCCATTCCCCAGTCCATAAACGCACCAACGTTATTAATGTAATTTACTCTCAAAAGAGCAAACTCATTAAGTAAAATGTACGGAACCAAAGTTGTCGCAACTGGTCGCTGTTCATGATCTAAGTAAACAAAAACGATTAATTCTTCGCCAATTTCAAATACTTTTGGTACATATTTATTGGGAAGCAAAACATCGTGAACGCCATCTGGATCGTTTTCAGGATCTCCTAAAAACAAACCAACTTTGGTGTCACGCAATATAGTTAGGGTATTGTATTTTCCTATTTCTAGCATTTTCTAAATATTCTAAGTTGATTATACAACTAAGTTTGTGAGGTGCAAAGGTACGAAGTTTGGCATCGTACAAAGAAATTAATTTAACAAAACTTAATTTGTAGGTAAAAAACAGAAAATCCCTTTATAAGTAGAACTTATGAAGGGATTTTAAATTGCATCAAACTTAATTACTTGAAGATGCTTTCTTTTTTAAAATGTACAGTCAGTAAATAATAAACAACAGCTCTATATTTGTGTTTATTAGATTTTCCATATTTTTCCATAACGGCATCAATTCCTTTGTCTAAATCTGGACCACTACTTAAACCTAATTTCTTAATTAGAAAGTTGTTTTTTACAGTATCCAATTCTGATTGTTGCGAAGAAGCTACTGTAGAGGCATCATCATTATAAATAGATGGGCCACAAGCAATTGTGACTTTTGTTAATAAATCTACATCAGCTGTAATACCGCATTTCTCTTTTAAATCAGTAGTGTACTTTGTAATTAATTCTTCTCTCTTGCTCATAACTATGAATGTATTTGGTGAATAATGCGCCAAATCTATAGCTAAAGAAGCAATAAATCAATAATTTTAACAAAATTTTTCTTTCAAAAAATCAATATAGGTATTTAAAATACTGCTTTAAAATCTGATCATTCTCCAATGTTGGCGTAAATACTTCCAAAATTGCTGGAACATCATCTGAACCATATAAGGATTTGATTCCGCTTTCTAAAGATTCATTGTCTTTTGCTGCATAATAATTAAAATTATACATCTTAGCCAAATGCTCCGCTGTAAGATTATGAGAGGTTTCAAAATACGTATTGAAAACAGGTTTTTCTTCATGTCCGGGCAAAATTCTAAAGATTCCTCCTCCTCCATTATTTATTAGAATAATTTTGAAGTTTTTTGGAATGTATGAATTCCATAAAGCATTGCTATCGTACAAGAAACTAATGTCTCCAGTAACAAAAACAGTTTGCTTTTTATTTCCAACCGCTGCACCAATTGCTGTAGAAGTGCTTCCATCAATTCCGCTTGTTCCGCGATTACAGAAAACCTCAATAGAACTATCAATATCGATTAATTGCGCATAGCGAATTGCAGAACTGTTGCTAATTTGCAACAAACTATTTTTAGGAAGTGATTCTATTACTTTTTCGAAAACTTTAAAATCAGAAAAATCAATTTTACTTAAATATTCTTTTCTTCTCTCTAATCTCGTTTGGTAAACGGCATCTACATTTTTAAAATAATTGCTTTTTACAAAAGAGGTTTTTGAAAGCAGGTTTTTAAAGAAATCATTGGGCTGCATCTCAAAATGTTTTGTCAATGCTCCAAATGTATCATACGCTCTTAAAGTATCAATATGCCAATGGTGTTCTGGTTTGTATTTTCTTAAAAATCCTTTGATTCTTTTTGAGACAACCATTCCTCCAAAAGTGATTAAAACTTCAGGGTTAAACTTCTTAAAATCAAAATCATCAAAAGGAGTAATTAAAGTATCTATTGAATTGATAAAACTAGGATGATGTAAATTTGATGTTGTTTCTGTCAGTACAACAATTGACGGATCTGAAGCTAAATTTTCAATAACTTCTTGATCAATTGCATTTGCTTCGTTAACTCCTACTAAGATTAATTTTCGCTTTGCAGTATTCCAAATAGAAACTATTTCGTCGCTATTTTCTATTGCTAAAGGAAAAGCTTCTGGCTCGGGATTTGTAATTTTGGGCTGTACAGAAAGCTCTTCTGTTGTTTCGTATAAAGGTTCTTCAAAAGGCGCGTTAATATGAACTGGTCCTTTCTTTTGAATTGCCGTTTCAATGGCCAAATTGATTTTCAAATCATTTTCTTCTGAAGCATCTTCGGTCAAATTTGCATTAAAAACGGAATGATTAGAGAAAACATTTTCTTGACGAATCGTTTGTCCGTCACCAATATCAATTTTACTTTGCGGACGATCGGCAGAGATTACAATTAAAGGAATTTGGCTGTAAAACGCTTCCGCGAAAGCGGGATAATAATTCAATAAAGCCGATCCTGAAGTACAAACAATTGCAGTTGGCTGTTTAGTTTGCTGTGCAATTCCTAGAGCAAAAAAAGCGGCACATCGCTCGTCTGCAATACTATAACAGGTAAAATTTGAATTTTGAGCAAATCCGATAGTTAACGGTGCATTTCTAGATCCTGGAGAAATTATAATATTAACAATGCCTTTGGCAGATAAAATTTCGATAATGCTTTGTGCAAGCGCTATTTTGGGGTAAATCATTCCGGTCGTGTATTACTTTTTTCAAAGAAAAATCCTTATTTAATCTTTCTTTCTCTTGCTTACAAAGTTACAAACTTCGCACTTGATTTATATTATAATTAGGAATATATTAAGGCTCTTTCTCAAAAAAGGGGATATATTTGTAAAATCGAATAATTAATAAAAGCCAGCCTTATTATGCGTTTCTTATTTATACTTTTTTTATCTGTTACTTTTCAAACCATAACTTCTCAGAATCAATTTGTTCCTGTTGATGTTCCGTACAAAACAGCTTTAGAAAATGCAAAAAAAGAAGGAAAACCACTTTTTGTAATGCTTTATGCCGATTGGTGTCCGCATTGTAATTTAATGAAAACCGAAGTTTTAAGCGATCCCGCTATTATTGATTTTTTGAATAAAAATTATGTATGCACGTATAAAAATATTGAAAAAGAAGAAGGAATTGCTTTAAAGAATAAATTCAATACAAAATCACTTCCTACTTTTTTATTTCTTGACGGCAATGAAACGCTAATTTATGCTCTGAAAGGAGAAATGAAAAAAGCGGAGTTTCAAAATGAATTGCGTTATGCTTTAAATCCGAAAATGCAATTACCATATTTAGAAAAGGAGTTTCTTGCTGATCCAAGCAATTCTGATAAATTCTTCACGTATTTAAATACTCTAAAAAAAGGAAAAGACAGAACTGAGTTATCAATACCAACTCACGTATATTTGAATACTCAAACGGATAATCAATTGGTTAGCGAATTAAACTGGAGAGTTATAGCCAACGGTGTTACGGATATTAAATCTAGAGAATTTCAGTTTGTTTTAGACCATCAGAAGGAATTTGCTGCTGTAGCATCTCAAAATCGCGTTGACCGTAAAATTGAAAGTATTGTAAATGAATTGCTTCGTCCTTTGGTTGATAATTTAGATACGGTAAACTATTATAAACAAAGGGAAATTGCCAAATCTATCCGATTGCAAAAAACAGATTCTTTGGTTTTTAAATACGATTTGACATTAGCAGAAAGAACTGAAAAGTGGAATTTCTATAAAAAAGTTACTCTTGAAGATACTCAGAAACTAGTTTGGAACGATGCTAGTTTTTTAAAGGACATCGGAAATACTTACTTTAAACATATTAAAGACACTGAAAGTTTAAAAAAGGCTATTTCTTGGGTGGATCGCTCTTTAGAATTAAATGATTCCTACGACGGAAACTTACTCGAAGCTAAGCTTTACAATAAAATAAAGAATAAGAAAAAAGCTTTGGAATACGCCAAAAATGCCAAAGCCATTGCTAAAGAAATGGATTGGAACTCTAAAGAAGTAGATGTTCTATTGGCTGAACTGAATACCAAATAAATCACAATAATTACCAATGAGCATTATTTTAAGACCTGCAACCACAAACGATTTACAAAAGATTCTAGAAATTGTAAATCACTCTATTTTACATACAACCGCTAATTATAGCTACGAGATTCAAACTTTGGAAGTTCAGACCAAATGGTTTGAAGATAAAAAAGCTAAAAATCTTCCTGTAATTGTAGCCGATTTAGATGGCGAAGTAGTTGGTTTTGGAAGTTATGGGCAATTTAGAGAGAAAATAGGCTATCAACATACCGTAGAACATTCTGTCTATGTAGTGGACAATGTTATAGGAAAAGGAATTGGTTCTAAACTTTTGACAGAATTAATTTGTTTAGCAAAAGAACAAGGTTATCATGTTATGATTGGCGCAATTGATGCTGATAATGCAGGAAGTATTGCTTTTCATGAAAAATTTGGATTTATCGCTACGGGCACGATTCGTGAAGTTGGCTACAAATTTGACCATTGGCTGGACTTGGTTTTTATGCAGCTTATTTTAGTTTAACCGCAAAGTTCGCGAAGCATTACGCAAGGTTCGCAAAGTATTTAAAAACTCTGTTCCTTTGCCTTTGTATCTTTGGAACTTAAAGTTTTTGTTTTATTAACCGCAAAGTACGCAAAGTATTTAAAAACTCTGTTCCTTTGTATCTTTGTCCCTTTGAAACTAAAAAAAAAAACTCAAATTTGAAAATTTCAAATTTGAGTTTTTTTTTATGCTTTTTAGCTTTTAATCCAATTAATAACTTCAGGTTCTGTAACTAAAGTTTTTGGTTTAATTACTTTAACCAATTCCCCTTTTTCGTTGATTAGGTATTTTTGAAAATTCCATTCCACTTCAGAATCTTGCAAACCATTTCTAGATTTCTCGGTTAAGAATTTATACACTTCACACATATCACTTCCTTTAACAGAAACCTTGTTCATCATCGGGAAAGTTACACCGTAATTCTGCTGGCAGAATGTTTCGATTTCTTTAGCTGTCCCAGGTTCTTGTGAAGCAAAATTATTTGCCGGAAATCCAACAATTACAAAACCTTTATCTTTATATTCTTTGTAAACCGCTTCTAAATCTTTGTATTGCGGAGTTAAACCGCATTTTGAAGCTGTATTAACAATCATGACTTTTTTGCCTTTTAAAGAAGCAAAGTCAAAAGTATCTCCTGATAAATCTTCTACTTTAAATTGATAAATTGTTTCTTTAGCCATGGCTTTATCTTTTTTAGATAATTTGTTTGTATTAGTTTGAGCATTTAATCCTGTTGCTGACAAAAGAGCTGCTCCAAATAGCATTAATATTATTTTTTTCATCTGATAATTTTTTATAAAATTAGCTAAAATCCATTTCACAAAAACTATTTTAAGTCTATAATTTTTGCCAATCAAAAGTTAAATAAAAAATTGAAGCCTAACGTTAATCAGACGTTAGGCTTCCCCCCATACAAACAAATCAAACCATGAATTAATTATTATGTAATCTTTTATAAATTATAGTTGATGACACTCGGTTATGTCGAAAATTTCTTCAACCCCCATATGTCAAACGTCTTTAAAAAAAATCTCTTATTGGCTTGTATGATGAAAACTTAAATCCTAAAATTGTCGAATGACCTATTAAAAAAATCTTCTTTTTTTGGAAGTCCGAGTGCATCAACTATTTAATATTTTTAAACTATTTCGTTATCAATTCTTATACTAATAAAGCTCGTTAAAGCATCTTTCAAAAATTCACTTTCAGAAAAACTGATCAGTGTCAAAACTGTTGTTAATCCAACTATTAATATTCTGACTATTATTTTGCTATCCATATGTCTATAATGCTATTATAACAACAGTTTTTCGATTTTCTATAACTCTATTGAGATTTTTCTGGCCTTATAAACTCATTTACGTAATTGGATTGTTTTTGGTTTTAAAAAAAATGAAAAAAAAATGCATTTTTTTCTTGAAGCCTTTGTTTTCTTAGGTTTTTCGCTATTAAAAAAAATATAAAAGTGAGAGAAAAATAATTTAACTTTATAACAGGTTAACATATAATGCTTCAATTTCTAATGTTTAAACTTAAAATTTCTAATCTATGAGTCAAGAAGAACTGCTAGTTTTAATTTACAAAAAGGACGAAAAAGCTTTTACCCATTTGTACGATATGTATTCAAAAAGCTTGTTTTCTGTTATTCATGTCCTAATCAAAAATCGAGAAGAAGCAGAAGATGTTCTGCAAGATGTTTTTGTCAAAATATGGAAAAACATCGATTCTTATAATGAAAGTAAAGGTCGTTTTTACACCTGGATCATTAATATTGCCAGAAACACATCGATCGATAAACTTCGTTCTAAAGACTATAATAACACCCAAAAAAACCTTTCCTCAGATAATTTCGTAAATCTGTTAGATGAGAGTAATAAATTAAGCCACAAACTCGATGCAATTGGAATTCAAGAATTCGTAAAGAAACTGAAACCAAAATGTATCGAAATAATTAACCTATTATTCTTTAAAGGATATACCCAGCAAGAAGCTTCAGAAGAATTGGCACTGCCACTGGGGACTATCAAGACACAAAACAGAAACTGTATTAACGATTTACGTAATTATTTGAAAGTATAATGGAAGCACAAGAATATATAGAATCAGGAATTTTAGAGCTATACGTTTATGGCTTACTGAGCGAAAAAGAAAATTTAGAAATAGCAGAACTAGCAAAAAAGTCACCCGAAGTTGATCAAGAAATCATTTCGATAGAAAAAGCTATAATTGCACTTTCGTCGAGCTTCTCTCCTTTCCATTCTGTGGAAAATTTTGAAAAAATTAAAGCTCGTCTGGAGCTTAAGCACGGAAAAGTAGTCGAACTGAAACCAACTTCAAACTGGTCTCAATATGTCGGTTGGGCCGCTGCCGTGCTGTTATTGCTAGGTTTAGGATATCAGACTTTAGAATTAACAAAAACTAAAGAAGCAATCTCGACTGTTGGAAATGAAAAAAATAAAATTCAGCGCGAATACGCTTTCTTAGATCAGCAGAATAAACAAACTGAAAAAAATCTAAGTATCGTAAGAGATATTAAAAATACCGGAGTAACTCTTGGCGGTCAGGCCGTTTCTCCAGCTTCTTTTGCAAAAGTATACTGGAATAAGCAGACTAAAACAACTTATATTGATGCCGCAGGTTTACCAGATCCTCCAAAAGGAATGGTTTATCAGGTTTGGTCTTTAAAGCTAAGTCCTGTTCTTACGCCAACAAGTATTGGTTTACTGGATGATTTTGAAGGAAATAAACAAAAAATCTTTGCTGTAAGCCAAACCGATTCGGCTGAGGCTTTTGGAATTACTTTGGAGCCAGCTGGCGGAAGTCTAACACCAACAATGGAACAACTTTATACTTTAGGAAAAGTTTAAAACTCATTTTTCATAAAAAGCTAAAACGCATATTCAGAGTAATATGCGTTTTTTTATTACTTTTAATTCACCAAAAACCAATTTATGAGTGCAAATTTACTTTTGAGAATTGCTGTGGCTATTATCCTTTTAACTCATTCCGTTTTTGGAATGTTCAATAACGGTATAAATGATTTCGGAAATCTTTTTCTCAACCAAATCGGTTTTGCTTCTTATGGCGTGTTTCTAGCCTGGAGTATCAAATTATCTCATGTTGTTGCGGCGGTACTTTTGTTAGCAAACAAATATGTTAAACTTGCTGGTTTTGTAACCATTTTTGTTCTTATAATGGGAATTGTTTTAGTGCATTTTAAAGAAGGCTGGTTTGTTGTAGGCGGCGGAAGAAACGGTGTCGAATATAATTTTCTGCTGATAATAGTTTTATTGGCGATTATGTATCCTAACGGAATCATAAGAAAGCAAAAAAGTAATTCATAAAACCAAATATGGAACTGAAATGGAAATAATATGCAAAAATTGCCATCAGGTTTTTAGAGGTCATTATTGCAATAATTGCGGTCAGCCTGCAGAAACACACAAGATCAATATTCATTTTTTGTGGCACGACATTCAGCACGGTTTATTGCATTTTGATAAAGGTATTTTGTATTCTCTAAAACAATTGTTTACAAGGCCAGGCCATTCTATCCGCGAATTTATAGAAGGAAAAAGAGTTCGTCATTTTAAGCCTTTATCATTGGTTGTGGTTCTTGCGACGCTTTATGGGGTTTTGTATCATTATTTTCACATTAATACTTTTGATTCGGTAAAGAGTCCAAACATAGATTCTGATTATTTAAACGAATTTTTCGCGACCCATTTCTCATGGGTAACAGTAGCTTCCATTCCTATTTATACTATTGGTACGTATCTCGTTTTTAGAAAACAAGGTTATAATTTTGTGGAACTTTTTGTGCTTAATACTTTCAAAGCTGCACAAAGAATTTCTGTACAGCTATTAACAATACCAGCGTTGATTTTTTTCAATCATACTTCACACATACAGCAGTATACTTACGCCATGTATATTATTGGTATTGTTTTAATCTTTTGGACCAATATTCAGTTCTTCAATAAAATATCTAAAACAAAAGCATTTTTATTATCCATATTAAGCCACCTTATCTTTTTAATCTGCTTTTTAATACTAACTGCTATTGTGCTTCTTCTCTCGGGTAAATTTTCAGATTAGAAATATAAAAAAAGGCTCAACATAGTGTTGAGCCTTTCTTATGAATTAATAATTATTGTAAATTATTTATTTCTTTACTTTTTTAGTTTTGTAGTATTTATGATATTTTGGATACGTAATTGCTCCAATTATACTAATGGCAATTAGTAAATAATATACCCAGTTTAATGAATGTGCTTCTCCGCTTGCATAAGAATGCAGACCAACTAAGTGAAAATTCACTCCATAATAAGTAAATAAGATCGAAATAAAAGCAAACATACTCATTAAGTTAAAGAACCATTTTCCTCTTAGCGCAGGTACAAAACGAGCGTGAATAACAAAGGCATAAACCATAATTGAAATTAAAGCCCAAGTTTCTTTTGGATCCCATCCCCAGTAACGTCCCCAACTTTCATTTGCCCATTGTCCGCCAAGGAAATTTCCAATAGTCAACATAATAAGACCAATTGTTAAGGCCATTTCATTGATATAGCTTATTTCTTTAATATGTAAGTCCATTTTAGTTTTGTTTTTCTCAGTTGTAAAGAAAATCAATACAAGACCAACAAAACCTAAAATCATTCCTAATGCAAATGGGCCGTAACTAGCCACGATTACTGCAACGTGAATCATTAACCAGTAAGAATTAAGCACCGGCTGTAAATTTGCAATTTCAGGGTCAATCCAGTTCATATAAGCAGCCATCAAAATCATTGCTGTAACAAATGCAGATGAAGCAACTGTTAATTTAGATTTTCTATCAAAAGCAAGTCCGAAGAACATAGTTGCCCAAGCCACATATACAATAGATTCGTACGCGTTACTCCAAGGTGCGTGTCCAGAAATATACCAGCGTGCAATTAATCCTACCGTATGAAGTGCAAACAATAATCCCACCATAACGTGGAAAACGTTTACGGTAACACGAAGCCATTTTTTCTCAAAGAAAATATTTAAAATCGTAAATATTAACATCAAAATAGCTACTGTAATATACCAGTAAGGCAAAACTTTAAATACATCATACTTATTGTAAGCAATCTCTGCATCGATTTTTTGCTCACTTGGTCTTACTTTAGCTCCAAATTTCTTTTGAAAACCATTGATGCTTTCTACTAAATTATCTGCTGTATCGAAGTTTTTTTCGATAGAACCGTTATTTAAAGCGCTAAAATATAACGGAAGAATTTGTTTTACGTAAGTAGAATCCATTCCTTTAAAACCAGCACTTTCACGCTCTAAATAAGAAACCCATTTGTGGTTTGGATCATTTGGAATTGGGAAGATTCTTAAAATACTTCCGCTTAATGCCGATTCCATTAAGTTTACTTTTTTATCAGTCTCAACAAAATCTTTCTCAAAATTATTCGGATTTGCTGCTTTGTAAGCTGCATCTAAATAAGGAGATAATTTATAATTTCCTTGTTCATCAAAGAATTTTACAAAAGGAGCGTATTGATCTTTAGAATCGATTCCGATAATTTTACGAATACTGTCATTTCCAGATTTAATATAAATCAAAGGAACTTGAATCCAAACCTGCGCATATTGCGTCATAGATAAGAAAACCTGATCAGAATTCATTTCGTTATATTTATCACTATGACTTACTTTACGAAGTAATTCAGATGAAAATGTATTGATTGGCTTCATTCTTCCGCCAGCATCCTGAATAATCAAACGACCAAATTTTGCTGCGTGTGCTTCTGGCGCTTTGTAAATATTCAATAAAGAATCTAACTGTTTCTTGCTTGGTGGAGCCGTAACGTGATTGGCATGATCATTTGAATCTGCAGTATGCTCATGGTCATGATCATGATCGTGTGAATGAACATGAGGTGTTTGCTGTGCAAATCCGTTCAAACTAATCAATAAAACTAAAATAGTAATTAGCTTTTCTTTTTTCTTCTGAATGGCTTCTAATTTCTTTTTCAAATCACCAAAACGAGAATATTTAGTAAACATAATTGCCATTAAACCAATGTATAATAGATAATAACCAAAATAAGTAATGTTTGTCCCCCAGAAGTCATGGTTTACAGATAGAACAGTTCCTTTTTCGTCTGGATCAAATGAAGATTGGAAGAAACGGAATCCTTTATAATCTAAAACGTGATTCATAAAAATATCAGCATCAAAAGTTTCTGTTGAATCTTGAACAGTTACTTTACTTTTGTATGAAGAATAACTTTTTTCTGTTCCAGGATATTTCTCTGCAATAAAATCGTTCAAACGAACTTTAAATGGCAAAATATAAGCTTTACTTCCGTAAAATAAAGAATATTCTATGTTGCCAATTTTTACTGTTTTAGCTTCTCCAACTTGTCCTTTAGAACCAAAAAGCATCACTTCTTTTTCTTGTCCTTCTGCTTTTACTTTAACTACTAAAGCGTCAGAATGAGATTTTGCTTTAAAATCATTATTCGATTCATAATCCACTTTTCCTTTCAATGGAGGCTCTGGAAATACAATTCTAATATCTCCAATGCTATATAATGAGCGCATCATTAAAGGCTGTACATTATCTTTTGTAACTTTTCCTTTAAATTGATCTGCCATTCGCATAAATTCACCCTCAAACGGAGTTTGGATTGTATATTCTTTTCCAGTTGTATTGATGTTAATGGCACCGTCTGTCTGCTTATTTAAAGCAAATAAAACATTGTGAATGTTCTGAACTTCACCTTCTTTTAGGTAATGTTCTTCTCGCCCACCCGCTCCGGCTTCAACTAGTTTAAGGTATAAAGTTCCGTTTGGATCTGGCTTAACCACTTCTTTTGCTCCCATGATATAGTTCGAATAGGTCACTTCAAAAGGAGTTTCGTCAAATTTTCCTGAAATGCTAAAATCATTATTGGTAACAGGAGACAATAAAAGATTTTTTTCAAAAACCCTTCTTTTCATTTCCCCTTTATATTCGCCATCAGCAAAAATGGTTAAAAAGGTTTTATCTGAATATACTTGGTTTTCTGCCGCGCCTTCGCGAATTGGCATCATTCCTTCGTAACTAATATATCTTGTAATAAAAGCTCCTAAAAGGATAAAAACAAAAGCAAGGTGTAATAAAAGAGTTGCCCATTTTTCTTTTTTATGCAATTGATATCTTTTGATATTTCCGAAGAAATTCAGCATAAAGATGGCCATAATTGCCTCAAACCACCAAGTATTGTAAATTAGTATTCTAGCCGTATCGGTATTGTATTTACTTTCGATAAAAGTTCCAATACCCATTGCAATTGCGAATGTTAAAAAAAGAACGGCCATTAATCGTGTAGAAAACAAAAAAGAGAATATTTTTTTATCCATTTCTTAGGAATTACATTGTATAAAAGTGCGACAAAAGTACTTAAAAATGTTGATTAGCAGGCTTTGCCTTTTGTTAATAAAAACCAAAAATAAGGACTATTTTTTAAACGAATTGGTAATATAGAAAGTTTAAACCTACAAAACAGATGTACTTTTTTTGAATAATTGTTTTTAGCTAAAAAGTGTTAGAATTCTAACCAAAACCAGAAGACAATAAAAACTTCAAAAAAGCATTATCAATATTCAATAGTCTCCCGCATTAAAAAAAATAATACTAATTTTGCTTTCATGATTCAGATAACAATAATCGGTTCCGGCAATGTTGCACAGCATTTGATAAAGGCTTTTTCTGCCAGCAAAATTGTTGAAATTAAGCAGGTTTTTTCACGAAAGAAAGAAGCCTTACTTCATCTTATTGATTCTGAAAAGATTGTAACCGATTTTCAAGCATTAGAACCTACTGATTTGCATATTATTTCAGTTTCAGATAATGCCATTACAGAAGTTTCAGAACAGCTTCCGTTTAACAATCAATTGGTGGTTCATACTTCTGGAACATCTTCAATTGAACTTTTAGATCCTAAAAACAGACGTGGTGTTTTTTATCCGCTTCAGACATTTTCTAAAAATAAAGAATTAGATTATTCTGTTGTTCCTTTTTGTCTAGAAGCAGAAAATACAGCCGATTTCAAACTTTTAGAAACCATTGCAAAAAGTGTTTCAACTGCGGTTTATTCTATAAGTTCAGAACAGCGCAAGGCACTTCATGTTGCTGCGGTATTTGTAAGCAATTTTACGAATCACTTGTACCAAATGGGACACGAAATCTGCGAAGAAAATCAGGTTCCTTTTGCTGTTTTAAAGCCTTTAATTCAAGAGACAGCAGATAAAATCAATACACTCGATCCTATTGATGCACAAACAGGCCCAGCGATACGCCATGATTCTAACACAACCAATGCGCATATGGCCTTTTTACAAGACGAAAACAAAAAAAATATCTATAAAATCCTAACACAATCTATACAGCATAATGGGAAAAAGTTATAAAGAAATAATGAATGACATCACAACGTTTGTTTTTGATGTAGATGGCGTACTTACAGATGGTTCTGTTTTTGTAACCAATGAAGGCGAAATGTTAAGAACAATGAACATTCGTGATGGTTATGCAATGAAAGCGGCTATTGAAAGCGGTTACCATGTATGCATTATTTCTGGCGGAAGCAACGAAGGCGTTCGTGTTCGTCTTCGTAATTTGGGCGTTAATGACATTCATTTAGGAACTCCTGATAAAGTAAAAACGTTTAACGCTTACTGCGAAAGCAACAATATTAAACCAGAAAATGTGTTGTATATGGGAGACGATATCCCTGATTTTCATGTAATGAAATTAGTTGGACTTCCAACTTGTCCGCAAGATGCTAGCCCAGAAATTAAAACGCTTTGCCATTATATTTCACACGTAAAAGGCGGACGTGGCGCTGCGAGAGACGTTATCGAGCAAGTGATGAAAGTGCAAGGAAAATGGATGGATTATTTTAACGGAAAACACGATTAAGTAATCAGTCGCAGTTTTCAGTTCCCAGTATCCATTTTGAAAAAAAACTTAGTACCTTAGAATCTTAGCCTCTCAGAACCTTAGAATATGAAATTCCTAAAACTTATTCGTTATAAAAACCTTTTAATGCTTGCTTTTATGCAGCTGCTTTTTCGCTATGCCTTTTTAAAACAACAGCAAGTTCCGCTGGCATTGGCTGACTGGCAATATGGATTGCTGGTTTTAAGCACTGTTTTATTAGCCGCTGCAGGTTATGTAATTAATAATATTTACGATGTGGGAACTGATAGCATCAACAAACCGCAAAATGTTGTCGTTGGAAAAGGAATTACAGAAACGGCTGCTTATAATATTTATATAGGTTTAAATATTTCTGGCGTTGCAATTGGTTTTATTTTGTCGAATATTATTATGAGGCCGACTTTTGCATCCCTTTTTATTCTAATAGCTTCGCTTCTATATTTTTATGCGACGAGTCTAAAACAAATTATGATTTTAGGCAATTTTGTAGTCGCATTGCTTTTAGCGACAAGCGTATTAATTATTGGGGTTTTTGATCTTTTTCCTGCTACTACAGGCGAAAATCAAGCCCAAATGGCAAGTCTTTTTTCTATTCTGATAGACTATGCCTTATTTGCTTTTATGATTAATTTTATTCGTGAAATTATAAAAGATATCGAAGATGTAAATGGCGATTACAATATGGGAATGAATACATTACCTGTTGCAATAGGAGTTAATAGAGCGGCCAAAATCGCTTTGGGCTTTGCCGTTGTTGCGTTTATTATGTGTGCGCTTTATTGCAATACGTACTTCATGCAAAACAAGCTTTACATTTCAGTATTTTATGCTTTTGCCACTGTTTTAGCGCCTTTGCTTTATTTTATAGTAAAAATATTCAGTGCAAAATCTCAAAAGGAATTTCATCATTTAAGCAACATCTTAAAACTTATCTTATTCTTCGGAATCTTATCAATCTTGGTTATTGCCTTAAATATCAAATACAATGCTTAAAGAAAAACTAAAAAAGTATAAAATCATTTTAGCTTCGGGTTCTCCTCGCAGACAGCAATTTTTTAAGGATTTAGACCTTGATTTTGAAATTCGCTTAAAAGACGTTGAAGAAATTTATCCGCCAGAATTAAAAGCGGTAGAAATTACCGATTATCTAGCCGAATTAAAGGCCAGCGCTTTTGAAGGAGAATTGAAAGAAAACGAAATCTTGGTTACAAGCGATACCATTGTTTGGCACCAGAATAAAGCTTTAGGAAAGCCTAAAAGTGCCGAAGAAGCATTTGAAATGATTAAATCGATGTCTAATGCAACTCATGAAGTCATTACTTCTGTTTGTTTTAAAACTTCAGATTCCTCTACTCTTTTGCACGATATTACAAAAGTAACCTTCAACGATTTGTCAGACGAAGCTATTTTGTATTATATAGAAAACTACAAACCTTACGATAAAGCTGGTGCTTATGGTATTCAGGAATGGTTTGGTTTTATGGCAGTTGCAAAAGTAGAAGGTTCTTATACCAATGTAATGGGGCTTCCGACAGCCAAAGTTTACGAATTTTTGACTACATTAGTGTAAAAATTTATTTATGTTTTCTTTTAAAGAGTATAGCCGAGAAATAATAGCGACAATCATTCTTATTGGTGTTTTGATTGTATTACGTATAGTAATTGCTAAACTAATAAAGCGTTTTGCGGCTACAAGTCAATTATTTGAACATCGCACCAATCTGGTTATTAAGTATATTAATATTTTAATGAATATACTTCTTGTAACCATTTTGATCATAATCTGGGGAGTTCAGACAGAAGATATTTTTATTACCATTTCTTCTATTGCAACTGTAATTGGTGTTGCTATG
This sequence comes from Flavobacterium sp. ACN2, assembly GCF_002303885.1. Lineage (GTDB taxonomy): Bacteria > Bacteroidota > Bacteroidia > Flavobacteriales > Flavobacteriaceae > Flavobacterium. Next base: position 61,058 of record NZ_MRCM01000018.1, on the reverse strand, counting down.
TTTGCGCAATGGTCGATTTTAAGCAATATTACTTCCGGAATGGTTTTATTCTTTTCCTTTCCTTTTAGAATTGGGGATACGATTAAAATTCATGATAAAGATTTTCCAATTGAAGCTGAAATCGAAGACATTAATACCTTTCATGTAAGCTTAAAAACAAAAGAAGGAGAAAAAATTGTTTTCCCGAACAATTTACTGCTTCAAAAAGGAATTTCGATTATTCCAGCAAAATATGAAGAGCGAGAGTTTTTTGACTAAAATGTAATGGGAATTTTATAACGGGCGCGAGAAAAGCTAGAACGTAAAAAGACAAATAAAGTGTAATATTTGTTTTATAAATTCAGCTAAATAAAATAAAAAATGACTCGGCCAATAACATTACCCTTTTATGCAAAACTTTCTTTTATTCTTGTAACTTTAATTTGTTTTGCATTCATTTTTTGTCTCGGAAAAGATATTCTTACGCCCATTTTAATGGCATTTTTATTTGCCGTTTTACTCCTTCCGATTTTTACTTTTCTAAAGACCAAACTTAAGTTTCCAAGGCACCTCGCTGCTATAGTCTGTCTTGCTATTTTCATTTCTATTGTGGTCGGAATTCTAGTTTTTATTTCCTACCAAGTCACTTATATGGCCAATGATTTTGAAACTATAAAGAAAAATGCAAACTCCTTTATTGTCGAAATTCATAAGTTTATAAGAGAAAATTTTCAGGTAAGCATTGGCGAACAGAAAAAATATCTGGATTCTGTTACAAAAGATTCGGTCAAAACGGGTCAGGCTAAACTAGGTTCGTTTATAATTTCGATAAGCGATGTTCTTTTGGACAGTACCATTATGATCATTTACACTTTTTTGTTTTTGATTTATAAAGAGCATTTTAAACTGTTTTTTGCCAAGTTAATCAAACAAGAAAATCATGGAATTTTGCAGGATATTTTATCTCAGATAAAAGTTTCAATCAACAATTACATCGTCAGTTTAATTATCGAAATGATTGTTGTTTCGGTATTGACGAGTTTAGGTTTGTGGATCATTGGCGTGAAATACTTCGTCCTTCTCGGATTGATTACAGGAATTTTGAACTTGATTCCTTATATCGGAATTTTTATTGCTGGAATTATTACCGTTCTGGCATCGTTAACAGGATCTGGAGAAATTTCAGTAATCCTCGGAATTCTAATTGTAAACGTTATTGTTCAGTTTATTGATAATAATCTCCTTGTGCCGTTAATTATTAATTCTAAAGTAGAAATAAATGCTTTTGTGTCTATTATGGGAATTATTGTCGGAGGTGCCGCAGCTGGAATTGCCGGAATGTTTTTAGCTATTCCGCTTTTGGCTATTTTGAAAATTATTTTTGATCGAATTGATTCGCTTTCTGCTTGGGGTTATCTAATGGGAAATCATGTTCCGCGAAAATTTGCTTGGAGAAAGAGAAAAATTACAACAGAAAATTAAAAATAACGTTATGCTAGCATAGCATCTGTTTATTCCTTAAATTCATAAAACTTAAAACTATTAGAAGAAAATTACCGAATGTCTTTAAACAATAAAATACTGTTTTTTATTTTGCTGTGCTTTTGTTTACAAAGCGGGTATGCGCAGGTAAATGATAATAAAAAAGAGCCTAAAAAAGAGAAAGATACTACGGAAATCTACACTAAGATTAGAAATTATTCTAAGAAAAATAAATTTACGCAGACCATGCATAAATTATTCTTCAGATCTAAAAAACCGAAGAAAAAAGAAGAATTGCTTGTTCCTATTGATTCCACAAATTATGATGGGAAAATTATTCGAAAAATCAATATTATTACTCTGGATCCTTTTGGGTATTCTGTTGCCGATACTACTCTAACTCCGAAAAACTGGGGAGAAAGAATGGGTAACAGACTTCATTTAAAAACAAAGAAAATTGCCATTTACAACTTGTTGCTTTTTAAGAGAAATTCTCGTTACGATACCTACAAAGTTCTAGAGTCTGAGCGTTTGATTCGTGCGCAGCGCTATGTTACAGCGGTTAGAATTTCCAATCAGACAGTGGGTCAAGCTTCAGATTCTGTAGATGTTACCATTCGTGTTTTAGATTCCTGGAGTACAATTCCGAGGTTTTCAATTTCGAGCAATCAAGTTTCGGTAGGTTTTAAAGAAAAAGATTTTTTTGGAAGTGGACAACAGCTTGAATATCGTTTTACCAACCGTTTTGATGACGGTCAAAATGCCAATGAAGTAACGTATACTGTTCCCAATATTAAGAATACCTATATAGGAACTGTTCTGCATTACAAAATGGATTTAGATAATAACTATATTAAAAGCATTGATATCGAACGAGACTTCTACTCTCCCCTGACCAAATGGGCTGGCGGATTTTATATGGATGAAAGTTTTAGAAAAGATACGCTTCAGGCTCCAGATTCTACATTTGCTTATCAACCCAAAAAATATACCTCACAAGATGTTTGGGCGGGGCGTGCTTTTAAAGTATTTGAAGACAATCACAAAGCCATAACAAACCTTGTTACTACTGCTCGTTTTTTGAATGTCAATTACAGTGAGTCGCCATCTGATCTTTACGATCCGAATCATTTTTATTCTTCTGAAAAGCTAATTCTGAGTGGAATTGGTCTCAATACAAGAAAATTTATCAAAGACAGCTATATTTTTAGAAACGGACAAACAGAAGACGTACCGATAGGAAGAATATATGGTGTTACTTTTGGATATCAGTACAAAAACACTTTTTGGCGGCCTTATGTTGGGGCTCAATTCTCTTTTGGAAATTATTACCGTTTAGGTTTTTTAAGTATGAATTTTGAAGCAGGCACTTTTTTTCATCAATCCAAAACTTACCAAACTTCCTTTCTGTTTGAATCCAATTATTTTACAAAATTATTTAGCGTCGGAAATTGGAAAATCAGACAATTCGTAAATCCGAAAGTGGTAATTGGAATAAATCGTGATGACATAATTGGAGATCAGCTGAATATAAATGAAGGAAACGGAATTCCTGGATTTAACAGTTATTTGTATGGAACCAGCAAAGCTGTTTTATCACTACAGACACAAACGTATTCGCCACACTCTTTACTTGGATTTCGTTTAAACCCATTTTTCAATTATTCCATTGCAGTATTAGGAAGTCCAGAAATGGCAATGACAAAGAGTAAGCCCTATTCTAAACTTACCGTAGGATTATTAATTAGTAATGACTACTTGGTTTTCAGTTCATTCCAGCTTTCGTTATCTTATTATCCAAGTATTCCGCAGCAAGGCGATAATGTTTTCAAAACCAATACTTTTGAAACTACCGATTACGGACTTCAAAGTTTCGAACTTGCAAAGCCTAGAGTTGTCAATTACAAATAATTTTTTTGTCTTTTTTTTGAAAAACTCTAAAAGCAACAAAAACCTTTAAAATCAATAAATTAACCATTTTCAACCGTTTTCTCTACTCGTTGAAATGCATTTTTACTCGACAAAATACATCTGCTTTTATTTTTTGGCACAGTATATGAATATCCCTGTTCAAGATTAACATTATAAAATTAAAAAAAGATGAAAACGATAAAATTAGCAATCGCCGGATTATTTCTAATGGTTGCAAACGCCACACAAGCTCAAGTATCGGTTAACGTAAATATTGGTGCTCCGCCAGCTTGGGGACCAGTAGGATATACAGAAATGGAATATTACTATCTTCCAGATGTTGAGGCTTACTACGATGTTCGTGCTGCTCAATTTATCTATTTCGGAGGAGGAAAATGGGTAAGAGCGACGTACTTACCTAGACAATATAGAAACTATGATTTGTATGGAGGTTACAAAGTAGTTTTAACAGATTATCACGGTAGAACTCCTTATACTTATTTTGACCGTCATAGAGTGAAATATTACAGAGGATACCACGGAGCTCCACAAAGACCATACAAACCAAGACCTGTATATGGTTACAGTGAACGTCGTCATTACGATCGTAAAGATTACAAACATTACGACAAACACAATAAACATGATAAACACCATGACAGACATGATCATGATGATCACGATCGTGGGCATGGACACGGTAGAAGATAATAATGCTAAATTACTAGCGATCAATACAAGAGAGTATCAAAAAAAACGATACTCTCTTTTTTTATGATTTGTTTAATGGGATCTTTTGTTAAAATGTTGTATATTCAATATAAACAACTGTATTACAGTAAGTTTCGCGTTAAAAATCTGATCTGTAATATATTTATAATATATATTTGCGCCGAATTTTAAAATCCAAAAAAGAAATTTATGAAAAAGAATGTTTATTTGCTTTCATTTTTAGCAATGTCACTGTTAATAGGTTGTGACGATAACAATGACAACAAAAACGATGGACAATCGTCAAATAACATTACCATTACCTCAGATCAATCTACATTAAACCAAAGACTTGACTTAACTAATTCTGGGGTAATCTCGATCGAAAATGGTGCTTTAGCAGGAAAATCTGCAGAGACTACCAACACTTCTTTTCCTCTTGTTCAAATTGCCGAAGTAAAACCACCAGTTGATGCAAACGGAAGAACGTTACAAGCTAGTCACGTTACTGTAAACGGAAATTACGCCTATGTTTCTTATATTATGAGAGGCGATGCTTATTCTGGAGCTATTGATGTGATTGATGTTTCTGATCCGTACAAACCAAAATTGGTCACTTCTGCCCTAATTCCAAGTACAGATATTACCTCTCTGACTTTTTCTGGATCAAATTTAATTATCGGAGCTGCTAAAGATGTAGACAAAGACACTCAACTAGCAGGGAATCCGGCAATTGTGTTTAATATGGAGTTAAGTTCAGGATTGCTTACAGATAAATTGAAAACAAATTACTTAGAAAGTAGAGTTACAACAGACGTAGCTGCTAATGCTTCTAATTATTTTGCTGTAACGGGAGACAACGGAAGTTTGTTTAAAGTAAACAGTTCTACAAAAGTAATTGCAGGAAAAGCTGCTATGGCCGATTTCCGTTCTATTGCTTTAACAAGCGATAAAGTTGTTACTTTAAGCGGAACTAAAGGAGTTAACATTTACAATCAATCGACTCTTGCATTGCAAAAGAGCTTTACAACTTCTGTAGACGTTAGTGGGGCAAAAAGAACGATGGATATCGACGGAACAAAACTTTTTGTTTCTGAAGGTCCAAATGGTCTTGGCGTATACGACATCAACAGTGGATCAAAGTTACAAACTATCGGAATCACAACTGCAGGCGAAGACAATGTAACCAATGCGGTTTCTTTTAATGATGGCTATGCTTTTGTTGCTAACGGAGCATTGGGACTTAATGTGTATCAATCTGCAACACAGCTAAATTTATTAGGTTCGGTTGGAATTGCAGGTTCTTCAAACTATGTAAAATCAAGCGGAAATTACATTTATGTAGCAAGCGGAACTGGCGGTTTGAAAATCATTAAAATGGAAAAACCAAATACTACTTTTGCGAGCTGTCTAACTTATGGTTTATACAATCAAGGGAGAGATTTGATTTTAAATTCTAATGATATAAAATCTTACCAAGGAGCAACAGCTATTAATTCGGCAATCATTAATTCTGGTGCAGTTTTAACACATTGTGGTTCTATTACTGTTCTTAGTAACTTAACACTAAATAGCGGTGGTACTTTTAACATGAGAGGAAGTTTATCTCAAGGTAAATACCAGCAATCATCTCCAACAGAATTAATTATGAATAGCAATGCTACATTGCAAGTTGAAGGATCTGTTGTAATTTGGGGAGATTTGAGATTGAATAGTGGCGCTAAAATCAATTTCATTGGAAATACTTCTTCTATCACTATTTACGGAAAAGTTACAAAAGGTACTGGCGTAACTATTACAGGAAACTACGTTGATACAGAAAACAAATTGAAATAAGCAGTAAACGGCATCAAATATATATTTTTAAGAAGCTGTCAGAACCAATCTGGCAGCTTTTTTTGTTTCATCATCTTAAAGAAAGGTATAATTATTGAGCGTTAACATTTCATTTAAATAATCTTCCATAAAATAATTACTATTTTTGGAATAATTTCAAAAAAACACCTAACACTCACCATGCGAAAAATACAGATTCAAATCTTTATTCTATTTTTTATAGGTTTTCAGATTTCATTTGCACAACAGCCGCAAAAACCAAATTCAGTTGAAATTTACAATCAAATTAAAAAACTAAACTTTTTAGGTTCTGTATTGTATGTTGCTGCGCATCCTGATGATGAGAACACCAGAATGATTTCGTATTTAGCCAATGATATGAACGCTAGAACAGGCTATTTATCATTGACTCGTGGTGATGGAGGACAAAACTTAATAGGCCCTCAATTACGTGAATTACTTGGTGTTATAAGAACACAGGAATTAATCGAAGCACGAAAAATTGACGGTGGCGAACAATTTTTCTCAAGAGCAAATGATTTTGGTTTTTCTAAAAATCCAGATGAAACTTTAGATATTTGGGATAAAGAAAAAGTCCTTGCCGATGTGGTTTGGACAATTAGAAAATTCCAACCCGATATTATTATCAATAGATTTGACCACCGCTCTCCTGGAACAACACACGGGCATCATACATCTTCTGCTATGTTGAGCGTTGAAAGTTTCAAATTAACAAACGATCCAAAAGTTTATCCCGAACAATTAAAATATGTTTCTCCTTGGCAGGTAAAACGCCAATTCTTCAATCCTTCTTGGTGGTTTTACGGAAGCCAAGAAAAATTTGATGCTGCCAATAAATCTAAATTTACGAAGTTAGAAACAGGCGTTTACTACACAGGAATAGGAAAATCAAATCAGGAAATCGCTGCTTTAAGCCGAAGCCGTCATCAGTCACAAGGTTTTGGAAGTACTGGTGTTCGCGGTGAAGAAACCGAATATTTAGAGCTAATTAATGGCGAAACCCCAAAAGAACGTGATAATTTATTTGATGGTATAGATACAAGCTGGAACCGTGTTAAAAACGGAAAACCAGTTGGAGATTTGATTTCTTCCATCATTTCAAAATACGATTTTAGCCATCCTTCTGCAAGTATTCCAGATTTAGTTAAAGCCTATGCAATGATTCAAGCTTTAGACGATACCCATTGGAAAGAGATTAAACTTGCTGCTATAAAAAACATTATCGCATCTTGTTCTGGTTTATATCTTGAAGCGGTTGCCAACGAACAAGAAGCAACGCCAGGAAGTACAATAAAATTAACTCTTGAAGCTATTAATAGATGTTCTATCGGAATGCAATTAATTAGTGTGACTACGCTTCCAGACAATCAAACAACAGCCCAAAACGTTGTATTGAAGAATAATAACGAAAACAAAATTAATCTACAACTGCAGCTTCCAAACAATATAGAATACACTCAGCCTTATTGGTTAAAAGAAAAAGCAACAGTTGGAATGTATACTGTTTCGAATCAAGAAATTATTGGTATACCAGATATTATTAGAGACACAAAAGTGGTTTTTAACATCAAAATCAATGAGGTGGAGATTCCGTTTGAGCGCACTGTTGTATACAAGTACAATGATGGTGTAAAAGGCGAAATGTACAATTTTCTTGATATCGTGCCAGAAGTTACGACTTCAATTTTAGAAAAAGTTTTAATTTTTGGAAATACCAAAAGCAAAATGGTTCCAGTAAAAGTTCGCGCTGGAAAAGATAATATAAAAGGAAATCTGCAATTAGAATTGCCTAAAAGCTGGTCTGTTTCTCCAAAAGAAATTCCGTTTGTTTTAGACAAAAAAGGTAACGAGCAAATCTTTTATTTTGAAGTAACGCCTCCAGTAAATCCAGAGGAAGTGACAGTAAAAAGTGTCGCAATTGTAGACAAAAAACGCTTTGACAAAGACCAAACTATTATTGATTTCAATCATATTACCAAACAAATGGTTTTAAAGCCTGCTGAATCAAAATGCATTAGAATTGATTTGAAAATTTCTGGCGATGCCATTGCTTACATTATGGGCGCTGGAGACGAAGTTCCAGAAAGTTTGACTCAAATGGGATATAAAGTTTCGATCTTAAAACCCGAAGAAATTACGCCAGAAAAATTAGATTCTTTCAGTACTGTAATTACCGGAATTCGTGCTTACAATACCGTAAATGCTTTGGCAAACAAGCAAAATATACTTTTCAATTTTGTAAAAAGCGGTAAAAACATGATTGTACAATACAACACAAACGGAAAATTAGTGACGGACAAAATTGCTCCTTATCCGTTGAAATTATCAAACGATCGTGTAACAGAAGAAAATGCTAAAATTACATTCTTAGCACCAAATCATCCTGTTTTAAATACGCCTAATAAAATATCTGAAAAAGATTTTCAAGGATGGACACAAGAACAAGGTCTATATTATCCAAACGAATATGATCCTGCCTTCACTCCTATTATTTCGTCGCACGATAAAGGAGAATCTCCAAAAGATGGAGCTCTTCTTGTCGCACCTTACGGAAAAGGATATTACATTTACACTGGTTTGAGTTTCTTTAGAGAATTGCCAGAAGGTGTTTCTGGAGCCTATCGATTATTATCGAATATTATTTCTCTAAAACAGCCAATTGAAGCTCCTAAACAAGATTTAAAGCAATAAATATGGAAGCTAAAAAAATAAAAAAATGGAAAAAAAGCTACACTTATGTTTTAGTAGCAAATGCAATCTATATTGCTATCTTTTTCTTAATCATGCAATTATACTCATAACCTATGCAGCTATTTGACTGGATCGTACTTATTGTTACACTTTTATTTATTGTTGGATACGGCTCTTGGAAAACCCGAGGAAGTAAAAACGTAGAAGATTTTATTTTAGGAAACAACGAAACACCTTGGTACACTGTAGGTCTTTCTGTAATGGCGACACAAGCGAGTGCAATTACATTTTTATCAACTCCAGGACAGGCTTATCATGACGGCATGGGGTTTGTGCAATTCTATTTTGGCTTGCCCATTGCGATGATCGTTATTTGTTTGACTTTTATTCCGCTCTATCATAAAAGCAAAGTTTATACGGCTTATGAATTTTTAGAAAAAAGATTTGATGTAAAAACCCGTTCGCTTGCTGCAATTTTATTTTTAGTGCAAAGAGGTTTAGGAACTGGTTTAACTATTTATGCTCCAGCAATTATCTTGTCTGCACTTCTAGGATGGAATTTAACTGTAATGAATATCATTATTGGAGTTTTAGTAATCATATATACCTTTTCTGGAGGAACAAAGGCGGTAAACGTTACGCAAAAACAGCAGATGTTTGTCATTATGTCTGGAATGTTTATCACGTTTTTCTTGATTCTGCATTATCTTCCAAACGATATGACTTTTAATAGTGCGCTGCATATTGCGGGAGCAAATGACAAAATGAATATTGTTGACTTTTCTTTTAATCCCGAAGAAAAATATACTTTTTGGAGTGGTATTACAGGAGGTTTCTTTTTAGCACTTGCCTATTTTGGTACAGACCAATCACAGGTGGGACGTTACTTATCTGGAAAATCAGTTCGAGAAAGTCAAATGGGATTAATCATGAACGGGCTTCTAAAAGTGCCAATGCAGTTCTTTATTCTTCTCACAGGGGTTATGGTTTTTGTATTTTTTCAGTTCAATCCAGTTCCTTTAAATTTTAATCCGAATAATAAAATTGCAATTGAGAAGTCGGCTTATAAACAAGAATATCATGTTTTAGAAGAAAAACTAGTGAAACTTTCTGAAGATAAAAAAGTTATTAATTTATTGTACATCGATCAGCTGAATCAAGACTACGACAATCCGATTTTACGTAAAGAATTGGTTGCGCTATCGAATAAAGAAAAAGATCTTCGCGATAAAGCCAAGGAAATAATTTCGAGAGCCGATAGTAATTCGGAAACCAACGATAAAGATTATGTATTTTTTCATTTTATTCTGCATTATTTGCCAAAAGGTCTAATCGGATTGTTATTGGCCGTTATTATTTCGGCTGCCATGTCTTCTACTGCTTCTGGATTAACTGCACTGGCTTCTACAACAGCAATAGATATTTACAAACGAAATCAGAAAGAAGAAAAGTCGGAGAAACATTATTTGCATGTTACCAAGTTTTTTACTCTTTTTTGGGGAGTTATAGCAATACTTTTTGCTTGCGTTGGAACTTTGTTTGAAAATTTAATTCAGCTTGTAAACATTATTGGTTCTATTTTCTACGGAACTGTTTTAGGAATCTTCCTTGTAGCTTTTTATACCAAAAGAGTTCAAGCAAAACCAATGTTTATCAGTGCTCTCATAAGTCAGTTTACGATTTTTGTAATTTATTATTTTATGGTTTACAGACAGGAGAAACTGGGTTATTTATGGCTTAATTTTATTGGAGCTATTTTGACTATTGTATTGGCGCTTTTACTTCAGTTTTTGTTCTTTAAAGGGAAATCGGATGATAATGAGTTAATGCTTGAATAAAAGATGATTCGAAAACTGTTTTTAGTACTATTATTATTATCATTCTCTCAGATAGAAAGTCAGAATCTTGATGCTTCTAATATAGTTGTAGACACTTCAATTTCTGCTCAATTATACACAAAATGTTTTGAGAATTTAAATCAAGGAAATGAAATTTTCTTGAAATATCCAGGATTTCAAAGTTCAAAATTTTGTTCATTAATCACTTGTTCTTTCCTTCTTTCATACAAAGAAGTTGATTTACAAATTGCTGGAGAGGAAAGATTAATTGGCATTGCTACTCAATTATTTAAAGAAGGAAATCCAGTTTATTTAATTAGCGGTTTAGATAGTTCTTTTGAAGCAGCTAAGAAAAATGAAAACTTAGAAGATGACAATCACATTGTTTATATTAGCTATTCCGATTGTATCAGTCCTGCATTTTTAAGAAAAGCGTCAGAAATTGTAAACCAACAGACTGATTCATTAATTAAACAAAAATCGCTCAAATAAGACCTGATGTCCTAGCCCTGATGGGAGCGGCATCCTTTTGTGGCGGGGTTCGCCACAAAAGATACAGCGGACAGCAGGAAATAGCTGCTTAAAATTCGGATAACTATTTTCTTCCAATACGATTCTTCATTTATTGTAAGTAAAAAAGACTATTTTAGTAAGTTGTAAAACTGACCTAAAACTAACCAATTTTAAGCTGAAGAAATGAAGATTTCAGACGATTTAGAAAAACTACTGCCATTTGGCTATCTCTTCTTGATTGTAATGGGGATACTAAAAGACAGTATTTATTATTATCAATTCGGAATTAATATCTTAAGGTATTCTACTATTATGGACGTTTTAATTAGTCCGATTGCTGAATTTACCTCAAACCCAATTATTCTTGGAGCTATCATTATACTTTTTTTGGTGCATTTTTATCTTCCTTCTTTTTTAGCGAAGAATAAAGATTTGGCCTTTGTAAAAAGATCTTTTGAACTAAAATCGACTGATGCATTATCTCCAGAAGAAACTAAAAGCTACTACAATGGCATTGCCATAAAATCGCTTATACTTTTTCTGTTGTCTTTTTTTCTTGGCTATGGTATGGCAGGAGGTTATTTTACTAAGAAAAAGCTAAAAGAAAACAAATTGGAGTACAGCTATCAAATGGATTTTAACGAAGGAGAATCTAAAAACGTTTTTGTTATTGGAAACAATAGTTTGTACTACTTTTATTTTGTCAAAGGAGATAAAAAAGTAAAAATTACTCCGCTAGCCGCTATAAAAAACATTGAACTGGTTGAGAACAGAATGATTGATTAATTATTGTTATCTAAAAAAAAAGCTTTATGAAAGATCACAGAAGGTACAGCAATAAAACCAAAGCTGCTTTTATATTACTAGTTGTAATGCTTATCATTCTGCTTGGTAACTTTAATACGTTGCGAAATTCTAAAAACGTAAATGATAATATCAATGCTATTTACAAAGACCGATTGGTTGTGGCACATTATATTTTTCAATATTCTAAAGAACTTCATTTTATAAAAGCTGAAGCTGAAAAATTAGATTTAAGCGATAATATCAAGAAAGATGAAATTATTCACACCTTAGACATTATTCATACTATTGATGATTTGTATGCTAAAACGGTTTTAACAAATAAAGAAAAACAGTACTTTGATGCTTTTTTACTTTCATGCAAAGAAATCAACAAACAGGTTGAAAATAAAGATTGGAACAAAATAGCCAATTCGAGTGCACAAGCATTAAAAACTCTCGAATCTCTTTCGCAAATTCAGATTGAAGAAGGAAAAGCAAAACTTGCTGTCGCAAATGCGATGTACAGCAGAAACAATGTACTTGGCCAACTTCAAATCGCATTGCTGATTATTTTAGGAGGCATTACTTTTTATTTATTAATTATAAAGAAAATAAAAAGGACGGTAAAAATTCCTGAACCGCCCTCTATGAATTAAATTCCTTAAAGTTTTCTTTCTTCTTCTTTTATTGAAAGATCATTGATACTTGCAAAACGTTTTTGCATCAAACCATTTGAATCAAACTCCCAATTCTCATTTCCATAGGCTCTAAACCAGTTTCCTTCAAGATCTTGATATTCATACTCAAATCGAACCGCAATTCTATTTTCGGTATGCGCCCAATATTCTTTTTTAAGTTTATAATTTTTCTCCTTTTTCCATTTTTGCGTTAAGAACTGTACAATTTCTTCTCTTCCGTTTACAAATTGATTTCTGTTCCTCCACTCACTGTCAATCGTATAGGCTTTTGAAACTCTTTCTGGATCCTGACTGTTCCAAGCATCTTCTGCTAATTGAATTTTCTCTATTGCTGTTTCATACGAGAAAGGCGGCAATGGCAATTTCTGTTCCATAATAATTAGATTAAAGTTTGGATAATTTTCTTAGTTTGCTCAATAAGTTGATTGGATTTGAAAAGTTGACTTTCTATAATGCAACTCTCAAAAAGTAGATATACGTGATCTGATAAAAGAGTATCATTTAGAATTTCGCTAAAATAGACGCGTAAATCGGCTTTATGGTTTTGAATTACGTCTAAAATTTTAATATTATCTGATTGAATTTCTGATAGAATATTTAGGAAACTGCAACCTCTAAAATTTTCCTTTTTATTCATATAAATTAAGAAATCAAAAGAAGCTAAAATTTTTAGTTTCCTATCCTCTTCTTTAGATGTAAATTTTTGCAATTCTTCAAACCAAAAGAAATGACGCTGATTTAAAAAGGCCACGCACAAATCCTCCTTAGATTTAAAATGCTGATAAAAACTTGCCTTTGCAACTTTTGCCTCTTCAATAATTTGATTGATGCCAGTAGCATTATAACCCTGTGTATGAAATAAAGCAAATGTTTTTTCTAATATTCTTTCTTTTGGAAGCATAACATCGTAATTTATATCTGCAAATATAAAAAACATTTTTACACAAACAGACAAGTCTGTCTGTTTTATTTTTAAGACATAAAAAAATCCAAAACTCGTCAGTTTTGGATTTTGATATTTTAAAAATTGGAATTTAAGAATTCGGAAGAATTATTATCTGCTCCATTCAGCGATACTGTCTTTATTCAATTTTACGTAATCGGCATTGTTTGCTGCTTCAGCAGATGCTAGAGAAGCTTTTGCAGTTTCGATTGCTCCTTTTTTATCACCTTGTTTTGCTTGAATTTGAGACTTCAATCTTGTTACGTAGTATGGTTTATCTGAACTCATATCAAGCGCTTTGTCTACATAATTTCTAGCTGTTTCGATATTTCCATTTGATTGGAATAAATATTGAGAGGCAGCAAAATAATCATTCCAAGTTGGACCTGCCAAAGTTTTCTCAATACTTGCCACAGCAATTTTAGCTGTTGGAACTTCAAATTTTAAAGCTACATGAGAATTTTCCCAAGCAATATCTAAATATCCAAAATTAGGATCTAATCCGTTAATTCCTATTGTAAAAGTTTCAATTGGAGTTGGCAAAGCATCTTCTTTAACTGTAGTTTTTAAAGCTACGTACGAATCGCTCCAGTTTTCTGGCAATCCCCAGTTATCAGTAGAAAGATAGAAAATGATATCCCAACTTTCGATTCTAGGAACTGTATAAATTGCATATTTTCCTTTTTTTAGCGTTTTTCCGTCTATAATAACGTCATCGCTAAAATTAATAATGGTATTTTCATTAGCTCCAGTTCTCCATAATTTTCCAAACGGAACTAAATTTCCGAACACAGCTCTTCCTCTTGCTCCTGGTCTTGAATACGTAACTTCAACATCAGTTAAACCAACAGTTTGTTTGATATATCCTTTTGGACTTGCTTGTGGAGTTTTTACTTGCGCTTCTGATGCTAATGGCGCTAAAATCAAGGCTAAAGCAATAAGTAGTTTCTTCATTATTTTAAGTTTTATTTTTTATCCAAATTTACAAATTCAATTAGGGAACAAATGTTAAATTTAATATAATTCAGTCCTTTAACTGTGATATTTTTTCAGCATTCAATTCGTTAAAATGTTCTATAACTAAATCAGCTTCAGATAAATCTTGAAGATGAGAATGCTCACTATTATATCCTATACAATAAATTCCTGCCCCTTTTGCTGCTTTTATTCCATTTGTGCTATCTTCAATAATAACGCATTCTTCTTTTGGTGCAACAGAAAGAGAAGCCGCATGAATAAATATCGCTGGATTAGGTTTTGATTGTGGAAAATCTTCTCCGCTTACAATATGCGTAAAATACTGATGCAGATTGAATCTTGTAAAAACGCGATCAATAGTCACTTTTGAAGCCGAAGAAGCTAAAATTAATTGCATTCCGCTGTTGTATAAATTTTTAATCAAATCTTCGACACCATCCAAAAGATGCAAATCTTCCTTAGTATCAAAAGCTTGATTAAAAATAGTTCTTTTTCGTTGAATCAAATCTTCCACTTCCTGTTCTACAGTTGGAAAATAACTTTTTAAAGTTTGAAATGTATTTCGAGTCGAAAATCCAGTAAATGTGGTGTACATCTCTTCTGGAACTTCGATATTCAATTCTGAAAATTGTAAATAGTAGGCATAACGATGAACTGGCTCCGTGTCAACGATTACGCCATCCATATCAAAAATTACTGTTTTAATCATTTTTTTTTAAGGTACTAAGGTTCTGAGGGAGAAAGGCTCTAAGGTTTACTTCTTTTGTGTTTTACTTTGCCAAAATTTTAAACTTTGACAAAGTTCTTTTGAATTCTCTTTTTAAGTTCAAGAAAATAAGATTCAATGCTTCAGCTACAAAAACCTTAGCAACTTAGAATCTTAGCATCTTTAGAACCTTACTTTTTAAGCAAATATCTAATCACTGTTTCTGCAGCGTGCAAGCCAAATAATCCTGGCATATAGCTGTTTGTTCCGTAAAATGACTTTTTAAAGTTTTTACCGTCTGTTAATTTTAAGCTTTTTTCGTCTTGAATTTCAGAAGAGAAAACCACTTTCAATTTATTGATTTTTACTTCTTTTAAACGCTTACGGACTGTTTTAGAAAAATAACAGTTAATTGTTTTTGAAATATCTGCTACTTTTACTTTAGAAGCCAACATTTTTCCTCCTGCTCCCATGCTGCTAATGATTTTTACTCTTTTGCGTTTTGCAGCAATAATCAGGTTTAATTTTGGAGTAATACTGTCAATACAATCTAAAACATAATCAAATTCTGGAGAAACAATCTCAAAAGCACGCTCTGGCGAAAGAAATTCCTGAACACGAGTTAAATTCAATTCCGGATTAATATCCATCAATCGATCGCCGACAATTTTAATTTTTGGCTGTCCAACTGTAGAATGCAAAGCTGGCAATTGACGGTTAATATTCGTAATGTCTACAACATCTCCGTCTACAATTGTCATGTTACCTACTCCCGCTCTTGCTAAAAATTCAGCTGCAAAAGATCCAACTCCTCCTAGCCCAACGACTAAAACATTAGATTTTTGTAAATTTTCTAATCCTTCTTTAGTAAACAAAAGCTCTGCTCTTTCTGTCCATTCTGCCATATATTCTCTTTTTTATTTTTTTGTTTCAAGTTTATGATTTTTCAAGTTTCAAGTTTCAGGTTTCAAGTTTTTCCCAGTTGTCAGGCTGAGCGAAGTCGAAGCCCTAATTGGAACGCCCTTCGACTTCGCTCAGGGTGACAAACTTTGAATACAAAAACTCTTTACTCTATATTCTTTTTTCTATGTTCTTTATTCTTTATTCTTTATTCCTTTCATTGTTTAAATAACCTTTTATAATTACTTAAAATAACGCCTTGTAATTCTTTTAAATTTAATCCTTTATATTCTGAAGCTAATTCATAAACTTGCTGAATCGATTCTTCAATTGTATCGGTTTCTAAGAAAAAACGATCATTTGGAACATTCTGAAAAACCGTTTTTAAATCTGGATTTTTCAATAGATATTTTCCAAACGAAAGATAAAATCCAGCTGCAATTAATTGCTCTGCCAGTTGATTATTTTTTGAGAAGCCATGAATAATCATTGGAACTCCTATCTTCATTTTTTTCTTGATTGCCATTACTTCCTGAAAAGCCGCAACGCAATGAATTACTACAGGTTTCTTGAATTTTTCTGCTAATTCCAATTGTTTTTCAAAAACTGAAATCTGCAAGTCAAACGGAACTTCAATTCTTTTATCTAAACCGCATTCGCCAATTGCCAAACAGTTTGGAGTTTGCAGTTTTTCTTCAATAATTCTCAAATCTTCATCAATTCGATTTTCGTCAATATACCAAGGATGAATTCCGACAGAATAAAACGAAATCGTCTCATCAAAATCTTTTGTATACTGATTAACCAATTCTACAACATTAGATTGATTGGTAAATTGATGTGTATGAAAATTAAAATATTCCATTAATGAAACGCTTTTACTCCTGCTTTAATTTCAATTTTCAAATCGTTTTCCTGTGGTACAAGCGGACAAGAATACTTGTAATTATAAGCGCAATACGGATTATAAGCTTGATTAAAATCGATTGCTATTGTATTTTCTTTCGGAATTTCTAAATCAATATAGCGGCCTCCAATATAGCTTTGCTTTCCACTTGTTAAATCTGAAAAAGGCAAGAAAAGATGATTTTTATATTTTTCTTGAACGATAAGTTCTAAACTTTGGTAAACGGCAAGTTTAAAAGCTTTTCCGTTTATTTTAAAGTTTAAAGTACCATATTTAATATACTTTGGAGTATAATTTCCTGAAGTTTTCATTTCAAAAACTTTTCCCCCTTTGGCTTTTTCCAAAGTGGCAGTTACAAAATAAGTTTCTGAAATAGGAAAAAATTCTAAGCTTTTAAAGGTTTTCAAATCTTCAGCCATCAACGGACTCGTCTTAGGATCAGCAAACTCGGTATTGATTTTCTTTTGAAATTTTTGAACATCGGTCTTATTGAACTTTTTTTGTGCAAAGCCAAAATTAAATACCAACAATAAAGCAAGGGCGTTTATAGTTTTCATCTTAGAAATTTTCTGCAAAAATAGTTCAAAAGTAACAAAACAGCAACCACTTAACGAGACAAAGTTTCCTAACTTTGTGACGATAATTTATCAAACAAAATGCTTAAAACTGCCTTAACTCACTACATTA
This sequence comes from Flavobacterium sp. ACN2, assembly GCF_002303885.1. Lineage (GTDB taxonomy): Bacteria > Bacteroidota > Bacteroidia > Flavobacteriales > Flavobacteriaceae > Flavobacterium. The sequence goes on along the minus strand of NZ_MRCM01000018.1, from coordinate 43,471 downwards.
ACAACTTTCGAGGTTTTACCAGAGAAGTTTGGATTCTTGCTATCATCACTTTTATTAACCGCGCTGGAACAATGGTTCTTCCTTTTTTATCCAAATATTTAAAAGAAGATCTTCATTTTACCTATAACCAAGTAGGTTGGATTATGGTGGCTTTTGGTCTTGGATCTATGCTGGGTTCCTGGCTTGGCGGTAAATTATCGGATAAAATCGGGTTCTATAAAATCATGATTTTTAGTTTATTCACTAGTGGAGTTTCGCTATTTTTTGTTCAATATATTACCACTTTCTGGGCGCTTTGTGCCGCCATGTTTGTTCTTATGACGATTGCAGATATGTTTCGTCCTGCTATGTTTGTGTCTCTGGGCGCTTATGCCAAACCCGAAAACCGTACTCGTGCCCTTACGCTTGTGCGTCTCGCTGTAAATCTTGGTTTTGCAGCCGGACCTGCGCTTGGAGGTTTAATTATTATGGGAATGGGATATTCAGGTTTGTTTTGGGTTGACGGAGCTTCTTGTATTATTTCGATTTCAATTTTTGCTCTATTGGTAAAAGAAAAGAAAAAAGCAACGCATGATGATAAAACAGAAAGTGCTACTGATGTAAAATCGGTTTTTCACGATAAAATTTTCTGGGTTTTCTTGTTTGTAAGTTTCATTACGGCAATGATTTTCTTCCAGTTATTTACCACTTTACCTTTATATCATAATGAAAAATTTGGCTTAAGCGAATTCCAAACCGGTTTGTTAATGACTTTAAATGGACTTTTAATCTTTACTCTAGAAATGCCAACAGTTGGATTTTTAGAGCGAAAAGCTTTTCCGAAGATTAGAATTATCATCGTTGGATCGTTTGTTATGGCGAGCAGTTTCTTTTTACTTCTAGTTAATTTCTGGGCCGGAATTTTGGTTGTGAGCATGGTCTGCATTTCGATTGGAGAAGTGCTTACTTTCCCATTTTCGAACGCATTTGCTTTAAGCCGAGCACCTCGCGGACAAGAAGGCCGATACATGGCACTTTATACAATGAGTTTTAGCCTTGCTCATATTATTAGTTCTAAGCTAGGATTTGAAATTATTACCCGATTCGGTTATCAAATTAACTGGCTTTTTATGGCCTGCATCGGAGTTGTTGCAACGGGATGCTGCATTTGGATTAAGAACGCTTTAACCAACGAAAAGATTTCCTGAAAAAAACTTTTAACTTTTTAAATCCTTATCATTCAATTTATTACCATTAAATTTGAATAGTATTTCTGCGTTCAAAACTGAAAGCAAACTTAATTTTTAGTTAAATAACTATTTTTATAGTTGTGTAACTAAAAAAATAGTTGTAGGTTTGAATTAAAATTAGAGAAGATGCAGAAGTTAACAAACAAAGAAGAAGAAATCATGATGATTTTATGGAAGCTAAAAAAAGCTTTCGTAAAAGAAATCCAAGCCGAAATAACAGAAGATCAGCCACATTACAACACATTATCGACTATTGTGCGTAATCTGGAAGAAAAAGGATATGTTGGTCACAATGCTTTTGGAAACACACATCAATACTTTCCTATCGTAGCAATTGAAGATTACAGAAAAGGATTTATGAAAACCGCAATCGATAATTACTTTAACAGTTCTTATAAAAGTATGGTTTCCTTTTTTGCAAAAGAAGAAAAAATTTCAGCAGATGAATTGCGTGAGATTTTATCAATGATCGAAAATAAAAACGAAAAAAAATAATCAGTTTATGGAAGCAGTTTTCATTTACATCGCCAAATCAAGCAGTTTAATGCTAATGTTTTATTGTGCTTACTATTTTTTACTGCGCAAAGAAACATTTTTCAACAGTAACAGATGGTTTCTTTTATCTGGCTTGGTAGTCTCAGTAATTTTACCATTATTGACTTACACAAAAGTAATATGGATTGATGCTGCTCCTAATTTCGATACCAATATCCAAACAACATTAATAAATAACTCGGACAGCGAATCGGTAGAATTTAATTGGAATTATATTATTCTTGGCTTCTACGGGATTGGTCTTTTGGTTTTTCTTTTAAAACTGGCAATTGACTTTTATAGTTTGAATGCTATTATAAAAGGAAAAAAAATCAAACAACAAGCCGATTTCAAATTCGTAGATATCAACGAGAATATCGCGCCTTTCTCCTATTTTGAATATATTGTGTACAACTCATCACTTTACACTGCATCAGAATTAGAAAGCATTTTGGAACATGAAAAAGTGCACAGCGATCAAAATCATACTTTTGATGTATTGATTTCTAGAATCTTCAGCATCATTTTTTGGTTCAATCCAATTGTATGGTTTTACAAAAAGGCAATCACTCAAAATTTGGAATTTATTGCTGATAGTGAAGCTTCTAAAAAACTTTCGGACAAAAAAGCATATCAATACACGCTTTTAAAAATAACAACGCACGAAAACTGTGTTGCAATCACCAATCATTTTTATCAATCATTAATCAAAAAACGAATTGTCATGTTAAACAAAAATCAATCAAAAAAGAGGAATTCCTGGAAGTATTATCTTATGCTTCCTGCAATTGCCACATTTGTTTTATTATTTCAAGTTGAAGTAATTGCGAAAGAGAAACCACAAATTATAAAAGAAAATGATTCAAATATTGAATCTGTAGATGTTTTTAAAATCAGCAAAAATTCTACAGATGCCGAATTAAATAAAATCAAGAATAATTTGAAGAAAAACCACAATGTAAAATTTGAAATGTCTGAAGTTAAGAGAAATGACTCGGACCAACTAACATCTATTACAGTCGATATAAAGAAAGGAAAACAACATTCAAAATCCATTCAAAATTCGGATAAAGCAATAAATGAATTCGGAGTAATTATTATTACTTATAAAAATGGCGATAAAAAAATAGGCATTCAGACTGTTAATAATTCTAACAATAAAGAACCTAAAAAAGTAATTAGCAATAAACTAAAAACAGAAACCAATGTTAACACTAATTCTAATACTAGTACAAAAACTAACAGTAATAGTAGTGCAAATTCTAGCACTACTGTAATTATTGATAAAGACAATAATACGGTTATTACGACTTCTTCTGATGAAGGAACATCTGTTGCTGTTGCAAATGGTGTAAAAACGAATGTGAAAATAGGTTTTCCGCTTGTAATTTTAGATGGAAAAGATATGCCATCTGATTTTGATATGAATAGTCTTCCTCCTAGCACGATTAAATCGGTAAGAGTTTTCAAAAGCTTAGATGCTGTAGCTTTATTTGGTGAAAAGGGCGAGAATGGCATTGTCGAGATTAAGAGCAAAAAATAAAAAGTTTTAATCTTTTAAATCACTGAGAAATGCAAAAACTGACCAATAAAGAAGAAGAAATCATGCATATTTTATGGAAGCTTAAAAAAGCTTTTGTAAAAGAAATTCAAGCAGAGATTTTAGAAGATCAGCCACATTATAACACTTTGTCTACCATTGTTCGTAATCTGGAAGAAAAGGGATATGTTGCACATAATGCTTTTGGAAATACGCATCAATATTATCCAGCTGTAAGCATCGAAGATTACAGAAAAGGGTTCATGAGCACTGCAATTGACAATTATTTTAATAGCTCATACAAAAGCATGGTTTCTTTTTTTGCCAAAGAAGAAAAAATCTCGGCAGACGAATTGCGTGAAATCTTAGACATGATCGAAAATCCAAAAGCAGGTAAGTAATCAAAATAGTTATGGAAGCACTTTTCATTTTTATCTTAAAATCAAGCGGGTTATTAGCAATGTTTTATTTTGCTTACATTTTTTTACTTCGCAAAGAAACTTTTTTTAACAGTAGCCGCTGGTTTTTAATTGCGGGATTAATCACTTCTGTGGTATTGCCTTTTGTAGTTTATACGAAAGTAATTTGGGTTGAAGCGCCTCCAGCGCCAGCGCCAGATCCAATAATTACAACTACAACAACGGATGTATCGAGTGTTTCAACTTCAAATCATGAAGCTGCTGTTTATGAGACTCCGTATAAGCCAACAACTGTTTCTGTTATTGAAGAAGAGAATTTTGTAATCAATTGGACTTTGGTCGCGGCTGTCGTTTACGCAATTGGCTTCTTAGGTTTCATGATCAAATTTGCGCTTGATTTTTACAGTCTGAATTCTGTTTTAAAAGGAAAAAAGATTGAACAGCAGGAAGATTTTAAATTTATTGATGTTAATGAAAATATAGCTCCTTTCTCTTATTTCGATTACATTGTATATAACTCATCACTATATACTTCGTCGGAATTAGAAAGTATTTTGGAGCACGAAAAAGTGCACAGCGATCAAAAGCATACCATTGATGTTTTGATTTCTAGAATCTTTTGCATTCTATTTTGGTTTAATCCAATTATCTGGCTTTATAAGAAAGCTATTCTGCAAAATCTTGAGTTCATTGCAGATAGTGAAGCTTCTAAAAAAATTGCCGACAAAAAAGCGTATCAATACACACTTTTAAAAATCACAACACACGAAACTTGTGTTGCAATCACCAATCATTTTTATCAATCATTAATCAAAAAACGAATTGTCATGTTAAACAAAAATCAATCAAACAAAAGAAATTACTGGAAGTATTCGGCAGTAATACCTGCTCTTGGTGCGTTTGTTCTTTTATTTCAAATAAGAACCATTGCACAAGAAAAGAAACAAGCTGAAGTTGCCTCAATCCAAAGAGACACTGTTAAAGATACTGACCAAACGATCAAAATTACTAAAAACACGACTGATAAGGAATTAAATGAATTGCCAGGCCAATTAAAGGCAAATCATAATCTGGATGTCGAAATTTCGGATGTAAAAAGAAATACCAAAGAAGAATTGACTGGGATTCAAATCAAAGTAAAATCGGATTCTGGTAAAAAACAAATGATCAGAATTGACGGAGACGAAGCTATTAAAGACTGCGAATTGGCAATTGGAACAAGCGAAAATGGATCAAAGGCTATTGTAATTAATACCGATGGAAATTTCAGAACACCAATGATTATCAAAAACAATAAAGTTATTGTTCGCACTTTTGGAAATGGAGAATCTGATGTTGCAGCTCCTGCACCTCCAACTCCGCCAGCATTTCCTTCAGGACCAATGCCTCCTGTTCCAGCAATTGATATGTCAAAAATGCCAAAACCTCCTGTTGCTCCAAAAAATCCAAAGGATAAAGTAGCAATGGCTAAATTTGAAAAAGACATGGAAGCTTTTGGGAAACAGATGGAAGCGTTTGAGCCTCAAATGAAAGAATACGAAAAGCAAGTTGAAGCTATCATGTCGCAAAGAGCAGAAGTTTATGAAAAAGAAATGGCGAAATATGAAATTGCTATGGAAAAATTCAGCGCAAACATGGAAAAGTTCAACTACGACTTTAATTTCAAATTTGGAGACGATTCTAAAGACTATGAAAATAGTATGAAACAATACGAGCAAGACATGAAACAGTATGAGCTTGATATGAAGCAACATGCTAAAGATATGAAGCAACATGAAAAAAACATGAAACAGCATGAAAAAGACATGAAGCAGCGTGAAAAAGAGATGAAAGAAATGGAAAAGCAGAATAAAAAAGCTTAATCCTGATGAGAGCCTTTCTTACCGTCTCTTTACTATTCGTTCTTAATTTATCTTTTGGTCAAAAAAACGCTGACAAATCAACAGAACAAAAAATTGACCATTACATAAAAGAAGTAATAGCAATTAATGAAATTCCCGGTGTGGCATTGGCAGTAATAAAAGATGGTAAAATTGTTTATGAAAAATATTTTGGCAAAGCTTCTATAGAAGATGATAAAGCAGTGGATAAAAACACTGCTTTTAAAATATTTTCAACTACCAAATTAATTACCAATGTTGGGATATTTCGACTTATTGAACAAGGAAAATTATCACTCGAAGATCCTATTTCAAAATATTTAGAAAATACTCCAAAAGAATGGCAAGACGTAAAAATTAAAAACTTGCTTTCTCATTCTTCCGGGCTTCCTGATGTCGTTAGGTTTCAAGAAATTCCGATAACGGCGCCACTTGACGAAAAAATAGCTTTACTGTCTCAAAAACCAATGGATTTTAAAACAGGAAATCAATATCGTTACAATCAAACCAATTATTTGTTTCTGGCTAAAATTATCGAAAGAATTACGGGTTTGACTTTTGAAGAATATATTTTACAAAATCAGTTTCCTTCTGTAAAATCAGGCGTTTATTTTTCGTCCAATTTTGGCGAAACGGTACCCAATAGTGCTTCTAGATACAACTATGATGATCAAACAAAAAAGTACGTTAAAAGCACTTCAAACTTTGGCACCGACGCTCATTCTGCAAATGGCTTAAATATTTCTTTGCCGAATTTTATTCTATGGAATGAAAACCTCGATAAAGGCGTTTATCTTCAAAAGGAAACCAAAAGCAATATGTGGAAACCGTTTCCGTTTGCCAACAACACAGATCGTTTTGCTTTTGGTTGGGAAATTGTACCAGTTAATAATGTCCTTTCATACGGCTTTACTGGCGGCAATGAAACTGCTTTTAGAAAATTTACGGATCGTGATTTAACGATAATCTTTTTATCCAATGGGCATAAATATTCGGGCTTATATGTACAAAGTCAAGTAATTAATCATGTGGCTTCGATTGTAGATAAAACACTTACAGATAATTTTTTATTAGCTGGAGAAAAAATCAATCAGATTTTTTTAAAATTAGATTTTACAAAAGCGCAACAGAATTATTTAGCCTTAAAAAAGAATCATCCTGATTGGGACTTTGAATATCGACTGAATGTTATTGGCTATACATTAATGGATCACGGAAGATTGCATGACGGTATAAAAGTCTTAGAACTTAATGCAAAAGAGAATCCGAAATCTGGAAATGCATTTGATAGTTTGGCTGATGGCTATTTTAGAAATAATGAATTGGCACTTTCGAAAGAAAATTATCAAAAAGCATTATCTCTTTCTCCGGACAACAATAATGCAAAAGAAATGCTGGAGAAAATCAACACAATGTTAGCGAAGTAATCTATACTTCTCTTTAATAAATGAAAAACATATTTACGAAAATGAAAAAGCTCATTATACTCCTGTTTTTATGTTTTAGCTTTTCAATTCTAGCACAGAAGAATACCGCTGAAAAAAGTATTTTTACTGCAATGGACAAAACAGCTTCGCTTTTAATAGGAAAGTCAAAAGCTAATTCTATTTCTATTGGAGTGGTTAAGAATGGAAAAACCTTTACGAGACATTACGGCGAAATTGATAAGGGAAAAGAAAATATTGCGAACAACAATACTGTTTTTGAAGTTGCTTCTATAACGAAACTATTTACAGGTTTACTGACGGCGCAAGCGGTTTTGGAAGGAAAATTGAATCCAGACGATGATATTAGAAAATATATTACAGGCTCTTATCCAAACTTAGAATATAACGGAACTCCAATCACTATTAAAGATTTGGTTTCTTTTAGAACTGGTTTTGACAAAGATCTTCCAGATACTGCCGAATTAAGAAAAAACAGAAACGATAGTAGCTATTTGGCTTATAAAAAAATGGATGAAATGTATAGTCGTAAGAAGTTTTTTGAAGATCTTAAAACTATAAAATTAGACACTTTACCAGGAACAAAATTCAAGTACTGCAACGGAAGTCTTAATCTTACGGCTCATATTTTAGAAAACGTTTATGGCAAAAGCTATGAAACGCTTTTGAAAGAAAACATTTTTTCAAAACTTGATATGCAATCAAGCGGTATAAATTTAAGTCCAAATACTGTTATTGCAAACGGCTATAATCTAAAAGGCGTTCTAATGCCAAACATTTCAGACAATCTTTGGGGCGCCGCTGGAATGCTAAAATCTACTTTAGGTGATTTGACTAAATTTATTGCTTATGAGCTTAATACAAAAAACAAAATTGTTCAAGAATCGCAACGAAACATGTTAAATAGCCCAACAACTTGGAACGGTTATTTCTGGGATTATATCCAAGTAGATGAAAATGGAAAAAACTGCTGGAAACACGGCGGTGCTTTTGGAACTCAAAACATGCTGGTTGTTTATCCTGAACGTCAATTAGGAATTTCCATCATTGTAAATATAAGTGATGAAAATACCGGCAATGCACTTGGTGAAGCCATTACAAGACTCTCTAATGATTTATTGAGTGAAAACAAAAAACAAGCAGGCATTTACGGTTACAAGATCGTCAACGATAATGTTGTATTTGTTTATGAACATGATAAGAATTTAGATCCAAATTTGGTTAAAAGCATTTCTATAGCGGGTTCTTTTGACCAATGGAATCCAAATGATCATAATTTTCAAATGATTCAGAAAAGTAAAAATACATTTGAATTATCGGTCCCAAAATCGAAATTTGAAAAAAATAAAACACATCTTTTCAAATTTGTCATCAATAAAACGGGATGGATGGAAGCTCCAAAAAATGCCATAAATCGTGAAACCGAAGGCGACGAAAATCTGATTCTCAAAATTTAAATACTTTTACATTTTATTACCCAAAAGACTTTGCTTCAAACACAAAGTCTTTTTTTTATATCTTTGAACAAACAAATCTACTATGTATAAATTATTAGCTAAACTAAATAAACTACTTTTGCCAAGCTTTACCAAAAAAGGTCTAGATATTTCTAAGGCTACAAAATGGCAAATGGCTATTATTGGTTACCGCGCCTATGTTACAAAAAGAGCATTGGACAATTAATTTAGAATACATTTTATTATCCGACAGCAATTATTTTTTATGATTCTGTCTTATTTTTTATGAAAAACCGAGAATTCAGCCTTCCTCCTGTTCCAGCAGTATTACTAGCTATTATTAGTGTTCAATGTGGGGCTGCTATTGCCAAAACACTTTTTCCTACAATCGGCGCAGCTGGTACGGCATCTATGCGTATTGGTATTTCGGCGTTAATTTTATTACTGGCTTACAGACCAAATCTAAAAGCGATAACTCCGCAACAATGGAAAATTGTAATTCCGTATGGTCTGTCGTTAGGGGCCATGAATTTAATTTTTTATCTCGCAATAGAAAAAATTCCAATTGGTTTAGCGGTAACTTTAGAGTTTGTTGGTCCTTTAATACTCGCTATAGCAGGTTCAAAACGTTTGGCTGATTATTGTTGGGTAATGCTGGCTGCAATTGGTATTTTATTAATTGCACCATGGACAAACGATCGCTTAGATCCTATCGGAATTATATGCGCGCTTCTAGCGGGAGCATTTTGGAGTGCTTATATTGTTTTAGGAGGTAAAATTTCGAAAATAATGAATGATGGTGATGCCGTTACAACCGGAATGCTGTTTGCGGCGATTTTAGTCTTGCCTTTTGGTTTTCTAGAAAGCGGATTAAACAATCTTACTCCAAAATTATTCGGAATGGGTGTTGCTCTTGCTCTTTTGTCTAGTGCGATTCCGTTTACTTTAGAAATGAAGGCTTTAGGAAAACTTCCGCCTCGCACTTTTAGCATATTAATGAGTCTAGAACCAGCAGCAGCTTCTATTTGCGCTTTTATATTTCTTCACGAAAATTTAAACTTCTACGAAATTCTAGCTGTACTTTGTGTTATAATTGCTTCTGCAGGAAGTACTTTGACCGCTAAAAAATAATCTTAGAAAATCTCAAAATAAAAATTCCAAATTCCAATTTAAGCTTGGAATTTGGAATTTCTTTTTTGGAATTTGAAACTACTTATTTTTTCGGAAGCAAAACAGCATCTATTACATGAATTACACCATTTGACTGATTAACATCTGCAATGGTCACTTTTGCTTTACTACCATTTTCGTCAGTAATATAAAGATCTTTGCCTTTCATCCATGCCGTAAGGGTTCCACCGCTTACTGTTTTAATTGTTGCTTTCCCTTTTCCGTCTTTTATTGCTTTTGCAATATCAGCAGAACTCCATTTTCCCGCTGCTACATGATAAGTCAGGATATTTTGAAGCATTTTTTTATTCTCTGGTTTCAATAACGTCTCTACAGTTCCTTTTGGCAATTTATCAAAAGCTCCATTAGTAGGAGCAAAAACAGTAAACGGACCTGCCCCTTTTAATGTTTCAACTAAATCTGCAGCTTTTACTGCGGCTACTAATGTGGTGTGATCTTTTGAATTAACAGCATTTTCGATAATATTTTTATTCGGATACATCGCTGCTCCACCAACCATTACTGATTTTTGTGCATTTGATGTAAATGCAAATCCTAAAGCTAAAACTGCAAGAGCTAAAAATTTTCTAGTTTTCATATTTATTGTTTTTAAGTTATAAATTCATTTACGTCGATATATTTGTTTTGGTTTTAATAAAAATGAAAATAATTAAAACGAATATTGAAAAATCATCAATTTACACTGAGAAACAATCTTTTAAAACAAAATAAAAGTTTTGATTATTTTTAATACCTTAATAGTTTTTGCTTTCTTTTTATCGTTAAATTTAAATTCCAAAACCTATTTACTATGAAAAATTTACCTCAAAAAGTTAGAAGTAGAAAATTAAATACAAGAGTAGATTTAACTGCAATGGTTAGCGTCTCTTTTTTACTGATCATTTTTTTTATGGTCACAATAGAATTACGAAAAAACAAAGCTATGGCTTTAAGTCTGCCAGATTATGATTCGCGTACATGTGGTTGGAGAGGTGGCTGCGGAGAAAACCGATCTTATACAATTTTACTGGGAGATGATAATAAATTAGTGTCTTATATGGGATTACTAGAAATACCCAAAGTTGCTCCTAAAAAGTTTGGATACGGAAAGGACGGAATAAGAGAAGAGCTTCTAAAACAAAACAAAAACATGCTTAATTATTCTGCTCAATTAGGAAGACCAGGACGAGGAATGGTTGTTATTATTAAACCAAGTAAAAAATCTAACTTTAAAAATCTAGTTGATATATTAGATGAAATGGCAATTGCAGATATAAGTACATATGTAATTGTAAATGATTTTACACCAGAAGAATCTAAATTATTAGCTTTAAAATAAAAAATCACTTTCAAAAAGGTTCTCGACTCCGCTCGAACTGACAAACGAAACAAACTTGAAACCTGAAACCTGAAACAAATAAAAAGTCCCACATTACTGTGGGACTTTCTATTTAAATCTTAATGAATTTCATACTTGAACTTCCTTTATCTGATTTTACTCTTATAAAGTAATTACCCGTTTTCAGCTTGGAAATATCAATATTTGAGGTTGTTTTTGCGTTTGGAATGGCTATTATTAATTGACCTAAAATATCATAAATCTCAAAAGATTGCACATTAATATTCTCATTCTGAGAAATATTTAAAATTTGATCTGATGGATTTGGATATAAAACCAAATATCTAGAAAAATTAAAATCTTGGGTCGTCAAAGTGCTTTTAAATGTAGAAGTTGCTGTATTGGTTAAAATTGGAAAATTATAATCGAAGTAAATATTTGCTTCGTTTGTAAATGAATCTCCAACAACAAGTGTTGGTTTGGTTTTAATTTTAAAAGCTACATAACCGTCATTATTGGCATCATCAAAAGGAAGATTAATATTTTCAAAAATAAACTCTATCTTATTTCCTCCAGAAATTTTAGTTACAAAAGGATGGCTAGAACTCGTTGGAATTAGCGTTGAAATGTCAAACTTTGATAAATCAATGATGTCTTTTATAACGATATTTTGTGCTTGATAACTTCCTGTGTTTTCAAAACGAATCATATAATGCACAAACTCACCTATTAATTCTGAAGTAATAACTGAGCCTTCCAAACAGGTTTTATCGTTCGGATCATAAGATCCTACAACTGTTTGATTGAAGCCAAATGAATTGTCTTTAGGGGTTTCATCTGCATTTGAAGATACTATGGCTGCTGTATATGCCAATATATCGCCATTATTTACAGCTGGAGTAGCTGTCGGAGCATTTACTTTAATGGTAAATGTGATTTCTCTGGATTCAAAAGGTTTAATATTTGTAAAATTCCATGATAAATTATTTGTACTCTGAGTATTTACAGCTGGATTTGATGCGATAAAATCCAAAACAGAATCATTAAAACTTAAATTCACTGATCCGGATTCTGCTATATTACCTTTGTTTTTATAAATAATTTTATATGATGCATCAAATCCTGGTCTAGCTGGATTGATTGGTATAACGACTATTTCTAAGTCTGAATGTATACCATTTGGTGTAATACAAAAATTTTGATTCAACGGACTTGTCTGTGATGGAAAGTCAACATTTATAACTGATGGCGTAATCGCAAAATAAGTAGGATTTTCTAAAACAGGTGTTATAGAATGCGTTCCTGTTGGCAAGGCAATAGAATAATTATTTCCATTGGCTATATAACTTGAAGTATCAGTTCCATTAGATATATTAAGCTTTAAATTTGGCAAACTTAAATCTTGAGTATCACAACCGTTATTATCTGCGTCTATTTTATTATCTCCAGAAACAATAAAATATTGCCCTACTGGATTAAATGAGCAATAGGCATTTACACTGCAATTGGTATACCCATAATTATTTAAAAGACTTTGAACTTGCGACAATTGGCTTTCATCTGCACAAACATATAACAAATTTGGATTTTCAGAAAAATTTAAATTTTTAGCTTCGTTACTGCCATTTCTTATATACAAAAAGTTAAGCTCATTGTTTGAGCAGTTAAGCTCTTCTAATTTACCTAAATCACTCACATCCACCATTTTCAATTGGTTGTAAGAACACTCCAATTTTGTTAGACTTGCTAATTGCGTTAAATCTAAAGCTGTAAGCTTATTATTTATACATCTAAAACCTTTAAGCTTTGGCAATCCATTTATATTTAAATATTGCAATTGATTACTACTGCAATTTACATATTCGAGTTTTTCTAAACCATTCAAATTTAATGATGAAATAGCATTTCCATCACAATAAAGTTCAATAAGATTGGCTGAACCGCTTACATTAAGGCTCATTATTTGATTAGAAAAACACTGCAAATAACCCAGATTAGTTAATCCATTAAGATCTAATTGTAACAGTTTATTATAAGTACATGATAATGAAAAAAGTTTTGTTAAGCCATTCACTTTTAGTGATGTCAACAGATTACCACCGCATTCTAAAGATTCTAAATTTGTTAAACTTCTGACATCTAATTCAGCCAATTGATTTCCTCCGCAATATAACTTTTTAAGTGCAGTTAAACCTTGAAGGTTTAAGGTAGTCAATTTATTATTTGAAGCCGCAATTTCAGTCAAACTAACTGCCCCATTTAAGTTTAATGTCTCTAGTTTTGGATTTCCTGTACATTGAACATATTTCAAATTAGTTAGTCCATCAGCTATTATAGTGGTTAACTCTGGTAAATTTTCAATTTGTAAATATTGTTTGTTTTGAATATTAGAATACTTTAAATAAACTAATTTCTTTAGAAAATTAAAATCAACATCTGTCATAATTGGATTGTCACTACAATTTAAAAATTGAAGATTGGCAAAACTTTCTAATCCTTGTAATGAAATGACATTAGAGTTGCTAATATCTAAATAAGTAGTATTTAACGCTTCGCTGATTTCAATTTCCGAATTGGAGTTGGTATTTACAGGAGATGACAGCAATTTAATTTTAAGATTAAAATCCTGAAAAGAAACAAATTGTGCATTTGCACCATTAAAAAAGCATAAAGCCAAAACAAAAAAGTAGAGTTTTTTCATATGTGGTATTTTCATACAAAAATAACTTTTTAAAATAATAACACAACTTTATTTGTTAAAGTTTTCTAAATAAAATAAAATTTGAGCAAAAAAAAAGTCCCACATTACTGTGGGACTTCCTATTTATAAAAAGCTAAGAATTATTTTTTCTCAGTTTTTTCCATTTTAGCTTTTAATGCAGCTAATACATCATTGTTATCTCCTAAAGTTGCAGCTGGTGCATTTGTAGAAGATGCAGATGAAGTATTTTCAGTTGCAGCTTTCACGTTTTTCTCTTCTTCTTCTCTGAAGATAGCAGTGTGAGAAGCAACTACTCTTTTGAATTCTTTGTTGAATTCAATTACTTTGAAATCAGCAGTATCACCTTTTTTCAATTTCTTTCCGTCTTCTTTTTCAAGGTGACGAGTAGGAATGAAAGCAACGATATCATCTCCGAATTCTACAGTAGCTCCTTTGTCAACGATTTCAGAAATCTCACCGTTGTGGATAGTTCCTACAGCGAAAGAATCTTCGTATTGATCCCAAGGATTAGCAGTAGTTTGTTTGTGACCTAAAGATAATTTACGTCCTTCAACATCTAATTCTAATACAACAACATCAAGTTTTTCACCAACGTTTACAAACTCAGATGGGTGTTTAATTTTCTTAGTCCAAGATAAGTCAGAGATGTAGATTAATCCATCAATTCCTTCTTCTAATTCTACGAAAATACCAAAGTTTGTAAAGTTTCTAACGATACCTGTATGTTTAGAACCTACTGGGTATTTAGAAGTAATGTCAGTCCATGGATCTTGAGTCAATTGTTTGATACCTAATGACATCTTACGATCATCTCTGTCAAGAGTTAAGATAACTGCCTCAACAACATCTCCAACTTTCACGAAGTCCTGAGCAGAACGTAAGTGAGTTGACCATGACATTTCAGAAACGTGGATTAAACCTTCAACACCTTCAGCAACTTCGATAAATGCACCGTAATCAGCGATTACAACTACTTTACCTTTAACTTTGTCACCAACAGTTAAGTTAGCATCTAAAGCATCCCATGGGTGAGCGTTTAATTGTTTCAATCCTAATTGAATTCTTGTTTTCTCATCATCGAAATCAAGGATTACAACGTTTAATTTTTGGTCTAATTCAAGAACTTCACTTGGGTGGTTGATTCTACTCCAAGAAAGGTCAGTAATGTGAATTAATCCGTCAACACCACCTAAGTCAATGAACACACCATAAGAAGTAATGTTTTTAACAACACCTTCTAATACTTGTCCTTTTTGTAATTGACCGATGATCTCTTTTTTCTGTACTTCAATATCAGCCTCGATAAGCGCTTTATGAGATACAACAACGTTTTTGAATTCGTGGTTGATTTTTACCACTTTGAATTCCATCATTTTGTTTACATATACATCGTAGTCTCTAATTGGCTTAACGTCAATTTGAGATCCAGGTAAGAACGCTTCGATTCCGAAAACGTCAACAATCATACCTCCTTTAGTTCTACATTTAACAAAACCATTAACGATTTCTCCAGTTTCATTAGCTGCAATAACTCTATCCCAAGATTTGATAGTACGTGCTTTTCTGTGAGATAATACTAATTGACCTGTTTTATCCTCACGGATGTCGATTAATACTTCTACTTTGTCACCTACTTTTAAATTAGGGTTGTAACGAAATTCGTTTAAAGAAATAACACCTTCAGATTTAGCATTGATATCAACGATAACGTCTCTATCTGTAATTCTAACGACAACTCCTTCTACTACTTCTTCTTGATCTGTAGCGATGAAAGTTTTTGATACTAGTTCTTCAAACTCTAATAAGTTTTTCTCATCTACTGCATCGATTCCTTCTTGGAAGTTATGCCAGTTAAAATTTGCTAAAAACTCTTCTTGTGATTTTAATTGTTCAGACATGCTGATAAAAAAATTTGTATTCTGCTTTTCTCGAGTTTCTCTATGCGATAGAAAATACAGAAGTTGTTTTACATAAATGGTTGATTCCTAATGGAAACTCTTCTCTGCCAAAAGGACTGCAAAATTAATACATTTTTCTGAATTAACAAAACAAAACCGATATGATTATCAATATGATAATAAGAAGCAGAAGATTTTCGGTTTTTCAAGAAGTTTAGTCCCGCTATCCGTTGCAAACGAAGTTCACTGAACTCCGATTAAAATAAAAACTAAGTGATAGTAATCTTTTGTGCCGAACCCCGTCACAAAAGGATTTCCACTTCTATCGGGACTAGGTTAGAACTTTTTGTTTTTCATAAGATCTTTAGAAACGAAACCCGACAGGTTTCAAAGACCTATTGGGTTTACTATTCGCAACTATCTCTGCCAAAGTTTTAAACTTTCACAAAGATTAGAGTCTAAAAACTCAAACAAGTTTTTCAATATAACCCAGCAAACGATTCGCATGTAATCTCCCACGTTCTCTAATTTCATCTTCGGTAAAACCATCTACCGAAGAAGTTCCATGAAAAAATACAGGGTCCAAAAAAGTCATTTGAGCAAAATAAGCGGTTTGTTCTACATTTTTGAAGAATTCAGAAATTCTGAAATTATGTTTTCCAAAAGGTTTGTATTCCTCTTCTACCGAACCAACTGTAACACTAGTCAAAAGTTTTTTACCCTTCAACTTATCCCCTTTTGATCCATAAGCAAACTGATGTTCAAAAACCACATCAAACCAATGTTTTAAAATCGCAGGCATATTATACCAATATAAAGGATATTGAAGAATAACAACTTCGTGTCGTAATAGTGCCTTTTGCTCTTCCTTGGCGTTGATATTAAAATCGGGATATAATTCGGCTAGATTTCTAATCTCTATTTCTGGATTATTCTTCTGAATTTCTTCAACAATTGCCTTATTTGCAACTGATTTATGTAACTGCGGATGTCCTAAAATTAGTAATGTCATATCTTATTTTTATACTATAATTTTTATAGTAACGAAATTATTTATAGTTTTATAATTGCGCAATAACTATCCAATTGGATAGTCTAAAATCAATACCATGAAAACAGAATGCCAACCTGATCTAATTAAGCTTGAAGGAAAAACATATCCTTGCACCGTAAGTTTAGTGATGGATTTAATGGGAGGAAAATGGAAAGCTGTAATTCTGTATCATTTAAAAGATAATTCAAAAAGATACAACCAACTTCGTAAAGAAATACCAACTGTTACAGAACGAACATTAAGCTTACAACTCAAACAACTGGAAGAAGACGGTCTTGTTTTTAGAAAAGTCGAAGGAAGGAAGCCTCCAATTAAAGTAACTTATGGCTTAACCGAATTTGGAAAATCATTTAAAGCCGTTTTAGATTCCATAACAGAATTAGGGAATTCAATTGCTATAGAAAAAGGAGAATTTATTAGCGGAACATAATTATTTATTCACAGCTTTTTCTAAACTAAGCTCAAACAACTTCGGATTCTCCAATTTAGTTTCACCTAATTGACCGTTCTTATCGTAAAATTTCCAGGGAGAATTGGCAAAAAAATAGATTTTATTTTTAACAAAAGTAGCCAAAGCGGGTTCGTCAAAAACTTTCCTGTTATGATCTAAAACCCTAAAATCAATTATCTTAGTTTGAGATTCATTTAGCATATAACGCACGATTCTAATTGGCACTACTCCATTCTGAACTGCAATTAATGAATTATTATAAGAAACCAGTCCGTCGATTCCTTTTTGAGAAGCATAACCCGGAAACTCTAACCAATTCCCTTTTTTGCTCTTTAAATCAATAACCAGAACTCCTTTCAAATAGTCGGCAATAAACAGTTTTGATTCACTCGCATTAAATGTAATGCCCTGCAAGTTAAACGCTTCTTTCTGAAGATCTTTCCATAAAACCAAACTTTCATTTTCAATTTTATAGATTATCGCTTCAGCACTATCCGAAATGTAAACATCATTGTTTTTACCTACTACAAGATCTCCAAAAACATGATTTCCTTCAATCGTATACCGTTTTGTAAGCTTTCTTGTGGCTATATCAATTTTTAAAATTTCGCTTTTCCCTTCTAATTCTTTCGAAAAACCTTTCATTTCCGGAATTGCAGAACAAGTAATCCATAAATATTTCTCCTTAGAATCTGTCTTTATTGCAAACACCGAATATAAACAATCTGTAAACCAATCAGAGCAATTGCCTTTTTCTTCAAAAGAAACCACTTTCTTATTCCGAATACTTGATGATAACCAAAGTTTATGTTTCTCTAAATAAAGCAAACCTTCAGGATGCAAATCTTTTTCAGAGAGACTAAACTTTTCCTTTGAGCTTTCTATTGTTTTAGATTGAGAAATTTTTAGTTCTAATAAATCTTTAAAACCTTTTTCATTTTTAATAGATTCAAAGTCCGAATCGCCTTCGAAATCTACTGTATTATTTGCCAGAACAATAGTTTTCAAAACCTTTAAAGATTCTTCTTTTTTACCATTTAAAGAATAAGCCGAAGTTAAATTATAAGTAAACGTAGGATGCATCGGACGAATACTATCCAATTGCTTTGCTAACTTCAAAAACAAAACATACTTTTTACTCTTATAAGCATCTATACTTTGATTATATAAAACTTTCGTTTGAGAAAAACTATAAGTTCCAAATAATAGCAAGACAAATAGTTTAATTTTTAGCATTGTTCTGTTTTTAAAAATGATGAATAAAGTTATTGCTTTTTTATTTAAACAGAAACGTTACTAAAACGACAAACCCGACAGGTTTTAAAAACCTGTCGGGTTTACTATGTGTATTCTAACTTTGTCAAAGTTTAAAACTTTGACAAACATTCAAGAAACCTGCAAAGTCTGATTTTCAATCTTTACATTAAAACTTATTTCAGCTTTTAAAGCTTTGAAAACCTTTATTACATTATCAATTGTAGCACTATTTGCACTACTTTCTAACTTAGAAATCTGTTCTTTTTTAACAGCAATTAAATCTCCTAATTGCTCATGAGTTAGATTTCTTTCTTTTCTCGCAGTTTTAATCATTTTACCTAGAACATCCATACTAAGTTCATATTAATATTGATCTATTGCCGGTGTCGCAATCTTCCCAATAACTTCATCTTTCATTTCAGAAATTGTGTATGCTTTTATTTTTCGTAGCATCATTTTTACAATACATTTACAATAGGTCACTAATTGGAAATCAACCTTCAATTTTAACTAACCCAATTCGTTCTCGCATTTTTTCACAAACAACATCAATAGAATTAATTATTTTAGTAATATTTTTTTCTCCAGTATTCCAATATTCATCAGTATAACTTTCTCCTCTAACAAACTGAATAATTTCCTTATTGGTTATTTTAATCGTGCTTCTTATTTCTTCATAAATATCCTTTGGATAAAATGGCTTATTATCTTCGTAAATATTGACACAGTTTCTAAAAGCTAAATCAATATTATTCAACTTCTCTTTTCTTATTTCTTCTTCGCTTTTTGTTGTATTGATTACTTCTGCTTGCGGGCGCAATAAAGCTGTATTGGTCCTCAATTCCACTAAGCTTTTCCATAATTTATCATATATAAGAAATTCTTTTTCAAATTGGAGTTTATGTATCGATACTTCCTTATTATGCTTTAAATTGTTAGATTCATTTTTTAAAATCAAATCATTAAATATTTGGGTTTTAACATACCAAAAATAAAAACCAAATCCCATCATAGCCAAACCTAACAAAAGACCAATTATATAAGCTTTATATTGTTTTGGTAGTTGTTGTAAATCTCTGTTTATTTGTTCCTTCATTCTTTTAACTTTGATCTTTTCAGCATCTAACTGCAGACTTATGGAATCTTTTTTTAAATTAAAATCTAATATTTCATTTTTTACATTGTAATCATCAACTCTCAAATACATTCTGTTTTGTATAGTATTAATCATATACACAAAAAACACTAATAACACAAGTCCGAAAGTTGAAAGAAACTTATACAGATTATCTGTAGGTAAAGTAGGTATTGTCATTTTAATGCGCCTAAAAAATTATATATTCTTATTACAATAATAATCATTTAAATGATTATTATTGTAATAAATTTCTTTAAAAAAAATCCCACTAGTTAAAATTACTAATGGGATCCTTTTTTTTCTAATGACTCAAATTCTCAATCTCCTTCGGATCATGTTTATGCTTAAACAAAATAGCAAAAGCAATTGCAATTACCAAAGCATAAGCTGCAAATGATAACCAGATTGTATGCCAATCTTTCATTAAAATTGGATTTGTAAAAATTCCATCTGCAGAAATTGAGTTTCCTTGACTTTTTACAAACTCAACCATTTTTTCATTAGCAGCATCTGTTTGTAAAAACCCAGCTAATTCCGTTGTATTAGCAAATGACTTCGTAAAGAAACGATCAATTGCCCAACCAGAAGTTAAACTTCCTAAAACGGCACCTACCCCATTGGTCATCATCATAAATAAACCTTGCGCAGAAGAACGAATTTTAGAATCAGTATTACTTTCTACGAATAAAGAACCTGAAATATTAAAGAAATCAAACGCCATTCCGTAAACGATACAAGACAAAATAATCATCCATAAACCGTTTATTGGATCTCCAAAAGCAAATAATCCAAAACGCAAAACCCAAGCCAACATACTAATTAACATCACTTGTTTGATTCCGAAACGTCTTAAGAAAAATGGAATCGCTAAAATGAATAATGTTTCAGATACTTGAGAGATCGACATAATAATAGTCGAATATTTAATCACGAATGAATCTGCATATTTTGGAAAGTGTTTAAACTCATCCAAAAATACATCGCCATAAGCATTTGTCAATTGAAGTGCTCCTCCTAAAAACATAGAAAAAACAAAAAACAAAGCCATTTTATAGTTTGCAAACAATTTGAATGATTCTAAACCAAAAGTTTCAATCCAAGTTGCATTTTCTTTAATTAAACGTTGCGGCTCACATTTTGGCAATGTAAAAGCATAAACACCAAGAATTAAAGCTCCAATTCCAGCGATATAAAACTGATATTCAGTTGCTTTACTACCACTTAAATTGGTAATCCACATGGCAACAATAAAACCAATTGTTCCCCAAACACGAATTGGCGGAAAGTCTTTTACAATGTTTTTATTATTTAACTTAAGCGAAGTATAAGATATTGAATTACTTAAAGCGATTGTTGGCATATAACAGCACATTGCTAAAAGCATTACAATAATAAAAGTATCTGGTGTAGTAACTTGTGCTATTCCAAAAAGAACTACTGCATAAAGTATATGAAGAGCGCCGTACAATTTTTCAGCATTAATCCATCTGTCGGCAATAATACCTGTAAGTGTAGGCATAAAAAGAGAAGCGATTCCCATGGTTCCGAAAACTAGTCCGAATTGAGTTCCTTCCCAGTTTTTTGTTCCAAACCAATAATTTCCAATTGTTATAAGCCAGGCTCCCCAAACAAAAAATTGAAGAAAGCTCATTAAAATCAATCTATTTTTAATCCCCATATGATAAAAATTGTTCTTTAGTAAAAATGAAGCGGTAAAACTACCATTTAAAATAATATCTGCAAAAAATTATGCTGTTTTAACAACATCATTCACTAATTCTAGAACTGCAGCAAATTGTTCTTCTTTATTTAAGTAAGAATTATCAATCTCAATGGCGTCATCGGCAATTACAAGAGGAGAATCTTCGCGGTGTGTATCCATATAATCTCTATCTACAACATTTTTCAAAACTTCTTCATAAGAAACATTATCACCTTTTTGCTGTAATTCATCAAAACGTCTTTGCGCACGTGTTTCTGCACTTGCTGTCATAAATATTTTTAATTCTGCATTCGGAAAAACTACAGTTCCAATATCTCTTCCATCCATTACAATGGCTTTATTGGTTCCCATTTCCTGCTGCTGCTCTACCAACTTAGAACGAACTTCTGAAACAGCCGCTACTTTACTAACAAAATTAGAAACTTCGATCGTTCTAATTTGTTTCTCCACATTCTCACCATTCAAATACATTTCTGCAAAACCTAAATCTGAATTAAACTTAAACTCTAATTTGATATCAGATAATGCTTCAATCAAAGCTTCTTTCTTAAAAAAATCAGCCTCAATCAAATTATGTTGCATAGCAAAATAGGCGACGGCACGATACATCGCCCCAGTATCTACATAAACATATTCCAATTCTTTTGCTAATTGTTTTGCAAGAGTGCTTTTACCTGTAGATGAAAATCCGTCGATAGCAATGGTAATTTTTTTCAATTTTTTATATTTAAATTTTTATTCTTTTAATGACAGTTGGTTTTTAATAATAAATACTCATCAAAATATTCGATTCAGAACTATCAATTAGTCGCGATATTCTATCAAAGTATTTTTTATTAACCATAGGACAGCCAAAACTATTGCAAATGTAGCCATCTTTCTCTTCATATGGAACATCATAATAGTAATGAAAAACAATATCTCGTTTAAAAGCATTACTATTCGTTTTATCCAATCCGTAGAGCTTATATGCTCTACCAAACTTTCCGTAATAATGTTTTCCAATGTAATATTTCCCTAATGAAGTGCTTAATGAATTGGGAACGTTGCTAAAACGAAGATTGCCTTTAGTACCAGTTTCAGAACCAGAACCATGGGCAACCAAACCTTTATCGATAATTTTATCTGCTTTTAAATCATAAACAAAAAAGCGATTTTTCCCCGAAGGAATTTTCATATCAACAAAGAAGGCTATTTTGTTATTGTATTGCGGATTTTTGTTTATCAGCTTTTTTATGTCAGCAATTTGAAATTCAATTCTTTTATAATCAAAAGACAATAAACCAATTTCTTTACTATCAGACAGCAGTAAATACCCGACAAAAAGCGCGAGAATAAAAAGGAATACAATAATTATTTTTTTCATTGATTTAGATTCAGAAAAAAAACTTTTCAATATTGAAGACTAAAACTATTCGACAATAAAAAGTTTTGACTTTTTTTTGGACACTCTTACGCTCTTTTATTAATAGTAAATATCCATAAGGATATTGGACTTAGAATTATCAATAATTTTTTCTATTCTTTTAAAAAACTGTTCGTTTACCATCGGGCATCCGTGACTATTGCTTATATAATAATCCTGTTCTTCGTAAGGAACCGCAGAATAATGATGCAAAACAATTGCTCTTTTTAAAGCATTGTTATTGCTTTCTTCTAAACCAGCCAATCGATATGCTTTTCCAAAAATGCCTTTATAGGTTTTTCCAACAGAATATCTACCTAGAGCAGTGCAATTAGAGTTTGGCATATTGCTAAATTTAAGCGCTCCCCTTACTCCTGTTTCAGATCCAGAACCATGGGCTACGAGACCTTGATCTACAACTTCATCTTTCTGCAGATCGTAAACAAAAAAGCGATTTCTGCCAGAAGGCACTTTCATATCAATTAAAAAAACTATTTTCTGATTGTATTTAGGATCGGTAGTGATCATATCTTTTATACCAGCAATTCTACCGTTAATTCTTTCCATTTCTATTGTAGAAATAGTTTCTTCTTCTTTAAAAGAAAGCTTAGAACCCGTAAAAAAGCTTATTGACATAAACAAAGCCAAATAGAACAGTTTCATTTACTTATTGAAAATTTAATGTTAAACCAAAAAGACTTGTGTTGGCCGCCAACGTATATCTGGAATAGGAATAATTGAATCTCAGTTTATTCATTTTTAAACCAAAACCTAAAGAAACTCCCGAAAAGTTACGCTGTTCGTCTACTCTTAATTCTTCGCCTCTTCTAAAATTATATCCTACTCTAAAATTGAATGCTTTTTTAGGAAAAAGCTCAACACCAAAAGCTACGTGTCTTAGCGCATTGTTTACAAAAGAAACTTTTTCTGGACTTGTAGAGCCATCGATATTCGTTTCTCCACGAACTGGATTTGAAAAAGAAATATTCCATTGCTGCAAATTTTCTAGAGAAAGATGCCAGCGAATTGGAACATGTTCTAATTCTTGAGAAATACCTGCTACAATTTCAAATGGAAGATTTTCTTTAATTCCTGAATAAGTAGTAAACTGCGTTCCCATGTTTCTAAATACAAGCGCAAAGTTTAGGTCATTCATTTCATCTACATACAAAAAACCCAAATCGACTGCACCACCTATCGAATTATAGCTTTCTAAAGAAGAAGTGATCAATTTACCACTTGCTCCAATATATAAATCGGTATAAGGAACATTGTACGCATATCCAACCGATAATGCACCTTCGCTTCCTGTAAAATTAGAAGTTGCCTGTCCGTTTTCATCATAACCTTCAAATGTACCGTAGTTTACATAAGTAACTCCAGCATAAATAGTCTGCACGTGTCTATCATAGGTATAAGCATACGATGCCGTACCATAAGAGGCTTCCCCATAATAACTTCCGTAATTTAATGCCAAATGATTGTCCATGTCTGCGTTTATAAGAGCGGGGTTCGACATAGCTTGATTAACATCTTCATCATATATGGTAATAACATCTCCTCCTAATGCCGCCTGTCTTGGCGAAGTGGTCAAATTTAAAAACTGGTAAGTGTAGCGCCCTCCAACTTGTCCGAAAGAAGACGAACAAATTAAGATTATAAAAAATAAAACAACTTTTTTAAGCATTTGTTTTTGGCGCACCTATATGGGAATAACGCAAGTGCAAATATAAAATTATATAACACTAAAAATAAAGTCCAATAAAAAAATTCCAAACTCCAATCATTAAAATTGGAATTTGGAATTTATATATTCAGCTAAAAGAATATTTATTTCAAATCTTTAGCATTTTTTACTTTCTGATCTGTTAAAGCAAAAGCTAAAACCTCACTCATTTCTTTTACATAATGAAAACTTAGTCCTTCTAAATATTCTGCTTTGATTTCATCAATATCGCTTTTGTTTTCGTGGCAAAGAATAATTTCTTTAATTCCTGCTCTTTTTGCCGCTAAGATTTTTTCTTTAATACCACCAACCGGCAATACTTTTCCACGAAGCGTAATTTCGCCAGTCATAGCCAAACTTTTCTTCACTTTTTTCTGAGTTAAAAGCGAAACTAAAGAAGTAAGCATTGCAATACCAGCACTTGGTCCGTCTTTTGGAGTTGCTCCTTCTGGAACGTGCAAGTGGATGTTATATTTTTGGAATAATTCTGTACTAATACCTAATTTTTTAGCATTTGCCTTAATGTATTCTAAAGCAATTGTAGCAGATTCTTTCATTACAGTCCCAAGGTTTCCGGTAATAGTCAATGATCCTTTTCCTTCAGAAATCAAAGATTCGATAAACAAAATATCTCCTCCTACACTGGTCCAAGCTAAACCTGTTACAACGCCTGCAACATCGTTATTTTCGTATTTATCGCGTTCTAATCTTGGCACTCCCAAAATCGCTACAACATCTTCATCTGTAACTTTCTTGTTGTACTCCTCTTCCATTGCAACAGATTTTGCTGCATTTCTTATTACTTGCGCAATTTTTGTTTCTAAATTACGAACACCCGATTCTCTCGTATAACCTTCAATGATTTTTTCTAATTGCTTTTTGCCAATAGTCAAATCTTTTGCGGTTAAACCGTGGGCTTCTAATTGTTTTGGAAATAAATGTCTTTTGGCAATCTCAACCTTTTCTTCAATGGTGTAGCCAGACATTTTGATCACTTCCATTCTATCACGCAAAGCTGGCTGAATTGTAGCCATATTATTTGAAGTCGCAATAAACATTACTTTAGACAAATCATATCCCATTTCAAGGAAATTATCGTAGAAAGAGCTGTTTTGTTCCGG
Organism: Flavobacterium sp. ACN2; assembly: GCF_002303885.1. Lineage (GTDB taxonomy): Bacteria > Bacteroidota > Bacteroidia > Flavobacteriales > Flavobacteriaceae > Flavobacterium. The sequence continues at coordinate 17,963 of NZ_MRCM01000018.1, read as the reverse complement.
ATCTAAAACTTCTAATAACGCTGAAGATGGATCGCCACTATTACTGTTTGATAATTTATCGATTTCGTCTAAAATAAATACAGGATTGGATGTTCCTGCTTTTTTCAAGCTCTGAATAATACGTCCAGGCATTGCTCCAATATACGTTTTTCTATGACCGCGAATCTCCGCTTCATCACGCAAGCCTCCCAAAGAAATACGAACGTATTCTCTTCCTAAGGCTTCTGCAACAGAACGACCGATTGAAGTTTTACCAACTCCTGGAGGCCCTGTTAAACATATAATTGGTGATTTCATATCATTTCGCAATTTTAAAACTGCCAAATGCTCGATCATTCTTTTCTTAACTTCATCAAGTCCAAAATGATCTTTATCTAAAATTTTCTGTGCATGTTTTAAGTCGAACTTATCTTTAGAATATTCGCCCCAAGGCAATTCCAGAAACAATTCCAAGTAATTGCGCTGAATTCCAAAATCTGGCGATTGCGGATTCATACGACGCATTTTAGACAATTCTTTCTCGAAATGTTTCTGCGTTTTTTCATCCCATTTTTTGGTTTTCGCCTTCTGCCCCATTTCGTCCATTTCCTCTTCCTGAGAAACGCCACCCAATTCTTCTTGAATGGTTTTCATTTGCTGGTGAAGGAAATATTCTCTTTGCTGCTGATCTAAATCAAAACGAACTTTTGACTGAATGTCGTTCTTCAATTCTAGTTTTTGAAGTTCTACATTCATATAACGTAAAGTCTCTAAAGCGCGCTCTTTTAAACCATTTATCGATAAAAGACCTTGTTTTTCTTTTACTGATAAATTCATGTTTGAAGAAACAAAATTGATTAAAAACGATTGGCTTTCAATGTTTTTAATCGCAAAAGTAGCTTCTGAAGGAATGTTTGGACTTTCTTTGATAATCTGAATTGCCAATTCTTTTACAGAATCTAAAATAGCAGTAAATTCAGTATCATTTTCATCTGGTCGTTCTTCAGCAACTTCTTTGATCGTTGCTGTCATATAGGGATCTTCTAAAACAACTTCGTCAATTTCAAAGCGTTTTTTTCCTTGAAGAATAACCGTTACATTTCCGTCAGGCATTTTAAGCACACGTAAAATACGTGCAACAGTTCCTACTTTATGAATATCATCTTTTGACGGATCTTCGTCTTCTTCGTTAATTTGAGAAACTACACCAATTATTTTTCCGCCTGCATTAGCATCATTAATTAGTTTAATAGACTTATCTCTCCCAGCAGAAATTGGGATAACAACTCCAGGAAATAAAACAGTATTGCGTAAAGGTAAAATCGGAAGAGAAACAGGAAGTTCTTCATTATTCATTTCCTCTTCGTCTTCTGGAGTCAATAATGGAATTAATTCTGCCTCTGAGTCAAATTCTTGAAGTGACAGATTGTCAATAGTAAGTATTTTATGGTTTGACATAATAAAATATAAGTCTTTTTGTCATTAAATTTTCTGTGCTATCTATAAATAGAGTATTGCTTATTGAAGTTTTACCAAAAACGTGTTTCGTTTTTCAATTACAAGATAGGGCATAAAAATAGACAATCATTATGCCAAAACAAACTTAAACCTTAAATAATTCTAATTAGTCAATTTTAAAATACAATCCATTTTAAAGTTTAGAAAATAAAAAAACCCGAAAAAAAAATTTCGGGTTTCAAACATTTCATTTATCCATTACTTCAAAGAGTAAGAAACGAGTTCTGAAGTAGTGCCAGACGATTCTAATTTCACAATTCCAACATCCTTAGCGATCCAATAAAATGTATCTGATGAAGAACTTTGCCCCTGCGCGCTAGCTTCAATATGCAGTTTAAATTTGATTACATTACTATAGGTTACTTCTTTAACTTTTAAGCTTATTCCTTTTTCTAAAATAGTACCTGTGTAATTTGCATTCATTTTCAAAGAAGGAAAACTTGGTATATTAAAGCTTGTTTCTAGAGAATAAGATCCTTTCCATGTTTGATTTACATCCAGATAATCCTTAAAAAGAATAAATTCATATCCAGTTGATTTTCCCGTTATTCCTTCAGAACTATAATTCACTTCATCAATAACGATGTAATAATCTCCTTTTACTTTTTTAAGCGAAGCGCCTGCTGTTCCAGAAATTTCGTCAGTAGAACCAAATAATTGGTTAAATTTATAATACGTATTTCCATCTTTATTAGATGAACTTTGAATTTTTACTGTGCTTTCAGCGCCATCTTGGCTAAAAACCCATTGATTGCCCACTTTAGAAGGCCAATAATCTCCTGTTGATTCTCCAGCACTTTCGCCAGAATCGTCATTGCTACATGATGTTAACATAAATCCTGTCATAACAAACAGAATTACAAAGCATTTGTTTAGTTTTCTCATTATTGAATTTGTTTTTGGTAGTTAAATTTTATGTGAAATTATAGCAATGAATGTATTATACCTTACGGCATTACGTAAAATCAAAAAATATTTTTTATTTTTTTTATCAAAACTGTAACAAACAAAAAAAAGCCAAGTCTATATTAAAAACCAAAAGCCACTACTTGAATATAAACAACCAAAATATCGAAGAACTAATTGCGCTCTGTAAAAACAATAATCAGAAAGCGCAGTTTGAAATATACAATCGCTATTGTAAAGCGATGTATAACGTGGCTTTTCGTATTGTAAAAGACGAACATTTTGCACAAGACGTCATGCAGGAAGGTTTCTTAAAAGCTTTTACAAAAATCAATGACTATAAACAAGAAGTGGCTTTTGGCGCATGGTTAAAAAAAATAATCATCAATTATAGCATCGATTTTTACAAGAAAAACAACTCTTTTCATATAGAAGATTTAAGTAAACAGCTTTATAAAATCGAAGAAAACGACGGAATTCTTTCTGAAAATATTGACTTAAACGCTCTAAAACTAAAACAGGTTTTGGATACCATTTTGCAGCTGAAAGATAACTACAGAATGGTGCTGACTCTTTTTTACATTGAAGGTTACGATCAAGAAGAAATCTGCGAGATTTTAAACATTACATATGCAAATTGCAGAACAACCTTGAGCAGAGCCAAAGATAGTTTGAGAAAAAAATTGGAAGAAATATAAAATGAATTGGAATTATGAAAAATGAAAAAGACAATTTAGACGACTTATTTAAAAGATTTAAAAACCAATGGGATATTCAGGAATTAAATTCTGATCATCAGGTAGATTTTCTGCAAAAATTAAACAAAAAAGAGCCTAAGAGAAAATACTGGTTCGCAACTGCTATTGCCGCTTCGATTGTATTGATGCTTGGAGTTTCTCTTTTTTATAAAAATGAAAAACCAAAAGAATTCAAATTTGCTTCTAAAGAAACTAAACGTACAGACTCTATTTTCAATATTCTAATCGATAATGAACTGGTTAAGCTAAAAGAGAAAAACTCACCAGAAAATCAGCAGATTATTACTGATGCTATGAATCAGATGAAAACTTTTGACGCTGATTATCAGAAAATCATTAACGAACTGCAAAAAAATGGTGAGAACAAACAAATTATTTATGCGATGATTAGCAATCTTCAAACGCGTATTTCTTTTTTACAAACCGTTTTGAAAAGAATTGAAGACAACGAAAAATTAAAAAACAACTCTAATGAAAAAACACTATAACTTACTAATCTTATTTCTTTTGATTCCTTTCTTAGGTTTTTCAAATGATGACGCTTTTGTTACCAAACAAAAAAACATTAAAAAGACCTATATCGTTAATTCTAATGCCGGAATCGATGTTGACAACAAATACGGAAGCATCACTGTAACCACTTGGGATGAAGATAAAATTGATCTGGATATTACTATAAAAGTAAATGGCCCAAATGAAAATTGGGTAAACGAACGATTAAACAGTATTGATGTTGATATCACGGCGCTTAAAGGTCTAGTTTCTGCCGTAACCAAACTAGGAAGCTCTAATCTTAAAAGCAAGGGAAGTAATAACAGTTTTGAAATCAATTACGTGATTAAAATTCCTAAAAACGGATCAATTAAACTCGTTAATAAATACGGTAATATTTCGGTTCCAAATGCTGAAGCTTCTACAGATATTGACTGCAAATATGGAAAAGTGGCTTTAGGAAAACTAAACGGATCTAGTAATCAAATCTCGATTCAATACTGCCAAAATTCAAGCATAGAGTACATAAAAACCGGAAATATTGATGCTCGATATTCGAATCTTAAAATTAATGATTCTGGAAATTTAAATCTAAGCGCAAATTATACAGATGTTAATCTTAATGATGGCCAGAACATTAAAGCAGATTGCAACTATGGAACCCTTAAATTTCAGAAAATCAATTCCTTGAGTGGTTCAGGAAATTATTTAACTTTTGTTATTGGCGAAATTTCCAGTAACTTTAGCTACGATACCAATTACAGTAAAATCAGTATCGGGACTGTAACTGAAAAAGCGGGGAACATTAGCATAAACTCAGGATATACAGATATTTCAATTGGTTACGTACCCAATTATGCATTCGATTTTGATATTTCTGCAAGATATTCAAACATTAAACATGATAATTCTTTAGAGATTTCTGTCTCTGAGGTTAAAAGTAACAGTAAAAGAATTGCTGGCTATTACAAGAAAAAAGGTCAAAATAAAATCAATATCAATTCGAACTACGGAAATATTTCCCTAACTAAAAATTAATCATCTAAAAATCAAAACAATGAAAAAGTCAATTTTACTTACAGCATTAAGCCTACTTTTTATGGCAATAAATTCTAACGCACAAACAAAAATAAGCGGAAACGGTACTGTCACTACCGAAACAAGAACAACTGGAGACTATGATGGCATAAGAATCTCAGGATTTTTTGATGTAGATTTAGTATCAGGAAAAGAAGGAAAAATTATTCTTAAAGGAGAAGAAAATTTATTGTCTAAAATTAAAGTGGAAGTTGAAGGAAATGAATTGAAAGTATATGTTGAGAGAGGAGTACAACTTCGTACCAGTATGGGCAAAAAGATACAAGTAACAGTTCCTTTCGAAAAAATATCGGCAGTTACATTATCTGGGTCTGGAGATGTTAAAAGTAAAAACAAAATCAATAGTGATAGTTTTTCTGCAAAACTTTCAGGATCAGGAAATTTTGATTTAGATGTAGATTCTAGAAATTTTGATTTGGCGCTAAGCGGTTCGGGCGATATTGTTTTAAAAGGGAAAGCAGATTCTTTTACAAGCAAAATATCGGGATCAGGAAACGTTAATGCTTCAAATTTAAAATCACAAACTGTAGATGTTACTGTTTCAGGTTCTGGAAATAGCGTCGTAACTTGTGAAAGTAGTATTACTGGAAGAGTTTCTGGTTCTGGAAATATTAAGTACCTAGGAAATCCAGAGAAAAGAGATGTAAAAGTTTCTGGTTCTGGAAAAATTTATAAAGGTTAATTATTTAAATAAAAATATCGCAAATTACAAAACTATCATCAATCAATAATTAATTGCAATTTGCGATATTGTGTTATAAAGACGTTTCGATTAATTTGAAACGTCTTTTTTATGTACTCTTCTCAATAAAAATATGGATGTAGCAAAAAATACGGCCAAAATTACAATTGCAGCACGAGGGCTTCCTGTAATTTGGTCGATAATTCCGTAAACGCACATTCCGATTACAATTCCGATTTTTTCTGCAACATCATAGAAACTAAAAAATGAGGCTGTATCTTGTGTATCAGGCAGTAATTTTGAATAAGTCGAACGAGATAATGCTTGAATTCCGCCCATTACAAATCCGGCAACTGTCGCCATTACATAAAAATGTGTTGGCAAAGTAATAAAATAGGCAAGTGCACAAAATACTGCCCAAATTACATTGATAAATATTAAAGTAGGTACGTTTCCAAATTTCTCTGAAGCTCTAGAGGTCAAAACAGCTCCAACAACAGCTACTAATTGAATGATTAAAATACAAACAATTAAACCTATTGTACTTTGCTCTTTGGTTTCCCACTGAATTTCTTGCGCACCAAAATAGGTTGCTACAAGCATTACCGTTTGTACAGCCATACTAGAAACAAAGAAACCTCCTAAATATCGTTTCAAAGGAATATTCTCTTGCAATAGTGTCCAAACCTTTTTTAATTCTTTAAAGCCATTAAATACTACAGATTTTGTTAGTTTCTGACCCGATTCTTTACTTCCTTTTGGTAAATAATAGTAAGTGTATTGGCTAAATAAGATCCACCATACTCCTACCATTATAAAAGAATAACGCATTGCCTTCATTGCTGCTTCGCCATCAGTTCCTGAAATTCCAAAAACCTTAGGCTTCATAATCATCGCTAAATTGATGATTAATAAAATAACACTTCCAATATACCCTAACGAATATCCTTTGGCACTAATTCTGTCTTGCTGTTCTTCAAATGCAATATCTGGAAGATAGGAATTGTAGAAAACTAAACTTCCCCAATAGCCAAGCAATCCAAGGAAATAAAATAATAATCCGACATAAATATTATCCAAATCAAACCAGTATAATCCCATACAAGACAAAGCTCCTACGTAACAAAAAAACTTCATAAATGATTTCTTGTTTCCAACATAATCAGCAATTCCAGATAATAATGGTGAAATAAACGAAACCACCATAAAAGCAAATGCCGTAATAAAACTAATTAATGCTGAGTTTTTAAGATGCATTCCGAAAACATCAATATAATGATCTCTGTCGCTGAATAATGCTTCGTAAAAAATTGGAAAAACTGCAGATGCAATAGTCAAGGTATAAACTGAATTTGCCCAGTCATAAAACGCCCAAGCATTTAAAAGCTTCTTATCTCCTTTTTGTAGGTTTTTCATAGAAATGGTTTTGTAAATAGGCTACGAATTTATCTATTTTTTATGATAATCAAACGGAAATTGTTGAAATCATACATTATTAAATTATAAACTTTACTAAATAAAAAAAGCCATTCGGAAACGAGTGGCTTAAAAGAATATTTTGTGTACTTATTGTGTACTTAAAATCTATTTTATAGTTCCAACTTTCAATGCAATTGCTTTAGCTTCTGGAATTAAAGCTTTAATATTAGCAATTCTTGTTGCATCAGAAGGGTGTGTACTCATAAATTCAGGTGCAGATGCCCCACCAGATTTGGCAGCCATTCTACTCCAGAAAGCGACAGCATCATCTGGATTGTAACCAGCAATTGCCATTAAAGTCAAACCAATTTTGTCGGCTTCACTTTCGTTACTTCTACTAAATGGAAGCATTACTCCTACTTCAGAACCAATTCCGTATGCTTGTGCAAATATTTGCTGTGTTGCTTCAGATTTTCCGCTAGTTGCTGCTCCTAAAGCTGCTCCTCCTATTTGCTGTAATTGAGCGGCAGACATTCTTTGCGCTCCATGATTTGCCAAAGCATGAGAAACTTCGTGCCCCATTACAGTTGCCAAACCAGCTTCATTTTGCGTAACTGGCAAAATTCCAGAATAAACTACAATTTTACCACCAGGAAGACACCATGCATTTACTTCTTTGTTATCAACCAGTTTATACTCCCATCGATAATCTTTTAAGTATTGTGTCTGACCTAAATAATTTAGATATTTTTCTGCAGCTGCTTTAATTTTATATCCCACATTTTCTACAAGTCTAGCATCTGCTGTTCCAGTAATAACCTTATTTTCTGTTAAAAACTGGTTATACTGCTGAAAAGAAGAAGGGAATAATTCGCTATTTGAAACAAAATTCAAGTTTTGTTTCCCAGTAATTGGATTTGTTGCACAAGCCATTACAAGTGCTCCAAAAATCCCTAAAAACATATATTTTTTCATAATTCGAGCTATTTTCTAACAAAAATACAATTAAAAAAAATAAAATATTTTACATATTAAATCAAAAAAATATCAAAATTTAACTATTCGCCCACTATATGAAGTTCATTAAACTCTTTATCAATTAGTAAGAAATTATTTTGCTCGAAATTAATTTTATCAAACTCGATCTTTTCGTTATCAATTTCGATTTCTGCAACTTTAAAAGGCAATCCAATAAGATTGATTTTATATTTGGTGTAAGGAGTTATATATTTTCCCTCTTTGTGAAGCTGAATAATAAGTTCTTTTTCTTTTCCAATATTTCGCAATGACAAATAACTGTAGCGTCCTTTTTTATAATCGTAACCATCTTGAGCATCTTCATAAACCGCTGACTGCTCTTTACCGTTTTTGTAATAAACATCAAGTGTTAATTCATCAAATTCTAATTCGCCTACATATTGCTGAACTGGGTATTTTGGAATAATAGCACCCGCTTTTACAAACACTGGAATCTCATCAAATTTTGTATCAATCCAGATCTCTTTACCGCCTATAAACAATTCGTTTGTCCAATAGTTATACCATTCTCCTCTAGGAATATACATACGTCTACCTACAGCATTAGGTTCAAGTATAGGACACACTAAGATCTGATTTCCAAAGATGAATTCGTCGTTGCGATAATGTGTCTGTGTATCGTCTTGGTCATAATAAACTAAAGGTTTTAACATCGGAACTCCTTCTTCAATATATTGCCAAAACATGGTATATAAATAAGGTAATAATTGATAACGAAGGCTCACAAATTTTCTGGTAATATTAATTACTTCTTCATCAAAAGCCCATGGCTCTTGATTTCCGTGATCTCCAGAAGAATGTGTTCTGCAAAAAGGATGAAAAACCCCCAATTGAATCCAGCGTGCGTAAAGCTCGCCTGTAGGTTGTTCTGCAAAACCTCCAATATCAGAACCTGTAAATCCCATTCCTGAAATAGATAATCTCTGAACTTGAATATTTGCAATCCACAAATGCTCCCAAGTTGCTACATTATCACCTGTCCATGACGATGTATAACGCTGTGCTCCCGCATAAGCCGATCTTGTTATTACAAAAGGACGCTTTGGATACGCAAATCGTTTTACTCCATGGTAAGTTGCTCTTGCCATTTGTGTTCCGTAGATATTATGCGCTTTTCTATGACTACAAGGATTTCCATCATAAATATGGCGAACATCCATTGGAAAAGTTTTATTCGGAACCTCCATAACTGCCGGTTCATTCATATCATTCCAAACTCCTTTTACACCAATATCTGCAATTAATTCTTTAAATAATCCAGCCCACCATTCCCTAACTAAGGGATTTGTATAATCTGGAAAGTTACATTCTCCTGGCCAAACTTTTCCTTTCATATAAGGTCCATCTGCCCTTTTGCAGAAATAATCTTTTTCTAAAGCTTCTTTATAAACCCAATAATCTTTATCAATTTTAATTCCTGGATCAATAATAACTATGGTTTTAAAACCATCTTCTGCCAATTCAGAAACCATTCTTTTGGGATCTGGAAAATAGTTTTTATTCCAAGTAAAACATCTAAAACCATCCATATAATCTATATCCAGATAAATGGCGTCACAAGGAATTTGAAGTTCCCTAAATTTTGATGTAATTTCTTTGACTTTACTTTCGGGATAATAACTCCATTTACATTGATGATATCCTAAAACCCAAAGCGGTGGCAATTCTGGCTTACCTGTTAAGTCGGTATAAGTTGTAACAACATCCTGCATTTGAGGACCATAAACAAAATAGTAATTCATTTCTCCACCTTCAGCCCAGAAACTAGTCACATTTCTTCTCTCTTGACAAAAATCAAAAAAGGTTCTGAAAGTATTATCGAAAAATATACCGTAAGATTGTTTATTATGAAGACCAATATAAAATGGAACCACTTTATACAAAGGTTCTTGATCTTTTTGATAAGCATATTGATCTGTGGCAAAATTCTCTACTCTTTTGCCTTTCAGATTCATTTGAGTGGCCTTATCGCCTAAACCATAATAACATTCACCGTCTTTAGCATATTTACTCATTTTTACGATATTCCCGCCATATTCATAGCTTTCTTCCCAATGAAAACCAAGTTCATCTTCAAGGATAAGAAAATTATTTAAATCGTAAATTGAAAGACGAAGATCTGCTTTCTGTATTTTACATTTTACTTTACTAGTTCTAATCTGAAAGTATGTTTCTTCTTCTGTAACCTCCAAAAAGTTATAGCCATGAAGCTGAGTTTTATCAATGGCATAAGAAAAATCATTGCTGAAATAGCCTTTTGTAGTAAAACGAAATCGGATTAAACTATCACGAAGAATAGTTACTTTTAAAATTACTTTGTTATCCGTATTAAAGAAAATAGAATCTCCTTCATGTTCATAAGAGACAATTTTTGATGGATATAAATCGCCTTTGTATTCTAATGATGTGTTTGTAATCATATCTCCAATGAATTAATTTAACATTTTCCTTCTACTCAAACATACAAAAAAAGTTCGTAACGCTCTATGAATAAAAGGTTTATTCACGAAAACGTTTTTTCTGAATGAGCTTCAAATTACCAAACAAAAAATCAACAATTTGATAATTTTGAAACGATATAATGACAAAATCTTATTTCAAGATTTTTACTTAATTTAAAGTATATACGGCAACACTCAAAGGAGGCAAAATCAATTCTACAGAAAAATCTCGGCCATCATACGAAATTGATTCTATTTTTAATGGTTTAGTACTTTCTATACCGCTTCCTCCATATATTTTGGCATCAGTATTAAAAATCTCTTTTAAATTGCCTTTTTTAGGAATACCAATTCTATAATTTTCGCGAACGACTTGAGTAAAATTGCAGACAACAATCACATTTTCATCTGGATTATTTCCTTTTCTAATATAAGATAAAATAGCATTTTGATGATCTGAATAATTAATCCATTCAAAACCATCTCCTCTAAATTGTTTTTCGTATAATGCTGGCTGTGATTTGTACAATTGATTTAAATCGGTAATCAAACTTTTTATTCCAGAATGAAAATCATACTGAAGCAAATGCCAATCTAAACTTTGTTCAAAATTCCACTCACTTGTCTGACCAAACTCAGCTCCCATAAACAAAAGTTTTGTTCCTGGATGCGTAAACATATACCCGTACAATAATCTCAAATTTGCAAAGCGCTGCCATTCGTCGCCAGGCATTTTATAAATAAGAGAATTTTTACCATATACTACTTCGTCATGAGAAAATGGAAGCATGAAATTTTCAGTAAAAGCATATGTCATCGAAAAAGTCAATTCATTCTGATGGTATTTTCTATAAACGGTTTCTTTTTGAAAATACTTTAAAGTGTCATGCATCCAACCCATCATCCATTTCATTCCAAAACCTAAACCTCCAACAGATGTTGGTCTTGAAACCATAGGAAATGAAGTGCTCTCTTCAGCAATAGTTTGAATACCATTAAAATTAGAATAGATTACTTCATTAAATTCTTTAAGAAAGCTAATAGAATCCAGATTTTCCCTTCCGCCATAAATATTGGCTTCCCATTCGCCATCCTTTCGAGAATAATCGAGATATAACATCGAAGCTACAGCGTCAACACGAAGTCCGTCGATATGATAATTTTGAAGCCAAAAAACAGCATTACTTATTAAAAAAGCTCGAACTTCATTTCTACCATAATTAAAAACTAAACTTTTCCAATCTGGGTGATATCCTTTTCTTCGATCTGGATGTTCGTATAAATGAGAACCGTCAAAATACCCTAAACCATGTGCATCATCAGGAAAATGTGACGGAACCCAGTCTAAAATCACTCCAATTCCCTCTTGATGCAATCGATCAACCAGAACCATAAAATCTTGTGGTTTTCCAAAACGGGAAGTTGGTGCAAAATACCCTGTAAGCTGATAACCCCAAGAAGGGTCATAAGGATATTCCATAATTGGCATAAACTCAACATGCGTAAAACCAGTTTCTTTTATATATTTTACCAAATCATCGGCAAATTCAAGATAAGTCAAAAAACGATTATGTTCTCCTCGTCTCCAAGACCCCAAATGCACTTCGTAAACCGAATAGGGTTTATCCAAAGCATTATAATCCTGACGATTTTGCATCCAATTATCATCTTTCCATTTATAATCCAGATCCCAAACTACAGATGCAGTATGAGGCGGTTTTTCGCAATAACGCGCAAACGGATCGGCCTTTTCGGTAATTACGCCATTTATACTAGATTGAATCTTGTATTTGTAAAACGCCCCTTTTGAAATATCAGGAATAAATCCTTCCCAGATTCCAGAAGAATCCCAGCGGACGTTTAAAACATGTTCGCCCTGCGTCCAATAATTAAAATCTCCAACAACTGAAACAGAATGAGCCGTAGGAGCCCAAACAGCAAAATAAACACCTTTTACTCCATCTACTTCAATTAAATGAGCTCCAAGTTTTTCATATAATCTGAAGTGTTTTCCCGCTTTGAATAAATCTATGTCAAAGTCAGTAAAAAGAGAATGTGGGATTACTTTAGTCATATGGTTGGTTTAAGAGATAATTGTTATCGAATTTGGAATTTGGGATTTTAAAAATTGGAATTTGGAATATTTATATTGGAATTTTCAGTCTTTATTCAATTCTAAAATTGTCTGCAAGTGTGACTCCTTTTTTGACTACGACAATTCCGTCTTTAATGCTGTACAATTCGTTAGTAAAATTATCTAAATGTTTACCTCCGCTAATATGAACATTGTTTCCAATACGCACATTTTTATCAACCAAAGCATTTTTAATAAAGCAGTTTTCGCCTATTCCAACATGTATTTTATTGATGCTGCTTTCGTGGTTCAATTCTTCTAGATCTTGATAAAAATCGTTCCCCATAACGTAACAATTCTCCAAAACAGTTCCTTCACCAATTCGAGAACGAATTCCTATAACCGAACTTTTAATCTCTTTGGCATTAATAATACATCCCTCAGAAATTAAAGATTGGTTGATTATTGAGTTTCTAAATTTAGACGGAGGCAATAATCTTGGTCTAGTGAAAATTTTATTTTCGTTATCGAATAAATTAAATTCTGGAATATCTGCTGTTAAGCCAATATTAGCTTCAAAAAATGATTCTATATTCCCGATATCTGTCCAATAACCTTCATATTGATAACTTAATATTTTATGTTTTCCAACCGATTGCGGAATAATTTCTTTACCAAAATCTTTTGTTTCTTGGTCAGCCATTAGCTCCTGTAGCAAAGATTTATTAAAAATATAAATTCCCATTGAGGCAAGGTATTTTTTACCTTTTTCCTGCATTTGTTCGCTCACCTCCGATTCCCATTCAGGCAATAGCGATGGATGTGGTTTTTCAATAAAAGCTTCAATAACACTTTCGTGATTGGTCTTTAAAATTCCAAATTCGGGAGCGTCTTTAGCATTTACAGGCAACGTTGCAATAGAGATTTCTGCATCAGCCGCAATATGTGCTTCAAGCATTTCGTTAAAATCCATTTGATATAATTGATCCCCCGAAAGAATTAAAGCATGGTCAAAATCATGTTTCAAGAAATGTGACATACATTGTCTTACAGCATCTGCTGTTCCTTGAAACCAGGTTGGATTGTCTGGAGTCTGTTCTGCCGCCAAAATATCTACAAAGGACTGACTTAAAATACTAAAATTAAAAGTGTTTTTAATGTGAGCATTTAGAGAGGCGGAGTTAAATTGCGTCAAAACAAATATTTTAAAAATATCAGAATTGATACAATTAGAAATCGGAATGTCGACCAAACGATATTTTCCACCAATGGGAACTGCAGGTTTCGATCTTGTTTCTGTTAATGGAAATAAACGTGAACCTTGTCCACCTCCTAAAATAATGGCAACTACATTTTTCTTTTTAAATTTCATTTTGCTGAATTATTAAGTTGTATATTTCGATATATTCTTGGCAAACTCTTTCCCAGGAATGATCTGCTGACATTCCTCTTTTTAAAACTTCATTGAAATTTATTTTATCCTCATACAACCTAACAGCACGATTTATTGAATAGCATATGTCGGCTACAGAAGCCTGATCATGACAAATGCCATTTCCTTCATCTCCAAAATCAACAACCGTATCTCTTAACCCTCCAGTTCTTCTAACAATCGGAATAGTTCCGTAACGCATCGCATACATCTGATTTAATCCACAAGGTTCTACCCTAGAAGGCATTAAAATATAATCTGAACCTGCATACATCAAATGCGCTAAATCTTCATTATAACCTATAAAAACATTGTAATTTCCTTTGTAATCATTTCGCAACTGAGTTAACTGCGTTTCAATCTCTGCATTTCCTGAACCTAAAATCAAGATGTTAATTTCCTCAAAATTTTCAGATAAAGCCAAAGCAGCAGCAAGCGGAAGCAAATCACCTCCTTTTTCTTCAAACAATCGGCCAATAAAGCTAAATAATGGCTTTGATGGATCTAGCTCAAATTGTTCGCACAGTTTCTCTTTATTCTTTCTTTTTCCAGCTTCAAAATCTTCAATAGAATAATTCTCCTGAATCATTTGATCTTTCATCGGATTCCAAACTTCAATATCAATTCCATTTAAAATTCCTTTAGATTTATTTCTAACAGAATTAAATAAAGATTCTAAACCATTTGCTGAAATATTAATTTCATTTAAATAGCTTGGAGATACTGTAGTTACGGCATTGGCGCATTTAATGGCAACTGCTAAAGAGTTGATAGAATTGCTCCATTCTAAAAAACCAACATGTCTCAAATCAAATTTTGGCAGATAATATAATTTATCAAAACCAAACCAGCCTTGATATAAGCCATTATGAATCGTTATAAGTGTTTTTACATTTTTTAAACTTTCATATTTATAAGAAAACTGAAGTAAAAATGGAATAATGCCTGTATGATGATCATGACAATTAATAACATCTGGCGTTTTATTCCGTGCTATAATCCAATCCAATGTGGCAATCTGAAAAGATAAAAATCTTTCGATATCATCTTCGTAACCATAAATATTCGGACGATTAAATAATTCATTAATCTCTATTAGATATAATTCAAAACCTAACTTATCTGTTTTTTCTTTTAGTACACTAAACGGAAAACTAAAATTTCCTAATTCAATTGTACCCCAATGAACACATTCAAAATCATTTTCCTTTTTAAACTTCGTGTCATAACAAGGAATTACAACTCTAACAGAATGGCCAGCAGCTTGTTGATATTTTGGCAATGCACCCACTACATCGCCTAATCCGCCAACCTTTGCTACAGGATAACATTCTGCGCTAATATGAAATATTTCCATTTCAGAAATTAATTTAGGATTATCATAAGAAGCAATCATTTATATACTACTTTTATGTTTTTTAAATTTAGCAAAAAAACAAGCAAAATCCTTCTTTTAAATAAGTTTTATTGAAATGGCAAAAAAGGCAATTAATCCTACTAAATCATTAAAAATTCCTAAGATTATTATAATATCTGCGAAAATTTGTGCTTTTATATCCACAAAATTAGTTACAAAATTTGCTGCAAAGATTTTTACAACTCCTATCAAGCATAAAGTTCCAAAAAGAGAATTAGAAATGGATGCTAAAAGCATTCAAGAATTAATCTATGTCCCTTCAATTGATAAAAGTATTGTTACATATGCATACGGGCAAAGTGAACGCAAAGTTTTATTGGTACATGGCTGGTCTGGAAGAGGAACGCAACTCTTTAAAATTGCTGATGAACTTTTGAACAAAGGCTATTCAACAGTTAGTTTTGACGCTCCTGCACATGGAAAATCAAAAGGAAAAACAACAATAATGTCAGAGTTTATAGCCTCTATATTAGAAATAGAAAAACAATTTGGCCCTTTTGAAATTGCAATTGGTCATTCTTTAGGCGGAATGTCAGTTCTAAATGCAATTAAAGATGGATTTAAAGTAGAAAAAGCTGTAATTATAGGAAGTGGTGATATTATCCAAGATATTTTAGATGAATTCACTTCTAAACTGGGTTTGCGAAAAGAAATTAGCAATCATTTGAGAGATTCTTTTGAAAGTAAATACCAAGTAATAATGGATGATTTTTCAGCCTATCGAGCAGCTCAAAAAATCAATATTCCTGTTTTGGTTATACATGATAATGATGATCCCGAGGTATCTGTAAAAGCGGGAAAGCATATTTATGAAAATCTTAAAAATGGATCTTTATTTTTAACCGACGGATTAGGCCACAGGAAAATACTTGGAAATCAAAATGTTATCAAAAAAATTCTAGAATTCATTAAAATCAATTAACTTTATAGATAACTATTTAAATATCAACATTAAAGAGAATTAGAAAATGGATTTATTTGGAGAAACATTAGATTGGGAAACTAAATTAAAACCAATTTTAAAAAAGTATAAAAACAAAAAACATCCACTAGATTACCAAAATCCATATCAGTTATTAGTGATGGTTGTTTTGTCTGCTCAAGATTCTGATGCCAATATCAACTCAATTGCACCAGCTTTATTTGAAAAATTCCCAACGCTAAAAAGTCTATCAAAAACCGATTTAGAAACTTTTTTGCCTTATATCACTAAAGTTCGAAATCACGGAACTAAAGCACAATGGCTTTTGGATATTGCAAAAACCATAAAAGAGGATAACAATATTCCTTTAACCATGTCAGGATTAACTGCATTGAAAGGTATTGGAAGAAAATCTGCAAACGTGATTTTAAGAGAAACTGGCCAGCCAGCTGAAGGAATTATTGCGGACTTACATGTAATAAGAGTTGCGCCAAGAATTGGAATAATTAAAGAATCTAAAGATGGTAATAAAGTAGAAAAAGATTTAATGCAGGCTTTACCGAAAAATATTTGGTCAGAAATAGGAATGGCAATTTCATTTCTAGGTCGCGAAATCTGCAGACCTAAACCTAAATGCCCTGAATGTCTTTTAACTGATATTTGCTTATACTACAATACCGAAATCCTTAAAAATTAATTATTTTCTTCTTGTATCAATCAAATAGATTATCTTCCAGGACTCTTTTTCTTTAAATAAAGTAAAAGCATTTACACCAGAATGGCTTAATTTATCATTTAAATAAAATTCATATGGTGCCCAAACATGCGCCATTGTTCCATCAATCTGAATAGTATAACTCAATATTTTTTCTTGGAATTTCATGTTTGAAGGAATAGATGCAATAGACTTATAAAACTCTTTTGCACTTTCATCAGATAATTTATTTCCTTTGGCAGTGCTTTCGCTAATAGACTGCAATATCATTTTATCCGAACAAACCAATTTGATCTTTGTTGAATCTCTCTGATGAAATCCTTCAAAAAAAGATTCAATGCATTTTTGAACTTCTTGCTTTTGAGCATTAGAAGATAATCCTAAAAGAAGAAAAAGCATAAGGGTATAAATTCTCATAGCTATAAAATTATTTAAACACCAAATTGAGATAAATGGTGATCCAAATGTTTTGCAAACATATTATTCCACTCTTTAGAAGACAACTTACCAAAAGAAAGAGATTCTTTTCCTTCAAACTCTTTTTCGCCTAATTCTTGCGTTTTTTGAATATAGGAAATTAGTCTGCTTTTTTCTAGCTCAAAATCACAATTTCCTTTAATAATAAATTGCGGAGCTGTACCAAGGCTTCTTGGATAAGGAGTTTCACTTACCACTTTATTTTTAGCCAATAGCTTTAACAGAAGTTTTATGAAAGCATTTGGTTTCGAATGGATATTATCATAAACCATTTCGTATGTAACGTTACAATGAGCCAGCATTTGATCGACAGACATTTTTCCCCAAAGCGGTAGAGAATCTGTTTTAAGCTCATTAATTCTAGTAACAAATTGATCACAATCTTCTTTAAGAAAAACATTTTGCATAGCTGAAAATGAGATTTACAGTTAAATATAGAAGTAAAAATATAAAATTTCTGATTAAAACGGATCAAGAACAAATCTTGGGGAGGAATGTCAAAATAAAATAAGAGATTTGTACTCTAAGAATTTAAGATGGATCCTATAGAGCTTTTAAAATTTATGCTTCCTGATTTTTTAGTCGACCACTTTGA
>NZ_MRCM01000017.1 GCF_002303885.1 Flavobacterium sp. ACN2 | reverse complement strand
TTTAATCGATTATTTTGTCATTTAATTCTTATCAGAGCATTAAAATTTCAAGAATATCAGGCTCAGATTTTTTTTTAATAAAAATAGAAAAAATTAGCTTTCGAATGTTTCTAAATTAACATTAGTGTCAAATTATTGATTCGAAGTAAATTAATTGCTTTCTTTTGATGAATATTGTTCGTAAATTTGCAGCCTTAAATTTTTTGACAACGATTTCATTAATTTAAGCAGATTATGGAAAACAGAAAAAAAGTTGCCTTTTATACGCTGGGTTGTAAACTGAATTTTTCAGAGACTTCTACAATTGCCAGAAATTTTAATGACGAAGGTTTTGACCGCGTCGATTTTGAAGAAATAGCAGATATTTATGTCATTAATACTTGCTCTGTAACAGAAAATGCAGATAAGCAGTTTAAGCAGGTAGTTAGAAAAGCAATGAAGCTGAATGAAAAGGCCTTTGTTGCTGCTGTTGGATGTTATGCACAATTAAAACCAGAAGAATTAGCGGCGGTTGATGGTGTTGATTTGGTCTTGGGCGCAACAGAAAAATTCAAAATCACAGACTATATCCATGATTTGAGCAAAAACGATATGGGCGAAGTTCACTCATGCGAAATTGCTGAAGCCGATTTCTACGTAGGAAGTTATTCTATTGGAGACCGTACCAGAGCATTCTTAAAAGTTCAAGACGGTTGCGATTATAAATGTACCTATTGCACAATTCCGTTGGCAAGAGGAATTTCTAGAAGTGATGCTTTAGAAAATGTACTAAAAAATGCCAAAGAAATTTCGGCTCAAAATATCCGTGAAATTGTTTTAACGGGTGTAAATATTGGTGATTACGGAAAAGGGGAGTTCGGAAACAAAAAACACGAACATACTTTTCTAGATTTAGTTCAGGCTTTAGATAAAGTAGAAGGAATTGAGCGTTTAAGAATTTCGTCTATCGAACCGAATTTATTGAAAAACGAAACGATCGAATTTGTTTCTAAAAGCAGAACTTTTGTACCGCATTTTCATATTCCGTTGCAATCAGGAAGCAATGATATTTTGAAATTGATGAAACGTCGCTATTTGCGTGAAGTTTATATTGACCGTGTCAATAAAATTCGTGAAGTAATGCCACACGCTTGTATTGGTGTCGATGTGATTGTTGGTTTTCCTGGAGAAACAGATGAACACTTTTTAGAAACGTATCATTTCTTAAATGAATTGGATATTTCGTATTTACACGTATTTACGTATTCAGAAAGAGATAATACCGAAGCTGTTGATATGGAAGGCGTAGTTCCTTCAAATGTTAGAGCAAAGCGCAGTAAAATGCTACGCGGTTTGTCAGTTAAAAAACGTCGTGCTTTTTACGAAAGCCAGTTAGGAACAAACAGAACAGTTCTTTTTGAAAGCGAAAATAAAGAAGGATATATTCATGGGTTTACTGAAAACTACGTAAAAGTAAAAACACCTTGGAATCCAGAATTAGTAAATACTTTGCAAGAAATCAATTTGACAAAAATAGACGAAGACGGAAGTGTTCGTTTGGAGTTTTTGAATAAATTGGCGGAAGCTTAAAAAATATACTCAAAGATTTGTCATCCGAGGAACGAGGAATCACACTCGAAACTCTACAAAGATTGACAATTATAACATACGGAATTACTAGTGTGATTCCTCGTTCCTCGGAATGACAAAAAAAAGCCTCTTATTAGAGGCTTTTCTGTTTTTATAAATTATTCATTTTCCTGAACAACCAATTTCAAAGAATTAATATAATCGGTATCAAATTCTATAACTCGAATTTTTTCGGGATTAAAACTTAATTCTCCTCCAAACTGACCTTGCGTATCTAAAAAATCGATAGTCAATTCTTCCTCATTTAATTCGATTAATTTTCCTAGATAAGCAGATTTAGATGATTTTTTTGCAATCTGAAAAATGCCATATTTCTCAGAAATAAATTTAATAATCGAAGCCAAATCTTTAATCGGGATAATATCATCCGAATTAATTTTTAATCCTTTCATCCGAATTACTTTTTCTGTGAAAGCCAAATCGTGATCTCGGTTTACGGCTTCAATGTTTTTATTTCTCAAAATAACAAAACCATCCAAAATAAAATCTACAGGATTATTTCGAAGCAAAATCCATTCATCAGAATAATCAATAAGAAATCCGGAGAAAATCTGTTTTTTATCCTGAAATTCTATTTCGACCAATTGTCTTAAATATTGTTCCATCATGTTTTTTTAAATTCCAATAATTTAGTTCCAAATTCCAATATTTAAATTCCAAACTCCAATTACTTTGAGATTGGAATTTGGAATTTCAAAAATTTAGAATTTATTCTTTATGGGTTAGTAGACCAGATGCTGCTATTTTTAATAAACACTCTTCTGTTCAGTTTTAATTGAGCAATGATTAAATCTGCCATGTCTTCAGACTGCATTACTTTTTCTGGGTTTCCATCAGTTAAGTTTAAGTCTTTTGCCATATCAGTTGCGACAGTACTTGGTGTTAAGGCCGTAACACGAATATTGTGTTTTCTCATTTCCTGCATCAAAGAATCAGTTAAACCTAAAACTGCAAATTTAGAAGCACTGTAAGCACTTGTCAAAGCGTTTCCGTTTAATCCAGCAGTTGATGAAATATTAATAATATCTCCAGTTTGTCTTTCGATCATATTTGGGATAATGGCACGAGTTGTGTAATAAGTTCCCATTAAATTTACCTGAATAATTCTTTCCCAAGCTTCTGGCTCTAATTCTAAGAATTTTCCAAAAGAAGCAATTCCAGCGCTATTGATTAAAATGTCAATGCTTTTAAATTCTGCGATAGCTTTTTCAACAGCAGAATTGATAGAACTGATGTCAGAAACATCGGCAGACAAAGCCAAAGTTTTTACACCCAGTTTAGCAGTTTCTTCTGCCAGCTGATCAATATCACTTTTTGTTCTCGAAACTAAAATTAGGTTTACGCCTTCTTTGGCCAAAGCAATTGCCACAGCTTTTCCTATTCCTTTTCCTGCGCCAGTAATAAAGGCATTTTTATTTTTTAAGTCGGTCATGATTGTGTTTTTAGAAATGCAGAAAGCATCATTTTAAGTCTTACAAAAATAAGGTTTTGAAAACTAAAATGATGCTTTAAAAGATATTCTTAATCTAAGTTTAACAACTTTCTGTTATTCTTTCAGAACCATGTCTATACACATTACGGCTCCTAAAATTAACTGTCTCAACGGACTATCGGCTGCTACTGTCTCTTCAATTTGAAGTACATAATTATCGGCACTTGTAAAAAACTCTTTTCCTAATCCAGCCCATTTTTTATTTACTTGCGCTAATTGTTTGCCTTCATGAGAGAATTTAAAATCCCAACCGGTCCATTTTCCTTGAAGCGTTGCAACTGGTTTTTCGTTTTTATCTAGGATATCAAACTTTCCTCCAATAGAAAAGAATTTTTGTTTGAAAGTTCCAACCAAACGATCTTTTTCGTCCAAAACTTCAACAGTAGATCTAAAGATGGCAACACCTCTTCTTACTGTTATTAATTTTTCTCCAGAAGCAGTTGTAATTTCAACATTAAACGGAGTTGCTCTTTTATAATCTGTAAAACGAAATACTTTGGTGAAAAAACCAAGATTGTTTTCTCGGCAGTTCATTATAATTTGATTGGTTTCTGGATGATAAATATCGTAATTGTTTGCGGCTTTGAACATTCCAACATGTTCTTTTACTAAAAATAGATTTTGGCTTAAAATAGGATTCATACGTGTGTAAAATAAGTTTTAAAAATAAAGCCGCAAATGTAATATAATTTTTATTAATTGTGCAGTTTCGAAGTTTCAACTAAACGAATAAATTCTGCTTTGTAACCTTCGCCGTCGTTTGAATTTCCTTGTTTTGCTAGTTTTATAATTTCTTTAGAAGATTTGTCCGCAATTAGTTTTGAATCTCTCAATTTCAAACCAAACCAAGCTACGGCAGAACTAAATTTCATATCATCACTTGCTTTCTCTAAATTCACCGATTTGTTTTCGATTACCTGAACCATTTCGATGCTTTTATCGCCGTCAGGCTTTTTGTAACGGAATTTTATTGTAGCCAATTCATTGCTGTAATTAGTAGAACTATTTTCGGTTTTAGTGTATTTTAAAGCATCTGGCTGTTCGGCTAAATAATCACTTTTTACTCCAGCCGGAATAATTTCATACAAAGCTGTAACCGTATGATTGCTGCCTAATTCTCCTGCATCAATTGCATCATTTTTAAAATCTTCTGGACGCAATTTTCTGTTTTCATAGCCAATCAATCTATACGCCTGAACTTGTTTTGGATTAAATTCAATCTGGATTTTTACATCTTTCGCGATAGCAAACATCGAACCTTTGAATTCTTTTCCTAAAAAACGATTGGCTTCTTGAATGTTATCGATGTAGGCATAATTTCCGTTTCCTTTGTCAGCCAAGATTTCCATTTTGCTGTCCTTGTAATTTCCCATTCCATAACCTAAACAAGTTAAGAAAACGCCTGTTTTTCTTTTTTCTTCAATTAGTTTTTCCATATCAGAATTAGAAGAACTTCCAACGTTAAAATCTCCGTCGGTAGCCAAGATTACTCTGTTGTTTCCACTTTTAATGAAGTTTTCAGTTGCAATTTTATAGGCTAATTCAATTCCTGCTCCACCGGCTGTACTTCCTCCAGCTTGCAAATTATCCAAGGCATTAATAATTGTTTTTTTCTCATCTCCAGAAGTTGGAGGCAAAACCATTCCCGCAGCACCAGCGTAAACTACAATCGCTACTTTGTCTTTTGTTCTTAATTCGTTAACCAAAATTTTTAATGATTGTTTTAGCAAAGGCAATTTGTTCATGTCTTCCATAGATCCAGAAACATCAATCAAGAAAACCAAGTTTGAAGCGGGTAAATCCTCAGTTGGAATGTTTTTTCCTTGTAAACCAATTTTCAAGATTTTGTTATTGGAGTTCCAAGGCGAATCGCTCACTTCGGTATTGATCGAAAATGGATGTTCGTTTTTGGGTTGCGGATAAGTATATTTAAAGAAATTAACCATTTCTTCTACACGAACGGCATCTTTTGGAACTTGCTGTCCGTTGTTTAAAAATCGTCTAATATTCGTATAAGAAGCATTATCGACATCTATAGAAAAAGTAGAAAGTGGCGCTGTTTTCGGACTTTCAAAAGCATTTTCTACAAAAGCATCATAATCTTCCTGAGTTGGTTCAGTCGGAATTGGCATAATGTTTAATTTTTTGTCCAATTCTTTTTCAGAAAGGTTTTTGTAGATTTCATTTTTGGTTGAAATAATTACAACACCATTTGAAGCTTTGCTTCCATAAATCGAAGTTGCCGCTTGGTCTTTTAAAACCGAAACATTATCAATATCATTCGGATTAATTTTTGCCATTTGATTGGCTTTTGCAGGAACTCCATCAATAATGTACATAGGTTCGTTTATGGGTGAAATTGATGCAGTACCGCGAATAGCAATTGGAGCTGGCATAGCAGAATATGCGATAGAATTTTGAGTTTGAATTCCTGCAACTTTTCCTTTAAGTGCTTGCTTAGCATCTTTTTTCTCTCTTTTTCTTTCAGCACGAGCATAACTTCGGTCTTCGTATTCAGAACTGGAAGTTCCATAGCCAACAACTACAACTTCTTGTAATTCAGCATGACTACTTTTTAGTTTAACATTGATAATATTTGAAGATTGTACATAAAAGGTTTGAGTATCCATACCGATGTAACTAAAAACAAGAGCGTCTCCCCTTTGTGCCTGAATAGAATATTTACCATCAAAATCGGTTTGGGCATACTTTTTAGTTCCTTTAATATTTATTTGAACCCCCGGAAGCGCTAGGCTAGATTCATCTGTAACTGTTCCTGTAATGGTTCTTTCTTGTGCCATGGTTACGAAACATATAAGCATAGCAATGGCTGATGAAATAAGTTTTAGACTTTTCATGATAATAAGTTTTAAGATTAATGTTTTGATTTTGCTTTGTCAAAGCTGCAGACTTTGACAAAGCATAAGATTATTTTTTCGGAGCTGGTTTTCCGTTTTTAGTAGTAATAATAAGAACTCCTTTTTTTCCTCGTTCGCCATATTTAGAAGTAGCTTCGAGGTCTTGTAAAATAGTTATTGTTTTAATTTCCTGTTTGTCTAAAGGCGCATAAGGACTTGTTGGGTTTTTACCAAATAAATCTTCTTCAGAGTAATAGATGCCGTCGATAATGTATAGAGGATCGTCTAGAACTACTAGAGACTCAACATTTTCAGGCTGTAAATTAGACATTTCTGCTTGCATCATTTTATCTCTTTTAGCATCGTCACTGTGTGCCATCGCATTTCCGTTAAGAATTACCAGAGGAGCATTTTTCTTAGCTTTTTGAGCGGGTGCGGCTGCGTAAGCAACTTTAGCAGATTGTCTGTTTTTTGTGTCTAGATAACTTCTTTCTTCAAAAGCATCTTTTTTTGAAGAACTAGCATCTTCTTCATCAAAACTTTCACTTATTGCAACTTTTGCAGGAATAGTAGCTTCTGCTTCAATTTTTGGTGTTGCAACAGCTTGAATTGGTTCTGCTTTAGGAATTATTGTTTCTTGAATCGCAACTCGTTCTTTGTTTTTAGTTTGATTTTCTAAAATTTTAACCGCTTCTTCATTAGAAACTATTTCTGAATCTGAAGAAGTAATTTCCACTTTTTTATCTAAAATTGGTTTTTCCAATTGTTTGATTTCTTTTGCATCAAAAACCACTTTTGGCGTTTCTGTTACAGTTTCTTTATCTGCATGTAAAAATTGATATCCTAAAGAAATAAGTAAAAGAAGAGAAGCCGCAATTGCAATTTTCTTCCATAAAGCGATTGTTTTTTTATCTTCTTTTTTGTCCAGTTTTTCTTCAACACGCGACCAGACTTTTTCCATTCCTGGAAAGTCTTGAAACTCGGCTTTTTGCGAAGCTTCTTTTATTTTATCGAATAATTTATCTTGATTGTCCATGACTATTTTGCTTTTTGATAATACAGTTTATTAACCAGTTCTTTCAGTTTGGTCTTAGCGGCATTCAGTTGTGATTTTGAGGTGCCTTCAGAAATCTTTAGCATTTCGGCTATTTCTTTATGAGAGAAACCTTCAATAACAAAAAGGTTAAAAACAGTTTTACAGCCGTCAGGAATGTGGTTTAATAAATTAAGTAGATCTTCTTCTTCCAACGTATTCAGTTCATCGACAGAAGGCTGAGAAATCAGCTTTATGTCGTCTAAATACATGTTGAAGTTGGTTGCTTTTCTAATACTTGCCAAACAATGATTTACAGTTATTCGTCTAGCCCAAGCTTCAAAAGCATAAGCTTCTTTTAATTGATCCAGTTTGGTGAAAATAGTAAAGAAAGAATCGGCTAACGCTTCTTCAATTTCTTCTTCCTTTTTTAAATATCTTTTGCATAGGCGGTACAACTTAGGCGCCATGTATTCGTACACCTCACGCTGGGCGTCGCGGTGCATTTTTTTACAGTTTGCTATTTGAGTCTCGTTTATCACAATTGTTGTCTTTCTTGTATAGAGAGATAAAAAGATAAAAAGGTTGGGATGGGGGTGAAAAAAATATTAAAATATTTTTTTTGGGTTCAAAGTTACAAAGTTACAAAGCTACAAAGGTTTTATTGTAGAGACGCACTGCAGTGCGTCTACGCAAAGAATATCAAATTATGGATTCTCTCATGTTAGACGCACTGCGGTGCGTCTCTACGTTAATATTGTAATCGAATAGCTTTTACTTAATCGGTAATGTCAATTTATAGATTTTCGTTTCTAAAAGCTCTGTGTCATTGTCTTCGCAAAGCAAAAACTCGATTTTATTATTTTCTTTTTTGTATAAAGTTAGACCTTCAAATTTATTGGTTGCCGTAATTTTTTGAGTGAAATCTATTTTCATCGTTTTAACGTCTATTCTTCCAATGAAACTTCCTAAGATTGCACCATCATCGTAAGTTGATTTGGTATCTTCGGCAGTTGAAAGGAAATAGATTTTATCATCGACCAAAACAGCATCGGTAAAACTGGAGCGAACGCCTTTTATTTTTGGCAGTTTGTAATTGACCGAAATCAGCGCAAATTCTTCTCCGAGATTTTTAGCGTGAATGGTAAAAATGGTGTTTTTGTTAGTGGCCCCATTTCCTCGATTGAATAAATACCAATTTTCTCCATCAAAAATAGCGCCTTCCAGATTAAAATCTTCGGGTTTTATTTCTCCGAAATTCTGCATAACCCCGTACAAATCGACTAAATTATTCTTTTGTAAAACCGTTTTCGATTTAATATCAAATTCAATCATTTTATTTCGGTTTTCGGTTGAACCAGAACCAAAAACATACAATGTGTCGTTATGATGCGTTAGGGATTCAAAATCAGGTTTTAGATTTTTCGGAATATTTTGCGTCGGATTGTCAATTAAAGCGTGTTGATTTAATTGCTGATTCTGCATATTGTATTCGTAAAGGAATCCGCTGTTGTCGCCAATTACATAAAGTGCATCGTTATTGTAAAATAATCCTGATGCAGAACCGATTCCGATAATTTGAAATAATATTTCTAAGGTGAATTTTTCCATGAAATGTTGTTTTGAGAGCTTCTGTTATTTTATTTTTTTTGTTTTACTGATTTTGAGTTATTAACTAACTCCATTGTCGCTTTATTTACAGCTTCACTTATTTTTATTAAAGAGTTTGAAACAATACATTCTGCAACACTTATATAGACTAAATTATCGTCGTCTGTCAAAATTTGATTATCCCAATCGGCTTGGCTTGAACTGTTCATCCCGTAGATTAAATATACAGGAGTTCCTTCGCTATAAAGTCTAACAGTTATTTCTACAGCTCTTTTGATAATTGCTTTTTCGATATCTTTCTGTTTCTCTGCATATTCAATTCTTGAAACACATTGGTATAGGGAACAGAATTTTACATTTTTCTTTTCAGGAATAAGACCTCTTGTTCCTTCAATTGACTTTAAATCCTCGTAACATTTTCCATATACTTTAATTAAAGCTTTTTCAGGATTTGAGTAATTTCCATCTTGACAGTAAGACTTATTTAAGAAAAGTAAAAATACAATTAGAAATATCTTTTTCATTATGAATTTGAAATACTTGAATTGTTATTTTGAAAATGAATGTCTAGCCCTGATAGAAATGGAAATACTTTGAAAAGAAATTGCATTTTTTCCTGACATAAGAAAGCGACCAACGGAAGCTCTTGTTATGGCTTTGGAAAAAAGCAGTTTATTGAAAAGTATTGCAATGAATAGCAGGAATATGCTTCGTAAAATTACTATATTTATAAGACAAAAATTGAAAAAGATATGAAATCAATAGATCCGAAAGATTTTAAAGTTGTAGATAAAATAAAGCTTAAAGAAATTCCAACTGTTTTGAATGTCAAAGCAGATGATGACGAAAAAGAAGAAAAATTAGATAAGGTACAAGCCAAATTAAGCGATTTGCAAGACGTAATGTACGCACACAACAAATACAGTGTTTTGATTTGTCTGCAAGGAATGGATACTTCGGGGAAAGATAGTTTGATTCGTGAAGTTTTTAAGGAGTTTAATCCGCGTGGAGTAGTGGTGCATAGTTTTAAAACGCCCACTTCAACAGAACTGGAGCATGATTATTTATGGCGCCATTATATTGCGCTTCCAGAAAAAGGGAAGTTTGCCATTTTTAATAGAACCCATTATGAAAATGTTTTGGTAACCCGTGTGCATCCTGAATATGTCTTGGCCGAAAACTTACCAGAAATTAATTCTGTAGAAAATATTACGCCTGATTTTTGGAAAAATAGAATTGAACAGATTAATAATTTTGAAAAGCATATTTCTCAAAACGGAACAATCGTAATGAAATTCTATCTGCATTTGAGCAAAGAAGAACAGCGCCAGCGTTTATTGCGTCGTTTGGAGGAAGAAAAACACAATTGGAAATTTTCTCCAGGCGATTTAAAAGAACGCGGTTATTGGGATGAATACATGAAGTATTATGAAGACGCAATCAATAAAACATCGACTTCGCATGCACCATGGTATATTGTTCCTGCAGATGACAAAGAAATGTCACGCTATATTGTAGCAAAAATTATTTGGGAAGAAATGAAAAAGCATACCGATATTAAAGAACCTGAGTTAGACGAAAAAACGGCTGCCAATATTGAATTGTATAAGAAAGAATTAGGAGAGAAGTAATGGAACAATTGAGATAATTAGTCAATTTGATAATTTTTTGAACCCCGATAAGTTTTGAAAAACCTATCGGGGTTATTTTATATTTATATCTGAGAAAATTTTAAACTGTTTTGCAAATACCATTGGTCAAAACAAAAATGCAGTTCGTCAAACTAATTTTAATAGTGCTTGTGGTTTATGCTCCTTTGTTATTTGTTTCAAAAAATATAGGACTATTTTTGAAGTCAAATTTTCTCAATAAATTAACTATAAATGATTGCAATCAGTAAAAATAGGCATTGGATATTTTTAGTCTTTTTTTGGAGCTTGTTAGGTATCACGATTTGGGCGCAGATGATCGAAGATTACGATTTTTTGACCGCTACGATTCAGGCTGTTTTAGTTTTGTTTTGTTCTGCTGTTTTAGCTCATATTTTAAGTGATGTTATACTGCCCAAAGCGCTAAAACAAAATAAAATGAGCTGGTTTGCGGTACAAAGCGTTTTTGTTGTAATGCTTTTGGGGTTTTGTCTGTCATTGATTTATATTGTTTTTTCTGATTCGGTTTTGAGAAGGAAAGCATATCCTGAAGCAGCAGATGTAGATTCTCTACAATTTTTGTGGGCACGATTTTATGGCAACATTCCGTCAGCGATTTTAATTTGTGGTACTGCTTGCGGACTTCGATTTTATCAGGAACATAATGTCATCGAAAGAAATCATGCACAATTACAGCAGGTTCATTTAGAAGCACAAATTAAGATTTTACAAGATCAGATCAATCCGCATTTAATGTTTAATGTGTTAAACCATATTCATATTCTGATGCAAAGCAATGTAAAGTTAGCTTCAGATTTATTGGTTCAGTTTTCGGATATTTTGAGGTATCAATTGTACGAATGCAATAAGGAATATGTGCCTCTGCATCTTGAAATTAAATATTTAAAAGATTTAATTGCTGTTGAAGAAACCAGATGGGGAAATGAGCTAGAGGTTAAAAGTAAATGGAGTATTGAAAATGGACAGCTTCAGATTGTGCCTTTGCTTTTGGTTCCGCTAATTGAAAATGCTTTTAAACATGTTTCAAGGCTTCCGAACCAAAAAAGATATGTGCATTTGTCCTGCAAACAGCTCAACAATCAATTGAGTTTTAAAATCGAAAACTCTTATACAGAGCAATATAAAATATCTTCAAAAAATCAAGGATTAGGTTTGGAAAATGTAAAGAAAAGGCTGGAAATACAATATCCAGGAAAACACAATTTAAACATCCATAAAACCGATTCTGATTTTACTGTTGAAGTGACTCTAGATTTGAAATGATTTTTTGCCACAGATTATATTTTTTTGCCACAACTCGAGCGATAGCGACAGGCGAAGCAATTGCACGAATTAACGCGAATTTTTAATCTTGAAAATCTCAACATATTGCTTTAGTTATTAGCGTCCTTTTATAAAACTAAAACTTTGCGAACTTTGCGTAAATCTTTGCGCTCTTTGCGGTTAAAAAACAAATCTGCGTGAAAAAAACACCAAACCAGAAACAATAAACTATGAACATGAAATGTCTCATTATCGATGATGAACCCATAGCAAGAAACGGAATAGCAGATTTTGTTTCTAAAATTGATTTTCTAGAAACCGTAGCGACTTGTGCTTCGGCTCTAGAAGCGACTTCATATCTTGAGGAAAGAGAGATCGATTTATTATTTCTGGATATCAATATGCCTTATTTATCGGGATTGGAGTTTTTAGAATCTTTAGAGAATCCACCTTTAGTAATTTTTACAACTGCTTATTCAGAACATGCTTTAGACGGATACCGACTTCAGGTTGTAGATTATTTATTAAAGCCCATTACATTTCAGCGTTTTTATCAGGCTTCGTTAAAAGCAAAGCAATGGCATCAAATGATGAATTCTCCAAAACAAAGTCAATTAGATCCCTTTTTGTATGTACGTCAGGAAGAAGGATTTCAGAAAATTTCTTGGATCGATATTTTATATATCGAAGGAATGCAAAATTATGCTAAGCTTCATTTTAAAGATAAAGTGCTAATTATTCATCAAACGATGATATCATTAGAAGAAACACTTCCTGCAGAAATTTTCTTTAGAATCCATAAATCATTTCTGGTAAATGTTACACATATAGATTCTATTTCTGGCGGGCGATTATTTATAAAAGGACAAGAACTACCTATTTCAAGAACTCGAAGAGAAGTATTATTGAAAGAGGTAGTGTATAAAAACTTGTTAAGCAGATAGCTCTAGAATTTCCATTTTAGAGCTATTGCTCCATAAAAAGTAGTAGTGAATCTTGGATCTGCAATATCTTTTTCTTTAAAGATTTCTTTAATTTTTCGGTTCGTCGTCGAAAAACTTCGAACAAGAGTAGTTCCGCCAGTTGGTTCTAAAATCCAATGTTTTCCAAATTTCATCTGAGGTCTTAAGCCTGCAATTATCTGCTGATATCCGAGTAATGTAGATTTATTTCCAATTTTGGTTTCAGCTGTCATTCCGCTTAATTCAGCTACTGCTTTTAAGTCAAAATGATCAGACATTCGATAGCCTATTTCTACGCCTTCCGGAAAAGCAACCTTAAAATGTAAAGCTCCAGTAGATTCCCAGTTAAAATAAATTCCAGGAAGCACCATTGGAACACCAAAACTATTAGTCAAAACAGGACCTGCACCCAAAGCCAGTTTAGGGTTAAATTGTTTGATAAAAAGAATTCCCCCTTGAATAAGGACATCATCTTTATTAATTTCGACCATGTCTGTATAAACACCAACGGAAGCCATTATTAATAAAGACCATGAAGAAGAAATGGAACGTAAATGCTTAACTCCAATTTGCGTATTGAGTAATTCATTCGGAAATCCGCCTTGAAATTCTACTGGTAGATCTTGAATATTGTAATTTCTGTTTTCCATTTTGGCGTAACTGCTATTAAAAAATACAGACCAGAGTTTTGGATGATCGTATTTATCCATTTTTATAGATAGGGGTACTTCAAAAGCGATCTGTGATCTTTTAAAATTGCTTTCGGCATTTGTTTTCGTACTGTCCAATGGCCTTACATATTTAGAAAAAGGGACAAAATCGAGTTTAAATTCGCCTGAAATTCCCGATTGTGAGCGTGCAGCAACTGTGGCAAGTAAAAAAAGTAAAAGTTGCGATAGATAAAAGATTGTTTTGTTCATGATTTGATTAATTTTTCTGCGAATTACCGCGTTCCAAATCAATCCTGAAAAATCATTTGACTACTTGCACTTTTGTTTTGACCAATGGTATGTTGTAAAAATAAAAAACCCGACAGACTCTTGAGACCGTCGGGTTTTTACCAAAAACAAAATAATAAATTAAACCTATTTTTTATAGTTTAAAACCATAAGCAACACGCAATGCTACTTGATTGGTTCTAAAATCATGATAATCTTCGTAACGAACACTTAAGTCGATGTACTTGTTGGCATAACCAATTCCTGGAGCCCATAAAAAAGTTGTTTTATCGTAACCATTTGTTACCGCAAAACCAGCACCCAGTTCTCCTAAAACATAAAATTGATCTTTTAAGACAAAAGCTTTAAAACCTGCTTTGGCCGGAATAAATCCAAGATCTTTTATGTTGTTTCCAAGGTCATCTTTTCCCATAAATAGGTTTGTAAATCCCGTTGTTAAAGTCAAAGATGTTTTCTTAGAAAGATCATATTGTAAACGAACGTCTCCCCCAAGAGCCCAGTCGTAATCACCGTCGGTAGGTAATCCTCCATTTAATCCGACTCCTAATCTAAAACCCTGATCGTAATTTTCTACTCCGCTCTCTTGAGCAAAAGTGGTGTTGGCAAATAAAAACGTGAACGCAGCTAGGCATAACATCTGTAATTTTTTCATGGCTTATATTTTTGAAATTTCTATGTTGTAAAATTATATTGGAGGCGTTTGGAGTTTGTTATACAATTTTTAAAAATCGTTACATAATATTGAGTTCGTCTTATTTTTGTCTTAAAATTGGTATATATTTTTATTGATAGGATAGAATTCGAAGCTTCTGACTATCTTTGCGCACAAAATAGAATAAAAGTGAATTTAAAGCAGTACACCAAAGAGTTTTCGTATAATTTAAGACTAGCATATCCCGTAATTTTGGGTATGGTCGGGCATACTTTAATTGGTATTGTTGATAATATAATGGTTGGTAAAATTGGAAGCACAGAATTGGCGGCAGTTTCACTGGGTAACAGTATGATTTTTATTGCGATGTCTTTAGGAATTGGATTTTCTACAGCTATTACGCCAATCGTTGCCGAAGGTGATGCGGAGAAAAACGATACCAAAATTCGTTCTGCCTTTCATCATGGATTATTTCTATGTACAATTCTAGGATTGGTACTTTTTACCGTTATCATGTTTGCTAAACCAATTATGGAATTGTTAAAACAGCCAGAAGATGTTATTGTTCTTGCAAAACCTTATTTAGGATGGGTAGCTTTTTCTTTGATTCCGCTTGTAATGTATCAGGGGTATAAGCAATTTGCAGACGGAATGTCTTTGACCAAATATTCTATGTATGCGATGGTAATGGCAAATGTGCTTCACGTAGGTATAAATTATGTTTTGATTTACGGAATCTGGATTTTTCCAAAAATGGGAATTATTGGCGCAGCATTAGGAACCGTAATTTCGAGAATATTTTTGGTAATGTTCATGCATATTATGCTTTCGCGAAGAGATGATTTAAAGCGATTTTTTAAAGGTTTTAGTTTTAATGAAATCAAAAAAACTATGATCAAAAAAATTATCAGTATCGGATTTCCTTCTGCAATGCAGATGCTTTTTGAAGTGGTTTTGTTTACCGCTTCGATCTGGCTTTGCGGGAACATCGGAAAAACAAGTCAGGCTGCCAATCAGATTGCTTTGAGTTTGGCTTCGATGACTTTTATGTTTGCAATGGGATTAAGTGTAACTTCTATGGTGCGTGTAAGTAACCAAAGAGGACTGATGGATTATAAAAAACTGATTGTTGTTGCCCGTTCTATCTTTTTGCTTGCTATAATATTAGAGACCGTATTTGCAATTTTCTTTATTATTTTCCACGATTATCTTCCATACATTTTCTTAAATATGGAAAATACAGGGCAGATTTTAGATAACGAAGAAGTTATTGGCATTGCTTCAAAACTGCTTTTAATTGCAGCTGTTTTCCAGATTTCTGACGGAATTCAAGTTGTTGTTTTAGGCGCTTTACGCGGATTACAAGACGTAAAAGTTCCAATGTACATTACTTTTGTAGCCTATTGGGTTATTGGTTTTCCGATTTCCTATTATTTAGGAGAACACACAGAACTGAAGGCGCAAGGAGTTTGGGTCGGACTTTTGGCAGGTTTGACTGCAGCGGCAATTTGTCTTTATATTCGTTTTCATTACTTGACAAAGAGATTAATTGCGAAATCAGATATAGAATAATTAAATTTGAAAAATATATTTCACTGATTTTGAAGATTAAAACAAGAGAAATCGGTTAAAAAAATAATAATCAATTACTAAAAAAATAAACACATATGGAATTACCTAAATTTTTACTTGGAGATAACACAGATTTTCCAGACGATATTTTTATCATTCACTTAGATTATCCAAGATTTATAATCAATTTGAAAGATGATGAGGTGGAGTTTTTAGAAGAAGCTGAAGATCTTGACGAAGCAGAATTAAATGCCGAAATGGAAGATTTAATTGAAAAAGCAAATGAGTTTTATGACAGAGAAATAAACCGTTACGAAGAGTAATTTGTTTGTCTGATTTTACGTTCTTATAACTATCTTAATGAAAAACTTACGTTTCTTAAAACCGATTTTTAGTTTCATCGCAATCGGATTATTGATTACAACTCTAAGTCGAGTATTTTTATTTTTTCTTTTTAAAGAAAGAGTAGTTCAAACGCCAGATTTCTGGTATATTTTTCCAATCGGTCTTCGAATGGATTTGATATTACTTTGTTATTTGTCGTTTCTTCCAGCATTACTAATTACCTTTTTGCCGAATAAATGGCTAAAATTTACCAATAAGTTTCTGGTAATATATAGTTTTCTGTTTCTGTTTTTAATTCTTTTTGTAGAATTAGCTTCGCCAGATTTTGTAAAACAATATGATACACGTCCAAATAAGATTTTCTTAGATTATCTTATTTATCCAAAGGAAGTAGTGGGAATGCTTTTAAAAAGTTATCTGACTTCTATAATCGTAACATTCCTAATTTTAGGAGTTGCGCTTTATTTTGCTGTCAAAAAAGGAAAGCAATTATTCTATACTTCAAGTGCAGAATACAAATTCAAGTTAATGATATTTCCATTAGTAGCTTTTTTATTGTTTTTTGGAGCACGTTCTAGTCTAACTTCAAAACGTCCTATTAATGCGAGTAATGCTGTTTTTTCTACCGATCAATTAACAAATGCTCTTGGATTAAATTCATTTTATACGGTTGCTTTTGCTGCCTATTCAATCAAAAATGAAGGAAATACAAAAATGTATGGAAAAATGGATGAAGCCGAAGCTATTGCTCGTGTAAAAAAATACATGATCGCAGGGCCGAAGGATTTTACCGATGCTGAAATTCCGTTTTTGCATGTCCAGCAACCAGATTCTTTATTGAAGAAACCTTACAATTTAGTAATCTTTTTGCAAGAAAGTTTAGGCGCAGAGTACGTTGGAATTTTAGGCGGAAAACCATTAACGCCAGAATTTGATAAATTATCTAAAGAAGGAACATTATTTACTAATTTGTATTGCACAGGAACCAGAAGTGTTCGCGGAATTGAAGCAGTAGTAACTGGATTTTTGCCTTCGCCATCTGAAAGTGTCGTAAGATTAGGAAATTCACAGCAAGGCTTTTTTACCTTAGCAGATGCTTTAAAACAAAAAGGGTACGACACCAGTTTCATTTACGGAGGAATGGCCAATTTTGATAATATGGCTTCATTTTTTAATGGAAATGGTTTTCAAGATATTGTTGATCAAACCGATTTTGAATCTGATGGGAATAAATATGCTTTTAAAGGAACTTGGGGATATTCTGATGAAGATTTGGTAACCAAAGCCAATCAGTATTTTAAATCAAAAGGAGATAAACCGTTCTTTTCCTTAATGTTTTCGACTTCTAATCACGAACCTTTTGAATATCCGGCAGGAAGAATTAAACCTTATGATAAAAAACCTAACACGGTAAATAATGCCATGAAATATGCCGATTTCTCTATTGGAAAATTCTTTGAAATGGCAAAAAAAGAGGATTATTTTAAAAACACAATTTTCATTGTAATCGCAGATCATAATACTAGAACATACGGCAAAAATTTAGTTCCAATAAATAAATTCCATATTCCAGCATTTATTATGGGGCCGGGAGTTCCAAAAGGAGCAGTTTATGACAGACTAGCAAGTCAAATTGATATTCCGCCAACATTGTTAGGGTATTTAGGAATGCCTTTTGAAACCCCAATGGTAGGACGCAACTTGACAAAATTAGATTCAAAAGTGCAAGGAAGATCTATTATGCAGTTTAATGACATTAATGCATTTAGAGTTGAGAATCAAGTTGTGATCATGCAGCCCAATTTGAAACCATTACAATTTGAAATCAAAAATGATACAACTTTAATTCCAGTTAAATTAAACGAAGATTTAGCAAAAGATGCCTTAGCGCATGTTATTACAGCAGGGAATTTGTATAAAGAGAGTAAGTATAAGCTGAGAGCCAAGAAATAAAGATGCTAAGGTACTAAGTTGCTAAGCTTCTAAGTTTTGTCACATTGAGCGAAGTCGAAATGCTATATGGTTCTCGACTCCGCTCGAACAGACAAGAAACCTTAGTAACTTAGAAGCTTAGTATCTTAGAACCTTTTTTTAAAATATAATTTTAATAACTCAGAAGCAGCGGCAAAAGATGAAATTTCATTGTTTTGCACTGCTTTTTTGTTTTCTTCCAATAATGAAATAATTTCAGGGAGGTTATAAAAATTCTGTTTCAATTGCTCATTGATGGTTTCCATCATCCAAAAATGATTTTGTTCGTTTCTTTTTTCTTGGAAAAATCCTGATTCTTTTGTCAATTCTAAATAATTAGAAATCGTACTCCAAACTTCGGGAATTCCATCTTTTGTTAGCGAACTGCAAGTGGTTACTTTAGGTTGCCAATTTGATTTTTTTGGAGGAAATAAATGTAAAGCACGATTAAACTCTAATTTTGCCTGATTGGCTTTTTTTATATTGTCGTCGTCTGTTTTGTTGATCACGATAGCATCAGCCATTTCCATAATACCTCGTTTGATGCCTTGGAGTTCATCGCCTGCACCAGAAATTTTTAAAAGTAAAAAGAAATCGACCATACTGTGAACAGCAGTTTCACTTTGGCCAACACCAACTGTTTCTATAATTATAGTATCAAAACCTACGGCTTCACAAAGAATAATCGTTTCTCGGGTTTTTCGAGCCACTCCACCTAAAGTTTCTCCAGAAGCACTTGGCCTAATAAAAGCATTTTCATCTTTAACCAATTCTTCCATTCTGGTTTTGTCACCTAAAATACTTCCGTGCGAAAGGGAACTGCTTGGATCAACGGCCAAGACCGCTACTTTTTTTCCAAGTTCAGTTAGATGTTTTCCAAAAGCTTCAATAAAAGTACTTTTTCCAACACCGGGAACTCCAGTAATTCCAATTCGAATTGATTTATTGGCATGAGCCAAACAGCCTTGAATGACTTCGCCAGCTTTTTCAAAATGATCTGGATTAGTGCTTTCGATTAAAGTAATAGCACGGCTTAAAGAAGTTCTATTGCCGCCTAAAATACCATTAATTAATTCTTGCGAAGAGGGTTGCTGTCTGCGTTTATTTTTAATTTGATTGATAGCCAAAATATTGGTGATTTCGGGAGGTGAAATTCCAGCTTTTTCAGATATGCTACCAGTTTGTTTATTAGAATTTGACAAAACGCACTTTTTAGAAATGTAAAAGTACAGAAAACAAAGACAGTTTCAAAAAGTTAGTTTGCCACGACCCGAGCGATAGCGAACAGGCGAAGCAATTACACGAATTTCCGCTAATTTGTTATTCTCAAAAGGAGTAAAAAAAAGTTTGCCACGAATTCACGAATTTTCTTTTTAAAATCTTTATCTAATATTATTCGAATTAATTCGAAAAAAATAATCTCAAAGATTTTAAAAAGAAAATTCGTGAATTCGTGGCTGAAGAAAATTAATATCCAGCTGTAAAGCGTACTTGATGATGTTTTGGAGTTTCTACTTCATCAGCAATTACAACCGCTAAATCTTCTACAGATAAGATACTTCTTTGCTCATCATTGAAAACCGGATTT
Organism: Flavobacterium sp. ACN2; assembly: GCF_002303885.1. Lineage (GTDB taxonomy): Bacteria > Bacteroidota > Bacteroidia > Flavobacteriales > Flavobacteriaceae > Flavobacterium. The sequence continues at coordinate 133,200 of NZ_MRCM01000017.1, read as the reverse complement.
TCTAAACCTAAACGGTATTTTCCAGTTCTACCTGTTTTAGTTCCAGCATGCATTTCAAAAGCAGGACTAAAAAATGCCCAGTCTAAATCTTTTACTTCTTTTATGATATTTAAATAATGTCTTGCAGCATTCGCACCTGGGAAAATCTCTTTTGGAAAATCTGGAGTGTCAACCGCTTGTAAATCTGGAGCAACATATAAACTTCCTGCACCACCGATAGTGATAAAACGTTTAACCCCCGATTTTTTAACCGCTTCCTGAATAGCTTTAGATCCCGCTAAAAAGTCATCGTAAATATTCGGGTTAGTCCATCCCGGATTATAAGCATTAACCACAACATCATGACCTTTTAAGATCTCTGCCAAAGCATCAACATTAAAGATATCTGCAGCAACCCAAGTAGCGTTTGCTGTGTCTTTTGGAGTTCTTGCGATAGCAGTGATTTCGTGTTTTCTGTCTGCTAATTCGTTTAAAATTGCTGAGCCAACAAATCCTGTAGCTCCGATAAGTGCGATTTTCATAATATATAAATTTATTTAGTAATAAAAAATGTTACAGTTTAGGTTAAAAAAATAGTTTTAAAATTGATTCGAAAAATCTTCCAATGAAATACCTTCCAGCTGTAAGCTGACTTTCTGATTCATTTCGCTGTATAAATTCTCCAAATGCTGATTGATGTTTTTTCCAACAGGACAATCAGGATTCGGTTGGTTTTTAGCAAAACCTAAACCAATAGTTTCAAAGGTCATTTCGAATATTTGTTTTAAAGTCAGTTCGGCAGCATTAACCGCCAATTTTGTACCGCCATTTTTTCCTTCTTTACTTTCTACAACATGATGTGCTTTTAGGTTGGCAATTTCTTTTCGAACCAAAACAGGATTTAAATTAATACTTCCCGCAATAAACTCCGATGATAAATAATCATTAGGGAATTTATGCAGCAGAGTGAGAATGTGAATCGTTATGGCAAACTTACCTGAAATCATACTGTAATAAAATATGTTACAAATTTACATCTTTTTGTAACACAAAATACTAATTTAACTTTTTTTTATTTATTAGTGATTAGTAACTAGTTCTTAGTAATTAGTCTTGAGCTTTTGATACTTTGTAATTATTACTTTTGCATAGTAATTAGTAAAATCTATTAATTGTAAGCGGAAATGGTAGGAAAAAAGAATTGTGAGCATTAATTTTAAATTCTAACAAATTGATTCCTAAAAAAAAGTACTAACAACTAATCACTAAAGGCTAGTTACTAATTACTAAAAACCAATTAATGAACAACTTCATTCTAATATTTCTCTTTCTTTCACTCGGATTGATTTTACAGCGAGTAAAACAATTCCCGACTCATATTTACAAAACGCTCAATAAAATTGTTATTTATTTCTGTCTTCCGGCGATTACTTTATACCATATTCCGAAGATAAAATGGAGTAGCGAATTACTGTTTCCGATAGGAGCAGGGTGGATTACTTATATTCTGGCTTTTATTTTTTTTCATTTTTTGGGAAGAAGAAATGGCTGGTCGAATAAACTGATTGGATGTTTGATTTTGACAGCAGGATTAAGTAACAGCTCATTTCTCGGATACCCAATTATTGAAGCTTTGTTTGGTAAGAAAGGTTTAGAAACTGCCGTTTTGGTAGATCAGCCCGGAACTTTTGTTGTGGTTTCAACACTTGGTGTTTTTACAGCCGCTTTTTATTCTAAAGGAAGCCCAGATGCTTTCGGTATTTTTAAAAAGATTATTTTGTTTCCTCCTTTCATAATGTTTGTTATCGCTTGTTTAATGAATATTTTTCGAGTTGATTTAAATGAAAATTTTCAATCAGCACTATTAAAAATTGGAAGTTTGGTAACGCCTTTAGCCTTGCTTTCGGTTGGTTTGCAGTTAACTTTTGATAGAAAAAGTCAGCATTGGAAATTTTTGCGATTGGGGCTTTTCTTTAAACTGCTTTTAATTCCTTTTGTGATTTTTGTGCTGTATGTATTTATTTTTGACCAGCATTCTGAAGTCATAAAAATCACTATAATGGAAACTGCTATGGCCCCAATGATAACCGGTGCAATCTTAGCCTCAACATACGGATTAAAGCCAAAATTAAGCAGTATGATGATTGGTTTCGGAATTCCAATTTCCTTTGTAACGCTTGCTGTTTGGTACTTTGTGGTAAGTTTTATTTAATCTCTTACTTGTTTTTTAATCTCGCAAAGACGCCAAGTCGCTAAGTCTTTTCTTTTTAAGTTTTTCTTTTTTTTAGTTTTTTATAAAACTTTGCGTCTTTGCGACTTTGCGAGCAATTTTACTATGAAAAAGAGGCTTATAAAATAATTCAGTAAACATTACAAAATCTATATTTTTATGTGTTAAAATCAGATTAAAACACTAACTAGATAGAGAATGTAGAATTTTAACTTTTTTTTACCTTTTGAATGTTTTCTAAATGCATTTTTTAGTTAATTTTAGATGAACTAAAAAAATATAAATTATGTCAACATTAAGATTAGGCGATATAGCTCCAGATTTTCAGGCAGAAACCACACAAGGACCAATTAAATTTCACGAATGGTTAGGAGATTCTTGGGGTGTTTTATTTTCTCATCCAGCAGATTTTACTCCTGTTTGTACTACTGAATTAGGAACTGTAGCGAACTATGTTCCAGAATTTCAAAAAAGAAATACTAAGGTTATTGCTTTGAGTGTAGACGGTTTAGACTCGCATAAAGAATGGATTAAAGATATTAACGAAACTCAAAATACAGAAGTAAATTTCCCAATTATTGCCGATGAGGATAAAAAAGTAGCAAATCTATATGATATGCTTCATCCCAATGCAAGTGATAAATTCACAGTACGTTCTGTTTTTGTTGTCGGTCCAGATAAAAAAATCAAATTGACTTTGACATATCCAGCTTCTACAGGAAGAAATTTTGATGAATTACTTCGTGTAATTGACAGCTTACAATTGACAGCGAATTACAGCGTTGCAACACCAGCAAACTGGAAAGATGGAGAAGATGTGGTAATTGCACCAGCAATTCCAGATAGTGACATTCCAGCAAAATTCCCGAAAGGACACACGCCAATCAAACCTTATTTGCGTTTGACGCCGCAGCCGAATAAGTAGTTTTTGAGGTTCTGAGATACTAAGATGCTAAGGTTCTAAGTTTTTTTTTCTTAGAATTTTAGCTTTTTTGTTTTTATGAAAAGCAAAGAAAATTAAAAAGCGTTGAGACTTTCAATTTATGAAAATTTCAACGCTTTATATATAAAAGGCTCAGAACCTTACTTGGCTGCCAACAAAGCATTCATTTTTTTCTTGTCTCCTACAACCCACAGAATGTCATTTTTCTCCAAGATCAAACTAGATTCAGGATTTAAGATACGATTTCCGTTTCGTTCAATTCCTACAACCATCCCATCTGTTTTGGCTCTGAATTGTCCGATGCTTTTTTGAATAAATTCGTCTTGAGAAACTTCAAGCTGACGTAAAACAATATCGGTTTCTTCTACTTTTGCAGGCGGTTCTGTTTCGTTTTGAGTTAAGAATTTTGTGAATTCTGTAATTTGAGCATCAGTTCCGATTACGCAAATTTCGTCGCCTGGAAATAATCGTTCGGTTTTAGTAGGAATCGGAATTGTGACTTCTCCTCGCTTAATGTAAGCGATATTAATTCCTAATTGCTCGCGAATTTTAAGTTCTTGTAAAGTTTGTCCGACCAGATTAGATTCCTTTTTAATTTCGAAGAAAGACATGTGTCCGTCCCATGGCATTAAATTAGCATATCTTCTGTCGATCTTTTTGTTTTCACGATCGTTAAGATTCTTTAAAAAGTGACTTTCAATTCTGTGGTATTGCTCGTTTAATTTTTTAGGAAAAAGTTGATAAGCTCCAATTGCAATAATCAGCGCGACGAAAGCAACCAAAGGAGAGAAGAAAATATTCAATAAAAACCCGACAAAGAATAAACCAAGGCTCATTCTAATCAAAATAAGCATTAAAAGTGCACCACGATATTTACGTTCTTCCCAAAGTGCTTCAACTTCATCTACTTTTACACGACGAAGCGAAAGTGCCCATAAAAACGGTGCAATTACAACCAAAGTTAGTAAAGCAGCCAAAGTATTTCCGAATCGTGTATCGGCTACTAAAGGCGCTACAAATTTAGATGACAATAATATGATGGCAGTAATAATGATCGTATGAAGAACAATTTGAGTAATCGAAGAACGAAGAACAATCTGCCAAGTACTGACAGATTTAATCGCTTGGGCATTCACACTATAACGGTTAATATTTTTAACCCACCTTTTAGGCATTTTTGCTTCTAAAAAGAAAGCAAACCGCTCTGAATATTTAATTAAGAAAGGAGTAGTAAATGTAGTAATTGCAGATACTGCCACAATAATAGGATATAAGAAATCGCTGGTAACTTTTAAAGTCATTCCAAGCGTTGCAATAATAAAAGAGAACTCTCCAATTTGAGCCAAACTCATCCCGGTTTGAACAGATTGTTTTAAAGGTTGGCCAGAAATTAAAGCTCCGATAGAAGAACTGAATGCTTTTCCGAAGATGGTCAATAAAGTGATTATAGCCACAGGAAGAGCATAATTAACCAATGTTATAGGGTTGATTAACATTCCTACTGATACAAAGAAAACAGCACCAAAGAAATCTTTTACGGGCTGAATTAAATGTTCGATTTTTTCTGCCATTGTAGTTTCAGCAATAATAGATCCCATAATGAAAGCGCCTAACGCTGGAGAGAAACCAACATTTGAAGCAAAAATCACCATCATTAAGCATAAGGCTAATGAGATAATGAGCAGCATTTCGTCTGTTAATAGATGTTTTGCTTTTTTGAAGATGGTTGGAATAATAAAAATCCCTCCTAAAAACCAGATGATTAAAAAGAAAACAAGTTTTAAAACAGATTGCAATAATGCAGTTCCAGAAACCTGATCGCTTACGGCAATAGTTGATAATAAAACAAGCATTAAGATGGCAACTATATCTTCTACAATTAAAGCTCCGAAAACAATCCCTACGAATTTTTTTCCTTTAACTCCCAATTCGTCAAAAGCTCTAATGATAATGGTTGTGGATGAAATAGAAAGTGTGGCTCCTAAGAAAATACTATCCATTTTTCCCCAGCCCATCCATTGCCCGACTGCATAACCAATTACGGTCATAAACAAAATCTGGGTTATGGCGGTGACAGACGAAGTCCCTCCAACCTTCATTAGTTTCTTAAAGCTGAATTCGAGTCCTAAACTGAAAAGTAAAAATATAACCCCGATTTCGGCCCAGACTTCAACACTTTTCATGTCGGTTATAGATGGGAAAAAATCAAAATGGTTTCCAGCCAAAAAACCTGCAATCAGGTAGCCTAAAACCAAAGGTTGTTTCAATCTTCTAAATAATAGAACGGCAATTGCGGCAGTCATTAGGATTAAACCTAAATCACTAATTAAAGGTTGTAAGTGGTGTGTAGTTTCAGCAGCGGCGCTTAGTGCAATCATAGGTGGTATTTTAGTTTTCAGTGAGCTTGATCCAGCTTTTTATTTAAAGTTTTTTGTTCAAACTCTGGCTTTCTGAACAAAACGACTTTTTTAATGTAATTCACTGAACTCCAACTAAAATAAAGTTAAGTGAAGTAATCTGGACTACCCCAGGTTAAATAAAAAAAGCTATCTCGATAAAGATAGCTTTTTTTGATAAAATATTTGGTGTTTTTCTTAAATTCCTGTGTAGTTACTAGGTGTTATCGCTAATAATTCTGCTCTAACTGCATCTGAAACTTCCAAAGTTGCAATGAAGTTATGAATCGCATTTTTGTCAATCGCTTCATTAGTTCTAGTCAAACCTTTTAAAGCTTCATACGGATTTGGATAAGCTTCGCGACGTAAAATTGTCTGAATAGCTTCAGCCACAACTGCCCAGTTTCTCTCTAAATCTTCAGCAAATTTGTTTTCGTTTAAAAGTAATTTGTTTAAACCTTTCAAAGTAGCTTCAAATGCAATAATAGTATGTCCGAAAGGAACACCAACATTACGTAAAACAGTACTGTCAGTTAAGTCACGCTGTAATCTTGAAACAGGAAGTTTTGCAGCCAAGTGTTCAAAAATTGCATTTGCAATTCCTAAGTTTCCTTCAGAATTTTCAAAATCGATTGGGTTTACTTTATGAGGCATTGCAGACGAACCAATTTCTCCCGCTTTAATTTTTTGCTTAAAGTAATCCATTGATACATATGTCCAAATATCACGATCTAAATCGATGATGATCGTATTGATCCTTTTTAAAGCATCAAAGAAAGCTGCGAAATGATCATAATGCTCGATTTGAGTTGTTGGGAAAGAATGTTTTAAACCAAGATCGGTTTCAACAAATTTATTTCCGAATTGTTTCCAGTCAATTTGCGGGTAAGCTACGTGATGCGCATTAAAGTTTCCTGTTGCTCCTCCAAATTTAGCAGCAAACGGAATATTGAATAACAAACGCATTTGTTCTTCTAAACGTTCTACGAAAACCAAAATCTCTTTTCCTAAACGAGTAGGAGATGCTGGTTGTCCGTGTGTACGTGCCAACATCGGGATGTCTTTCCATTCAACACTTAATTCTTTTAATTTTGCAATTACTGCGATTAAGGTTGGCATATAAACTTGCTCAAACGCTTCTTTTGTAGAAAGCGGAATAGCAGTGTTGTTAATATCTTGAGATGTTAATCCGAAGTGAATGAACTCTTTGTACTGAGATAAACCTAATTTCTCAAAAGCATCTTTAATAAAGTATTCAACTGCTTTTACGTCGTGGTTGGTTACTTTTTCTGTTTCTTTAATCCAAAGTGCATCTTCTGTTGAGAAGTTTTTGTAGATATTTCTCAAGCTTTCAAATAAACTAGAGTCAATACCTTGTAACTGAGGTAATGGAATTTTGCATAAAGAAATGAAGTATTCCACTTCAACCAAAACGCGGTATTTTATTAAAGCTTCTTCAGAGAAGAAAGGTGCTAAATTTTGAGTTTTATTTCTATATCTTCCATCGATTGGCGATATAGCATTCAATTCGTTTAGAGTAGTCATTGTTATGTTGTTTTTCGAAAGGTGCAAATATAAGGTATTGTTAAAACTTCTGAAAGCTATATTAGAGCTTAAATTATGGTTTTGAAAATTTTATCCCAGATTGTGAAGTAAAAACCGTAATTGTGAGATTCATTTTTATGATGATCATTATGAAATTTAGTAGTCGATATCCATTTTGTGAAGTAATTGTTGTACCAGAAAGATGGAAATATGTCTTTTTTTAAATGTCCAAATATTCCATAAGAAAGATTGAGAATCAAATAAATAATGATGCTCAGATAATTAAAAGTAAAAATCGTAATTAAAAACAGCCATATAAAACCGAAACCTAGAGTTTCTATCGGATGAAGCACATATAAACTATAAACATTCGTTTCAACATGTGTATGATGCAGTTTATGAATGGGGTAAAGCCATTTTAAATGATGAACCAGAAAATGAAAAATAAACATAAAAAGATCCATTAAAAGAATCAATAAAAGTGTATCAAAAATGATAAGTTTTAAGGATCCAGAAAAATCTATGTTCAGTATTCCGTAGCGATATAATTCAAAACCTATTAAAGTGATGAATGTGTTGCAAAGCAGTGTAGAAAACACCCATTTTCGATCTTTATTTTTTAAAACGGTGTTCTCAGATTCGATTACTTTTCCAATTAAAACAGATAAACCTACTAACGCTGCATTTTCTATTAAAAAGAAAACAAAGAGCCAGAATATATTAAACTGAAATAACTGCTGTAGCCAGCTTTCAAAAATCATGTTGTTTTTTCTAAGGTAAGTAATTTTTCTCTTAAATCGGCGACTCCTTCGGAAGCAAATTTGGCAATGGTTTCAACTTTATTTCGAAGGTTCGGAATCGAAATTGGTTTCGGATCAATATAGAAAACCGGTGTTGTACTTGGAGTATAAGCAATTAATCCAGCAGCTGGATAAACCTGAAGCGAAGTTCCAATTACGGCAAAATAATCTGCGGTTTCTGTAATGTCAATAGCTTCTTCAAGTGCAGGAACTTCTTCGCCAAACCAAACAATATGCGGACGCAATTGATGCCTGTTTGTATCTAAATCTCCAGTTTGCAAATCTTCGGTCCAGTCTAAAATTAGATTTTTATTTTGTGTGCTACGTACTTTTAATAATTCGCCATGCAAATGCAAAACATTTGTGCTTCCTGCACGTTCATGAAGATCGTCAACATTTTGAGTGATAATTTGTACGTCAAAATCTTTTTCCAATTCAGCCAAAATGATATGCCCAAGATTGGGATTGACTTCTTTTAACTGCTGGCGTCTTTTGTTGTAAAAATCGAGAACCAATTCTTGATTTTTATGCCAGCCTTCTGGAGTTGCAACTTCCATCACATCATGCCCTTCCCAAAGACCATCACTGTCTCGAAAAGTTTTAATTCCGCTCTCAGCACTTATTCCTGCTCCTGTTAAAACAACAAGTTTCTTTTTCATTTTTAGTTTAATTAAAAGATAAAAATAGTGATTTCTTTGTTCAAATGTCTAGTAAATAAAGGGTATTTATACTCTTTGTCTCTCGTTCTAAATTATTTAGTTTTAATGTCACGTTTTATAAAAGTGATGCTAAAATGATTTTAATTCAATTTACAGGATTATCTGGTTCGGGAAAAACGACATTGGCAGAAAATGTCAGACATCTTTTACTTCAAAATAATTATGAAGCCGAAATTGTAGATGGTGATGTGTACCGACAAACGATCTGTAAAGATTTGGGATTTTCTAAAGAAGACCGTTGCGAAAATGTAAGACGTCTTTTTAATGTTGGGCGAAATTTAATTGAGGAAAAGAAAATAGTTCTCATGTCGGTTATTAATCCATATGAAAATCTTAGAAATGAATTAAGGTCTTTTGAATTTGTAAAAACGGTATTTCTGGATTGCGCCATTTCTAATTTGATCGAAAGAGATCCAAAAGGCTTATACAAAAGAGCCTTGCTGCCAGACAGTGATCAAAATAAAATTAAAAGTTTTACAGGAATAAGCGATGTTTTTGAAATTCCGAAAAAAGCAGATTTAGTATTAAAAACAGATTCTGAAACCGTTTCAGCTTCTACCAATAAACTCTACCATTTTATACTTAGCAATTTAAATTTTTAAGGTTATGAATCCTTCTTCTTGTCAGCTTCCGATTTCTTTCTCGATAGAAAAACTGCAAAATGATTTATTGATTTGCGAAACCAATTTATGGACACCACATTTTAATACCAATCGATATGAAGGAAATTGGACAAGTGTTTCTTTACGATCGCAATCGGGTTTAGAGAATGATATTTTTTCTTTTCCAGATAAAGAGTATAAAAATACGACTTTGCTTGACAGTTGCTCTTATTTTAAAGAAATAATGGATTGGTTTGAATGCGAAAAAGAGGCCGTAAGATTATTAAGACTTGGGCCTAATAGCGAAATTAAAGAACATGTTGATAATGATACTTCATATGAAGATGGATTTTTTAGAATTCATGTTCCAATTATTACAAACTCGGAAGTTTATTTTTATGTCAATCATCAGAAAGTTCCAATGAAAATGGGAGAATGCTGGTACGCCAATTTTCAGTTGCCACATAGCGTGCTGAACAAAAGCCCAGAACCTAGAATTCATTTAACTTTGGATTGCATTAGAAATGAATGGTCTGATGAATTATTTTCTAAAATGGGTTTTGATCTGAATTATGTGCCAAAATATGAATGTTCAGACGAAGTGAAAAGACAAGTTATTGCGGAGCTTTCTAGAAATCCATCGGAGACAAATGATAAGATTATTGCCGAACTTCAATCTCAAATGAAATAATAAAATGGAAAAGGTAAAAGATTTTATTTCAAATTGGATTCCGATTAAATTGATCGAAAAAGATAATGAGGTTTATTTCGAATGGACTTATTTTGCTGATATACCATTTGCAGAACCTTTTTTTGAAGAAACCATTGTAAAATGCCAAAGCCATGACTACAATTCAAAATCATTTAAATTAATAAGTACAGCAGAGAATATTATTGACTGGTCTAAAGAACTCGATTTTGTAGAATTAAAAGGATTGGTTTTTCATGTGTCAAGATGCGGATCTACCATGTTGAGTCAGTCTCTTGCCACTTCATCTGAAAATATAATGGTTTCTGAAGCTCCTATCATCGATCAGATTTTAAGAAGTAATGCTTTTGATTCCGCCATGAAAACCACTTTGCTGAAATCGGTTTTGAGATTCTTAGGGCAAAAAAGATTTTCTGAACAAAAACATTTGATTATAAAACTAGATGCTTGGAGTATTTTTAAAGCTTCTTATTTAAGATCTGTTTTTCCTGAAATTCCGTTTGCATTATTGTACCGAAATCCAGGAGAAGTTTTGAGATCGCATCAAAAAATGGCAGGCATGCACATGATTCCAAATTTAATTCCTTCAAGTGTTTTCGGAATCACTTCTAAAGAAGTTGAAGAAGTAAGTTTTCAGCAATATCAAGTTTTGGTTTTAGAGAAGTATTTTCAAAGTTTTCTAGATTTTTACGAAAGAGACCAAAATATAATAATGCTTAATTACAATGATGGAATGAAGAATGTAATAGAGCGATTCATAGCTTTTATTAATGTTGATTTTTCTGAAAGTGAATTGAACGCTATGCTGGAACGTCTTAAAAAACATTCTAAAAATGAACAAGCAGTTTTTACGGGAGATTCATATAAAGACGATATTTTGTCTGTGAATTTGGCTCAGCTTCATGCTTTGCACGAAAAACTTAATGTCAATTTTATTGCAGATTTGACAGGCTGAAAAATAAGGTGAAGTCTTCTTTCTCTTTTATTTATTATTTTTGCGCCAAACATAAATAAAATGATTGATTTAGATTACCTCGCATTCTTAGAAAATATATTGACAGAAAACAGAAAAGCTAATTTTTTAAAAGTACTAGAAAATAGAACAAAGCATTTTACAGTTGCAGTAGAAGATGTTTATCAAATGCACAATACAAGCGCAGTAATGCGAAGCTGTGAAGTTTTTGGAATTCAGGAATTAAATGTAATTGAACAGCGTTTTGGAAAAAGAATCGACAAAGAAATTGCTTTGGGTGCGCAAAAATGGGTTGACATCAATCGATTTGATTCGGTTTCAGGATGCCTTTCCGATTTAAAAAGTAAAGGATATCAAATTATTGCGACTACTCCGCACGAGAAAGATTGCATGTTGGAAGATTTCGATATTACAAAACCAAGTGCTTTATTCTTTGGAACAGAAAAAGAAGGATTGTCACAAGAAATTATGGACAACGCCGATGGTTTCTTAAAAATACCTATGGTTGGTTTTACAGAAAGTTTAAATATTTCTGTGTCGGCTGCCATTATCATTCAAAGTTTAACCAATAGACTTCGCAGATCTGATATTAATTGGAAATTGACAGAGGAAGAAATTTTAGTAAAACGCTTACTTTGGGCGAAAAACTCTATCAAAGATATAAAACGAATTGAAGAACGTTATTATCAGGATAACCCGAGGGATTAGTGTTCAGTATTTAGTGATCAGTCTCAGTCTCAGTTTTAGGACGAGGGAGTGAATTGGAAATAAAGATAATTTTCCATAAAAAAAGACCGATAGTTGAAACTATCGGTCTTTTTTTATGGAATTTATAAGTATCAGCCTATACTGTAAACTGTGCCTGCGACTGAATACTTAAAATATTATTAGTTAATTAAAACCCAAGTTCCAGCTGCTATTAAAGCTTCAGCTTTTTTGTACTTCATTGTTTCTGTTTTACCAGTAGCAACTTCTTGAACTACAACCGTATCATTTCTGTTGATTTTTGGCATATCTCTAACGATAGTTTCTGTAACTTGACGTTGTTGAGTTTCTCCAGCTTCACGGTTGATGCTTTCGCTATTTGGGATTTCGTCTTTACTTAATTGTAAATTTTCTTTTGGACGAGCGACTTCTCTTGCTTCGTGAATTTCAGGAGCGTTTTGAGCTGGTAAATCACCTTTGAATAAGAATGAAATAACTTCTTTGTTAACGTTATCCAACATTCCTCTAAACAAGTTGAAAGCTTCTAATTTGTAAATAAGCAATGGATCTTTTTGTTCGTGAACAGCCAATTGAACAGATTGTTTCAATTCGTCCATTTTACGTAAGTGTTTTTTCCAAGCTTCATCCACAATAGAAAGTGTGATGTTTTTCTCGAAATCAGCAATTAATTGAGCACCTTGGCTATCATAAGCTTTTTTCAAGTCAGTTACCACATTCAAAGTTTTGATTCCGTCTGTAAATGGAACTACGATTCTTTCAAAATGATTGTTTGGCTCTTCGTAAACTCCTTTGATAATTGGGAAAGCTTCTCTAGCGCTTCTTTCTGTTTTTTCAGTATAGAAAGCTAAAGCTTCTTTGTACACTTTTCCAGTAACTTCAATATCAGATAATTTTAAGAAATCTGCTTCAGAGATTGGAGAAGTGATTCCGAAATAACGAATTAAATCAAACTCATATCCTTTAAAATCATTTGTTACTTTACTGTTGCTTACGATTAATTCGCAAGTATCGTAAAGCATATTCGCGATATCCAGTTTCAAACGCTCTCCGAACAATGCGTGACGACGACGTTTGTAAACTACTTCACGTTGAGAGTTCATTACGTCATCATATTCTAATAAACGTTTACGAACACCAAAGTTGTTTTCTTCTACTTTTTTCTGAGCACGTTCGATAGATTTAGTCATCATAGAATGCTGAATAACTTCACCTTCTTTCAATCCCATTCTGTCCATTACTTTCGCAACTCTTTCAGAACCGAATAAACGCATTAAGTTGTCTTCAAGAGAAACATAGAATTGAGAACTTCCTGGATCTCCTTGACGACCAGAACGACCACGTAACTGTCTGTCTACACGACGAGAATCATGACGCTCTGTACCAACAATTGCTAAACCTCCTGCAGCTTTTACTTCTGGAGATAATTTAATATCGGTACCACGACCAGCCATGTTTGTTGCAATAGTTACAACTCCAGCTTTACCCGCTTCTTCAACGATTTGTGCCTCTTGCTTGTGCATTTTAGCGTTCAATACGTTGTGTGTGATTCCTCTCATTTTAAGCATACGGCTTAATAATTCTGAAATCTCTACAGAAGTTGTTCCTATTAATACTGGTCTTCCAGCTTGAGATAGTTCAGTAACATCTTCGATTACAGCGTTGAATTTCTCACGTGTTGTTTTGTAGATATAATCTTCCTTGTCAATTCTTGCAATTCCACGGTTTGTTGGAATTTCAACAACATCCAATTTATAAATCTGCCATAACTCTCCTGCTTCTGTAACAGCTGTACCAGTCATACCAGCCAGTTTGTTGTACATTCTGAAGTAATTCTGTAATGTAACAGTTGCAAAAGTTTGAGTTGCAGCTTCGATTTTTACGTTTTCTTTTGCTTCGATCGCTTGGTGAAGACCGTCTGAATAACGACGCCCGTCCATGATACGACCTGTTTGCTCATCGACAATCATAATTTTGTTGTCCATGATAACGTACTCTACATCTTTTTCAAATAAAGCATATGCTTTTAAAAGCTGAGTAAGAGTATGAATACGCTCGCTTTTTACTCCAAAATCTTGGAATAATCTTTCTTTGGCTTCAGCTTCAGCGTCTTTATCTAATTTTTGTTTTTCAATTGCAGCGATTTCTGTTCCAATGTCTGGTAAAACGAAGAAATCTGCATCAGTATCTCCAGAAAGGTATTTAATACCATTGTCTGTTAATTCTACTTGATTGTTTTTCTCTTCAATCACAAAATACAAAGCTTCGTCTACTTTGTGCATTTCGCGATTGTTATCTTGCATGTATTGATTTTCAGTTTTTTGAAGCAATTGTTTAATTCCTTCTTCACTTAAAAATTTAATTAATGCTTTATTTTTAGGTAAACTTCTGTAAGCTCTTAATAATTGGAAACCTCCATCTTTAGTATTACCTTCTTTAATTAATTTTTTAGCTTCAGCCAAGAAACCATTCGCTAACTGACGTTGTTGTGCAACTAAGTTTTCGATTTTTGGTTTCAATTCGTTGAATTCGTGACGATCTCCTTGAGGAACTGGTCCAGAGATAATAAGAGGTGTTCTAGCATCATCAATTAATACAGAGTCAACCTCGTCGACAATTGCAAAATTGTGTTTTCTCTGCACTAAATCGCTTGGAGAGTGCGCCATATTATCTCTTAAGTAATCAAAACCAAACTCATTGTTAGTTCCGTAAGTAATATCAGCATCGTAAGCTTTTTTTCTTTGCTCTGTACTTGGCTGGTGATTATCGATACAATCAACAGATAAACCGTGGAATTCGAATAAAGGAGCTTTCCAAGTACTATCACGTTTTGCCAAGTAGTCATTCACTGTTACTAAGTGAACTCCATTTCCAGTCAAAGCATTTAAATAAAGTGGAAGAGTAGCAACCAAAGTTTTACCTTCTCCCGTTTGCATTTCAGCAACTTTACCTTCGTGTAATACCATACCACCAATTAACTGAACATCATAGTGAATCATGTCCCAAGTGATGTCTTTTCCAGCAGCATTCCATTTGTTTGCCCAGATCGCTTTTTCGCCATCAATAGTAATGTATGATTTTGTTGCTGAGAATTCGCGGTCTTTTGGAGTTGCAGTAACTTCAATATGAGAGTTCTCTTTAAAACGACGAGCCGTTTCTTTTACTACAGAAAACGCTTCTGGAAGAATTTCCAATAAAGTTTTTTCAGAGATTTCATAAGCCTCTTTTTCAAGAGCATCTATTGCATCATAAATGTCTTCTCTTTTATCGATGTCTTCGATGTTTTCTACTTCTGCTTTAAGCGAAGCAATTTTAGCATCTTTATCAGCTCTAGCTTCTTTTATTCTGTCTTTAAAATAAACGGTTCTTCCTCTTAACTCGTCGTTTGATAGACTCATTAAAGGAGCTTCGAATGTTTTAATTTTGTTTAAGTAAGGTTGTAAAGCTTTGACATCTTTCTGCGACTTATCGCCGACAAAGACTTTAATAATACTGTTTATGAAACTCATGATTTATTGTATTTCTTTATTATATATATGTATTTGAACCAAAAAAAAAGTCTCTATGATGAGAGACTTTTTCCTTTGGTTTATTTTTTAATATTCATCCTCATTCCAAAGATAATCTTCGTCTGTTGGATAATCAGGCCAAATTTCTTCCATTGATTCATATATCTCACCTTCGTCTTCGATTGATTGAAGGTTTTCTACTACTTCTAATGGAGCACCTGCTCTGATAGCGTAGTCTATAAGTTCATCTTTGTTAGCAGGCCATGGCGCATCACTTAAATAAGATGCTAATTCTAATGTCCAATACATCTGTTATCTGTTTAGTTTGTGCAAAAATAAATTTTTTACTGAAAAAGACAAGTAAATTTTGATTTATTTTAATAAAATTTAAGAACGTCGATTATTAAATTCCAATTTTTAAATTCCAAACTTCAAAAAAGAAGTTTAAAAACCAATATTTAAATTCCAAATCCCAATGTTGGAAGGCTTTTTTTGTTTTTTATAAATTCAAAAGAATTTAAATTTTTCTCTTGGAATTTGGGATTTCAAAAATTTGGAATTTTCAGAAAATTCATTTTCTGGGTATCCATTTCACTTCCTCCGCTTTTAAGTCTGAGGACAACTTTCGTGCCAAGACAAAAAGGTAGTCAGAAAGTCGGTTTAAGTACGTGATTGCTATTTCAGGAACGTGTTCATTATGGCTTAAATGCACTGCTAAACGTTCTGCGCGACGACAAATACAGCGCGCTATATGACAATGTGACACGGTAGGATGGCCGCCTGGTAAAACAAAATGAGTCATTGGCGGAAGGCTTTCATCCATTTTATCTATTTCGTTTTCCAGTAATTCGATATCCGAATCAATTATGCCGAGATTTTCTAAACGAAGTTTCCCGTTTTTCAAAACTTCTTTTTCTTGTGGAGTTGCCAAAATGGCACCAACAGTAAAAAGGCGGTCTTGAATTTCGATTAAAATAGTTTTATAATGAGAATCCATTTCCTGATCGCGAATCAATCCGATATAAGAATTCAATTCGTCAACAGTTCCATAACTGTCAATTCTAATATGGTCTTTTGGTACACGCGTTCCTCCAAAAAGAGCCGTTGTTCCTTTATCGCCTGTTTTGGTATATACTTTCATTTTTTTTAAAGATGCTAAGGTTCTGAGATGCTAAGTTTTCTCTTCTTTGAGCTTATTTTTCTAGATTCTATCCCTAGAATTTATCTGGATTGAACTGAAATTATAAGTTTTTTTCCGATTAAACGATTAACCAAATAAACGATTAAACAGTTTTTCTCGTGTCGCTTTCAATTAGACCATCTCGCAAACGAATAATTCTATGTGCATAAGCGGCAATATCTTCTTCGTGAGTTACTAGTATTACAGTATTTCCTTGTGCATGAATATCTCCAAAAAGCTTCATAATTTCTACAGAGGTTTTACTGTCTAAGTTTCCAGTTGGCTCATCGGCTAGAATAATAGAGGGTCTGTTGACTAATGCTCTTGCAACCGCAACACGCTGACGCTGTCCTCCAGAAAGCTGGTTTGGCTGGTGATCCATTCTGTCGGCAAGATTAACCTGTTTTAAAACTTCTGTGGCACGAGCAATTCTTTCAGATTTTCCGTAACCAGCATAAATCATGGGTAAGGCAACATTATCTAAAGCCGTAGTTCTTGGCAAAAGATTGAAAGTCTGAAACACGAAACCAATTTCTTTATTTCTGATTTCTGCCAGTTCATCATCTTTCATTTTGCTTACATCTTTTCCATTTAAAATATAACGACCTGAAGTTGGAGTGTCTAAACAGCCTAATAAATTCATTAATGTAGATTTTCCTGATCCGGAAGGTCCCATTAAAGCAACGTATTCGCCTTTTTGTATTTCTAGATCTATTCCTTTTAAAACATAAACGATTTCATTTCCTAAAGTAAAATTTCGTTTGATGTCGGTTATTTTAATTAATGGTTCAGCCATTTTTTTTTACAATTTTGGATTTAAAAGTACAAAACACTTTTCAATAAAAAGGATAAGTAGTTCAGAATTGGTTTTTGTTACAAAACCTCTTTCGTAAATACGTTTTTATATAATATATTTTTAAAAGAGAATAATGTTATATCTTTTTTAAAATATTTTGCAATATTATCATTGTTTTGTGTTTTTTATAGTTTTAAGATGTTTTTAATTTTAAAAACATGATAATAATGTAATTTATTAAGAAAAGCGTTTGGTAAATTTGATTAATCAATTAATTAAATAATCAAGATTATGAAAAATATCAAAATAGCTACAGGAATTGCTTTATTAGTATTAGGGTTAACATCGTGTAAAGATGAAAAACAAGAAAGAGCTCAAAAAACAGTAGAGAACTATGTAATCTATGTTGACTCTGTTAAAAATGTGGCAGCTGCTGACTTAAAAGAGAATTGGAAAAGTGTAGAAGCAGAATATGATAGAAGATCTACCGAAGCGCAAGCTGCGTTGGCTGATATTAAAGATAATGCTGCCGCAACAGAAAAAATAAATGCAAGTAAAATTAAGTACGAGGAATTTAAAAATGAAATGACCGCCCAATTTGCCCCTCCAGCTCCTAGTCCGAAACAACAGTTAAGAGATGCGTTGTTTGGTGCAGGAAAAATTGGTGATGATATGAGTTTTAATTGGGTTAATGCCCAAAACATTCATAGCGTTTATCAGCAGTTTGTTCATACTGTAGAAAATAATAAAGATAAATATTCTAGAGAAGACTGGGATGAAATCAAATTAATGTATGAAGCTCTTGACAGCCGTAAAAATACAGTTGAAAAAGAAGGTTTAACAGCTGAAGATAATCGTAAAATTGCTGGTTTGAAAGTAAAATTTGCACCAATGTATACTGTAAATAGAATGGGAGCTAAATCTGAAGAAAACAAAGACGCAAAAAAATAAGATTTTAAAATTTTGAATTAGAAAATGAAAAAGACGATCAGAAATGATCGTCTTTTTTTATGCTCGAATTATAAAATGCTCTTTCAGTTGTTCTCGTCTAAAGAATACAAATCCCCATTGAAAAGTATCAATCGTAACTTTTACTTGAGGATGATTTTTGATGATTTCCCAAGCTTCTTCCATGTCTTCTGACCAATGAATATCGTCGAAAATCCATACAGAATCATTGTCGATCGTTGGTAGTAAAAGGTCAAAATAACCTAGAGTTGCTTTTTTAGAATGATTTCCGTCAAAATATATTAGGTTGTAATTTGTTGCTTGAATGTTCTCGGAAATTAAAAAAGATTCAAACTCAGAAATTACATTTTCAATATTATTACAATCAAATTCAGTCAATTGATTTTGGGCAACTTTTGCAGTATTTGGACAGCCTTCAATAGTAACGACTTTTGCTTTTGGGTTTCCTAAAGCTAGGGCAGAAGTTGCCAAACCCAAAGAAGTTCCTATTTCTAAAATATTTCCTGGCTTAAAGTAATTGGTAACACGAAACAGCAATTCTGCTCGTTTTGGCGAAATTCCTGCTGTTTGTGCAATTTTAGAAATTTGTCTTCGATTTGATTTAAAAACTCTGGAGCCTGCTCCAAAATCGGTTACTTCAATGAAGTTTTTATTTTCTAAAAGCGATTTTCTATATTTTTTTAGAATTGCATATTCAGGTTTTGTTTTCTTATCATAAAAACATTTTGTCAGTAAATTAAAAACAAACGGCGAATGAACGGCATGTTCGTTCTTAGAATGCCAAAGAAAGCTTAGATAAGATTTTATTTGAAAAAGCATCTAGAAATTTAGAATGAAAGATTAATTTACTTTAATCAATTTTACGTCGAAAATAAGTACCGAACCTCCCGGTATTGTCATGTAATCATAACTTCCGTAACCTAAACGAGATGGTATTAATAGAACTCCAGATCCTCCTTCTTTAAAATGAGGGATACCTTCTGTCCAACCTTTAATTACTTGATTTAAACCAAATGAAATTCCTGCATCTTTACTTTGATCAAAAACTTTTCCGTTTGTATAATAACCTTTATAAGCAACAGTTACATTAGAAGTAGAAGTTGGTTGAGCGCCATTACCTGGTTCTGTAATGATATAATAAAGGCCTGAATCGGTTCTGGTTGCAGTTAAATTATTTTTGGCTAAATAATCTTTAATGTCCTGTTCGTTTTGTTCTGTGAAATCTTTTGCTGGTTCAGATGTGTCTTTTTCTGTATCTTTTTCCGTGTTGTTGCAAGAAATAAATAAGGTTAAAGTAAATACTGCGGCTAATAGTTTTTTCATTGTGATATTTGTTTAAAGAGCTTAAATATATTAAAATTGTTTTTTGTCTTAGTCTCGGTTTTCAGTGTAATAATTCTTTTAAAAAGTAAAACTTGAAACTTTAAACCTGAAACTTGAAACAAAAAATCTATCCTTCAAGTTTAGCAGAAAGTTCAAACCAGCGTTCTTCTTTTGCTTCGATTTTATTAATTATGTTTTGAAGTTCGTTTGCTTTTTTCTCGATATCGGCATCTGCAATTTTTCCGTCAGAGAATAATTGTTCGATTTTGGCTTTTTCAGCTTCTAAATCTTTAATTTCTCTTTCGATTTTCTGATATTCTTTTTGTTCGTTAAAACTTAGATTTCCGGTTGGATTATTTTGTTTCCATTCTTTCTTTTCTGCTTTGTTTTCTTCTTTTTGAGCAACATCAGCACTGTCTTCGTAAGCACGGAAATCAGAATAGTTTCCTGGGAAATTTTCTATTTCGCCTTGACCTCTAAAGACAAATAAATGATCGACAATTTTATCCATAAAATAACGGTCGTGCGAAACTACCAATAAACATCCTGGGTAATCTAAAAGGAAACTTTCTAGAACGTTTAGCGTTACAATATCCAAATCGTTTGTAGGCTCATCTAGAATCAAGAAGTTCGGATTCTGAATTAAAACCGTACACAAGTATAAACGCTTTAATTCTCCACCACTTAATTTCTCAACGTAATCATATTGTTTTTTGGCATCAAAAAGAAAACGCTCCAATAATTGCGAAGCCGAAATAATTTTTCCTTTTGTCAACGGAATATACTCTCCGTACTCTTTTATAATATCAATAACACGCTGACCTGGTTTTGGGTTAATTCCAGACTGTGTATAATATCCAATTTTTATAGTATCTCCTTTAACAACACGTCCGCTGTCTGGAGGAATTGTTCCTGTCAAAAGATTTAAGAAGGTCGATTTTCCAGTTCCGTTTTTACCAATAATTCCGATTCTTTCTCCACGTTGAAAATCAAAACTGAAATTGTCAAGAATAACGCGGTCTTTGAATTTTTTAGAAAGTTTATGAAGCTCAATGATTTTGCTTCCCATTCTTTCCATGTTAATTTCAAGCTCAACTTTATTTTCTTTTCGTCGGCTTTGCGCTTTTTCTTTAATAATGTAAAAGTCATCCTGACGTGATTTAGATTTGGTTGTTCTCGCTTTTGGCTGGCGGCGCATCCATTCTAATTCTTTTACAAACAAGTTTTTAGCCTTGTCAACACTAGCATTTTCAGAAGTGATTCTTTCTTCTTTTTTCTGTAGGTAGTAAGAATAATTTCCTTTGTATTGGTATAGTTTTCCGTTGTCTAGTTCTATAATTTCGTTACAAACGCGCTCCAAAAAGAAACGGTCGTGCGTTACCATAAACAAAGTGATGTTTTCTTTGGCAAAGTAACTTTCCAGCCATTCGATCATTTCTAGATCTAAGTGGTTGGTTGGCTCATCTAGAATCAATAAATCAGGACGATTGATTAGAATTATGGCTAGAGAAAGACGTTTTTTCTGTCCTCCAGAAAGATTTTTAACTTTAAGTTTGAAATCTTCCAGCTTTAATTTGAATAAAATCTGTTTGTATTGCGTTTCAAAATCCCATGCATTATGCTGATCCATAGCATCAAAAGCTTTTTGGTAAGCTTCTTCGTCAGCAGGATTTTCTAAAGCCTTTTCATAAGCTTCAATAACTTTAAGCGTTTCGTTATCTGAGGCAAAAATACTTTCTTCGATCGTAAGTTCATCTTGAAGATTATTGTCTTGCGATAGAAATGCCATTCTGATTCCTTTTCTTAAAACAACTTGCCCAGTATCTGGTTCTTCCAAACCATTAATAATGCTCATTATGGTTGTTTTTCCAGAACCATTTTTTGCAATGAAAGCGATTTTTTGATCTTTATTAATTCCAAAAGAAATGTTGTCAAAAAGGACTCTTTCTCCAAATGACTTTGATATATTTTCGACTGATAAGTAATTCACTTTGTAATTATAAGTTATAAATTATGAGTTATGAATGTTTTCTAAAACATAACTTTCTGCAAAAGTAAACTATTATCTTGCATTTGCGAATTATTTATGGAGATACAACCTTAGAACGGAACTTAAATCGAAATAATGAATTTGCTGAGGAACATTTATAACTGGTTTTCGAACAAGAGATTCATTCGTTAAAAAATAATGTAAACCATCTTTCGTCGCAATTCCTTCAATTTGATGAAAAGGAAGTTTTAAATCGATTCGCCTTTTATTTCCAGATAAAAAATCTTGATCTTTAAAATCGTAGAGCAGATATAAAAAAGGTTTTCCTACTTTGGTATAGCCGCACAAAGTAATTAGTTTTTTGTTTTCTAAATAAGTGGCACCAGTAACCAGACCTTTGGTATCAATTGTTGCTTTGAGTTTTGCAATTTGTGTTCCTTCTTGCTTTGGCAAAGCGTAAATATTGGTTTTAGACGATTTCCATTGCTTGGTAAATAGGTAGATGCTGTCTTTGGAAACAATAAATGCTTCACAATCAAAATCGGTTTTGTTTGGTTTTGATAGAGAAAAATTAGTTTGGTCAGAATAAGAAAATAGGATGGTTTCAATTTTCGGATTTTCTTCTAAAAAAGATCTTTTTTCAATTTTAAGAATTTTCAAATCGGTTCTATTTCCAGAATAATTATTGCCAAAATCGCCGATATAAAGATGTGTGCTATCTTGCGAGATTTCTTCCCAATCGTGATTGATAGTTTCGGGAAGAATAATTTTCTTTTTGATTTTTCCTAAAGTATCCAATCCATAAATTGCGGTGTCATGATCATCGTTATGTGTCCAGAGTAAATTTTGAAAAGCAATTAAGCCAGAGGTTTCTCGTATAGAATCGCTAAGATGATAAGAATATACAGGTTTGATTTTTAGACTTTTGTAATTGCAGCTACCATTATTTTGTAGAGATGATGAACTGTAGTTTTCTGCTTGCGGATCGGTACAGCCAGGAATTTGGGAATAAACGGAAGTAATTGTTAAAAAGAAAAAAATAATTTTAAGCATGATTGCACTATTAGGTCAGCATAACATAAAAGTAAAGTTTTAAATAATTAGAATGAAATAAGTATCAAAAAATATAATTTAAATGTTATTTTGCAGCACTTTTATTATAAAAGTCTTTTTTATTCCTTTTGGATAAGATTTCGCCCCGACATGAAAATTTTACAAGAATTATCACACTTTAGAATTTCACGGTATTATAAACTTTTGTTTGTAGTAGTTGATGTCATTTTATTAAATTCTGCCACGCTGCTTTCTGCGTTGGCAAGGTTTGGGGATTTGGATAAATTATTGTCTAAAGAAGAAAGAACAATTTCGCTTTTAGCAATTTTAATATGGGTGGCGTTATTGCTTCAAAAAGATTCTAATCGAAGCGTGAGAGTAGAGCCGATAGAATCGATATTATGGAGAACAATCAAAAAGATTTCAATCCATGCTGCCTTGGTTTCTATATTTGTGGTTTATCTAAAATACACCGACATTTCTAGGCTTCGCTTAGTTTATTTCTACATGATCTTTTTCGGATTGCTTATGTTTTCTCGATATTTCTCGATGAAACTTTTAAAATATGTTCGAGCAAAAGGATACAATTTTAAAACTTTTATAATTGTTGGAGCAAACGAATCTGGAGAAAAAATTCGAAAAGTATTAGCTAGAGATTTAACTTACGGATATCGATTTTTAGGCTTTTTTGATGAAAAAAAGGAGGGTAATATTGTTGATCCTACTCTTATTATCGGAAAGTTTGAAGGTATCGAAACATTTTTGGACGAGAATGAAGTAGATGAAATGTATGTCGCACTGCATATTGATAATATCGAAATAATTAATGAACTCACAAGAATCTGCGAGCAGAAAATGGTTCGAATTAAGTTTATTCCAGATTTTCAACTGTACACAAAAGCAAGTAAAGTTGAGGTGGCTTTTTACGAAAATACTCCTGTATTAATGTTTCGTACAGAACCCTTAGAATTTGCTTCAAACAGACTTTTGAAAAAGATTTTTGATGTCTGTTTTTCAAGTTTGGTAATCCTGCTAATTTTTCCTTGGTTGTTTCCGATTATCACACTTATTATAAAAATCGAATCTCCAGGCCCTGTGTTTTTTAAACAAAAAAGATCGGGTAGAGATAATCGATCATTTGTATGTTTGAAATTTAGAAGCATGTATGTAAACGGACTTGCTCATAATAAACAAGCAGAAAAAGGCGATAGCCGTATAACAAAATTTGGAGCTTTTATTCGTAAAACAAGTATCGATGAGCTGCCTCAGTTTTTCAATGTTTTTTGGGGAGACATGTCAGTCGTAGGACCAAGACCGCATATGGTTAATCTTGCCAAAGAATACAGTGATCTTATTAATAATTATCTGGTTCGACAATATGCTAAGCCAGGAATTACTGGATGGGCTCAAGTCAATGGTTATAGAGGAGAGACAAAAGTGTTAAGCGATATGGAAAACAGAGTGGAATATGATATTTGGTATATCGAAAACTGGAGTTTCCTGCTTGATATTAAGATTATTATAAAAACGATAATTAATATTTTTAAAGGCGAAGAAAACGCTTATTAAGCTTTTTTAAAATTTAAAAAACTGATTATTCGCAATTACTTCTTTTAAAGATTGAATGTTTTTAATCTTTAACTTGCTGTCAAAAGCTTCGATATGTTTTTTATGATGAACATCTGTTCCGCAAAAAGAGTACATTCCTTTCGCTAAAAGTTCGTCGGTAACTTTTGCAATTTTAGAACCGTAATACTCAACAGTAGAAAGCAGATTTAGCTGAAAAAGACACCCTGCATTTTTTAACTTCTCGTATTCAGAAAATTTATTGTGATAAAAGAGATAACGTTCTGGATGAGCCAAAACAGGGATATAACCAGCCAATTGTATCTCAAAGATAGTTTTGTAAATATTTAAAGGAGCATTTTGATACGATATTTCGACTAAGATATAATTGTCTTTCAAAGTCAGAAGTTTTTCTTCTTTAAAGTGATTCTCAAACCAGCTATCGATGAGGTATTCTGCTGCAGCTCGAACAGGAATTTCAATTTTATTTTCTTCTAACGCTTTTTCTGTTTCCAGAAGTTTAGACGCTATGATTTCTGGAGAATTATTCCAAACATAATGACTAATATGCGGCGACGTAATAATTTGAGAAACCCCAATCTCTTGTAAAGACGAAACCAGGTCAACTGATTTTTTTATGTTTTTTGCTCCGTCATCAATTCCTGGTAAAATATGAGAATGAATGTCAACAAAACTTCCGTCAAGCAGTTCTTTTAATATGGGTTTTGGTTTTAGGAATGATAACATGTAACAAAAAAGTATAAATCAGTTTTATAGCGTGCAAAATTAATCTAGAATTTGTAACAAGACATTTTAGATTTATGTTATATTTGATTTTTAGTAAAAAAGTAAAAAATTGTGAAAATAAAAGAGAATCTGTTTAATCAGCGTATTATTTCTATTGATGCTTTACGTGGAATTACCATTTTTGTAATGATTTTTGTAAATGAGCTTGCGAGCATTCAAAATGTGCCGCAATGGTTAAAACATATGCCCGCAGATGCCGATGCAATGACTTTTGTTGATTTAGTTTTCCCTGCTTTTTTATTCATTGTTGGAATGTCTATTCCGTTTGCTTTTAATGCCAGATTGATAAAAGGTGACAGCCCGAAAACAATTTGGACACATACTCTTAAAAGAGCCATTGCTCTTATTGTAATTGGCGTTTTTATGGTCAATGCCGAATATGGCTACGACGCTTCTAAAATGATAATCGCACCTGCGTTTTGGGGGCTTTTAGCCTATGCGATGCCAATTCCGATTTGGAATAAATATCCAAAAGATTTTCCTTTATGGTTAAAAAGCATACTTCAATACGGAGGGATTTTAGTTCTAGTAACACTGTATTTTTTATATGTTCAAGAAACTGGAGATCGAGGAATGACTCCAAAATGGTGGGGAATACTCGGATTAATCGGTTGGGCGTATCTTTTTACAGTAGTTTATTATTGGTTAGTTTCTGGAAATTTATGGGCAATGATTGCATTTTTAGTTTTTTCTGTTGCAATGAATTCGCTTAATCTAACGGAAAATTCTTTTGTACAAAATACTTCTTGGTTGAGTTTTATAGCTGGACATTTAACGCATGCTTCTTTAGCTTCAGCAGGAATAATAGTTTCGTTATTGTTTTTTGATCGAAAAATCAGTTCCAAAATCAACTGGTCTGTAATTGGTTTTGTTGCGCTATTTACAATCACGGCTATTTTGCTTCGTCCTTACTTTGGAATTTCAAAAATTAAAGGAACACCATCGTGGACAATGTTTTCGGCAGCAATATGTACCGTTTTGTTCTATTTGTTGTATTGGCTGATGGAAGTTAAAAAACAAACCAAATGGAGTGAATTTTTTATGCCTGCAGCGGCAAATCCGTTATTGATTTATATTTTGCCAGGCGTGATTTATTATTTCTGTAAAGCGTTTAATCTTCATATTATTCCCGGATATTTTAGAGAAGGAGTTCTTGGAATTATTTGGTCTTTAGTATTTTCTATCATTATGCTTTATGTTATGAAAATCTTGAATCGATATAAAATTCAGCTGCATCTTTAAGGTTTCAAGTTTCAGGTTTCAAGTTTCAAGTTTCATGTTGTTGAACTTAACCGCAAAGAGCGCAACGATATACACAACGTTCGCAAAGTTTTTTAAAGCTTTGCGAACTTTGCGTTTGTAGTGAGTGGAACATAGAACAAAAACTTGCGTATTTTGCAGAAAAAAAAGACAATGTTTCAAGTTCCGGATAAAACTTGAAACCTGAAACCTGAAACAAAAAAACTAAAAACTCACCGATTTTATCTTCAGAACAGAACCTGAAGTAGGATTGTAATTGACAAAATTAAGCTTGCATAAATTATGAATGTTTAAAAGTTTTCCGTCAGGGAGTTCATCTTGTCTGAAATCTGACCATAGAATTTTTATTGTAGAAAAGCGTTTAGGAGAAGCAGGTATAGAAACTCTTGGATGTGAACCTCCGTGCGCACAACCGGTGCCTTCTTGATTGCCCTCTCTCGCTTGCAGTTTTATAATTTGTGTAGATTGATAAGTAATTTTGAGGTATTTAGAATCGTCTGAAAGATTTGCGGGAATTCCGTCATTGGTTTCAGAGGGAGTAATCGTGACATTCAATTCTATTTCACCCTTAGGGTTGTCATTTGTTGTAACGCTAACCATTCCATTTTGTAGGCGGAATTTATTCAGCATGTCTTCATTTTCTACAGAAGGCCCAGCAATGAACCATTTGTTTGTTTTTACAAGATTTATTTCATTTTTCTGATAGGTTGCTGAAAAGCCAAAGAGCATAATCAACGGAAGAAAAAGACAATAGCGAAACATAGCAAAGATTTTCAAAATCAAATAATTTAGCATTTCAAATATAACTTTTTATGTAATTCAGATTAGCATAAAAAAATGATTGATATTCTTAATAAAATTCTAAATTTGTAAGAGGGTGTTTTTAAAATATTGTGTGTGAATGGTTTAAAAAATAAATACATTGTAGTTTTATTTTTAATTGGATCGTTTTGTCAAGCTCAAAATGATAGCACAAATGTGGGTACACGAGATATTTTGGATGTTATTCATCGAGTTTTTGATAAGCAGGACACCATTCGTCCAGAAAGAAATAAAAAACTAGCTTTTTCCTTATTGCCGGTTCCAGTTGGTGTTAATTCCAGCACAGGTTTGGTGGTTTCTTTTCTGACAACATTTTATTTAGGAGATCCCAAAACAACCAGAATGTCTCAGGTTACTTTTTCGCCTTATTTTAGTTTTACTAAGCAATTTGTATTTCCAATTCAGTCTTACATCTATTCAAAAGATAATAAATGGAGTCTTATTGGAGATTATCGCTACATGATTTATCCCCAAGATACTTATGGATTGGGCGAAGACAATTCAGATAAAGAAATGTCAACGCTCGATTACCAGCAATGGCGTTTTTATCAGTTTATTACCAGGCAGGTTATTGGAAATTATCGTTTGGGAGTTGGCTTTCTTTTAGATAATTATAAAAATATTTCGGAAGAATCCTATATAGACGGAGAAACCGATTATTACAAATATATGAATGGCGATTACTCTAACGAGACTTCGTTTGGTTTTGCCTTGCAGGGACTTTACGATTCGAGGGAAAACATTATTAATCCCGAAAAAGGTTTGTATATAGAAGCCGATTTTAGAATGAACACTAGCGGTGTAGAAGGAAACAAATGGCAATCTTTGTATTTTGATGCTCGAAAATATCATTCTTTCAGTAAAACCAAACATCGAGTTTGGGCTTCAAGAGCTTTTTACTGGTCAACGTTTGGCGGAAAACCGCATTACTTAGATTTGCCAAGTATTGGTTGGGATCGTGAAGGCAAAACAGGACGTGGATTTACCAAAAATAGATACCGAAGCAATGCTCTTATTTATTTTGAAACCGAATACAGGACCGACATAAGTCGAAACGGATTTTTTGGTGCTGTTTTTTTTACTAATATTTCTTCGGTTTCTAAGTTAGATACCTATCAATTTAAAAAATGGAATCCTGCTATTGGAACCGGAATTCGTATTAAATGGAATAAACGTAATGGCAGTAATTTGGCATTAGATTACGGAATTAGTAAAAACGATTGGTCACTGCGTTTGGGGTTATCAGAAAATTTCTAACTTCGGACAAAATCTACAGATTCAATTTTTCATGCTGTTATCGGTTGTCATTTTAAATTATAATGTGCGTTACTTTCTAGAACAATGCGTTTTAAGTGTTCAGGAGGCAATTGCGGCAATCGATGCAGAAATTATTGTGATTGACAATAACTCATCAGACGAAAGTGTTTTGATGATGAAAGAAAAATTTCCAGACGTAAAACTGATCGAAAACAAAGAAAATTTTGGATTCCCGAAAGGCAATAATATTGGTGTTCGTCAAGCGAAAGGAAAGTATATTTGTATTTTAAACCCAGATACCGTCGTTGCGGAAGATACTTTTACGAAGATTTTGGCTTTCGCCGAAAGGCAAAAAAATCTCGGAATTGTTGGCTGTAAATTAATTGATGGAACAGGGGAGTTTCTTCCAGAAAGCAAACGCGGAATTCCTTCGCCTTGGGTTGCTTTCACCAAAATTTTCGGATTGTATAAAGTTTTTCCCAAATCCAAACTCTTCAATCAATATTACGCACAGCATTTAGATGAAGACGAAACGGGGGAAGTAGATATTCTCGTTGGCGCTTTTATGCTTTTGAAAAAAGAGCTTTATGAAGATTTAAAAGGTTTTGATGAAGATTGTTTTATGTATGCTGATGATATCGATTTATCGTATAGGGCATTGCAAAAACAAAAGGCAAATTTTTACTTTCACGAAACTACAGTTTTGCACTATAAAGGAGAAAGCACCATAAAAGACGAAAAATATATGAAGCGTTTTCAGGAAGCTATGAATTTCTTTTATCAGAAGCATTTTAAGAAATCACTGTTTTTTAGTTTCTTCATCCAAATCGGAACTTGGTTTTTCTCTTTTGTAAAAATGTTTCAAGGCAAAACAAGAATAAAACCAAATCCAGAATTGCATGTTTTTTATTCTTTAAATGAAGATTTGTCTCACAAAATAGCCCTAATTTTAAAAAATAAAGTCCAGTTTTTAAAAATCCCGAAAGAAAAAATGGTAAATTCGTGCCTGATTTTTAAGGGAAAAAACGTCGAAATAATTTTGGATAATCAGTACATTTCATTCAAAAAATGTATCGAAATCATAGAAACTATTAAAGATAAGAGTATTACTTTTAAAGTTTTGCCTAAAAATACCCATTTTATTATTGGAAGTAATTCTAGAAATGACAGAGGGCAAATTGTAAAAATCGAGTAAAAAATTATATTAAATGAAATTTATGTTTAAAATATTCATTAATTTCGCAATCTGAAAATCAAAAACATCTTTTAGATTAACAATATGGCAAGATTTGAATTAAAGCTTCCTAAAATGGGAGAAAGTGTCGCTGAAGCAACTATTACAAATTGGTTGAAAGAAGTTGGAGACAAAATTGAGGCTGATGAAGCTGTACTCGAAATTGCAACAGATAAAGTTGACAGCGAAGTGCCTAGCGAAGTATCAGGAATTTTAGTTGAGCAATTGTTTGGTAAAGATGATTTAGTGCAGGTAGGGCAAACTATTGCTATTATTGAAACTGAAGGCGGAGAAACAGCAACTCCAGAAGCTGCAAATACGGTTCAAGAAACTGCCGCTCCTGCAGAAGCTGCAGAAATCGAAAAAACAATCGAATCGGTTAAAGAA
This sequence comes from Flavobacterium sp. ACN2, assembly GCF_002303885.1. Classification (GTDB taxonomy): domain Bacteria; phylum Bacteroidota; class Bacteroidia; order Flavobacteriales; family Flavobacteriaceae; genus Flavobacterium. The sequence goes on along the minus strand of NZ_MRCM01000017.1, from coordinate 103,428 downwards.
ACGGTAACTTCTCAAGATTTCTCAGGATCAGATAAATTCTTTTCTCCATTAGTAAAAAATATTGCAAAAGAAGAAGGTCTTTCTTTAAACGAACTCGAAAACATTCCAGGTTCTGGAAAAGATGGACGTGTGACTAAAGAAGATATTCTAAAATATGTAGAAGCTCGTAAATCGGGATCTATTCAAGCTCCGCAAACAATTGAAGTTGCTCCAAAAGTTGTTGCAGAAACTCCAAAAGCTGAAGCTCCAAAAGCAGTTGAGCCAGTTGTTCAAAAAAGCCAGCAGGCAGTGCCGGTTTCTGTAAATGGTGGTGACGAAATTGTTGAGATGGACAGAATGCGTAAACTGATTTCGGGTTACATGGTAGCATCGGTTCAGACTTCGGCTCACGTGCAATCTTTCATTGAAGTAGATGTAACGAATATTGTAAAATGGAGAGATAAAGTAAAAGCAGCTTTTGAAAAAAGAGAAGGCGAGAAACTGACTTTTACTCCAATTATGATGGAAGCAGTTGCAAAAGCTTTAAAAGATTTTCCAGGAATGAACATTTCTGTTGACGGAGATTATATCATTAAAAAGAAAAATATCAATTTAGGAATGGCAGCAGCATTGCCAAACGGAAATTTAATTGTTCCTGTAATTAAAAATGCAGATCAGTTGAATCTTGTTGGAATGGCTAAAGCGGTTAACGATTTAGGAAACCGTGCAAAAGCTGGAAAACTAAAACCAGACGATACGCAAGGTGGAACTTACACAGTAACAAACGTTGGTACTTTTGGAAGTGTTTTCGGAACGCCAATTATCAATCAGCCTCAAGTTGGAATTCTAGCGCTTGGTGCTATTCGCAAAGTGCCTGCGGTAATTGAAACTCCAGAAGGTGACTTTATCGGAATTCGTCAGAAAATGTTCTTATCGCACTCTTACGATCATAGAGTTGTAGATGGTGCATTAGGAGGAAGTTTTGTGAAAAGAGTAGCAGAATATTTAGAAGCTTTTGATGTAGATAGAGATTTCTAAAAATAAAGTACAAATAAATTCAAATCCGACAGGTTTAAAACTTGGCGGATTTTTTGTTTTGTAAGAAAAGAATTAAGCAGTACTACGCAGACTTACTAAAAGCTTGTTTTTGAAAAGTTAAAATTGATTAATTGAAAGCATTTTTCGACAAAAAAAATCAGAATAAAGAGAGATATTCCGCTTTAAAAATTACATTTGTAAACTTATAAAAATTAGAAATGGAATTAAAACTTAACAAGCCAATTTGCTTTTTTGATCTCGAAACAACGGGAATTGATATCGGTAAAGATAGAATCGTAGAAATTTCAATATTCAAAGTTTTTCCAAACGGAAACAAAGAAAGTAAAACCTGGTTGGTTAATCCAACAATTCCAATTCCTCCACAAACAACTGCAGTTCATGGTATAACAGACGAGAAAGTAGCCAATGAACCCACTTTTGCAGAACTGGCTCCGCATATTCATAATATGATAAAAGACAGTGATCTTGGCGGATTTAATTCAGATCGTTTCGATATTCCGCTTTTAGCAGAAGAATTACTTCGCGCAGGAGTTGATTTTGATATGAAAAACAAAGTTTCTGTAGATGTGCAGACTATTTTTCATAAAATGGAAGAGCGTACTTTAAGTGCTGCTTTGAAATTTTATTGTGGAAAAAGTTTAGACAATGCGCATTCGGCAGAAGCAGATACAATGGCAACATACGAAATCTTGAAAGCGCAATTAGATCGTTATCCAGAATTAGAGAACGACATGAAATCTTTGTCTGAATTTACGACACGTAAAAAAATCGCCGATTTTGCAGGAATGATTGCTTTTGATAAAGATGACGAAGAAATTTTTACTTTTGGAAAACATAAAGGTGCTAAAGTGGAGAAGGTTCTAGAAACAGAACCAGGGTATTTCAGCTGGATTCAAAATGCTGATTTTCCGTTGTACACCAAAAAAGTTTTGACAGCAATTAAATTAAGAAAATTAAATACTAAATAAGTTTCTAAGATGCTAAGATTCTGAGATTCTAAGTTTTTTAGATTCTTAGTATCTTAGCATCTCAGTATCTCAGTAACTTAAAAAAGAATGAAAATTATCTGTGTCGGCAGGAATTATGCCAATCATATAGAAGAGTTGAAAAACGAACGCCCAAGCGAGCCAGTTGTTTTTATGAAGCCAGATTCGGCGGTTTTGTTGAAGCAGCATCCTTTTGTTATTCCGGAGTTTTCTGAAGATGTTCATCATGAAGTTGAAATAATCGTAAAGATTAATAAGGTAGGGAAATATATTGAGCCAAAATTTGCTCATAAATATTATGATGAAATAAGTGTTGGAATCGATTTTACTGCTCGAGACCTGCAAAGTAAATTGAAAGAAAAAGGACTTCCGTGGGAAAAAGCCAAGGCATTTGACGGTTCTGCAGTTATTGGAGATTTTTTGCCAAAAACTGATTTTGTTTCTATGGAAAATCTTAATTTTGAATTAAGAAGCAATTCAGAAACAGTTCAAAAAGGAAACTCAAATATGATGCTTTGGAAAATTGATGAATTGATTTCTCACGTGTCTCAGTTTTTTACCTTAAAAATTGGAGATATTATTTTTACAGGAACGCCTGCAGGTGTTGCGGCTGTAAAACCAAATGATGTTTTAGAAGGCTTTTTAGAAGATAAAAAATTATTCAGAATACAAGTAAAATAATGGCTTTAAAGTACAACCTTTCGAAAGTTTATGCGCTTTCAGATAATGACCCTGAATTTGTAAATCAAATTTTAACCTTATTTGTTACAGAAGTTCCAGAAGATTTAAAACAAATTAAAGAAGGAATAAAAAAGAAGGATCATAAATACGCCTATTCCTATGCTCATAAAATAAAGCCTACACTTGATTTGATGGGGTTAAATGTGGCTTTTGAAGAAATTTTGCAGGTAGAAGCTTGGACAAAAGCTGAAGGCAAGAAAAAAGATATTATCGAAACTTTTAAAAGTATTAAAGTGCAAGTAAAAGAAGCGATTAAAGAAATTAAAAAAGATTTTGATCTTTAATATAAAATTTGACTTATTCCTGTTTTTAAAGGAATAAGTCAAAACATTTTTTAAATTTTGTAAACGGGCTTATAGTTTGTAAAAGCCGTTAATACCTTCCTCCTAGACAAAATTTAATTTTCTACTTATAAATTATTAGCTTATTTATTTAAGCGACACAAATATTTCACTGATTATGAAAGCAGCAATTATTACTATTGGAGATGAAATCTTAATTGGTCAAATCGTAGATACAAATTCGGCTTTTATCGCCAAATCACTCGATAGAATTGGAGTTGAGGTGGCAGAAATGCTATCAATAAGCGATGACAAAAAACATATTTTAGGTACTTTTGCGCAACTACAAAACAAAGTAGATGTTGTGATTGTGACAGGTGGATTAGGGCCAACCAAAGATGATGTAACAAAGAAAACTTTCTGTGAATACTTTGATGATGAGTTAATTGTAGATCAAAAAGTTTTGGCGCATGTGACGGAATTAATTGAAGGGTTTTATAAAAGACCCATTTCTCAATTGAACAAAGATCAAGCTCTTGTTCCGTCAACCTGTACTGTTTTGCATAATAAAGTTGGAACTGCGCCAGGAATGTGGATGAAGAAAGAAAATACCGTATTTATTTCGCTTCCGGGAGTTCCGTACGAAATGAAATATCTGGTAGAAGAAGAAATAATTCCTAAAATTGTCCGCGAATACAAACGTCCTTATATCATTCATAAAACCATTTTGACGTATGGGCAAGGAGAAAGTTTAGTGGCAGAACGTATTGAGCAATGGGAAAACAACCTTCCTGAATTTATAAAATTGGCTTATTTGCCCAATCCAGGGCGAGTTCGTTTGCGTTTAACTGCTCGCGGGACTAATAAAGAGGAATTAGAAGAAGCGATAGAAAGTAATGTGCAGTCCTTGGATGCCATCATTCATGATATAATTGTAGGTTACGAAGAGAATGAAACAATTGAAACAGTAATTGGTAAGTTGCTTTTGAAACAAAATAAAACCATCTCAACAGCAGAAAGTTGCACAGGTGGAAGAATTGCATCATTATTGTCGGCTGTTCCAGGTTCGTCAAGCTATTTTAAAGGAAGTATTGTTTCTTATGCGACAGAAGTTAAAATAAATGTTTTGGGAATACCGAAAAATTTAATTGATCAATTTTCGGTGGTTAGTGCTGAGGTTGCATCGGCTATGGCTTTGAGTGCTAAAGATTTGCTAAAAACAGACTATGCGCTAGCAACGACGGGCAATGCAGGCCCATCAAAAGGCGATTCTGATGCTGAAATAGGTACTGTTTTTATTGCTTTGGCAACACCAGACGGGGTAATTGTCGAGGAATTTAACTTCGGACAACCTCGTGAAAAAGTGATAGATAGGGCGTCTGTCAAGAGTTTGGAAATATTACAGAAAGAAATTTTAAAATTTGTGCAATAATTTTTTGCTACAATGGTTTATTTTTCTTTTCTTTGCACCCTGATTTTGAATAACGATAAAAGATAAGTATAATGTCAAGAGTTTGTGACCTTACAGGTAAAAGAGCGATGGTAGGAAATAACGTTTCTCACGCTATGAACAAAACTAAGAGAAAGTTTTCTGTAAACTTAGTTAAAAAGCGTTTTTATCTTCCAGAAGAAGATAGATGGATTACTCTTAGAGTAGCAGCATCTACGATAAAAACAATTAATAAAAATGGAATCACTGCTGTTTTGAAAAAAGCACAGTCAGAAGGATTTATCAAATAATCTTTTCCTAAATAAATATATAGCAAGATGGCAAAGAAAGGTAATAGAATCCAAGTAATTTTAGAATGTACTGAACACAAAGCTTCTGGTGTTGCAGGAACTTCTAGATATATTACAACTAAGAACAAAAAAAATACTCCAGACAGATTAGAGATTAAAAAATTTAATCCAGTTTTAAAAAGAGTAACTGTTCACAAAGAAATTAAGTAATAATTAGAGATTTTGATTAAATCTCAAATGGTTTTTCATTTGAAGATTTAATGAATTTCAAATAACATTTGAATCATGGCAAAGAAAACCGTAGCATCGTTACAAACATCTTCTAAGAGATTATCAAAAGCCATCAAAATGGTAAAATCTCCTAAAACTGGTGCGTATACATTCGTAGAATCTATTATGGCTCCTGAAGAAGTTGATGAGTTCTTGAAAAAGAAATAATTACAATTACATTATATAGAAAAGCTACTTTCTTTCGGAAGTAGCTTTTTTATTACCTATATTTGTCTAAAAATTTAAAGAATCGTAACAATTGGCCTTTTTTGGTAAAACAATTGCGCTTTCTTTAAAGATTTGGATTTCTTGCATGAAAATCAAGAAATCTAGTAAATCTAAATAATCTACAAAAAATGAGTTTTTTTAAAAAATTATTCTCTACCGAAAAAAAAGAGACTTTAGACAAAGGTCTTGAAAAAACGAAAACTACTTTTTTCTCGAAGTTAAGTAAAGCCGTTGCAGGGAAATCTAAAGTTGATGATGATGTTTTAGATAATCTGGAGGAAGTTCTTGTGGCTTCTGATGTTGGGGTAGATACTACTTTGAAAATTATTACAAGAATTGAAAAGCGTGTTGCTGAAGATAAATATCTAGGAACAGAAGAATTGAATCAAATTCTTCGTGATGAAATTGGTGCTTTATTATCTGAAACGAATACAGGTGAGGCAACAGAATTTGAAATTCCGAAAGATAAAAAGCCTTACGTTTTAATGGTTGTTGGAGTAAATGGAGTTGGAAAGACTACAACAATTGGTAAATTGGCTTATCAATTTAAAAAAGCGGGGCATAATGTTGTTTTAGGTGCTGCAGATACATTTCGTGCTGCTGCGATTGATCAATTGCAAGTTTGGGCAGATCGTGTAAATGTGCCTATTGTAAGACAGCAAATGGGAAGCGATCCTGCTTCTGTAGCTTTTGATACTTTACAATCTGCAGTTGCTCAAAATGCTGATGTTGTAATTATTGACACAGCTGGACGTCTTCATAATAAAATCAACTTAATGAATGAGTTGACAAAAGTAAAACGTGTAATGCAGAAAGTGGTTGCTGATGCGCCTCATGATGTACTTTTGGTTTTGGATGGCTCTACAGGTCAAAATGCTTTTGAACAAGCTAAACAATTTACGGCAGCTACAGAGGTTACTTCATTAGCTGTTACAAAATTGGATGGAACAGCAAAAGGCGGTGTGGTAATTGGAATTTCAGATCAATTTCAAATTCCTGTAAAATATATTGGTGTTGGTGAAGGAATTGAAGATTTGCAAGTCTTCAATAAATATGAATTTGTAGATAGCTTTTTTAAATAATTAATAATGAAAAATATATCAGCTTTAACTTTTTATTTTGCTAGTGTACTCTCTTTTGTTCTGGCAAATGTTTTAAAGGATAAAAATCTTTCGGTCTATTATGCTTTGCTAGTGGCGGGAATAATTTTATTCTTTTTAGGGGTTCTTAAGAGAATAAAAACAAATCGGTAGCTTTTTTGTCTTAACATATAGCGTTCTAAAAATATTGAGCTTATAAATAAAGGTTTTTAATGAAACTTTATTTATAAGCTTTTTTTGTTCCATTTTTTTGTTGTGTTTGAATAAAGGCAGTTTTACAAAATTGAAGGCTAGTTCCGTTCCTGTCAATTTTGGTTTTTAATTTGGGATTAAAAATGATTCTCTCAAGTTTGTATTCTAGTTTGATTGTTGAAATAGTTTTTTTTAAGAATTCGGTGTTTGTTAAAATTATAAACGGAAATATATTGTTTCTTCATGAGTTGGAACAAGATCTGATTCGGCTTTATTTTTATTGCATGCAATTATAGATTAAAATGTAAATATTGTACAAAATAGTTTAATCGATTAGTTAAGATTAATGTTGATTCTTTGTCTTTGTAAGGAATTGTCTTAGTTATTAAGCTTCCATTTTGTGCCGTCAGTATAAACAATATAGGTAGCTTTTATTTTTGTAACTTTATCGGCATCTGTGGAGAAATCTTCCCAATATTCTGTTTGGGTTTGGCCTGGTTTTAAAAGAATAGCGGATTTTTCCTGGTAATTTCCTTCTCCATAAAAGTACTTGCCACTTGCAGGTTCGTCGAAAGAATTGACGCAAGACCATTCAAATTTGATAGCTTTAATTGTTTTCTTGCCTGTATTTTTAAAAACTATTTCAATGTCTTTATGATCAGAATAAGAGCTTTCTCGTATTGTTGCTTTTATGATTTTTATATCAATTTTTTCTTTTTTGTTCTCTTTTGTTGAATCTTTTTTGTAAAAATGTGAACTGTCTTTCAGGATGTTGTTGTTGTCTGTCAGATGTTGTTTTTTGTTTTTTGTATAATTATGGCTTGTGTGCTTTTGCTTAGTGCAGTTAAAAAATAAAATAGTAATTATTAATAATGATATGGTCTTCACTGCTTTTAGTTTTGAGTTATTGATTATTATTTTGCTATTGTCTTTTTGATAGATTTTTTTGATGTGTAAATGAGATAAAGTTCTGTATAATGTTAGATATTGTTTGTCTTTAAAAGTCTTTTATGTATTAGAATAGGGCAGTTTTATCTTTTAAAATAATTAATAGGCAAAGTATTTCTTTTGAGGATTATAAGGTTATCTTTGTAGTCTGAGAATATCTTCTTTTGAAACCGCAAGCCTAGCCATGATGGGAGCGGCATCCTTTTGTGCCGGGGTTCGGCGCAAAAGATACAGCGGACAGCAGGAAATAGCTCCTAATTCTTCGACTTCATTCAGATTAAAAAAGAATAAATTTTAATATTTTTATTTATGAAAAACACTTTTATAGTTTTGTTTTGTTCACTTTTATTTGTGAGCTGTAAACAGGAAATAAAGCCTGCAGACCTCGCTAAATTAAATGGTTATTGGGAAATTGAAAAAGTGGTTTTTGAGAAAGGCGAGGAGAAGGAATATAAAATGAACGAGACTTTTGATTTTTTTCAAATTAAAAATAATAAAGGAGTTCGAACGAAAGTGATGCCACAATTTGATGGTACATTTTTGACAACAGACACTTTTGAGAATGTTTCGGTTCGTATTACTGGAGAACAAGTTTTCTTAGATTATAAAACGGATTATGCAAAATGGAGCGAGGAAATTATTTCGCTCTCTGATGACAAATTGGTGGTTAAAAATCCACAAAAAATTGAATATCATTATAAAAAAGCTGGACCAGTAAAACTTTTGAACGATGGCGAAAAGACTAAATAACGAAAGCACGATTAGTGCTGTATTACAGCAGATTATTCAAGTGAATAAATTGCAACCAGGTATGGATCAAATTGATGTTCGTGACGCTTGGAAAAATCTTATGGGGAGTGGGGTCAATACTTATACTCGAAATGTTGTACTGAAAGGCAGTACACTTTATGTAGAATTAGGCTCGTCTGTTCTGCGCGAAGAATTAACTCATGGAAAATATAAAATTGTTAAAATGATTAATGAAGAATTGGGACGCGAGGTAGTAAAAGATGTTGTTTTACGCTGATTTCATTTGATTTTTTTTAATAAGATTAACTTTAAAAATAAGTAACACTTCTATTGTGAAGTGTTTTTTTTTGCGATACATTTGAGCGTTATTTTTTGTAAGTAGCATCTTTTAGTAACCCAAAAACAATTAAAAAAAACAATGAAAAAAATTTTACTTATTTTAACCGTATTATTTGCTTTAACTAGCTCTGCACAAAAGAAAAAAGTTGCTGTTGTCTCTTTTTATACAGATAAAACAATAGATCTTTCTGAGCTTGGTTTAAATGGTTTGGCTGCAGTGACAGATTTAGGAAGTAATCCGAATTTTAACTTATTGCCAATTTTGGAGAAATATCATAATGCATTTTTTAATGATTATTCGAAAAAATTTCCTTTTGATTTAATTCCTGAAACGGAAGTAACTCAAAAACAAGAATATATTGATTACGTTCCTCATTTTGATAAAGAAGGAGATGCTGGAAAATATATTATCAACTATCCGGGATACAAATATATTTATGAAGGAATAAATGGTTCTGCAAACGAAGTGGCTACAGCAACTATGTTTAAAGATAATGCTGATGGTGTTTTGTTTACTGAAATTCATTTTGCTGTAGTAAAAGGATTCGCTGTTGGTGGAACAGGCACTATTAAAATGAAAGCTTATGCAAGAATTGCTTTGTATGACAAAAATGGAAAAAAATTATTTGCTTTCAATGAAGGAGCAACATCTAAGAAAACCGGAACAATTGTAGGAGGTATTCCTGTTTTATCTTTTGATAAAGTATTGCCAATGTGTGAGAGTGCATTAGATGAGCTTTTGAAAGATTTAGATGGAAGAATCGAGAAAATGGTAAAAAAGACTGCTAATACTCTATAATCTGTTCGTAATAAAAATAAAAAACCCGCTTCAATTTGAAGCGGGTTTTTTTGTTTGATTTGTAATTCTTATTAGAATTGCTCTCTTCCTGCAAAGTGGAATGCGCTTTCGATAGCAGCGTTTTCGTCGCTGTCAGATCCGTGAACTGCATTTTCTCCTATTGAAGTAGCGTATGCTTTACGAATAGTTCCTTCAGCAGCTTCAGCTGGATTTGTAGCTCCAATTAAAGTTCTGAAATCTTCTACTGCGTTATCTTTCTCTAAAATAGCAGCAACAATTGGTCCACGAGACATGAATTCAACTAATTCTCCGTAGAAAGGTCTTTCTGCGTGAACTGCGTAAAATGCTTTTGCATCTGCTACAGTTAATTGAGTTAATTTTAATGAAACGATTTTGAAACCACCATTAGTAATCATTGCTAAGATATTCCCGATGTGTCCGTTTGCAACAGCATCTGGTTTAATCATTGTAAAAGTTCTATTTGTTGCCATTTTATATTTTATTAAATTTTGTGCAAAAGTATACTTTTTTTATGAATTGATTTTAATAAATTCATAATTTAAACACATTAGAATGATGTTTTGGTCAAGAAAAACATTTTCTTAAAGCATATAAACAATTTTGATAAAGAATAATAAAGACGCATTGCGGTGCGTCTTTACATAATGTGGTGCTTTTTATACTTTAAAAATCAGTTTATTTCTGTAGAATACCCACAAAATAAATGTCCAGATTGCAACGTATGTTAATGCGCCTGCCAAAGAAGCAGTCATTGGATTGTTGAAAAATGGTGCAATTCCGAAACGGTATAGATAATCTAAAAGGTTAATTTGTTCGCCAGGAAGCGATGGATGCTGAAAACGAATGAGTACCAAAGCTTGAGGAATAATCTGTGAAGCAAAGAAAACAATCATTGGGTTTACTCCCCAAATAACAAATAGCTTAAAGCCTTTTTTGTATTCTCTTATGTCAATTATATAATATAATGCTGTAAGACAGATTGTTGCCAATCCTGTTGTATATAAAACGTAACTGCTTGTCCAGATTGATTTGTTTATTGGAAAAACTAAATCCCAGATTAAACCGAAAAAGATTAACGCAGTGCCGATCATTCCCATTCTTTGGGCTTTTTGGATTTTAGTTACATTAAGCAATAGAATTTGTCCTATGAATAAACCAATAATCCCGTTTACAATAGATGGCAAAGTACTTAAGATTCCTTCTGGATCCCAAGTATTGGTTTCATGGTACATATGTCCTTTCAAGAAAATGCTATCAACCCAAGCGGCTAAATTAGTGCCTCTCTCTAAATTTGCTTCTCCAAAACCAGGAACAGGAATTAAAGTCATAACCGCCCAATACCCTAGAAGTAAAATTGCTCCCGTAATAATTTGAGTTTTTCGAGATGTCTTTAAATATAAAAGCGAAACGACAAAATAGACTACTGCAATACGCTGTAAAACTCCAGGAAGTCGAACATCTTGATAATTTTCAAATCCGCCGTAGGCTAAAATGAGATAAATAGCCAATATGCCAAATGCAAAAATGTTTTTTAGTCGCGTGCTAAAACTTCCCATCAAAGCATAACCAACCGCAAAAGTAATGACCAATCTTCCAATTAGAAGCGGAATTCCGTCTAATCCAAAAAGCTGAATTTTTCCAAAGAAATTAAAGAAAATCCCCAAACAGAACATTCTTAAAGAACGAATCAGGATTTTGTTAAATGTTGTTTCGTCATACTTTTTCTCTGGCATTGCAAGCGGTACAGCAACTCCCATTATAAAAATAAAAAACGGAAATACAAGGTCGGTTGGTGTACAGCCATTCCAGTACGCATGTAAAAGCGGAGGGTAAACATTTCCCCAATCACCTGGATTGTTTACAATAGTCATTAATAGAATTGTCAGCCCGCGAAAGACATCAAGCGAAATTAATCGTTCTCTTACCATTAGGTTAGTTAGTTAATAGGTTATAAAATATAATTCTATTTGGTTTGAGAGAGTAAAGATTTAGAAAATGTGCTGGTTATTTGTTTCTAAATCTGTACTTTTTAATTTCTAAAGATAATTATTTTAGATTATTATGATGTCAAAATTATGTTCTAAAGGTTTTAATTTCTGAATTAAAAGCGGAATCAATTGTTCTCCTTTTTCTAAATAAAATTCAGAAAAATTGGCTTGGCGCTCTTGAAGGCTGTTGTTTGGAAATAATTCGCATTGCAAATCGGTTACACGCTCCAATTGATCGGCTAGTTTTCTTTTTTGTGCTTTTAACAAACGTTTTTCTAGATTTTCTAAACCTTTCTTTTGTTTTACTTCTTGAGCTTTAACTGCTCCAGAAAAAGATTTATCGGTCTTTTCGGCCAATTCAAAAAGATAAGCAAACTGTTTTTCAAGCGCTTCTTTTTGAGGAGTTAAATCAATTGGAAACGGAGATAGTTTATGCGTAATCTGATTGACTAAATTCTCTGATTTATTGAATAAATCTTTCCAAGTTAAATTTAAATTATCGGCTTTTTTAACTTGTTTTTCGGTTGCTAAAAGAACTGAATTTCGAACTAATAATATTGGGAAGGTAATGTTTACTGCCTCAAAGAAAGCTTTTAATTCTAACCAATAAGCAATTTCCCCGCCTCCGCCAATGTAGCAAAGATTAGGAAGAATAATTTCCTGATATAGCGGACGCATAATTACATTGGGACTGAATTTTTCAGGATTGCTTTCTAATAGTTTTAGAATTTCTTCTTTAGAAAATGAAATTCTAGTGTTGTTAACTAGGTATTTATCATTTTCAAAAATGATTCTTTCGCGCAGTTTATCTTCAATGTAAAATAAATTTATTTCACGAGGATTTACTTGAACAGTATAGTCAGAAAGTGCTTCAATTGATTTTTGAACGGCTTTAAATGAAGTCTGATGTTCTAATTCTTCTTTTACAAACGGAATAAAAGCACGTTTTAAATTGGTATCGTCTGCATCTATAATTACTAAGCCATAGCTTGAAAAAAGCGCATTGGCCAAAAAGCGAGTTGCATCGGCTAGATTTTCGTGTTTTAAATACGCATTTTCAAAAAGCTTCTTAAGTGTATTTGCATTGGTGCTTGAACCTAATTCTTGAGAGTAAATTTCAAACAAATTCTCTAAGCCTTCAGTTGAAAGTCTTCCAACGGGACCAGTACTTTCTGCATTCCAACGGATTTTTTTTCCTTTAAAATTAAAATAATTAATTTCTTCAAAATCGTGATCTTCGGTCGCCATCCAATAAACTGGAACAAAATTGTACGAAGGATATTTCGATTTTAATTCTTTAGTTAAATTAATCGTAGAAATAATTTTATATAAAAAATATAACGGTCCGCTAAATAGATTTAGCTGATGTCCGGTTGTAATGGTAAATGTATTTTCGAGTTTTAAAAGCGCAATATTATGTTGAGTTGACTCCGAAATTTCAATATTTTGATATTGTTTTTCCAGCGTTTCAACCAATGCATTTCTATTGTTATGATCAAAATTGGCTGATTTTTCAGCTATTTGTTTTTCAAAATTTTCTAGGCTTGGAAAATGGTTGTACAGCGGTTTTAACTCTGGTTTCTGATCTAAGTAATCTTGCATTAATTTAGAGAAATATCCAGAAGATTGAAAGCTGATACAGTCGGTTGGCATAATTTTAAATTTATTTTTGACAGCTGTAAATTTAATGAAAATATACAGGTAAAAACGCTTTTAACGAATGCTTAAGATTTGATTTTTAATTTTTGTTTTAAAGTACCTTAAATCAAGTTTTTAAATTGAAATAAAATTCGTGTTTTTAAAATGGAAAAAACATCAGATTTGTTAAAAAACGTATGATGTTTTAAAACTAATTCTTTGAAACATGAATTATTAATAATGAAACTATATTTTTGTAATCAAAAAAAAAGTTATATCTATTTTACATGAAAACTAACGAGAATAAAAAGAACTCTCTAAAACATGTTCTTTTTGGAAGCCTTATTGGTACCACAATTGAATTTTTTGATTTTTATATTTATGCCAATGCAGCAGTGTTGGTTTTTCCTCAATTATTTTTTCCTAGTTCAGATTCGACAATGGCGACTCTGGAATCTTTAGCCACTTTTTCTATTGCCTTTTTGTCGCGCCCTTTAGGTTCGGCATTTTTTGGCCATTATGGTGATAAGATCGGACGTAAGTTTACTCTTGTTGCAGCTTTATTGACAATGGGAATTTCGACAGTAACAATAGGATTTTTGCCAAGTTATGCGAGTATTGGTGTAGCCGCTCCGTTATTATTAATGCTTTGCCGATTCGGACAAGGTGTTGGTTTAGGAGGCGAGTGGGGAGGCGCTGTTTTATTGGCGATAGAAAATGCACCACCAAATAAACGTGCTTGGTACGGAATGTTTCCGCAATTAGGCGCTCCAATAGGATTATTGCTTTCTGGTGGAACTTTCTTGTTGTTGACAGATTCTATGAGCAATGAAGATTTTATGAATTATGGTTGGAGAATTCCTTTTATTGCAAGTGCATTTTTAGTGATAGTTGGTTTTTATATTAGAACTAAAATTACAGAAACGCCTTCGTTTGAAAATGCCAAAAAAGAGGAAGAAGAGGTAAAAGTTCCTTTTCTGGAATTAGTAAAATCATATAAAAATCAGTTGATTTTTGGAACATTCGCGGCAATAACAACATTCTTGGTTTTCTATTTAATGACCGTATTTACACTTAGCTGGGCTACTTCAGATTTGGGAATTGTAAAAAGAGACGGATTATTGATTCAATTATTCTCAGTATTGTTTTTTGCGCTTTTTATTCCAGTTTCTGCGGTTGTGGCCGACAAGATTGGTCGCCGCAAAATGCTTATCGTCGCAACTGCTGCTATTGCCGTTTTCGGATTTTTCTTTTCTTACTTTTTAAGCTCTGGAAATATCGTTTTGGTTACCATTTTTGCCTGCATCGGAATGTCATTAATGGGTTTTACTTACGGACCTTTGGGAACTTTTCTGTCTGAATTATTTCCAACAAATGTTCGTTATTCTGGAGCCTCTTTGACTTTTAATATGGCTGGAATTTTGGGCGCTGCTTTTGCACCAATGATAGCAATTTGGTTAGCTAAGACCTATGATGTGAGTTATGTAGGTTTCTATTTGGTAACCGCCGCACTTATATCTTTAGTTTCATTTTTGGTCATTAGCAAAGACGAACATAAATTTTAGGTTATAGATTTAAAATATTTTAAAAGCAGTAATGTAAAAAATTACTGCTTTTTTTTGTTTGTTAGAAAAGTATTTAGATATTTGTCTAAATATATAAATATAATGAATGATATTTTTAAAGCATTAAATGATGCCACTAGAAGAGAGATTCTGGATCTTTTAAAGGAGAAGGATCTATCTGCAGGAGAGATTGCAGACGCTTTTAATATTTCTAAACCGAGTATTTCACATCATTTGGATATTTTAAAACGGGCGAATTTAATTACATCTGAAAAAAACGGACAATTCATCATTTACTCCATCAATACCACCATAATGGAAGATGTTTTACAATGGATACTAACCTTTAAACAATAAAAAATGAATTTAGAATTAAAAAAAGAGCTTCCCCTAATAGGAATTGTTTTGATTCCTTTTATTTATTTGGCAACAGTTTGGAACAAACTACCTGAAATAGTTCCTATTCATTGGAACACTAAAGGGGAAATTGACGGATGGGGAAGTAAATTTACTTTGATTGGAATGCTTTTTATTCTTCCTGTTTTGACTTATGTCATTATGTCGACGATTACTAAGATTGATCCTAAGAAAAGAATGTCTTTAATGGGAGGAAAATTGTACCAGCTCAAATTTGTTTTGGTTCTTTTTATGTCAATTTTAGCTTTGTTTATTATCTATAGCACAAAAAGTCAAAGTACTTCTAGTCCTAGTTTTATTTTTGCTTTAATTGGCGCTTTATTTGTGGTTTTGGGCAATTATTTTAAAGTAATACAGCCTAATTATTTTATCGGAATTAGAACACCGTGGACTTTGCAACATGAAGGAGTATGGAAAAAAACTCATGCATTTGCTGGTAAACTTTGGTTTATCGGAGGTCTGATTATAATTTTAGGAAGTTTGATTTTTGAAAGCGCTACTTTTTCTACATTTTTTTTAACTATTGTTTTTGTTATTGCATTTGTACCATTAATCTATTCTTTTTTAAAATTTAGAAGTCTCGATAAAAAAGAAGAGAATCTTTAACTAACTAATTACTAAAATGAAAAAGAAAATACTTTTTGCACTTCTAATTTTTAGCTTTTTTAATTCATTTGCGCAGGGTATTTCTGGGCAATGGAATGGTGTTTTAAAAATTCAAAATAATGAACTCAGGGTTCTCTTTAATATTACTAAAACAGAAAAAGGGTATAGTTCTACGGTGGATAGTCCGGATCAAAATGCAAAAGGAATTCCTGTTGCATCTACTACTTTTGAAAATTCGGTATTGAAATTAGATATTGCAACTATCGGTGGTTTATACGAAGGAAGGTTAGGTGCTGATAATGTTTTTGTTGGGAAATTGATTCAAAACGGACATACATTAGATCTTAATTTATCTAAAGGAAATATGGAAGTTGCAAAACCTCAGGAACCTAAACAGCCATTTCCTTATTATACAGAGGATGTAAAATTTGAAAATAAAACAGATAAAGTGACTCTAGCAGGAACGTTATCAATGCCTAAAAAAGAAGGTAATTTTCCTGTAGTTATTTTAATTTCTGGAAGTGACGCGCAAAATCGAGATGAAGAAATGCTAGGGCACAAACCATTTTTAGTTTTAGCAGATTATCTTACCAAAAAAGGAATCGCTGTTTTACGTTTTGATGATCGTGGTTTTGGTCAATCCACAGGTGATTTTAAAAAAGCAACTACTATGGATTTTGCAAAAGATGTACAAGCTGGAGTAGACTATTTGAAAACGAGAAAAGAAATCGATAAAAATAAGATTGGTTTGATCGGACATAGCGAAGGCGGTATAATTGCTCCAATGATAGCTGGAAATTCTAAAGATGTTAAATTTATAGTTCTACTTGCTGGACCAGGAATTCGTGGCGATAAATTGCTGCTTTTGCAAAGAGAATTACTAGAAAAACAAATGGGAGTTCCAGATGCGGTGGTAGAGCAGAGTAAAGAAAATTTTAAAGGTGCTTATGATCTTATTTTACAAAGTACTGTTAATGATGATGATTTGAAAGCCAAAGTCAATTCGTATTTTAAATCAAAATTAGGGAATGATGATATGGCTAAAACCATTACAGATCAAATAACAAGTCCGTGGTATTATGCTCTTTTAAAACTTGATCCAAAGCCTTTTTTAGAAAAAGTAAAATGTCCAGTTTTGGCACTTAACGGAAGTAAAGATTTGCAGGTTCCAGCCCAAGTTAATCTTGAAAATATTAAAAAAGTTTTGACAGAAGCGGGAAATAAGAAAGTAACCATTAAAGAATTATCAGATTTAAATCACTTATTTCAAGAATGTAAGACAGGTTCTCCAACTGAATATGCCACTATTGAACAAACTTTTTCGCCAATAGCTTTAGAAGAAATTTCGAGTTGGGTTTTAATTCAGGCCAAATAAAAGTTAGTTTATATCAAAAAAATTTACAAAGATTTTTAAAATGAGTTTTTTCATTCACGTAAATCTTCAATTTTTTAGGTTTTTTTTGTAAAAGTTCTTTCCAAAATCTTTTCTCGATAATTCCTAGATATCCCGTATTTTTGCAAAAAAATAATTCCCTTTTGAAAACAAAACTTTTCGTAATTACGCCGCCATTTACACAACTGAATACCCCGTATCCGGCAACGGCGTATATAAAAGGTTTTCTGAATACTAAAAATATAGAATCAGTTCAGGCTGATTTGGGTATTGATGTGATTTTAGAATTGTTTTCCAAGAAAGGACTTATTGATTTGTTTGAAGTTTCAAGCCTGAAGTTTGAAGTTGGCTCTGAAATCTCTGATAATTCTAAGCGAATTTTTGCTCTTCAAGATGAATACATCAAAACGATCGATTCTGTAATTCAGTTTTTGCAAGGAAAAAATCCAACTTTGGCTCTACAGATTTGTCAGGAAGATTTTCTGCCAGAAGCTTCTCGTTTTGCGCAACTAGAAGAACTCGATTGGGCTTTTGGAACAATGGGAACGCAAGACAAAGCAAAACACTTGGCAACTTTATATCTCGAAGATATTTCAGATTTTATTGTAGAATGTGTTGATGAGAATTTTGGTTTCAGCCGCTATGCCGAACGTTTAGGACGAAGCGCCAATTCTTTTGATGAATTGTATGAAGCCTTACAGCAAGAACCGACTTATATCGATTCGATTTTAATTTCACTTTTAAAAGCTAAAATCGAAGCGGTAAGACCAACTTTATTTCTAATTTCTGTTCCTTTTCCAGGGAATTTATATAGCGCATTTAGATGTGCGCAATGGGTAAAAGAAAATTATCCTGAAATTAAAATTTCAATGGGAGGAGGCTTTCCTAATACCGAATTGCGTTCGCTTTCTGATAAACGTGTTTTCGAATTTTTCGATTTTATCACTTTAGATGATGGTGAAGTTCCAATTGAAGAATTAATTTTTCATTTAGAAAACCCAGATTCGAATTCTTTCAAGAGAACATTTTTATTAGAAAATGGAGAAGTAGTCTATAAAAACAATTCTTTAAAACACGACTACAAGCAATCTCAAGTTGGAACACCAGATTATTCAGATCTGCCTTTGGATAAATATATTTCGGTGATCGAAATTGTTAATCCGATGCATAGAATGTGGAGCGACGGAAGATGGAATAAACTCACCATGGCACATGGCTGTTATTGGGGAAAATGTACTTTCTGTGATATTTCTTTAGATTATATCAAAGTATATGAACCCGTTGCGGCAAGTATGCTTTGTGATCGAATAGAAGAATTGATCGAAAAAACAGGTCAGAACGGATTTCATTTTGTTGATGAAGCCGCACCGCCAGCTTTAATGCGTGCTTTGGCGCTTGAAATTCTAAAAAGAAAACTAGCAGTAACTTGGTGGACCAATATTCGTTTTGAGAAAAGTTTTTCAAAAGATTTATGTTTGTTACTGAAGGCTTCAGGCTGCATTGCTGTCTCAGGAGGTTTAGAAGTTGCTTCAGATCGATTATTGAAACTGATAGACAAAGGAGTAACTGTTGAGCAAGTCGCAAAAGTAACTCGTAATTTTACCGAAGCAGGAATTATGGTTCATGCGTATTTAATGTATGGATATCCGACACAAACGATTCAAGAAACTGTAGATAGTCTAGAAATGGTTCGTCAATTGTTTGAAGCTGGAGTTTTACAGTCAGGATTTTGGCATCAATTTGCGTTGACGGCTCATAGTCCGGTTGGATTGTATCCGGAGCAATTTGGTGTAACAAAAAAAACAGAAACAATTGGAACTTTTGCCAACAACGATATAGAATACACGGATTCAACAGGGATTAATCACGACAAATTTAGTTTCGGATTAAAGAAATCGCTTTTTAATTTTATGCACGGAATCTGTTTCGATTATGAACTTCAGGATTGGTTCGATTTTAAAATTCCGAAAACCAAAATTCACCCTGACTTTATTTTTAATGCATTAGAAGAACAAAACGATTTCAATACTAAACCAAATGCAAAAGTGGTTTGGCTTGGAGGAAAACCTGCTGCAGAAATCTTCGCAAAATCAAAAAAGGGAAGAAGTTGGGAAATGATGTCGCTAACTTTTCATGATAAAAAAGAAAGTTTCAATATTCAAACCGGAAAAGAAGAAGGCGAGTGGCTGACTTCAATTTTATCCAAAATAGCGGTTTCAGGTTCTAAAAATTATACTTTTCAGGAAGTCAAAAATGATTTTGAAACTTCGCTAGAAGATTTCGAATTGTTCTGGTATTCTAAACCGATAAACACTTTGCGTGAATTTGGGTTATTGGTACTTTAAACAATTCGAATAATTAATTTTTTGTTACCCAGTAATGTAAGTCTCTTTCTACATCGTAAACCATTCTTTTAACACTTCGCCTGATTACGAAATAAGGAATTCCGATCATTAAAGACATATGGAATAAAAGAAAGGGAAAAAAAAAGAAAGGGAAAAAAAAAGAAAGGGAAAAAAAATGAAAGGGGGATTTTCACCAGGTAGGAAAATAGAACTGAAAATCGAGATCAAATAAAACAGAATCATTATTCCTAAAAATAAAAGCATTCTCTTCTTAAAGCCATTAATTTCGGCATTTACAATTAATAGGTTATGATCTTCTTTGAATGTGCCGGTTACTTTTGCAAACGAATAATTATTGTTAAAGAATTTCCTCCTTTTTTTAAATTCGAAACTATTATTAAGGATGTTGCCTTTATATTCATTTTTGCTTGATTCAAACACTTCAAATGGAACAAAACTTAAATCAGATTCATCAACGTTAGTTCTGAATTTTTGAATGAAATCTATTTTTGAAATGGGTAATTGTATAGAAATGTCTTGAACTAAATTTATCTTCCTTAAAAAATCCTCCATTTATTTTGATTTGGTTAGCGAGCCAAATATAATATTTCTAGAAGAACTGGAAATAAAACATCATCTAAATGATTCTTGTTTTCAAAAAAATAGTTTAGGATTAGTATTCTATACATTCTCCGTCATTCGGAATAGAAGTTTTGCTTAAAAGACCATGATCTGAAAGAGCAGTTCTTAATTGTAATCGGGTGGTTGGGCAATGATTTAAAGCTTCTAAATGATTGGCAAGGACTTTTCCTGGTGCTAGTGTTACGAACTTTAAAATGTCGTCCATTCGCATTAGCAAAGGTTGGCCGATATCTAATCTTGCGGTTCCGCATGCTATAATCGAAATGTCTGGTTTTAATTGCGTTAAAACTTTATTTACATGTTCTGTAAAAACAGTGTCGGAACTGATGTAAATCGATTTTTGATCTGCCAGTTCAATAAGAAAACCCATTACATTTCCCATTAATTTGGCAATGAAACCATAACCGTGAATGGCTGGAATCCCGGTAATTTTTCCATCCAGAAATTTTTGCGGTTCCCAATATTCAAGAGTCTGAATTACACTAAGACCTCTTTGCACAAGAGCTTTTTCATCTTTAGAACTGCAAATTACAGGAATGCTTTTTCTTCTTAAAAAAACTTCACCAGCTTTGTCTATATGATCAGGATGCAAATGTGTGATCAAACAATGCGTCACTCGACTTAAAATGTCACGACTGTTTTTTGGCAAAGCCACCAAAGGATTTCGTTTTGGTTTGTATCTGAAAATAGTAAAAGGCGGAATTGTTTTTCTTTTACCTAACATTGGGTCAACTAAAATGACATGCTTTTCTGTTTCAATTACCAAAGAGGCATTTCGCAAATGATGTAATTTCATATCCAAGAAAATTAGATATTAAAAATACAAAGTTTTTCGAGAAACTACTTACAGATTTTTCTTTATTTTTAACAGAATTGTGATTTATCCTATTGAAAACCTAAACCCAATTCCATGAAGGTTTTCAATCGAAATTCCTTCTTCATTAGCAAGGATTTTACGAAGACGCGAAATGAAAACATCCAAACTTCTTCCCATAAAATAGTCGTCGGTTCCCCATAGAGACGTTAAAATTTGTTCTCTTTTCAAAACAGAATTTTTATGATCTAGAAAAAGTTTTAATAATTCGGCTTCCCGCTGAGTTAAACCAACCTTTTCTTCATCATTAAAAAGAATGAAATTTTTAGTATCAAAATGATATTTTCCTACTTCATAAATTGTTTTTGCAGGAGAAATATTTTTCTGCGAACGTTTCAAGAAAATTTCAATTTTCAGCAGTAATTCTTCAATGCTGAAAGGTTTTACCAAATAATCATCTGCACCGATACGAAGACCTTTAATGCGGTCTTCTTTTAAAGTTTTAGCCGAAAGGAAAATAATCGGAACATCGACGTCAATTTTTCTAACTGCTTCAGCAAGCTCAAAACCATCCATTTTTGGCATCATAATATCAAAAATGCAAACATCAAACTCTTCTTCTTCAAAAATTTTAAGCGCAGATTTTCCATCAGAACAATGAATAACTTCATAATTGTTTTGCTCCAAATTATCTTTGGTTAAAAACGCAAGGGTTTCGTCGTCTTCGGCATATAGTATTTTGAAGTTTCTCATTTTTTGTTAGGAATTGATAAAGTTATAGTAACACCTTTTTCTTTATTGTTTTCGGCTTTTATTTTCCAGTTTTGCAGACTGCAGATTTCTTTTACATAATATAAACCGAGTCCAAATCCGTTAACTTCATTGCTCTTTTCATTTTGAACTCTATAAAACTTATCAAAGATAAAAGATATTTTTTTAGGATTAATTCCAATTCCGTTATCTATAAATTCTAGTTTTAAACAATTGTTTTCTTCTGTGAATTTAATCGTAATTTCTGGCTTTTCATTACAATATTTCACTGCATTATCCAGTAAATTATAAACTAAATTACCAAAATGAAAAATATCGGTTTCCAGCAAATATTCTTTTGAAGAAGTTTCGATTTTAATAGAAGCTTCAGGATATTTTAATTTGATATTTTCAATTGCTTCTTCAATTATAGGCACAATTAAAATACTTTCTTTTTTAAGTTCTAAAGGAGCATAATCGGATTTTGCGATGTTTAAAATCTTTTCGATATGGCCGTTTAATTTATTTCCTTGATTGATAATAATATCGGTGTAGGTATACAGTTTTTTGTCTTCTTTAATTGGTTTTTGTTCAATTAAATATTTAGAAGCGATAAGAATTGAAGCCAGAGGTGTTTTAAATTCATGCGTCATATTATTAATGAAATCACGTTGCAGTTCCGAATATTTTTTATGCTGTAAAAGCTTAAAAATCGAATAAACGTAAATCAGTAAAATCAGGATCAATGCCGTTGAAAGTACAAACCAAAAACGCATCGAACTAAATAAATAAGTAGTTTCATTTGGAAAACGAACGGCAAAATAATAGACTAGATTTTTATGTTTAGGAAAATAAACGGTCTTTTTGCATTCTGCTTTTTTCTTATAAAGCGAAATGTAATCACCATAAATCATTTCGTCGCTTTGACAATTGTACATCGCGTATTCGAAATCGGTCGTGATGTTCATTTTTTTGAATTCTGTTTTTAGATAAAATTCTAAAATATCAGGTTCAAACTCGTTATCGACATTTACTATATAATAATCGTTGGCAATTTTCTGAACCGGATTTTGAACCGGCAGTTCGTGGTTAGTTCCTTCGTATAATTTTTTAGCCACTTCCAACAAAGCAATATGGGCTTTCTGGCTAAGCTTTTTTTGTTCAATTGTAAAAGCTTCTTTTGTCCATAACAATTGTGCAACCAAAATACTAATGATGGCTACCAATCCTAAGAGAATGATGCTGTTGAGTTTATTAATTTTCAAGAATAACAAATTTTGAGAGTGTAATATTAATCAATTTTAGCCTGAAAATAAGCGATTAACAAGTCATTAACAAACGTTTGAAAGCGGTTAACAGCAATTTGATTTTGTCTGAATTACCTTTGTAATATCAATATGAACTACAAACCATTTTAAATATATCAGTTATGAAAATGATCAAAATTTCGATGTTAGCTTTGGCTTTAGGCCTTATGTCTTTTTCTGCAATTGCACCAGTACAATCTTTAGTTTCAGAGAATGAAATTTCAGAAACTACAGCTGCTTCTACAATTGTTTGGAAAGCAGAAACAATTGATGTAGGACAAATTCCACAAGGAACTCCAAAAGCAATTGTTTACGAATTTAAAAATACAGGAAAAACAGCTGTAGTTATTACAAACGTTCAAGGATCTTGCGGATGTACAGCGACAGATTACACAAAAGAACCAATTCAGCCAGGTAAATCTGCAAAAGTTACTGCAACTTACAATGCTGCAAACAAAGGTGCTTTTACAAAAACAGTTACTGTAACAACTAGTGCAGAAACAACACCAAAAGTACTTACTTTAAAAGGTACAGTTATCTAAGAATTTTAATAGGTTGGTTATATGGCGAAAGCTCCAGACATGTAAATTGTTTGGAGCTTTTATTTTTTTATTAATCGTTTAAACTTCAAAAAAATAAGGATTAAGAATTATTGCCGAGAACTTTGTTTTAATAGAATTTTTTCTACTTTTATTCAAAAATTTTAAGCTATGAAAATTTGGTATACGCCTATAGTTGCAGTTGTTTTTTTTGTTGTTTTTTCGTGTAATTCGAAAGCAGATAAGAAAGAGGAAAATTCAATAAAAACTGTTGAAAAAATTCCAGAATTAAAACTTACTATTGATACTGTCCGAATCGCAAAGTTTTATGAAAATTATCCAAAACTAGAGAAATTTAAAGGAGATGTAACTTCTTTGTATCAAAAAAACAAATCGACTCAATTATGGCAGGATAATAAAGGAGTAGTGGAGTTTGGAAATACACTATTCAATCAATACAAAAATTTAGATCAAGAAGGATTGAAAGCTAATTATCCTTATAAAGAAGAACTAAATTCTGTTTTTGAAAGTAATCCAACCAAGAAATTATCCAAAGAAGATACTGATTTACTGCTGTCAAATTTGTATTACTACTATGCAGAAAAAGTATATGCAGGTTTTGATGAGAAAACTAGTATTTCTTTAGAATGGCTTTTGCCTCGCAAAAAGTTCAATTACCAAGTGCTTTCTGATTCTATCTTTAAAAAATCAACCATTTTGGATGATAAGAAAAGAAAGATGTTCAGCCAATATTATAAACTTCGTGATGCTCTAAAAGAATATAGAGAAATTGAAAAAAATGGTGGTTGGAAAACGATCGAAACAGATGAAGATTATAAAGCTCTAAAAGTTGGAGACTCATCAAATGTTGTGGCTCAGATAAGAGAAAGACTTTTTGTGACCAAAGATCTTAAAGAAGACAATAAAAGTGCGGTTTGCGATACGACTTTAATGAAAGCTATTAAAAACTATGAAGTGCGCCATGGCTACACTCCCAAAAACACCATTTTATTAGAACATATTAATGACTTGAATATTCCAGTTTCGGAACGCATTAAAACGATTATTGCTAATATGGAGCGTTGTCGTTGGATTGATCCTGAATTAGAAAAAGGTCAAAAATACATTGAAGTTAATATTCCTGAATTTAAATTATATATAGTTGAAGACGGAAAAATCGCTTTTGTTTCGCCAGTTGTGGTGGGAAGGGCGATGACAAAAACGGTTATTTTTAGCGGGATGATGAGCAATATTGTTTTTAGCCCGTATTGGAATGTGCCACCAAGCATTATCAAATCGGAGATTAAACCCGGAATGGCAAAAGATAAAAACTATTTACAGAAGAAAAATCTGGAATGGAATAACGGCTCAGTTCGTCAGCTTCCAGGAAAGAATAATTCTTTAGGTTTGGTGAAGTTTTTATTTCCAAATTCAAGCAATATTTACTTGCATGATACACCTTCAAAAAGTTTGTTTGAAAGAGAGAGCCGAGCTTTTAGCCATGGTTGCGTGCGTGTCGCAAAACCTCGTGAATTGGCAATAGAATTATTAAAAGTCGATCCGCAATGGAATCCTGCAAGAATTGATAAAGCAATGCACGCTGGAAAAGAAAGCTGGTATACTTTAAAGAAAAAAGTTCCAGTTTACATTGGCTATTTTACCGCTTGGGTAGACCGCGAAGGAAATCTAAACTTCTACAAAGATATTTACGGAAGAGATGAAAGTCTTATCAAATTATTGACTGAAGAATAGAAAATGAATTTCACGCAGATTTAGCAGATTAAAGCAGATTTAATTAGATTTTTTACACTTTGAAAATAAATAAATCTGCATGTATCTGCTTAAATCTTTTTAAATCTGCGTGAAAATAAATTTAGTGTAAACAGAAAAAAACTATTTACTCAAAACATCCACACATTTATAAAAACGTTTGGTGTAGTGTTCTGTATCAAGTGATGTTATAGTTACTTGCTGCGCTTTTCCTGATGAAGCGTGAATAAATTTCGACTGCATTCCGTTGGCTTCACAAATAATGCCAACGTGTCCCACAACATTTCTGTTTTTATATCCGTAGAAAACCAAAATATCTCCAACTTTAAATTCTTCGGGTTTTAAAGTTTTGCCGATGTTTTTATATCCGCTTGAACTTCTAGGAAGCGTCATTCCAAAATTTTTAAACACATAACTCACAAAACCCGAACAGTCAAAACCTTTTTGCGGATTACTGCTCGCGTATACATAAGGCGTTCCTAAATATTTTTTTGCATAAACAATTATAGAATCACGATTAATTTCGGTTGGAGTTTGAGGCAGGTTTTCCTTTTCCTTCTTTTTTAAATTAAAAGAGGAAAATAAAATAAAGGCTGATAGAAAAATAAAAAAATGTGATCTCATTTTATATACAAAAAGGGTTAAACGGTAAAGATAAGCCTTAAATCTAGAATTTCAATAGAATACCATTTGTTTCAATTGTAAGAATTAACGTTCTATCGGCAAAAATTGATGTGTTTATGTGGTGTTTTTTTATTACTTTTTGACATTTTAGTATCTTTTTAGATAATCTCTTTCCAATATATTTGTGAATCGTATTTAGATTTTAACAAATAAATTATGTTTCCCAAAAAAATAGCGCTTTTAATTTCGTTTTTGCTGATTTCGATCATTTCGAACTCGCAAACACTAAATTCAAATAAAACTTTTCTATATCAAGGTCGCATAGAAAAATTGCAGCATGATAATGTCATTCTAATCGGAACGGCGTCTTCTGTTTCTTTCAATTTTACTGGGAATGAATGCTCGATTTTACTTCAAAGTGTAGATGCTTATCAACATCATAATTATGTTCAATTGGTTTTGGATGGAAAATATATTGGGAAAATTAGAATTGAAAAAGGTGCGGTTCAATCTTTTCCAGTAAAAGTTACTTCAAATCAGAAAGAACATCGTTTAGAAATTTATAAAAACACAGAAGCGCATACAGGAGGAGTTTTGTTTGCTGGAACAACGGCAAAGCTGACGTCAATTTCGTTTAAAAAGAAAAAGAAAATCGAGTTTATCGGAGATTCGATTACTTGCGGTGCAGCAAGCGATGGTTCTGAAATTCCTTGCGATAAAGGAGAATATTACGATCACCACAATAGTTATTATGCTTACGGTCCAACACTTTCAAGAGAAATTGGTGTCGATTATTTAATGAGTTGTGTTTCTGGAATTGGAATGTACAGAAATTGGAATGACGAGAATAAAGACGAAGTTATAATGCCTGATGCTTATCCAAATTTGTATTTGACGAAAGATGCTTCGAAACCTAAATATGATTTCGCTTTTCAGCCAGATATTATCAGCATTGCTTTAGGAACAAATGATTTTTCTGGCGGAGATGGTAAAAAAGAACGTCTTCCATTTAACGCTGAAAAGTATGTTTCTAATTATGTAAACTTCATCAAAATGCTTTACAAACATAATCCGAAAGTGCAGATTGTAATTACGAATAGTCCAATGGTTGGAGGAGAAAGAGGAGTTGTTTTTGAAGATTGCCTAAATAAAGTTAAAAACGCTTTCGCGAATGATAAAGCGCATAAGCCTATTCAGATTTTTAAATTCAAACCGATGACGCCGAACGGATGTATGGGACATCCAGATGTGGCAGATCATAAGGTTTTGGCAGACGAATATGCTCCATTTTTAAAGAAGTTACTAAATGAAAAATAATATCTATAAGTTTGTTTTCTTTTTATTGATTTCCAGTACTATGATGGCAAACGTTTCGCTTCCGAATATTTTTAGTGATAATATGGTTTTACAGCGCAACTCTGAAGTGAAAATTTGGGGTTGGGCAAATCCAAAAGAAGAAATTAAACTGGTTTCGAGTTGGAACAATCAGGAATATAAAACCGTGGCCAGTAATCAGGCAAAATGGGAATTAACGATTAAAACTCCAGAGGCTGGCGGACCTTTTACTATTTCGATAAAAGGCTACAATGAAGTCATTTTAAAAAATATTCTAATTGGCGAAGTCTGGCTTTGCTCTGGACAATCGAATATGGAAATGTCGGTAAGTTGGGGAATTGATGATGGCGAAGAAGAAATGAAAAACGCAACAAATCCAAACATTCGATTTTTTACGGTTCCGAAATTAACGGCTACAAGTCCGCAGAATAATTTACTTGGAAACTGGACAGAATCGACTCCGGAAACCATGAAATATTTTAGCGCTATTGGTTACTTTTTTGCCAAACGCCTTCGCGAAGATTTGAAAAATGTTCCAATCGGATTAATTTCTTCGAATTGGGGAGGAACTCCTGCAGAAATCTGGATGCCAGAAGATGTGGTAAATAATGATCCGCTTTTATTAGAAAATGCTAAAAAACTAAACGAACAGGAATACGGACCAAGACAGCCAGGACGTGCTTACAATGCCATGATTTACCCGATTGTGGGATTTAAGATTGCAGGAACGCTTTGGTATCAGGGAGAATCAAATGTGGGTTCTTTGGTTTATGATAAAACTCTTGGAGCGTTAATTACGTCTTGGAGAAAGGAATGGAATGATAATTTTCCGTTTTATTATGTTCAGATTGCGCCGTTTAAAACGGGTTCTAATAATTTCTCAAATGTAACGGTAAGAAATTCTCAAAGAAAATTATTGAAAGAAGTTCCAAAGACAGGAATGGTAGTGATTAGCGATATTTCGGATACGATTGATATTCATCCCAAAAATAAAAAATCAGTTGGAATTCGTTTAGCGAATCTGGCTTTGAAGGAAATGTATAAAACCAATTCTAATTTGGTAAATGGTCCCTTGTTTAAAGAGGTTAAGATTGAAAAAAACAAAGTAATTGTTTCTTTCGATTATGCTGACGGACTTTATTTTAAAGATAAAAAATCGAATCAATTTGAAGTTGCGGGAGCTGATGGAGTTTTCTACCCAGCCGAAGCTTCAATTAAAAATAATGAAGTGATTTTGACAAGTAAAAAAGTTGTAAATCCAGCAAAAGTGAGGTTTGCTTGGGGAAATACAACACAATCAGATTTGTTTAATAAAGCCAATTTGCCTGCTTCTTGTTTTACTAGTGAATTTTAGATTTTAGATTTTAGATTTTAGAATATAGAAAATAGAATATAGAAAATAGAAAATAGAAAATAGAATATAGATTTTAGATTATGATCTGTTTTGTCAGGCTGAGCGAAGTCGAAGCTCCGCAAAGTGAGAGATAAAGTTTGTCATCCTGAGGAACGAAGGATCACACACTTAACTCGACAAAGTTTAGCGAAGTTCTGTACGGAGTTTCTAGTGTGATCCTTCGTTCCTCAGGATGACAAAATAACCAAAAACGCTCTTTTGAAAACGATTTGCGTGAGGGATAGAGGCGGTATCCTTTTGTGAAGAGAAACGGAACAAAAGATAAAGCCGAAAGCCCGACCCGCCTTTTTCGGCGGGACACGCCAAAATAGAAAACCTTAGAATCTTAGTGCCTCAGAACCTTAGAATCTTAAAGAAAAACTAACTAAACCACATATGAAAAATAAACAAATACTAATTATTGGGGTATTTTCCCTGTTTACTGTTGGAAATATGAATGCACAAAAAAAGCCGTATCTGGATAAGAATAAAACTGTTGAGCAGCGTATCGATTTGCTTTTACCGTTAATGACGCTGGAGGAAAAAGTGGGACAGATGAATCAATATAATGGTTTTTGGGATGTTACTGGACCTGCGCCAAAAGGTGGAACAGCCGAATTAAAATACGAACATTTAAGAAAAGGATTGGTCGGTTCGATGTTGACCGTTCGCGGTGTAAAGGAAGTTCGTGCGGTGCAGAAAATTGCGGTGGAAGAAACTAGATTAGGAATACCGTTAATTATTGGTTTTGATGTAATACATGGCTATAAAACGTTAAGTCCTATTCCGTTGGCAGAAGCGGCAAGTTGGGATTTGGAAGCGATTAAAAAATCGGCAGCGATTGCGGCAGATGAAGCTTCGGCATCTGGAATTAACTGGACTTTTGGACCCAATGTTGACGTGGCAAACGATGCGCGCTGGGGTCGTGTGATGGAAGGTGCAGGAGAAGATCCGTATTTGGGAAGTAAAGTGGGTTATGCTCGTGTGAAAGGTTTTCAAGGAGAAACCATTGCAGATTTGGCCAAAGTAAATACGATTGCAGCTTGCGCGAAACACTTTGCTGCTTATGGCTATGTTGAAGCAGGTTTGGAATATAATATCGTGGATATCAGTAATTCTAAATTGTATAATTCGGTTTTACCTCCTTTTGAAGCAACGGTTGAAGCGGGAGTTCGTACGTTTATGAATTCGTTTAATACTTTGAATGGTGTTCCTGCAACTGGAAATGCTTTTTTACAAAGAGATATTTTAAAAGGAAAATGGAAGTTTGACGGATTTGTAATTTCGGATTATGCTTCGATTCGCGAAATGATTGCGCATGGATATGCAAAAGACGAAGCCGATGCAACAGTAAAAGCAGTTATTGCAGGTTCTGATATGGATATGGAATCGTATTTGTATGTGGCAAAATTGGTTGATTTGGTAAAATCTGGAAAAGTAGAAGAATCTTTGGTTGATGATGCTGTTCGCAGAATTTTGCGTGTGAAATTTGAGTTAGGATTATTTGATGATCCGTACCGATACTGTGATGAAAAGCGCGAGAAAGAAGTTGTTGGAAGTAAAGCCAACAACGAAGGTGTTTTAGACATGGCGAAGAAATCTATCGTTTTATTGAAGAACGAAAAGAATTTGCTTCCGCTAAAGAAATCTGGGCAGAAAATCGCTTTAATTGGTGCTTTAGCAAATGATAAAAACAGTCCGCTAGGAAGTTGGAGAATTGCGGCTTCTGATGATACAGCGGTTTCGGTTTTAGAAGGAATGCAACAATACAAAGACAATCAACTAACTTTTGAAAAAGGGGTTGATTTACTGAAACAAAAAGCAACTTTCTTAACTGAAACAGTTTTCAATACAACTGATAAAAGCGGATTTGAAGCAGCGAAAAAAGCAGCAAAAAATGCCGATGTTGTCGTAATGGTTTTAGGTGAATATGGTTTCCAAAGCGGTGAGGGCAGAAGTAGAACTGATTTGAACCTCCCTGGATTACAGCAAGAATTGCTAGAAGAAATTTATAAAGTGAATCCGAATGTGGTTTTGGTTTTAAATAATGGTCGTCCGTTGAGCATTCCTTGGGCAGCAGAAAATGTTCCTGCAATTGTAGAAGCTTGGCATTTGGGAACTCAGACTGGAAATGCAGTTGCTCAGGTTTTATATGGAGATTATAATCCGAGTGGAAAATTGCCAATGTCGTTTCCTAGAAATGTAGGTCAGGTGCCAATTTATTACAACAAATACAGCACAGGAAGACCAATTGACAGTGATAAAAATGTTTTTTGGTCGCATTACATGGATGTAGAGAAAACGCCTCAGTTTCCGTTCGGTTTTGGATTGAGTTACACGAAATTCGATTATAAAAACTTGAAATTGAATAAAACGGCTTTTGCAAAAGGAGAAAATGTTGAGGTAAGTGTTGAGGTAACGAATTCAGGAAATTATGATGGAAAAGAAGTAGTGCAATTGTACATTCATGATGAATTTGCAAGTATCGTTCGTCCAATAAAAGAATTAAAAGGTTTTGAATTGGTTAATCTGAAAAAAGGTGAAACTAAAACGGTAAAGTTTACTTTGACAGATAAAGAACTTGGTTTTTATAACAATGAAGGAGCTTATTTAGTAGAACCAGGAACTTTTAAAATCATGGTTGGAGGAAGTTCTGATAAAGGTTTGCAGAGTGGTTTTGAAATTAAAGAATAGGTTTTTTAGGAGAAAAGTAACAAAGTAACAAAGTTTTTAATCTCGCAAAGGCACAGAGTCGCAAAGATTTTTGAATAGCCCCTAGCTTCAGCTAGGGAATAAGATTTGAATAAGGAAAGGGCTTTAGCCAAACTTTATAGGTTTGGCTAAAGCCCTTTTGATTATGATTATATTTTCATCCAGCTGAAGCTGGACGCAATTGAATTGTTATCTTGCAAATGCTAAAGCAACAAGAATATCTTCTTTATTTAATTCTGGAAAATCCTCAATAATTTCTTCAAAAGCAATTCACATTTTTTGAATAGCGCCTAGCTTCAGCTAGGGGAATAAGATTTGAATAAGGAAAGGGCTTTAGCCAAACTTTATAGGTTTGGCTAAAGCCCTTTTTGATTGTGTTTATGTTTTCTAAAGCTGGACGCAATTGATTTTTTTGTGATGGTAAGTGTTTATATGTCAGTATTTTATTATGTAAAAAATATTCTGGCTTACGCTTTTGTCTTATCTTTGATAGACAGCCATTTAAATGTTTTTTTATTGGCAGTTAAGGTAAGCTGAAAACTTTATAGAGTAAGCATGATTTTAAAAGTATACTTATGGAAAATTCTTTATTTAAAAAAGTAAAAAAAGCTATTGATTACTGGTATATTCCATTATTGGTGGGATTGCTGTTTGTTGGAATCGGAATTTGGTCTTTTATCACACCCGTAGCGGCTTATTTAACTCTTGCATTTCTCTTTAGTGTTTCGTTTTTAGGAAGCGGAATTTTTGAAATCATTTTTGCACTTTCAAATAGAAAGAAAATTGACAATTGGGGATGGACATTAGCATCTGGAATTTTAGGTTTTGTAGTAGGAATATTGTTGATTATTAATCCATTAATTTCAATTACTTTACTGCCTCTTTATGTTGGATTTGTGGTTTTATTCCGTTCAATAATGGCAATAGTTATTGCTTTTAATTTAAAGAGTTACGCTGTTTCTGATTGGGCAAATCTTTTAATATTGGGAATACTTGGGACAGTGTTTTCGTTTGTCTTATTATGGAATCCTATTTTTGCAGGTCTTTCGCTTGTATATTGGACTGCTTTTGCTTTTATCGCGCTTGGAATTTTTTATATTTATTTCTCTTTCAAGTTGAAAAGAATACACGATTTAGATTAAAAAATAAAGATTGGTTTTTAATTTGCTCCCGCAGATTTTGCAGATCAAATGGATTTTTTTAATCTCCTAAATCTGCAAAATCTGCGGGAGTTTTTTGTATTTTTAAAATCTATTAAAACTCCAACTTTTAAATTAAAACAATGAAATATAACAGATGCGGGAAAAGCGGATTGCTGCTTCCAGAAATTTCTTTAGGATTATGGCATAACTTCGGTTCGGTTGATAATTTTGATAATGCCGAAAGTATTGCCATTGAAGCTTTTGATAAAGGAATTACTCATTTTGATTTAGCGAATAATTACGGGCCAGTTCCAGGTTCTGCTGAAGAGAATTTTGGTAAAATCTTATGGCATAATTTTCAGGGAAATCTGCGTGATGAAATCGTGATTTCTACAAAAGCTGGTTATACGATGTGGAACGGACCTTATGGAGATTGGGGCTCTAGAAAATATCTTTTATCTAGTTTAGACCAGAGTTTAAAACGAATGAGTATTGATTATGTCGATATTTTTTACTCACATCGTCCAGATCCAGAAACTCCTATTGAAGAAACGATGATGGCTTTGGATCACGCTGTTAGAAGCGGAAAAGCTTTGTATGTCGGAATCAGTAATTATTCGGCAGAACAGACTCGAGTTGCAGTTGATGTTTTAAAACAATTG
This sequence comes from Flavobacterium sp. ACN2, assembly GCF_002303885.1. GTDB lineage: Bacteria > Bacteroidota > Bacteroidia > Flavobacteriales > Flavobacteriaceae > Flavobacterium. The sequence goes on along the minus strand of NZ_MRCM01000017.1, from coordinate 70,353 downwards.
GGAACGCCTTGTTTGATTCATCAAGCAAAATACTCGATGTTGGAACGTTGGGTTGAAAATGGCTTATTAGATGTTTTGGAAGAAAAAGGAGTAGGCTGTATTGCGTTTTCACCTTTGGCTCAAGGATTATTAACAGATAAATATTTAAATGGAATTCCTGAAAATTCAAGAGCACATAATCCGAACGGACATTTGAAAGAAGATGAGGTGACACAGGAACGTATTCAAAAATTAATTCAGCTGAATGAAATTGCCCAGAATAGAAATCAGTCTTTGGCGCAAATGGCTTTGGCTTGGCTTCAAAAAGATAAACGAATTACTTCTGTTTTAATTGGAGCTAGCTCTGTAAAACAATTGTGTAATAATATTGATTGTCTTCAAAATAAGGAATTTTCGCAGGATGAATTGAATGCGATTGAAAAGATATTAGCTTAATTGTGAATTGTTAATGCACGGGATTGTAGAGATGTACCGTAGTGCGTCTACGTCCAGTTTAGATTCTAAATAGTTAAAACCCGACAGGTTTCAAAAACCTGTCGGGTTTGTTATATAAAATGGATGTTATTTTTATTTAATAGTCATTGCCAGTCCTCCACCGCTTGCCAAACGATATTTTAACTTGGTTGTCGAGTCAACAGTAATAATCTCTTTTTTATAATCGGTAGCAGCTTTATCAGCATTTACACCATCAGAGAAAATTTCGGCTTGGAATTTTTTGCCTTTTTCAAGGAAAGAAAAATCAATTGTAATATCTCTAGAATCCCAATTTGTAATCGCGCCTAAGTACCAAGTATTTCCTTTTCTTCTAGCGATAGAAACGAATTTTCCAACTTCTCCGTCTAAGGCAACAGTTTCATCAAAAGTAGTCGGAACTTTAGCTATAAAATCGGTGCTTTCTTGTTCCTTCATAAAAGCAGTTGGACTGTCGGCCATCATTTGCAAAGGCGCTTCAAAAATAGTGTACAAAGCCAATTGATGGCACCTCGTTCCTTGACTCATTGGAGTAGAATGACTTGGTTTGAATTCGCTTTTGGTAGCATTTCGCATCGCGCCTGGAGTGTAGTCCATTGGCCCAGCCATCATTCTGATAAACGGAATTGTGGTATCGTAAAGTGGAACATCATCATTTGGGGTCCATTTATTATTTTCTAAACCTTTTACGCCTTCAAAATTTAAAATATTTGGATACGTTCTCTGAATCCCAGTTGGTTTGTACATTCCGTGAAAATCAATAATCAGTTTACGATTGGCTGCTTTTTGGGCAATATCATAAACCGAATTGACCATTTTTGCATCGTCGCGGTCAATAAAATCGACTTTAAAACCTTTTACGCCCAATTTTGCATAATTGTCAAAAACGGCTTCTGTTTTATCATTTATTGCCATCCACGAAGCCCATAAAATAATGCCCACGTTTCGTTCTTTCGCGTAAGCGATTAAAGCTTCCAGATCCACATTCGGATTGTGTTTCATAATGTCGGTTTCTACGCTCCATCCTTCGTCCAAAACCACATATTCGACTTTGTTTTTAGAAGCAAAATCAATATAGTATTTGTAAGTTTGCGTATTAATTCCAGCTTTAAAATCTACATTGTAAATATTCCAATCGTTCCACCAATCCCAAGCTACTTTTCCAGGTTTTATCCACGAGACATCCTTTATTTTGGAAGGCTCGGCTAATTTCTGAACCATATCGTTATTGGCTAAAGCAGCATCATTTTCAGAAATGACAATCGCTCGCCACGGAAAAGTTCTCGTTCCTTTTGTTTTTACCAAATAATCAGCTCTTTCGGTAATTAGTTTGTTGAGGTAATTAAATCCGCCGTTGGTTTCTTGGGTTGGATATTTAGAAAAACGAGATTCAAAACCGGTTTTGTTTTTATTATTGGTTACAAACAATCCAGCATAATTTTCGAGATCAGCTTCTAGAAAAACGGTTTTTTTATGGTTTTTATACTCAATTAGAAAAGGTAAAAACGCCAAAGTATCTTTAGCAAATTCACTTATTTTTTTGTTTTCATAATGCGATTCAAACGAAGAAATAAACTGATCTTTCGGATTTCTTAAATCACGTACATACGGCATCAAAGTATTATAATCCTGATCGAAATTCAAAACGACTTCTTCGTCTTTAACCGTAATCTCTTTTTTCTTTTTTGTGATGAAACGATACGCTGCTCCATCATCAAAAACACGAAATTCAAGAGCAAAATCATTTTTAAAATTTAGAATCAGTTTGTTGTATTGATCTTTAACCGTTTTCTTTTTGTATAAGGGCGTTTCGAAAGAAGTATTTATGCTTTCTTTTTTTGAATTTAAAACTGCTGGATTTTTTCCTAAAACTTCATTTTGATCTAAAGTCAAAGACATTTCAGATGGAGTCAAAATCAAATCTTTTTCATGCGAAATTGACCAAGAGATTTTATCATTTACAGCAATTTTAACTTCTATTTTTCCATTAGGAGAACTAATTGTAAAGCTCTGTTTTTGTTGAGAAAAAGAAAGATTTAGGAATAGTAAACAAAAAAGAATAAATGTATTTTTCATCTGGATATTTTTTAAACCATATAAGTTATATAAGTTCATTTTAATCAAACTTTTAAATGAACTTATATAACTTATATGGTGGAAAATTAATTTTACTTTTTCTTTAATTCTGAATTGTATTTTTTTACAATTTCTAATGTCGATTTATCTCCATTAAAAACAGAATTTAAACCTTGCGGTTCTTGCGGAGGATCTGTTGTTAAAGGGTCACCTGGATTCCATTTTCCAGTTTCGTTTACCGCTTTTCCTTCACCGCCATAACCCCAGAAATTGGCCGCTCTTAACGGACCATTATTTTTAACGCTTTCTGCAACTCTTCCAAAAATATAGCTATAAAATTGATTTCTGTAAACAGAAGAGGCTCCCACATTCAGGTTTTCATTTTCTCTCGGAAGTCCAAATTCTTCAATAATAATAGGTCTTTTCAGATTGTTGGCAACCTTAATATGATCGTCAATATATTTTCCAGCATTTTCGATTGTTGCAGGCATTGTAGCTTCGGCATTATCGGCTTTAAACCAATTCCAGTTTTTAGGCCAGATATGCATCGTCAAATAATCGATATTCGGATTTTGATGCGTTCTTTCGAAGATTTCCATGCTGTCGTTCGAACTATTTTTCCCTTCAGAACCTGTAGAAACCAAATGATTTTTATCTAAGCTGTCAATTAAATCAACAATGTTATTGAGCCATTTCGTGAATTTAACTTCATTTTCTACCGTAAAAAGTCTCGGTTCATTTCCAACCTGCCACGACATAATCGTGTTGTCTTCGTTGTATTTCTTTTTAGAATACGCATTAGTTCTGCCAATAATAAACTTCACATGATTATTTAAAGCTTCCATGCAAGGTTCACAACTATGAAACTGTTCTGTATACGACATAAACTGAGGCCAAGTATTCGGCGGAATATTCGGAACTGGAATTGCTCCTTTGCCATTCCATTCCAAGTATTGCGACATTCCGCCCGACCATTCCCAGTTATTGGTTAAGTACAAAACGGCGTACATGTTTCGTTTACTCATTTCGTTAATCAAGAAATCCAATCCGTCCAATAAATCTTCATCATATTTTCCCTGCTCATATTGCAGTGCTGGACGAACGGTAAAATCATATTTTCCGCCATCGGCACCCACTAAAACACGTAAATTATCGATTCCGTTTTTCTTCATTAAATCCAACTCGCGCAAAAGCCTTTTACGATCGCCTATTTTTTTAGAAGCCAGCATACTTCCGTACCAGTAATTGGTTCCAATATAAGCGTACGGTTTATCGCCTTTGTAAAATTCATTTCCTTTTACGGTGATTTTTTCCTGTGCCTGACAAGCGATTGCAGTAAAAATCAAGGCCAATGAAAGGGTTTTAAAAAATCTGTTTTTCATAATTTATATTTTAAGGAGCTAATCCCGCTATCCGCTGTATCTTTTATGGTGAACCCCACCATAAAAGGATGCCGCTTCTATCGGGGCTAGGACTTTACGTTCTGTAAGACGTTTTGATTTTATTTGAAACCTCAATTTTCAATTCGATGAATAAGCTCCAGACAGGCACGGCTATTATGATATGGGCATTTCCAGAATCCTGCCTTATCTTTTTTCATAATAGCATAATCACTGTAAACTCCCCAATGCCATTCTCCGTTTTTCTGATCGATCATGTGTTTTTTTATGAATTTCCAGTTTCTGTAAACGATATCCAGATATTCTTCTTTTCCCGTTAATTGATAGGCGTTGTAAAAACCAATTAAAGCTTCAGCTTGTGGCCACCAATGTTTTTCAGCAATTAACTCCTTTTTTTTAGGATCATATTCGTACCATAAACCACCATCAGCATCTAGACCTTCTTTGGTTACTTCTGCAATTTGAATGGCATGTTTTTTATAATTGGCAATCAAAGTTTCATTTCCCGAAATTTCGGCACATTGCTGCAAAAGCCAAGCTGCTTCAATATCATGTCCATACGAAATGACATCTGGTTTTTCTTTCCAGTTTTCGTCAAAAAATAAGCGTAAATGTCCCGTTTCAGTATTGATAAAATACTTCTCGATGGTTTCTAATAATTCAACAATATCTAGGAGCAATTTTTCATCTTTCCAAACTTTATATAAATTCACATAACCTTCAATAATATGAAGATGCGTATTCATGGTTTTCTTTTCGTTGGCATCTTTTTCGCTTAAACGCAAATCGTCAATGGGTTGCCAATCTCTGGTAAAAGCTTCAAAATAGCCTTTGTTTATCTTGTCGTAGCTATGTTCTTGAATTTTTGCATATAAGTTTTTAGCGATTTCAAGAGCTCGTTGTTCTTTTGAAATGGCATAATATTCAGACAATCCATAAATCGCAAAAGCCAATGCGTAAATCTGTTTTTTGGTGTCTTTTGGAGTTTTATCCTCATTTATACTCCAAAAAAGACCTCCAAATTGTGTGTCATAAAAATAAGAAGCAAGAAATTCGAATGCTCTTTTTGCCAGTCTTTTGTGGTTTTCGTTTCTAGTGGTTTGATAACTGGCAGAGAACGTCCAAAGAATTCGGGCATTCAGAACCGAACCTTTTTCTGCATGAGCAATTTGATGATCGTTAAAATCGATTTGGCCAACAAAACCTTCATTTTGATCGTCAATAGTACGTTCCGACCAATAGTTTAGGATAGAATCCAGTTCTGCGGTTAGTTCCGATTTTAAAAGCTTTCTTTGTAATGACACGATATTTTAAATTGCGTTATTTTTTTCGATTTGATTGATGATGGTTTGCACTGAACCTGCCGAAATAAAAGTATCTGCTGGAGTATTTATTACATAATCGACAAGTTTATCTACAGATGAAACCGCCACGTGCATTCTAGTATCTGAAGAAGCGTAATAAACGTAAACCGTTCCATCTTCGTCTTCGATCCATCCGTTAGAAAATAAAACATTCGATACGTCTCCAACTCTTTCAATTCCTTCTGGTCCCATAAAATGCCCTGCGGGAACGTATGTTACTTTCGTAATATCATTCAAATCGGTCATGAACATATACAAAGTATAGCGTAATCCTGCTGCAGTATTTCGAACTCCGTGCGCTAAATGCAACCAACCTTTTGATGTTTTAATTGGAGCTGGACCCAAACCGTTTTTCAGTTCGTAAATCGTATGATATTGTTTCCCAAAAATGATTTTTTCGTCTTTTACAACAGGATTGGTCATGTCTTCAACGTAACCTAAACCAATTCCTCCACCACTTCCAACATCAATAAAACCATCTTGTGGACGTGTATATAAAGCGTATTTTCCGTTTACAAATTCTGGGTGTAAAACTACATTTCGCTGTTGTCCTGTGTTCGAAATCAAATCTGGAAGTCTTTCCCAGTTTACTAAATCTTTAGAACGCACAATTCCCGCATTGGCTACAGCTGAACTGGTATCGCCTTTTGGAGCTTTCGGATCTTTTCTTTCGGTACAGAAAATCCCGTAAACGTAACCATCTTCGTGATTAATAAGACGCATATCGTACACGTTTGTATCGGGTTCTTCAGTTTGTGGAATTACGCAAGGTTTGTCCCAAAATTTGAAATTGTCAATTCCGTTTGGACTTTCGGCGATAGCAAAAAAAGATTTTCGGTCAATTCCTTCTACTCGAACAGCCAATAAATATTTTCCATTCCATTTTATTGCTCCAGCGTTGAAAGCGGCATTCACGCCAATTCTTTCTTGTAAAAACGGATTTGTTTTTTCGTTAAAATCAAAACGCCAGTTTAATGGGATATGTGCCGCAGTAACGACAGGGCTTTTGTAACGTTCATATATGCCGTTTCCAACTATTTCTTGAGGTTCGTTTTTTTGCTCAAGCAATGTTTTATGTTGTTTTTCTAATGCCGATTTTCTTTCTTGAAAAGTGGCTGAAGATGTTATCGTTGTCATATCAATTGATTTCTATGTCTTTTGTTTTTAATGATTTTGATCTCTTTTTTCGTTTAAATCTTGTTCTATAATCTGTAATTTCTCTTCTGATAAAGGGTAAAATGCTATAAAAGCTACTGAAATTGCGGCCGCAATTGCTGGCAATATGCTTAACATTAGCTGAATTCCGTTTTGTGCTGTTGCGGTCTGCTCAACATTGGCTTGAAAACCGTAATATCCTAAAAGCCATCCTGCTCCTGCGCCACCAATCGTCCATCCAAATTTTTGCGACATAGATGAAGCAGAGAAAACTAATCCTGTTGCTCTACGTCCTTGTTTCCATTCAGAATAATCGGCACTGTCGGCGTACATGGACCAGATTAAAGGAAAAATACAGCCCGCACAAATGCTGATTAAAACTTGAAAACTCATAATTAAGAAAACATCTTCTTTTCCGAATAAATAGAAAATCAGACTTAAAATTGCTGCCAAAGCCATTGCACCAAAAAAGGTTTTCTTTTTACCAATTTTATTGGCAATTGGTGTTGCAATGATTACTCCGATAATGTTTGCTGCTTGTCCTAAAACCAAATAAATTGAAGTTGGCGTCATGTGGAAATCGGTTCCGAAAAGCGAAAAATCAAAATTTACAGAACTGCTTACATAATATTTGAAGTAGTAAACGGCAGCCCCGTCACGAATAGAATTGAATACCAAAGCTCCGATTCCGGCTCCCAATAAAATCCACCAAGGTTTATTTTTCCAAAGATCTTTTAAATCTTCTTTCAAGTTATTCTGTTCATCTGCAATAGGTTTGATTCTTTCTTTAGTGAAGGCAAAACAAGCCCAGAAAAAGACAGTTGTAATTAATCCGAAGACGGCAATTGTTGCCAGCCAGCCCGTTTTAGAATTTAAATTTCCTCCAAAATAATTTACCAAAGGTTCAATTAGCCAAAGCGCTAAAAGACTTCCTCCAAAAGCAAAAACCATTCGATAAGACGAAAGTGTGTTTCTTTCTTTTCTATCAGATGACATTACGCCCAAAAGTGAAGCGTAAGGAACGTTGATTAAAGAATAAATCATCATCATTAAGGAATAGGTCACATAGGCGTAAATAATTTTTCCTTTTTCATCAAAATCTGGAGTGTAAAAAGTTAAAACTCCAATCACGGCAAAAGGTATCGCTACCCAAAGTAAATAAGGTCTAAATTTTCCCCATTTGCTTTTGGTTCTGTCAGCCAGAATTCCAACAATTGGGTCAAAACATGAGTCCCAGATTCTAGTAATTAAAAACATAGTTCCTACTACAGCAGGCGCCAATCCGAAAACGTCGGTGTAGAAAAATAGCAGATACATGCTAAAGATTTTCCAGAACATAGAAGAAGCAGCGTCTCCAAGTCCGTAACCGATTTTTTCTTTTAAACTAATTTTGTCGTGCATTGGTTATTTTTTAAGGTTGTAATTTATTTGGGGCAATTATTTTAATTTTTTCTGAATGTCTTTTTCAAAGATAGTCTGGTCGAGATTGTAAAAATCGATAAAATCTTTTTCGCTTACTTGGCCTGAAAATGGCGCATAATAATGCATTTTTTGCTCTTTTTCCTGCCATCCGTGATTTCTCCAAAGCAATACATAAGAAATTTTATAATCTCCAATTGCTTTCAGTAAAGTTCCCGTCCACCATTTTGGGTCTGGAACGGCTTCATAACCAGCTTCAGCGAGTGCCATTAATTTGTGTTTTTTTGAGCTGATTTCGTTTAATATTTTAAATTGATTTTGAACTTCAGCAACGAATTTTTCGCCATTTGGATCATTACTGTTTTGGTAGGTGTCAAAACTCAACATGTCGGTATAATCATCTCCAGGATAATTGGCTAGAAAGTCGTTTTCGCTTCCAAAACTTCCTGTGTTATAAACATAAATCAAGTTGTGAACCCCTTTTTTCTGAAGGTAATCAAAAGTGAATTTCCAAGCGGTTTTGAATTCCTCTGGAGTGCAATTTCCTTTTCCCCACCAAAACCATCCGCCAGTAAGTTCATGGAAAGGCCTGAAAAGTATCGGAATATTTTTGCCATTTTTATCCTTTAAAGACAAAAAGAAAACAGCTGCTTTGTCTAGCCAAGAAGTAAATTTTTTATGATTTTCGGCTCCAGGGAGAATCGTTTTTAAAGAATTTGGAACATTATCCCAAGCATTTTTTCCTGTTGCAGGATTGTCAAAATGCCAGCTGATAGTCGAAATTCCGCCTCTAGAATCTGCCTCAATAATATATTGTTTCATTTTAGCAAAAGGAACTCCATCAATATTATTCGGACTGTCATTTTCTAAACCCGCAATATCCCAGCCATAAACCGCAGGATAATCTCCAACAACATCTTTTATGTCACTGCGTCCCTTTTCGTATTTCCATTTTACACCATAAGCCAAGTCGTCTTGATGTCCGAATAAGAAACCTTTTTGAGTTAAAGTATTAAGTTCTTTATATAAAGTTTTAGTTTCTATTGTTGCTTTTTTATCTGAAAGTGACAAATTAATATTACTAGTGCTTTTTTGAGACCAACACGAACTGCTTAGTGCAGTTACAGTTAAAAGCGTTAAAAAATGTTTTTTCATCGAAAAATAAGAGTTGGCTGTTTAGCTAAATGCTAACTAAACAAGGGTTTACGGTTTTTAAATAATAGCATTTCTTCTGTCGAAAATTCTCTATGCGATTAGCGTTAAAATTATTAAAACTATAAAAAGTTATTTAATAAAAAATGATTAATGTTTATTATTAATGTTCTTTTTAAAGAAATGATAAATTAATTTTTTCAAAGATAAACGGATGATTATAGTGTAATTAATATTATTTTATCAATTATATATCATATTATTGCATCAAAAAAAGAACATTTGTTTTCCTGAAATAGTTTTTAAGATGAGTAATACGAAGAATTTTTATAGAGAAATAGCACCGCTTGCTGCGAGTGACAGCTTTTTGGTTTTTGATCGTGTAAAAGATAGTTTTGATTTTCCTGTTCATTATCATCCAGAATTTGAGATCAATTTTATTCAGAATGGAAAAGGGGTTAAAAGGGTTGTAGGAGATAATATTGAAGAAATTGATAATGTCGAGCTGGTTTTGATTGGTCCCAATTTATATCACGGCTGGGAATTGAATAAATGCACAAATAAAAAAATACACGAAATTACGATTCAATTTCATAATGATTTATTTCATGAATCTTTGCTTGCAAGACGTATCATGAATCCGATTCGAGATATGTTTAATAGATCAATTCATGGGATTCTTTTTTCTAAAAAAACAGCCGAAGAATTGATGCCAAGGCTTGTAAGGCTTTCTAAGCTGGATGGTATGGATTATTTTTTAGAGATTACATCTTTACTGTATGATCTGGCCAATTCCAGAAATCAGCGTTTGCTTTCGACTTATACAGTAGACTATGATACTTTTGATGATTATGATAAAATGAAGTTAGTTTACGAATATGTGCAAAAACATTTTGCTGAAAAAATTACTTTAGAAGACGTAGCAAATGTGGCGAGTATGTCTATAATTTCTTTTAACCGATTCATTAAAAAGAGAACCGGAAAAACTTTTGTGAATTATATAAATGACATTCGTATTGGTTATGCAGCGCGTTGGCTAGTAGAAAAAGATATGAGTGTTTCTGAAGTGGCTTTTAAATCTGGTTTTAATAATATAGCAAACTTCAATCGCAGTTTTAAAGCAACAAAAAATTGTACTCCAAGCCAATATCGTGAGGAGTTTTCTGGTTTAAAACGAATTTTATAGTGATACTTTTTTATCACAAGTAAATATTATTTTTAACGAAAACGTTTGATTTTTAAGATTTCATTGGTTTTTATGCATCGTTTGTGTTCTTGAGGGAGATATGATTGCGAATAATTTAAAATTTAGGCGCTTTTATTTTTATATGTGTTTTTTTAAAGGCTTATAGTAAAAATATTATCATTAAATGATATAATACTATCGATTTGATAATCCTCTCTGTTATAGATTTGTTAAATAATTTAAAAGTAAAAATTACCCAGGCATTTACTTTTGGATTATGCAATAAACAAATTTAACTAACCAAACACTTATTATGAAAAAACTAATGACTAGCTTCATTCATTGGAGGGCTGACCACAAAGCCATTCCTTTGATATTATTTTTGTTACTGACTAGTAATTTTATTACGGCTCAGGTAAAGGTTTCGGGAACTGTATCTGATGAAAAAGGGTTATCTATACCAGGTGCCAATATCATAGTTACAGCTACAAAGAAGACGGCTTCAACAGATTTTGATGGTAAATATTCTATCGAAGCACCTGCAAACTCTACTATTTCTGTTTCATTTATTGGATATGTTTCGCAAACTATCAATGTTAAAAATGGCGGAACAGTAAACGTTGTCTTGAAACTTAGCGCAGAAGATTTGCGTGAAGTTTTGGTAAACGTAGGATATAGAAGCGTAAAGAAAAAGGATTTGACAGGAGCTATTTCTACTGTTACTACTAAGGATATTGCAGACTCTCCACAAGTATCTGTAGATCAATTGTTACAAGGACGTGCTGCTGGGGTAACAGTAACGAACAATTCTGGACAGCCAGGAAGTAGTGTGTCGGTTAAAATACGTGGAACTACTTCTATCTCTGGAACCAATGAGCCATTGTATATTATAGATGGTATTCCGATTTCTGGAGATGCTGCCAATACTGCAACTGGAGGTTCAATTGTTACAGGTTATTTAGGATCGAATACAGGAAACGTAACTTCGAGTCCAATAGCTTTTTTAAACCCTAACGATATCGAGACAATGGATATTTTGAAAGATGCTTCTGCAACTGCTATTTATGGTTCTAGAGCGTCGAATGGAGTTGTTATTATTACTACAAAAAGAGGAAAAAAAGGAGCAGGAAAAATCACCTATGATACCTATTTTTCTATTCAAAATGTTACTCGTTTATTAGATACAATGACTTTGAGCCAATACGCTGAACAGCAAAATGCTTTGGCAGGTGTTTATGGTGTAGCGCCAAGAGATGAGTTTGCTGTTCCGTCTGTTTTAGGTAAAGGAACAAATTGGCAAGACGAGATTTATAAAACTGCGATAATGAACAATCACCAGATTTCATTTTCGGGAGCAAAAGACGGTACTAACTATTATATTTCAGGAGGTTATACTAATCAGGAGGGTATTGTTATCGGTTCTGGTTTCAAAAGATATAGTTTTAAAACAAATGTTGACAGCAAACTAAAAGATTGGCTTACTGTTGGAGTGTCTGTTGGAGCAGGTGTAACCAATGAAGATATCACAATCAATGGTGCTAGCAATGGTATTATCAGTACTTCTATTTTGTCTACGCCAGATGTTGCGGTAAAAGATACGAATGGCAACTATGCTGGTCCGCCAGCAGATGGATCAATTGGGGTTTGGATCAATCCAGTAGCTTCTGCCTTGATGAATACTAATAAGTTGATTAAGAAAAATTTTATAGGAAATTTTTATGCTAACTTTAGAATTGCCAAAGGATTGGAGTATCGTTTTGACTTTGGTGGATCTACTAATATAGATAATTTTGAAGGTTTTCAGCCTACTTATAAATGGGGTTCAGCGGTTAGAGAAACCAATATGCTGACAGAGAGAGCAAACAATTGGTATGGACTGAACGTTAAAAACGTTTTAACTTATAAAGTTGATGCTGGAAATCATCATTTTAATGTTTTGGCTGGTCAAGAGGCTAATGATAGTCATTGGTTTGGTAATTCGCAATCTGTTTCTGGGTTATTAAGTAATGATATTCATTCTATTAGTTTAGGAGATCCCGATTCAGTTGTAGCTTCAGAGTATAAAGGAAGTTCTGCTTTATATTCTTTCTTTGGATCTTTTAATTATGACTATGATAATCGATATGGTTTACAGGCAACCATGAGAGCAGACGGAAGTTCTAATTTTGGTCCAGGTGAAAAGTGGGGTTACTTTCCTTCAGTTTCTGGGTATTGGAAACTTTCGAACGAAAAGTTTATGGAAGGAACTAGAGAATATATTGATAATATCAAGTTTAGAGGTGGATATGGAGAGACTGGAAACCAAAATATTGGTGGTGGAGGTTACATGAGCACGGTTCGCGCAATCAAATCGGCAATGGGGAACTTCTTTACGGTTAACAATATTGCAAATCCTGATTTAACTTGGGAAACTTCTAAACAAACCAATTTAGGTTTAGATTTTACACTTTTCAAATCAAAACTTCAAGCGACATTTGATGTATACAGAAAAGAATCTGAAGGATTTTTATTTGTGTTGCCATTGCCTTACTACGTTACTGGTACAGATGCGTATCAAGGAGGTTTAGGAGCGCCAAGTGTAAATCTAGGAAGCTTAAGAAATCAAGGTTTTGAGATGACTTTAGATTATAATGAGAAGTTTGGAAAAGATTTTTCATGGAATTCAAAAGTAATTTTCTCTACAAACAAAAATAAATTGTTGAGCTTACAAGATAATTTCGATTTGACAAAAGATGTATTGCTTAATGATTATACGACAAAAGCGGTAACTAAAACTATAGTAGGTCAGCCAGTAGGTCAGTTTTACGGATATCAAGCAGTTGGTATTATCAGAACCAACGAACAGTTGGCAAATGCACCAATTCCTTTTACAGGAAATAAAGCAGTAAAAAGCCAGTTGGGAGATGTTGAGTATGTAGATCAAAACAAAGACGGTTTGATTGATGATAAGGACTTAACCTATATTGGTAATCCAGCGCCAAAATTTACTTACGGTTTCAATAATACTTTTAAGTATAAAAATATCGATTTAGGGGTCTTTTTGCAAGGATCGTATGGTAACAAAGTAATGAACTTAACAAGACGTGCAGGTACTAAAAATCAACGTCTGTATGAAAATCAATTGGCAGAAGCGGCAGATTTTTGGACACCAGAAAATACCGATGCAAAATATCCAAGACCTGATGGCGGAGACGGACATCCAAATATTGCAATCTCTGATCGTTATGTAGAAGATGGGTCGTATTTAAGAATTCAGCAAGTTACTTTAGGGTATAACATGCCTTCAGATGTGATCTCAAAAGCGAACATTAGTAAATTAAGATTTTATTTTGGTATTCAAAATCTTTACACATTTACCAAATATACGGGCTATGATCCTGAAATTGGGTCATATAACCAAGATCCATTATTATCAGGAATCGATTCAGGGCGTTACCCAACCAATCGTAGTTTCACTTTTGGAATGAATTTAGAATTTTAATTACTACTCTTATGAAAAAATATATCAATATAAAGACCTTAGTTTTATTCTTAACGCTAGGTTTGGCAACTACTTCTTGCAGCGAAGATTTCTTGGATCGCCCATCTGAAGATAGTTACAGCAGTGACCAGTTTTATAATACTGATGAGCAGGTAGCAAGAACCACTTACGGAATGTATGGTGCAATGTGGGCTCCTTATTATACTAAAAACTTTTACGCATTATCAGAACTGTCATCAGGGAATTGTTTGGCTTATGCCGATGGACCAGAGCTGATTCAGTTTAAATTGACTTCTGATAGTCCAATATTGTTAGATCCATGGAGAGCTTGTTTTGCAATTGTAGCGCAAGCCAATAACTTGATTAATAACATTGAAAAAAATGCTACTGCAGAGGTAAATAAGGCAGTTATTAAAAACACTATTGCAGAAGCGCATTTTTTTAGAGCGATAGCCTATTTTTATTTGGTTCGTTTGTACGGACCAGTGCCTATTATTGAAGATAATTTGGCTCTGGCAAAAGATCCGATGGTGAATACCAATAGAGTTGAAGATGTTTATACATTCATCGAAAACGACTTAAAATTTGCGGCAGCAAATCTAAAATCAAAAATTAGATCTAGATCTGCTAGCGGAGAAAATATTTTTGTGTCGCAAGGTTCTGCTGAAGCATTTTTAGCTAAAGTATATTTATATGAGAAGAAATTTGCTGATTCTAAAACAATGGCCGAAAAAGTAATTAACTCAGGTGAGTTTGGATTACTGCCAAATTTTGCAGATTTGTTCTTGACAAGTAAAAATAACAACGAAGAATCTATTTATTCTTGGCAATGGTCTGGTGCTATCAATACTTATGGAGGAGGAAATTTCTCTAATATCCAATATGGTTTAGATATTTTGAATGATAATGCTTCATACGGTGCTACTTATGTGCCAAGTAATGACGTTCAAGATGCTTTTGAAATTGGAGATTTAAGAAGAAAAGAATCTTTTATGATTTATGGAGATTCTTATCCTAACATTAAAGGAGATGGTGTGGTAGGTTTTGTTATGGATAAAACCAAATATCCAGATGTATTAGCCAATACAGGAGCAGCGGTTAAGAAATATGTTGTAGGGCAAGTTACTAGCGAGACAGGTCCAGCTGATGGATGGGGCGGAATGAGTAACTGCAATTACATTATGCGTTATGCCGATCTTTTATTAATACATGCTGAGGCAACTATGGCTGGAGCTGATGAAACTACTAATGCAGCAGCAAAAGAATCATATAACAAAGTGAGACTTAGAGCGGGTCTTGGAACTTTAGGAAATAATGTGCCTTTAACAAAAGCAGCTTTGTTTCATGAGCGTAGAGTTGAATTTGCTTTTGAAGGTGAATTTTGGTTCGATTTAGGAAGATTGCCACGTCAAGAAGCAATCAATATTATTTCTCAGCAAGATAGAGGTTTCGATTCGCAAGGGGTAATACATTATACGCCAACGCCAACTGATTTTATTTATCCAAAACCAGATGTCGAAGTTAGAAAAAATCCAAAATTGAAAGAGGCACCAGTTCCTTACACTTTCAAATAATTTTTTAAAAGTAAATCACTATGAAAAATATAAAAAATAGAATGTTATTGAAGTTGTATTTTTTAGCTTCGATTTCAATTTTCCTATTCGCTTCTTGTTCCAATGATGATTCAGTAGGTTCATCTGGAAAATTGGAAGTAACTGGAATTAGCAGATCTGTTGTTGACGACCCTTTGGTTGAAGGAGATAGAAAAGTTGATGTTCCTACAGATGTTATTAATGCAGGAAATTACTATATCATTAGAGGATCTGGTTTTGCGACATTAAGATCAATTTCGTTTAACGGATTAGAATCTTATTTTAATCCAACATTCGTAACAGATAATGCAATTGTGGTTATGGTAGATTCAAAAACGCCATACTACAATGAAATGGATGAAATGAAGATCGTAACCAATTTGGGTACTCTGAATTATAAAGTGGCTATCAGACCTCCAAGTCCTAATATTACAGGATTTCCTGTTAATGCAAACCCAGGAGATGTCATTACCATTACAGGTGAATATTTCTTGCGTCCTGTTGTTAATTTTGGCGATATCCAAGTTGAGCCAGTTTCTTCTACATTAACAGAAATTGTAGTTAAAGTTCCTGAAGGAAGTTACTTGAAAAACTTATCTGTAACAAATGTTTCCGGAACAACAGTAGCTCCACAAGTAATAGGTTCAGAAATTTATGATGACGCTTTCACTAATATTTGGGGCTGGCAATCGCTTTGGGATGGAACTAATGAGTTTGATGCGGCTTACGCAAAAGATGTTTATCAAGGAACGAAATGTGTTCAATGGAAAGCGGGTGAATGGGACGGATATGTTATTGGTATCAACAACTGGTCTTATCATGATACAGATAAATTCAAAGCGGTAAGATTTTGGGTTAAAGGTGAAAAAGCTGGAAAAGTGAAGTTTTTTGCTAATGGAGATGCTGAGAAAAATATCGTGATCGTTGATGTTAGAACTTCTTGGACTTATGTTGAGGTGCCATATAGTTCGCTAGGAAACCCAACTGAATTATCTCAAATTGGATATCAAGAATTTGGCGGTTTCGGAGGAAATGTGATCTATCTAGATGATATCGGTTTGGTGTTAAAATAATTGTTAGGATTCAAATAAAGATTTCGACAAAAGTTCGGTCTATTAATCAGAATCCATAATTAAAAAACTAAAAGAGAATTTATGAAAAATATATATAATAAGATAAAACATATTGCTCTAAGTGTCTTTTTGGTTGTTGCAGCTTCTTCCTGCGATAACGAAATTGAAGATATTGGTGGAGCACAGCAAAATTATAATACAGCGTATGGTTTAATTCAGGCAAATACTAATTTAACTACGTTTACAAAAGCAATAAAATTAGCGGGTTTAGAATCGACATTAAATACACCAGATAATTACACGTATTTTGTTCCTAACGATGCCACTTTCGATGCTTATTTGGTAGCCAATGGTTATGTAAATGAATTGGGATATCCAGATATTACTCTAGTTCCTGTAGAAGATTTGAAACAGCTTGTTTTAAGCCATGTTGTTAAAGGCGTTAAAAAAAGAGTGGGCAAACTTGCAGGTGTTGAAGCCGATTATTTAGAAACGGGAGATTATGCTACAATGGCAAATGCAGTAAATGCAGATTTATATTTGTTAAGCATTAACGTAACCAATGGTGTTTTAAAAGTAAACGGATCTGATAAAGAAGCGCCAGGATTAGATTATTACGGTACAAATGGTTTCGTAAATATTTTAAGCAATGTTATCGAATTAACTCCGCCAGCTCCAGCAATTTCAGGATTATCGCAAGTTTTGGCTTCTCCGGGAGACGTTATAACAATTACAGGACAAAATTTTGTAAAAGTTAAAAGTGTAAAATTCGGATCTACTGAAGCGACATTTACTGCGGTTTCTAAAACAGAGATAAAAGCAACTGTTCCCGCCGATTTTGATTCGTATGCGCTTATTGTTGTAGAAACGGAGTTTGGAGTGTCTGCTCCAAGCGGAATCGGACTTAAATATTTATTATACGAAGACTCATTGAAAGGATGGGGCTGGGGCTGGGGAGGAGACATTACCTGGGAAAGCACAGAAAAAGTAAGCAGAGGTACAAATGCAATCAAAAAAGTTGCAGAAGCTTGGAGCGGACTTTTCATGCACTCAGATCTTCTTTTAAAAGCGACAGATTATCAATTTGTTAAAATGTCAATATTCCCAACAGAAAGCACTAAAATTATGGTGACCATAAATAGCGACACGGGCGATTCTGCTAAAGGTACGACTGTTGTTTTAGTGCCAGGACAATGGAACAATATTTCAATTCCTATTTCGGCTTTACATCCTGAGCTTTTAACAGATGGAAATTTTGACAGTGTGTTTATTCAAGAATTTTCTGGAGGAACAATTACTCCGTCTAGCGTATTTTATATAGACGATATCGGATTTTTATAAAAAAATAATATGTTATGAGTTAGTTTGAGGTGTTCCCTAATTGAAAAATTAGGGAATATCTTTTTTAAAAAAGATAAAGAATGAAAAAAATAATTTTAGGGTTTCTTCTCAGTATTTCGAGTTTTGCTTTCAGCCAAGGAAATACTCATAAACAGCAAGGCGGAAAATTTGATGGTCTTGCAATGACACCGCCAATGGGGTGGAATTCATGGAATACGTTTGCAACTAATATTGACGAAAAGTTAGTAAAAGAAACGGCCGATATCATGGTTTCTTCCGGTTTGGCAGCGGCAGGTTATAATTATATTGTTTTAGACGACGGATGGATGACGCACGAGCGTGATGCAAACGGTGATTTGGTTCCCGATCCAGAAAAATTTCCAAGCGGAATGAAAGCGCTTATAGATTATGTGCATAATAAAGGGCTGAAATTCGGTTTGTATAATTGTGCAGGAACAAAAACTTGTGCAGGTTATCCTGGAACAAGAGGTTATGAATATCAAGATGCGAGGTTTTATGCAAAACTCGGAATTGATTTCTTAAAATACGACTGGTGTAATACAGAAGGGATCACGGCAAAAGAAGCTTACACCACAATGAGTAATGCCTTAAAAACAGCTGGAAGACCAATTGTTTTTAGCCTTTGCGAATGGGGAGATAATCAGCCGTGGGAGTGGGGAAAACCAATTGGAAATCTTTGGAGAATATCTGGGGATATTTATCCTTGTTTTGATTGCGAATTCAAACATCCAGAAAATTGGTCTTCTTGGGGATTCATGAAAATTGCCGATATGCGAAAAGATATTCGTGAATATTCAGGTCCTGATCATTGGAACGATTTTGATATGATGGAGGTTGGAAATGAAATGAACGATACCGAAGATAAAACGCATTTTGCAATGTGGTGCATGCTTTCTTCTCCTTTATTTACAGGAAACGATTATCGTAAAATGTCTAAAGAAACTTTGGCAATTTTAACCAACAAAGAATTGCTTTCTGTAAATCAAGATAAATTGGGAATTCAAGGTTTCAAATATGCAATTTTAGATGGAGTGGAAGTATGGGTAAAACCGCTTGCTGATGGAGCTTGGGCGATAAGCTATGTCAATAGAACCGCAACTTCAAAAAAAGTAAATTTCGATTGGAAGAAAAACAATATCAAAGATGCTGATTTTGGTTATGAAGCCGATTTTAGCAAGACAATCTTCAAAATAAAAGACCTTTGGAAAAACAAAGAAAGCGGAAATACGAAAAAGGCTTTTACGGCAGAAATAGCTTCTCATGATGTTGTTACCTTAAAATTAACTCCTTAAAACTATATAATATGAAATCGAAGGTTTGGTATGCTGCTTTTTTTCTTTTATTATTTGTAAATTTTTCAAAAGCACAATTTGTGAAAAAACACGGGCAATTGAGTGTTCTCGGTACTCAGCTTGTAGATAAAGAAAATAATCCAATTGTGCTACGCGGCTTAAGTTTTGGATGGCATAGTATGTGGCCGAGATTTTATAATGAAAAAGCAGTAAGTTGGTTAAAAAAGGATTTTAATTGTAATGTAGTTCGCGCCGCAATGGGAATCGAGTTAGGAGATTACTCTTATATAAAAGATCCGCAGTTTTCTAAAGAGAAAATCGAGGCTGTTATAAACGGCGCTATAAAATCAGATATATATGTCATTATAGACTGGCACAGCCATAATGTAAACTTGAAAGAAGCAAAAGAATTTTTTGCGGAGATATCAAAAAAGTATGCTAAGTATCCAAATATAATCTATGAAGTATTCAACGAACCAGATTATGAGACTTGGTGGGAAGTAAAAAACTATGCAGAAGAAGTTATTAAAGTTATTAGGGAGAACGATCCTAATAATATAATATTAGTAGGCTGCCCGCATTGGGATCAAGATATTGATCTTCCTGCAGAAGATCCGATAGGAGGTTACACTAATTTAATGTATACTATGCACTTCTACGCGGCAACGCACGGTAAGGAATTAAGAGATAGAACAGATAAGGCGATAAAAAGTGGTTTACCAGTTTTTATTTCGGAATCGGCAGGAATGGAAGCTTCTGGCGACGGACCTCTAAACTATACTGCTTGGCAAGATTATATTGATTGGATGGAAGCTCGAAAATTAAGCTGGATTACGTGGTCTGTTTCAGATAAAGATGAAACGTGTTCTATTTTGCAAAAATCGGCAAAATCGGAAGGAAAGTGGAAAGATGAAGATTTGAAGGATTCAGGAATCAAAGTCCGAGAATATTTAAAGAAATACAATAAAGAAGAATAATCTGTTTTTATAGTTTAAATAAAGAAAGTCTGCTCGTGTTAGAGCAGACTTTTTTGTTTTTAGGTCTTCTGTTTTTTACTAAAAATACAGTTGTAATTAGTATTTAGAAGGTAATTTAATTGATGTTGTTTTTGTAGGAATAATTTTCTTGATTGCAATTGTGTTTTTGAGTTTGGTTATTTGTCTTTTTGAAATCTTATTTGTTTTGTTTTTAGACTTAACCCCTAAAATTTTAGGGGTTCTATTGTTTTTTGTTGTTTTTGTCGGTGGTATTTTGTAGTTTTTATCTGTTTTATTTTTAAAATACCCCTTTAAAAATTAAAATTATGTCTAAAATCTGTTGTTGAATTTTCAAAAACAATTATCGATAAATGTCAAATCACGATTATTGTAGATTTAATTTTTGTAATCCGTAATTCTTCGCCTAAAACGTCAAAAAAGCCGTTTCGAATTATTCTACTCATACAAAAGTTAATAAATTCGCTAATGAAAATGATGATGATTTGAAGGGCGCATGAAAGGTTTTAGAAATGACTTATACTATTAAAATAGATATATAAAAAGATTAACTAACCAGAATCAATTAATAACTAAAAACCAAATTAAAACATGAAAAAAGCATTTCACATTTTAGCCGCGATGTTAACAAGTTCTTTTGCCTTTGCCCAAGAAGAGGAAGCAGCCGCTACCGCTCCAGCAACCACATGGGGAGGTTCTGCAGATGCGTACTATAAATATGATTTTTCAAAACAAATGAATGGATTAACGAGCTTTACCAACTCACAGAATTCATTCGAATTAGGAATGGCGTCGATTGAAGCAGGTCATACTTTTGGAAAAGCTTCTGTTTTTGTAGACTTAGGTTTCGGAAAAAGAGCAGCAGAATTTTCATATAATGAAACGCCAGATAAAGATGCAAGCGCAAAATTTATGATTAAACAATTATTTTTTACATACAATTTAACTGAAGAGTTTAAGGTAGTGGCGGGTAGTTTCGGAACCCACATCGGATATGAAGTGTTAGATGCAGTAGATAATAAAAATTACAGTATGTCGTATGCGTTTTCTTATGGGCCATTTTTCAATACTGGGGTTAAAGCACAATATACTTCAGGTCAATTTACTGCGATGTTAGGATTAACCAACCCGACAGATTTTAAATCGGCTATGGATGCAGGTTCTTACCAAAAAACATTCATCGGGCAAGTAGGATATATTGGGGATACAGGAAGTGCTTATTTAAATTTTACAACAGGAAGTAGTAATCTAATTCCAGGAAGTACAATTCCAGTTTCAGACGAAAATAAAACGCAGTTTGATTTAACAGCATCTAAAACAATTAGTGATAGTTTCGCTCTTGGATTAAATGCAACTTATGCAAAAACAACAAATGATTTTGATAGCAATTTAGATGGAGATTGGTTTTCTGTAGTAGGATATGCTAATTATACTTTTAATCCAGCATTGCTTTTAGCTTACAGAATAGAATATTTTGATGCTAAAGATGCCGCTCCAAGTTTAGGAACTTTAGCAGGATCAAGTGTATTTGCCAACACAGTTTCTTTAAATTACAAAGTTGGAAAACTTACCATAATTCCTGAGTTAAGATACGATGCGGCTTCTGAGGATATATTTTTAGACAAAAATGCATTGCCAACAGGTGGAAGCTTCTATGGTTTAATTGCAACAACATACTCTTTCTAGAGATAAAGATTGATATTTTTTTTTTTTTTTGGAGCTGTCGAAACATTCTAATGTTTTGGCAGCTTTTTTACATTGTGATGAGTTTTAAATTATGAATGCTGCTTAATGATTGTTTAAAATTGCTGTGTTTTATTTATATGATTGTAGAGACGTAATGTAGTGAGTCTTTTTTTTGAATCGTAACAATGAATTGATTAATATGATTTATATTATGGAAACGCACTACAGAAGGTCTTTTTTACAAATAGTATATAGTGAATTGATTAATATGATTATAGAGACGCGCCGCAACACATTTTTTTTGATAATATGAATCGTTAAATGTATTATGAGTATATTATTATGGAATAAAAAAACGCATTTCTAAAATCTAGAAATGCGTTGTATATTTTTAAAAAATAATTTTTATTTATTGGATTTGTTTTTTGTAAATCGAATAAATAGCGTCTATTGTTTTTCTGTCTAAGACTGAGGTTGCATCAGTTTGAATGTAATGCAGTTTAAAAGCTTGAATTGCGGCACTTAAATTTTTAGTATTATAACCTATTATTCTAAGTGCGGGTTCAATTTTAAAATCAAAAGGAGCAGGTTCTAAAACTTCGTCTGGCCAAATTCCGAATCCTTTTTCTGCTAAAATTTTCCACGGAAACAATGCGCTCGGATCTTGTTTTCTTCCTGGTGCAATATCGGCATGGCCTAAAAAGTTTTGCGTCGGAATGTTGTAATCCTTTTTTAGTTTAGTTAATAAAGCTACTAAACTGCTAATTTGTGCCTCAGTAAAGGGTTTAAAACCATTATTGTCTAATTCAATACCAATCGAACAAGAGTTTAAATCTGTTGTTTTCCCCCAAGTAGAATTTCCGGCATGCCAAGCTCTTAGATAATCATTAAGCATTTGAACCACCTTTCCGTTTTCAGAAATGATATAATGGGCACTTACTTGAGTTTTGGTTTTGGTAAAAGTATTAATCGTCTGCTGCAGCGAATCTTGTGCAGTATGATGAATAATAACAAAACTTGGTTTTCTTAAATTAAAATTTACAGTACCAACCCATTCTGTATTTATTCCGTTTACCAAATAAGTAGAGCCGGTTTTAGATAAAGTGTCTTTTACGATTCCCAGTTGTTGTGCATAAGAAGTGTCAATTGCTAATGGTGGAACCGCAGGAATTGTTTTGGATTCTTTGCTTGTAATCTGGTTTTCTAAAGTTTTCAGTTGCTGATCGTAAGCTTTTTCAGTAGTCTTGTACGGATTTGTAGAGCAAGAACTAATTACAATAGCTAGTATCAGATAACAAAAATGCTTTTTTGTCATAATTCGTTGTTTTATAGTTAATAACGATTATTCTGAAATTTTCGTATCTGGGGCGTCTTTTACTTCTTTTGAATCTTCTTTAGAATCTTTATCTTTTTTCTTTTTTGATTTGGTCTTTTTTATTTCTTTTAAAGAATCCATAAAAGTTTTATACTTTTCAACTTGGTCTGGATTTAAAAAAGCACTAATTTTCTTATCGGTACTTTCGCGTAAAGCTTTTATCTGCTCAATTTTTTGATCTTGATTACTGCTTTCGTTTTTTAATAAAATACCTTGCTCACGTATACTATCAGCCAAAACATTTGAAATTGCAATTGACTGCAACTCATCTAGATTAATTTGCTGTTTCATCTGATCGACAATCAATGCTGCCGTTTGCTCTGGAGGAGTCTCCTTAGGTTTGCTTGGTGTACTTTGCGGACCAGCCATCATACTTCTATCCATGCCCATTCCGCCACCTCGACCATAACCGTTGCCATAGCCATTATTGTAGTATCCGTTTCCGTATTGAGCAGAAACAGTACTGAAACAGAATAAAGTGAAAACGAAAATAATTAAGTTGAGAGTAGGTTTCATAAAAGTATTTTGTCTAATGTTAGCAATAGTTATGTGTAAATTTAAGCAGGTTCTCCGTATAAATCAAATTCTGTCGCTTCAATTATTTTTATATTAACAAATTCTCCAGTTTTTACATAATGTTTAGAGGCATCAATTAGAACTTCGTTGTCAACATCTGGACTATCAAACTCTGTACGTCCCACAAAATGAGCGCCTTCTTTTCTGTCAATAATACATCTGAAAACTTGACCAACTTTCTCCTGATTCAAATCCCAAGAAATTTGAGATTGAAGTTCCATAATTTCATTTGCTCTAGCTTGTTTTACATCATCTGGAACATTGTCTTCCAATAAATAAGCATGAGTATTTTCTTCGTGAGAATAAGCAAAACATCCCATTCTGTCAAATTTCATTTCCTGAACGAAATCTTTCAAAATTTCAAAATCTTCTTGAGTCTCACCAGGGTAACCGACAATTAATGTAGTTCTAATTGCCATTCCAGGAACTGCTGCACGAAAATCTTTTAATAACTGAGTAGTTTTAGCTTGAGTTGTACCACGGCGCATCGATTTTAGAATAGAATCTGAAATGTGTTGCAATGGGATATCTATATAGTTACAGATTTTTGGCTCACGTTTCATTAATTCTAAAACGTCCATAGGGAAACCAGTAGGGTAAGCATAATGTAAACGAATCCATTCGATTCCTTCAACAGCTGCTAGAGCTTCTAATAGTTCTGCTAAATTTCTTTTTTTATAAAGATCAAGTCCGTAGTAAGTTAAATCTTGAGCAATTAATATTAATTCTTTAACTCCATTTTTAGCAAGACCTTGAGCTTCTTTGACTAATTTTTCAATTGGTTGAGAAACATGAGAACCTCTCATTAAAGGAATTGCGCAAAAACTACAAGGTCTATCGCATCCTTCAGCAATTTTTAAATAAGCATAATTTTTCGGAGTTGTAGTTAAACGCTCTCCAAGTAATTCATGTTTATAATCTGCACCTAAAGCTTTTAGCAATTGAGGTAATTCTGTTGTTCCAAAATACTGGTCAACGTTCGGAATTTCTTTTTCTAAATCTGGTCTATAACGCTCAGATAAACATCCTGTTACGAAAACTTTGTCTACAAGTCCTCTATCTTTTTTGTCTGCATATTCCAAAATCATATTTACCGATTCTGCTTTTGCATTATCAATAAATCCGCAAGTATTGATTACAATAATGTTTCCTTCTTTTTCTGCAGGAGCTTCATGTTCAACTTCTTTTCCATTTGCACGCAGCTGTCCCATAAGGACTTCACTGTCATAAACATTTTTTGAACACCCAAGAGTGATTACGTTAATTTTGTTCTTTTTTAAAGACTTGGTTCTCATACTTTTATAAATTGGAGTGCAAAATTACACTTTTTTTATTCAAACAACACTAGTTTCCAGTTTGTTTTAGCTGTTTTTTATGAAGTAGTCCTGACTTCTTGACTGTTCATTTTAAATTAAACTAAAAAGAAAGGTCTTTCAAACGGCAAAAAAAAATCCACCAAGTAAAAACCTGATGGAAATTTTCAATCATCTATTTTGATTTTTAATTACAATTCAAATAATAAAGTCATGGTAACATTGTTCAATTTTGATGTAATGTTAGCTCCATCTGTGAATCCTCTTGTAAAGAAACCTTGATTTGAATCTCTTTCTAAATAAGAATAAGCTAAATCAAGCTTTGTAGATCCAAAATTATAACCTAAACCAGCAGAATAGCTGTTTAATTCACCAACTGTAATTCCGTTTTTATAAGGGCTTCCTTCATAACGGTATCCACCTCTTAAGCTCAATTGTTTTATTTTGTACTCAGCACCAATTCGAAGTTCGCCTGTGCTCGTTAAAGTATTGCTGATATCATTATTGATTCCTCTAAATCCCGGATCATTTGTAGGTTTAAATTTGCTGTTGCCATAATTTCTTATGCCGTAATCAACGCTTAATAAACCAGATTTTCCGAAAACATAAGCAGCGCTAAAAGTCCATTTGTCTGGTGTTTGTAAAGTATACGATTCGTATACGTTAACTATGTTTGGGTTTACTGGGTTGCTGAAAGTTTCGCCTGAGCTAGTTTCAGTAGTAGAATATAAACTTTGTGAAAGTTCATCATAAAGTTCGTACCATGTATTTGATTCGTAAGCTATCCCCAGTCTGAAATTGTCTGTTACTTTTCCAATTGCTCCAAGCTGGAAAGAAAAACCATTTCCATATGTGTAAAGTTCGTTGTTGAAACGCACATTAGATATTGTTTCGTATGTTTCTAAAGGGTTGTTATTGTATTCGTAAAAGCTTGAAGATCTTCTGTAGTCGGTTATGTGAGCATTTAAATTGGCTCCAAAATAGAGTCTGTCTTTGTATGAAGTTGCAATATTAAAGCCTATTTTGCTATTATATCCTCTAGTGTAAACATCATTTTCTTGGTGATAATTTCCTCCAGCAGGCACATTTGTGTAGTATTGTGTATTGTTGTCATTGCCTGTAACAGGGTTGATTACATATCCTTCAAGACCAAAAAAAGCTTGTTGTTCAGAATATGTAAGGTTTCTGAATGGGATTTTAGTGACATTGCCCAATTCAAGTCCGTTTGCATAGTTTAAAAAATAGCCATCTATTGAATTAGTTGGATTCGTTCCTGCAGAAAAAACTTGATTGTTGAAATTATTAGTATTTTCATAAGTTGCGCCAATCGCAATCTTATTCCATCCAACATTTGGATTGTTGTTTTTAAATACAAAAACACCTCCCGCTTGATTTAAGACAAAAGAATTCTCTTTATCTGATGTTTGAGTTCCATTGTAATTAGAATTGTTTTTAATATTCTGATTGCTAAATGTTACTCCAACTTGATTGCTATTAAAAATTGCAGATCCAGCTGGGTTAACACTTAAAGAAGAAATGTCTCCTCCAACTGCTCCAAAGGCACCGCTCATGGCTCTATAGCGTGCAGTTCCGGTAAGGTTCTCTTGAGAATAACGTAAAGCATCTGAAACTTCTTGTGAATATGACGCGCTGACAGTTAGTCCTGTTATAAATAGGAAAAATATTTTTTTCATTTTGATAAGTTTAAGTTAGAAATTGAGAGGGTTGAGGAAGAATTATCTTCTGCCTCCACCGCCGCCGCCAGATCTCATTCCGCCACCGCCGCCACCGCCGCTGTATGATCTAGATCCTCCACCGCTATTGCTAGGAGCGTAGCTTCTTGATGATCCACTATTGCTAGGAGCATAGGTTCTTGATGAGCCACTGTTGTTGCTAGGTGCGTAAGTTCTATTTGTTGTGGTATTTCCGCTATTGTTATAAGATCTTCTGTTGCTGTAATTGCTATTGTTGTAGTTTGAGCTGTTGTCGTAAGATCTTCTGTTTGTAAACGTAGGACTGCTTGTTCTTCCGTTCATATTAGAACGTCTAAAGTCAGTGTATCCGTTTGATCTGTTTGTGGTATAATTTCTATTTGTTGTGTAGTTTCCTCTATTTGTAGTGTAGTTTCTGTTAGTGATATAGCCTCTATTGGTGCTGTAATTTCTGTTATAAGCATAGTTTCTATCGCCATAATAGCCTGCAGAGCCTCTTCTTCCATAGTTATAAGAGTAGTTGTAGCCGTAGTATGGATATCCCCAACTTGGGTAGCCCCATCCTGGATATCCCCAGCCAGGGTAGCCCCATCCGTAATAAGGGTAACCCCATCCATATCCATAACCGTAGCCGTAGTAAGGGTAGCCCCATCCAAATCCGAATGACCATGATGGATTAGAGTAGACATTTACAGAAACTTCAGAACTGCTGCTTCCCCATGCAGGATAACCTACAGAGGCAGTTTGGGTGCTGTCTGAATAATTAGTGTAATTGTCAACGTCTGTAAATATCTCAGTCGGCTGATTGTCATCTTGTAACGATCTGAAATATTCTTTGTATTGGTTGTTTGTACCTGTTTGTACGTATTTAACTGATGTACCACCATATACTCCATCATTATCGTAATAAGATGAATTTTGGTAAGAACCACATGATGCAAGCAGTAAACTCAGTAATCCGATTAAGTAAAAATGATTAGAGTTTTGGCGGAGTGAAAGGTAAGTTTTCATATCTGTGGTGTTTTTTATTGTTGCACATTACAAAATTAGTTAGTTTTGTCAAACTATTTAGTTAAAATTGTATAAAACAAAATTTGTGCCAAAAAATATAATATGAGTAAGAACCTTACTACAAGATCAGAAGATTATTCGAAATGGTATAACGAACTGGTTGTAAAAGCAGATCTAGCTGAAAATTCAGGAGTTAGAGGATGTATGGTAATAAAACCATACGGATATGCTATTTGGGAAAAAATGCAAGCTGAGTTGGATCGTATGTTCAAGGAAACTGGACATCAAAATGCATATTTTCCTTTGTTTGTACCGAAAAGCATGTTTGAGGCAGAGGAGAAAAATGCTGAGGGATTTGCGAAAGAATGCGCTGTTGTAACGCATTATAGGTTGAAAAATGATGAGGATAGACCTGGAAAACTAATGGTTGATCCAAATGCAAAATTAGAGGAAGAGCTTATTGTTCGACCTACAAGTGAAGCTATTATTTGGTCTACATATAAAGGATGGGTGCAATCTTATAGAGATTTACCTTTGTTAATTAATCAATGGGCTAATGTGGTTCGATGGGAAATGCGTACGCGTTTATTTCTAAGAACTGCTGAGTTTTTATGGCAGGAAGGGCATACAGCTCACGCTACAAAAGATGAAGCAATTGAGGAATCGGAGAAAATGATGAATGTTTATGCTGATTTTGCAGAAAGCTTCATGGCAATTCCGGTTGTAAAAGGTTTTAAAACTGAAACAGAGCGTTTTGCTGGAGCAGATGAAACGTACTGTATTGAAGCATTAATGCAAGACGGGAAAGCATTACAAGCAGGAACATCTCACTTCTTAGGGCAGAACTTTGCAAAAGCATTTGATGTTAAGTTTGCTAATGCTGAAGGAAAGCAAGAGCATGTTTGGGGAACTTCTTGGGGAGTGTCTACTCGTTTAATGGGGGCGTTAATTATGACGCATTCTGACGATCAAGGATTGGTATTGCCTCCTAATTTGGCTCCAATTCAAGTAGTAATTGTTCCTATATATAAGACAGATGAACAATTGGCTCAAATTACAGAGGCAGTTAAGGATTTAACAGCTAAATTGAGAAAATTGAAAATCACTGTCAAATTTGACGATAGAACAACGCAAAAGCCAGGATTTAAATTTGCAGAATGGGAACTTAAAGGAGTGCCTGTTAGAATTGCGGTTGGTCCAAAAGATTTAGAGAACGGAACTTTTGAGGTGGCAAGACGTGATAATTTGACAAAAGAAGTTGTTTCTAACGAAAAAATCGTGGAACACGTAAATGATCTTTTAGAACAGATTCAAACGGACTTATTTACAAAAGCATTAGATTACCGTAATACTCATATTACGGAAGTAAATAATTTTGAGGAATTTAAGGAAGTTTTAGAAGGAAAAGGAGGCTTTTTATCCGCTCATTGGGATGGAACTGCTGAGACAGAAGAGAAGATAAAAGAATTGACAAAAGCGACGATTCGTTGCATTCCTTTGGATGCTGTAGAAGAGGCGGGAAGCTGTGTGTTTACTGGGAAACCTTCGGCTAAAAGAGTGCTTTTTGCTAAGGCATATTAAAAAAATATAGTTTTTTTTGCATTAGGTATTGCGCAAATAAAAAATAGATGTATCTTTGCATCCGCAATACAGAAGCGCGGTCCGTTCGTCTATCGGTTAGGACGCCAGGTTTTCATCCTGGTAAGGGGGGTTCGATTCCCCCACGGACTACAAGTTATATTACATATTGAAAAGTTTCCAACTTAGGAGAATATTGGTCCGTTCGTCTAGGGGTTAGGACGCCAGGTTTTCATCCTGGTAACAGGGGTTCGATTCCCCTACGGACTACAAATTAGTTGTAAATAAGTTTTGTAAAACAAAAATTGGTGTCTCGGTTTTTGTTTTATTAGTTAAAACCAAAGTGATTGTTTTACAGTTGTGGGAGGTTTTTCTTTTTTAACTAGTATTTATAATAATTATTACATCTAAAATTAAAAGAAAATGGCAAATCATAAGTCAGCATTAAAAAGAATCAGAAGTAACGAAAAAAGAAGAGTTCTTAACAGATACCAGCATAAAACTACTCGTAATGCTATTAAAGCGTTAAGATTAGCTACTGATAAAGCTGATGCTACTGCAAAATTATCAACTGTAATCTCTATGATTGATAAATTAGCTAAAAAGAACATCATTCACGATAATAAAGCTTCTAACTTGAAGTCTAAATTAACGAAACACGTTGCTAAATTGTAATTAAATACAATTTGTAAGATATATAAAAGTCCTCTTCTCAGAGGACTTTTTTTTGTTTTAAATTGCGTGTAAATGAAATTCCAATAAAAAATAAATTCCAAATTCCAATCTTTATGAATAATTGGAATTTAAAATTTAAAATATTGGAGTTTTATAAACCTTAATTTGATTTTGTACCGAAGGCTTTGGTATTTGGAATTTAAGATATTGGGATTTTAATTTTCACTCTAAATCGATCTTCTTTTTAAGATATTCCAGCATTGGCTGTGTAATAGGTTTGGAAAGGAAATCTATTATAATGGGATATTTTTTTGCTTTAGCAAGATCTTCGGGGTCAATAGTGGAAGACAATACGATTACTGGAACGGTATTAAATTCTTTGTAATCTGAAGAAGTGAAATGATCCAGAAATTCCCATCCTCCCATAATTGGCATGTTTAAATCTAAAAAAATTAATTCTGGTCTTTTCTTAGCTTGATCGTTGGTGTATTTTAAGGTATTGAAGTGATGAAGAGCTTCTTCGCCATTTTGAGCTGTAATAATTTCGTGTGAAAATGAGGATTTTGAAATTACCTTTTTGCATAGCATCAGTGTGATAGGGTCATCATCGATGCATAAAATCTGCTCAAGCATAATAATTAATTTTTAAATGTTATTGTAAATGTGGTTCCTTTATTGACTTCGCTTTCGATAGAGATTGTTCCTCCCATGGTTTCCACCTGCGATTTTACAAGGTATAATCCTAATCCTTTGCTGTCGGGATAATTGTGGAATCTTTGATAGAGTCCAAATACTTTGTCGCGATTTCTTTCTAAGTCAATTCCGATTCCGTTGTCTTTAAAGGTTAAGATTGTTTTTTGTTCTATTTGTTCTGCTGTTATTGATATTTTTAATTTTCTATTTTCCGATTTGTATTTTATAGAATTAGTAAGCAGATTTAATAGAATGCTTTCTATATAGGCTTTATTGGTAATGAGTTCAGGGACTTTATCAAATTTAAGCTTAATTATAGGTTTGTGTAATTCAATCTGAAATGAAAGCTGGCTGAATACATTTTCAAAAACTTCTTTTAGAGACACTTCCTCTTTTTGCATCGAAGGATTGTCTTTTATAATAATAACCTTTACTAAATCATTGATGGTTTCGTTTAGTAAATGAGTCGATTTTGTAAATCCGGCTAATATTTCTTCTAGCTCTTCATTTTCGATCGGAATATCTTCTATTAAATTTAATAGTCCGATTAAGTTAGAAAGTGGAGCTCTAAGGTTGTGCGATGTGATGTAAGAAAACTGTTTTAAGTCTTTATTGTTTTGTGTTAATTCTCGAATAAGATGTTCTTTTTCTGTTTCTAGTTTTTTCTCATCTGTAATATCTCTTTGTATCGAAATCCAGTGCGAGATAACGCCTTCGTTATTAAAAATAGGAATCATAGAAAAGCGTACCCAATATTCTTCTTTGCTTTTAGTGTATGTAATGGTTTCGATTAAACATTCCTCTTCATTTTTTATGGCTCTCAGAAGTTTTTTTAATTCATCAGAATCCGATTTTGGTCCTTTAAAAATGTTCGGCGATTTTCCGATGATTTCGTTTGACTGATAACCCGACATTTGAGAAAATGCTGGATTTACATATACTATTTTTGGTATTTTTCTTTCAGAAGAATTGGCTTCGGTAATTAAAATAGAATCTTTAGATTGTGTAATTACGGTTTCTAAAAGTTTTAATCGCTGTTCTTCTTCCTTTTGTTTTGTAATATCTTGAATGGCTCCAATCATTCTGATGGCTCTTCCGTTTTCATCTTTTAATAAAAAACCTCGATCCAAAACATATTTGTAGGATCCGTCTGCGCATCTAAAACGGTATTGATCTTGCCATTTTTCAGTTTTTTGCTCTATAAAAGAATATAGTTTTATTGACATTCGGATACTGTCTTCTGGGTGAATTTTGTCAAACCACCATTTAGAAGTTTTTCCTACTTCTTTTGGGTCATAACCAAAAACACCTTCAATTCCTTTATTCCAATTAATACTGTCCTCTTGAATTTTCCAATCCCAAATAGTATCGCTTGTCGCTTTTGCTACAATGTCATATTTCTCATTAGATTCTTTTATTTCTTCGTTGGTTTTGTTTAACTTTTCAAAAATGGTTATGTTTCTTTTTTCGTTTTTTGAAAGGATAAAGCTAAAAACCAATACTGTAATTAGAATAAATATAACGTCTTTTACTAAGGATAGATATAGATATTCTGATGAGGAAAAGTAGGTTATGAGTAATTTATGACATAGGACCGCCATAATTATCGAGATGATGGTATAAATAAGAGTAATTTGGAGAGTTTTACTTTTCATCACTTCAAATATAGTTAAATTAACTATAACTAAACGTATGTTAATGTCATTTTGAAACCGATATTTTTAGGATTTATATTAACTAATTGATTGTATATACGCAAACTATGGTATAAACATTTTTTTTTAAAAAATAAAGTGTACCTTTGCGCCCATTAAAAATCACAAATGGAATCTATTAGAAATATTGCAATTATTGCCCACGTCGATCACGGTAAAACCACTTTGGTTGATAAAATTATGTATCACTGTCAATTATTTCGTGACAACGAAAATACAGGTGATTTAATTCTTGATAATAACGATTTAGAGCGTGAGAGAGGTATTACTATTACTTCTAAAAACGTTTCTGTTCAGTACAAAGGAACAAAAATCAATATTATTGACACTCCTGGCCACGCGGATTTTGGAGGTGAAGTAGAACGTGTATTGAACATGGCCGATGGTGTATGTTTGCTAGTGGATGCTTTTGAAGGTCCTATGCCGCAAACTCGTTTTGTATTACAAAAAGCTATTGACTTAGGTTTGAAACCTTGTGTTGTTATTAATAAAGTTGACAAAGAAAACTGTACTCCTGAAGAAGTTCACGAAAAAGTTTTTGATTTGATGTTTGAATTAGGTGCTACTGAAGAGCAATTGGATTTCCCAACTGTTTATGGTTCTGCTAAAAACAACTGGATGTCTGATGATTGGAAAAACCAAACAGAAAACATCGAGCCTTTACTAGATATGGTAATTGCTAATGTTCCAGCTCCTAAAGTTTCTGAAGGAACTCCACAAATGTTGATCACATCTTTAGATTTCTCTGCATTTACAGGTCGTATCGCTATCGGTCGTCTTGAAAGAGGTGTATTAAAAGAAGGTATGCCAATATCTTTAGTAAAAAGAGATGGTTCTGTAACAAAATCGAGAATCAAAGAATTACACACTTTTGAAGGTCTTGGACGTAAAAAAGTGGCAGAAGTAATTGCAGGTGATATTTGTGCTGTAGTTGGTGTTGAAGGTTTTGAAATTGGTGACACTATTGCAGATCATGAAAATCCTGAAGGTTTAGCTTCTATTGCTATTGATGAGCCTACAATGAGTATGTTGTTTACGATCAATGACTCACCTTTCTTTGGTAAAGAAGGTAAATTTGTAACTTCTCGTCATATTAGAGAAAGATTGACAAAAGAATTAGAGAAAAACTTAGCTATGAAGTTAGGTGAAACTGATTCTGCTGATAAATTTATGGTTTTTGGCCGTGGTGTACTTCACTTATCTGTTCTTATTGAAACAATGAGAAGAGAAGGTTATGAGTTGCAAATTGGTCAGCCACAAGTTATCATCAAAGAAGTTGATGGTGTGAAATGTGAGCCAATTGAAGAATTAACAATCGACTTGCCAGAAAATCTTTCAGGTAGAGCGGTTGAGTTCGTAACAGTTCGTAAAGGTGAAATGTTAAGTATGGAAACTAAAGGTGAACGTATGATCATCAAATTTAATATTCCATCACGTGGAATTATTGGATTACGTAACCAATTACTTACTGCTACAGCTGGTGAAGCTATTATGTCTCACCGTTTCATTGGATATGAGCCTTACAAAGGAGAAATTTCTGGACGTAACAAAGGGTCATTAATTTCTATGGAAAAAGGAAAAGCGATTCCTTATTCTATCGATAAATTACAAGATCGTGGTAAGTTTTTCGTTGAACCAAATGCTGAAATTTACGAAGGACAAGTAATTGGTGAAAACTCTCGTAGCGATGATATGTGTGTGAACGTAACTAAAGAGAAAAAACAATCTAACGTTCGTTCGTCTGGAGCTGATGAAAAAGCGAGAATTATTCCTCCGATTATTTTCTCTCTTGAAGAAGCTTTAGAGTACATTCAAAAAGATGAATATGTAGAGGTTACACCAAAATCTATTCGTTTGAGAAAAATCTATTTGACAGAAACTGATAGAAAAAGATTTAAAATCTAATTATATTTTAAATTTCAATATAAAATCCCAAATTCCAATTCTGGAGTTTGGGATTTTTTTTGTTTGCAATTTTTGGATTTGTATTTTTTTTGGATTTTGGAATTTAAAAAAGTTGGAATTTAAAAAAGTTGGAATTTTAAATATTATCTTTTTAAACTAAAATGCCCTTTTGCTTCTCGATTATCTGCTAATTTTAAGGTGTACCAATAATCATCAGATGGAAGTGGATTGTTGGCAAAAGTTCCATCCCATCCTAAGTCAAAAGGATGAATTTGTTTTATAAGTTTTCCATATCGATCAAAGATGTAAATAGTGGCATTTCTGTTTTCGGTAGTATTTAAACCTACAATATTCCAGTAATCATTGTATCCGTCATCGTTTGGCGTAAAAAATTTTGGTGCCCCAACAACAGCCGCGGTTTTATGCACAACGCCACAATTTTTTTTGTCGTTTACATATACCTCATATATGCCAGCGCTGAGATTATCAAATGTGTTGGAGTCTTGAAAAGGTCCATATGGCGCGTTTAAACTATATTCGTAATTGCCTTTTCCAGATACAATTATTGTTATTTTATTGGAAGAGCCATCTATTAGATCTACGACATCTATACTCTCGATGTTTGCGGTATTAGATCCAGAAACTTCTATTGTTCTGGTTTTTGTACAGTTGTTGCTGTTTGTTATATTGGCAGTATACGTTCCGCTTTCATTAACATCTAGTGAATAAGAAGTGGCATCAGGTACTTTTACACCATCTTTGAACCAGGAATAAATAAAATTATTTATGGTAGAAAGTTCTATTATTCCAGCATCTAAATGTGCTTTATAGAACGGAAGGTTTTCGCAAATATTCGTAACTGCACTTGTTTCAATGTTTGGCAGTTTATTAATATGTAGTTTTATTTTACTGATTCCATAACAGTCATTTCCTTCTTCAATTCGTGCAAAAATAAATTGATCATAAGGTATTTCATTTTGATAAGCTGTTGGATTTAAAATCGAATTCTGTTCTAACAAGGCATCATTTTCGGTTGAGAAATAGGCTATGTTTTGAGAACCAGTAATCGGGATGTTGGATTTAGTTAAGTCCAATAAATGAAATCCATCTTCTATGCCATCATCGTCACAAACTGGATCAATATCGAAGGTTGATTCTGGAATTATATTTGTTTTTAAAGTTAAGTTGCTTATGCTAAAGCAATTTGTTTTTGCATTCGTAACACGAGCGAATAGTTGTTGAGGATTACTCGTGTTTTTAAACTCCGTATTAAGTGCATTAAGATTGTTTAAGGCATCGTTGTTGCTTAAAAAAAATAAAGTTTCAAGATCTGGATTGTTATTGGTTAAAACAGAATTTGCTTCTTTTAGATTAAACAAAACTAAACCATTGCTGTTTTGGTCAGTGTCGCATTGTACTAAAATTGCACTTTTTATCTCAGGAAGAGGATTTATAAAGACTTTAATTTCTTGTATTGCAACACTTGCGGTTTTATTTGAAGCTTTTATAAAAATAGAT
Organism: Flavobacterium sp. ACN2; assembly: GCF_002303885.1. Lineage (GTDB taxonomy): Bacteria > Bacteroidota > Bacteroidia > Flavobacteriales > Flavobacteriaceae > Flavobacterium. The sequence continues at coordinate 34,578 of NZ_MRCM01000017.1, read as the reverse complement.
TGCTGAAAAGGTATGCTATTAGAAAATGTACCTGATAGCGGATTAGTTTCTGTTTCAGCATCATTTCTGGATAAATAATATTTTAGGGTTAGATTCTGTAGATTTTGATTCTCAAAAATACTTGCGGTTATGTCGTCTAAATTAATTTGAGCTTTTCCATCGGTTGAATTAGAATCTTGATCGTCGCATATATTTATAGTTGTTTTTGGGAAGTTTAATTTATCGCTTACTTTGATGTTAAATGAGATCCAATTGTAACAGCCCGTTTTAGTGTTGGTTATTCGGGGATAAAGGGTTTGCGGACTTGTAGTATTTTTAAAATCTGCTGGATTTTGGATTGCATTTAAATTTAATATAGCATCATTAGAGGTAGTATGGTAGGTAACAGCCATATCGGTTTGATTATCTACTATAATAGATGTATTTTTTGTTAGATCAAAACTTACAGAAGGATTAGTTTCGCCACTATAGTCTACTTTTTCTAAATCTAGTACATCTGAGTAAGGTTGAACGTTTATTCGTGGAGGATCATCAAAAGTTGCGGTTCCTGTCCATTGTATTGAAAAATTAGTGTTTCCTGAAAACCTGTCAATAACAATGTAATAGCTTTGGCCTGCAGTAACTGTAAGCCAACTTACAAAACCATTTCCTTTTTCTCCAGGCCCTTCACTAGTGTCATAATCTTGACCCGTCATTCCTGTTGTGTTATTTTGGAGTTTAGCCAAAGCGGGATTTGTTGATGAGCACCGTATAGATTGTCCTAACGAATTACATGTTGCAGTAGGCCCAAATACGAGAAAATCAAAGTCTACATCTAAACTAGTATTCTCTGGTCTTAGTATAAAGCCTAAAGTTCCAGATGTTTTAATATAGAGTTTTAGCCATAAGCTGTTATTTTCAGCTGAAAAACAGCTGCCTTCTGAAGGAGAATATTCTGCAATTTGACCCGCACCTGTAGCACTTATGCCTTGAAAACCCGAATTGCCACAAACAAAAATAGCATCTTTACAGTCATTTTGTCCGTAAAGGTTTAAGGAGATAATTAAAAGGAACAGAAATATTTTAACTCGATTCATCTTAATAAAGTAAGATGTAAAAGTAAGAATAATGTAATTGAAATCTTAAAATACTGAACTGTTGTTGGTTGGCTATTTTTTGTTTTTTGTTGAATTTATTTTCAAGGATGTTAAATTAAATAGCTAAATACGGTATTGATGTTAAAAAAGAAAGAATTTAAGATATTACCTTTTTAGACTAAAGTGCCCTTTGACATTTTTTCCATTAGCAAAAAAGAGGGTAAACCAATAATCGTCTGAAGGCATTTGTCTCCCGTTAAAAATTCCGTTCCAGCCAGCTCCATTTTGATTCATTTGTTTTAGCAGATTTCCGTAACGATCAAAAATAGAAATGGTGTAATCCGGCATTTGATCAATGTTTTTAATAACCCACAGATCATTGTATCCGTCTCCGTTTGGAGTAAAGAAACGCGGATAATCCAAAACATATACTAAAAACGAATTAGATAAACCACAGCCATTTTTGTCCCGAGCCTTTACATTATATATACCTGGGTTTACTTGTGTGAAAGTAGGGCTATCTTGAAAAACAGTTCCGTCGAGAGAAAATTCATAATTTCCAACACCTGTGTATTGAACTTGAATTGTATTGTCAGTTCCAGAAAAATCTTTTACATCTGCTCCAGTAATTAAAGCGGGTTCAGATAAAATTATTTTAAATTTTTTAGTTTTTTCGCAACCATTCGCATCTTTTACAGTTACCGAATAATCACCAGCGCTATTAATTAAGGTAGAATTTGTACTGCTTCCATTAGACCATGTATAACTGCTAAAGCCAGTTGCAACGGTTAGCGTCATTTCATCTCCTTTACATAAATAATGCGTTTCATCTTCAAAATTAGGAGGATCAAATGTGTGTACAATTAATTCTATTGAAGTAATATCGTAACAACTTGGACCATTTACAACACGAGCATAAATCGTCTGGCTGTTTGGAGTTGTATTTTTGAAAATATTAGGCAGCAGATTGGTTTCGGTAAGGGCATCAGAAGCAGTTAAAAAATAATTAATTGCCAAGCCTGTAGGTAAACCTGTTAAAATTTGAGGAGTCACTTCTGCATTTAAATCAAATTGATACAAACCGTCTTGCATATTGTCTCCATCGCAAGTTTCTACTGGAGATTGGTCTGGAATAGTAGAATTAGAGATGTTTAGTGTAATTTCAGCTATTTTACTACAGCCAAACGTGTTTTCAATTCGGGCAAAAATAATTTGATCTGCGCCTTTATTGGTGTATCGTTCCGGATTTGAAATTGGATTTGTTTTTGCTTGAGCATCTGCCAAAGTTTCATAATATCCCTGATTAATAATTTGAGAATCATTGTTTTTGATGAAATTGCCAGCTTTAGTCAAATCAAAAATTGAAATACCATCAGTATCATCATCACATTGAAGCAAAGAAGTATCCGTAGATGGGATTTCGGGAGCAAATTCAACAGTGATTTCTCCAACAGAAACACAAGTTGTATTGCCCAAGGTTGCCTCCACTTTATACGTTCCCGATGATGTTACGTTGTAAGAAGGAGATGTAACACCTGGAAGTTCAGAATAAGTGTTAGACGCATCTTTTTTAAACCATTTAAAAGTATAGCCTGTAGCACTCAAGTTGGTGTTCAAAACATAAGTTTCGCCATAACAAACAGGATTGTTATTGGCTACAGTTCTGTTTTCTCCAAAATTTATTTTAGTTACAAAACTGCCCGCTTCTATAAAAACAGCAGAGTTGTATTGTCTGGTTGCATCATCGGCAACGACCAATTTTAGATGGTATGTTCTGTTCGGAATTACACTTGTAGAGGCATTCATTACAATAGTTTGCCCTGCATAATTGATGGGGCTTCCATTTGCATTATAACCATTAAAGTAGTTTTCGTTTAAAGCTTCACATCCTTCTAAAGGCTGTCCATAATTGTCATTTACGGTTTCAATTTTAGGATGAACCGTTGTAGCTGACACTGCCGTAGTTGAATTAGGTAGAACGGCAAGATTTTTATATTCTTCAGAACTTCCGACTTCTTTAATTAAGAAAGCAAATCCATCTGAATAAGTGCAAGGAAAATTAGTTTGATATTCATTCGAAGCAAAAATATAATTGAAGCTTATTGAATTGGTCTGCGCTGTAAAATCAAATTCTATAAGTGTTGCTTGCGTGCTATTTGTAATTCCTAAAGCTTCATTAAGATCTGCGTCACCATTCCAACCTAAAATCCTTACTCCTTTGGAATCTTGTTTGTAAAACGGTCCTTCTGCATTTTTGCTAGGCGAAGTAGCCAAAACAATTCCTCCTGAAAAAGGAAAATTGGCACCAGCTGTAAAGGAACCGTAACTCTGTCCACTTAGATTCGGGTTTCCTGATGCCGTTACACTTTCTACATCAATACAAGAACTATTTATTAAAACATTTTGAATTAAATCTGTTGGAGTTGCTGGATCAGTTACAGAAATATTCTGCCCACTGATTTTATGGAAAAAACAGCACAAAATTAGAATTAGAAATGTTCTTAGTTGACTCATAGTAGCAAATATACTACAAATCTCTATTTTTTAATAGTTTGTAAGAAAAATATACAAATACAAAAGTCCAAGCTAAAACGATTAAAACAGCAGTATAATCTACATTGAAATTGCCTTCTGTTTCGATTCCCATTTGAGTGCCAATATTTTTAATTACCGATAATCTTGGTCCAGGATTAACGATTAGATTTGACATTGATTCTAAAGGTAAAAACTGCGTGATTTTTTCATCAGTATCGCTGTTTGGGAAAATTTTAAAAGCTAAAGTGCCTCTTATAATTGCTTCAATGATGCTCCAAACTAATAGAAAACCAAGGGCGAAAGCAGAACGTTTTACTAAAATTCCTAAAAACAAACAGAACGAAAAAAATCCGGTCAACTTTACAAAAAAGGCTAAAAGATAATCTAAGTCAGAAAAAATAATTCCAAATTCGGTATAAGATGAAAAAGAGAATCCTAGAAGCAAGCTCATAACAAAAACGAAAACCGTAGATCCAAAAGCAAATAAAACTACAGTTAAAAACTTGGATAAAATAAATTCTTTTTTGCTTAAACCATCAATTAGATTTTGTTTTAAAGTTCCGTAGCTATATTCATTCGCCATCATAGAAACAATTACAATAGCTAAAAAGAATTTAAGCCACGCAGCAACATACGTATTGAAATGCCAGATAAAAGGAAAATTGAAGATTCCCATTTCTGCCAAATGAAATTTGAAAGGGCCTATATCAAATTTTATTGCAGCGATTAAGGCTATAAAAGAAAGTAATACAAAGTAAGTTAAGGTTAATATACGGCTGGCTTTGTTCATCCAGATTTTTTGAAGTTCTATAGAGAGAAGTCTTTTCATGGTTTAGTTTTTTTGAGCGATGGCGTTTTTGGTTAATTCTAAAAATTGAGCTTCTAAACTGTTTTTACGTTTTACTAAATGGCTTAAAACAATGTTTTTAGAAAATAAAAATTGGTTTAACTCTGAGGCAGATAAGTTAGAATTTAAGTAAACTAAAATTTTCCCCTCTTCTTCAGTAATTCTATCAATAGCAGGATGTTCTGATAAAACCGTTTTTAAAACTAAATTATCTTCGGCTTGCAATTCAAAGAAACCTTCGTTAGAAGACATTCCGTCAACAGGGCCAGAATATAAAACTTCGCCTTTTCTTAAAACAATTACTTGCGAGCAAACTTTTTCTACTTCGTCCAATAAATGAGAGGCCAATAAAATAGTAGTTCCTTGCGATGCAATTTTTTTAATGATATCTCGAATCTGATGAATTCCCTGAGGATCTAGTCCGTTCGTTGGTTCATCTAAAATTAAAATTTCAGGATCGTTTAAAAGTGCCGATGCAATTGCCAGACGCTGTTTCATTCCTAAAGAAAAAGTGCTGAATTTGCTGTCTTTTCTTTCGATTAAACCTACTAATTCCAGTTTTTCATTAACTTTAGAATAGTTTATATTTTTGATTTTGCAAACCAATTGGAGGTTTTGCTCGGCCGTCATGTACGGATAAAAATTGGGCCTTTCTATAATTGCACCCACTTTTTTTAAAGCATCATGCGTTTCTACATTGCCATCAAACCAGCGATAATTGCCAGACGACTTATTAACAACATTTAAAACAATTCCTAATGTAGTCGATTTTCCGCTGCCGTTTGGCCCTAGAATGCCATAAACGCGACCTTTTTGTATTTGAAAAGATACATTTTTCAAAGCCTGAATTCGGCCGTATCTTTTACTTAAATTCTCAATGGTTAATATGGTTTCCAAATTTTTCTGGTTTTAGTTTTTAGTATGACGAGTCAAGTTGATTTTTGTTACTTTAAATTCTAACTTTAAATCGTATTGATGTAAATTTGTAATAAAGATATTCAAAATGAGCGAGCCTTTAATGGTTTTGAAAAAACCGTCTTACCCTTTAACACTGCCACTTTTAAGCTATTTAGAACGATACGAACGTATTTCTAAAGTTTCTGTGTTTTATGATGACTTGCTTCGTTTTTCGGGTTCTATAAATGTTTATGACAAATACGATAATGATACGCTCTGGATTCGGGTGTATTATGGTGAATTTGAGCGCAATGAAATTGATTTAAATCTAAAAAAAATATATTCGCTTCTGCATTCTGATGGAAATAGCGAAATCATTCAATTTCTGAATGTCGATGCAATTGATTATTGTACTTTCGGAAATTCGAAGCCTTTTAGAATCAAAGTTCGAAATATTCTCAATGACAACTATGTTCATTTTTACATCAAAAAAGCAGATGCTTCACGTATTTACGGATTAGAATTGGAAGATATTCTTTCCCCAGATAAAATCAATTTTTTGGTATATAAAGACACCTTGATCGAAGAGCATATCATCGGAATTCCAGGCGATGTTTTTATGGATACACTTTTGGATAAATGTAGCGAAATGGAAAAAGCGCAGATTGCAAAAGAATTTGTAAAATTTAACGAACGCTGTATGATTCGTCTTTTGGGAGATATGCGCGCTTACAATTATGTAATTGTTCCAATTCACGATTTTGATCAGGTTGTTTATAAAATTCGTCCAATCGATTTTGATCAGCAATGTTACGAAGGGAATTTTAAAGTTTATCGCCCACAGTTTTTTAAAGAAAATTTCCCAATGATCCAGTTGATTAAAGAGAAATTAGAAGAACGTTCCATTATTCAGTATAAAGATGAGGAAAGAGCTATTTTAGCAAAACGTATTCATTCTGCCGAAACCAGAATAAAAAAATTACTGAATATAATGTGTCACGATACCATTTCGACGCATGAACATCTGACGCAGTTAAAAATGGAATTGTATCGTTACACGAACGATATGAAGTTCAAAAATGCAAAATCGATGGGACACGTTATGCAAGCCGCGTTTGAATTTATTACACGTAATTTTAAAAACACTAACTTGGTTTAGAATTACTCGTGTGATCCCTTCGTTCTTCAGGATGACAAAAAAAATAAAAAATAATATTATGAAAAAATCTTTTTTAGTAGCCGTTTCTATAGTTTTATTGGCGTGTCAACAGCAGTCAGATAGCAAATTAAAAGAACTTTATACACTTCCGAAAAAATTAAAAGAAGTTTCGGGAATTACTTATTTTCCTGAAAGTAATTTGCTTTACACTTTAGAAGATAGCGGAAATAAAAATGCTATTTACGCCCTTGATTCTAAAGGAAAATTGGCTAAAACAATCACGATTTCTAACGCTACAAATGTCGATTGGGAAGATATTACAAAAGACAAATCTGGGAATATTTATATCGGAGATTTCGGAAACAATGATAATGAAAGAAGAGATTTGTGTATTTATAAAGTCGCAAAAAATCAATTGAATAATGATTTGGCCAAAGCCGAATATAAAATTTCATTCTCCTATCCAGAACAAAAAGAATTTCCGCCAAAGAAAAAAGAAATGTTCTACGACGTTGAAGGTTTCTTTGAACATGGAGGTTATTTTTATCTATTTACCAAAAACAGAAGTAAAGGTTTTGACGGAACGGCTTTTATCTATAAAATAAAAAATGCTACAGGAACTCAGAAAGCCGTAAAAATAGGCGAATTTAAAACGTGCAGCAATTACAATCATTGCGTGCTGACAAGCGCAACAATAAGTCCAGACGGGAAAAAAGTGGCTTTATTAAGTCATGATAAAGTACTTTTATTTAAAGATTTTAAAGGAGATTTATTCCATAAAGGGACTCATACAGAACTCAATCTAAATCACTTCTCGCAAAAAGAAGCCATCGTTTTTAAAGACAACAATACTTTATTAATCGCCGACGAAAAAACAAATAAAATAGGAGGGAATGTTTATGATTTTAGATTATAAGGGTCTAAGATGCTAAGGTTCTAAGTCTTAAAGCAAAAAAAAAAAGCCACGAATTCACGAATACTTTAATTAAAATTCGTGAATTCGTGGCTTTTTTTTAACTCAGAGCTAAAAAACTTAGAACCTTAGCATCTCAGAATCTCAGCATCTTTTTTAGAAGCTATATGCCGCTCCAAAAATCACCCTTCCAATTTCGTCAGGAGATTTAAAATAAGAAATTCTGGCTGTGATAACATTTATGGCATTCAGCCAAAGTCCGCCGCCGTAATCGTGATGCCATTTTTTAGAATCTTCGCCATCAAGCCAAACTCTTCCGTAGTCGAAACCACCTAAAATTCCATAAGTAAAAGGAACGATCGTTTTACGGATTTTTCCAATACTTAAGCGTAAATCTGAACTTTGAGAGAAATACGAACTTCCTAAGAAACGCTCATTTCTAAAACCTCGTAAATCGGTATCGCCACCTAGAGAAGCACCTTGATAGAATTCGTAATTATTGTTGAAAATAGCCTTTCCTTTTACGTAAGTAGCCAATATCAATTTTCCGTTGTGATCAATCTTGTGTGTAAAACCTAAGAAACTCTCCAGAGTAGGGAAATTTTTCTTAGTATCATCCAAATTCGTTGTCCAAGTGGCAGCAACCATAAAAGCCATACCTAAAGTTGGTTTTGCAGCGAAATCTGAATTTTTAAAGAGGTATTTTACCTTTAGACTTCCAAAATTCTGGGTATTAAATACATCAGGATTTACGATTCCAGGAATATTAATATATCGGTTTTCGGTTTCTTCAACAGTCATTCTCTGATAAATGGGCTGTATGCTAAATTCGCTTCCATATCTTCCAACGTGTCTCACAGCACCCGAGGCATTAAATTTTCTAATACGAACACGATTGTAATCCATTCCTAGATCGTCATCATACTGCGACTCATTTCCATAACCAAAATAGTTCATGGCAAAGTTTGGAGTCGTATATAAAGATTCCACATCTATAACCCATTTTCCTAATAAGCCTGGAAAATGTGCTACATAATTAAATTCTAAACCACCAGTAGCGAAATAGTAAAAAGCATTAAAAATATGTCTTTGCGTGTAAGGATTTTGTTTAAAATTATTGACTGTATAATTTAAGTTTACTCCCATTTTTACACCATCATCAGGATTATATCCAATGTTCGGAAGTCCTGCAATTACATTGTACTTAGGTTTTTCGTAGTTATACAAATTAACATCATAGTCATCTGTCAGTTGCGTTTGTGCCTTTGAATCTAAGTTATAAGTGTTTTCTTTTGACTTGAAATCGTAAACAATCACTTTTCTACCATTTTCAATGTTATAAGTGTCATTGTTTTGACCTCCAATCAAACGAATTTTAATGCTTGATTTTTCTTCCCCCTTAACTTCAAAAACATCATTATCATCTAGTCCGTAAATCCAAAGATTTTTTGTTTTATCATCTGTTACATTTTTAGTGTAAATCAATTCATCGCCTTCTTTTTTAATTCTGAAAACCTGAATTTCAATTCCTTTTTTTACATTATGGTTTAAAACAAATTTGTCTTTTTTGTCTGTTCCAGCAATCATAACGGTTTTGCGTAGAACATCAGAATATCTGCGAGCATACTTTTGAAGATCTCTTTTTCTGCTTTTTAGTTTTGCTTTGATTTCATCGACCGTTTCGTCCTGAACTTCTTTAGGCATATTTTTGAAAGCCTCATCAATATCTGCGTCTGTCAAGCTTTCCTGAATGTATTTAGCCTGTTCAACCCAATCTTTTTCTTGAGCAGTTTTTAGAAATGCCAAATCCATCGGATAAGGTTCTCTTCCTAGCCATTTTACATTGATTCTGTCGCCTTTAAAAGAACGCATATGACGAAGCGGAGGCATATTCATGATAAGCGAAAGCAAAGCGCCATCGTATTTTACAAAAGCCTGATCGCGATCTCTCGGAATTGGTCTATAAATTACTTTTCCATCTTCTTTATATTCAGCCCAACGCCATTGATCGCTGTGTCTGTCCCAATCTCCTAGAAGGATATCAAATAAACGTGCTTTTATATATTCTTTTTCATCAACGCCATATTTTTCATCTTTATGGAGATTAAGCATCATATCATCAGTTCCAATGATGTTGCTTGGTTTACCGAAATTTTTTCCGTCCAAATGATTGTCAGCCGGTCTTTCTTCTACCATATATAATTGATCTCCAAAACTGGCATTAAATTCTCCTAAACCATTTTGTTTCGGAATATAATATAAAATCGGATTCGTATGTCTCAAACCAATTTGATCAGACATGCTCCCAATTGCAAAAGAAGAATAAGGATGAGAAGTCGTGTAAAAATCAAATAAGAAATCTTCTGCGTATGTTTTTTGAAAATCATTTACCACATATTGATCTTTAAAAGCTACTGATTGTAAAAATACTGTGGCACTTTTTTTCATTGCACGCATTACATATTCACGCCCTTTAGGATCAGACATTCTTAAAGAAACCGATTGATGTCCTCCGCCTTCGCGAATTGGTTTCAAACCACCTTTTAAAGTATCAACCGTTGCTGTTGTGGCTTCAATTGGCATACTGTAATATTTTCTGTAATGTTGTCCAAATAAAAATCTGTGAAACACACCTTTTTGAGTCATTTTTGGAGAATAAATCGAAGTGGTCACCGTAGCAGGAAATTTATTCGGAATATCTGAAGCCCAGTTAATTTCTTTGGCTTTTATAATTTCGCGTTCAAAAAGTAGCTTCTCTTTATTGTTTTCATTTCCATAATACGAGACCTTAGCATCGCCACTTTTAAACATTGTTAAGACCGCATAACCATTTCCTCCATATGAAAAATCGTAAGGATTAATGGCTCTTGCTGCTTCCGATTTTGATCCTGCACCACTAATGATCTGCTGAATGTTTTCTTTGCTGATATATTGCAGATTGTGATCGTGTCCAGAAACTACAATGACATTTTTCTGCTTTTGCAAAAGCGTTTTTATTCTTTTAGCATAAATAGTATATTGCTTATTTTGAATATCCTGCGGACTAACTCCAGATGTTTTTCGAACTAAATTAATAAAAGAGCCAATTACCGGAAGCGGAATTTTTTGTTCTAGAGGGAATAATTGTTTTTCTAATGAAAATTGTCCGCCATGGGTTCCGTTGCTTAATAATGGATGATGAATAGCTAAGACAACTGTCTTTTCTTGATTTTTGTTTAAAAGGCTTTCTAATTCTTCAAAAAATGCTTCTCTAGTTTTTATTTCACAATTATCATTTATGGTTGGGTGATCGTTCCAATCTTCCAAAAACCATTCACTATCAACAGCTATCAAAGTAGTAACGCTATCAATTTTTACATCTTCAATCGGGCATGATTTTCTTGGAAGAAATCCTTTTTTGTCATTCAAATATTTCGTGACAAAATCGGCTTGACGTTCTAAACCTTTAATTCCACTGTACCAATCATGATTTCCAGGAATTACGATTGTTCTTCCTTTAAAACCTTCCGTTAATTTTAATTGATTCGTCAGTTTAGTTTCTGCTAAAGCCTTGTCTTCAGGGTTTTTGTTACCCGGAAAACCTTTGGGGTAAATGTTATCTCCCAAGAAAAGAAGTGTCGATTTTTTATTTGCTTTTTTCAGTTTTTGATGCAAAAGTTCGAGCGTTTGTTGCGCTTGTTCTTCATCGGCATTTCCAGCATCTCCAACAAGAAAAAATGTATGTGCAATTTTTATAGTGTCAGTTGCGTTTTCTGTTTCGTTGGCACTAACGTTTTTCCCGTACTGCGGTTTGTGCGTAGAACAAGAGTAAACGATGAATAGGGCCATAATTGCCAAAGAAAAGTTTTTAATCTTGGCAATAAAATGATTATCCAAAAACAATTTCATAATTTAGTGGTATAAAAATATTCTTTATGAATCTAATAGAACAATCCGAAGATTTTGTCGGTAATTTACTCAAAGATAAACTTTCTAATTTATATTCTTACCATAATTTTAATCATACTTTTACGGTGGTTACAGCGGTAAAAGAACTTTGTAAAAAAGAAGATGTAGAAGGCGAGGATAAAGAGGCACTTTTGGTTGCTGCATGGTTTCACGACACTGGATATATAGAAGGATATGAAAATCATGAGCAGAAAAGCACTGAAATTGCAGCAGATTTTTTGCGTAAAAAAGGAAAATCAGAAGAATTTATTGCGCTTGTTTCAAGTTTAATTTTAGCGACAGTTAAAGAATATGAACCTAAAACGCATCTTGAAAAAATTATAAGAGATGCAGATTACGCGCATTTAATGGGAGCGGAATATGCTACAACTTGCGAATTATTGCGTCTGGAATTGAAAAATGCAGGAATAGTTAGTTTTTCTAATGCCGAATGGACAAGAGAAAATTTAAATTTCTTGTTGAATAAACATAGATTTTATACCGATTATGCTTTAAGAAAATGGCAACCTCTGAAGGAAAAAAATCTATTAATGATTCAGAAAAAAATCAATAAGCAGGAATTGAAAGCCGCTGCTGCACTTGAGGAAGAAAATAAAAAGAAAGAAAAAGCTGAAAAAGCTGAAAAACCAGACCGCGGAATTGATACTCTGTTTCGTGTCACTCTCGGAAATCATACTCGTCTAAGCGGTATTGCAGATAGTAAAGCCAATATATTATTGTCGGTAAATGCGATTATTATTTCGATTGCCTTGTCTTCTATTATTCCAAAATTAGACAGTCCAAAAAATGCACATTTAGTTGTTCCGACTTTTATTATGCTGATGTCTAGTGTAATTACGATTATTTTTGCCATTCTTTCTACGCGTCCAAAAGTAACTTCTGGATTTTTTACAAGAGACGATGTGGAGGCTAAAAAAGTGAATTTAATGTTTTTTGGAAATTTCTATAAAATGCCTCTTGAAGATTACGATTGGGCAATGAATGAAATGATGAAAGACCGTGATTATTTGTACTCAACCATGATCAAAGATTTGTATTATCTAGGATTGGTTTTACAGCGAAAATATAATTTACTCCGAATTGCCTATAACTTTTTTATGTTCGGAATCATCATAACCGTAATCGCATTTGTGATTGCTTTTAAATCAATTTAAAGCTAATTAACTTTGTCAAAGTTTCAAACTTTGACAAAGTTTTTTTATACAGAAATATTTTTAAACACATAGAAACATAGTTTTTTCTTATCTACAAAGAATAAAGAAAGAAACTAGTTTCTCACACATAGCTATGTGAATTGATGCAAGTGAAACGCCTTTTTTAAGTTTTAAAATCTATGTTTCTATGTGTTTAAAAAACAAAAAAAGCTCAACTATTTAGTTGAGCTCATCTAATAAATCTTGATAGGTTATTTTTTTAACCCCTGGGTCTGCATTATTATTAATTACTTTAACGCGAATAGCTCTCAAACCTGAAACTCCCTGAAGATCTTCAACTTCAAATTGTTCAATAGAAGGCTCAAGAATTTTCTTGTGCTGTAAATATTTAATATATTTTAAATATTCTGCTTCTTCGCTATTTTGAGAATATACAATGGTGATTTTCTCTTTCTCAGTAATTCTTTCGTTTGTTCCTTTAATATGCGATTTGTCAATTCGTTTTTTAACGACTTCGTATCTTGCATTATAAGTTCCATCAACATCAAAACGTTTTTCATCCATTCTAAAACGGATTGAAAGGGCAGAACTGAAAACCAAAATCAACGAAGTAACATCCAATTCGTATGGTAATGAAGTTTTAAGGTCATGATGTTCCAATTCCATTTCGCATAAAGTCTGCAATTGCCATAAACGAAGATTATGCAGATACATGATATCGAATGGTTTAGTTGGCGAAATTGAAGCTCCAATATACAAATTATGCTCTACACCATCTGTTTTAAAACGTTCGTAATAATGCGGATAAATCTGTTGTGCTTCAACTTGTTTTCTGTCTAAAACAGTTGCCAATCTTTTATTGATAATCGACATTGCATTGTCGAACTTTTTTCTTTCGTGGTAAAACATTCCAGTTTTTTCGTCCAGTTTTTCAAAGTACAATTTTTCCAGCTTTTCGCTTTTCGCATTGCTTTTAGTATTTTTTAAAATCGGATGAATTTCTTCTTCAATATAACGCTGAACATGTTGTTCTGTATCTGCTTTTAAAGGAAGATCCAGTTCGCTTCTAAGCGATTCAAGTTCAAATTTTCTCTGTTCCAAAAGAACAAGATTCGAATTAGATTCTTGATTATCAAAGATCTCCAAAAGAGCTGTAAGCTGACTTTTTAAATCAATTTTTACAGTTTCATTTCGATGTTCAGACGAACCTTTAATATCAATCTGGCCATACAACGGATATACATTTTTAAAAACAATTTCTTTAAAAATATAATCTTTAGTATGATTCATATTCTGAAAGTAATTTTGTGATTCCCTTTTAAATTTCCAGTAAACGCTAGGGTGAATTGTAGTATATTCTCGCTGAATAATCGCTTCGATCTGGTGCTGCATATCAGTATTGTAACGATCAATTGTGTCAGTTAAATAGGGAAGAACCAAATCTAGTTTTGTAGCATTTACGCTATTTAAATCTCTCGGATTTTCAGAAACCAATTCGACAACACCTAACAAATGTCCGCTTTTGATGACTGGAGCAAAAATACAGCTCTGAATTGCTTGTTGTAGTAAATGTTCGCCTAATCTTTTATTAGTTTGTTCTTCAGTGAATTTGCTGACATTAGAAATAACAAAAGGTTCTCTATTGTCCAGTAAATTTTCAAAGGAACATCCAAAAAAAGCATTTTTGCAATCTACTTCCTGATCAGAAGAAAGTAAGAAGCTTTTGAGTTGGTTTTCGTATTTCGCAGGTCGCATAAATTTCTCTTCCTCGGGATTGTAAATAATGAATCCAACTTTCAAGTTTGGAAGATTAAAAATCGATTGGAAAATATTAGAAACCTCCTCACCAGTTGTCACTGTTTTTGGACCAGGCTTCAAGAGATTACTTTTCAATATAGAAATAGCACTTTCGGTCGTTGCATCAAACAAAGAAACAATACCAAAACCTCTTAAAATCCAGCTTCCTTTAGGAAATTTAGATTTCCATAAATCAATATCGTTGTAATTATCTATTAATTGATCGATATCTTCTTGAGTTAAAGGAATAGCGTTTTCAGTAGGAATAATTTCCATGAAATCGGCATTGTACAAAATGCGGTAATGTTTTTCAACGCCATTTTCATCTGGAATATCGTAGAAAAATGGCTGATTGAAGTCAATATGCTGTTTGTAATAGTTGCTTAAAATTAAACAGCAGTTATTGATGTAAAATTGATGTTCGCTAAAATCACGAATTTCCATATAAAATTCGTCTCCCGCATTTTTCAAGATTTTCTTGAAGCGCTCCGTATAATTGAAGGAGATATTTTGAAACGGAATTGTTACCGCTTTTATTTCGTTGTGCGTCAATGCAGTCGGAAATAAATCGGCTAATATATTTTTAATTAAAGCTTCATTGTTTTTGATAACCGAATAATCCTGGATTCCAGTCCTAAGTTCCGGAATTAATTCAATCTGTTCTAAAATCGCTTTGGCATAGTTTGACCTGTAATCAACATTTGATTGCGCAATTTCTTCAAAAGATTCAATTAGCTTGTGAAATGAAATTATAGTGGTAAAAGGACTTTCTTTAAAAAATTGAATATCCATCTGAGTTATTTTTTAATGCAAAATTAAGGATAAATTAAGAATACTCGACATTTTTCGATTTCTTTCCTCTATAGTTAAATAGTTGTTTTCCTTAGAATTAAAGGGTTTCGGGAAGTGCTTTTTTATTTTAACTAAAAATTAACATTATTAATAACGGAACGATCGTTCCGTTATTATATCTTTGTACTGTAATAATTGAATAATCAATAACTTAAAAACAGATAAAAATGAAAAGTTTAGAAAACAAAGTAGCAATCGTGACAGGTGGTAATAGTGGAATCGGATATGCAGCGGCAGCCGATTTAGTATCAAAAGGAGCAAAAGTAATTGTAACAGGTAGAAACAAAGAAGCTTTAGCGAAAGCGGAAACAGAATTGAATGTTACAGGAATTGTAGCCGATCAATCTGATTTAAAATCAATTGATAATTTGGTTGAAGAAGTAAAAGCAAAATTCGGAAAAGTGGATATTTTATTCTTGAATGCTGGAATAGCAGCTTTTGCGCCTCTAGATTCAGCTTCAGAAGATCATTATGACAGTATCATGAATGTGAACGTAAAAGGAGTTTATTTTACCGTTCAAAAAGTATTACCAATTTTAAACGATGGAGGTTCAATTATCTTTAATACTTCTGTAAACGCTCATGTTGGAATGCCAAATTCTAGTGTTTATGCCGCAAGTAAAGCAGCCGTATTATCTTTAAATAAAGTTTTTGCTGTAGAATTGGCTTCAAGAAAAATTAGAGTAAATGCGGTTTCTCCTGGTCCAATTGAAACACCATTGTACGGAAAAGTGGGTTTAGAAAAAGAAGAAGTAGAAGGATTGGGATCTGCTTTAGGTGAGAAAATTTTATTAAAACGTTTTGGACAAGCTGCAGAAGTTGCGAAAACAGTTAGTTTCTTAGCTTCAGAGGATGCGTCGTTTATAACTGGATCTGAAATTGTGGTAGATGGTGGACTTATCGTAAATACCGTATTATAATTTTTTTGACTAATTCAGGAACGATTGTTCCGTATTTTTATATCTTTGTAAATGAATTTAATTGGAATGTCATGGCTAGAACAAAAGAATTTAATGAAGATCAGGCTTTAGATAAAGCAATAGAAATTTTTTGGCACAAAGGTTACAACGGAACTTCGGCTCAGGATTTGGTAACTCACTTAGGTTTGAGCCGTTCTAGTTTGTATGATACTTTTGGCGATAAGCAGCAATTGTTTACAAAGTCTTTACAGCGTTATCAGCAACAATCGCAAGATACTGTCAAGGAGCTTTTAGAAAAATCTGAAAATATCAAAGAAACATTACAGGCTATTTTTAAGCAAGCTGTTATCGAAAGTTTGGAAGACCGAATTACAAAAGGCTGTTTTATGGTTAACTCGTCTGTAGAATTGGCTATGCACGATGAAGAAATTGCTAAAATTGTAAAAAGCAACAGCCAAACTATGGAAGAAGTTTTTACAAACGCTGTTAAAAAAGGGCAGGAGGCTGGACATATTTCCAAACAGCTGGAGGCAAAAGTTTTGGCCCGATTTATCTTTAATAATTATTCGGGAATTCGAGTTTGGGCTCGTGCTGGAGAAAGAAACAAACAAGTTTACGATGATATTGTAAAAGCCGTATTTTCGGTTTTATAACATTAAAATTCAAGACAATAAAAAAACGGCAATTACATTTGTAACTGCCGTTTTCTGTATTAATAAGTAAGTAATAGAAAATGAAAACTTCTTAGCTTTTTTCTTCTTTGTTGAAGTAAACTAAGTAGTAATACATTTGTTTTTCTTCATCCCAGCCTTTTTCCACAAATTTTTCTGCGCTTTCAGGATTAATAAAATCCATTTTAATCTGAATATGAGTATCCAAATTAATTACATTTTTAATCGATTTTCTAGCGTCAGAAACTGCTGCGTTGGCAATTGGGAATGAGGTAACATCTTCGATGCTGTATTTTTCTCCTTTATCAACTTTATAGTTTTTAAATTCAGGGATCAAATCAGGATTATCAATTACTTCATTCAAGAAATTCTGTTCTTCAAACTGATCATTTTTAGCGAAATAATTCACAGATCGGTTCATAAACATTACTTCCTCTTTCTTGTCTTCTGCTGGCAAAACCACGTCTTTTGCGAAGTTTTGACAGAATTTCAAATATTTTTTAGTGATGAAATTTTCATCTTCAAAAGCATCAACAGATAAAAAGTGCTCTAACCAGTAACGTGCATCATAACGGTTGCTGTCTACAGTCAGGATTTTGTATCCTTCTTCTTTTTTGTAGTTGAAGATCAAACATCCTTTATCTAATTTATTCAGGTTGATTCCCTGTTGTAAAATCATCTCAAGGTTACTGTTATTTTCTTCAAACTGTAAAAAGTCTGCTTGTAACTCACTTTTAAAAATTCCGATCGCATCAACAACATTGTTGTCAATACTTAAGTTTGTCAAATAGGTTACATAAACCTCTCCGTTTTTAATGTGCGGGTGATTTGACTGCTCGTATAAATGTTTTGTGATGTTTTTAGAAACTTCATGAACATTTGACGGATTTGCAAAAATCTCAGTTGCATACTTAAACATGTCGTTGTAGTCCAAGTCCACTTCGTGTGCAAACTGATAATAGTTTTCTTCTTTTTCTCTAAAAGGCTTAAAAAAGAATTCTTTAATCAAAGGAACAATCTCATCATTTAAGTTGAATGGTTGCTCTGATAAAAAAATAGCTTCGTTACGACTTTTGTTTCCAACGCGGTGTATGGAAAGGGTGTCGATGTGGGTATTGAATAAGTTGATCATATTTTTTTAGGTACTGAGGTTCTGAGATGCTAAGGTACTAAGGTTTGGTTCTGTCTTTTACTTTTTTTATAAAAGAAACTAACATTCTTTCTACTTCGCGACTGTCCTCATATAAGTTATTAAAATCTTCTTCTTTTAAATAAGATATGTTTTTTGCTATTTCTAACTGCGTTTGCATTTCAAATAATGAGCCAACAGAAATGTTTAAGAAGCGTAAAAGATCTTTATCACTTTCTCTTCCAAATCCTTCGGCAATATTACTGGGAATAGAAATCGAACTACGTCTAATTTGTGAAGTTAATCCAAAGACTTCTTCTTTGGGGAATTTGTTTGTTAAGGAATAAATTTTGGTAATCAAGGTCATAGATTTCTGCCAAACCAATAAAGTTCTAAAATTGCTCATGCTTAATATTTTTAATTCGAAGAATTAAAAATAAGAAAAAACTTTCAAAAACAAAAACTTAGAACCTTAGCATCTCAGGACCTTAGAACCTTAAAAAAGATTAATTCCAATTCTCCTCAAATCCATAATCTTCGAAGCTGTCATCGCCTTCGAACATGTCAAGATCGTCTTCGTCTAGATCGTCTTCAAATTCTCCGTAGATATCATCATGCATGTCATCAGCTTCAAAGTTTTTTTCGATAGCGTCTGCTGGCATTTCACCATGAGAAAACAAAGTTTCTGGGTAAGTAACTCCAACTTGTTCATCTTCAACGGCAGCCAATTCAACTAAGAAAGTCCACATACTGATGAAGTCATAAACGTAGATAATTTTAGTATTGTCTTCGTCTAAAATACTTGATAACGGATAATCGTTCATGGTTCTTATTTCGCCAGGAACATCTCCTGTATCGAAAAGCGGAATTTCATCTTCTTGATTCCAAGTATCATCACAAGTATAAAATGAAGCCACTTCTGATCCGTCAAAGCCAAAAGAGTTGAAGATTGCATTGTGTAAATCCTCAAGAGTGTCTTCCTCAAGAATAGCAATGTCTCTAAAAATATCTTCTTCGGCGTCTAGAATAACTCTAAATTTATAAACCATAATCTTTGTTTTTATTGAGAGGTCAAAGGTAAAATATAAAAAACGAAATACGAATTGTGAATTACGATTTGTTGAAAAGATTTTTCGAAGGAAATAATGAAGTTCGAAATACGATTGTCATCCTGAGCGAAGTCGAAGGCTCTCAAAGTGGAATGTGGCTTCGACTTCGCTCAGCCTGACAAACAGAACTCAAAAAAACTATTTTCTCGCCAGTCTCTTTCTAATTTTATGATAATGTTTGTGATAGGTGCTGTGGCTTGGGTAAGTTCTGCTTGAAGTCATATTATTAAAAATCAGAGCCGTGAAAAGCAATATCATAACTCCTGTAAAAACGGGAGAAAGCACATACATATAACCTAAGGCTTTTACTTTTTCTGTTCCGATAACTGCGATTAAAGCTGTTGCTCCTCCAGGCGGGTGAAGCGTTTTAGTAATCTGCATTAAAATAATGGCGATTGAAACCGCTAAAGGCGCTGCAATCCACATAATGTCTGGAACTAGTTTATTGACCGTAACGCCTACAAGAGCCGAAATTACATGCCCGCCAACTAAATTTCGTGGCTGAGAGAACGGACTCTGAATAATTCCGTAAACCAAAACACTCGATGCTCCAAAAGAACCAATTAAATAAACGGCATCAGGCCCAGAAAAATGTATTGATTGTACATAAGCTAAAATCCCAATTCCGACAAAAGAACCTAAAAATGACCAAAAGTGTTCTTTATAATCAATTAAAGTTTCTTTGTAAAGAATGTAACGTGTTTTGCGATAGCTTCTTTTTATTTTTTCAGTTGGCATTATTGTGGTATTATATTTTATTCGTTATGTTTTTAAATATACTTTGCTGTATGTTTTTAATCTCCAGATTATTATTAGTCTGAAATTATTTAACTAAACTTGGAGAATAACTATAAACGGTATACGGATAAATTGTTTTTGCAGTGTATTTTGAAATTAAACAAACTACAAGAATTGGGAAAAACAAAGTATAATCGTTTGTTAATCCGCAAACCAAGAATATCGCGGTGAAAGGTGCGTGAATACTTGCACTAAGAACTGCAGCCATTCCGATAATCATAAAGTTAACCGGAATTACATTTACATGGAAAAAACTGTTTAAAGTTGAAGCCAATAATAATCCTAAAAATGCTCCGATGAATAAACTTGGAGCAAAAACACCTCCGTCACCTCCAGAAGCCAATGTTATCGAGGTAACAATTGGTTTTAGAATTAAAATTCCGATAAATGTTAGAGCCAAAGTTATAGTCAATTGGGTTTGAGGTGCATTTCCAAAAATTCCTTTAATGGCGTGATAACCTTCTCCATATAATTGAGGGAAAAAGAATAAGGAAATACTTAAAACTGCTGAACCTAAAATGATTTTGTAATAATGTGTGTCGATTTTACCAAATTGTGATTTGAAGAATAAGACACAACGTGTTAGGTAAACCGAATTCATTCCAGCTAAAATTCCTAAAAGAATGAAATACGGAATCGCTTTTAAATTCCAAGTTGCAATTGAAACGGCAAATAAAGGTTCTTCTTTTAAAATCGTTAATAAACCAAATGCAATAGAAACTGCAATTAAATTTGAAATGATAAATGCACGACTTACTTTTCTAGAAATAACTTCGAAAGCAAATAAAACTCCCGCAATTGGACTGCTAAAAAGTGCCGTAACTCCTGCTGCAACTCCCGCACAGATTAATTCTGTTTTGTATTGACGGAAAACATTTTCTTTTTCATGAGCAACAGATCCAATAGTTGCTGTAGCGACAACGGTAGAAACTTCGATTCCTGTAGAACCTCCAAAAATAACCGTTAGTAATCCGTTTATGAAATGTGATGGAATTTTATAAGAAGGAAGATTTTTAGATTTTGATGCGGTGCTTTCAAAAACTTCTTTTATTCCTTTGTTTTCTTTTTTCTTAAAAAGATATTGTCTCAAGAAATAAATTACCGACAATCCGAAAACTGGAAATATGATATAAAAAATGGGATGAACCGAAACTTCGTGAAAGAAGATTTCTTCGTAGTATTCTGTTATTTTTTTTAGTGAAATTCCGAGAAAGGCAGAAAGAAAGCCAATTAAGATAGAAACAATAACTAATTTTCGGAGTTTAATGAATTGATGATTTTTTTTGATTTGCGCCGTTTTGTTCATCATTATAAGTTTGAGAATTCCGCATTTTTTTTTCTGCGGATTACAAAATTAAGCATCAAATTCGGTTTTTTCTAGAAAATGTTCATTTTAGTGTGTTAAAATCGATATAAACAGGAAAATTCTTTCGTAAAAAAGAGACAAAGTTACAGAGGAGCAAAGAGACAAAGTTTTATGCGGAGGCATTAAATATTTGATTTCGCACGATGAAATTTGAATTGCCTCCAACTTTAATAGGAGGTTGAAAATAAAAGAGAGAAGGGCTTTAGCCAAATACGTTTTGTTTGGCTAAAGCCCTTTTGGGACTATAATTTATTCATGCAACTAAAGCTGGACTCAATTCAAAAGAATATTACTATAAACCTTTGTCCCTTTGTAACTCTGTTAGTTTGTCCCTCTCATTTATCTCTCATAAAACTCAATTGGCAATAAATCAGGATCTGCAATAAAAGTAAAACGTTTTTCAGTTGTTTCATCAATTCTAATGGGTTCTGATTCTATGTTTTTAGAAGTTAAAAAAGCAATAGTTTCTTCTAGATTAATAACCTCAAATGCCAGATGGCGCAAACCAACAGCTTCTGGTCTTGAAGGTCTTTGCGGCGGATTTGGAAAGGAGAATAATTCAACTACATAAGAACCATTCAAAGCTAAATCTAATTTATACGATTGGCGTTCTTCGCGATAGATTTCTCTAATTATAGTTAAACCTAAAATCTGTGTATAGAAGTGTTTCGATTTTTCGTAATCGGAACATAAAATGGCAATATGATGAACTTTATTAAGGGTAAGCATTATTTTTTTGATTCAGGTTCTTGATTTAATTTTCGGATCACTTTTGCAGGATTTCCAACTGCTAGCGAATTGTCTGGAATATCTTTTGTAACTACAGACCCAGCGCCAATAACACAGCCTTTTCCGATGTTTACTCCAGGGCAAATAACAGAATTTCCGCCAATCCAGCAATCGTCTCCAATTGTAACAGGGTAAGCACTTTCTAATGTTTTTCTTAATTCAGCGTCAAGCGGATGTGAAGCGGTATAAATTTGAACATTTGGCGCAATAAATACATTAGAACCAATGTTTACCGGTGCGCAGTCTAAAACGACACAATTCACATTAAAATAAACATTTTCGCCAGCAAAAATATTGTAACCGTAATCACAATGAAAAGGAGGTTCAATATAAAGACCAGCTCCAGCATTCGGAATTAATTCTTTTAAAATCTCTTTTGCTTTTTTGGTAACTCGGTATTCTTTTACGTTTAAAGTGTGTAAAAGATTTTTGGCATTTCGGCGTCCTTTTACTAATTCTGGATCAAAGGCATTATAATATTCGCCAGAGATCATTTTTTCTTTTTCTGTTTTCATATTTTACATTTTCGTCTTGGCAATTTTGTCGTGTATTTTTACAGTTTCCTGCAAAGCTGCGGTGCAGTACCAAGGCGTTAATTCGGCTTCAAGTAAATTGGCTTTTATGGCCGGATCGGAGGCAACAAGAGCTTTGGCTTCTTCTATAGTTTCTACATTAAAGATGTAAATACCACGATAATTTCTGTCATTTTTCATGAATGGTCCTGCAACAACCAGTTTTCCTTCTTGGGCTAATTTACCAATGTTTTCCATGTGACCTTCAAAAAGTTTTTTGGTTTCTTCCTTAGAAGCGGTTGTATTGCTTCCAGATTTTAAAAGACAAAAAACATATTTCTTCATTCCGTATTCGTCGGCATGGAGAGATTTTGCGAGGTTTTCATCATATTTCACTTCGGTTTCTTGCGAAAAGCCGATTGCATTAAAAACCAAAAATGCGAGGACAAAAAGTATCTTTTTAATATCAATGATTTTTTATTTTAACACATAGAAACATAGCTTTTAAAACGTGGTAAAGGCATTTCATTTTTAGATTTCCCCATAGAACTATGTGTTAAATCTAGATTTTTAAATATTCTTTTTGAGTTCCAAAAACCTATGTTTCTATGTGTTAGAATTAAATTAAAGCAATTTCTTCAAAATAACAATCTGTCCTAAATGATAGACATCGTGCTGAATAATTCCATGAATGTGTTCGTAGTATGTATGACCATTATTCACATAAATTTTAGCTAAATCTTCGTCATTAAAACCTTCAAAAAAAGCATTCCAAGAATCTTGAGATTTTGCTAAGGTTTGAAGCGATTGTTCCCATGCAGCTTCAGAAGGATCTAAAACAGGAACAAAATAATTATGATCTGGAGTTATGATCACTTCGCCTTGCATACGTTCCAGAATATTTCTTCTCCATTGAATCAAATGATTTACAATTTCCCAGATGGTATTCAGGTTTGGGTTTATTTTTCTGTAAGCTTGCTCAGCTGTAACATTTTTTAAAGTATTGTCTAAATTAACTTCAAGCCAAGGATTTCCATTATAAATAGACTGATATAGATTTGAAATTCGTTTACTTTCTGACATAAAATGATGATTTTGGTTTTCCTAGCTAAGATACAAATTAGTATTTTACAACTCATCCTCGAAAATCTACAATTGGGTTATTATATATTTTTTAACGTTTAATGTTAAAATACATTTGCTTCATCAAAAACCAAAGATGACATGAAAACCAAATTATTTTTTACCGTTAGTTTTTTATTTTTTACTGCATTAATTTTTGCTCAAAATACAATTTCAGGAAAAGTAGTAGATCAAAAAGGAAAACCAGTTGCAGGTGCAAACATATATATTGACGGAACTTATGATGGAGCAACAAGTTCTGAAACTGGAGATTTCTCTTTTGAAACGACAGAAACAGGAAACAAATTTTTAGTAGTGAGCTTTTTGCTTTTTGAAACTTTCAAACAAGAAATTGATGTTGCCAATTATAAAGGCCAAACGGTAAAATTAAGAGAAAATGTTAATGCTCTAGATGCGGTTGTGATTACAGCTGGAACTTTAGAATCTGGTGATAAGGCAAGAGTTTCTGTTTTAAAACCTCTGGATATTGTTACAACAGCTGGATCTGCTGGAAATATCGTGGCGGCATTGCAGACTTTGCCAGGCACGCAGTCAGTTGGGGAAGACGGACGTTTGTTTGTACGTGGAGGTGAGGCGAGCGAAACTCAGACTTTTGTTGACGGAATTCGTGTAGCACAGCCTTACGGTGCAACAACGAACAATTTGCCAACAAGAAGCCGTTTTTCTCCTTTCTTGTTTAGCGGAATCGCATTTTCTACGGGTGGTTATTCTGCAGAATATGGTGAAGCTTTATCGAGTGTTTTACTTTTAAATACTCAAGATGAGGAAGATCATGAAAAAACAGATATAGGATTAATGACGGTTGGTTTGAGTTTAGGAAATACACAGAAATTCAAGAAAAGTTCTTTAAGCGTAAATATGGCTTATATCAACTTGGCTCCTTATCAGGCTGTGATTCCGCAGAATGTAGATTGGAATAATCCGTATCAATCACTTGGAGGCGAAACGGTTTACAGATATAATTTCACAAATGGAATTTTTAAATTGTATGCTTCATTCGATTCTGAAAAATTCGATTTAAATCAGAAAAACGTCAATTTCGAAAACCCGATTCGAACTGATATGAACAATAATAACTTTTATTTGAATTCTTCATACAAAGGAAGTTTTGGAACAGGATGGCAGATTACTTCTGGAGTTAGTTACGGTTACAGCAAAAACAAACTTAAATATGATATTACGGGAGTTGATAGTCAGGAAAATGCGGCTCAGTTGAAATTGAAGTTAAGCAAGAAATTTTCAAACTATTTTAAATTGTCTTTCGGAACAGATTATTTCATTACAAAATACAATGAAAATGTAGCCGATAATATTGCGCTTGATGTTACAAATGGTTACGATTCGAACATTTTTGCAGCGTATACAGAAGGTGATGTTATGTTTTCTAAAAAACTAGCTTTAAAAGTAGGTTTGAGATATTCTAATAACAGTTTGTTAAACGAAAACCATATTGCGCCTAGAGCCTCATTAGGATATAAAGCTTCAAAAAGTAGTCAGTTTTCTTTTGCTTACGGAGATTTTACTCAAACACCAGTTGTAGATTATATTAAGTTTTCTAAATATCATCAGTTTGAAAGCGAGAAGGCAAGTCATTATATTTTGAATTATACGTTTACAAGACCTGGGCAAACCCTTAGAGCGGAGGCTTATTACAAAGATTATAGCAATTTGGTGCAGTATGATACAAGAGATATTCAATACAATTCGGTTTTCAACAACAACGGATCGGGTTATGCAAAAGGATTGGATATTTTCTGGAGAGATAGCAATTTGTACAAAAACTTAGAATATTGGATTTCGTATTCTTATATCGATTCAGAAAGACAATATAAAAACTTTCCTTACATGGCAACTCCAAGTTTTATTGCGAATCATAATTTATCTGTTGTAACAAAATATTTTATTACAGATTGGAAATCGCAAGTTGGTTTTACAAACAGTTTCAGTACAGGTCGTCCGTACAATGATCCAAATCAGACGCAGTTTATGAACGGAAAAACAAAATCATACAATAGTTTGAGTTTCAACTGGGCATATTTATTAACGACACAAAAAATCCTTTATTTCTCGGTTTCAAATGTTTTAGGAACACAAAATGTTTTCGGATACGATTATGCTAAAAATCCAGACCCAAGCGGAGTGTATCAAAGACAAGCCGTGGTTCCAACAGCAGACAGATTCTTCTTCGTAGGTTTCTTCTGGACAATCAGCCAGAATAAGAATGAGAATCAGTTGAAGAATCTTTAAAAAGGCTCTAAGATGCTAAGGTTCTGAGGAAAAAAACTTAGAATCTTAGCATCTCAGAACCTTAGAAACTTAAAAAAAACAATTCAGTAACCAAAATCAACAACTCAGTATCATTTAATTTTAAAAGAGTGAAAACCGATATACTTTTGAATTATAAACTAACAAACCGAGTTTTAATCATCAACATAAAAAAACTTAGAACCTCAGAACCTTAAAAAAAAAAAAATCATGACCAAAATTATCACAATAACCATCTTATTTATCTGCAGCTTAATGTCTGCACAAAATGTAAAATTAACTGTTGCTGTTTCAGGTTTAAAAAATGATACTGGAGTTGTAAAAGTAGGATTATATAATTCAGACGGAACATTTCTTAAAACAACTTACAAAAGTCTTGCTTCGGAAATTAAAGACAATAAAGCAGTTGTAACTTTTGATAATCTTCCTGCGGGAGAATATGCAATTTCTACGTATCATGATGAAAACAGCAACGGAAAGCTGGATAGAAACGCAATGGGAATGCCAGTAGAAGAATATACAGCTTCAAACAATGCAAAAGGATTTATGGGACCTCCTTCCTATCAAGATGCTAAATTTAATGTTAGTAAAGATTCAAAAATTGAAATTGTATTCTAAAAAGACAAATAACTAATCTATATAAACAAAATCATTAATAATTTATAAAATGAAAAAAATCATCACTTTAATCGCACTATTTGTAGTAGTAATAAGTTCAGCTCAGACACAATTTGAACAAGGAATGAATAAAGCGTTCGGACTTTGGAAAGAAGGAAAAAATACAGAAGCTTCTGCTTTATTTGAAAGAATTGCGGCGGCTGAAAAAAACAGTTATTTGCCAAATTACTATGTAGCTTTGATCAATGCAACAGCTGTATTTACAGAAAAAGACAAAACTAAAATCGATTTATTATTGACAAAAGCGCAAGATGCATTAGATATCGAATTGATAAAGGATCAAGCAAACTCAGAGCTATACGTAATGCAGGCTTTAATTTACACAGGATACGTTGTAGCCGATCCAATGACAAACGGGATGAAATATTCTGGTAAAGTGATGGAAGCTTACGCGAAAGCAAAAGCGCTAGACCCAAACAATCCGAGAGCTGTTTTTGGTGAGGCAGATTACCAATTAGGAGGAGCAAAATGGACAGGAGTAGATACAAAACCTTTGTGCGCGCAAGTTGATAAATCTATTGAACTTTTTAATACTTTTAAACCAGCTACACCTTATGCTCCAAAATGGGGATTGGATAGAGCATTAGAAATTCAAAAAACTTGTAAATAATTCAATAGTTTATAAAACATTATGATATTAAAACCTAATTTGTTAAAAGCATGCTTCGTTGGAGGAATAGTATTTTTATTTTCTTTTCTAATTCGGTTCGCCTCTTTAGGAACAGCAGTTTTTACCAAGAATCTTTACATTTATTTCTTGTACTGTATGCTTTACAGTGTGGTTTTATATATCGTAAACGTTGTTCTTTTTGAGTTTTTAGATAGGGTTTTCCGAGAAAATCCATATTCGCTAAAGAGAATTTTAATTGGTTTTGCAAGTTCGTTTTTAATATCGATGATTGTAATTGGAGTATTGCGTTTGTTTACAAGTGTAATAATCGAGAATAAAACAATAATTGGTTTTCTTGCGAATGAAAAAGCAGAAAATTATATCGAATCTGCGGTAATGACTTTTATTGTGCTTTTGTTTTTTCATGGACTTAATTTTTATAAACTCTATCAGGAAAATAAAGTAACGCAGCAGAAAATTATTGCGGGAACGGCAAATGCCAAATTCGAAAGCTTAAAAAATCAGATCGATCCGCATTTTCTTTTTAATAGCTTAAATGTTCTGAGTTCTTTAATAGAAGAAAATCCAGACAATGCGCAGCGTTTTACAACTTCTCTTTCTAAAATTTATAGATATGTTTTGGAACAGAAGGACAAAGAATTGGTTTCGGTTGAAGACGAATTGTCATTTGCAAAAACCTATATGAATTTGCTGAAAATGCGTTTTGAAAATAGTTTGTTTTACGAATTGCCAACAGAAAACATTAATCCAGAAGCCAAAGTGGTGCCGCTTTCTTTACAGCTCTTGCTGGAGAATACTGTAAAACACAATGTAGTAAGCGAGCAGAAGCCGCTTCATATTAGAATTTTTATTGATAAAGATTATCTGGCGATTCAGAATGATCTTCAGAAAAAAGAAGTTTTGCAGGACAGGCAAGGTGTCGGATTGCAAAATATTGTAAACAGATACGGAATTATAACAGATAGAAAAGTGAAAGTTGATCAGGATGAGAAGAATTTCACTGTTAGAATTCCAATTTTAACCAAACAAATTGCGGTTATGGAAATGAGTGCAGAATATACCGACGAAGCAAAAGCTTACTATAGAGCCAAAAAAAGAGTAGAGGAACTGAAAGGTTTTTATGGAAATTTAATTTCATATTGTTGTGTGATTCCGTTCTTGGTTTTTATTAATCTAAAATTTTCACCAGGATTTCAATGGTTTTGGTTTTCAGCTTTAGGCTGGGGATTTGGAGTTGCAATGCATGCTTTTAAAGTTTTTGGATACAGCTCAGATTGGGAAGAAAGAAAAATTCGCGAGATTTTAGAGAAAGATAACAAACAAAAAACGTGGAAATAATGGAAAATAATTTCACAGAAACAGTTCGCTATTATGATGCTCAGAAAAAAGTAAAAGAGATAAGAGGATTTTACGAGCATTTGACTGTATACGCTTTATGTAATCCAATTGTGGTTGTTGTAAATTATATGACTTCTCCAGAATACCTTTGGTGGATTTGGTCTGTAATGGGGTGGGGAATAGCCATAATCTTGCACGGACTGAAAGTTTTTAGTCTTCCGCCTTTCTTTAATAAGAAATGGGAACAGAAAAAGATTCAGGAAATTCTAGAAAAAGAAAATAAACAACGATTAGAAAATAGGCATGGAAACAAATTTGAGTAACGATCAAGAAGAAGTAATACTGCAGGAATTAGCCAGTAAAAAAGTAATTCAGCTGAAATCTTTTTACAAGCATTTGTTCATTTACACTATCGCACTGATTGTTTTTCTTTTAAAAGAATATACCAATATGCCATTGCAATTTTTTCCGATAAAATATCTCAATTGGGTAGTTGTAATTATTTGGTCGGCTGTTATAGTGGGTTCTGCAATCGATTTGTTTGCTTCCTATAAGATTTTTGGACACGAATGGGAAGAACGAAAATTGAGAAGCATTTTAGAAAAAAAATATAAAAAACAAAAATGGGAATAATCATGGAAACGAATTTAAGCGAGGAAGAAAGATATATTCAGGCAAGAAAAAAAGTTGAAAATTTAAAAGGATTTTATGGAAATCTAGTTGCTTATATATTGGTAAATGCAATTTTGATTTTTATAAATCTTTATACATCACCTCAATATCTATGGTTTTTTTGGCCATTATTGTGGTGGGGAGTTGGAGTAGTTTTTCACGGATTAAAAGTTTTTGAGGTTTTTCCAGGAATGGGTAAGGAATGGGAAGAAAGAAAAATCAAAGAGTTTATGGAGAAGGAAAAACAGAATAAAAACAAGTGGAAATAATTAAAATATAGTTATGGGACGTTTAAGAAGAAACATGTACGAAGATTACACCAAACAGCATTTTGGAGAATATACAGATGACGAAAATTATAATGCAGCTTATAGAAGAGTAAAAAAACTGAAAGGGTTTTATTCGCACGTAAAAGTGTACATCATTGTAAATATTATCATTATTGTATCCAGTTTAAACCGAGATAATTTTACTGACGGAATGGATTTTAGCGGTTTGACGCAATGGCACACGTACTCTACTGCGCTTTTCTGGGGAATTGGTTTACTAGCTCACGGATTATCTGTATTTGGAACTGATTGGTTTTTTGGATCAGATTGGGAGAAAAGAAAAATCCAAAAATACATGGAAAAAGATACTGCAAATAAAAATAAATGGGAGTAACTTTGACTTCATAATTTTTTCAAATTTCACATTATAGTAAATGATCACATTAATTATAGAAGACGAAAAACCAGCTGCGAGATTGCTGCAAAGAAAACTTGAAAAGTTAGATGTAACTGTAGAAACCATGCTTCACTCTGTTGAAGAATCGGTTCTTTGGTTTGAAAATAATCCGCATCCAGATTTGATTTTTTTGGATATTCAACTGTCTGATGGTTTATCATTTGAGATTTTTGAAAAAATAGATATCAAAAGCGCTATCATTTTTACAACGGCGTATGATGAGTACGCTTTAAAAGCTTTTAAATTAAACAGCATAGATTATCTTCTCAAACCTATTGATGAAGATGATCTGGAAACAGCAGTTTCAAAATTCAAATCGCGTCTTCCGAAAACAGCAGAAACTTCAAATTTGCAATTGGACTTTGAGCAAATTCGACAGATGTTATCTAATCCTTTTGAAAAAACATATAAAAAGAGGTTTACAGTTAAAATTGGTCAGCATCTAAAAGTCATTACTACAGAAGAAATCGAATGTTTTTTTAGTGAAAATAAAGGAACTTACATTCGTACGTACGACAATCGAGATTATTTGATCGATTCGACTTTGGAAATTTTAGAACAAGAACTTGATAAGAAAGATTTCTTTCGCGTAAGCAGAAAATTTATTGTTCCTTTAAAAGCAATTAAAGAAATTCAGGTTTATACTAATTCTCGACTTAAAGTGATTCTTCCAACTTATAAGGAAGATGAGGTCATTGTAAGCCGAGAAAAAGTACAAGATTTTAAGACTTGGTTGGGATAATTAGTTGTCAATAGTTGACATAATTTCTATGGCTCCAAATTTCCAATCAGGATTTATTATTTGAGCATCAATAGGTTTTATAAAAATTATTGATGCAATTTTTTTTACTGCTTCATTGTTCGGAGTAATACTGATATAATTTACAAGCTGATCATAAGGTTGATTTATATTACTAGCAATACTTCCTATTATACCAATTTTAGATAAACAATCCGTTGTTGGAATGTCTTTTTTCAATGGTGAGTTTTCAATATTGTTTTGATAAAACGTATTAAGAATATATTTTTTTGTAGCAAAGATTAGCACTCCCGATTTAGAACCGAACTTTTGCTCAACTTCTTCAGCATTTCCCTTATAAATAAATGTCAACAGATCATTCTGATTGATATTTTTTAAGGTATTTTCTGCCTGATTCATATATCCAATACTTTTAGAATCCAAAATGACTAATGGATTATTTTTGGTTTGCCCAGAAACAAGGCAAGTAAAAAGAATTGTAAATATAAAACAGACTTTTTTCATAAATATTTTTTTATGAAAAGATAGCTTATTTACTCAATCTATGCAATGTATATGTCATTGCACTCAAAAGGAAAAATGCCATAATTTGGTGAATTAATCCTAAAGCCAATGGCACGCTGTATAATAAAGTGAAAACGCCCAATAAAAACTGAATGAAAACAAAAACGACTAAAGTTTTGATTCCGTTTGCTTGAGTGTGAGTAAGCGTATATTTTTTGCTTTTGAAGAAAAGGAAAAGAATAATCGCAACTACTACATAAGCAAAAGTTCTGTGTACAAACTGAACACCACTTTTTCCTTCAATTAAATTTTTAACTAAAGAAGATTGCTCAATAAAAACCGATTCGTGAATAAATTCTCCGTCACTCATTAAAGGCCAGTGATTATGAATTAGTCCTGCATTTAGACCTGCTACAAATCCGCCGTAAATGATTTGAATTAGAAGAGCAACCAAAGCATAACGCGCAATATTTCTAAGCGGTAGAATTTTGTTGATATTTCTTTCAGGATAAATTAAATCTAAGGCAACCCAAAGTGTGTATGCGAAAGTAATGAATGCAAAAGTTAAGTGTAATGAAAGTCTGAAGTGGCTTACATCTGGATTGTCAATTAATCCGCTTCTTACCATAAACCAGCCTAAAAATCCTTGAAAAGCTCCCATTGCCAAAAGAACGATACATTTTTTAATCGTATCTGTATCTAATTTCTTTTTGGCTAAAAAGTAAACAAATGGTACAAAGAAAACCAATCCAATTATACGACCGATGAAACGGTGAAACCATTCCCAGAAATAAATAAATTTATAATCGGCTAATTGAAAATCATTATGAATGTTGATTTTCTGATACTCTGGAAATTTTTTGTACTCGTCAAAAGCGGCTTGCCATTTGGCGTCTGTTAAAGGCGGAAAGGTATCGGTTACCAAATGCCAGTCGGTCATTGATAAACCTGAATTGGTTAAACGGGTAATTCCTCCCACGACAACCATTAAAAACAATAAAACACAGCCTGATAGTAACCAAATGATTACTGATTTATTCTCTTTTTTCATTTTATTAAATAATACTTATTTCTCAACTTTTTTTAAGCCCAATTTCTCCGCTCTTTTAATTACAAAATCATAAGCCGCCTGATACTCATTCGGGATATCACCTTCTAAAATAGCTTCTTTTACTGCTTCTTTTAAAATTCCAATTTCGCGTGACGGTTTCAAATCGAATATTTCCATAATTTCTTCTCCAGTAATTGGTGGCTGAAAATTACGAACGTGATCTCGTTCTTCTACTTCAACGATCTTCTTGCGTACGAGTTCGAAATTTTTATGATATTTCTTGAATTTTGATGGATTTTTGGTTGTGATATCTGCCTCGCACAAAGTCATTAAATTTTCGACATCTTCGCCAGCATCAAAAACCAAACGGCGAACTGCGCTATCCGTCACAATATCCTGAGCCAAAACAATCGGACGCGAACTCATAATAACCATTTTCTGCACAAACTTCATTTTGTGGTTCAATGGCATGTGCAAACGTTCAAAGATTTTCTTTGCCATTTTTCCGCCCAAGAATTCGTGTCCGTGAAAAGTCCAACCTTGTTTTTTGGTGAAACGTTTAGTGGGCGCTTTTCCAATATCATGCAATAAAGCTGACCAACGAAGCCAAACATCATCTGTGTTTGGACAAATATTGTCGACAACTTCCAGCGTATGGTAAAAATTGTTTTTGTGCGTATGTCCTTCAATTTCTTCAACCTGATTCAAAGCGGTCAATTCAGGTAAAATAATATCCAAAAGTCCTGTTTTGTATAAAAGTAAAAATCCTGTTGAAGGTTTATCCGTCATAAGAATTTTGTTTAACTCATCAACGATTCTTTCGCCAGAAATAATTTTAATGCGATCTGCATTTTTTGTGATCGCATTCAAAGAATTTTCTTCGATTTCAAAATTCAATTGAGTCGCAAAACGAATCGCACGAAGCATTCGCAAAGGATCATCAGAATAGGTAATATCTGGATCCAAAGGCGTTTTGATTGTTTTATTTTCTAAATCGGTTAAACCATCAAAAGGGTCTAAAAGATCTCCAAAATTGTTTTTATTTAAAGATAAAGCAAAAGCATTGATTGTAAAATCACGACGGTTTTGATCGTCCTGCAAAGTTCCGTTTTCCACAATCGGATTTCGGCTATCACGATTATATGATTCTTTTCGGGCACCAACAAATTCAATATCCGTATCTTCAAAACGAAGCATGGCAGTTCCGTAAGTTTTAAAAACCTGAACTTTTGGTTTATTCGGAAGTAAATCGGAAACTTTAAGCGCTAATTCGATGCCGCTTCCAACAGCAACTACATCAATATCTTTTTTAGAACCTCGATTTAAAAGCAAATCGCGAACAAATCCCCCTATCACATAAGAGTCGATTTTTAATTCCTGAGAAGCTTTCGAAATAATATCGAAGATTTTGTTTTGTAAAGCAGTTTTATAGTTTGTTTGTATCGCCACGAATTCATTAATTTTTATAAAATAATACGTTTATGTTCAAGTGAGGTAGAATTAAAGTTTGCTAAAATCGCTAATTTATTTTTGGAAACTTTTAGATAATTAAGACATTGTGAAATGTATTTTGGATGTAAATAATCGCTTGATTTTATTTCAAGTATAATTTGATCAAACAAAACAAAATCAGCATAAAATTTATGATCTAATATTATGTCTTTATAATTTACCAAATATTCTTTTTCTCTTTCAAATGGAATATTGGCTTTCTTGAATTCATATTCTAAAGCATCTTTATATACAATTTCAGAAAAGCCTCCACCTAAATTTCTATGAACATCAAATAAAATTCCCATTATCTGATAGCTTTCCTGCTGATACAATATTTTTGACATAGTCTAAATTTTTTCCGCCACGAATTCACGAATTTTTCTAATTAATTTTTTAAAAAGTTAATTCGTGAATTTGTGGCTATTATTTAGAATACAACTTTCAATTTTTGTATTGAAAATGTTTTTGGAATTTTATGGTTGCAAATTTACAACATAGAAAATGCCTTTTATAATCTACAGCCTAATTTTTTGAGTAAATTCACAATTTTTCAATTCAATTTTATGAAAATAAAAAATGGTGGAGGTAAATTGCATGAATTAATGCAAATCGAACGTTCAGATTTTAAAAATTAATTCGTGAATTTCGACATGATTTAAATTTTTCCGCCACGAATTCACAAATTAATTTTAATTGATTAAAAAAAAAGGATAGTGAATTACACAAATTCATTCGAAATTATGCTCAAAGATTTTAAAAATAAATTCGTGAATTTCGACATGATTTAAATTTTTCCGCCACGAATTCACGAATTAATTTTAATTGATTAAAAAAGGGATAGTGA
>NZ_MRCM01000016.1 GCF_002303885.1 Flavobacterium sp. ACN2 | reverse complement strand
ATATATTTAGAGATACCAAGATTTTGAAATATAATCTTCTCGATTGTAATTCTATAAGTGGAATTGAAAAATATAATTGTAATTCTGAAAAACTTAGATATATCTCATTACCTAATAGAGAAGACGTGAACGTTGTTTTAGTGCCCCAAGATTGTGGAGATTTTGATTATAGATATTATTTACTCACAATAAAGAACAATAGGTTAATTGATAATCTATATGTAGAAGGAGAATGGTACGAACCCGAAGATGAAGAAAACAAAGAGACGACTACTTTTTCAATTGATAAAGATTATAATCTGATTGTTAAAACTGAAACAGGAAATTCTTCTTCATTGCAAAATTTTACTATTAAAAATGATGGAAAAATTATAAAGCGATGATAAAATCCAATCGTTTTAAAAAATGTGAAGAATAGTTTTTAAGTGAATATATATTTAAGCTCCTTGACATATTGAAAAGAAAAGCCCCAGCTAGCAAAAGTATTATGTTTTTGTTAGCTGAGGGAATTTATAAATTAAATAAAATGAAAAAAATATTAAGTTTTGCAATTTTGACTTTATTGTTTGTAAACTGTAAAGGAGATTCAAAAATCAATGCCAGTCTAGGAAAAGATTTAAAAGAAGATTCAATAAAAAGAGCTTCTAAATTAGAACCAAGTCAAGACAAAGAGTTAAATGATAATAGTTTGGCAAGGAATTATTGGTCATTTTATAAAATTTCTGAAAATTCTATCTCAGGAACATCTAAAATGACGAAAGATGAAATTGTAAGTCAATTTAAAAATGTTAAAATAGAAATTGATGAAAAGAAAGTAAAGATAGGAGAATTATGTATTTATGATTATTATAAAAGTAATAAAACCCTAACAGAATATTATGAAAGTACCAAAACGGCTAAACTGTATGAGGATATATTTGTGAAAAACAAAATAAAGTTTGGAAATGAAATTACGGTTTATCAATCATTATATCCTGAAAAGGCTTGTGAAATTCCTTGGGACGAATTAATTATTGCTGATAATATAATTATTATAACATTTGATGATTATCTGGTGTTTTTTAAAAGGCAAAATGGCAATTATCAAGATGATTGTTATTCAAAGACTAAGATTACAAATTTACCTATAACAAATAAAATTATTAATGGTAATGATGTATGGAATCAACTATATTGTAATATAGCCAATTTAGACAATAAAGATTATTTAAGATTACCAGACATAAAAGATGTTAAGGTTTTTATTTTAGCAAATTTCAATTTTGATGATTTTACCTATACGTTAGTAACGATAAAAAATGATAAAATTATTACAAAGCAAGATATTGGTTTTGCTAAAGATATTGATGAACCAAATACAATATCTGAAATAACAGAATTTGAAATAGATCGAGATTATGTTTTTGTGATAAATACTAAATCAAAAAGCGGTGAAGATTTAAAAATCAAAAACACAGAGCGATTTAAAATAGATGAAAATGGCTTAATTGTAATTATTAAATAATTAAAATTTGAAAAATTAATGATACTTATAGTTTAGATGGTAATGAAAATAATGTTTAATTTTTTAATAATAGCTCTGCTAATTTCTTGTACTGGAAAACCAATAAAAAGTAATGATAAAAGTGTAGAAAAAATAAATTATTCGAACAAATCAATCTCGAATAATGATAAGGAAAAATTTACAGATAATGGTTTAATAGATACATTAACTACAATGATTGCAGAATACGGTGGAATTAAATTTTACACTGAAGATAAATTAAGAGGTGATGGTGTAGTTCAATTATTAATAGATATGGATATCGAAATTTTAAATGTTGATAAAACTGTATTTGGAAGTATAAAATTAAATAGCAATGTAGAAGAACCTTTTGATATAAAACTACCAAAAAGTGTTGTTGCAAGGGAGTTGATTCCAAATGTTGAATATAGAATATTCTGCTTCGATGCAGAACAACCTGAAAGCGATAATGATTTTTTAATTATTTATATAAATAAAGAAAAAAGATTAATTAGTAAACAGAGATGTAAATATAAGTTTAGTTCATGGGAAGCATATGCAAAGACAGCTTTTGTTCGCCTGACAACAAAAGTTAAAAATAGTTCGAAAGAGGAGAAGCTATATTATTATGAAGTACTTCAAGTAAAAGGAGATTCTATGAAGATTAAATCTGTTTCTAAAACGTCCTGTGATTATGTGGAAGAATATAAAGATGTTGCGAAATGGATAAAATGGAAAGACAACTCGTATAAGTTTATCGCATTTGATTTTTGTAATTAGAATAAAAACATTACAACACTTAAAAAAAGTTTTAAAACTAAAATATAAATCCAAGAGGGAAGTTGAAAATTAGGTTGAGTGCGCACAATTGCACCCATTTAACCCGTAAAATCTTGTTATAATATATAAACTTCACTAATAATCAAAATCTAACCAAACAAAAGAGAAGCGAAAGATTCTCATTTTCAAAATAAAAACTAATAGAATTATGATAGAAAAATTAAGTCATTTTCCCGTAAACTGGATTGATGGGATGAAGATAAATAAGAGTCATTTTTTATCTATTCAGGACAACGTTTCTGAGTTGGTAAACGATGCAATTGGTATTCATACCACACCAATAAGTTATGGGTTGTTGGATTCTGGAAACCGAAATAAAGAAACTACAAAAATTACTTTAGGAATCGATAATCACAAACTGCTTCGTGTTCGAGTAGAAGAGTGCCACGCTATAACGCCAAACGGATCAAGAATCGAAATCAGTAAAAGCAATACCGATACATTAGATCTTCAGGTTCCGTATCCAGAAGATACTTATGAAATAAAAGATGGAGAACAATTGGTTTTATTAGCCTGTATTTCGGTTAATTCTAAAAAGAGAATCCCTTTTGGAGAGCCAGATCCAGATGAGGTTCCGCCAAGATATCCGTACACGCAGCCAGAATACAAATTGCATTTAATTAAAGCCGAAGAATTCCGCTCAGGAATTGGGTATGGAGGTTTTTACTTGGCAATTGGTAAAGTGCTTATTGGAGACACGACAGTTTTAGATGAAGATTATATTCCGCCATCAGTTACAGTGGCTTGTCATCCAAAATTAGTTGATATGCAGGCACAGATCGCCCGTTCGTTTGGTCAGATTGAAATTTATGCTGTTCAGATTTCCCAAAAAATAAACAGAGGACAACAGGCAGGAGTTTTACCGCAGACTGTAATGCAGCTGGCAGACAATACAGGGTATTATTTGGGAAGTACTCTAACGCAATTTCGTTGGTTTTCACTGCATCAGCACCCAGCTTCAATGCTAGGTTCGGTAGTATCGTTTGCGAGAGTGATGAAGAATTTTATCGATTCAAAATCGGGAGCTGGAAAAGAAGAGTTGTTGAATTATTTTGCCGAGTGGTGCGATATTTCACAGGGAGATTTAGAGATCCTATTTACCACTCTTATTAATGCAGGTTACGATCATGTGCACATTGATAAAACAGCTTCGCTTGTAATGAATGCTTTGGCCAGAATAGAGAAGTTATTTGAAACATTAAACAAACTGGATTACATAGGCAAGAAGAAAGAAAACATCGAATTGTTTGTGGCTGAAACAGATAAAAAAGATATCGTTCATAACCCAAAACGTCACGGTTTCTTTATCAAAGATTAAAAAGTAAAATAGTAATATAAATTATGGAAGTATTAAACAAACAAGAACGCCAGAAAGCTTTTATCGCTTTTTTAATTGCCTTTATCCTAACTTTTTGCGTTATGCTGCTTGCTGTTTCGTTCAACTTTTATATGCCAGTAGCAGAAAATAAAATGCTGAAAGCAGAGAATGAAATGATGAAAAGAGAATACGATTATCAAACTAACTTTTCGGTTAAAATCGACAGTATTAGAATGACAATCGATTCTATTAATTCGCCAAAAGTAGATAACGATTTTCAGCAGCGTCTGGCAAATGTTATGATTGCAAATATTTATCAGAAAGTACCAAAAGATACGACTGAAAATAAAAAATTATACAACAATGTTATTCTGGCCTACAAGAATATTATTGATTACAAAAAGCAGATCAGAAGTCTTACGCACAATTCTCACTTAATAGACAGTTTGAACCAATCGGCTAAAACATACAAAGAAGAATTGGAAAAAGTAAGCAGAGATTTAGATGTATGTCGTCAGATTTATCAAAATCAATAAACAGAAATTAGAGTAAAAAATAATAAACCAATCATTTAAAAAATTCAAATTATGTTGTCAAATTATGGAATTGGAGGTAACGAAGTAAAAATAGATGCAGATGAAGCAATCACTGCAATCCCTCAAAACAGAACACTTGTTGCTCAGAAGTTAACAGTTGATGCTCCAGTAAAACCTGAATTGGTAGAAGGAATTACAAGTATCGAAAAAGCATTTGAACACTTTAAACCAGAAGTAAAAGTAAATTTTGAAACTGTTGACGGAGCTACTAAAGTAGAAGCTTTAAACTTTAAAAATTTAGGAGATTTTGGAATAAAAGGAATTACTACACAAAGTAGTTTTTTATCTGATCTTGAGACAGAAAAGGATCAATATCAAAAAATTATCCGTCAGTTAAAATCAAATAAGATTTTAAAAGCGGCTTTAGAAGACGGAGAAGCAAAACAAGCTTTATTAGAAAGTCTTGGAGCATTGATCAATGAGTTAAAAGAGAACAAATAAGAATCTTAAAATATTTTAGATATGTCAAATAAAGAAGCATATAAAGGAGATCTTGATACAGCGGTATTAGAACCTAAAGCAGTAAAAGGAATTTCGATTGAAAAAAATGTTGAAAAACTAGCTAAATACGGCGGTTTTGATTTACTGGAAATGTCGATTGAAGGAGTTCAAAATCTTAATCCAGAGAGAAAGGCAAGAAGAAAAATCTTTTTAGGCGAAGTAAACAAAGCAAAAGAAAGAGAAACGCTTTTGAAAACATTAGAACTTTGGACTTCGGTTTTAAGCAATAATGAAGCTTTGACTGACATGGTAGCACAAAGTGAAGACAAATGCAAAGAATCTGAAGCTTTGCTACAAAAAAACCTTGCAAAAGCTGTTGAAGATACAAGAGAGATTGAAGCGGCTTACAGAACTTTAGCTTTATTCTTTAAAAATACAGAAACAGATAAAGTAAAAAATGTTACGATTGTAAATGCTGAACTTGATCAGTTAAAAGATCTGGACAATACACGTTTTATCGATGCAATTCACTCAGAATTAGTGGATAATTACGATCGTTTAGACCTTAAAAATAATTACGGAATTTTGGTAATTCCTGGATATTTAGGTTCTAATAAAGTGATTGAAAAATGGGCAAAAATTGCGCATGAAAATAAAGTAATGTTGGTTACAGATTTCGAACATTTAGATGAACCGGATGATGTAATGGAAATGTTTGATGCTGCTTCTTTAACAGGAGGAGATGTTTACCGTTCTAACGTAATCATGACGTGTAACTGGCTTGTTGGACGTGGTAGATTTGATCAAATTGGAGAAAGCGAAGATTTACACGTTGCGCCTTCTGCAGCATTAGCAGGAAAAATTTACAAAACATTAATGTCTCAAGTTACTGCAGGTAAGAAATTTGGAGGAATTAATGAAGTTGACGGAGTAAAATTTGATCTTAAGAAAAGCGAAATCGCAAATCTTGAAAACTTAGGTTTGGTTCCAATGGTAAACGAGTACGGAAAAGTTATGGCATTTTCTGCTAAAACATTATTCAGTGGAGATAACTTAGGTTTACAGACTTATTCTGTAGTTCGTGTTTTTGATTATGTTACTAAAGTATTAATGGATTTCCTTAATCGTCGTGCTTTCGAAAACTTTACTGCTAAAACACGTAAAGAGATTATGAATCAGATTGTGGCTTTCCTTGACGGAATCACAGGTCCAGATAAATTGATCGAGAATTTTGAAATCCGCAGATTCGAGCAAGATCCAATTCAAAAAGACAGAATTTATATGGATATCCACATGAAACCTTATTTCCCTGCTAAAAACTTCCTTATTAAAATGGATGGACACAAAGGAGATGACGGAACAGAATGGGATACAGATTACGAGCAAAAATAATTGTACAGTAAATAAAAAAAGGAAGCACATAAAATTGTGCTTCCTTTTTCAACAAAACATTGATCTTTTGAATGATCAAACCAAATAATTCAAATTCATGAACGTACTTAAAATTTTACTTTTAGTCGGTTTGTTTTCCATATCAAGTTCGATTAAAGCACAAAAAGTAAAACAAATTGATACTTTAAGTTGCCCTATTACGCAAAACGATTTATTGCTTTCAGGAAAGTTATTTGCAAGTGCGACCCCAATTTTACTTCGTGTTTACAACGAAGATTATGAATACGCTGTTTTTCAGTTAGGAAAAAGAAGAGGCAGCATTTATTTATACTTTAAAATTTTTACAGATAATGTTTGTGTAAAACAAGAGCAGCCGCTGGAACTCTATTTTAAAAATGGAGAAATGTATATTCTTAAAAATACTTTCAAGGTAAATTGTGATGGAACTGCAGCTCTTGAACTTTCACGGAGAGACATCAAGAAATTAATGTCAAATAGTATCAATACAATTAAATTTTTCACACTTAAAAAAGACTATGAATTTAGTCCCACAGAAGTTGATAATCAAAATATAAGGTTCTATCTGCACTGTTTAAAGCTTTATAAAGTGAGAAAGAAAAAATAGAATTCGATTGACAGAATTTGACACAACTTAAATATAATCTCTAATAAAAAATCAAGATATGCCATTTCCAGAATTGAACCTTTCATTAGGACTTACAGATAACGATGGTTCTGTTTTCTATGCAGGAAGCGGAGAAGGAAAAGTGATTGTAAAAACAGATTCTGCTTTAAAAAAGCATAGTATCAATATAACAATTTCAGAACAGGAGGTTGGATCGGTTTATTTGAATACACATTTAAAAGATGTCGAAATTCCTGCTGAAATTGAAATTCCTGTTTATCAAATGATCGTTACAGATGATAAAACAAACGAAAAAGAAATCTATAAAGTTACCCGCGATACTTTTTTCTATAAACAGCAAACAAAGAAAAAAGGATTATGGAGCTTTTTAGGTTTAAAATTCTTAGCTCCAAATAACTTTCTTTTTGAAAATATCCCCTTCGAACCTTTAAAAGAAGAAATGGAAATCTATGATATTTCGAAATACAGAAAGCTAGATGAAGATAAACTGACTTACACTTTTCAGAAAGGCGAACAAAATATTCAGCTTTTTGCTGGTGATATTAATACGCTAAAAGTAGAGAAGGGTATAAGCTATTTTGTAGTTGTTGATGAGAAAAAAGGACAAAGATTCATTGGCGATATACTATACAGAGAAAAATTTCTAAAACTAACACCATCAGTTAAACTGCATATCATTAAACGCAGACGAGTTTCTAAAGAAATGGAAACAGATAAAAAAGGCCAAGCTAATAAGTTGATTTATATTTAAGAAGCAAAATTATGAAAGGAGCATTTTACAAACTTCCAATAGATTTTAATAGCGTAATGCAAAAAAAAGAGTTAGAAAAAACCTCGATTGAGCATTCTATCGCCCAACAGATCATTTTACTAGCTACTACTACATTTGGTGAGTGCAAGTTTGATGAAACGTTTGGTTCAAAAATCTGGGAAATCGACTTTGATTTGCTTATGAATGAAAATACGTTAAAAGAAATCATTTCAAAAACAATGAAACAGTCTTTGGCTTTTCATGAAAAGAGAATAAAAGTAAACGAGCTTAAAGTTGAATTATCTGAGACGATCTATTTTGTTGATGATGTAAGCAGATCAAAAAAGAAAGTCGATATAATAATTGAAGCAACAATTAAAAGTACCAATCGTGATTTTGACTTTAGAGGGTACTTTTTTGTTGGACCGCTATCATATAAATAGCTTTTTTTAGTACTATTTTTATTTCAATAGGCTAAAAAAGTATGTTTTTTAGTTTTTAAATATC
Organism: Flavobacterium sp. ACN2; assembly: GCF_002303885.1. Taxonomy (GTDB): domain Bacteria; phylum Bacteroidota; class Bacteroidia; order Flavobacteriales; family Flavobacteriaceae; genus Flavobacterium. The sequence continues at coordinate 145,542 of NZ_MRCM01000016.1, read as the reverse complement.
TGATAACTTGATAATTATATATTGTAAATAAAGTTTTATTAAATAAATTATTATAATAAGATTTTATTTATATATTTACAGCATAAATAAATAAATTAATAATTAAAAATTTTTCATTATGTCGTTTTTAACATCATTAACAGTAGCAGGAAAAGATTACAAAGTATTAAACGTTAGTTATGATTTAGCTCAAGAAACAGATGCTTCTGGGCGTCCATCTACAGTAACACGTGGAGGAAGAATCATGATCGAGGTTGAATCAACTGGAAGTACTGAATTGTTTGAATGGATGACTAACAATTTCGAAAGAAAAGACGGGTCAGTAAAATTCATCAAACGTGATTCAAATGCTACTTTAAAAGAGCTAAAGTTTACAGAAGCTTACATGGTTAAGTACAAAGAAAACTTTGATCATAACAGTGAAAATCCATTAACTGAAACTTTTATGATTTCTGCTCGTAAAATTTCGATGGGTGGAGGAGAATTTGATAATGCTTGGGTATAATCCTTTGGACTTTATCAATCTTAATTAAACTAAAAGGAAGTCCGATAAGTGGACTTCCTTTTTTGTTTTCTTTTTTAGAATATCTGGTTTTCAATTCCCGATTAGCTGGATTTTCACACTTCCTAAATTAATTATCTAAACAAATCTACAAATGAGTTTTTTATCTAAGTTACATATAGACGGCGAAGAATATAATGTTCTTGAATTTAATATTGGTTTCAAACAAGAAATTGACACAACAAGCAAACCTACAGGAAATGCTAAAGGCGGAGTAATAAAAATGATTATCGAAGCAAGTCAGAACAGTCATTTTTTGTCTTGGATGTTAAACGGAGATTTAACCAAAGACGGCAAAATTGTTTTTTATAGAAGAGATGCATTAAGTAAAATGAAAGAGCTTTCGTTTACTAAAGCATTTTGTATTGGTTACGATGAGCAATTTACAAGCACTACCGAAATCCCAATGAGAATTACTATGGAATTAGTGGCAAAAGAATTGACTTTTGGAGACGCTAAATTCTCAAATAATTGGATTGCGTTAGATTAATTGTTTAAAAGCTCATTAAAAAACAAGGACACATTATTATGGCACATTTTTCAGAACAAGTACATATAACTATAGGAGGTTTTACCCAAAACGTTGTTTATTATGATTTAAAGCTATCTCAAAAAATGGCCGATCATCATCATTTTTCGTTTGTTTGGCAATACACGGGTAAAGCAGTAATTAATCCGGCAGATCAAGCAAAAGCGCTTAGAACCTATCTTGGCGATGAGGTGATTTTCACCTTTAAAAGTCTTACTGGAATAAGATTAATGAGTAAAGGAATCATTACTGAACTTTCTTCTATTGATCTTGATGGAAGTCCAGCTGGATTACACGTTTCTGGTGTAAGCCACAGTATTGTAATTGACGATATGAAAAAGTCAAGAACATTTAAAGATCGCAGTATGGATGATATCGTACTGGGAATTTTTGCTGAAGGACCTGGAGAATTTTATCAAAGAGATTCTATTAAATCAACCTATCTTAAAGAATTTAGAAACCTTTTGCAATATAACGAGACTAGCTTTGAGTTCTTAAAAAGAATTGCTAAGCGTTATGGGCAATGGTTTTATTTTGATGGAATGCGTATGCAGTTCGGACAAACAAAAAGTAGTCAGACCAAGTTAATTAACGGGGCTTCATTGCATAGTTTTAAGATACAAGCTAATATGAGCTCGCATAAAATTTCGCTGAATGGTTATAATTATGAAAATGTAGCAACCTTTCGTGATGCAGCCGCTAAGACTTCCTCTGGAAGTAAAGATAGTTTTGCAGCTATTGTAGGTTATAATCAGGGAACGGTTGCAAATTCTGATTTAAATAATGGTGCTTATACTGCAAATGCTACAAATAAAGAAGAACTAGAGGAAATGGTAAAACTGCAAACTGCGGGTAGTGATGCCAACAGTGTATATTACAGCGGGATTTCTTATTTTCCAATTGGTCTTGGGCAGGTTTTTACAATAGTAAACCAAACTGTAGTGCATGAGCTAATTGCTATAGAAGTTGTACACCATTCTCAGGTTCACGGAAATTATTCTTGCGAATTTAAAGCAATCCCTGCCGATGTATCGGCTCCACATTATACAGATGTTTTTGTATACGGTAAAGCAGAAACGCAGCCTGCACAGGTAAAAGACAATAATGATCCTGAAGGATTAGGACGTGTACAAGTAGAATTTTATGGAGCGAGCGGTACAGCAGTTACAGATTGGATAAGAATGGTACAGCCTTATTCTGGACCAGGAAAAGGATTTTATTTTGTTCCAGAAATCGGAGAAGAAGTTTTAATTGGTTTTGAAGGCAATAATGTCCAAAATCCTTACGTAATTGGTGCGCAATATAACGGACAAGATTCAAGCGGTTATGCTGATGCCCAGAATAATATAAAAGCAATTCATACCAGAAGCGGACACATAATAAAATTTACCGAAGACGAAAGTATTATAATTGCCGATAAAAATGGTAACGAGATAGTAATGGATACTGTTGGCGGTAATATTAGTATTACAGCAAACAATACGATTGATCTTAACGCGCAAAACATCAATTTTAATGCTTCTCAAAATATTAGCGTAAGTGCTGGAATGAATATTACAGAAAGTGCTGGTGCTGACAAAACTAGTGTTGTAGGTATGATGCTTAATACAACAGTTGGTGGTGATAGTATGTTATCAGTTACAGGAAACTTCATGGAAAATATTGAAGGTAATTTGGAATCGCATACTGCAAAAGAGAGACAGGAAATTGGAGTTAAAGGAATTGATAATAGTAGTGAAGGCGGAATAAATAAACACTCTAAAAAAGAAATACAGGTTAATAGTGCGGAAAAATCTAAATCACACTAAGGTATGAGTAGAGTAAGAATAGTTGGAGGTACTATAACCAAAACTACAGGAGGAGATCATAATATTTATTCTGACGGTAATATTGTTTATAATTCTGGTACGTCAGTTAGTTTAACAAGTGATGCAGGTATTACTCACGGAGAACCTAAAGATTTGCCTGTACAAATAGTTAATGAAGCTGTAAAGGAAATTGAGCTTTTGACAGCTTTGGATCTGGGGTCTAAGAATGATAGGTCAGGAACAACTCAGCTCGGAATGATTTTTGGGAAAGCATATCATTTTAAAGTAAAGAGTTATGTTAAAAGTCCTCCAGCAAATATCAGAGATATAAAATGGATGATTAAGTACCATAGTTTATCACAAAATAAGTGGTTGGAAATACCTCTTTCAACAAAAGGAGATTCAGTAACAATAACGATGAATGATGAAGATATGTGCGGACGTTTTGTTTATGTCCGAGCATATATAAAAGATCCAGAGAAAGAAGGTGAATATAAAGAATGGAAACATAATCGTTTTAGATGGTTTGATAGAATGTTTGTTGAAGACGAAATAACTGACCGTACAGACAATGGTAAACCTTGGTTAATTAACCAGTCAGGAACTTCTTTATGTGGTATGGCATGTATATTTTACCTGTTTGCTAAAGAACAGCCAGATACCTATAAAAAATTTGCGAAAGAACTTTTTAGAACAGGGGAAGCCACTTTTAACAGTTATGTTGTTAAACCTGAAAGTGAAGTTTTAGACAGACAACCTTTTATAAAAGGAATACTAAATGATAAAAATTATCCTTGGCACTGGAAATGGATTGGTGGTATAAAAAAGAAAGTTCATATGCCATTAATTGATTATATTACAATGGCTGGAACTAGAAACACAGATAATAGAAAATATAAAGGTGGAGAAGAAGAATTTCAAGCAATTAATTGGCCTCCACTAATGACATCTTTAAGCGAAAAGTTTTTAGGGTATAATGATGTGAGTTCTAAGGGGGTTTATAATCCTATAAAACCTTTGGTTTATACAACGTTAGATATTGAGAATAAGATTAATGACATAAATAAACAATTAGGTTTAGGTTATAAATTAATAATAATGATTGATTCAGATTTAATTGACGACGTATGGGATAAAAGTTCCTTAGATTTACATTGGGTAGTTTTAGAGTCCCCTATTATATGGAATTATAAACCAAGTTTTTTTAAGGCAGATATCGATGAAATAGACTTTAATGTTTATTCTTGGGGTACTGATCCATTTGGGGCTAATAAATATTTAAGAAAAAAAATAACATCAAATCATTTTATGGCAAATTATAATGGATACATTAAAGTTAAATAGAATATTATTTATATTTTTCCTTGTTTTGTTTAGTTGCAACACGCAAGAAGCTAATAACTGCAATACTTACGTAGCTGGTGGAGAAGGCTTTTGGATATCTTTTAAAAACTTTTCAAAGAAGTATTCAGAAAAAGATTTAAAACATCTTAAGATTTATGTTAAAAACAGAAATGTTAAATATATCAAAGAAGATTTAGAAGATTATTTATATGAAAATAATTTTAATATCGGTATATCAGAGAAAATATTATTGAAGGATACCTTAATAATTAATGTTAAAGATGAGATAATCAAAATACATAATTTCTCTAATCTTATTGAGGAAGGATTTGATCAAAGTCATAGAAAAATTAGAGTTTGCCGGTATTGTACATCAACAATCAATAACAAAAAAATAGAAGATCAAGGTAATAATATTATTATAGTAGATTTCGATGAGCTATAAGTTTTGATGATTCATCAAGAGAAGTTATCACGGGCGGACGCTTGCGAGGATTAACACTTACGAGCGAGACGCTCGCACAAGCGGGGAAAGGAACCAAATTTTATAGAGTTAATGATGAGTATATTATTACGAATTGTCCTCCCTTAATTGAAATAAAATAATGAAAAAAATATTTGTAATTATAATTTCTGTAATAGCAGTAAGTGTCATAATTTATTTTATATATGGTTTAATTATTTCTGCTGGCTCACAACGAATGCAGACTATAGAAGTCGCTGAAGAGTTGAAAGAATTAAAAAAAGATATAGAAAATGATAAAATTGAAGTGATATTTTATGAGATTTCAAAAATTGACCTTGAAAAATGCAAGGCAAACCAAGAAATGACTATTCGTATATCAGAAGATTCAATAACACAATCAAAAAAAATATTAGACAGATATATAAATTCAATAAATAAAATAATCAATAAAAAATTGAAAAGTAAAGAATGTATTGATAGTCTCAATATAGAGGTTTTTTCATATTATAGTAGAGAAAGGGTTGACAGTTTAAAATCGAAACGTTATAAATATACATTTTCAATTAAATAGATTTTTTATGTTTTAAAATGTCTCTCTTTACATATCCTGCTTAAATTTTATGCTTATTAGAAAGTAGAATTAAAATAATACCATGAGACAAGATCGAATAAAAGACAGAGTGCTAAAAAGAGCAGCTAGGTCATGGGGCTTTTCAGATGTTGAGATGGAAACATCTTTTGACCCTGTGGTGTCAATGATGCTTAATGCATTGTCTTACGAACTGGAGAAAGTAGCCCATGAACTTGAAGACTCTAAAACAAGAGTTGTAGAAAGAGTTCTAGAAATTATGTTTCCAGAAGTTACGGCGGGAGTAAAGCCGGCAAGAGCTATTTTGCATGCTTTGCCAATAGATAATAATATGAAAGTTTCATTGCAGAATCAAATGTCGGCAAGTCGAAGAATTCATAATATTTATAATCCGTTAGCTCCAATAACCAAAGAAATTGCACTTTCGCCGACATTAGAAGTAAAATTAGCGTCTGCTGAGGTAAAGTATATTGCTTACGAGAGAAACTTATTCGAAATTTCGAATCTTTTTTATAAAGATGCTATTCGTGATTATAAACATTCTCTTCCTTCTGGTATTGTGTTTATGGGAATTGAATTAAAAAATCCAAAAGTGTTGGATTTGGAAGATTTAATGTTGTACATCGATATTAAAAACACGCATCAGAAAGAGATGTTTCATTACTACCTGAAGCAAATGAAGTGTTTTCAGGATGATGTACAAATCACGGTAGAAGAGGGATATAATGTTCCTATAAATAACATTGATATAGAAAGCATTATAAACCGCAATTACACGCATTTGAGCGAGATAATGCAGGAAGTAAATGAGTTTTATTTTGATAACTTTTACACGCTAAAAGGAGCATTAAACCATAAGCCTATTAGTGAATATGGTGAAGAGTACAAATGTTTTGAAGCGATAACAAATAGAAATGACAATCCTATTATTTGGGTAAAAATGGTTTTTCCAGAATCTTTAATTCCTCAAATATTAGATAATGTTTCTTTTACAGCAAATTGTTTTCCGGTAATTAACAAAAAGAAGCACATTATAAATAAAACACTTGGTAATTTCTTGTCGTACATTGCTTTGGAAACAGATAATAATATCTATTTGGATGTTGATACTGTTGTCGATGGATTCAATAATCATTACGAAATAAAAGAATTTAAAGATGGTGTTATTGAAGAAGGAAATGCAGTATTAAGAACGGGTGGAGTTTCAAGATTTGATTCTAGAAGTGCATCAGAACTGCTTCAAAACGTATTAGATCTTTTAAAAGACGAAAGTTCTTCTTTTGCAGGTTTAGGAAAAGACTTTATGAATAGTTCTTTGGTTGAAATTAATCAGCTTTTGGCTTCTGTAGAGCAGCAGGCTAAAGAAAGTAGCTTTTCTAAAAATAATGATCCTTATTTAATGATAAAACCTAAGTTTGATGAATCTTTAGGGAAATCATTTTCAATACATTATTGGTCTACTTGTGCAGAAGAGGGCAATGATATAAAAGCAGGAACTGTTTTAGAAACCAAAGAAGATATGCAGTTTGTGAGTAAAGAAGCCGTATTGATTACCAATACAGTTGGCGGAATGAACAAACAAAATAATAAAGATAGAATTTTAGCATACCGTAATGCTTTGCTAACGCGTGGTCGAATTGTGACGTTTGCAGATATAAAAGCGTTTGGATTTAATCATTTTAAAAGCTGTATTTTAGATATTAAAATAGAGAAAGGAACTCGAAAAGAGATTTCGGTAAAAGCAGGTTTTAGCCGAACGGTCGATATTCATTTAAAAGTAAATCCGATTGAGAAAGAGTATCTATCGGCAACAGAATGGGATTATTTGTGTGAGAGTTTTATGAAGAACTTAAAAAATAGATCCTCAAATGTATTTCCATATCGTCTTTTTATAGAAAACGAATAAAAATAAAGAGAAACGCCAGAAACTTAAAGTTCTGGCGTTTTTGATTTACTGAAATCTATTTTGGTTTTTACTGGTATTTCTTATCCGTTAGTATTTTCATAAAAGCAACAAGAGCCTTTTCTTCTTTTACAGTCAAATTTAGTTTGTCGAAAGGAAGCGTTTGGTTTTCTACTTCATAGCCTAAACCAATTCCACCGCCTTTGTTGTAGAAAGAAACGACTTCTTCTAAAGTTTTAAAAACACCATTGTGCATGTAAGGAGCTGTTACAGCTGCATTTCGAACTGTTGGAGTTTTGAAAGCTCCAACCAATTGAGGCATTTTATTGTATAAATATCGCCCTTGATCTACGCTCAATTTCTTACCGGAAGCATCTTGAGGAGTTCCGATAACTTCATGTTCGCTTTTAGAATAACTCGGAGGAACGGTTCCGTTAAACAAAGGCGTAAAGTGACAGGTTGCACATTTTGCTTTTCCCATAAAGAGATTCATTCCCTCTATTTCCTGATTGTTCAAAGCATTTTTGTTTCCTCTCATGTATTCGTCAAATCTTGAATCGAAGGCATTTAAAGAACGCACATAACTCGCAATAGCATTTTGAATTTGCCAGGCTTCAGGTTTTGAAGTTTTTGGATATGCTTTTTTGAAAAGGCTGATATATGCTGCATTCAATAGAATTTTAGCATGAATTTCATCCATTGAACCATGCATTTCATCTTTATTCTGAATTACGTCTACACTCTGCTTTTCTAAGTCTAACTGACGCATATCCCAAAATTGAGCATTTTGTAAAGAAGCGTACGTAAGAGTAGGTGTGTTTCGTGCAAGATTAGATCCTGTTAACGAAACGTTTGTTTTTAAACCATCTGTAAATGCTTTTTCTGGATGATGGCAACTTGCACAGCTTCTGTCGTTATTTTTTGAAAGGCTGGTATCATAAAACAGTTTTTCTCCCAGTTTAGCTTTATCTATGGTGTAATTGTAATCTTTAGAAAGTACAAACGCATTTACATCAAAAGCATCTTTATCAAACAAAGTTTCAATTTCTGGTTTTAATGGGCTTATTTTCTTTACGTTTTTAATATTCTCTTCTTTCTGAAAAGTTTTAATTTTTTTCGAAATCGGATTCAAATATTCTGTTATAAAAAAGGCTCGGTCAAAAGCATTGAAATTATTGTTTTCTTTACAATATTGCTGTGCTTCTGCGATTAATTTCTTTAAATCGGCTAGTGTTTTATTATCGGAATTAATGATTTCAAGAGGTTTAGAAATTGATAATAAACTTTCTCCCGCTTCAGAAATTGAAGACTGTAAAATTGGACTATCAAAACCTGTAATTCCTAAAGCAATAACACGAAATATATTCTGTTCCATTGCATCCAAAACATAATCGTCAGAAATAGTGATTACTTCAAATGTGGTTTTCAGCTGCTTTATGTTAGATTGAAAAATATTCAATTCTCTTATGACATTTTCTTTATCCTCGATTTTATATTCAGGATAAATGATTTCTTCGATTACTTGAAACCCATGTGGCTCAAAAGATCTATTTTCTTCCAATTCCATTTCATCCAAGGCTGGACCATTCATAAAACGAGCCGTTTCGGGAATAAAATATTCAATTGCCCATTCCACTTTTTTATAGAATAAACGTGATTTTTTAAACTGTTCTACAATTTCTTTTGGAGAAGCATTGCTATCTACCAGCTTTTGAAATTGGGTAATTTCATTGCTTAATTTGTTTAAGTCAACAAGAAGATTCTGTTTGATTGTTGTTTTAGAAGTTTCATTTTTTTGACACGAAAAGAACAAACAAAGAGCTAAAAATAGAAATGAAAAATATTGTAATTTCATAATAGTGTTTTAATAGCAACAACCCTTATCGAAAAATAAGGGTTGTTAATAGATTTTGACTGAAATTATTATCTCTGTACGTTTCTGATAATTACAGTTTGTCCTCCCTCTTTGTTGGTTTGAGTTCCTGAACCGTCTGCATTTTTGAATGCATCACTTTGCCATGTGTGCGGGTGAATGTTTACGGTAAAAGTATCTGGAACACCAATGATGTCCGAAATATCTTCCATAGCACCAAACTCCCAGCTTCCTAATCTCATTTCGCCAGTTTGATTATATAAAGCATTCCAGGCTGCATCGGTTCTTTTGTGGTTCATGTTTAACCAAGCTTTATTTTGCTTTGTCGCAATGCTATATTGCCAGATATATGAATCGTGTTTAGCGTCGGCGTAGTAGCTGTCACCATCTTCTTGAATGTAAACGTAGTTCTCTGTTACACATAAGTTATCTGGGTTAATGATTCCAGTTCCTGGAGTACTGTCACCTTCAACAGCTAATTCTAAAGTTCCTTTTAACGGATTTGTAGCATCTAGTTTCACTTTGTAAACTCTTCCCCACATCGTGTAACCGTCAACAGGAGCGTTATTAGTTGCTTGACCTGTAGCAGTAAAATAAACTTCTCTATTATTGCTTGCGCTTCCTTTTCTGTAATCTACGTCTTCAACTCTAGAAAAACGAATTGCTTTTAAGTCGTTAACAGTTGTATTGATAACAGCCCCGGTAAGATTTTTTGCATTTGGAATTTCAACAAATTCAACAGGATAACTGCTATTTAATTTGATATCCGTTTCAACTTGATTTCCATCAGTTCTTTTTAAAGCATATAATTTTCCGTTAGACAAATCGCCAACAGTACTCACATACATAATTAATTGTCCAGCACTTACGTGTGAAGTTGCGTAAGATTGATCTTCACCAATTAGAATTACGGTTTTTCCTGGATAAGCTTCTTTAGGAAGCGGAACAGCGTTTTCCATACTCGCTTTTCCTAAAGCTGGTAAAACTCTATCTTTTCTTGCTTTATCTGAAGATTGTCCCAACGGATTGATTCCGTGAACCATACTTTCTTGTCCGCTTTCTCCAGCAGTTAAGAAGATTGGTCCAAATCCGTGAATTTCTGGAGTTGCCAATGTAGCAGAACATAAACGAGTTAAACCACCAACGCCATCAACAATATAATCACCTTTTACTGGTTTGAAAGTTTTGTCTAAATAAACTCTTGATACAGATTGCAGAATTTCGTGGTTGGTAATCAAGATATATCCATTACCATTTGGATCTTTCATTAATCCAGCTCCATCAGGTTGTGCACCATAAACAAAAGAAGGAGATTCTGGAAGAACATCTGTACTAGCAATTAAAGTACTGATTTTTAGATTTTCAAAACCTGTCATTGGATAAACAAAAGGTGGCACTTTTGAATGTGAAGTAAAATCGATACTAGCATTTACACTATTCGAATCTTTGTCGTCATTTTGGCAGCTTATTACAGAAAGGCCTGCAATTCCAAGCAAGGTAATTGATTTTAAAAAGTTAGCTTTCATAATTGTTTTTGTGTTTTTTTTGATTACGACAAAGCTATCTTTCAAAAACAAAATACAGGTTATGGCTATTTTTCTTTTTTGCTAATTTTTATAAGTCTAGTATTACTAAATGGTAAATTATGGAGTTGAAATGTAAAGTTAAGATTCATAAAAAAATCTTAAGGTTTGAAAAGCTGATTTAAACTAATTGCTTTTTTCTCTCTCAATTTCTTTACAATCTTAAGAAATGCAATGGCAGTGATGTAGGCATCCCCCAGTGCTGTGTGGCGATCTTTCTTGGAAATATCAAATTTGTCTGCAAGATCATCTAAGGTGTAATGATCCTTTCGTTCAAATAAATGAGATTGAATTAAAGTCTTTTTATACAAATAAGCCGTGTCTAAGGTTTTATTCGTTAAATGAGGAAGTCCGTTTCTTTCTAAAGCTTTATTAATCATTGTAACATCAAAAATAGTGTGATGCGCAATGATAATGGAGTCTCCTAGAAAATCTAGAAACTGCTGTAATGCCTCCAATTCAGTAGGACGTTTAATCAGTAAATCTTTTAAAATACCATGAATTTGAGCGGTCGATTTATCGTAATGATCTTGTTCTAAATATACTTCAAAGCTTTCCTGAACATTAATAATTCCGTTTTGAAGAACTAGTGCGCCTATGCAGAGAATACGGTCATTTTCGTAATCAAAACCAGTTGTTTCGGTATCCAAAACCACAAAACGAGTTTCTTCGATTGTAATATTTTCATCGAATAGATTAGTTTCTTCTTTTTTCCAAAAATTGAATAAACTCATGATTATACCAAATTTGAGATATTAAAACGTACTGAAATAAGTTCCTGAAGTTCCTTAATGGTTTTAAAAGTGCGTTTGAGCTTAATTTTTTCCATTTTGGTCAAAGACTCCAATTCGATAAACTGACCAGAATCATGATGCAAAAGACCCTGCTTGGTTCTAAATTTTAATAAAGCTTTGAAAGAATAAGAGCACGATAAATACAATTCTCTATTGTTAGGTTCCAGTTCTGCTAATTTCTCAAAGCGCTCTGCTGTATTGCTAATCGATTTTACTGAATGAGATAAAATTAAAACACGCGCAGCATCGGTTAACGGCATTAAAGCTCTTCGTTTAATATCAAAATTATCTTTGTTAGCGCCATCTTGCTCCACCAAAAACTGTCTAAAGAAACCCGTAGGAGAGGGGCTTTGCAATGCACCGCTCACCAAATGCATATAAAAAATAGGATTTGCTTTTAAATCTTCAAAAATATAGTCAGACAATTGATTTGCTACTTCGGTATCTCCGTAAGTTAAACTATAATCAAAGAAAATAAAGGACAATAAGACCTCATTTTTCCCCGGATTTGTAATCCAATGATGCACATGGCTTTTCCATTCGTCCACACTCATGCACCATTTTGGGTTTGAAGCCATCATTTCGGCAGGACAATAATCGTATCCAATTTCAAAAAGGCCTTTATTGACAAGTCCGGCAAATTTTAGAAAATAGATTTTAGTTTCCTCTCTAAAAACTTCATTCACATTTTCATAAACAATGGCATTATCTTGATCTGTGTGTAACATTTGTTCGCCACGACCTTGACTTCCGAGTGCCAACCATGCAAATTTTACTGGCGGCGGACTGCTCATTTTTTCTAAGCAAATCTCAATAACACGATTGGTGCAAGCTTCATTCAGTTCTGTAATTATTTTGGTAATCAATGTCATTGGGATATTTTGATCCAAATAGCCTTGCAGTAACTGCATGATTCGGTTACGAATAGGTTTTATTTCCTTAATTTTTTTAGTTCGTTTTAAGGCTTTAATTAAAACCGCAGGATTGTTTCCGAGTGCAACCATAACGTCGTGTTTCGATAAAATCCCAACCGCTTTTGTGTTTACCGTTCCATCTTTCGTTAAACACAAATGACTGATATTACTTTTCATCATGGCCATTTGCGCCTCAGTAACCGTCATTTTTTTAGGATACGTAATAACAGGTTTGGTCATTATCGTTTCGGCAGTGGTTGTAATAGGAAAATCTCCTGTAACGATTTTATTTCGAAGATCTTTATCTGTCAAAATACCAATCGGAAGCATTTCATCAACAATCAAAATAGCACCGACTTTCTTTTTATTCATAATCTTTGCCACTTCCTTAACAGTGGTTGACGGACTGCAGGTTACAATTTTTTTTGAATATTTTATGGGCGCTAAATCAAAAGAATGATTGCTCGAATGCAGGTTTTCATTTAACTGATCATCACCATACAATTTATCTTTGTGAATGTCTGAATAAGGATTTCGAGTATTCGAAGCATAGCTTTCAATCAAGAAATTACCAACATTTCTATTCTCAAGCGCATAAGGTTTAAAAACCGCAATAGGAATGGCGTACAAAATGCTTTCTTCGTGAGCGACCGCTTCCATGATATAATTTTCTTGTGCCAATAACGGACGCAATCCAAAAATATCGCCCTCATCGCACATATCTAAAACGGTATTTTTAATGTTTTTTTTAAGTGCAACAGCGCCTTTATGAACCACGTAAAAAGAATCGTGGGTTTTGTCATTTTCAGCAAAAATGACGGCATCTTTTTCTTTATAAATAATAGAAATCTGTTCAGAAAGCTTTTCTAAATCTCTCTGGTGAAGAAAATTAAACGGCGGATAATTTTTTAAAAAATCAGCAACTCTCTGCGAAATGGTATTTTTCATTTGGTTAGATTAGAGTTCTAATGTACTATTTAAAATAGAAATGTAAAAGAAACACGTTTGTTTTTTTAGTTACAAAGGGACAAAGATTCAGAGTTGCAAAGTTTAAAAAATGAGAATAAAAAAATTTGGAGACTTTGTGTCTTTGTGGCAAAAAAAAGCTCCCAAATGGAGCCTTTATTATTTAATCAACTTTATAAACTGTTCCTCGCTGTTTTTCTTCAGAACCAACCAAGCCAAATTCGAAAGTATAAGAATCTTTAGAAGTGTTTAAAATCTTCATGCTGATCGCTTTTTCTTCAGCCATATTTTTAGGATGTTTCTTTTGCAGCACGTACTCACAGTCACTTACCCAGCGTATTGTAGCAGTATCGGTTTTTCCTTCGTAAGTTTCAATTTCGATATTGTCTTTACGCTCAAAATAAGTTGTTTTTTTTACGCCATTGACATCTGTTTCAAATTTGAATTTCCCTGTTTTAAAATCCTTGCAATTGTGTTCTGCATTATAGCATGAAACTAAAGCTAGAAAAGGGAATAAGAATACTATTTTTTTCATTTTAATTAAGTTGTTTTTTTAGAGCTAGAGATTTCATTTTTATGCCACAAAAAGGTCTTCGACTACGCTCAGACTGACAAACGGGTCATTTCAATCTTTTTAACTCATCATCGGTAAAGTTCTTGATTTCTTTTTCTTTGGCAAACTTTTCGGCGTTATAATTTCCCGATTTGTTTTTCGGAATCGATAAACTATTCCATTCGCTGTTTTTAAGCTGTTTGGCATAAAAAACAATCTGCCCTACATGATACGGATAATGTGCCAATTGTCGATTTATAGCTTCTATAACCGTATGGCCTTCATTTCTTATATAAATAATATCTGAAAGCTGTTCTGGTTTTAAGCTTTCAAGAGCATTTTCGAGACAATTCCATCCTTTATTCCACAGTTCAAGAACTTCGTCTTTAGATTGTAAATCATTTTCAAATTCAGAATCTCTGTTGCGCCATTCTTTTTCACCATCGGTAGTAAGAAAATCAGTCCATCGAGACAGCATATTGCCCGAAATATGTTTTATTATTGTAGCAATGCTGTTGGTGTCTTCATTTACCGAAATAAAAAGCTGTTGAGGTTCAAGTTGGTCAATGGCTTTTTCGCCAAGCATTTTATAATACAAAAACTGCTTTCTGACACTTTCTAGATAAGATTCATTGGCACTCATAACTAAACGATTTTGATATCATACTTATCTAATAATCCGACAATTCCTTCAGTAGAAAATTGTGCTTTTTTCATCGGATTAAATTCAGGATCGATTTTGTAATTGTAAGCCGTTTTAAAATTGACCGATGCTAATTGTGTTTCATTAAAAATAGCGCCATCAAGATCGCAATTATCAAAAACAGAACTCGTTAAATTGGTTCCAACAAAAGTTACTTCGCGAACAGAAGAATTAACGAACTTAGTTTTTGGCATTTTTTTATTGGAAAACAATGCATAATCGAGAACGCATTCATCAAAATAAACCTGGAATAGAAAATCATCACATTCGTTAAATGCAATTCCTAAAAGTTTACAGTTTTTAAAAGTGACGTTTTTTAAACTTGTTCCAGCCAAACTTGTCATTGATAAATTACAATCAATAAACTCGCAGTCAAGAAAAGTATTAGAATTGAAGTTGCTGTTGGAAAAGTCGCAGTTTTTAAAAACACAATCTTCAAACTCGCGATTGTTTATTTTCTTATCAATATAAACAACTTTCTCAAATGTTTTCTGAATGTGAATTAGAGCTTCCATGAATGTTTTTTTGGTTTTTGAGCATTGTGGCGTACTCGAAGAATATATATTACTTCTTCCGTTACTTGATAAGAGACTCCATAATCGTAAATAGAATAAACTCTAAAACTACCATCATTGCTGGCCTTTTGATTATCGAGTTTATAAATTTCAGGTTTTGTTTTTAAAATCTCGGTGCTGTCGAAAATTGTATTAACAACTTTATCAGCGATTTTAAGTGATTTACTTTCAAAGAAAATGTAAAAATGAATGTCTTCTAATTGATCTAATGCATCTTTTGACCAGATTATTTTCTTCCCCATTTTTTTGCAATTTCTTTCGCTTGATCTTCAGTATAGAAATTACCTTTTTTAATGCTACCCAAAGCATTTTCTATATCTAAATTATAAGCCGCATCTGAATCAATAGCGGTATTATTTATTGATTGTAAAAGATGTTTTAGTTTTTCTACAAAAGATGGATCCTGTACTTTATCAATTTCTTGATGAATCCAATTTATTTCTGCTTGTATATCCATGACAAAGAGTTTTAGTAAAGATACGAATTAGTCATTAAATATACCTTTCATAATAATTTTCAATCCCAAAAAGATCAAAAGCATAGAACTTAGGCAAGCCACAATTCCAATTCCTAAAACAAGATAATGCCAGTTGGTATGCTGATTCATAAAAGCATTATAAATCAATGTTGGGCCAAGAAACATTAGAGGCAGAGCGCCTGATAAATATTTCACTCCTTTTTTTAGTAATTCTTTATTTGTTGCCATCTTTTTTGTTTCAATTTTAAGGTTGCAAGCTGTTGGCTTGTATTTAACCGCAAAGTACGCTAAGTTTTTTATATGCTATATTTTATAATGACAAAGTTCGCAAAGTTTTGGACAAAAACCTTGCGAACCTTTCGTAAATCTTAGTATACTTTGCGGTTAAACAACCACTCAGAAGCCTTTTTATTTTTTATAATTGTCGACAGCATTTCTTACGCTGCCATATTTTTTCAATAATTCAGAAGCTTCGTCATACGAAACCGAAATCTCGTCCATAATCATTTTTACACCACGATCAACCAGTTTTACATTGCTTAATTGCATATCGACCATTTTGTTTCCTCTTACTTTTCCTAACTGAATCATAGCTGCAGTTGAAATCATGTTTAAAACCAGTTTCTGCGCAGTTCCAGCTTTCATTCTAGAGCTTCCGGTTACAAATTCTGGCCCAACTACAACTTCAATAGGAAATTGCGCCGTCAATGCCAACGGACTTCCGGCATTACAAGTAATACAACCTGTAATAATATTGTTTTGGTTACAAGTTTCTAATCCGCCGATAACATATGGAGTTGTTCCCGAAGCAGCAATTCCGATTACAACATCATTAGAATCTATTTTATGGTTTTGAAGATCAATCCAAGCTTGTGTAGGGTTATCTTCTGCGTTTTCTACTGCGCGTCTAATTGCTGTGTCGCCACCTGCAATAATGCCATTTACTAAGTCGAAAGGAACGCCAAAAGTGGGCGGACATTCAGAAGCATCAACAACACCAAGTCGGCCAGAAGTTCCTGCTCCAATATAAAACAATCTGCCGCCAAGTTTTAATTTGTCGACTATCTGCGGAATCAAAGCTTCTATTTGTGGTAAAGCTTTTTCGACTGCATAAGGCACAGTTTTATCTTCCTGGTTTATATTAGATAACAATTCATGAACAGACATCTTCTCTAAATGTTCATATTTTGAGGCTTGTTCAGTAGTTTTCGTAAATGTCATTTTATCGTTATTTAGACTCGTCAAAATTAATATATTTTATTTCAATCTTGCAAAGTCTCAGAGATTTAAAATCAATTTTTTTCTTCTATTTTTTCTCTCTAAAGACGGTTTTATTGTGGCTTTGTTACAAAAACGAAAATATTATATTTGTCTAATATAAAAAGATAGATGGATCAATTAGATTTACTACAGGGAATTGCTCGAATTTCTGTTTTCGTTTCCTTATTAATGGCATTTTTTCTGCTAACCGTTAAAACAGAAAATAAACTGGCAAACCGCTTATTTGCTTTGTTCTTTATTTTTTCGGCAATTGATCTTAGCGGTTTTTTTATTTATCTGTATACAGAAGATCACAGAAATTTAGAAATTTTTAGAGCAACTTTCTGTTTACTGGGAATGCCATCATTTTATTTGTATGTTTTATCTGTATGCTATTCTGATTTTAGATTAAAATGGAAACATGCCATTCATCTTCTTCCTTTTATAGTTGCAAACGTTATTTTTATTCCTAGAATTTATAAAGGTATTGAGGAAGGAAGTTTTGTAGGACCTCTCAATCAAATGTCTGAGATCTATTTTATACAGATTTTAATAGAATTTCAGTACGTTTTTTATATCGTAAGTGTATTTTTGATCTTGAAGAAATACAAAGAAATTTATCTAGAAAACTACACCAATCCGAGCGTTTCTACTTATAAATGGCTTTTTCAAATGACATGCGTTTTTCTTGTTGCACATTCTATTGTACTTTTAAAAAACATATTGAGGTACAGCGGTTTCAAAGAAGTGTTTTTGTGGGCAAATGTCCTTGTTGGAACTATAGCTTTATTTATAACGTGCTGGTTTATAATGAAAGCTTTAAAATATCCAGAACTTTTTAGAGGTGTAAATTCTAAGTTAGTATTAACAAAAGATATTCTGCCAGAAATTGATGAAAAGCCAGAAGCTGTAAACCAGCAAAATGATTTGATCACTACACAAATTAGTACTTTAAAACAATATATGACTGAGAAAGAACCATTTCTCGATCCATCACTTACTATTCAGGAATTGGCCAATCAGATTAGCATTCCTGTTCGCGATTTATCTATTTTAATAAATCATCATATCGATCAGCATTTTTTTGATTTTGTGAATGAATATCGCATTCAAAAAGCCATGCAAATTTTAAGAGACCATTCAAAAAATCAATTAACTGTTTTAGAAATATTGTACGAAGTTGGTTTTAACTCCAAATCTTCTTTTAATACTTCATTTAAAAAATATACCAATTTAACCCCAACAGCTTACAGAAATAGTTAAAAATAAAGGGTTTGTAAAAAGTCGAACGCCTTGCCTATATAAAGTCGAACCAATTTCTATTTGAGAAAATGGTTCGACTTTTTTTGTCGGTCGCATAGGAAGATTTTCTAAGGCAACTTTGCTTCAAATTAATCGAACAAGTTAAAATTAGAAATCATGAAAAAATTAAATCTCCTAGTCTTTTTACTATTGCCTTTATTTTGTTTAGCACAATTAACACTAAAAGGAAGAGTCGCTAGTGAAACCAAATCTTTAGAATGGGCTGAAATTTCAATATTAAATAAAGAAGGGAAAATTATTGATGGAACTACAACTAAAGAAGATGGTTCTTTTGATATCAGCCTTAAAAATGGTTCTTATAAAATTGAAATCAGTCTTTTGGGTTTTGCCGATTATGAAAAAGAAATTTTACTAGAAAAAAACACCGATTTAGGAACTATAATTCTAAAAGAAACCGAAACCAAATTAGTTGAAGTTGTGGTTCAGTCTAAAAAGAAAACTATTGAGCAGAAAACAGATCGTTTGGTTTATAACCTAGAAAACAATGTCACAAATGTTGGAGGAGACGCTTTAAGCGCAATTAATACTGCGCCTGGAGTTGTAGTGAAAAATGATGTGATAACCATTTTAGGAAAGGGAACTTCGCGCGTCATGATCGATGGACGTTTAATTGAATTGACTGGCGAAGAACTGAACAATTTCTTGAAATCAATTTCGGCAGCAGATATTAAAAACATTGAAGTTATAAGCAATCCGCCCGCAAAATATGAAGCAGATGGAACTGGAGGGCTGATTAATATTATTATGAAAAAGGGAGTTCGCGATTCGTGGAAAAATTCGATTACAGTTTCTTACGACCAGAATAAATATGGAATTTACACTTTGAGAGATAATTTCTTCTATAGCAAAAATAAGTTTAGATTTTCGGCAAGCGTGAATGGTAAAACTGGTTATAAAAATGCTATAGAGAATTTAGATATGTATTTTCCAAATGGACTTTCTACAATGGATGCCGATACAAAAGTTAAAAATGAGAATTTTTCAGGAAAATTGGCATTAGATTATGATGTGTCTGAACGTACAACAATTGGTTTTCAGTTTATGAATGACAGAAATAATCCTGATTTTGGATCGGATATTAGAATTGAAAAGTACAATACGCAAAACGAGTTGCAGCAGGTTACATTGAATAAAAGTTTTACAGATAAAGGTTCTAAAAATCAGACTTATAATGCGCATTTGATCACTAAATTTGATTCAAAAAAGAAATTATCTTTTGATGTGGATTATTTCAATTACAGCTCAAAATTTGATAGAGATTTTATAGCGAACAATTATAATCCAGATATGGAATTTATTGATGTCAATCAGGCGGGAAGAAATATTTCCAATCAAGATATTGATAACTGGAGTTTTAAGGCAGATATGGAACATCCGTTTGAAACTTTTAATTTGTCTTATGGTGCGAAAATGAGTTTTACAAACAGCATAAGCGATGTGGTTTTTTACAATACTATAACTGGAACTCCAGAATTAGATCCTAGTCAGTCAAACCAATTTAAATACACTGAAAATAATCAGGCGTTTTATATTAATGGAGATAAAAAGCTAAATGAAAAATGGAATCTGCAAATGGGTTTACGATTGGAGAACACACAAACAAGCGGATTCTCTGAAACCATGAATCAGGAAAATGTAAATGATTATTTGAAGTTGTTTCCAACTTTTTATGCTTCGTACAAGAAAAATGAGAACAATACTTTTAGTCTGAATTATGGAAAAAGAATCAACCGACCACGTTTTGATTTACTGAATCCGTTTAGAGTTTATATTAATAGTAACAGTTATTCTGAAGGAAATCCGTTTTTAAAGCCTTCATTTAGTGATAATTTTGAATTGGCGCATTCTTATAAAGAGGTTTTAAGAACAAGCATTTTTGTAAATGCGATTACAAATGGATATGGAGTTGTTTTTACTTCAAACCCAGAAACGAATACGCAGATTGTAACCCGCGAGAACTATTATAAAGGTTTGAATTACGGTTTGGGAGAAAGTTATTCTGCAAGTTTTGCAGATTGGTGGCAGAGTGAAAATACTTTGTACTTTTTAGGCGCTAAGACGGAGTTTGTAAAAGATATTAATGCAACGCCATCAAATAGTTTACAGATTGATTTTACGACGAATAATACTTTTATACTAGGGAAAAGCAGTAAACTTCAAATTGATTTTAATTATAGTTCACCTTTTAAAAGTGGTTTGTATGAGATTGGTTATGCATCGAGTTTTGATATTGGTTTTAAACAGGATTTGTTGAATAAAACGCTTCAGATTGCATTTTTGGCCAATGATATTTTTAATACTTCTTATTTGAAAGATTTCACTTCGGTTGTAAATGGCGTAAAACAGGTTTATAGCCAAAATGAAAGTAATCGTTTTGTGCGTTTGTCTTTGGTTTACAATTTCGGAAATAAAAAGATTAATGTGAAAGAACGTGCTTTCGGAAATCAGGACGAGAAGAAGAGGGTGGGGAATTAAGGAATTAAGGAATTAGATAATTAGTCAATTTGATAATTAGATAATTTTTCACTGGGCTTCGACTCCGCTCAGCCTGACACGCGAGAGTAAAACTTGAAACCTGAAACTTGAAACTTGAAACTTTTTCTTGCGTGAGGGATAGGAGCAAATTACCGAAGTAATGCGGATAGCTCGACCGAATTTGCGAAAGGCGCACATAAGCGGTTTGTTAAATTGCGCCTTTTGGAAATTTGGGCACGCCCAGATTATAAAAAGAATGCCAATAAAATTCCTAGAACGATCATAGAAACTTTGGCAATGTTGAATTTGTGTCCTTCGCTGCTTTCAAAAATGATGGTTGAGGAAATGTGGAATAAAATACCTATTACGATTGCTGTTATTTCGGTGTAATATTTACTTAAGAAGGGCAAATATTCTGAAGCTACAGTTCCGAGTGGGGTCATGATGGCAAAGGTCAGCATGAAGGCAAAAATGGCTTTTTTGTTTAAATCTGCATTGATGAAAAATGTGGTTAAGATAACCGCAATTGGCAGATGATGAATGGCAATTCCTACTGCTAAACCATGATGGTGGCTTACAGGAAATCCTTCTAAAAAGGCGTGAATGCAAAGGCTGATAAATAAAAGCCATGGAATTTGAGACATTTTTGCGTGTCCGTGAACGTGTCCATGTTCGGCACCTTTTGAGAAAAATTCAAGTACGATCTGGAATAAAATTCCGACCATTATAAAGATTCCGATATTATGATTGTGCGATTCGTAAACATCTGGAAGAAGATGCATTACGGTTAACGATAATAAAAAAGAACCGCTAAATGCGAGTAGTAATTTTAAATTATTTTTGTTTTCTGGTTTTATAAATAAAGCCACGCCATATCCTAAAAGTACAGAAAATAAGGGTAATAAATAGTTCATTTGTATTTGTTTAACCGTTGATTTGTTTAATCGTTTTTTGCTTACCGATTAAACGGTTCAACAAATAAACGATTAACTAATTTACTTAAAAATCATGATTAATCTTTCGCTTTCGGTTTTATGGAACTTTTTGAGTTTGTAGTCTCCAAAAATGTCTAAAAGAAAAATTCCAGCCTCGTCCATTAAATCCTGAAAGTCTTTCAAAGTTAGTGCTTTTACTTTTTCTGTAAAATGATATTTTCTGCCTTGGTCTTCAAAATCAATTTCTTTAAAAATATGTCCGTCTTCAACGTATCTTTTGATGTGAAAATCTATTTCGTCAACTGTTTTTACTTCTTCGGGAACAAGATTTTCAATAACGTTGGGTACATTCATGAAATCGATCACAGCAAAACCGTATTCTGATAAGCTTTCTTTAATTGCTTTTAAAGTGGTCAGATTGTCTTCGTCGCTTTCAAAATAGCCAAAACTGGTAAAAAGATTGAAAATAGCATCAAACTTTTCTTCAAAAGGCTCGCGCATGTCGTGCACTTTAAAATGAAGGGTTTCATTACTGTTTTTACTAGCTTCGGCGATGCTGTTTTCAGACAAATCTGCGCCTAAAACATCGTAGCCTAATTGATTTAAATAAATAGAATGACGGCCTTTTCCGCACGCTAAATCCAATACTTTGGCTTTCTCGGGCAAGTTAAGATAATGCGTTAAATTGTCCATGAAAACCTGAGCTTCACGATAATTACGATCCTTGTAAAGAATATGATAATATGGCGTGTCAAACCACGAAGAATACCAGTTTTGATTGTCGTCTTCTTGATTTTGGATTGGTGCGTTATGTTTTACAGACATTTATTCTATTTCAATTAATTCAAAAGTCCGGCAAATTTAGTGTATTTTTGCCGAAAAATAACTATTTCGCTTCGATACCTATTTATAACAGTATAATAAAATGTTATAGCGATTAGCTTTTTTTAATTGAAAAAGAAATGGAAGAAAATTTTAAAATGATTGCCAAATGTTTTTTTGGCTTTGAAGAAATATTAGAAAAAGAATTACGCACACTTGGCGCTCAAGATGTTGAAAAAGGTGTGAGGATGGTAAGCTTTAAAGGAGACAAAGGTTTTATGTACAAAGCCAATTTGTCTTTGCGTACTGCGCTTAAAGTTTTAAAACCAATTTATTCTTTTAGAGCTAATAATGAACAGGCTTTGTACAAAGGAATTTTGGGGATAAACTGGTCTAAATACTTAAATGCGAATCAGACTTTTGTGATTGATAGCACGGTGCATTCGACTTATTTCAATCATTCTGAATTTATTTCTCAGAAATGTAAAGATGCGATCGTAGATCAGTTTAGAGAAAGAACGGGACAGCGTCCAAGTATTGATAAACAGTATCCAGATTTGCGTATTAATATTCATATTGACAAAGATCAGGTTTCTGTTTCTTTAGATACTTCCGGAGCTTCACTTCATCAGCGTGGTTACAGAACGGCTACGAATATTGCGCCTATTAATGAGGTTTTGGCAGCTGGAATTCTTTTATTGTCTGGTTGGGATGGACAAAGTGATTTCTTGGATCCTATGTGCGGTTCTGGAACTTTTTTGGCAGAAGCAGCTATGATTGCCTGCAATATTCCAGCAAACATTAACAGAAAAGAGTTTGCTTTTGAAAAATGGAAAGATTGGGACAATGATTTGTTTGATATGATTGTTGACAGTTTAATGAAAAAAACTAGAGAGTTTCATTATACAATTAAAGGTTTTGATAAAGCGCCAAGTGCTGTAAGCAAAGCTAAAGACAATATTAGAAATGCTAATTTAGAAGATTACATTAAAATTTACGAAGAGAACTTTTTTGATACAGAAAAAGAAACAGAAGGTAAACTGCATATTGTTTTCAATCCGCCTTACGATGAGCGTTTAGATATTCATATGGAAAAATTCTACGCCAGCATTGGAGATACTTTAAAGAAAAATTATCCGGGAACAAACGCTTGGTTTATTACAGCCAACCTTGAAGCTTTAAAATTCGTCGGATTAAAACCTTCCAGAAAAATCAAACTTTTTAACGGAAGCCTTGAAGCACGTTTGGTAAAATACGAAATGTACGAAGGAAGTAAGAGAACGAAATTTCAGGTCTAAGTCTCTAAGATTCTAAGATACTAAGAGTTTTAGTAAAATGGGAAAAAGAATAATTTAAAATAAATATTAAGGTTCTAAAAAATATAAGCTGCAAGGAAAAGAAACTTAGCATCTTAGTATCTCAGAATCTTACCAACTCAAAAAAAATGTCAAAACTACAACTACGCGCTTTTTTATACCAATTGGCTGCTTTTGCAATTTTATTTCTTTTATTTAGATATTTGATTGCGGCTTACACGGGATTAACTGGAATCTGGATTCCGATGACGGCATTTGTAATTGGAACTATTATTGGACCTAAATTTCAAGCGGTAAGAACTAAAGACGGTGAAAAGCTTTTTATGAAATGGCTTTTTATAAAAGGGATTAAAGAAATTGGATAATTTGAAAAAAATATGAGGAAAATTGGACTTATTGGCGGAATCAGCTGGGTTTCTACATCTGATTATTATACTTTAATTAATAAAGGAATTAATGAAAAACTCGGCGGACTAAATTTCTCTGAATGTCTAATCTACTCTTTTAATTATGCCGACATTAAAAAGAATAACGATGCCAACGACTGGGATTCTACTTTTAATATGCTTTTAAAAGCGGCAGAAGTTTTAAAATCGGGCGGGGCAGAAGCTATTGTTTTATGTGCCAATACGATGCATTTAATTGCAGAGAAACTGCAGCAAGCTATTGGACTTCCACTTATTCATATTGCCGAAGAAACAGCGGTTGAAATTCAGAAAAAAGACTTGAAAAAAGTAGGTTTACTGGGAACAAAATTCACAATGGAATTGGATTTCTTTAAAGATAAACTTGCTGAAAAAGGAATTGAAGCAATAATACCAATAAGAGAAGCTGACAAAGATTTTATTCATTACACCATCTTCGAAGAATTGGGAAGGGGAATTGCAACTGAAGAAACGAAAAAGCGTTATCTTGAAATTGCAAATGAATTAATCAAAAATGGAGCAGAAGGAATTATTTTAGGATGCACCGAAATTCCGCTAGTAATAAAAGAAGGAGATTTAAGTGTCCCTATTTTTGATACAACTTTAATACATACACAAGCAGCGATTAATTTTCAGTTAACTTAAAAAAGATGCTAAGATTCTGAGATACTAAGGTTCTAAGTTTTTAATCTTAACAACATAAAAAAGCGGTAAATTCAACTTGAATTTACCGCTTTTTTTTAAACTTAGTATCTTAGAGTCTTAGCATCTTAGAACCTTAAAAAAAAACTATTTTTTCTTCTTAGGCTCTTCTTTTTTTACTGTTTCAGATGCCATTGTTTTTTTCTTATAAATCGGAATAAAGTAGGAAACTGTGTAGTTGAAACCAATTCCAAAACTTCCGTCATAAGTTCTGTTAAAACCTGGAATATAAAGGTTTTCGAAATTATTTGGTTCTTTATTAGAAGTCAGAAGTTTAAGCTGAACACCGAAACCAACAAATACATTTTTCACAACTTGGGCTTTTAGTCCTAATGCAACTTCAATCCAAGTAGCGGTAAGTCCGCTATATTTATTGTCTGTTGCTATTGGAGGTAGTTCTCCCCAATACGGATTCGGGTTATAGATCTTATAGCTATGCAATTCTTGCGCAAAACTACTAAATCCGCCACGCATTCCTATCGTGATAAGGTTTTCCATATCAAGCCAGTTTTGATAAAAATTATAGTCAAAACCTGCTTTTATATAAGTTCCGTTAGCAGAAGAAGTCAAACGGTCATCTTCTGTAGTTTTATCTTCGTAGCCTAATTCTGCCGCTAAGAAATACTTTTTGGTTAATCGCCAGTCTCCAACAAATTCTACTCCTTTATAATCTTTGTCATAAAGGCCACGAGTAAGTTTGTACAAATCAACACCAACACGAAGTCCGTAACGGTCTGTTTTTATAACGCTATCTATTGGAGCTTGAGCTTCCTGAATTTCTGGTTTTGCCGTTTTTACAGTTTCTGTTTTTGGCTTTTTAGTCGCTATTGTGTCCTTCAAATTTTTAGAAATCTCAGGAACATCCTGCGCATAACCTAAAAACATTGAAAACAATAATGAAAGACTAGAAATAAACTTTAATGTGTGTTTCATTTTCAGATTCAATGTTAGGGTTTTCTAAATCAACTTCGGTCATCCAAAACGTATCTCCGTCTGGATCAGTATGTACAAAAGGCAGAATGTTTTTTAGCTGAAAAATAGTTTTAAAGCCACAAGCTCTCGAAACGTATACATTTTGTGTGTTATAGTTAAATTTAATAACATCAGTATTGATAGCTGTGGTGCTTAAAGAGCTGTAAATAAACTTAAAGGTTGCTGTAGTGTCATTTACCTTTAACGGAATTGATACAGTACTTCCGCTGGTTACATATCTCAATGAATCATCTTCTGCGAGACTTTCATTAAAAACAATCCCTTCTTCCATTCCGTCACCAATAACTTTTAAGTTGGTAACATTTTTTGTTTTCGTCGGACTAGAAATATCATAAAATGTCATAACCAATCTTGGTGTAGTTGGTGTATTGGCATCGCAGATATCATCTTTCTCGCAGCTAGATAAGCCGAAAGTGAAGAGCAGTAAAAGAGAGATTAATTTTTTCATGTATTTTTTATCGAAGTTCTAAAAGTACAACATTTTCAACATGATGTGTCTGCGGAAACATATCTACAGGGCGCACACGAGTTACTTTGTATTTTTCATCCATTAAAGCTAGATCACGCGCTTGAGTTGCAGAATTACAGCTTACATAAACCACTTTTTTAGGAGCAATTTTTAAAATTTGCTCTACAACATCTTTATGCATTCCGTCACGAGGCGGGTCTGTAATAATAACGTCTGGTTTTCCGTGCTGTGCAATAAAAGCTTCATTAAAGACTACCTTCATGTCACCAACAAAAAACTCGCAATTTGTAATATTATTGCGTTCTGCATTGGCTTTAGCATCAATAATAGCTTCAGGAACACTTTCTACTCCAATTACTTTTTTTGCTTTTTTAGAAACGAACTGTGCAATGGTTCCAGTTCCTGTATATAAGTCATAAACTACTTCATTTCCTGTAAGTCCAGCAAAATCTCTTGTTATTTTATACAATTCGTAAGCTTGATCAGAGTTGGTTTGGTAGAACGATTTAGCATTAATGCTAAATTTTAAACCTTCCATTTCTTCCAAAATGTAGTTTCTTCCTTTGTAAAGGATTACATCCTGATCGTAAATTGTATCGTTTGGTTTTCCGTTTACAACATATTGTAATGAAGTAATTTGAGGGAATTTCTCGTATAAATGGTCAAGAATTAATTCTCGGTTTTCTTTGTCTTCTTCAAAAAACTGAATCAAAACCATGATTTCTCCAGTAGAAACCGTACGAATCATAACCGTTCTTAATAATCCAGAATGTTCTCTCGGATTAAAAAAAGCTAAATTATGTTCGTTTGCAAAAGCTCTAATTTCGTTACGAATGGCATTTGAAGGATCTTCTTGTAAATGACATTTTTTGATGTCTAAGATCTTATCCCACATTTTAGGAATATGAAAACCTAAAGCGTTTCTGTTCCCTAAATCTTCAGTGCTTCCAATTTCTTTTTCAGTTAACCAACGGCTGTTAGAAAAAGAAAATTCCATTTTATTTCTGTAGAAAAACTGTTTCTCAGAACCTAAAATATCTTCAAATTCTGGAAGTTCGATTTTTCCTATTCTTTGTAAGTGATTTTTAACCTCATTTTGTTTAAATGCAAGTTGCTGGCTGTATTTCATATTTTGCCATTTGCAACCTCCACATACACCAAAATGTTCGCATATTGGCTCAACTCTATATTCAGATAATTCGTGAAATTTTACCGCTTTACCTTCGTAATACGCTTTTCTTTTTTTTAGTGTCTGTACGTCTACAACATCTCCAGGTACCACATTCGGAATAAAGATAACTTTTCCGTCAGGTGCTTTGGCTACTGAAACCCCTTTTGCACCAGCATCAAGAACTTGAATTTGATGAAAGACAATTTTGTCTGTATTTTTTCTTCCCATAGCGCAAAAATAAGCCTTTGAAAACTTTTACAAATTTAATTTTAGAAAAAATTTAGAAATTCTTCAAAATATTAGTTTAATTGGGGATAAAAGCTAATTTTGTTTTCGTAATAATCCCAATAAAATTACATATTAACCTGCTATTTTTATCTTTTTATGAAGTTGTATCACAAACTTTCAAAAATCAGCTTTCTTAAAAAAAGTTATGCTTTTAAATTTTTATTTGTTGCTTTTATCGGTATCCATATTCCCTTAATCGGAATCTTGTTTTTTGTTCTATTTTTTGAGCATGAAGTATCATCAGCTTCTATTCTTATTTTTTCTTTAATTATGACATTGCTGGCAACGGCAATAACGCTTTTAGTTTTAAATAAAGTGATAAAGCCAATCGCTATAGCCTCAAAAGCATTAGATGACTATAGAGATTCAAGAAAAATAGCTGCTTTGCCAACAGATTATACAGACGAAGCAGGTCTGCTTTTGTGTAACATACAGGAATCTATTAACGAAGCAGAGAATTTTATAAACGAAAAACAGGATTTGGTTTATATGCTTTCGCATGATTTGAAAAATTTTGCAGGAAATCCGCAAGGTTTAGCGAAGCTTATTATAAGCGAGGAACCATCAGAATCGGTTAAAAATATGGCCGAGCTAATTTGCGAATCGACTGAACTGCAATTTAGATACATTGAAAATTTTATCAAATTGCTAAAAGAACAAGACGATGTTGTAAAAGTAAACCCAGAAGTTAAGACAGTTTTGTTTTCGAATATCGTTCCCTTCATTAACGAACAAGTTGAACAGCGTTTGTTGGATAAAAATATAAAAATGGATTTGGTTTTGGAATGTAATGAAGCAAAACTGAAAATAGACGAGGGGCTTCTGGTTCAAGTGTTGGTAAATCTAATAAGCAACGCCGTTAAGTTCTCTTATTTTGATAGCGAAATTAAAGTCAGAATTTTTTCTGCAGATTCAAAATTGATTATTACGGTAAAAGATTACGGAATGGGTTTTGATCGAAATCAGATTGAAGAATTATTTAAAAAATTCACCAAAATGAGCCGTCTAGGAACCGCAAACGAAGGTTCGACAGGAATCGGACTGTATTTGTGCAAAAAAATCATAGAAAGAAACAAAGGTCGATTGACCGCATCTAGCGAAGGAAAAAATAAAGGTGCAGAATTTAAGATAGAATTCGACGTTTAGACTCTAAAAAAAAGGCTGTAAGATTTTATTCTTGACAGCCTTTTTATTTTAATAGTAAAGATTTACCAAAGCTGATGAACAGAAGGTTTGATAAGATCATTATAGATTTTGTTCATTGCTGAAATCTGCTCTGAAGTTAATTTTGGAGTGTCATAAACCGATAAATTTGATAAAACATGTTCTGTTTTGGATGCTCCAGGAATAATACAGCTTACTTCATTAAAACTCAAAATCCATTGTAAGGCTATTGCGGCTAGATTTTTTGATTCTGGAAATAGAGATTTTAATTCTTCAACAGCTTTTAATCCTAATTCATAATCAATTCCAGAAAAAGTTTCGCCTTTATCAAACGCTTCTCCGTTACGATTAAAATTTCGGTGGTCTTGAGGGTCAAAAGTTGTCTTTGCATCAAATTTACCTGTTAAAAGTCCGCTTGCTAATGGAACTCTGGCAATAATTCCGATATCTTTCTTTTTAGCTTCCGTGAAAAACAATTCAGAAGGTCGCTGACGAAACAAATTGAAGATAATCTGAACCGTTGTTACGTTTGAGTATTCAATGGCTTTTAAAGCTTCTTCGACTTTTTCAACGCTTACACCGAGATTAAGAATTTTCCCTTGTTCTTTTAGTCTATCAAAAAGTTCAAATATTTCTGGACGATAGTAAACTTCAGTCGGCGGACAATGCAGTTGAATTAAGTCAAGTGTTTCTAATCCCGTTCTTTTTAAACTGTCTTCAACAAATTTTTGAAGTACTTTTGGCGTATATCCTTCATTAACATGCGGATTAATTTGGCGTCCGCATTTTGTGGCAACAAAAATACGTTCAGAACGAGAACGAACCACTCTTCCAACAGCAGTTTCGCTTAATCCATTTTCGTAAACATCGGCCGTGTCAATAAAGTTTACGCCATTATCAATAGCAGTATTCAAAAGTTCATCGGCAGTTTTATCATCAAAACCCGATCCCCATTTTCCGCCAACTTGCCAAGTGCCAAGCGAAATTTCAGAGATATTAAAGTTTGTTTTTCCTAGTTTTCTGTAGTTCATTTTTTTTTAAGATTCTAAGGTTCTAAGTTGCTGAGATTCTAAGTTTTTTTCTAAAGTTGCTGAGATTCTGACATACAAAGTTTTTTCAGTTATTCAAATCTTAGCATCTTAGAACCTTAGCAACTTAGTATCTTTTTAGTCAAATAAATCCGAAGACAAATAACGATCACCGCGATCACAGATAACGGCAACCACAACTCCAGATTCTAATTGTTCTGCGATTTTTAAGGCAACTGCAACAGAACCTCCGCTGCTCATTCCTGCAAAAACACCTTCTTCGAGCGCTAATCTTTTGGTCATTTCTCGTGCTTCTTCTTCGCTCACATCTACAACTGTATCGACTTTAGAAGCATCAAATATTTTAGGAAGATATTCCTGTGGCCATTTACGGATTCCAGGGATCTGAGAACCGTCACTTGGCTGTGCGCCAACAATCTGAACGTTTGGATTTTTTTCTTTCAAATAAGTAGAAGTCCCGATAATAGTTCCTGTTGTTCCCATTGCCGAAACGAAATGCGTTACCGTTCCGTCAGTATCATTCCAAATTTCAGGCCCTGTTGTTTTGTAATGCGCTTTCCAGTTATCATCATTAGCAAACTGGTTCAGCATTAAATAGCCTCCTTGTGCTACTTTTTTATCGGCATAATCTCTAGAACCAATAATTCCTTCGCTTGCAGGCGTAAGAATAACTGTAGCGCCATAAGCACGCATAGTTTGAGTACGTTCTTTGGTAGAATCTTCGGGTAAAACCAGTTCGATTTCAATGCCAAATAACTGAGCAATCATAGCAAGCGCAATTCCAGTGTTTCCGCTGGTTGCTTCAATTAATTTATCTCCTTTTTTGATATCGCCTCTTTCTAATGCTGCAGCAATCATATTGTATGCCGCTCTATCTTTTACGCTTCCTCCAGGATTATTTCCTTCTAGTTTCAGTAAAAGTTTTACATTTTTATTTTTAACTAGATTGACCGTTTCCATCAAAGGAGTATTGCCAATTAGGTTTAATAATTTATGTGAATTCATGTTATTTTTTTTCTTTTATTTTAACGTCAGTCGTAGTGGTGTTTAAAACGATAGAATCTTCTGGAATAGATTTGGTAACCCATGCATTTCCTCCAACAACACTGTTTTTTCCAATTACAGTTTCTCCGCCCAGAATTGTTGCATTGGCATAAATGCATACATTGGCTTCAACGGTCGGATGTCTTTTTGCATTTTTCATGTCTTTGCTTACGCTTAATGCACCAAGCGTAACACCTTGATAGATTTTTACATGTTTTTTGATAACGGTAGTTTCACCAATTACAATACCGGTCGCGTGATCAATAAAAAACGGCGATGCAATATCAGCTCCAGCGTGAATATCTGTACCTGTAATTCTATGCGCGTATTCGCTCATTAATCGAGAGAATAATAATAAATCTAAATGATATAATTCGTGACTAAGTCTGTAAATTGCGATGGCATAAAAGCCTGGGTACCCCAAGTAGACTTCATCAATGCTGTTTGATGCAGGATCGTTTTCAAGAATATATTCGGCATCTTGATTTAGTTTTTCTAAAACTCCAGGAAGCTTCTCCAAAAAGCGATCCCAGATAGATTCGCATAAATTTTGAGGTTTTTTACAAGCCAAAACCGCAATTTCTTTAAAGCGAAACTCTAGTTCATCAATGCTTTCGTCAAGTGCTGCATTCGAATCAAAAAGCGTGTAAAAAAGCTTTTCTGTAAAGTCTTCTGTTTTGGTTTTAATACCGTAATTTATGTGTGAGTGGCTCTTTAAAGCTCTTATATTTTGTATGATATTGTCTTTTGTCACAATGGTAAAAATGAATGAATAATTTTGGAACGTTAAAAGTAAGGCGTTTTTTGGAAATAAAATCACGATTTAACGAAAGAAATTTACTTTGAAAGGTTTGATTTGTGATAAAAAGCAAATTCTAAACGGTTCTTATTTATACAATTCTTAAGAAGTTAATTGCGTAAATTAGCTTTCAAAATATACTAAAAATGAAAAATAAGCCAACATTTACGAGTGCAATTTCTGGGATCTCTTTTAATGAAAATGAGAAAATTTATGGAAGAGCAATTCATGATCCTATTTTGGGATTGATTAAAAAGGAATATCCCGATTTTAATGCTGAAGATTGCATTTCTATAAATGAATTGAATGTCTACCGCCAGAAATACATTTCGAATTATCTCTCTACCGAAATAGGAGCACTTTCGGCAATGGAAAAAAATGTCATTTCTTCACTAAAAGAAGATAAATCGATTGTAAGCATTGTAGAAGAGGAGGAAGAAGCTAGAAACTTAGGACAAAAAGTGGCCGATAAAGTAGCTGATTTTGGTGGGAGCTGGACTTTTATTATTTCGTTTGTTGTTTTCATTACGATTTGGATTGCTTCAAATGTTTATATTTTTCTAAACAAAGGTTTTGATCCCTATCCGTTCATTCTTTTAAATTTAATACTTTCTTGCGTAGCCGCTTTGCAGGCGCCGGTTATTATGATGAGTCAAAACCGTCAGGAAGAAAAAGATCGTAATCGCGCTAAAAAAGATTTTATGATCAACCTGAAATCGGAATTGGAGATTAGATTAATTCATGATAAAATTGATCATTTAATTATGCATCAGCAGCAAGAATTAATCGAAATTCAGAAAGTGCAAATCGAGATGATGAACGATATTTTGGATCAGATTAAGAAATAAAAGATTCTTGAAAATCCAATTTTTTGAAATCCCAAACTCCAAAAGGAGCGAAGCGACTTTTTAGAAAATCTAAAATCTAAAATCTAAAATCTAAAATCTAAAATCTAAAATCTAAAATCTAAAATCTAAAATCTAAAATCTAAAATCTAAAATCTAAAATCTAAAATCTAAAAATAAAAGTGTTTGAAGTAATAGCCGCCGAGCATAAAAATGAAATTTACCACGGCAATGTTCCAAATGATTTTTTTGTAATTTCTAGACTTGTCTAAGAAATGAAACGCGATAAAAAGGAAGAGTAAGAGGCAGGTATAAATGGCCGGATACATTTTAAAAGCGGCTGAAAAATTACCTTGAAAAAGTAAGAATAAAGAGCGCTGAAATCCACACCCTAAACAGTCATAACCAAAGAATGTTTTGAATAGGCAAGGAATCATATATTTCTCTAAGCTCATGGTGAATCTTTTTTGCAATTTTACTAAAAAAATATGACAAACGTTTGGCACGGTATAGAACAAGTACTTGAAAGTTTTATACTTTTGAAATCTTAAAATACAGGAAGGATGAAAACTTTTAAAATTATAATAATGATTCTTGCAATTTCGGTTGCACTTTATGAGCAAGTTTCAGAAGAAAAAAACATCTATATCATGATCGCTGCAATTGTAGTTTTCATGTTCGGAATGATGCAACTTAGTGCAAAAACACCAAGTAAAAATAACGATAAAGAAGAGTAGGATGCTGGCAAAAGGAGATAAGGTTTCTGTACTTGATGAAGCCATAAACGGAACGGTGATTTCGGTTAAAAACAATGAAGTTTTAATTGAAAGTGAGGACGGATTCATGATGACATTTTTAGTCAACGAACTAATTAAAATACAAGAAACCAGTAATTTAATGAATTCTATTAAAAGAATTGATTTAGATGAAGTTTCAAAAGAGAAAACAGAGCCAAAACCGAGAAGTTTTGTTAAAGAAAAGAAAGATAAACGTGATGTTGGTGTTCCAGAATTTGATTTGCATATCGAAAAACTGGTTCCAAATAAACGCGGAATGTCTAACTATGATATTTTGACATTACAGACCGAAACGGCAAAAAGACATGTCGAATTTGCGATTAGAAATCGCATTCCGAAAATCGTTTTTATTCATGGTGTGGGCGAAGGAATTTTGAAAGCAGAACTTGATTTTTTATTAGGCCGTTATGACGGAATTGATTTCCAAGATGCCAATTATCAAAAATACGGACTTGGAGCAACTGAAGTTTATATAAAACAAAACAATAAATAAAACCGCTTTTTTTAAGCGAAAACATGAATTGCAAAGCATAAAAAAAACGTCTGTTTTTTGAAAAGATTTATACTTAAATCAGGACAAAAAACAGATGTTTTTTTGTAAGAATTATTTTTTGTAAAAAATAGGCTTTTAGTTACCCTTGTCGTTCAATTTTTCCAAGAACGAAGCTGCTTCCAAGTTTAAAACTACTTTTGCCTTTTAATAAAATTACATTTTTAAGCACAATTGTGTGCGTGTAAAGTTGACCTAATGCATTAGGTGATACGGTAGTCGTTACTTCGATAATTCCACTTACGTTTGCTACACCAAATTGGCCTGTCCATGTTTCATCGATTGCCGGAGAACTTGGTTGTACTTTAGCGCAAATAAAAGCTGGTGTAATAGATCCAGTTTCTGTCAATGCGGTTCTGTAAAACACTTTGTTTTGTGTTGCTGTTATTAAACTTGTACGTGGTTGGTTACCAGCTGTTACTTCATTGACAAGTAGCGCAGGATCGATATCTTCAATCGATAAATAAAATGAATTGTTGTAATTGTAAGTTTTGTTGTCACATTCATAAGCCGAACCATTCGGATTAGTTTTGAAAGTTAAATCAGCAGGTGTTACAGTAGTATTGTATGTTCCAAATACAAATTCAGCTTCTGTTTGGTTTCCTGCTGGTTTTGCAAATGTTATATTTCTAAAAACAATACTATGCTCGTATCCAGTAATTCTACTTCCTCCGTCATTATTAGTGTTTGGTACTTCTGTTTGTGTAGTTACGATTTCAATTAAACCTTCGACTCCATTCCATTCTTCAGTTACTTTTGGAGTGGTAGGAGGTATTGCGCCACAAATATTATCTTTTGCTACAGTTCCGTCATAAGCTCTATAAACGACACGGTATGATCCTTTTCCATTTGCGTCAATAGTATACGTGTAGGTTCCTTGATCATTAACAATTGCTCCTGCAGGCAATTGAAGCAAAAGTGCTTCCTGAGATTTTAGTTTATAAATTAAAGTATTGGTTAACGGATCACAGGCTGACGATTGCTGTACATCAGCAAAATCTATTTCGTCTACAGTTAAATCTCCATCATCGCATCCATTTAAAAAAAGAGCGAATAATAGGAGGGCAGCATATTTTTTCATCGTAAAAATTATTTGGGTCAAAAATAGTGAAAAAATTGCCAAATGATATTTAAGATTTGACAATTGATATTTCTTAACTTTGCAGCAATGAAAAAAGTATATCTAGATAATGCCTCAACAACTGCCATGCGTCCTGAAGTAATTCAGGAAATGACAAAAATAATGCTTGAGGATTACGGAAACCCATCGTCTACACACAGTTTTGGTCGAAACGGTAAGACCATATTAGAACTTTCTAGAAAGAGTATCGCAAAACACTTAAATTGCACTGCTCAAGAAATAATTTTCACCTCTGGCGGAACGGAAGCCGACAACTGGATTTTGCGCTCTGCTGTTGAAGATTTGAAGGTGGAGAGAATCATTACTTCAAAAATTGAACATCATGCTGTTTTGCATACTGTTTGGGCGCTTCAGGAAGAATACAATATTCAAGTTAATTATGTTCGTGTAAATGCAGACGGTAGTTTAGACCTAACGCATTTGTCTAATTTACTGGCCGAAGAAAAAAAGACTTTGGTTAGTTTAATGCATGTCAATAACGAAACGGGGACAATTTTAGATTTAGATCGTGTAAGTTTGATTTGCAAGCAGTATAGCGCTTTGTTCCATTCGGATACAGTTCAATCTGTCGGGAAAACGGAAATCGATCTGCAAAAAACGCCTATTGATTTTATTTTGGCGAGTGCACATAAATTTCACGGTCCAAAAGGTATTGGATTTGCTTTTATTCGAAAAAATTCTGGTTTACAACCCTTGCTTTTTGGAGGAGAACAAGAAAAAGGCCTTCGCGCAGGAACCGAAGCCGTGCATCAGATTGCTGGTATGGCAAAAGCTTTGTCTATTTCGTATGAAAAATTAGAAGAAGAAAGGCTTT
Source organism: Flavobacterium sp. ACN2 (assembly GCF_002303885.1). Classification (GTDB taxonomy): domain Bacteria; phylum Bacteroidota; class Bacteroidia; order Flavobacteriales; family Flavobacteriaceae; genus Flavobacterium. Next base: position 109,520 of record NZ_MRCM01000016.1, on the reverse strand, counting down.
ATATTTTAGGTTTGAAAAATTATCTGATAGAACAATTAGAAATTCATTTTCCAAATTTCAGAATTAACGGAAAAAAAGAAGATTTCTATAACATTATCAATATCATTCTGCCGTTTTCATCAGACAAAACTCCGATGCTGCTTTTTAGTTTAGATATGAAAGGAATTGCTGTTTCTAGAGGAAGCGCTTGCCAATCTGGAAGTATTAAACCGTCGCACGTTTTAAACGAAATGCTTTCGGAAACCGATTTAAAATTGCCAAATCTCCGAATTTCATTTAGTCATTACAACACCAAAGAAGATATCGATTGGTTAATTGAGAGCTTGAAAACGGTATAAGTTGCTAAGATACTAAGGTTCTGAGATTATAAGTTTTTTTAGAGCCATTAAAATGAAAAAGTTCGCAAAGCTTGTTTTGATAAAGCTTTGCGAACTTTTTAAATTCTATTTAGATTCTCAATAAAAGCTTCTTTGCGTACTTTGCGGTAAAAACTACACTCAAAGTTTTTGAAACCTGAAACCTGAAACTTGAAACAAAAAACTATTTGCGAATTACTTTTACCTGAGAATCTTTGGTTAATTTGATTATGGTTGATGATTTCCCGTTTATTTTGTCTTGGTTTAATTTTACAACATAATCAACACCGTTAATAATTTCTGGACTAATGTCCTTGAAAGCTATTGGTGTTGGTTGTCCAGAAATATTAGCAGAAGTGGAAACCAAAGGCTTTTTCATTCTCTCCATCAATTTGAAGCAGAAAGGTTCTTTTACCAATCTAACCCCTAGCGATTTGTCTTCAGCAATAATATTTGGAGCAACGTTTCTGGCATCATCAAGAATTAAAGTAGTTGGTTTCTCCGATAAATCCCAGATTTGCCATGCAACTTCAGGAATCTCTTTAAATACATTGTACAGCATCTTTTCGCCATTCATTAAAACAATCATGCTTTGTGTTTCTGCACGCTGTTTTAATTTGTAGATTTTAGCAACAGCTTCTGGGTTTGTAGCGTCACAGCCAATTCCCCAAACCGTATCTGTTGGATATAAAATGATACCGCCTTCCTTAATTACTTCGTATGCGTTGATAATTTCTTCGTTCATTATAAATGGAATATGTAAAGTGCAAAATTAATTTTTTTATTTGGTAAAAAAATCAAATTTCCTTGGCAATAATTAAGTTTTTGTAATTTATAAGATTATTTTTGCACTTAAAGTTAGAATACAAAATAGCAAAAAATCCAAGCCGTAAGCAGTTTTGCTTTAACCAAAAACCATATGAATAAAGTATTAGCAAAAGTAGTTATTCCTGTATACAAGGAATATTTTGGAGAGTTAGAAGAAAAATCATTTTTACAAGGCTGCAAAATTTTAAAAGATTATGAAATTGTAATTGCGCATCCAGAAGGATTAAATTGTTCTTATTTGACTGAAAAATATGGGAATTTAACTTTCAAAAGTTTTCCTAAACATCATTTTGCTACTATAGATGGTTATAATGAGCTTTTGCTATTGCCTGAATTTTACGAGCCTTTTTTAGATTCAGAATATATATTGATTTATCAGCTCGATGCATTCGTTTTTAGAAATGAATTAACAGAATGGTGCCAGAAAGGTTACGATTATATTGGTGCTCCCTGGATTGCAACTCCTGTAGATACTTTTGGAAAGAAAATATTAAACACAATTACTAAAAATTTCAGATCGGCTAAGAAAAAAGAGCGTGAACAGATTTTTTATAAAGTAGGTAATGGCGGATTTTCATTACGTAAAGTGGCTTCGCATTTTGCTATTGCAAAAGAAAAAAGCCAATTTATATCAGACTTTTTAAAATCAGAAAAAAAGCCAATTTATGCTACAGAAGACGTTTTTTGGTCTTTAAAAGCTCCCGAATTTGATTCAAATTTTAGAATTCCGGATTATAAAGAAGGTGTGCTTTTTGCCATTGATAGAAAACCAGAAATTGCTATGAAAATAGCTGGTAATAGACTTCCTTTTGGCTGCCATGCCATTAACAAACCTAAAGTGAATAAGTTCTGGAAACCAATTTTAGATCAATATTAATTTAAGCTTTTGTAAAAATCATAATAGTTTTTTTGCATTATGCTAAGATTATGATTTTGACTAACGAGCTGAAAGGCATTGGTTTTTATTTTTTCCTGTAAAGCTGGATTGTTTATAATTTTAAGTACGCTATTGGATAACGTTTCGGTATCTTTTAAATCGGCTAGAAATCCCGTTTCACCGTTTGTAATGACCTCTGGTGTTCCGCCGGCTTTAGTACATACCACAGGAATTTTACAGGCAAAAGCTTCATAGATAGTCAATGGAAGTCCTTCAGTTACAGAAGTTAATAGAAAAACATTAAATTCTGGAAGTAAATCGGCAGTATTTCGATATCCGGTAAAGAATAAATCATGCTCTAAATTATTTTCAATAGTATAATTTACTAACTCTTCTTTAAGAGGGCCGTCTCCAATTACAATAAATTTTATGGAGTCAGAAGTGTTGGTTTTTAGCTTAATTAGTTTAGCTGTGTCAATAAAAGTGTGTATGTCTTTTTGACTTGTAAGAGCGGCTATATTTCCCACTATTTTGGTTTCTGGTGCAAAATTAAACTCTTTATGAAGCAGATTTTGATTTGTCTTTTGAGCAAATTGTTCAACATCGATAGCGTCATAAATTGTTATAAGACGGTTTTGATCTACAATTTTTTCAAAAATAGCTTCAACAGCCTTAGAAACGCATATAATTTTATGAATTCTAGGATGCGAATATTTATACCTGTTTAAAAATTTGTCTTTAATTTTATTGTTTCTTTTTCTGCTAAATATTAAGGTAATTGATTTGTTTAAAAATTTTAAAGCAATAAGCGCAGCAGTCAAAGAAGACGAATCATGTATATGCAATACGGTTATCGATTCTTTTTTGCAGATTTTAATAATAGATAAAATCAGACTGAATAATTTGAATCGGTTTGTTGGGTAAGTAAAAAAATTAGCATTGTCATTTTTGCAGATAGCCGCTAAAACAGCTTTATCTGGACATAAAATGTATTGTTTTAGATCCATTTTATCAGCTAATAGCTTGTAGATTGTATACATTTGCGAATCGCCACCTCGAAAGTCAATCATCGAGGTAACATTTAGTATTTTCATTGCTTTAAATTTTTGCAAATATATGAGAAAAGGATTACTTTTTGTAAAAATATTCTTTTCTTTTTTTATTTCTATGAAAGCATTTAGTTATTTTTGAATTTTAAAAGTATAGATACCCATTATGTCATTTGAAATAAGCAAAAAATTTAAGTCCGAAGAACATTCAATACAACAAATTATCAGCAGTTTTGATTCTTCTGGTGAACTTTTTGGAAATGGCGATCGAAATAAAATAAAATTATTTGATCTAAATGGGAAGATTGTAAACGTGAAATCTTTCAAGATTCCTCATTTTATTAATAAAATCGCATATAAATATTTTAGAAAATCAAAAGCCAGACGATCTTTTGAATATGCAAACAAGCTTATAGAATTGGGTGTTGGAACACCAGAACCTATTGCATTTGTAGAGTTTTCGTCTTTATTAGGTTTAGAAAACAGCTATTATGTAAGTGAGCATCTTTTGTGTGACTTGACGTATAGAGAGCTTGTAGAAGTGCCTGATTATCCAGATCGTGATAATATTCTAAGACAATTTACCAAATTCAGTTTTGATCTTCATAAAAAGGGAATTGAATTTTTAGATCATTCTCCAGGAAATACTTTAATAAAAAAGAATGCGAACGGAAATTATGATTTTTTTCTAGTTGATTTGAACAGAATGGAATTTCATACTACAATGTCTTTTGAAACACGTATGAAAAACTTATGCCGTTTGACTCCATTAAAAGAAATGGTGGCAACAATGAGTAACGAATATGCTAAATATTATAATGAACCTGAAGAGAAGATTTTCAATACTTTATGGAAAGATACTTCAGATTTTCAAGAAAAGTTTTATCGAAAAAAACGTCTGAAAAAGAAACTTAAATTCTGGAAGAAGTAATTCTTCTTAACTCTTTATAGCGAACAAAAACGCTGTAAGCATTAAGATAGCAGATTGTTACACCTTTTCCTCCGTCCAGAAAACCCAATCGGATTATAAATTGATACAAAAAAGTGTATAAAGGATGAAGAAATAGCAGTAGGAAATAAGGTTTTATTCCTTTTGCAAATTTTTCATTGGCTTTAAGAATTCCATAATTGTACATTTTCGACTTATAATCCTCATAAGAAGAGTAGGAGAAATGTATAATTTTATTTTTTAAAGTAGCAATTGGTCCGTTTACAATCAGTTTTTCATGAACGGTTCTTTCTTCATTGTATCTGCATTTTGATTTATTAAAAAGCCTAAAAATCTTGTCGGTTTGCCAGCCGCTGAAGTTTAGTTGGCGCTCCTTAAACATAAAAATACGATAGACAAAATAAGCGCTTGCGGCGTTTTCAGCATTAATTGCAGTAACGATTTCAGATTTTAATTCGGGTGTTAATCTTTCGTCAGCATCAATAAATAAAACCCATGAGTTTTCGGCTTGCTCTAAGGCAAAATTTCGCTGAGAGGTATAATCAATAAAAGGATTCTGAATTAATTTTACGTTTTTGAAAGACTCGACAATAGGTACCGTTTTATCGGTGCTGTAAGAATCAACAACAATTATTTCATCTGCAAAATCAATGTCTTCAAGAAGTGATTTTATATGATGTTCTTCATTAAGCGTAATAATCAATACTGATAATTTTTGCTTTTCACTATTCATTGGTGATGCTTTGCTTTTTCAATTTTTATATTCCTGAAAATAAGTCTCTAGTTTTTTAAGCATAAGTTCCAACGGATATTCAGCATAATATTCAAAAGTGTGTTCTTTTATGTATTGTTCGGTGTGCTTCTCGTAAATCTCAGGTTTTAAATCTTTTAAATGAATTGAAGCATTTTTTGCTTCATTTTCAAACAACTGCCAAGTTTCTTTTCTAACAGAAGGAGTAAAAATAGAGAAAGTTGGTATTTCTAGTGCTTTGGCCATATTTACAGCTCCTCCTTCGTTTCCTATCAACATCTCGCATTGAGAAAGTATTGCTAAAAACTGACGTAAATCTGTAGCATACAAATCGAAAATAATATGCTTTTTTGTTTCTTCAGAGCAATGGTTGTAAACCTCCAAAGCTTCTTCTTTCTGGTTCGGAATATAATTAAAGAGAATAGTAGCGTTTGTTTTTGCTACAGTAAAATCGATAATTTTTGCCATTCCGTCAAGCGGATAGGTTTTGTAGTGCTCGCTTCCTAAAATTCCAAACATAATAAGGGGGTTTTCAGGATCAATATTGTAGCTTTTTAAAATGCTTTTTGCTTCTGCAATTTCAGATTCTTTTAAAAAGATTTTCGGTTTTACATTCGTTATCTTTTCAGTAAAAAATGGTTTAAGGAGCAACAACCTGTTTTCAATTGCCAAGCCATATTCTGATTTTATGGCATCAAAACGTTCGTAACTATAATTGTAAAAGATATTAGAATACCATTTATGATACGAAACTTTATATTTTGCTCCAGAAAAAAACGTGATTAAGCTAGTTCCTAGTTTGCTGTAAACGTCTATTACGGCATCATATTTTTTTCTTCGAATCTCAAAAATGAATTTAAGGAATCCAAAAGTCGATTTTCGGATTTTATTAGTCACCGGAATGATGTTATCGATATTCGGATTTTCTTTTAGAACATCAATCGAATTGGGATAACACATATAGTCAATTGTAGAGTCCGGAAACTTGCTTTTCAAGTTATTGCAAATAATTGTGCTTGTTAAAACGTCTCCAATTCTTTTTTGTTGGATAACTAATATTCTCATCTGGTTTTTTATTCAATTTGAAAGCTAAAGTACAAACTATTTTATGAAGTGCACAAGTGATGGCGGTAATTAAGATTAAACTAAATTAAAAAGTTATATTTTTGTGGTCAACAAATTAAAATTTATAATGGGAATTAGCGGTTTGGTTATTACTTTCAATGAAGAAAAAAACATTGGAAAATGTATAGATGCCTTATTTAAAGTTTGTGATGAAGTTATTATTGTAGACTCTTTCAGTAAAGATCGTACAGTAGAAATAGCTAAAGGAAAAGGAGCGCAAGTTATTCAGCAGGCATTTTTAGGAGATGGCCCCCAGCGTACGCATGGTTTGCCATTTTGTAAAAACGATTGGATTTTAAATCTTGATGCAGATGAGTTTTTAGATAAAGATGCAGAAGATTTTATTCTAAAGAAAAAATATCTGGAAGGAAATCATGATGCTTTAAGTTTTAGAGTAAAAAACTTTTTGGCCGATAAACTAATTGATTTTTCAGGATGGTATCCAGATCATAAAGTTCGTTTTTTTAATAAGCAGACTGCTCATCCTTCTGATTCTAAAGTACATCAGAAAATTGTAGCTCAAAATGAGAAAAAAGTTGCAGTGCACATTTTGCATTACGGATGGGATTCTTTTGATCAGATTATTGCTAAAAAGAATCAATATTCTGGATGGCATGCGCAGCAGTTGTATGATCAAGGAAAAAGAATTAATGCCTTTAAACCTGTTTTGAACGGAACTGTAGCTTTTGTTCGATGTTATTTCTTTAAAAAAGGAATCTTCAACGGTCTTGATGGATTGACAATCGCAATGATTCAGGCTTTTTTCTCTTATATGAAATATGCTAAGCTTATTAAACTTCAAAAAAATAAGTAATAAAAAAATCCAAATTCCAGTAATAATCTATTGGAATTTGGATTTTAAAAATATTTAGACTTTTTAAAGCTTATACAGCAACATCGTATTCACGAAGTGCATTGTTTAAAGAAGTTTTTAAATCTGTAGATGGTTTACGAGTTCCAATGATTAATGCACAAGGAACTTGGAATTCTCCAGCTGCGAATTTCTTAGTGTAGCTTCCAGGAATAACTACAGAACGAGCAGGTACATAACCTTTCATTTCAACTGGCTCATCACCTGTAACATCGATAATTTTTGTAGATGCCGTTAAACATACGTTGGCTCCAAGAACTGCTTCTTTACCAACATGAACACCTTCAACCACGATACAACGAGAACCGATAAAAGCACCGTCTTCGATAATAACTGGAGCAGCTTGTAATGGCTCCAAAACACCACCAATACCAACACCACCGCTTAAGTGTACATTTTTACCAATTTGAGCACAGCTTCCTACAGTTGCCCAAGTGTCAACCATTGTTCCTTCGTCAACATAGGCACCAATGTTTACGTAACTTGGCATTAAGATTACACCGCTTGAGATGTAAGCTCCATAACGAGCAACAGCATTTGGTACTACACGAATTCCTTTTTCAGCATAATTTCTTTTTAGCAACATTTTGTCGTGGTACTCAAAAATACCAGATTCCCATGTTTCCATTTTTTGAATCGGGAAATACATCACAACCGCTTTCTTAACCCATTCGTTTACCTGCCATTTGTCACCAACTGGTTCAGCAACACGTAATTTTCCAGCGTCTATTAATTCGATAACTTCTCTAATAGCATCAGTTGTTGCGGTTTCTTGTAATAAAGCTCTATTTTCCCAAGCTTGTTCAATTATAGTCTGTAAAGAATTCATACGTTTAATTTTTTGGCAAAGATAAGGTATTTGTAGAAATGCAAAAAAGTAAAACGGTTTGAAAATGTTACAGATTTAACTTTTTGTTTCTTATTTGTAAGGTTAATGAAGCGATATGTGTTTTTTACTAATACTGCTACCACTAGAAGTTTTTTTTGTATCAAAATATGACAAAAGTCAGGGTTTCTGCTTTTTCTTCGCTTTAATTTCGCAGTGTTGATCAACAATTCCATTCCATAAATAAATCATATAAGCAGTAAAATATGAATCAAGAAAATCACCTTCAAAACAGAGTAATCATTGACAAAGAAGTAAGCTGGGATAAAACTCAGGTTATTATGAGTAAAACAAATGCTTTTGGTATTATAGAATATGCCAACGAAGTGTTTGTAGATGTTTGTGGTTACGAAGACTATGAATTAATGGGGCAGCCTCATAATATCATACGTCACCCTGATATGCCAAAAGTAATCTTTAAAGTGCTTTGGGAAAATCTTAAAAACGGGAAAAACTTTCACGCTATTGTAAAAAACCTTGCAAAGTCTGGAAGATACTATTGGGTAATTACAGATTTTGAAATCGCCCGCGACGAAAACGACGTTATTGTAAATTATTTCGGAAGAAGACAAGCTGTACCGCAGGAAGTTATTGCGATGCATATTGAACCTTTATATAAAAAGTTATTGCAGATTGAAGCCGCAAGCGGAGTTGAATTTAGCGAAAAGTATTTAATAGGATTCTTAGAAGAGAAAAAGAGAACGTATGTTGAATATATTAAGGAGCTGATTTACGAACACGAAAAATCACAATCTAAGTTTGCTAATTACAGTGAAGAAGAGGATGCAGGAGAGGAAGAAGAACACAGAGGTTTTTTTGGCCGATTGTTTGGAAGATAAATTGAGTTATTTTTTAGGTTTGAATATTTGGATAAAAGTCCGTCTTGAGTTTTTCAGGGCGGATTTTTCTGTTTTTAAGTTTAATTTAAAAAACATGAATTTAAAAAGGTTTATATTTGTATGGAAAACGAAAGTATTATGGAAGCGATTAGATTAGAATTTCAGCCAGAGATTAGAGAGAAAGTACTTAAATTATTAAGTGAGTTTTCTCCTAGTGAATTGACAATTATTGAAGAAGATTCTGATTTTGAAAATGATAAAAAAAAAGTACATGCAGCTTATGCTAAATTAAAAAGTGGTAATGAAAAGTTGTATTCAATAGATGAAGTAGATTCAATTTTAGACAATACATTTTCGGAATATGACAATTAAAATTTCGAATGAATTTTTAAAATTATTAAAAGAACAAGTTCATTATATTTATAAAGATAAACCTGGAGCAGCACTAAAGTTTAGGAAAGATTTGCTAAGAAATATTAAAAAAGATTTAAAACAGCCTTTTCTCTTTAAAAAATCAAGATATTTTGATGATGAAAATATTAGGGATTATGTTTTTAAAGGTTATGTTTCTATTTATGAAGTTGATACCGATAAAAACATTGTTTTCATTTTCGGTTTTATAAAATATAAAGACTCTCTTTAGAGATTATAATTTTACTTTCTAAATTTTTTATAAAAATTTCAAAACATGCCAAGAATCCTTTCGATAGATTACGGACAAAAACGCACAGGGATAGCTGTTACAGACGAAATGCAGATTATTGCTTCGGGCTTAACTACAATTCCGACTCATACTTTGATTGACTTTTTGAAAGATTATTTTGCCAAAGAAAAAGTCGAAGCGGTTTTAATTGGCGAGCCCAAACAAATGAACGGTCTTCCGTCTGAAAGTGCTTCTGTGGTTAATGGCTTTGTGACTCATTTTTCGAATATTTTCCCCGATATGAAAGTAATTCGTGTTGATGAACGTTTTACTTCAAAAATGGCATTTCAGACCATGATCGACAGCGGTTTAAATAAAAAGCAACGTCAAGACAAAGGTTTGATAGACGAAATTTCTGCTACAATTATGCTTCAAGATTATCTTTCCGCAAAAAAATAACGCTGTTCGTCGTATTTTTTATTTATAATTTAATGGTTTTTAGAAAATCCTAACTTTTATCATCTAAAAATTAGTTTTTTTTTGCAATTAAAAAAGTACCTTTGCACTTTAAATAAAAATACTGTTATGCCTGACGAAACCATACGTTCAAATAGTGATGTAGTACTCATTGGCGCTGGAATAATGAGTGCCACTCTTGGAGTAATTTTGAAAGAATTACAACCAGATATAAAAATTGAAATTTACGAAAGATTAGATGTTGCAGCAGCTGAAAGTTCTGATGCTTGGAATAATGCAGGAACGGGACACTCTGCTTTTTGTGAATTAAATTATACTCCAGAAAAGGCAGACGGTAGCATCGATCCTAAAAAAGCAATAAGCATCGCAGAATCATTTGAGATTTCTCGCCAGTTTTGGTCTTACTTAGTGCAACAAAATAAAGTGCCGTCTCCGGATAATTTTATTAAAAGCGTACCTCATATGAGTTTTGTATGGGGAGATAAAAACGTAGATTATTTAAAAAAGAGATTTGAAGCGCTTCAAAGCAATCCAATTTTCTCTGATATGACTTTCAGTACCGATTTTGAGCAACTTCAGAAATGGATGCCATTGGTAATGGAAGGCAGAACTGCTGACGAAAAATTAGCAGCAACACATATGGAAATTGGTACCGATGTTAACTTTGGTGCTTTAACAAGAAGTATGTTCAATTACTTAGAAAAATTAGATGGTGTTTCTTTGTATTTTAATCATGAGGTTAAAAAACTAAAACAGCGTGAAGATAAATCTTGGAGAATTAAAATTAAAGATTTGTCGACAGGAAAAACTCGTAAAGCCTATACTAAATTTGTATTTATTGGTGCGGGTGGAGGTTCTCTTCCTTTATTAGAAAAAGCAAATGTTCCTGAAGGAAATGGATATGGAGGTTTTCCTGTAAGCGGACAATGGCTAAAATGTACAAATCCTGAGGTAATTGCAAAACACCAAGCAAAAGTATACGGAAAAGCAAGTGTTGGAGCTCCTCCAATGTCTGTTCCCCATATTGATACTCGTGTAATTGATGGAGAAAAAGCACTTCTTTTTGGTCCATTTGCAGGATTTTCAACTCGTTTCTTGAAAAATGGTTCTTATTTAGATTTGCCATTATCTATTAAGTCTAACAATTTAATTCCGATGCTGGCTGCAGGATATCACAATATTCCATTAACGAAATATTTGATCGAGCAAGTGCGCCAGTCGCCAAAAGATAGAATGAAAGCTTTACGCGAATATCTTCCAACAGCACGTTCAAAAGATTGGAAATTGGAAAAAGCAGGACAGCGTGTTCAGGTTATCAAAAAAGATGAAAAAGATGGCGGAGTTTTAGAATTTGGTACCGAAGTAATTAATACGCATGACGGAACGTTGGCGGTTTTATTAGGTGCATCTCCAGGTGCTTCTACAGCTGTAGCAATTATGGTTGATTTGATCAGCAGATGTTTTACACATCAAATTAAAACACCAGAATGGCAAGCAAAATTAAAAACAATGATTCCTTCTTATGGTCAGACTTTAAATGATAAGCCAGAACTTTTAGAAGAGCTTAGAAAACAAACAGCAGAAGTTTTAAAATTAAATTAAGCTTTTCCTTATATTGAATAAAACACAAATCCAGATGAATTAATCTGGATTTGTTTTTTTTAGGTCGGTTGTGTTTTTTAGAATTTTTTCAGCCAGATTACTCATCCAGATCAATTGTTCAATTACCATTTGTGCTTCCTGCATTTTGGCTTGACGCGTTTCTTTATCCAAATCATCATCTTCGGCTAAGCGCGTAAAATGCCTTCGCTTTAATTCTTCAAATTGCAAAGTCACATCTTCTTTTTCAAAAAAAGTATCCTTTATAATAACTTCATTTCTTAAAACAGAAATAGAATGATCCAAATTGGCTAAAATTGTTTTGATGATATAATTAAAAGAATCTGATGCAGAAGTGGTTTGGTGTGACTGAATATAAGTTGACAATGAAGCCAAAGCAGATAATAAAGAGTGGTTTAAAACTACCAATTTGTTAACTAAAGGCATGGTCTTCTGTTTCGATTTTGGCTCTTGCATCATGCGCTGGAAAGAAGTCATTAAATTGCCTATTTCAACAAAAGCATTTTTTCTTGCAAGACGGTAAGAAGTAGGAACTTCTCCTTTTTTATTATAAAAATCTGCAATTTCTTTGAGATAATTCCTGTTCGCTCGAATCGTGTTTTCGATGTGAATAGGCGTATTGATAAATTCCCACGCAGGCCATAAAAACTGATTGGCAATAAAGGCTAAAATAGCTCCAGCAAGCGAATCTAAGATTCTGTATTGGATTACTTCATTGATATCTGGGGTAAGAATTCCGTAAATAAAAACGACATACATCGTAACAAATGTCGCACTTATCTTATAGTTGATTTGGGTAAATGAAATTCCCAAAAGCATACAAACAATAGAGAAAATGCTTAATGCTACGTGATTCTGAATAACCGATACAATTCCGAAAGCTATAAATCCTCCCAAAACAGTTCCGAACATTCTGTTGTAAGATCGTTCTTTTGTTAAGCCATAACCAGGGCGCATGATTACTACAATCGTTAGCAGAATCCAATATACGTTTTGAAATGGAAGCACTTGTCCGAGAAAGAAACCGATTAAAATAGTAATGGTTAATCGTATCGAATGTCTGAAAATCGAAGAAGAATAGCTTAAATTTTCGATTAAAGTTCGCAACGGATAATATTGTGGCGTAAGGAATTTTTCAAGTTCCTTGTCTTTGTCTTTTAGTTTATAAGACTGCATGGCTAGAGAAAGTGCGCGCTGAATGGTTTTGATTTTTCCAACCTGATTTTTAGCATATTTCAGCATATTGGTTAGCATTAAAACACCTTCTGCGGCTTCTTCTTTACCTAATGTTTTTTCATAATCAAAAATGGCAAATTCAAGAGCATCCAATTCGTTTTTCAAATCATGTTTATCAACATAAACACTAATATGACGGACATTTTTTGAAAGCTTCTTAAGGGTTGAAGCCAGTTTATAGGCAACATTTTGATACGTTCTTAAAACATCGGGATGTTTGGCGAATTTTTCATGAAGTTTGCTATGATCAAAAGAAGTGTACAGCGCCAATTCTTGAATTTCAACCAAAGTAATAAAAACTAAAAGCATTTTACGGTTCTGACTCGTAGTTCCAGATGCATTTTGGTTTCCAATCAGCATTTTTCTCAAATCTTCGTGAATAAGATTTAATTCTACCTGCACAGCCAGCTGCTTTTCTATAATTGCTTTTCGGTTAGCCTCAGGGCTCCAGAGATCACCTCTTAATTTAAGGTATTTGGCAGTGAGTTTTATTCCTTCAGCAATTTGTAATTCTACATATTTATAAGGCTGTACAAAATGAAAAACAAGGGATACTACTAAATACAGAATTCCTCCGATAAAAATAAAACCTGAATATTCAAAAGCTTCCCAGCCTTCATGCAAATGCCCAAAAGATAGAGAAATTGATAATAAAGCAGAGAAAGAAATTAAAGTGGCTCGCTGTCCATAAACTGAAATCATTGAGCATAAAAACAGCAGAAAACCTAAAAATATATAAAAAAGTACTGGAAACGGATAAACGAGATTTACCAGAAGATTAACTCCGGAAACAATGAATGAGGCTGCAATTAATCCTTTTATTTTATGACTAAGAGAACTCGGAATATCGCTAGGATAGGTATAAAAAGCACCAAGCGCAATGGTAAATCCAATTTCAAAATGACCTAGAAAATTTAAAACTAAAACAGGCACAACAGAAGCAATGGTTACTTTAGAAGCATTGAGAAAGGAAGTACTGTTTGTAAATTTCGAAATCTTATCAATCATAAAAAGAGGTATACTAACAAAGGTAAGAATTGTAGGAGTGATTTTGGCATAATTATGGATGAGATTTTTAGCAGTAAGTAAAAAATATGATATAATAGCCCATAAGAATTATTCATTGACTATTTTTTACTATTTTTGCCAGCTGAAATATCAGAACTTTAATTCTGTTTTTGCAGCACATTAAAACATAAATAAAAACAAATGATTTTACCAATTGTAGGATACGGTGATCCTGTTTTAAGAAAAGTAGGACAAGATATTACACCAGAATATCCAAACCTAAAAGAAACGATCGCAAACATGTACGAGACCATGTACAATGCGTATGGAGTTGGACTTGCAGCACCGCAGGTTGGACTGCCAATTCGTTTGTTTGTTATAGACACAACGCCTTTTAGTGATGATGAGGATCTTCCTTCAGAGGAACAAAAAGATTTAAAAGGTTTCAAGAAGACTTTTATCAATGCTAAAATCGTTAAAGAAGAAGGAGAAGAGTGGGGATTTAATGAAGGCTGTTTGAGTATTCCTGATGTGCGTGAAGACGTTTATAGAAAACCAACTGTTACAATCGAATATTGTGAAGAAGATTTCGTAATGAAAACAGAAGTATTTGACGGATTAATCGCAAGAGTTATTCAGCATGAATACGACCATATTGAAGGAATATTGTTTACAGATAAAATTTCCTCTCTTAAAAAGCGTTTGATCCAAAAGAAATTGAAAAATATTACGGAAGGAAAAACCTCTCAGGAATATAGAATGAAATTTTTCGCAGCTAAAAAAGCAAGATAAGTTTTCTAAATACTTAGAAACAAAAAATAAATAAAATTCTTAATACTAATTTTAATAAAAATGAATTTAACGAAAATTTTAGCCATTTCAGGAAAACCAGGTTTATACGAATTAAAAGTACAAACTCGTACAGGTTTTGTGGCGGAATCATTAATTGATGGGAAGAAGATTACTGTAAATCTAAAAAGCAATGTAAGTTTATTGTCTGAAATTTCGATTTATACTTATGAAGGCGAAAAACCGTTAACTGAAGTAATGCAGCAGATTGCCGTTAAAGAAAACAAAGGACAAGCTATTTCTCATAAAGAAGATAATGCTACTTTGTCTGCTTATTTCAAACAAATTCTTCCAGATTACGACGAAGAGAGAGTTTATCCATCAGATATCAAAAAAGTATTAAACTGGTACAACACGCTTCAAGCAAAAGGTTTAGTTACAGATTTAGCGCCTGCAGCTGAAGAACCAAAAGAAGAAGCTCCAGTTGCTGAAGAAAAGCCAAAAAAAGCTCCGGCAGCTAAAAAAGCAAAAGCTAAAAAAGAAGAATAATAGTTTTTCTTTACACATAAAATAAATCCTGTTGAGATGTTTTCTTAACAGGATTTTTTACTTTTACAGAATCGAGTTTAAATCAAAAAGGAACTTCAAAATGAGCAGAGAAAATCAGTTAAAAGCATTTGAAAGATTATTAAATATCATGGATGAACTTCGTGAGCAATGTCCGTGGGATAAAAAACAAACTCTACAGACCTTAAGACATTTAACAATTGAAGAAACTTACGAACTAGGTGATGCTATTTTGGACAATGATTTAAATGAAGTTAAAAAAGAATTAGGTGATTTACTGCTTCATATTGTTTTTTACGCTAAAATTGGCAGCGAAACCAATGATTTTGACATTGCTGATGTTTGCAATGAAATCTGCGACAAACTAATTCATCGTCATCCTCATATATATGGCGATGTAAAAGTAGAAAATGAAGAAGAAGTAAAACAAAACTGGGAAAAATTAAAACTGAAAGAAGGCAAAAAATCTGTTTTAGAAGGCGTTCCAAGAAGTCTTCCCGCATTGGTTAAAGCAAGCAGAATTCAAGATAAAGTTAAAGGTGTTGGCTTTGACTGGGAAGAACCGCACCAAGTTTGGGATAAAGTTCAAGAAGAACTGCAAGAATTGCAAGACGAGGTCAAATCAGGAAATCAAGACAAAATCGAAGATGAATTCGGAGATGTTTTGTTTTCAATGATTAATTATGCGCGATTTTTGAATGTAAACCCAGAAGATGCTTTAGAAAGAACCAATAAAAAGTTCATTAAACGTTTTCAGTACTTAGAAAGTAAAGCAAATGAACTAGGTAAGCCATTAATGGATATGACGCTTTCAGAAATGGATGTTTTCTGGAACGAAGCCAAAAAACTCTAGTTATCGGCTAATTTCTTTAAAGCGCGAACGTCTTTAAGCATTATTTTTTTACCAACTAATTCTATTAATCCCAATTTATTAAAATCAGATAATAGACGAATACAGCTTTCTGTTGCCGTACCAATAATGCCTGCAAGTTCTTCTCTTGTTAGTTGCACTCTAAGTGTTTTGTCAGAGTCTTCGCCAAACTCGTCATGCAGTTGCAATAAAGTCTCTGCAAGTCTCTGTTTAACTGTTTTTTGAACTAAAGCAATTTTTTCATTTTCAGATTCTTTTAAATCTTCGCATACTGATTGCATCAGATTTAAAGAGAATTGATTGTTAGTATTAAAAAAATTGATGATTTCAGTTTTAGGAATAAAACAAACCTCCATGTCGGCAATCGCTTTTGCAGTCAAATTTGCCGGCTCGTTACTAATCATCGAGCGCTGTCCAAGTAGTTCACCAGATTTAACTAGTTTTACAATTTGATCTTTTCCGTTTGCACTCAATTTTGAAAGCTTACCAACACCATCTTTTATACAAAAAACGCCATTGGTTACTTCGCCTTCTTCAAAAATGGCTTCACCTTTTTTAATCTTGTAAGAGGTTTTACTGCTGGCTAATTTAATAACTTCTTCTTTGTTAAGGGCTTTTAATGAGCTTAGCTGACGTACAATGCATTGATCACATTTGTTCATGACAATATTTGTTTGCTGCAAAAATAAGCATATTTAAGGGTTTTAACCACCATAATAAGGTAAAATTATTATAAATTAGGGTTTACTCTCGTTGGAGCTTTTTATTTTATAAATTTAGGAATCCGATTTCAAAATAACATGATAATTGTCATCTTAAAAATTACGCTTTAATTGGAAATTTGCAACAAATAAAAACAAGTTTATGAGGGAGCAAAGTTGTTTTCATTGTGGTTTAACTATTGAACAAAATGAAGAAATTGATTTTGATGATAAAAAGTTTTGTTGCACAGGCTGTAAAACAGTTTACGAAATTTTCAGCATCAATGACCTAACATCTTATTATGATTTTGAAAAGTCTCCAGGCGCCACTCCGCAAGACATCAAAGGAAAATATGATTTTTTAGAAAATGAAACCATACTAGCAAAGGTTTTGGAATTTCAGGAAGGAAACACTTCGATTGTTTCGCTCAATATTCCGCATATCCATTGCAGTTCTTGTATCTGGATTTTAGAAAACCTAAATCGTCTTCAGCCAGGAATTAGTACTTCTCAAGTTAACTTTCACGAAAAGAAAGTTAGAATTACGTTTAATTCAGATGTCGTTTCTTTAAAAGAAATTGTTTATCGTTTAAGTTCTATTGGTTACGAACCTTATATAAGTCTAGAAAATTACGGAACAGCAAAGGCAAAGGTAGACAGGAGTTTAACTTATAAACTTGGAGTCGCATTTTTTTGTTTTGGAAATATTATGCTGCTTTCATTTCCAGAATATTTCGAAATGAAAGAATTCTGGTTGGATAGTTACAAGCCGTTTTTCAGATTACTGATTTTTCTTTTAGCATTACCAAGTTTCTTGTATTCGGCAAGCGGGTATTATATTTCTGCCTATCATAGCATTAGAACTAGAATGCTTAACATTGATATTCCGATTGCTTTAGGTATTATCGTGATGTTTATTCGCAGTACATACGACATGTTAATGGATCACGGTCCAGGATTTTTTGACAGTTTAGCCAGTTTAGTATTTTTTATGCTTCTTGGTAAAATGTTTCAAATTAAAACGTATAGCTTTTTAAGTTTCGAAAGAGATTTTAAATCGTATTTCCCGATTGCTGTTACTAAAATTAATAAAGATGCTACCGAAGATAATGTCGCTATTTATGATGTTTTAAAAGGAGATCGATTATTGATTAGAAATCAAGAGCTTATACCCGTTGATGGAATTTTAATTAGCGAAAGCGCAGAGATAGATTATAGTTTTGTTACAGGAGAAGCAGTGCCAATTACTAAAAAATCTGGAGATAAAATATTTGCAGGAGGGAAACAGATTGGAAAAGTAATAGAAATGGAAGTATTGCATTCTGTTTCACAAAGTTATCTGACTCAGTTATGGAGTAACGAAATTTTTCAGAAGAAAGTAGATCAGAAACACAAAACCATAACAGATGCAATAAGCCGATATTTTACCCCTATTTTATTACTAATTGCATTTGGTGGTTTTGGTTATTGGATTTTTATTGATGCCAATACTGCTTTTAATGTTTTTACAGCCGTATTAATTGTAGCTTGCCCTTGTGCATTGGCTCTTACGGCTCCGTTTACTTTTGGAAATATATTGCGAATTTTAGGAAAAAAGAAATTTTATCTGAAAAACGCGATTGTAATCGAACAACTTGCTAAGGTGGATACGATTGTTTTTGATAAAACAGGAACAATTACAACGAATAAAAAATCGAATATAATGTATGAAGGAAATGCTATTTCGGATTCAGATATTGTATTGATTAAAAATGTATTGCGAGGATCAAATCATCCATTAAGCAGAATGCTGTATGATTTTCTGCCAGAAGCTAAACGTGTCGCTGTAGAAGAATTTCAAGAGATTACAGGAAAAGGAATTTTGGCAATTGTTGACGAAAAAGAAATTAAAATTGGTTCAGGACAATTTGTAAATGATATAGTTGCAGATGGTTCGGAAATTGAAAAAACAGCATTGCATATCAAAATAGGAGGGAGTTATTTTGGGAAATTTACTTTTCAAAATCAATATCGTGAAGGTTTAGAAAAACTTTTTGAAGATCTGAGTAAAGCTTATAAAATCAAAGTGCTTTCTGGAGATAATGATGGTGAGAGAGCTAATTTAGAAGCGATTCTTCCAAAAGGAACTGAGCTGATTTTTAATCAGAAACCAGAGCAAAAACTCGAATACATAAAAAATCTTCAGGAAAATGGTCAAAATGTAATGATGGTTGGTGACGGGCTGAATGATGCTGGAGCGCTCGCGCAAAGCAACGTCGGGATCTCTATTTCAGAGAATGTAAATGTCTTTTCACCTGCATGCGATGCAATTCTAGATGCAACAGAATTTTCACGTTTAAACTACTTTTTAAAGCTCTCACATAAAGCGATTTCTATTATTAAAATGAGTTTCGGACTTTCATTGCTTTACAACGTTGTCGGGCTCGCATTTGCGGTTACAGGAAACCTACTTCCATTGGTTGCTGCGATCATTATGCCGTTGAGTACAATTACTATTGTAAGTTTTGTCACTTTTATGTCTAACTATTTCAGTAACAGAAATTTAGAATGATTATAAATTATATAATAAGATTTTTTTTATAAATTTAACATATCTTTTTGTTTATGATAATTATCATATTTTATGCGCCCTTAACGAAGTAATTTTGTTAATATAAATCTAAGGTATGAGTGTTATTTATCTATTAATTTCAGTAAGTATTTTTGTGGCAATCTGTTTCTTTATTGCCTTTATCGCAGCTGTCAAGTCTGGACAGTACGATGATGATTATACCCCTTCAGTCAGAATTCTTTTTGATGACGAAACCAAAATTAATTCCCAAAATAATAATTCACCAATCGAAGAAAAACAAGTATAATTATGGAAATGGAACAGTTTTATTACGACAACAAAATTGTAAAAAAATTCATTTACGCCACAATACTATTTGGTGTTGTGGGTATGTTAGTGGGACTTACCCTTGCGGTAATGTACCTTTTTCCCAACATTACAGATGGGATTTCGTGGCTTAGTTACGGCCGTTTGAGACCGTTACACACCAATGCAGTTATTTTTGCCTTTGTGGGTAATGCTTTCTTTGCTGGTATGTACTACTCGCTACAAAGATTGCTAAAAGCCAGAATGTTTAGTGATTTTTTAAGTAATCTTCATTTCTGGGGATGGCAGTTAATTATTGTAGCAGCCGCAATTACACTTCCGTTAGGTTATACTTCTTCTAAAGAATATGCAGAGCTAGAGTGGCCAATTGACATTGCAATCGCTTTAATTTGGGTGGTAATGGGAATCAATATGATTGGAACCATGCTGCGTCGTAGAGAGCGTCACTTGTATGTTGCAATCTGGTTTTATTTAGCAACATTTGTAACGGTAGCAGTACTTCATATCTTTAATAATATAGAAATTCCGGTTTCAGCATTAAAAAGCTACTCTGTATATGCAGGTGTTCAGGATGCGCTTGTGCAATGGTGGTACGGGCATAATGCGGTGGCATTCTTCCTTACAACCCCTTTCTTGGGATTAATGTACTATTTCGTTCCAAAAATTGCAAACAGACCTGTTTATTCTTATAGATTATCTATTATTCACTTCTGGTCTTTAATCTTTATATATATCTGGGCAGGACCTCATCACTTATTATATTCTGCATTGCCAAACTGGGCTCAGAATTTAGGGGTTGCATTCTCAGTAATGTTAATTGCTCCATCTTGGGGAGGTATGATCAATGGTCTTCTTACGTTAAGAGGAGCTTGGGATAAAGTTCGTGAAGAACCCGTTTTAAAATTCTTCGTAGTGGCAATTACAGGTTACGGTATGGCAACTTTTGAAGGTCCGATGTTATCTTTAAAAAACGTAAATGCTATTGCGCATTATACGGACTGGATCGTAGCACACGTACACGTAGGGGCTTTAGCTTGGAATGGTTTCATGTCATTTGGTATTATCTATTGGCTGATTCCAAGAATGACAAAGTCAGAGCTATTCTCTAAGAAATTAGCAAACTTCCATTTCTGGATTGGGACTTTAGGTATTATTGTGTATACAATTCCGTTATATGTGGCTGGTTTCCAACAAGCATCAATGTGGAAACAATTTAATCCAGATGGTACTTTAACTTATGGTAACTTCCTTGAAACCGTAACAGCTATTATGCCAATGTATTGGATGAGAGCTATTGGAGGTAGTTTGTATCTAATAGGTATGCTGACCTTGGTTTATAATATTATTATGACTGTAAAAGCTGGTAATACAATTGAAGATGAATTGGCTCAGGCTCCAGCTTTACAGACAATAAAAAGCAGTAGATTAAGTGGAGAGAAATTCCACTCATGGTTAGAAAGAAAACCAATCCAGTTAACCATTTTAGCAACTATTGCAATTTTAATTGGAGGTATTATTCAGATTGTTCCAACAATAATGGTAAAATCAAATATTCCAACTATTTCAAGTGTAAAACCATATACGCCGTTAGAGCTTGAAGGACGTGATTTATACATCAGAGAAGGTTGTGTTGGATGTCACTCTCAGTCCGTTCGTCCGTTCAGAAGTGAGGTTGAACGTTATGGAGTTCAGTCAAAAGCGGGTGAGTTTGTTTATGACCATCCATTCTTATGGGGGTCAAAACGTACTGGACCAGATTTGTTAAGAGTAGGTGGTAAGTATAATGACAATTGGCATTTTAACCACATGTGGAATCCGCAAAGTACATCTGCGGGATCAATTATGCCAGGTTACAAATGGTTGTTTGATAACAAACCGATGGACATTTCATTGACTCAGAAGAAAATGCAGGCAATGATTTCTTTAGGGGTGCCATATACTCCAGAAGAGGTTGCAAATGCGCAAAGAACATTAAGAGAGCAGGCTGTTAAGATAGAAAAAAACTTAGAAAGCGATCCTGATTTCGTCAAGAGTTATGAAGATAGCCGTAAAAAAGCTGAAGCAAAAGGCGAGAAATTCATTCCAATGAACGAAAGAGAAATCGTTGCTTTGATCGCTTATATTCAAAGACTTGGTACTGATATTAAAGTAAAAGAAACTTCAAAATAACAGCATTATGTTTGAACAAATAAAACACAATATGGAAACAATATCGGGTATAGAAGTTTACCCGATTATTTCCCTCTTAATTTTCTTCTTATTCTTTGTAGGATTAGGCGTTTGGGTATTCTCTTATAGAAAAGAAAAAATTCAAGAAATGAGTAATATACCTTTAGATGAAGGACTTAGTGTAATTACAAAAGATAGATAAAAATGAAAAAGTTTTTCCCAGTATATGTTAGAGTACCGTTGATTTTCTTCATCGTATTTGCTTTGATGGAATATTTTATAGACTCAGGCGATAAGCCAGCTTTTGTAAAGTTCCCAATGGTAGCCCTGTTTTTATTTGTCTTTTTATTTATTCTGATTGCAATCGAAATTACGCTTAGCGCTGTAAATCGAGTGATGTATCAATTGCTATCACCAGAAGAAAAAGCGCAAAAAGAACTTGAAGAAAGTTTAAGCTTCAAAGAAAGCACTTGGTTTAAAAACCTTATGCATAAATTGACTAAAACAGAACCGATTGAGAAAGAAGCTGATTTATTGATGGATCATGATTATGACGGAATCAAAGAATTAGATAATAATTTACCACCATGGTGGGTATATTTATTCTACATCTGTATCATTTTTGGAGTAATCTATGTAGTTCGTTACGATGTTTTAGGAGCTGATGATCAAGAAATGGAGCTGAAAAAAGAATTAGCTCAAGCAAAGATTGATGTTGCAGAATACATGAAAACAGCACCAGATTTAATGGATGAAAAAACAGTTGTTTTACTAACTGATGCACCAAGTTTGGATGAAGGTAAAACAATCTTTACAACCAATTGTGCCGCATGCCACCGTGCAGATGGAGGAGGTCAAATTGGGCCTAACCTTACAGATGATAAATGGATTTTAGGAGGAGGAATTAAAAATTTATTCCACACTATTACAAATGGAGGTAGAGATGGTAAAGGGATGATTGCTTGGAAAGGAACCCTTAAACCAAAAGAAATACAAAAAGTGGCAAGTTATATTCTTTCTTTACGAGGAAGTAATCCTAAAGACCCAAAAGAAGCTGAAGGAGAAGTTTGGGTAGATGATAGTGCCCCTAAAACAGATGCGGCCGCTGCAGCACCAAAAGATACCACACAAGTTAAAAAATAATTAGAATATCATGTCAAATTTACCAGACGAAGCTTTTAGAGATACCATTGGAACAATAGATGAAGGTGGAAAACGAAAATTTATATTTCCTAAAAAACCGTCTGGTAAATTTTATGATTATAGAAAAATTGTCAGCTATGTTTTGTTGGCAATTTTATTCATAAATCCTTTTATCAAGGTTAATGGGAATCAGTTTATGATGTTCAATATCTTAGAGCGTCGTTTTAATATCTTTGGATTCCCTTTTTGGCCACAGGATTTTTATCTTTTCGTAATTTCAATGCTGATCGGCGTTGTATTTATACTCTTATTTACTGTTGTTTTTGGGAGGATTTTTTGTGGATGGATTTGTCCGCAGACTATTTTTCTTGAATTGGTTTTCCGTCGAATAGAATATTGGATCGATGGAGATCGCGGAGCGCAAACTCGTCTAGCAAAACAAGAATGGAATGCAGAAAAAATTAGAAAAAGACTGATTAAGTGGACTATTTTCTTTCTGATCTCTTTCCTTATCGCTAATGTCTTTCTTGCTTATTTGGTAGGAAGCGACACATTATTTTTAATGATTGAGCAAGGCCCGATAAAACAAGCAAGCAATTTTATAGCGTTACTAATATTTACTGGAGTTTTCTATTTTGTTTTTGTATGGTTTCGTGAACAGGTTTGTATTATTGCTTGCCCATATGGAAGATTACAAGGTGTTCTTTTAGATAATAAATCTATAAATGTTGCTTACGACTTTGTTCGTGGTGAAAAAGAAGAAGGACGTGCAAAATTCAAGAAAAATGAAGACAGAACATCAACTGGAAAAGGAGATTGTATTGATTGCCTGCAATGTGTTCATGTTTGTCCTATGGGAATTGACATTAGAAACGGAACTCAGTTAGAATGTACAAACTGTACAGCTTGTATCGATGAGTGCGATCATATTATGGAATCTGTAGGATTGCCAAAAGGTCTTATCCGTTATGCTTCTGAAGATGAAATTGCTAAAAAAGAGCCTTTCAAATTTACAGCAAGAATGAAAGGTTATACGGCTGTTCTCTTTATTTTATTGAGTATTTTTGTTGGTATGCTGTTTTTAAGAACTGATGTTCAAGCGGTGGTTTTACGTTTGCCAGGTCAGTTGTTCCAGCACAATGGGGAAAAAATTAGTAATGTTTACACGTATAAAATTGTAAACAAAACGATGAAAGATTACAACGATATTCATTTCGAATTAATCGATCAAAAGGGAGAAATTAAAAATGTTGGTAAGAGACATTTTAAGGTTGCAAAAGAAGGAATTTCTCAAGGAACATTATTCATCGAAATCGATGAAGTTTTATTGGAAAGTGATAAAACAAAGGTGAAAATTGGGGTTTATAATGGTTCTGAACTCATAGAAACAACAACAACAAATTTCTTAGGACCACGTAGTTTTAATTAAAAATATAGTATTATGAAATTTAATTGGGGAACTGGAATTGTCATTGCATTCGGATTGTTTATGACATTCATTTTATATTTTGTTTTTGAAGTGCAGTCAAATTCTAAATACGATAACGATCTGGTAGTTGAAGAATATTACAAACACGATACGCACTTTCAGGACGAAATGGCAAGGATTCAAAATGCACACGATTTACAGCATAAGCCATCAATAAAATATACTGAAGATGGTGTAGCGGTAATTTTTCCTGCAGGATTTGAAAGTGACAAAGTGAAAGGGAATATTCAATTGTATAGACCTTCAAACAAAAAATTCGATTTTAATACTCAAATTGCTTTAACTAATTCAGAAATTATTATTCCACAGAAAAAATTATTGAAAGGACGCTGGGATGTTAATATGGAGTGGCAGTATGAGGGTAAAAAATATCTCACTAAAGAAGTTATTTACGTAAACTAAAATAAAATGTTATTCTCTGCTTTCTTTTTAGGTTTAATCAGTAGTCTGCATTGTGTTGGAATGTGCGGACCAATTGCTATGATGCTTCCTGTAGACAGGCAAAATGAAGCCAAAAGAGCAACACAGATTATGACATATCATTTTGGTCGATTAACTGCGTATTCAGCAATTGGGTTGATTTTTGGATTGCTAGGAAGAGGTTTTTTTCTCGCAGGATTACAGCAGAAAATGTCAATAATTATTGGTGTAATTATGATTGTCGTGGTTTTGATTCCTGAGAAGAAATTTGCGCAATACAATTTTTCTAAGCCAGTATATAAAATCATTTCTAAAATTAAAGCGAATTTAGGAAGTCAGTTTAAAAACAAGAGCTATAAATCTCTTTTTACAATTGGTCTTCTAAACGGATTTTTGCCTTGCGGAATGGTTTATGTTGCTTTGTTTGGAGCAATTGCCATGCAGAGTGCAGGTTTTGGTGTGCTTTATATGCTTTTGTTTGGAATCGGAACAATTCCTTTGATGACTATTGTAGTTTATGTCAATACATTGCTTAAATTGCCTTTCAGAAACAAAATTCAAAAGGCAATTCCTTATGTAGCAGTTATAATTGGAGTTTTATTTATCCTTCGCGGATTAGGATTGGGTATTCCTTATATTTCTCCTTCAAACATGAGTTTATTTGTGCAGCAGACTCCAAACTGCCACTAAAAAGATATTTTAAAAAGATTTTATACGGTCATCGAAAACAAATTTGTTTCCGGTGACTTTCTTTTTAGATGTAAATCAAAAGCCATACAAATATTACGTACAAAAGGTCTTCCTTCTTCTGTAATTTTGATTTTATTACTTTCAACAACAATTAAATTATCGTTTTTAATTTCTTTTAAAGCAATTATAACCTCAGGAAGTTCGGCAAAATTGAGAGATTCACCAGACCAGGAAGTCTCCAATTCGCAGGTTAAATTCAGAATATGTTTTCTAATGATTAGATCTTCAGCGTTCAAAATATGACCTTTTACAACAGGAAGTTGGTCAGACTCTAAAATCTCGTAATATTCCTCTAGACTTTTGGTGTTTTGTGCAAAACTATACCAGCTGTCGCTAATAGAAGATACGCCAAGTCCAATCATAACTTGTGTTTTAGAAGCACTATAGCCCATGAAATTTCTGTGCAGATTTCCGTTATGTGCGGCTTTATATAAACTATCGTCTGCTAAAGCAAAATGGTCCATACCAATTTCATGATAGCCGTTTTGAATTAAAAGTTTTTTACCAATTTCATACAGTTTTCTTTTTTCCGAATCTTTAGGTAGATTTTCGTCATTAAAACCTCGTTGTCCATTCCCTTTTATCCAAGGTACGTGCGCATAACTGTAAAATGCTAGCCTGTCTGGTTTTAATGAGTTGGTTTTTTCAACTGTATCTATTACATCTTCAATAGTTTGAAACGGAAGTCCAAAGATAATATCGTGTCCAATTGATGTGTAGCCAATTTCTTTTGCCCAAAAAGTTACTTTGGCAACATTATGAAATGGCTGAATTCTATTTATAGCTTTTTGAACAGTTGCAGAGTAATCTTGAACTCCAAAACTTACTCGGCGAAAGCCTAATTCGTAAAGTTTTTTAAGCTGTTCGTAAGTTGTATTGTTTGGGTGTCCTTCAAAACTAAATTCGTGATTTGCTGCTTTCACAGCATTTTTAAAAATTCCGTTTATAAGGCTCTCCAGATTTTCTTTTGAAAAGAATGTTGGAGTTCCTCCCCCTAAATGTATTTCTTTAATAACGGGCTTTTCTGGAAGTAAATCACAATACATTTCCCATTCTTTAAGAACTGCCTGAATGTATTTCTCTTCTACTGAATGATTTTTAGTAATACGTTTGTTGCATCCGCAGAAAGTGCACATGCTTTCGCAAAAAGGCAGGTGAATGTATAAACTGATTCCGTTCTTTGAATTGCTTTCTGAGAATGATTGTTTTAAAGTAGTAATCCATTTTTCTGATGTAAAGTCAGCTTCGTTCCAATATGGAACTGTCGGATAACTAGTATATCTTGGACCTGGGACATTGTACTTTTGTGTCAAAGAAATTTTCATAACGACGGATTTAGTTTTCATCAAAATTAAAACTTAAGGCGAAGACATAAAATGACAAATATCATATAACTTGTAAAAAAAAAGAGACCCAAAATTGAGTCTCTTTACTGAATTAAATAACTAACGTGATATAGAATCTTGGATGATTTTAAGCCATTTTTTCGCAAACTGATGATCTTGATAGACACTAATCTGTTTGATGCGGTCATCATCAAAATCATAGAATGGAATTAATATTTTTTTGGATGTTTCTTTTTCTTGAAATTCGAAATCAATTTTGATAATTGTATCAGAACCAGCATCTGTTGTCGGAATTAATTTGCTGGAAGCAATTGTATTTAAGTCGACATAGGTTGATTCCTGCTGATTTGGATTGAAATTCATCAAAATGAATTTATTATTTTTCTGGTCAATCGTTAAAGTCTTATTGTTGATTGATTCTGTCAAGTCAAAATCTTCTGGATGATTTGGATTGAATCTTTTCTTGATGTTTAAAATTCTTGATTTACTAGCTGCAGATGAGCGCGCAGAAAAATATACTGGGATAGCGACAATAATTAAAATCACAATACCCATAATGGTAGTAGTAGTTTCCATGATGTTTTTAATGAAATAAATAAATGATATACAAAGCGGTTTTCAGTTTGAAAACGGCTAATTAAGAGCTAGAAGAATAAATCTTCTAAAGAAAAATCAAGTATTTATTTACCAGAAAAAATGGAAAGCATAAAGTATGACCAAAACCTTTTTACTTTGAGTAGTAAAGAGTTTAGTATATGCTGTGTTATAAGTAACGGTTTGATGTTGTGGGATTAACGGTAATAGCGTGTCAAAACATTTAATAATTCCGCTAGGATTTGTTTTGATGTTTGCCGCAAACTGATAACTTCCCTGAGGCTGTATAAATGCAGAAGAATCTAAAACGTCTTTACAGAAATTGGTATCCGATTTTTCTGTTTCGATTATGCGTGCAGAAGCTTGGTCTGCCTGATAAGCAAACAATCCCGCTAGCAAAAGCGTAATGAAAATAACGGTTTTACGAATCCAATTCATGCCGGCGAATTTAAGTCATAAAACGCAATTAAAGAAATTTTATAGAATTAATTAACACTCAAAAAAAAGACCCCAATAAAATGGGGCCTTAAGAGTTATTGTTGCATTTTAAAATAGTAATCTGCCGAGTGTTTACCGCTTCCATAGAATAGGAAAAAGATGCAGACAAATAAAATGATTAATGCTAAAACTAAACTTTCGGAGTGCATTTGTCCCATAAAGTTAATGAGAACGGCTCCGAATAAAATTGGTAATTGAGCTGCTATTGCCCATCTGGTTAAAAGTCCAAAAATAATCATTATACCACCAATCATGTGGGCAGGAGCAATGTAATGTAGCATAAACATACCTCCGCCATACTTATCGATAGGGGAAATCAAATCATGCAGGTATTGAATATTGGTGACGAAAGAGACACCTTTCATAAATAAAAATCCACCCAAAACAATACGTACTAAATCAACTGGTAAATAAGTGTGCGAATTTGCCCATTTATTCAAACTTTTTACATTTTCCATGATGTTGTGTGATTAAAAATTACATTACTAAGTTACTAATTTTTAATTAAATATTTATTTTTAACATATTGAAAATAAGCTTCTTGCTTTTAATTTAATGTTTCTTTAAGAATTCTTAAATTACTAAACTTGAATGACTCCCAAATTGAATGGTTTTTGAATAGGAGCGTGGTTTGCAGCTTCAATTCCCATTGAAATCCAATTGCGGGTTTCTAATGGATCAATAATTGCGTCTGTCCACAATCTTGAGGCTGCATAATAAGGAGAAGTCTGCTCGTCGTAACGTGCTTTTATTTTATTGAATAGCTCTGTTTCTTTGGCTTCATCGACTTTCTCTCCTTTTGCTTTAAGCGAAGAAGCTTCAATTTGTGCTAATACTTTTGCCGCTTGAGTTCCACCCATTACAGCAAGTTCTGCGCTTGGCCATGCAAATATTAATCGAGGATCATAAGCTTTTCCGCACATAGCATAGTTTCCTGCTCCGTATGAATTTCCGACAATAACTGTAAATTTTGGAACAACTGAATTGCTTACAGCATTTACCATTTTGGCACCGTCTTTAATAATTCCGCCATGTTCAGATTTTGAACCTACCATGAAACCAGTAACATCTTGTAAAAACACCAATGGAATTTTTTTCTGGTTGCAATTGGCAATAAAACGAGTAGCTTTATCGGCACTGTCAGAATAAATAACACCGCCAAACTGCATTTCTCCTTTTTTGGTTTTCACCACTTTTCTTTGGTTGGCGATAATACCTACAGCCCAGCCATCAATTCTGGCATAACCTGTAATTAGAGATTGTCCGTAACCTTCTTTGTAAGCTTCAAATTCTGAATTATCAACCAGACGCTTAATGATTTCCATCATATCGTATTGTTCGGTTCTGGCTTTTGGAAGGATTCCGTAAATGTCATTTGGTTCTAATGCCGGTTTTTCCGATTTGATTCGGCTATAGCCTGCTTTATCAAAATCACCAATTTTATCTACAATATTTTTGATTTTATCTAAAGCATCTTTATCGTCTTTGGCTTTATAATCGGTAACGCCTGAAATTTCGCAATGTGTTGTCGCACCACCTAAAGTTTCATTGTCTATTGTTTCTCCAATAGCAGCTTTTACTAAATAGCTTCCAGCAAGGAAAATACTTCCCGTTTTGTCAACGATTAGAGCTTCGTCACTCATAATTGGCAGATAAGCTCCGCCAGCAACACAGCTTCCCATAACGGCAGCAATTTGGGTAATGCCCATGCTGCTCATTTGAGCGTTGTTTCTAAAAATACGTCCAAAATGTTCTTTGTCTGGAAAAATTTCATCTTGCATTGGCAGATAAACTCCTGCACTGTCTACAAGATAAATTATAGGAAGTCGGTTTTCCATCGCAATTTCCTGCGCACGAAGATTTTTCTTTCCTGTAATCGGAAACCAAGCTCCGGCTTTTACAGTTGCATCATTGGCAACTACAATACATTGTTTGCCTTTGATGTAGCCAATTTTCACCACAACACCTCCAGAAGGGCAGCCACCATGTTCTGGGTACATTCCTTCTCCAGCAAACCCTCCAATCTCAATACTTTTAGAATTTTCATCCAATAAATAAGCAATTCTTTCGCGAGCGGTCATTTTACCTTCAGCATGCAGTTTTTCGATTCTTTTTTCGCCTCCGCCTAATTTTACTTTGGCGAATTTTTGTTTTAGTTCAGAAAGAAGTAATTTATTGTGATCTTCGTTTTTATTGAAGTTTAAATCCATGATGTAGTATTGATTTGATAAAATAGTGTTGGCTAATTTACAAAATCAATTGAAATAAATGAGTAGCTTCACGAATTTAAGAAATAGCTTGCAAATGTTTTTTCATTGTATTTTTCAAAAGTAGGGCGAGAAGGATTACTCAATTATTTTTCTTTAATTTGTTATTTCATACTAATTAGTATTTTTTATGTCAAAAGCGGCAAATACACGACTTTCAATTCTACATAAAGCATTTGAATTGATTTATACCAAAGGGTATCAAACCACTAGTATTGATGAAATTATTGCGACAACTCAAGTAACAAAAGGTGCTTTCTACTATCATTTTAAAACGAAAGATGAAATGGGAGTTGCAATTATTGAAGAAATTCTAAAACCAACGATGCAGGAACATTTCATAAAGCCAACAGAAGCCTCTCAAAATCCTATTGAAGATTTTTATAATATGATTTCATATTTGTTGTTTGAAGATCCTTTCCTGCAGGTAAAATACGGCTGTCCAGTTGGAAATCTTACTCAGGAAATGACGCCATGGAATACTAAATTCAGTGAAGCTTTAGCCGAATTGGTTGATTTATGGAAGGCAACCATCATCAATTCAATTGAAAAAGGAAAAGAAGCAGGTTTAATTCGTAAAGATGTCGTTGGTGAACAAGTAGCATTTTTTATCTTATCTGGTTATTGGGGAATACGAAATTTCGGGAAACTTCAGAACGATAATTCTTCTTATCTAGTTTATTTAAAGGAACTTAATGTTTATTTGAATGGTTTGAAATAAAATTAATATTCAAAAACATACCAATTAGTATGTTTTTGAATATATTTGCATTGTCTAAAATCAAAAAACAATGTATCAAACACTTTTAGAAGGCCATTCATTTGTGAGGTGGCTTGTATTAGTAAGCTTACTGTATTCTATTTTTATTGCTTACAAAGGTTATTCTCAAAAACTTCCTTTTACCAAAAAGGATAATCTCCTCAGACACTGGACAGCCACAATTGCTCATATTCAGCTTCTCTTTGGAATATTGGTATATGTGCAAAGTCCAATTGTGAAATATTTTTGGAGAAATTATAAAGATGCTGTTCAAAATCTGGATGCTTCTTTCTTCGGAATTATTCATATTACTTTAATGCTTGTAGCGATTATTTTTATAACAATTGGATCTGCTTTAGCCAAAAGAAAACTTTCTGACAAAGAGAAGTTTAAAACCATGCTTATTTGGTTTTCTATCGCTTTAATAATCATTTTTATTGCCATTCCGTGGCCATTTTCACCTCTTGCTAACCGACCTTATTTTAGATAATTATGAAAAATTTATTTCACACCAATACCGGACGTTTACGAATTATTGGATTTCTCGAAGGAACTTCACTTTTGATTTTGCTTTTTATAGCAATGCCCATGAAATATATTTTTGAAATGCCATTTTTGACCAGGCCAGTAGGAACCATTCATGGAGCTTTATTTCTACTTTTTGTATTTAATACAATAAGCGTTGGAGTAGAGCAGAACTGGAAGTTTGCAACTACAACATGGAAAGTGCTTTTAGCTTGTATAATTCCCTTTGGTACTTTTTATATTGATTCTAAAATTTTAAGTAAGATTAAAAACGGGTAAAATCATGATTTTTGTATTCAAAACAAATGTTGACAGCATTTCGAAAGTGAAGAAAGTTACGCCAAAACTGAATCGTTTGTTTCCAGATTCAAAATGGAATTTTGATCTTGAAGATCGTGATAATATTCTCAGATTTGAATGTAAAGATGATATCATCGAAAAAGTAATTTTCCTGATGAAAGTTATTGGCTTTGAATGTGAAGCTTTATAAAACAAAAAAACATCCGCAAAAGCGGATGTTTTTTTTATAAATAGAATTGAATTATTTTTTAGGAATGCAAACCATTTGTTTAAGCAAAGCCCATTGTTTTAAAGCATCACGAGCTTCAACGGCAGGGTATCCCAACATTGTTTTTCCTGCAGGAACATCTCCAGTAACGCCAGATCCGGCACCAATTATGGCACCATCTCCAATTGTAGTGTGGTCTTTTATAGAAGCGCTTCCGCCAATAATAACTCCGTTTCCTAAGGTTACAGAACCTGCTAAACCACTGTTTCCAGCCATAATGCAGAACTTGCCTAATTTGCTATTATGTCCAATCTGAACTAAATTGTCAATTTTGCATCCGTCGCCAAGAATTGTAGAGCTGAATTTTCCTCGGTCAACACAAGAATTTGCGCCAATTTCAACTCCATTTCCAATGATAACATTTCCAATTTGCGGAATCTTTACCAATCCTTTTTCTGTGCAAGGACGAAATCCAAAACCATCTGCACCAATTGTTGCATTTGGATGAATGATGCATTCGCTTCCGATATGACAACGTTCACGAATAACGGTTCCAGACCAGATAATCGTGTTTCTTCCGATTGTACATTCGTCTAAAATGGTCACGTTAGGATAAATTACGGTGTTAGCGCCAATTTCTACTTTTGGGCCAATGTAGCAGCCAGCGCCAATTTTAACGCCTTCACCAATTATAGCGGTTTCGTCTATAGTGGCTGTTTTATGAATGTTGTTATGAAAGATTGGGGGAGGGGGAGCAAAAAGGGCAAGGATTTGTGACATTGCCAAATCGGCATTTTTTACTTTTATAAAAGCGCGGTTCTCTCCAGGCTCTATTGAAATATCTTCGTTTACAACTGCAATGGAAGCATTAGATGTCGACCAGTATTTTTCGTATTTTTTATTTCCGATAAATGAGATTTCCGAAGTCGTTGCTTTTTCTAATTGTTCTGTTGCAGTTACGCTTTGTGAAGTACTGCCGTAAATTACACCATTAATAACTTCGCTAATTTCTTGAATTGAATAGGATCTCATTGACAAATTTTAATCGACTAAAGGGTTATTTTTTGCCAAATAAAATGAATTAGATTTTAATTACCTAATTATTTTTTCACGTTTCTTAATAAATGTTTAAAATAAGATGGTAATTTTTACAAAATTAACATTCAGTGTATTAATTTAATGAGGGTTTTTTAATAAATTGAGTAATAGACGCTTGGGTATTTTGTGTAGAATAATTGAAAAGTGAGTATAGAAAATAAATAATTTAATTGTTAGGTTATCGCTTACATTTGTTTTGTTAAATCATTTATAGTGAGGGTTTAATAAAAAAAGCGATTCGTTTTAATGAACCGCTTTTTGATGTATTATTCTTTGATTTTTGATAAAGAAACTGCGTTAATGCAGTAGCGTAAGCCACTTGGAGGCGGACCATCAGGAAAAATGTGGCCTAAATGCGAATCGCAAACATTACAGGTTACTTCAACACGGATCATTCCGTGAGATCTATCGGCGTGATATCCAACCGCATTTTCTTTTACGGGTTGTGTAAAAGAGGGCCATCCTGTTCCAGATTCGAACTTTTCGCTGGCATCAAACAATAAAGTGCCGCAGCATTTACATTCGTAAATTCCAGGTTCAAATAAACTGCACATTTCTGAGCTAAAAGATCTTTCAGTTCCCTTTAAACGTGTAACCTGAAATTCTTCTGGAGTTAGAATTTGTTTCCATTCTTCATCCGTTTTCTCCACTCTTTTGTCTGGAGTTGGATTTCCTTTATTTGTAAAATGAATTACATCTGCCCATTTTATCATAACTTTTTTGTTTTAAAGTTTAAAGTTTAAAGTTTCAGGTTTCAAGTTTACTGCAACTGACCACTAAAAAAAAACTGAACACTGAACACTGAATACTATTCCTCTTCCTTCTGTCCCATCATCATTAGATAGGCTTTAAGGAATGGATCGATATTTCCGTTCATTACACCGTCCACATCGCTGGTTTCGTAACCTGTACGAACGTCTTTTACCAATTTATAAGGTTGCATAACGTAATTACGAATTTGCGAACCCCATTCGATTTTCATTTTTCCAGCTTCAATATCAGCACGTTGCGCTTGTTGTTTCTTCAATTCGATTTCATACAATTGAGAACGAAGCATTTG
Organism: Flavobacterium sp. ACN2; assembly: GCF_002303885.1. Taxonomy (GTDB): domain Bacteria; phylum Bacteroidota; class Bacteroidia; order Flavobacteriales; family Flavobacteriaceae; genus Flavobacterium. The sequence goes on along the minus strand of NZ_MRCM01000016.1, from coordinate 75,572 downwards.
CATGGCACGTTGTCTGTTGTCTTGCTGAGATCTGGTTTCAGAACATTGAATCTGAATTCCAGTTGGTTTGTGAACTAACTGAACTTTAGTTTCAACTTTATTTACATTCTGTCCACCAGCACCACTCGAACGAGAAGTTGTGATTTCGATATCGGCAGGATTAATGTCGATTTCAATACTATCATCAACTAATGGATAAACATAAACCGATACGAAAGAAGTATGACGTTTTGCATTACTGTCAAAAGGCGAAATACGAACCAAACGGTGAACACCATTTTCTCCTTTTAAATATCCAAAAGAATAATCTCCTTCGAATTCTAAAGTTACGGTTTTAATTCCAGCTACGTCGCCTTCTTGAAAGTTAAGTTCTTTGATTTTGTAGCCATAGCTTTCTCCCCACATCATGTACATACGCATCAGCATTCCTGCCCAATCGCAACTTTCAGTTCCGCCAGCTCCTGCAGTAATTTGAACTACCGCACTTAAGCTGTCGCCTTCGTCAGAAAGCATGTTTTTGAACTCGATATTTTCAATATGTGCTTGTGCCGCTTCATATTGTTCATCCAGTTCCTCTACAGTAAGTTCTCCTTCTTTGTAAAAATCATAAGCTAGCTGTAATTCTTCTGTAAGTGATACGGCTTTGTCATAATCTTCAATCCATTTTTTCTTGTTTCGAAGGTTCTTTACAATGTTCTCTGCTTCTTTTGGATTGTTCCAAAAATCAGGAGCAAAAGTTTTTTCTTCTTCGTTTGCAATCTCGATTAGTTTAGCATCGACGTCAAAGATACCTCCTCAACGCACCAAGGCGCTCCACAATACCTTTTACTTGTTCGGCTGTTGTCATAAATTAATTAATAGGTTTTTATATGTTTTTTAGAATTATTACGTTAATTTGGTCTATAGAAACGAGCGAGTTAAATTTTATTAAACTTGCCCAGAATAACTATTTGTAATACGTAATTTTGCATACAAAAATAAGATATAGTTTTTAGAATATGGAAATAAATTTAATCAGCGATACCATAACAAAGCCTACTTATGAGATGCTTCAGTATATGTTTAACGCTCATGTCGGCGATGATGTATACAAACAGGACCCAACGGTGATTGAATTAGAAAATAGAACAGCGGAGTTTTTTGGTATGGAAGCTGGACTTTTTTTTCCGTCTGGAACTATGGCAAACCAGACTGCAATTAAACTGCACACGCAGCCTGGAGAACAATTAATTGCAGATAAATATGCTCACGTTTATCATTATGAAGGTGGAGGAGTTTCTTTTAATAGCGGTGTTTCTTGCTGTTTATTGGATGGAAATCGCGGAATGATAACTGCTGCGCAAGTAAAAGCCGCAATAAACGATCCAGAGTTTTATCATAGTCCGCTAACGAGTTTGGTTTGTGTAGAAAATACAACTAATAAAGGTGGTGGCGCTTGTTACGAATTAGAAGATTTAAAAGAGATAAAAAAAGTCTGTGATGCTCATAATTTGAAGTTTCATTTAGATGGTGCGAGAATCTGGAATGCATTAGTGGCTAAAAGACAGAATCCCAGAGAATTTGGAGCAATTTTCGATACAATTTCAGTTTGTTTGTCTAAAGGATTAGGTGCTCCAATTGGTTCTGTACTGCTTGGAAGTAAAGCTGATATTCACAGAGCGTTGAGAATCAGGAAGATATTGGGTGGAGGAATGCGTCAAGTTGGTTATTTGGCTGCGGCAGGATTATATGCTTTGGCTCATAATATCGAAAGATTGGCAGAAGATCATCGCAGAGCGAAAGAAATTGCAAAGATTTTAAGCACAAAACCTTGGATTGCATCTATTGAACCCGTTGAAACCAATATTTTGATTTTTTCGCTTGCAGAAGGTTACAGCGACCAATTGCTAATCGAAAAATTAAAACAGAAAAATATATTGATAAGTTCGCTAGGGCATAACAAACTTCGTATTGTAACACATTTAGATTATAAAGAAGTGATGCATACGTATGTAATAGATACGCTTTCGAAGTTTTAGAGAAAGTTACTAAGTTTTTAAGATTCTAAGTTTCTAAGTCTTCAATAGGGAAAACTCAGAAACTTAGAATCTTAGTTTCTTAGAATCTTATTTAAACAAATTATCCATTCCAGGAATAGACGGCATATCCATTCTAGCTACAGCGTCTAATTCTTTTTCGTTTACACTTGTTGCTTTTTCTATAGCTTTATTTAACGTTACAATTAAATAGTCTTCTAATTGCTCTTTATCTTCTAAAAGAGAATCATCAATAGAAAGCGATTTTATTTTTCTGCTTGCAGTGATAGTAACTTTTAATAATCCGTCAGCGCTTTGTTCATCAATCAAAACAGTATCTAAACGCTTTTTAGTATCTTCAATTTTTTGCTGGGTTTCTTTAAGTTTGCCCATCATTCCCATTAAATCCATTTTTGTTGATTTTTTAAATTATTTCAGACAAAATTACTATATTGCTGTGTGAATTCAATAGAATAATTTAAGAAAAAATTAATTCTGTTCTGTTGGGTTTGTGCTATTTTTGCGTCTTCATATTTAAAAATTAATGCTCAATAAATGCAAAATGATATATCGGCCCCAAAGGCTAAAATAATTCCAAAGACATTAAAAAAACATAAAGAAGCTAGAATTGACAACTATTTCTGGCTTAATGACCGAGAGGATTCTGAAGTAATTGATTATCTAAATAAGGAGAATGCTTATTACCAAAGCATGACTTCTCATACCCGAAATTTAAAAGATAGTCTGTTTGAAGAGATGAAAGCAAGGATTAAAGAAGACGATTCTTCTGTTCCTTATTTCTATAACGGATATTTTTATATTACACGTTTCGAAACAGGGCAGGATTATCCAATTTTTGCTAGAAAAAAAGGAAGCCTTTCTGCCGAAGAAGAAATTCTTTTTAATTGTAACGAAATGGCAAAAGGACACGCTTATTTCAAATTAGGTGGTTTAAGCATTAGTCCAGATAACAAATTTGCTAGTTTTGGAGTAGATATTGTTGGAAGAAGAATTTATACGATTCAAGTAAAAAACTTAGAGACTGGTGAAATCTTGGCGGATAAAATAGAAAATGTTACAGGAGCTTCAGTTTGGGCAAATGACAACAGTACTATTTTTTATGTGAGACAAGATCAAGTTACGTTGAGAGCCGATAAGGTTTTTAGACATAAATTAAATACTGCATCTGAAAATGATGTTTTGGTTTTTGATGAAACTGATGATACTTTTAATGTGTCGATCAGTAAAGAAAAATCAAGAAAATATATTGTAATTGGTTCTGGGAGTACTTTGACGACAGAATATAGAATTCTAAACTCAAGTAATCCAGATGGAGAATTTACAGTCTTTCAGCCTCGTGTACGCGGGTTAGAATACAGTATTTCTCATTACGAAGATTCTTTTTATATTCTAACCAATAAAGATAAGGCGACCAATTTTAAATTGATGAAAACGCCTGAAGGTAAAACAGGAAAGAAAAACTGGGTAGATCTTATTCCGCATAGAGAAGATGTCTTGTTGGAAGATATTGAAATCTTTAAGAATTATTTAGTCGTAGAAGAACGTTCTAACGGATTAAATCATATCAGAATCATGCCTTGGGGCGATGAGCCAGATTATTATCTTCCTTTTGGCAGTGAAACGTATAATGCGTACACGACAACCAATGTTGATTTTGATACTGATATTTTGCGTTACAGTTATCAATCATTGGCAACGCCGTCTTCTGTAATTGATTTTAATATGAAGACAAAAACCAAAGAAATCTTGAAAGAACAAGAGGTTTTGGGAGGAAAATTTGATAAGAACAATTATATAGAAGAAAGAGTTTGGGCAACAGCGAGAGATGGTGTAAAAGTGCCTATTTCGATGGTTTACAGAAAAGGATTGGAGAAAAATGGTAAAAATCCGTTACTGCTTTACGCATACGGTTCGTACGGAATTACGATGGATACGTACTTTTCTTCAACAAGATTATCACTTTTAGACCGCGGATTTGTTTATGCTATTGCGCATATCAGAGGAGGCGAGGACTTAGGAAGACAATGGTATGAAGACGGAAAACTGTTAAAAAAGAAAAATACCTTTACAGATTTCATCGATTGCTCTAAATTTGTAATAGACCAAAAGTATACTTCTCCTGAACATCTTTATGCTGAGGGAGGATCTGCTGGAGGACTTTTAATGGGAGTGATTGTAAATGAAGCTCCTGAATTGTATAATGGCGTTATCGCTCAGGTGCCTTTTGTAGACGTAATTACCACGATGTTGGACGACAGTATTCCGCTTACAACTGGAGAGTATGACGAATGGGGGAACCCAAACAAGAAAGAATATTACGATTATATGTTGTCGTATTCGCCTTACGATAACGTAAAAGCACAAGAATATCCTAATATGTATGTGTCTACTGGTCTTCATGATTCGCAGGTACAATATTGGGAGCCAGCTAAATGGGTTGCGAAATTGCGAGATTTGAAAACAAATAATAAACTTTTGTTTTTAGATACCAACATGGATGCAGGTCATGGCGGGGCTTCGGGACGTTTTGAGGCTTTAAAAGACTTAGCAAAAGAATTTAGTTTTTTATTAGATTTAGAAAAAATTAAAAGCTAATTAGAAATTTTTTGTTAAATTTGCAACCTATCAAGGTTAATTTAGAAAAGACCTTTGATTAACTATTTTTTTATGAAAGAAGAAATAACTGCTTATAATAATGTTTTAGAGTTAATAGGAAACACCCCCCTTATTAAGCTAAATAAAATTACCGAAGAGTTAGAAGGAAATTTCTACGCAAAGGTAGAAGCTTTCAACCCAGGTCATTCCTCAAAAGATAGAATAGCACTATATATTATTGAAGAAGCCGAAAGAAAAGGAATTCTATCTCCGGGAGATACCATTATCGAAACAACATCTGGTAACACAGGATTTAGTTTAGCAATGGTAAGCATTATTAAAGGTTACAATTGTATTTTGGCTGTAAGTTCAAAATCATCTAAAGATAAAATTGACATGTTGAGAAGTTTAGGCGCCAAAGTGTATGTCTGTCCGGCTCACGTTTCTGCAGATGATGAAAGATCTTATTATAATGTAGCAAAACGTTTGCACGAAGAGACAAAAGGTTCAGTCTACATTAATCAATATTTTAATCAATTAAATATTGATGCTCACTACAACACTACAGGTCCAGAGATTTGGGAACAAACAAAAGGACAAATTACGCACTTAGTTGCTTGCAGCGGAACAGGAGGAACTATCTCTGGAACTGCAAAATTCTTAAAAGAAAAAAATCCAAATATTAGAATTTTAGGAGTTGATGCTTTTGGTTCTGTATTGAAAAAATACCATGAGACAAAAGAATTCGATAGCAAAGAAATTTACCCTTATCGTATAGAAGGTCTTGGTAAAAACTTAATCCCATCGGCTACAGATTTTGATATTATTGATAAGTTCATGAAAGTAACAGACGAAGAAAGTGCTCACTCTGCTAGAGAGATTACTAGAAAAGAAGGTTTATTTGTTGGATATACTTCTGGAGCAGTAATGCAAGCTATTAAACAATATGCTGAAGAAGGAGAATTTACAAAAGAAAGTAATATTATTGCTATCTTCCCAGATCATGGTTCTCGTTACATGAGTAAAGTATTCAGCGATGACTGGATGAACGAGCAAGGTTTCTTTGATAGTGTTAATGAAGAAGAAGCTCAAAAAATTGAATTCGTAAAGTAATATATAGTACTTTATATTAATATAGAAACTCCATTCGTAATTTTCGAATGGAGTTTTTTTTGTTGGCTTCTTTTTCCGTAAGTGAACAAAAGTGTAAAAGTTAAAATTTATTATTTTGTTGATTGTACCGTATTTATACGTAGGAAATTATTAAGATTAATAAATTTAATTTAAAGTTTTAATGAAATTTTTGATTTTTAAAAAATGACTTTTTATAGATGAAATGCTTAAAAAACGTTATTTTAACGAGTATTTAGGTAAGTTGTCGGAAATATTTTAGCTCGAGACCATAATAATATAGTTTAGGGGTATTAAAATAACATAGTTGTTTAATCCCTAAAATCTACTATTATGAAAAAAATACTACTAACAGTATTGTTTGTAAGTTATTTGAATGTGAATGCGCAAACACCGATTCAGGAATTTAACTTTAATGGTACTTTAAATAATACTGCAAACACCACTTCGTTTATCGGTACCAACAATTTCGTAGCAGACAGAGCTGGAGTTTTAAAAGGAGCTCAGCGATTGAATAATAAAGCTCTAGAAGCTGTAATTGACAATCTCCCTCAAGGAAAAAGCTCAAGAACAGTTAGTATTTGGGTTAAGTTCAATGATATTTCAAACGCAAACTATATTTGGGGGTACGGAAATCCGTTAAATGCTCAATACTGTGGCTTATTACATCAAGCAACCACTACTTCTAACTCCGATTTGAGTTTAGCAGCTTGGGGAGCTTCTAATGATGTTATTGTGTCTACATCTCTAGAAAAAAGTGTTTGGTACAATTATACCATTACTTATGAAGGAACTACCTCTAAAATATACCGAGATGGCAAATTATTGAAATATTTAGAAGGTATGGCCAGATCTACTAATGGTACTATTTTTAGATTGGGCGAAATAAATACAATGGTTGGAATAAATGCTGATATAGACGATTTAAAGATTTACGATGTAGCTTTAACGCCAGAGCAGGTAACAGGATTATATGAAAGCGAAAAAGCAACTAATTTGGTTGCGACTTCTGTAGAAACAAAAACGGCAAAAACGGCCGTAAAAGCAAAAACTGCAAATGAGACGATTATTAGTTCAAGCGATATAAGTGGTGCATCTAAGACAGTTGAAATTTATTCGCAAGGACAAAAAATAGTAGGAAGTAATGCGGCAAATATTAGCAATCTTCCAGAAGGGACTTATTTATTAAAAATTACCAGCACTCCGTCAAAGAAAATTACTTCTAAATAAAGGTTTTTTAGTTTTTAAATGTTAGTTAGTTTTTTTATTGCGCAAGCAATTGGGTTTTTGGAATAGTAAGGAAAGCTTTCTGTGTTCAGAAGGCTTTTTTTAATTTGTTCGATAGATAACTCTGTAGCACTTCAAATATTCTGTAAAAGAAAGGTGTTTGATGGGTAAAAGTATTTTTGTGAGAATTATGCATTTGTGTGTAGGAATTGTTTGGAGATGCTGAATTTTAATTATAGTTTTAACAAATTTTCTAAAAATAATAAACGAAATTTTAGAACTGCAAAATCTAAAGAATTTAAATTTTACAGTCAGTTGCTATTTGCCTTAAACCAAAACTATTCTGATAAAAGCTACTACTATGAAAAAAATATTACTCACTTTATTGTTTGTAAATTTTTTAACTGCCAATGCGCAAAATCCGGTGCAGGAGTTTAATTTCAACGGAAATTTAAACAGTGCCGATAACTCCATTTCATTTTTAGGCACACCGCTTTTTGTAAACGATAGAATGGGAAGTCCTAAAAGTGCTTTACGACTTGTAAATAAGGGGTATCAGGCTGTGGTAGGAGAGCTTCCACAAGATAATAAACCAAAAACAATATCGGTTTGGGTAAAATTTAATGCGGTCAACATTCCTAATTATATTTTAGGATATGGTAATGCCGTAAACGGGCAATACTTTGGATTAGTTCAGCAGCCAGCAGTAGGATCTAGCGCAGATGTAAGTTTGGTAGGATGGGGAGACGCAAATAATGTAATTGTTTCTGTGCCTTTAGTAAAAGAAACTTGGTATTTTTATAGTATTACTTATGATGGAAATATTTCTAAAATCTACCGAAATGGCGAATTGCTAAAATCTGCAGAAGGAATTCAGCGTGCAGCAAAAGGTTATATTTTAAATCTTGGAAAATTGAATACCTCAACGAGCATCAATGCAGATATTGATGATTTAAGATTGTATAGTGTTGCCATGACAGACGAACAGGTGAGGGAAGCGTATAATAGTTCCAAACCAAGTGGTGCTCCGGTAACCGAAAGCATACCAGTCTCAAGTCCCGCAATTTCAAATGCATCAAAAAAAGCTGTTGCAACAGCTATGCCTGTAAAGACTGCAGCTCCCGCGACTTCAGCAGAAACCAATAAAAGTGGTAAAACTATTGAGGTTTTCTCACAAGGAAAGCAAATAATGAGTGCCAATGCCTCTAATATAACTGATTTACCAGAAGGAACTTATTTGATTAAGGTTATTAATGGTTCTAAGAAATAATTGTTAAGGTTTGTGTAATATCCTTGTTACATTTAATTAAGTAGCCTTCATTTTCGTTTTGAGAATTTAAAGAAATGAGATTTAAGAACAGCTGTTTAACTTTTACTTTTTTTTAAAATAGAAATCAGACAAGGAATTATGAGTAAAATCAGTGCATAAATAATTATACCTTTAATATAAATTGTAGGTTGTAGTTCATTTGTATCTCGTAATATAGTTTTGTTTACATTTTTGCAATACCACACTTTTAAATATTGTCCCTTTGTATCTAGCGAGGTATTTTCCATTAAATAAGAAGTAGAATAGTATATGTTTTCATTTATTTTTTGTTTTTCTAAAACACCATAATACCAAGAATTAGATCCGCTTGAATTGGAGGAATTATTATTCTCTATCTTATAAATGTATAATTTATCTTTTTCATAATATTTAGCTGGATCCAAATTATAATATATTAATTTGAGATCCCTGAAATTATGTGTTAATTCAGAAATTAATCCACCAATAGCAAAGACTAATGTAATATAGGCTAACAGTTTTTTCATTTTTATTCTTCTGCAGGTTTTTGTGTGTTTTTTGGGCAATTGGAGCTGTCTTTCGTATTTACCTGTAAATCATTTATGGGCATCAGGCATAAGTACTTCGCTCGTTGATAAAGTTTGAAAGTTTTTTTTAAAAATCTTATATTAAACCTTCTTCACTCTGATATTCTTTTAATTTGTCTCGATATTTTTCTAGCATTTCACAAATCTCTGCTGTTGGTATTTCTGCTACAAATTTTCCGTGATATTCCAAAGTGCTCATTTCTTTATTTATCAATAATTCGGATACTTCCAGACCCCATGACATTTGTGGATATTCTCCATTCATTACTCGTTTACAGCTTGTAATGCCATCCTCTATCATAGAAAAGGACATTTCTAGAATTTCATTATTAAAAATCCAAAGTTCCTTGTCTTCAAAATAAATAGTTGGTTTAATTTTATATTTTAAAGTTATCATATCAAAATTATTTAGATAGTCTTTTAAAAGTATTCATTTATATTGAAAGTATAATTAGTTTGTTCTTTGAATTCTCTAATTCAAACTTCTTTTAATAAAAATATATAATATCCAATATATAAACTTCCTCTTAATTTTTTGAATAGGAATGATGAAGTTATTTAAAATTGAGATAAAAATAAAAAACCTTCTGAATTTCAGAAGGCTTGTAAATTATCTCTTTTTCTGCTGGCCTGGAGCGTAAGCTTTTGCACTTTTATCTCCATGCATTTTTTTGGCTTGTCCTGGTGGCATTTTTTTACCAGATGGAGCAGGGTGGTTATGAACGTGTGTATGTGTACTGCAGCTAATTACACTTAATACTAAGAATAAAAGGACTAGTGCTACGACAGCAATTCGGGTGATTTTTGATGTTTGCATTTTTTAGTTTTAATTATTTGAGGTATTGCAAATATAATCGAAATGTTACCCTTAGCTATCTTTAGGCCTAGTTTAAAATGAGTTCAAATAATTTATGATCATTTTTTATTTTTCATAAACTCCATAAATGAAAATGCTTTCAGGCGCATAACTTCCATTGGTACAGTAAATAACAATTAGCTCATCATTTTCTGAAATTTCAAATTGTCTAAAACTGGAAGTTTCTGTAAAAGCATAATAAACTCCATTTTCTTCTTTTATTTGAAAATTATATTTTGAAGATATTGATTCGAGTTCTTCCTTAGTATAGAATCTAAAGGTCGATAATACCTTCACATTTTCTTTAATAATATAAATTCTTTTATTGTTTAGTTCTACATACGAATTACTCCAAATAGCGTAATCATCAGAACTAAACCAATCATAGTATTGATTGGCTACTTTATACAGTTTTAAGCCGTCAAAAAAAAGGTAATTGAAAGTTTTTTCTAATTCGTTTTTTAAATTCATTGTTCTGCGATGAGGTATTTTATAATTTTTTCGAATGTAAACGAATCTTATTCATATTCAAAAGTTTTTAACCCCAAGGATTATCTTTAAACAATGGGTTAATAGGCAGAGGGTGAGGTAATTCTTTTCCAACAGGAGGCATCCATTTCATAGTATGCTCATTAAAAATGTACATATATGCTGAACCTATTACTATTTTGGCAAGAGCCTCAAAAGCATTATCTGAAACCCAGGTAAATTGGGGTATAAAGTCTATGATATAAAAATTGCCATTTTCATCCATATGGACTGTGTTATTTTCGATTAATCCGGCAACATAATACAATGGTCTGCCAATCAATGTTGAATAATAATACTCAAGATTATCCTTTTTAAAATCAATTTCATCATTTATTCTATAAATCTTAAAATTATAGTATTCTACAACTTTTAGATTGCTAAAATGATCTATATCGATAGTCATTGTTTCTAGTTTATTTTCAGCATGAAGGGTCAGACCGCCAAATTCACAATAAAAATCTTGAATTTTCGGTGGAAACATTTTATAAAGAGGTGTATTTTCAATTTCGTCTTTTATGTTTCTTCCTTCATACCATCCTGCATTGATAAGTGCGTCTTTAAAAAGCTCTTTTTTATCCATAAACTATTCAATAATTATTTTTTCTATCTGTAAAACTCTATGTATAAAAAAGCCATAATAACCTCTATTTTCATGAACATCAAAAATTAAAAGATAAGTGTTCTGGCAATCTTTAAAATTACAAATCTGATACCTAAATGAAAATACTGCGTTTTGATCCTCCAAATATTCTAGTTTAACTATATTGTTTTGGGCTAAATCATGATTTGTTATCAGACCAGTTTCGATTAATGAGCTTAAAAAATTAGAGTTTTTAAAAGAGATAATAGCTTCATGCTTTATTCCTCCATTTCCGCAGTAGAAATTAAAATATACTTCAGAATCAGGAGATTCAATTGGAAACGATCTTTCGCCACCTAATTGTATTTTTTTTATAATTGAAATTTTGGTCATAATGAGTAGTCTGACTTTTAATTATCGCTTTTTTATTTTTGCAATTATTTCATCTGTCAGTAATGGAGATTCCCAAATGCCAAGAATATAAGTTACATCTTCGCCCAAACTATCTTCTCCGGCTCCTCTAGGCTGATAATCAAATTGCCAACGGTTAAATTCAATCATTAGATATTCTTTTTCATCCAATTCCATTAAAGTAATATAGCCTGGAACATCATATAGTTTATGTATTTTTAAAACGCTGTAATAATATCCTTTAGAATAGATGCTCTCTTCGATTTCAAATCCGTATGTTTTGGATAAAAACAATAATTCTTCTAATGAAAAATATTCATGAGAATCTCCAGATAAATCGCCAACTAACCTTTTTCTATAGTTTTTTTTCTCTGAATATTCTACTTCTAATATTTTTATGGAAGGTCTTATCAATTCGGTTTTTATTGAACTTATTCCTTCAATATCGTTTTCAAAATTTACAGATTGAATGCAGTAGAAGTTTTCTATTAGTTTCATTTAGGGAATTTGTCTTGAAATAAAAAAGTCTTCTGAAAATCAAAAGACTTATATTTTTTTTTTAGCTAATAACACTAATCACAATAAATAAGATTACAAGTGCTATTACAGCAAATTTCATAAATTTTGATGATTGCATAATTGAAGATTTAAGTTAGTTTATATCTGATAGTAGCAAATATAATTTTTTATTTGAAACTAAAGCCCAAATAAATTGAAACAGGAAAAGTTTTAGAAATTTTAATTTTTATATTTCCAATACTTGTAATTTTCAGGAATCAGTTCTAAAAACTGAACTTGATTTTCTATAAAAATACCTTTCCAGCCTTCCATAATTCTATTTTCTAAAGACTGATCAAAGAAGTTGCTATAAAGCTTTTTATGGGTCAAAATCAATGTACAAACTTGGAAGAAAATTATTATAAGTGCTTTTATTTAAATTGGAATATTCGGTTTTAAATGCATTATAAATACTTTCAAATTCAATTTTTAAAGGTTCTATTTCTTGTAAGTATTTATTGTTCAGAATTTCATTTTCCCAATCGTCTAAAAGCCACCATGAATTTTCTCCAAAATAAATAGATGGCTTATTGTCTAATTTGATAATTACAAATATTCCATCCTGAAATTTATTAAAATAAGAATTCATCATTTTACGAATTTGTATTTAGGGTAAAAAAAAGCTCCAGAAAAATCCAGAGCTTTTTTAATATATTTGATAGAAAGACTATTCTTCTTTCATGGTATGATAAACGTTCATTACGTCATCATCTTCTTCGATTTTCTCGATCAATTTCTCAACATCAGCAATTTGAGCTTCCGTTAATTCTTTAGTGATTTGCGGAATACGCTCAAAACCAGAAGATAAAATTTCAAGACCTCTGTTTTCTAATTCTTTCTGTAAAGCACCAAAGCTTCCAAAAGGAGCATAGATTAAGATTCCGTCTTCATCTTCAAAAACCTCTTCAGCACCAAAATCGATAAGTTCTAATTCTAATTCCTCAGCGTCGATACCGTCTTTTGCAATTCTGAAGTTGCAAGTATGGTCAAACATAAACTCAACAGAACCTTGAGTTCCCATTGTTCCGTTGCATTTGTTGAAATAACTACGAATATTAGCTACAGTTCTGTTATTGTTATCAGAAGCAGTTTCAATTAAGATTGCAATTCCGTGAGGAGCGTATCCTTCAAACAAAATTTCTTTATAGTTGGCAGTATCTTTATTACTTGCATTTTTAATCGCGCGCTCCACATTGTCTTTAGGCATGTTGGCAGCTTTCGCATTTTGTATAACAGCTCTTAATCTAGAATTGGCATCTGGGTTTGGTCCACCTTCTTTAACAGCCATTACGATATCTTTACCAATTCTGGTAAACGTTTTGGCCATTGCAGACCAACGTTTCATTTTTCTTCCTTTTCTAAATTCGAACGCTCTTCCCATTTCTAATTTTTAGTTTTGTGATGCAAAAATAAGGTTTTCCTAATTTTTACAAAAACAAAATTGTTCTTTTTTGTTTCAGGTTTCAGGTTTCAAGTTATTTAGGTTGTGTTGAATTTAACCGCAAAGTGCGCAAAGGTTTACGCAAAGCACACAAAGAAATTTTTAAGTTAAGTTATAAAATAAAAAAAGTTTACAAAGCTATATAAATAAAACCTTGCGAACCTTGCGTAAACCTTTGCGCACTTTGCGGTTAAACCTGAAACCTGAAACCTGAAACAAAACCATTACTTACTAATTCCATTAAATTCATTAATGATATTTACGGCTTCGTTGAGGTACGGATTAGTTTTAAGATTGTCCATTTGATATTGATTAATCGTTTTATCATTTGGATAAGCGCCTAGAAGAAACTGATTAACGCTAGAATTGTACACATCAAGCGGATTATTTTCATCATTAAAAGTATTGATCTCTGTCCAAAGTGCACCTAATGTCTTTTTCTGCTTGAAAACCGAATCTAATGTCATTGGAATTTCGGCTTTAGGGGCATTCACAATCTGATCTATTTTAAGGTTAATCTTTTTAATGTTATTGAAAAAATAATTGTCTGATAATCTCGCCGAGCTGTTTTTAGCAATTTTGTCTATCAAATTTCGCTTTACATACGTCTTGTATTTTAAGAACGGTTCGATGCTGTCATTTTTTATCGCCGTAGGAAAGTCGCTTTCTTTTTGGTAAATATCTTCGTAAAATTCAGGTAGCACAACATCTGGCTTTACGCCGATATATTGATGACTTTTGCCCGTAATCCTGTAAAATTTATTGATTGTAATTTTTAAGAAATCCGTGTTTTTATCTTCTTCAAGCGGAAGAATAGTCTGCATTGTGGCTTTTCCGAGGGTATTGCTTCCTAGCAAAAGCGCACGGTTATAATCTTGCATAATAGAAGCAAAAAACTCGCTTGCTGAAGCCGTATTGCTATTTACCAAAACTACAATTGGGCCTCTATAAATAACACCTTTAAACGGATCGTTAATTACAGATTTCTCTTTTTTATTATCTATTACAATAGAAAGCGGACCGTAATCTACAAACATTCCTGCCAGTTTTATAGCTTCTTCCATAGAGCCGCCCCCATTGTCTATAAGATCAATAACAAGTCCTTGTATGCTATCTCTTTGCAGTTTAATAACCTCGCGCGCCACATCATCTGCACAGCCTTTTCTGCTATTGCCATCAAGGTCGGCATAGAAACTCGGAATTTTTATATATCCAATTTTACTGTCTTTGCCAATGATGAAACTGAAAACAGAGTTTTCTTCATCTTTCATCATTTGTTTTTCAATATAAACATCAAAATTTTTGCCCGAATTGCGTTTTAAAGTAAGCGTAATATGCTTGTTATTTTCAGATAAAATCATGGACGATATAGACTCCAAAGAAGCACAAGAAACCTGAAGTGTTTCTTTCTGATTGGAAATCGAAATAATCTGATCGCCTTTTTTTATCTGTCCTGTTTGATAAGCCGGTCCGTTTGGATCTACCTCATCGATTATAATTTCGTTTTTCTCGTTGAGGTTTACCGTCATTCCAAGTGATAAATGTTCTTTAGACAAAGAAGCAACAAAACTCGTTTTAGAATCATCGCTAAAATAAGCCGTATGAGGGTCAAAATAGGTACAGAAGAAATTGTATAGTTTTTCTTCCTGTTTCGTATTAGAGTCTATTAGCGAATTAAAACGACAGATTTCATTTGTAACGATTTGATTTTTAGAAGCCTGTTCAATAGATTTAAAATTGGTTTTTAAAGAATCGAGATTATCGCTCGTTTCAACAATATCATCTAAGATTTGATAGCGCAGTTTTTTTACCCAAACCTTTTCTAAGTCTTCTTTCTTCAAATAAAAAGCAAAAGATTTTTTATAAAAACGGATGGTATCTTTCTTCGTATAATCAATCGGAATGGTCTGAATTTTTTCTAAAATTTTTTTAGTACGTAAAAGGCCGTTGATGTAGGTAGCTTTAATATCGGTAAGAAAGCTGCAGTCGTTCTTTAAAATTAAATTGTCGAGATTGTAACGGTATTTCTGAGCCAATTCGTCATATTCGCTCTTGAAGAAGATATTGCGTGAAGGATCGAGTTCGTTAATAAGATTGTCAAAAACAAACACAGAAAGACTGTCATCAACGGGTTTTGGCCTTAAGTGTTCTGCTTGAATAAGCGCATTTATTTTGTTTAATATTTCACAAGTTTCTGCGCTGTTCTGACCAATGGATATAGTTGATGTCAGCAAAAAAAGGAGTAGTGAAATCTTTTTCATAAATGGAAATTCATGGGTTCATGATTAAAGTTACACTAAATTTTTTACAAATTGTAGGTTTTTTAGCAAAATATCGACAATGAAAAGTTTTTAATCGTTAAACGAACGTACACCAAATAATTTAACTCGAATTTGCCTATTTTGAAGAAAAAAAAATGCGTTACAATCGTAACGCATTTTTAAACTATAAAGTCAAAACTTATTTCTTGTAAAACGGTAATTTAACCACTTTTGCAGGAACATCATTTTTTCTAATTCTAATAAAAATATCGCTGTCAACCGCACTATTTGCAACTGTTACATATCCTAAACCAATTCCTTTATTCATAGAAGGAGACATAGTTCCAGAAGTTACAATTCCAATTACTGCTCCAGAACCATCTACAATTTCGTAATCATGTCTTGGCACAGCGCGCTCTTGCATTTCAAAAGCAACTAATTTTCTTGTAACACCAGCTTCTTTTTGTTTTTTAAGCGCTTCAGAATTAGTGAAATCTTTTGTGAATTTCGTAATCCATCCTAAACCAGCTTCAAGTGGAGAAGTTGTGTCGTTAATATCATTTCCGTAAAGACAGAATCCCATTTCAAGACGTAAAGTATCACGAGCCGCAAGACCAATTGGTTTAATTCCGTAAGAAGCACCCGCTTCAAAAACCTTATTCCAGATTTGCTCTACTTCGCTGTTTTTGCAATAAATTTCAAATCCTCCAGAACCAGTATATCCTGTAGCAGAAATAATTACATGTGCGATTCCAGCAAAATCACCAACTTCAAAATGATAATAAGCAATTTCAGATAAATTTACAGAAGTCAAAGCCTGCATAGCTTCAACCGCTTTTGGACCTTGAATCGCCAATAAAGAATAGTCTTCGGAAATATTCTTCATATCAACTCCCAAATCATTGTGAGAAGAAATCCAGTTCCAGTCTTTTTCAATATTCGAAGCATTTACAACTAGTAAATACTGCTCTTCTTTCATTTTATAAATAATCAAATCATCAACAATTCCGCCTTCATTATTTGGAAGACAAGAATATTGCGCTCTTCCAATTGTCAAAGTAGATGCATCGTTTGAAGTCACTTTTTGAATCAAAGCCAAAGCATTTGGACCTGTCAACAAAAATTCACCCATATGCGAAACGTCAAAAACTCCTACGCTGTTACGAACCGTTTCGTGTTCAGCATTAACCCCTTCATAAGTAATAGGCATATTATAACCAGCAAAAGGAAGCATTTTCGCTCCTAAACCTTCATGTATGTGCGTAAGCGCAGTATTTTTCATTGTGTTGTTTTATAAAATTGTTTTGCAAATCTATTCAAAAAATATCAAATTTGAATGTCTTAAATTATAAATTTCGCAATAATTAGGAGCTATTTCCTGCTATCCGCTATATCTTTTTGTTTTTAAAGAAAAAACAAAAAGGATATCGCTACAAACGAAGTTCACTGAACTCCTATAAAAATAAAAATATGGTGAAGTAATCAGGGCTAGGGCTAACAGTTTCAAAAGAACAATCATGATTTCGATTTTTTACGTAATTTTATTATATAAAAGTATTCAAATGAAATCATCGTATTTAATTACAAAAGAAGAGATTCTGAAATTATACAAACCAATAGATTCCAAAGCACATAAAGGAACACAAGGTCATGCGGTGATTATTGCCGGAAGTTATGGCAAAATAGGAGCAGCGGTTTTAGCTTCAAAATCCTGCCTAAAAACAGGCTGCGGACTCGTAACAACTTTTGTACCCAAATGCGGTTATCAAATACTTCAAATTTCCATTCCAGAAGTGATGGTGGCAACTGATGAAAATGTGAATTTTATAACCAATATTCATCTGCCATTAATTCCGCAAGCAGTTGGATTCGGCCCAGGAATAGGAAAGGAGCTCGGAACACAAAAAGCTTTGTTTGAGTTTTTAAGAGTCAATAAAGCGCCTTTAGTTCTCGATGCCGATGCGTTGAATATTATTTCAGAAAATTTATCTTGGTTAGAATTAGTTCCAGAAGACACGATTCTGACACCTCACCCAAAAGAATTAGAACGTTTGATTGGAAAATGGAATTCAGAAGCTGAGAAATTTCAAAAAACAATCGCTTTTTCAGAAAAATATAAAGTCATTGTGGTTATGAAAGGCGCACCAACCTACATTATCAACAGAACTTCGGTATACGAAAATACAACAGGAAACGCAGCTTTAGCAACTGCAGGAAGCGGAGATACCTTAACTGGAATCCTCACCAGCCTTCTAGCACAAGGCTACGAACCTAAATATGCCTCAAAATTTGGTGTCTACCTCCACGGACTAACAGCCGATTTAGCTTTGTCCAAAACAGGTTATGAGTCTTTTACAGCTTCTACTATTATTAAATACTTAGGAAAAGCTTTTTTAGAATTAGAGAATTAGAGAATGTGTCAATTAGATAATTAGTTGTACGTTTTGTCATCCTGAGGAACGAAGGATCACACCAGAAACTCCGCACAGTAGCCATAAAGTAATTTGCCAATCTTTGTCGAGCTCCTAGTGTGATCCTTCGTTCCTCAGGATGACAAAAAATGAGAGTAAATCTGCCAAGATCTGCTCAAATCTTTTTGAATCTGCGTGAAAGGAAAAATCTAAAATCAAAAATCATTAAGTTTGTAACATCCAAGATTAGAGACTTAGCAACTTAGTTTCTTAGCATCTTAGAATCTTTAAAAAATGAAAAACAACTTCGATCTCAGAACGGTAAACGTCATGCGATATATAACGCCACTGCGCGAAGGCGGTTCTTTACCCGCTTTGGCAGAAGCCGATGACGATTTTAAATACGTATTAAAATTTAGAGGTGCCGGACACGGCGTAAAAGCCTTAATAGCCGAATTAGTTGGCGGACAAATAGCAAAAGCCTTAAAATTACAATTGCCAGAATTAGTATTCGCCAATCTTGACGAAGCTTTCGGAAGAACAGAAGCCGATGAAGAAATTCAGGATTTACTTCAAGGAAGCCAAGGATTAAATTTGGCACTTCATTTCTTATCTGGCGCCATTACTTTTGATCCTGCTGTGACCACTGTCGACGCTAAATTGGCTTCACAAATTGTTTGGTTGGACGCTTATATTACAAACGTAGACAGAACTTTCAAAAATACCAATATGCTAATCTGGCATAAAGAATTATGGCTGATTGATCACGGTGCATGTTTGTATTTTCATCATTCTTGGAACAACTGGGAACAGCATGCCAAAAGCCCGTTTGCGTTGATAAAAGATCACGTTTTATTGCCACAGGCTTCACTTTTAAAAGAAGTTGATGCCGAGTTTAAAGCCATTTTAACCCCAGAAGTTTTAGAAGAAATTGTCAATACAATTCCGCTTGACTGGTTGCAATGGGAAGATGCAGACGAAACTCCTGAAGGATTGCGAAATGTTTATTTGCAGTTTTTAAAAACAAGATTAGAGAATTCAGAAATATTTGTAAATCAGGCTCAAAATGCAAGATAACCACTTATACGAATATGCTGTGATTCGTGTTGTGCCAAGGGTAGAACGCGAAGAATTCCTGAATATCGGAATCATTTTGTTTTGTAAAAAAGCCAAATTTATAAAGGTTCGGTTTCATTTAAATAAAGAAAAAATACAAGCCCTTTCTTCTGATTTTGACATCGAACAATTAGAATGTAACCTGACTTCGTTAGTAAAAATCGCCAACGGAGCAAAAGACGGCGGTCCAATTGCTGAATTTGAGATTCCAGAGCGTTTTAGATGGTTAACCGCAATTAGAAGTTCGGCCATTCAAACCTCAAGACCTCATCCGGGTTTGAGTCAGGATTTGGAGAAAACGATTCAGCGCTTGTTTGAGGAGTTGGTGCTTTAAAAAAGGTACTGAGGTTCTAAGATGCTAAGGTTTTCTGTAGAGACGCACAGTGCGTTTGACATTGCATAAAAAAATCTCGCAAAGGCGCGAAGTCGCAAAGTTTTTCATTTCATATAGTATACCCAAAATTGTCATTTCGACGAAGGAGAAATCTTCGCGAGTAACTCCACTAAGTATATCGCCAATCTTTGTCGAGCTTCTTGCGAAGATTTGCTTCGCCAGTTCGCTATCGCTCGAGTCTCCTTCGTCGAAATGACAAACTGTATGGAAACTTTATAAAAAAAACTTTGCGACTCTACGACTTTGCGAGATTAAAAAAAACTTAGCGTCTTTGTGTCTTCGTGGTAAATAAATAAAAAACCACGAACTACATCGAAATGCAATCCGTGGTTCTAACTAAAAACTAACTTACTTTTTATTCTAATTCAATTTAAAAAGAGCCACAAACATTCCCACCTAAAGTAGGTCCTGCATTTGCAGAAATATCAGCTTTAACCGCAGTTTTAGCCAATTTTACGATGGAGTAAGGCGGAGTAAAAGCAGTACCGCTTCCAGCCTGAGTTCCTGTTACATTTGTAAATACGTTATCAGTAGAAGTAACGGCAGTATAGCCTGACATTAAATCGATTGGATTTTTTACACCTTCAAAAACATTGCTTTCTACGCGAATATCAGCTTCAAAACCTGCTGCAACACATTTGTTGCTTACGGTGCTGTTAAATAAACTGTTTACAATATGTACTTTTCCAAAACGAACTCTTGGCATTCTTTCTTTACAGCCTGAAGCCCACCAGCATCTTGCAAAAGTAATTCTCAATTTACCGCGATCAGCAGTTGCACCATCGCTAGAACCAATTAAGTTTGAATATCTATGATCATCTGATCCACCAGATCCACCTGCTTTTGGAGGTTTTAGGTAGTGGAATTTAGAATACGTAACCGAGATATAATCTGATTTGTTTTTGATGTCGAAGTTTCCATCAACACCATCTCTAAATTCGCAGTGATCTACCCAAACGTTTGTACATTCGTCAAGAATTGCATTATCCCATCCATCAGTGTCATAAGCGCCTGGACCTTCAAAAATCAAGTTTCTGATGATGATGTTTTTACATCTTTTAATATTGATGATTCCAGAACCATCTTTGGTTTGATTCGTCGAAACCAATTTTGCTCCACTTACTCCATAAATTGTTTTTCCTGTTTGATCTTGAAAAGACAATCTTGTTGTAATTGTAATGGTTCCAGAGACTTTAATCACTTTTACAGAAGTGTTCTCAATAGCC
Source organism: Flavobacterium sp. ACN2 (assembly GCF_002303885.1). Classification (GTDB taxonomy): domain Bacteria; phylum Bacteroidota; class Bacteroidia; order Flavobacteriales; family Flavobacteriaceae; genus Flavobacterium. The sequence goes on along the minus strand of NZ_MRCM01000016.1, from coordinate 54,923 downwards.
GATTTCAACTGAGCGTAAGTCGTAACTGTAGTTTCGGCAGCAGAGCCACCACCTGTTGTGCCTCCGTTTTGAGAAGCCCATCCTGGAACCTCAGCGCAGTTTCCAATTTTACCCGTTGGGTTGGTTGCAGCTGTTTCAACGGTTGTTTCATTGCTTTGAATCCCTGCTTCTGTGTTTGAAGCAATTTCTTCAGAATTACATGCTGTAAATCCGAAAATCAATGCTGCAGCGAACATTGAAAGTTTTGATTTTAAGTTCATAATAAGTTTGGTTATTTAAAAAAGTTTAACAGCGCAAAACTCAGTATTATTTGTAGGAAAAAAGTTGAACAAGTTCAAACTTTTACAAAAAAATCTACGAAATGTGTTTTTTTAACACTTGTAAATTTACAAAAATGTACAAATAGCGTATTTTTACGTAATCGATTACATTGGTTAAGCCCCTAATTAATGATGAAGCGATAACAAACTTATTCCTTAAACAAAAACCACAAAAAAATGTACAACCTACTAAGAAAAAACATTGAAAGGAAAATTCCGCTCACGGATGAAGAATGGGATATTATTGTCTCTAAAGCCGAATTGATAAAGCTGAAAAAGAATCAGTTTTTGCAGATTCAAAATTCTCATAATAGTTATGAGGGATTTATTTTAAAAGGATCATTTAAAACCTACATTCTAAACGAAAACGGAACCGAAACGGTTATTTTCTTCTCTTTCGAAAACGAATGGATGTGTGATCTAGAAAGTTTCTACCACCAAAAGCCCACAACGTACAACATTAAAGCCATTGAAGACAGTGAAATAGTGGTCATCAATAAAATGCAAAAAGCGTATTTGTTTGCTGTAATTCCGAAACTCATTAAGTTTCATGTCCTGATGATTGAACGTGCCAATGTTGCCATTCAGCAGCGGCTTTTAGATGTGCTCCATAAAACCTCAAAACAGCGTTATTTGGATTTTAAAGAGCGTTATCCGCAAAAGGTAAGTTCTATAAATAATAAGAATCTTTCGTCGTATTTGGGCGTTTCGCACGAGTTTCTTTCGAAGATAAAAAGAGCGGTTTCTTGATTTTTTTTTAGGTTCAAAGGTGCAGAGTAACAAAGTGACAAAGGTTTTTCTGTAGAGGCGAACTGCGGTGCGTCTAGGTATTTGCCACAGATTAAAGAGATTAAAATGATTTTTGTTTCACGCAGATTTTGCAGATTTAGGCAGATTTAATTTAATAAATGATCTATTTTAAATCTGCAAAATCTGCGTGAAAAATCTTTGCGCCTCTGCTCTTAATAGCTATCAGAATTGCGCGATTAAAAAAACTTCCCGCCTTTGTGCCTTCGTGGCAAGTATTAAAAATTCAACACTCCAAAAAGACATTCAGTAGAAAAATGAAGCATTACATTTTCCTTTTCTTCATTTTCAATAACCAATACATCATAAGGTTCTAAATGGTACGGCTTTTCATTAATTGTAATAACTGTTGTATATAAAGAAAATATAATTACTACTTCAGCATTACAATTCTGATTACTATTGGATATTTCCAGTTTATGATGGGATATTTTTTCAGAAACCATCCAATTGAAATCAATGACTTTTGTATAAGAAGTCACATTATCATCGGAGTTAAATTTCATGATTTCATATTGCTCGTATACCTTTTTTTCTTTGTTTATCTCAACATTTAAGACATTATCGAGCATAACCAGATATCGATAATAGCCTTTAAATTTGGTAAACTCTGAAGGCACTTCCTCTATTGTAGCATTGCTTATTCTAAAACCAAAATCTCTATCGGCATAAATGGCAGTTTTTGGAAAGATCATATATTCATATGTCAATCCGCCACTCCAAATAGAGGGTTTAGTATTTTTTTTAGAGAAATGCTGTACGTTCATTTATTGAATATTTTAAAAATTTTATTCTCTTTTTTTGTCCTCCTGAGCGAAGTCGAAGGATTATAAGTAGCTCGACAAAGAAAAAAAACTTTGCTGAATAGCTTGGCGATCCTTCGACTTCGCTCAGGAAGACAAACCGTATAGAAGCTTTATAAAAAAAACTTTGCGTCTCTGCTCCCGATAGCTATCGGGATTGCGAGATTTAAAAAACTCAGCGAATCTCTGCGTAGTTCTTTGCGAATCTTTGTAGTATAACCCTACAACACTTTCTCCAAATAAATAAACTCCAAAGGTTCAGCAGAAACAGTAGTATGAATTTCACTCTCAGGAAAAGCCTCACGTTTTCCAGTGTCTACATAACCATGACGTTTGTACCACGCCACAAGCTCTTCACGAACCGAAATAACTGTCATGATGATACTCGATAATCCCAAAAATTTTGCTTGATTTTCGGCTTCTGCTAAAAGTTTTTTCCCGATGCCGCTGTTTTGAAGTTCTGGCGAAACGGTTAGCATTCCTAAATACAATTGATGACCTTTTTCAACCAATAAAACCGAACCAATAATTTTGTCATTCTCGGTAAATTTCAGAATCGTATTTTTTGGATCAAGAAAGATTTCGGTCATTTCTTGTTCGTCGGTTCTTTTTCCTTCTAGTAAATGCGCTTCGGTTGTCCAGCCTTTTTTTGAGGTTTCGCCTCTGTATGCTGAATTTATTAAGGTTGTTAATGCTGGAATGTCTTGTAATGTAGCTTGGGTAATCATGATAATATTATGATATATTTTTTTTAAGTTTTTGAATTTAAATTTTGTTTTAGCAAAAGATAAAATTGAATTGCCTCCAGCTTTAGCTGGAGAAACAAAGTTATAGTAGAAAAGGGCTTTAGCCTAATCTTTTGCGTTTTTGGCTAAAGCCTTTTATTCTGCCAAACAATACCTCCAGCTAAAGCTGGAGGCAATTGATTTCAATATTGTGCGCATTTGATAACGTGAGAGAACTAATTATTTTTCTGTGATTCAATCAAATCTAAACGATTTTTGATTCGTTCAATAATATCTAAATCATTGTCGCCATGAATATCTCTTATATTATAATTCGGATTTCTTGGGTCTGTAGTTTTCTTAAATTCATTAATATTAAGATTGAACAATGCCTGTCCAAATCTCTGACTTGGATTCTTTTCCAAATAAGATTCTAGTAACTCAAGGATAAGTTTATGCTCTGGTTTCATCTGAACTATTTTTACTTAAATCTTCAAAAAATTGTATTGGATCATTTAAAAATCTTGCAGCATTTGAGGCTTTAATACTTTTGAAAATATCCTCTAAATTTGGTTGAAAAATTTCTCCCTTTAAGTCAATTAAAATGAAGTGATTTTTTTTGCAAAGATTTAAAATAGATTGCAAAACGTCAGTAATATTGGAAGCTTTTCTTAAATCAATTCGAAATTGAAAACTTTCAATTTTTGATTTATCATCGCTTAAACAAATACAAGCATCATTATCTTCTTCATTTTGTCCACTTCCTTTCCAGTTTAAATAAGTCTCATTTCCCCAATTAGCTTTAGGGATAATTTGATCAAGTTCGGAAATGATTGAAGGAATGTTACCATCAAAATTTTTCCAAAAAACATCAGTCTCTGGTAAAAATTCTGTTTTGTTATTCTGAAAAATGCATTCGTAATTACTATCAATAGAATCTTCAGGAACTACGATTAAAAGATATTGCCAAACAGCCATTTTACGATAAGATTAATAATTGGTAATTACTCTCGAGCTTGCGAATATATAAATTATGAAAAAAGTATCTTACAAAAACAGCTTTGTTTTTTACGGAAATTTATTTTCGTTTAAGAATTTTAAATATCTTTGAATTATGAGTACAGCAACAAAACCAAAACATATCGGCAGAAATATAAGCCGTATCAGAGAGCTTAAAGATATGAAACAGGAAGCACTGGCACAGGCTATAGGAACAAATCAGCAGACGATTTCGGCTATTGAAAACAGCGAAACTGTAGACGAACAAAAACTAATTGAGATCGCAAAAGCTCTTGGAGTTTCTGTTGAAGCAATTAAGAACTTTTCAGAAGAAGCGGTATTTAATATTATTGGAAATACTTTTCAAGACCACGGTGCTATTACTACAGGTAATTACGGTTGTACTTTTAATCCATTAGATAAAGTTGTTGAACTTTACGAACGTTTGGTGCAAGCTGAAAAAGATAAAGTTGAGTATTTAGAGAAGTTATTGAATGGGAAGTAACCGTTTTTTTAAGATATATTAAATTGAAAAGAGACCTTTGATGAGGTCTCTTTTTTTGTTTTTTAAGGTTGTTCTTTTTTTGTTGTTAAATGAATATATTTTTTATCATTTGCTTAATTGTTCCGTTTTCAAGTTTTAATCCAAGTGGTTTTGAAATGTCTTGACCTTCAGCTAAATGTAAAGAGGTGTTGTAAATTATGCCTAATAAGAAATATGTCTCAGGAATATGAATTCCAATACTTTGAGCGAAATGAAGTTTGTTTTTTGTTCCGTTTGTTTGTATAAATTTTATTTTATTAGGTTGATCTGGAATTAAATCATAAACGAGATTTTCTATTTTAACTCTAACACCAAAACAGATTGCTAAAGGATCAAAAGCATCAGTTTCAAATAAATATCGGCGGACTTCTCGCCATACTTTTTGAAAGAATTTATCTGGTTTCGCCCAATCTGTATTTAGTTTAAGTATTTTGAACTCATTTGTTAAGTCTACTGTCGTAATTACGGGATTATAATGGAAGTAGTAAGCATCGACCATATTTTTGATGCTTGGATCTTCCCTTTTATAAATAATTTTTAAAATATTCTGATTGGATTTTATATTTGCTTCTTTCAGATAATTGACTTTAATCTTTGTATCGTTAAAACAGAAATGGTTAAAAAACAAAGGATCAAGATGAGTAAGTAATACAGGGAAAATCCTATGTTTTTTTCTTTTCATTTCGTCGATGAAAGTTGAAACATAATATTGAAAAGTTATTAAGTTCGCATCATCCATATAATCAAATATCTCGTCGATAACAAGAATGCAATCTTTTTTCTTAAAATTTCTTCTAGATTTTAAAAGCATGGCAATGAATGTTAAAATATCTCTTTGACCATTAGATATTTCATGAGCTTTTGGCCATTTAACTATTAGACTATTGCCTTCAACTCTTGGTTTTATGTCAAATCTATCTTTAACTGGATTAAAAGATTCTATTGTTTTGGTACAATCATCTTTTTCATCAAGATAGTACAAATATTTACAGGCTTTTTTGAAATTAGCTCCCATATTTTCTTTTACAATTATGATTTGAAGTGCTGTAAAATAGGTGTCTACTTCATCTTTTACTTCGTCAAATCCAAATGAATGAATTATATCGGCAAGTTTTTTGAACTCTTCTAAATCTCTAAATGACTGTAAAATGTTTGTTTGAATCCATCTTTTGATAGCTATAGTTGTTCCGATTTGTTTGTTTATTTCAGGGAGCGAGTGATTAAAAGTTTGTTGATATCCTCTCAGTGCAAATCGAGTAAAATCAATTTCATTTTCAATTCTAGAAAACAATTGTCCACACTTAAATAAATTTGAAATATTATTTAAAACTTTGCCACCATTTGTTCCAAAATTTGATTTTATAGTTGCAGAATGGTAGTCAAAAGGAATTTTTGCTGGTATTGTTTGAACTAAAGTGGTTGGCATTATGTCAAGTGATGTTTTGGCAAAAGTTCTCCCTCCAAATGATTGAACAACTGATTTTGGTTCGGTCTGATTGTTTATTACAAATACATCAAAATAGCTCGAAATTGTATTTTGTGTATCATCCGCTACTAGAATTTCTCCTGTTGTTAATGTAAGAGTCAAATTAGGTCTATTACGAGAATCTTTTAAATAGTAGTGTTTGTCGTCTAATTCTATTCTGTTACTTCTTAAAGAATCAAAACCAATAGCAAATGAGCTTTTTCCAAAACCGTTTGGAGCAACTAGTATGTTGGGTCTATTTGGAACAAGGTCAAGGGTAAACAATTTATGTCCAATACCCTTGATGTTGGTTATTTCTATCGTTTTTATATTCATTAGAAGTGTGTTGTATTGTTCATAACATGAAGTATAATTTCTATATGTGTGAAATTATTTTTTGGTTTTCAATTTCTCAAATATATTTATTTTCTACTGCTAATTTTTACGGATTTCCGTACTCCATATATTTTATTTGTAAATTCAAAAATAATTTTTTGGATTATAAAAAAAGCGAGTAAAATTTTTTTACTCGCTTTCATAATTTATCATATGTTTTTACACAAAGAAACTCTTCAACTCATCATAAGTCTTAATCTTTACACTCGTTTTATTCATTAGCGGACACTCGCGCTAGCTGGTTATTAATCAATTGTAATGTTTAATTTTTTTGTTTTAATAAATGATTCTACAGTTAGCTTTATTACATTCTCGACAGTGGTAATATAGTTAAAATAGTCTTGCTTTGTCAGATCGTAATTAATATCTAACTCATGAACAAATTTATGTCTAGCCTGTAAAATTTCTTGAAGTTTTAAAAGTATTCTAAAAACTTTATTATTGACTTTCTTTTTTTTGCTTAAGATTGCAAAAACATCAATTCCAATATATTTTTTATAAGCTTTGTTAATTGATTCTAAATTTTGAAAATTATAACTTTCCATTATTATTTGCTCAAGTGATGATTTTTGTTCAAGAATTTGTAGAACCTCAGGAACTCCAATTTTTATCTTTTCTTCAACTAATAATATTTTAGAGTTTTCTTCATATTTTATAAAATGTACAAAACATTGGCCAAAAAAATATTCAAGAACGGATACTAAAAAAGGCATCAAACTATTATAAAGTATTATGCTTGGATCTTTTGTAACAAACAAACTTTTAATGTTTTGATTTGGAATGTTAAATATGCTTTCAGTGAGCTCATTTTTATAACTATTTAAACAATTATTAATTTGGTCTAATTTTTCCAATGAATTACTAGCTACAATTGAAATTCCTTTTTCTAAAGGACTGAATTTTTTGTAATCTTTAAGATTAGTGTATTTGTTGGTACCATACCAATCATTGTAAAATGTACCTTCAAACTGCTGTCTAGCTTTTTTAATTATTAAATTTTGTTTTTGTTTGTCTTCATAACTGCCTACACTTCTTGTTCTTGTATGTAAAATCCACTCAGCGCATTTATTTTGTTTTCTTTCTTCAGCAGATAATTTATAGACGGTAGCTTCAACTCCAGAAACTGATTCATAATCATTTAGGCTATACCACATATAATGTAGTTGATCGCTAGTATTCATTTCTTCAAGAAAATGCTTTGTTTTTTGAAAACCTTCTCCAATTAAAAATTTTATAAGCGAACTTTTGGTTGAGGATTTAGTATACAATGTGATTTCTAAACTCATTTGCTTGAATTTTTTTTAGTTTTGTTAGATGACCTCTAAAATGAAATTTTAATTTTTTTAAAGCATATTTATTATATAAAGCTGTAATCTTTATGTGATTATTTTTTAAATATAGCAAAAAAGCCACAAATTACTCTAACGAAATTAGTGTAATTTGTGGCTTTTAAATTTCACAAGTGCGTTAGTATTTACCCCAAGAATGCTTTCAACTCCTCATAAGTCCCAATCTTCACGCTAACTTTTTCCTCATTAATAACACTCTCAATTTGAGCAGGAATAGGAAGCGTAATTCCTAAAGCAGGTTCAACAACATCTAAGAATTTAATAGGATGTGCCGTTTCTAAGAAAATACCAATTGCGTTGTTATGTTTCTCCAATTCTTTTTTCAAACCTAAATAACCAACAGCGCCGTGTGGTTCAGCAATATAACCGTCTGTTTTGTAGATTTTCTTTAGCGCTTCAAGTGTTTCTTCGTCAGTATAACTATAAGAAGAAAAGTCTTTTTCGAAAGCTTTTAAATCATTATTGTACAATTCCTGAATTCTAATAAAGTTACTTGGGTTTCCAACGTCCATGGCGTTAGAGATTGTTGCTTTAGAAGGTTTTGGGTCGTATTTTCCGTTTTCTAAGAATCTTGGCACTGTGTCGTTTACGTTTGTAGATGCTACAAAATGCTCAATTGGCAAGCCTAATTTCTTTGCCATAATTCCGGCACAGATATTTCCGAAGTTTCCACTTGGGCAAGAAAAAACTAAAGGTTTATTTTGGTTTTTCAATGCTTTGTAAGCAAAGAAGAAATAAAACATTTGCGGTAACCAGCGCGCAATATTAATCGAGTTTGCAGAAGTCAGGTTTTTATGTGCCAAAGTTTCATCTAAAAATGCTTTTTTCACCATATCCTGACAATCGTCAAAAACACCGTCAACTTCTAGTGCTTTAATGTTTTGTCCTAAAGTAGTCAATTGTTTTTCCTGAATATCGCTCACTTTTCCTGACGGATATAAAATGACAACATCAACGCCGTCAACGCCAAGAAATCCGCTTGCAACAGCTCCGCCTGTATCTCCAGAAGTCGCTACTAAAACGGTGTTTTTAGCGTCTTTTTTATCTTTATTAAAATAACCCAAACAACGTGACATAAATCGTGCTCCAACGTCTTTAAAAGCCATTGTTGGACCGTGAAATAATTCTAATGAATAGATTCCGTCTTCGACTTTCACAACTGGAAAATCAAAAACTAAAGTTTCGGCAATGATTTCTTTTAGTTTTTCTGCTGGAATTTCGTCGCCAACAAATTGTTTAATCGATTCAAAAGCAATTTCTTCATGGCTTAAACTTTCGATTTTATCAAAAAATGAAGGATCAAGCGGTGTTATGCTTTCTGGGAAATATAATCCTTTGTCAGTTGCTAATCCTTGTATAACAGCTTCTTGAAAAGAAACTTTTGGGGCATTATGGTTTAAACTGTAGTATTTCATTTCTAAATTTTAAATTTTAGATTTTAGATTTTAGATTTTTTGGAGAGTAAATTCCAATGCTAAAATTCCAAATTCCAATGGTTTGTGTTTTTAACCGCAAAGAGCGCAAGGAATTGGTTTCTTTTGAAAACGCAGAGTTCGCAAAGCTTTGTGGTTATTTAAATTGTTTTTTTATTTCAATAGTTATTTTTAAGCATTTTTGTCATTTCGACGTGAGGAGAAATCTTCGCAAGTAACTCCGTAACGTTATTCCAATCTTTGTCGAGTTTCTCGTGTGATCCTTCGTTCCTCAGGATGACAAACTGTGCGGTTATGACAAACTGCAAGGTTATGTATTGTGTCTATACTTTGCGTGGGCTTCGACGGAGTTTATCCTGAGGAACGAAGGGCTCAGCCTGACAAACTTTGTCTTAATACTTAATTCTTTGTACTTAATACTCTTCTACAAAATTCTTACGCCATCAGGATTAATTTTCGAAACGTGAATTTCATACGGTAAATTCATTTTTTCGTAAACGTCGCTCATGGCTTTTGCGATTTGGTCGGCGGTTTCTTTTCCTCGGCTTAAAGCGAAGATTGATGGGCCAGAACCTGAAATTCCAGAACCTAAAGCGCCGTTTTCGTAAGCCGTTTGTTTAATTTGGTCGAACCCTGGAATTAAAACACTTCTTAAAGGTTCAACGATTTCGTCGTGAAGCGAACGTCCGATTAATTCGTAATCTTTGGTGTAAAGACCTGCAACCAATCCGCCGACATTTCCCCATTGCATGATGGCGCTTTTTAGGGAAACATTTTGTTTTAAAACCGAACGCGCGTCAGAAGTTTTCAACTCAATTTGCGGGTGAACCACCGTTGCGTACAATTCCTTTGGACTGTCAATTCTAATAATATCAAGTGGCGCGTAGCTTCTTACCAAAGTAAATCCGCCTAAAAGGGCAGGAGCAACGTTGTCGGCATGCGCGTTTCCGCTTGCCAATTTTTCGCCCTGCATCGCAAACTGAACTAAATCTTTACGAGAATACGGTCTTCCTAATAATTCATTAATTCCGAAAACCGCTCCGGCAGAACTTGCAGCACTGCTTCCGATTCCGCTTCCGGCTTTTATATTTTTATAAATTTCGATTTCAAATCCAAAATCTAATTCATCTAAAGTTTCTAACATTGCCAAAGCCGCAACTCCAGAAACGTTTTTCTCGGTTTCCAAAGGCAAATCGGCACCTACAATTTTAGTGATTCGAACTCCTTTTTGATCGACTTTTCGAACAATCATTTCATCGCCCGCATTGTCTAAGCAAAGTCCGAGTACGTCAAATCCGCATGAGAGGTTGGCAATAGTTGCTGGGCAAAAAAGTTTAATTTCCATTTCTAAGGTTCTGAGGTTCTAAGATGCTAAGATTCTAAGGTTTCTATAGCAACTTTTTATTTTTTAGTTTCTAAGGTTTCGAGATTCTAAGAGGCTAAGATTAGTTTTGAAAAAAACTCAGAACCTTAGCATCTTAGAACCTTAGCACCTTTAAATATTCCCTATTCTAATTACATCTGCAAAAATTCCCGAAGCTGTTACTGCTGCTCCTGCACCGGCTCCTTTGATCAATAAAGGCTGATCTACGTAACGATCTGTGTAGAACAATACGATATTATCTTTTCCTTCTAGGTTGTAGAAAGGATGATCTTTTGGAATGAATTGCAGACCTACGCTTGCTTTTCCGTTTTCGAATTGCGCAACGTATTTCAATCTTGAATCTTTGGCTAAAGCTTCTTTATAAATACCTTCAAAATGAGCAGCGTGTTTGATTAACGATGCGAAAAAGTCTTCGTTGTTTGTTGTTGCTAAACACTCTGCTGGCAGGAACGATTCGTTTGCAATGGCGTCAATATCCATTTCGTAACCGCTTTCGCGAATAAGAATCAGGATTTTACGAGCTACGTCGATTCCGCTTAAGTCGATTTTTGGATCTGGTTCTGTGAAACCTTGAACTCCCGCTTCTTTTACCACATCGTGGAAAGAATTATTTTCGTCAAAATTGTTGAAAATAAAGTTCAAACTTCCAGATAAAACCGCTTGAATTTTATGCACTTTATCTCCAGATGCAATTAGATTTTTTACTGTATCAATAATTGGCAATCCCGCACCAACATTCGTTTCAAACAAGAAAGGAGCATTGTATTGGCGAGATAAGCTTTTTAATTTTTTATAATTGTCGTAAGCAGAAGAACAAGCAATTTTATTGCAAGTTACAACTGCAATACTTTCTTTTAAGAACTTTTCGTAAGCTTCAGAAACCGTTGCATTTGCAGTAATATCTACAAAAATACTGTTACGTAAATTCAATTCTTTGGCTTTTTTAATGAATTCTTCAATACTCGCTGGTTCACCTTCGCTTAAAGCGGCATCCCAATTTTTTAATGAAATTCCGTCTTCATCAAATACCATTTTTCTTGAGTTTGATAAAGCAATTACGCGAACATTAATCTTTAAATTATCTTTTAAGAACTTTCTTTGATTGTGGATCTGTTCGATGAATTTTTCTCCCACATTTCCAACTCCCATTACAAATAGGTTCAGCTGTTTTGTGTTTTCTTCAAAGAAGTTTTCGTGTAAAGTATTCAATGCTTTTTTAACATCTCTTTCGTTAATTACAGTCGAAATATTTCTCTCAGAAGCACCTTGCGCAATGGCACGAATGTTTACGTTGTTTTTTCCTAAAGTAGAGAACATTCTTCCGCTTAAACCTTGGTGGTTTTTCATGTTTTCACCCACCAAAGCAATAATGCAAAGATCTTTTTCTACATAACAAGGATCGATTTTGTTCTGCGAAATTTCGATTTCAAAAGCTCTGTTAATCGCAATTTCAGCATTATCAGCATCCGAATTCAAGATTCCGATACAAATTGAATGCTCAGAAGAAGCCTGAGTAATAAAAATTACGTTGATTTTTTCTTGAGACAATACTTCAAACAAACGTCTAGAAGAACCTGCAACTCCAATCATTCCTGGACCTTCAAGTGTAAGAAGCGAAATATGATCGATATGGCTGATTCCTTTAACGACAGTATCTTTAGATTGAACATGACTAGAAATTAAAGTTCCCTCAGCTTCTGGCTCAAAAGTATTTTTGATTAAAATTGGAATATTTTTTCTTAAAACAGGCTGAATGGTTGGCGGATACAACACTTTTGCACCAAAATGCGACAATTCCATCGCTTCCTGATACGAAATGTTTGCAATTGGCTGTGCTTGTTTTACAATTTTTGGATTTGCAGTAAACATTCCGTTTACATCAGTCCAGATTTCCAGTTGTTCAGCATCGATTGCTCCCGCGATAATGGCCGCAGTATAATCAGATCCGCCGCGCCCTAAAGTCGAAGTGATTCCGTCTAAAGTTTGCGCAATAAATCCTGGAAGAATATTTATTTTTGATTTATTCGAAGCGAAATATTCCTGAATTAACTGATTCGAAACTTCAAAGTTTACCACAGCTTTTCCGAAGTTACTATCCGTTTTAATCAATTCACGGCTGTCTTTGTAAACCGCATCTTTTTCAGTTTGCTGAAATGCCTGAGCAATGATAAAGGAAGAAAGCAATTCTCCAAAACTCAAAATGGTATCGGCAGTTCTTGGAGATAATTCACCTAATAAGAAACATCCGTCTAGTAAAGTCTCTAAATGGTTGATGATTCTTTTTACATGACTCAACAAACTGCTTTGCTCGCTTACCGGAATAAGTTCTTTTAATGTATCAAGGTGTTTTTTCTCGATTTCGGCAACCACTTCTCTAAAGCTTTCGTCGTTTGCAGCTGCTTTTGCCGCTGCCAATTGCAGTAAATCAGTCACTTTGCTCAGGGCAGAAACTACAACGACTAATTGGTCTTGTTTTGTTTTTTGGTTAACAATTTCGAGAACGAGTTTTATATTTTGAGCATTGGCAACCGAAGTTCCGCCAAATTTTAATACTTTCATTTTGTTTGATATTTTTTAATAAGGTGCAAAGATTTTGAGTAACAAATGTTCAAAGGTTATCAACTGCGAACTGAAACTGAAAACTGCAACTATTTTTTTTTCTTTGTAAATGTTTTTTATGTATCCAATAACTCTCTTCTTTCAAGAAAAAAGTATAGGTAACCTAGGATGATATGTAAAAATGTATACCCCTAAGGGGTAGTAGTTGTTGTAGTAGAAATAATGGTAGCAGCAATTGCAACTCTCGTTTGAGCTGTAATAATTGTAGATTGATATTTTATGCTGTTACTTTTCATTTTTGATTTTTCAAAAGTACAGCTTTTTATAAGAGTTAAAAACTTAAAAGGCTTTTTTACGAATATTTTAATAATTCAAATCTCTATAAATCAATATTGAGTATTTGTTAAAATTGCAGATGTTAAATTGATGTTTTAATATATTTAGGACAGCGTTTTTTTAAGATTTAACCCGCGCAAGAGATTGATGTTTAGCCCAAAAAGAACTTAAAAACGGGATATAGCTGGATATTTTGATTTGAAAAGCAATTAAATGTATGTTAAGAGTTCTTATAGAAATTTTAATTATTGTGATAAAATGTTGCTTTTTAATATTGATTTGTTGAATTTTGGCGTTTAAAATTTAAAATCATCATGAGAGAGATCCATTATATAAGTTCAGAAACCATCACTTTAGAAACGTTACAAGAAATTTTAAGCCAAAATAAAATACTTGAATTATCTGAAGAAGCTAAAGTAAATGTTCAGAAATGCCGTGATTATTTAGATAAAAAAATGGCATCGCATACGGCGCCAATTTACGGAATCAATACAGGTTTTGGATCTTTATATAGTGTAAAAATCTCAAATGAAAACTTATCTAAGCTTCAAGAGAATTTAGTAAAGTCGCACGCCTGCGGAACAGGAGAGGAAGTTCCTGCTGAAATTGTGAAAATGATGCTTTTGCTTAAAATCCAATCGTTAAGCTATGGACATTCTGGAATTCAGTTAATCACATTGCAACGTCTGGTTGACTTTTACAATAATGATATTCTGCCTATTATTTATACGCAAGGTTCACTTGGGGCTTCAGGAGATTTAGCGCCGCTGGCACATTTGTCTTTGCCTTTAATTGGAGAAGGAATTGTATTGTTTGAAGGAAAAAAAGTGGCTTCTGCTGAGGTTTTAAAGCATTTCAACTGGGAACCGATTGTACTTCAATCCAAAGAAGGTTTGGCTTTACTGAACGGAACGCAGTTTATGAGTGCTTACGGAGCTCATATTTTAATTAAAGCGTATAAATATTCGTATTTGGCAGATTTAATCGGAACCATTTCTTTGGAAGGTTTTGATGGAAGAATTGAACCATTCAACGAATTGATACATTATATACGTCCGCACAAAGGACAAATCGTAACGGCACAAAGAATTACAGAATTTTTGGACGGAAGCGAAATCATTACTCAAGAGAAGAAACACGTTCAAGATCCGTATTCTTTCCGTTGTATGCCACAGGTTCACGGAGCTTCAAAAGATGCGATCGATTATGTTCGCAAAGTATTCAAAACAGAAATCAATTCGGTTACCGATAATCCAAATATATTTATAGAAGCCGATCAGATTATTTCTGGCGGAAATTTCCACGGACAGCCTTTAGCTTTAGCTTTAGATTTTATGGCAATTGCTTTGGCCGAATTGGGAAGTATTTCAGAAAGAAGAACCTATCAGTTAATTTCAGGATTGCGTAATCTTCCAGCATTTTTGGTTGATAATCCAGGATTAAATTCAGGTTTCATGATTCCGCAATATACGGCTGCAAGTATTGCCAGTCAGAACAAACAATTGGCAACTCCAGCGAGTATCGACAGCATTGTTTCAAGCAACGGTCAGGAAGATCACGTGAGCATGGGAGCAAATGGAGCAACAAAAGCCTTACGTGTTTTAGATAATTTAGAGCGCATTTTGGCAATTGAATTATTAAATGCGTCACAGGCCATTGCGTACAGAGAGCCTCTAAAATCAAGTGATTTTATCGAAATGTTCTTAAATAGTTACAGAGAAGTTGTGCCTTTGGTAAAAGAAGACAGGATCTTACATAATGACATAGAAAACACGGTGTTATTCCTTGAGAGTTTTCAAATTGAAAACGATTTGTTAACAATGGCTTAACACTGAAACGTGTTATTGAAGGTAATTTTGCACTATCAAAAATAAAACAATGTCAATAAACAGTATTTTCCAATTTTTAGTGCCGAAAGACAAAAAATTCTTTCCACTTTTTGAAGAGGCTTCTAGCAATTTAATTGAATTAGCTTCTAACTTACACGAAGCTGTAAATTTACCATTAAAAGAAAGAGAAATTCTTTTTCAAAAGATTGACGAATTAGAACAAAAAGGAGAAGACATTACACGTCAGACTAACCTTGAGTTAAGCAGAAACTTTATTACTCCATTTGATAGAGAAGACATTCACACGTTAATTACTTCAATTGACAACGTTGCCGATTACCTTCATGGTGCATCTAGCCGTATGAGATTGTATCAGGTTGATAAGATTACAAAATCTATCAGAAAGATGACAGAAATCAACCTTGAAGCTTGTCAAAACATTGACAGTGCGGTAAAAGAGTTGAGAAACTTACAAAATTTTAAAGTTATTAAAGATGCTTGTGCTAGAATCAACAAACTAGAAAACAAGTCTGATAACGTATATAACAAAGCAGTTTTTGAAATTTTTGAAAACGAAACAGACGCTAAAAATATCATTAAATATAAAGAGGTGTTATCTGTTTTAGAATCAGCAACAGACAAATGTAAGAGTGTTGCGAACATACTAGAATCTATTTCTGTAAAACATTCTTAATTCAATTTTTCAATCTGAAGTTATAATTTTATGACGCTACTTATATTAATTATAGTATTAGCCTTAATTTTTGATTACATCAATGGTTTTCATGATGCGGCAAATGCTATAGCGACTGTTGTTGCAACAAAGGTTTTGACACCTTTTCAGGCGGTTGTCTGGGCAGCATTTTTTAACTTTCTGGCTTATTGGGTTTTTGGATTTGGTGTTGCGGATACTGTTGCCAAAACAGCGCACACAATGGAAATTAACCTTGTTGTTATCCTAGCCGGAGTAATTGCAGCAATCTGTTGGAATTTATTGACTTGGTGGTTAGGAATCCCTTCAAGTTCTTCGCATACCTTAATTGGAGGTTTCGCAGGAGCAGCTGTAGCGCACGCTATTGCCGTTCATGGTTTCTCTGGTTATGTTGGAGAAGATGGAGCAACTCACTACTGGTACGAAATTGTAAGCTGGTATAAGGCTGGTAAAGATGGCGGAATGCCCTCGGGAGTCCTCATTATTATTGCTTTTATTGTATTAGCGCCACTTTTAGGAGTTATTGCATCTTACTTAATTTCTATTTGGTTATTAAATGCTTCACGTAAAAGTATCGGACCAAAAATCTTTACTGTTGCTTTAATGCTTGCAACTATTTGGTTTGTTTACGTTCAAATGGTTTCTTATGAAGAGATTTTAGAGCACGGAAAACCTCGTTTCGAATCTCATTTCTGGAGCGTTGTATTCGATTCTCATAATATTAAATGGTTCTTAGTAGCCTTCATTATCTTAACAGTAAGCGCATTTTGTTTAATATTCAGCAGTTTGAATCTTCATCAAGCAGATGCTGCTTTAAAGAAAATGCAGTTATTATCTTCTGCGGCATTTAGTTTAGGTCACGGAGGAAACGATTCTCAAAAAGTAATGGGTATTATCGCTGCTGCTGTAGCGGTTTATATCAATACAAATCCAGGAGTTCATATGGATGCTTGGTTAGATGTTGTGCTTCCAAACGATGACGCAGGTATTAAAGGTGTAATGCCAAGTTGGATTCCTCTTGCGTGTTATTCTGCTATTGCTGCAGGAACTTTGAGCGGTGGATGGAAAATCGTTAAAACAATGGGTTCTAAGATCACTAAAGTAAGTTCGTTTGAAGGTGTTGCTGCTGAAACTGCAGGTGCTTTGACACTTTACTTTACAGAACACTTAAAAATTCCAGTAAGTACAACGCACACCATTACGGGATCTATCATTGGTGTTGGATTAACTAAACGTGTTTCTGCTGTAAGATGGGGAGTTACGGTAAGTTTAATCTGGGCTTGGATCTTAACTATTCCAATTTCGGCTTTATTAGCAGGTTTGGTTTACTTTGTTCTGAGCGTGTTTATTTAGTTAAAATATTTGTAAAGAATATAAAGGATAATCTTTTTAGTTGATTATCCTTTTTTGTTTCAAAAAACTATCTTTGTAAGATAAAATTTACTTAAAATAAGTTTTGAATGAAAATAATAAAGCAATTATTGAAAATTATTTTTTTTAGTTTTACTCTTTTTTGGTTTTATTCTTTTACAAAATGTGAGTATTTGACTTGGAAACATGAATCAGAATTTTTGATTCCTAAAGAAGTTAGTTCAATGATAGATGGAATGTCATCAAAAAAGGTTTTGGAATATGCAAATTATAACGCAATTGTTTATTATGTAAGCTCAGAAAAAAGTTCTGGTGATACGATTTATTTTATTTTAGTAGACGGAAAATGGATCATTTCCAATTGGGAAACTGTGTGGTCAAAAACAGGAAGTGCGGATGGATTTATTTGGCCATATATAAGATAATAGCATTCTAACAATATTATAAAGCCGATTTCAATTTGAGATCGGCTTTTTTGTTGTTGATATTTGATAGTACTAAAAATATGTCTTAAAATGAAATTTTAAAAACTTTTTCAGGTAAATGTAATGTTCATATAAATAGATCTTTGCAAAAATATTTAATGATAAATTTTAATACATAAAGGCAAATGGAAAGAGTATTTGAAAAGCCAATAATGTTTGATGGTGAAAAAGAAAATGTGGTATTAATCTATTCAGATTACATAATAGGCGACATTACGAAAGAGATTGCAGATTCAGCTATCGAGAGAATTAATAATGGCTTATTTGCTCCGTCGGATTTTGAATTGATTATAAATGTAAAATCTGTTTTTGAATATGAGTTAGAACTGGATATTGATTCACATATCATGTTTGGAGTGAAAAATGAATCCGGGACAAGCTATGAAACAATTGATTTTAAGGATGCGGAAACTGCAAAAAATGCTGAAAGATTAATTAAAGGAAATTTTGAAAATTTAGGATTAACTAGAAAAGAAGAGCAAATGACACGTATTAGCGCTGCGGTTTCTCCTTTAATAGTGACAGGGATTGTTGCAGTTGTTGGTGGGCTGCTGACATGGATGGCTTATGAGCTTGAAGATTATGAGTCACCACGTACAAGAATTGTAAAATGGTATGTTGCTCTTGTAGTTAAAATATCAAAAACGGTGGGATATCTTCCGTTTCTGATTGTTACAGCGATAATCACGATCTTTTGTTTGTACTGGATGTGTAAAAGAATGATAAATCCTCCATACAAGATTTTTGCAACTAAATAATTTGACAAAAAAAAGCCGACTTCAATTTGAAATCGGCTTTTTTATTGGATTAGAATTAATTAGAAAAAATGTCTTCAAATAACATTTTTTTAATTTTTACTAGCCATTGTTAGTATTCTATAGGTTGATATTTGCGCAATTATTCATGGTATGTTTCATTAGAAAAAGTTATTGAAACAGCTCTGAGCAACAGCAAATTTCAAAAGGAATGTTCAGTATAAAAAATATTATAAGTTCGAGATTCTATTGCTTAATTATTGTTTTTTCATTGTTTTCTTGCCAAGAACATGATATAAGAAGAATTCGTTTGCAAGTAGATCAAAAGAAGGTAACGAGTAGTCCAAATGAAGAGTCAGATTTAATTTCATATTTCATTAAAGAATCAATTAGCAGGTCTTTAAAAGGGATAGATACAGGTAAGTTAAAATATTATTCAGTAGAAAGAAATGATACAATCTTGGTAATAGTAAAAGTTACTGATATGATAGGGATTGAAAAAGCTTCAAGGAGAAAATTGTTATTTGCAATTAACCATTGTATTTTAACATCCGAAAGGTATAATATGAAAAAGATTTATATTGATGTTGAAGGAAACTTTACCACTCTTTTAGTGAAAACGCCTTCAAAATATGATCTTGATGGAAAGTTTGCAAATGAAGATTTACTTCTATCTTTTTATGGAAAGTCAAAAAGTTCATTTAAAAATAAAAGATAATTTTTTTTTGCGATTAAAATTTTTGAAGGTTTTTATGGTTATGCTTGCGTTTGTAATGTGTCTGTTTAAGGTGTTTTTGATCTTTAGAAATGATGCTTATGGTGCCGTCAATTTCAAGCATGGCGAGTTTAATATCAGTTAAATGTTCTAAACCATGTTCACGCGCAGCTTCTTTTAATTCTTCGTGCGAAACATCTAATCGGCTCAAAGTTTTAAAATCTAACACACCGTCGTGAATTAATATTTCTGGTTTGTCGAGCAATAAGTCGCCGAGGGTTTTGAATCTCTTTGTCAGTTTTTTGATAGCAAAGTTTATGGCAAACAAAACTAAAGCTGCGACTAGACCTCCAATAAGACTGGTGTCAGGACCAACCATTGCATTCTGAACAGAGTTGCTTATTAATAAAATAAGAATAATATCGGCAGTATTTAATTGTGAAAGTTCTTTTTTGCCGAATACGCGTAAAGCAATTGTCATGAAGAAATAAACGGCAACACTCCGAATAATTATATCTAAATAAGGAAAAGTCATGTTTTTTATTTTAAAGTTAAATAAAAAAGCTTTGCCAAGTTTTAAAGTTCGGCAAAGCTTCTAAATTATTTATGGGAAATTAAGTTTAAATGAACTTAATTATAATTTAAAATTTTTCTCAATAGCTCTAATCATTTCTCCTGCCACATCTTTATTAGTTGCACCTTCAATTCCTTCCAAACCTGGAGAAGAGTTTACTTCAAGCAATAACGGACCTTTAGACGAACGGATAATATCAACTCCAGCAACTTTCAAATCCATTGCTTTTGCTGCTTTAATGGCTATTTTTTTCTCTTCGGCAGTTACTTTGATTACAGATGCAGTTCCGCCAAGGTGAATATTAGCTCTAAACTCGCCTGGCATCGCTTCGCGCTGAATTGCGGCAACGACTTTTCCGTCAATTACAAAACAACGAATATCTTTTCCGTTAGCTTCCTTAATAAATTCTTGAACTAATATATTGGCATTTAAACTTTTAAAAGCATTGATTACACTTTCTGCCGCCTTTTTCGTTTCGGCCAAGACAACGCCTTTTCCTTGCGTTCCTTCTAATAATTTTACAATTAGTGGTGATCCGCCAACCATTTTAATTAAGTTGTCTGTATCAAGCGGAGAATTGGCAAATCCGGTAGTCGGAATATCGATTCCGCTATTCAGTAATAATTGTAAAGAATATAGCTTATCTCGTGATTGCGTTATGGCTGTAGCCGAATTTAAAACAAAGACTTTTAAAGCTTCAAATTGACGTGTCAAGGCGCAACCATAAAAAGTGATACTTGGGCGAATTCTCGGAATAATAGCATCAAATTCGTTTAGGATTTTTCCGCCGCGGTAATGAATTTCAGGTTTTTTTGCATCCAATTTCATGTAGCATTCCTTGATGTTTAAGAAATGCATTTCATGCCCGCGCATTTCCCCGGCTTCCATAATTCTTTTATTACTGTAAAGCTCTGGATTGCTAGCTAAAAGACCAATTCGTAGGCCTGTAGTTGCTTTTTCTGAGTTTTGGTACAATTCTTTTAAAGATTCTGCTGTTGGCTGTCCTAAAAGATATTTTTGCTCGGGATCGACTAAAACCCTGCCGCTCATAGCTTCGCGTCCTAAAAGCATTCTAAAGCCCATAGAATCGCGATTGGTCAAAGTCATTTCGATTGGCCATTTGGCATCTCCAATTTTTAAGTTGGTTTGGATCACATAACGATGTTCTCTAAATCCGCTCGAACTTTTTACAATTCGTTTATCAACCAAAGGCGCTTCACAATGAATAATGGTTTTGATATTATTCTGAATCGGATTAATGTCGAATTTAACCCAATTGGCATCATTTTTTATAAAAGGAGCTATGTTTAAAGCGTGCATTGCCGAAGTTTTGGCACCAGAATCGACACGAGCCTTAATTGTCGGGATTCCAAGTTCTGGAAATGAGCACCATTCTTCGCTACCTAAAATGACTTTGTTTTGAAGCATATTTTGTTTTTTATTATAGAATTTAAATTCAAAAATAGCTATTTGCTTTTACTAAAGATAGTGATTTTTGATAAAAAAAATACCCGTTATGTTATGAAAACGTAACGGGCATATTATGAATGTTATAAATTTTGACTAATTTATTGATTCGTTGGCTCTTCGGCTTTATGAATCTCAACGGATAATTCTTGAGAATCTTCTTTTAAGTCCATCATAATTTCATCACCAGAATGTATTTTAGAAGTAATGATTTCTTCAGCCAATAAATCTTCAACGTATTTCTGAATGGCTCTTTTTAGCGGTCTTGCTCCAAATTGCTTATCAAAACCTTTTTCTGCGATAAACGCTTTTGCTTTATCAGTTAAGCTTAATTTGTAGCCTAACTCTGCAATGCGAGAATACAGTTTTTTCAATTCGATTTCGATAATCAAATCAATATCAGCTTTTTCTAATGCATTAAATACAATTACATCATCAATTCTGTTTAAGAACTCAGGAGCAAAAGTTTTCTTCAAAGCGTTTTCGATAATGCTTTTTGAGTTTTCATCGGCCTGAGCTGTTCTTGCAGCTGTACCAAATCCAACACCTTGTCCGAAATCTTTCAACTGACGAGCACCAACGTTAGAAGTCATGATAATGATAGTGTTTTTAAAGTCAATTTTACGACCTAAACTATCTGTTAAATATCCGTCATCTAAAACTTGAAGCATCATGTTGAATACATCTGGGTGCGCTTTTTCGATCTCATCTAAAAGAACCACACAGTATGGTTTTCTACGAACTTTCTCAGTCAATTGACCACCTTCTTCGTATCCTACGTATCCTGGAGGCGCTCCAACTAAACGAGAAATCGCAAATTTCTCCATGTATTCACTCATATCAATACGAACCAAAGCATCTTCAGAATCAAATAATTCTTTTGCTAATACTTTAGCCAACTGTGTTTTACCAACACCAGTCTGACCTAAGAAAATGAATGAACCAATTGGTTTGTTCGGATCTTTAAGTCCAGCTCTGTTACGTTGAATAGAACGAGCGATTTTTAAAACAGCTTCATTTTGACCAATTACTTTATTTTGAATCAATTCAGGCAATTGAGCCAATTTGTTGCTTTCTGTTTGTGCAATTCTGTTAACAGGAATTCCAGTCATCATCGAAACAACATCGGCTACATTATCTTCTGTAACTTCAATTCTGTTGTTTTTAGAATCTTCTTCCCATTGTTCTTGTGCTGTAGCAAGATCTTTTTCAATACGTTTTTCATCATCGCGAAGTTTGGCTGCTTCTTCA
This sequence comes from Flavobacterium sp. ACN2, assembly GCF_002303885.1. GTDB lineage: Bacteria > Bacteroidota > Bacteroidia > Flavobacteriales > Flavobacteriaceae > Flavobacterium. The sequence goes on along the minus strand of NZ_MRCM01000016.1, from coordinate 32,644 downwards.
TATTTTTGCTTTTTAACAACCATATTTTTCATTTCGCGAACTTCTTCTAACTGACGTTCTAAATCCAAAATTTGTTTTGGAACATCGATGTTAGTGATGTGTACACGTGAACCTGCTTCGTCCATCGCATCGATCGCTTTGTCTGGTAAGAAACGCTCAGACATATATCTGTTTGTTAGCTTAACACAAGCCTCGATTGCTTCTGGAGTATAAGTTACGTTGTGGTGATCTTCGTATTTATCTTTTACGTTGTTCAAAATCGCGATTGTTTCTTCAACAGAAGTTGGCTCCACAATTACTTTTTGAAAACGTCTTTCTAAAGCACCATCTTTTTCAATATATTGTCTGTACTCATCAAGAGTAGTAGCGCCAATACATTGAATTTCTCCTCTAGCTAAAGCAGGTTTGAACATGTTTGAAGCATCAAGCGAACCTGTTGCTCCACCAGCGCCTACAATAGTGTGGATTTCGTCAATAAAAAGAATAATATCGTCGTTTTTCTCCAGCTCGTTCATTACGGCTTTCATTCTTTCCTCAAATTGTCCTCTGTATTTTGTACCCGCAACTAAGCTTGCAAGGTCAAGAGTTACAACACGTTTGTGGAAAAGGATACGCGATACTTTCTTTTGGATAATACGTAGCGCCAGTCCTTCTGCAATAGCAGATTTACCAACTCCAGGTTCTCCAATAAGAAGCGGATTGTTCTTTTTTCTACGGCTTAAAATTTGCGATACACGCTCAATTTCTTTTTCACGTCCTACAACAGGGTCTAATTTTCCTTCTTCGGCCATTTCTGTTAAATCTCTCCCAAAATTATCTAAAACCGGAGTCTTAGATTTTTTGTTTGACTTATTGGCGGGATTATTAAAGCTGCTTTCTTTAAGACTGTCATCTTGTCCTGAATCATCATTATATGATTCGTTTCTTGGCAAGTTTTCTAAGAATTCTTCTTCGTTTGGAGTCATATTTAAATACTGTTCTTTAGCTACGTCATAATCTATTTTTAGTTTATTCAATAGCTTGGTTGTTGGATCGTTTTCGTTTCTCAAGATACATAACAGCAAATGTGCCGTGCTTATCGATGAACTTTGAAATACTTTTGCTTCAAGAAAAGTGGTCTTCAGGGCTCTTTCTGCCTGTCGGGTAAGATGAAGGTTTTTCTTTTCTGCATTTACTTCAACGCTCAAGTTGGCAGGGCTAAGTACTTCTACTTTTCTGCGTAAATGATCTAAATCGACAGCTAGGTTATTAAGTATATGAATAGCTTTTCCGTTACCATCTCTTAAAATACCTAGCATAAGATGTTCTGTACCAATAAAGTCGTGCCCTAAACGAAGAGCTTCTTCCTTACTGTACGTAATTACATCTTTTACTCTTGGTGAAAAATTATCATCCATAATATATAATTGGTATTGTAAATTTAGTGAATTACTGTTTTAAAAACAAAAACCGTACCTTCAAGAACTACTGTCAGCTAATAGACGAAAAAAAAGAGAATAAAAGAGTTAAAAAACGCTTAATTTATTAACTAAAAGCCGAAATAAAGTTGTTAATAAATCATTTAAATAAGTGTAAGGAAATAGCTGAAAAAATTTTAAAAAAACGTATCTTGGCACGCTTTGAAACTAATGTAATTATTAAAACATAACAACTTATGTCTGAAGGAGAAAAGTTAATTCCTATTAACATTGAAGATGAAATGAAATCAGCTTACATCGATTATTCGATGTCAGTAATTGTATCGAGAGCGCTTCCTGATGTTAGAGATGGCTTGAAACCAGTGCATCGAAGAGTTCTTTACGGAATGTATGATTTAGGTGTAACATCAAGATCTGCCCACAAAAAGTCTGCGAGAATTGTAGGGGAGGTTCTGGGTAAGTACCACCCGCACGGAGATACTTCTGTATATGATGCAATGGTGCGTATGGCTCAGGAATGGAGCATGCGTTATTTATTAGTTGATGGTCAGGGTAACTTTGGTTCTGTCGATGGAGACAGTCCTGCAGCAATGCGTTATACTGAGGCCAGAATGCGTAAAATCTCAGAAGATATTATGGCAGATATCGAAAAGGAAACAGTTGATTTTCAGCTGAACTTTGACGATACTTTATATGAGCCAAAAGTAATGCCTACACGAGTTCCTACTTTATTAGTAAATGGAGCAACTGGTATTGCGGTTGGTATGGCGACTAATATGCCACCACACAATTTAACAGAGGTTATCAATGGTACTTTAGCATACTTAGATAATAATGATATTGAGGTTGACGAATTAATGACACATATTAAAGCTCCTGATTTTCCAACGGGAGGTGTAATATATGGTTATGAAGGCGTTCGTGAAGCTTTTAAAACGGGTAGAGGACGTATTGTAATGCGTGCTAAAGTTGGTTTTGAAGAAGTGGATGGAAGAGAGTGCATCATTGTTACTGAAATTCCATATCAGGTTAACAAAGCCGAAATGATCAAACGTACGGCTGATTTGGTTAACGATAAAAAAATCGAAGGTATTGCCAATATTCGTGACGAGTCGGATAGAAATGGTATGCGTATCGTTTATATCTTGAAACGAGATGCTACACCAAACGTGGTTTTAAATACCTTATACAAGTATACGTCATTACAATCTTCTTTTAGTGTAAATAATATTGCATTAGTAAAAGGCCGTCCGCAAATGTTGAATCTGAAAGATATGATTCATTATTTTATTGAGCACCGCCACGAAGTTGTAGTTAGAAGAACACAGTTTGAATTACGTAAGGCAGAAGAGAGAGCTCATATCTTAGAAGGGTTAATTATTGCTTCTGACAATATCGACGAGGTAATTGCGTTAATTAGAGGATCTAAAAATACAGATGAAGCTAGAGAAAAATTAATCGAAAGATTTAAATTATCAGATATTCAAGCTCGTGCTATTGTTGAGATGCGTTTACGTCAGTTAACAGGTCTGGAGCAAGATAAATTAAGAGCTGAGTTTGAAGAATTAATGAAGTTAATTGAGCATTTGAAAGCTTTATTGGCAGATGTTAATTTGAGAACAGATTTGATTAAAGAAGAGCTTACAGAAATTCGTGATAAATACGGTGACGAAAGACGATCTCAAATTGAATATTCTGGAGGAGATGTGAGTATTGAAGATTTGATTGCTGACGAAAATGTGGTTATTACAATTTCACACGCAGGTTACATCAAACGTACAAACCTTACAGAATACAAAACGCAAAATAGAGGTGGAGTTGGGCAGAAAAGTGCTGGAACAAGAGATCAAGATTTCTTAGAGCACATGTTTGTGGCAACAAACCACCAATATATGATGTTCTTTACCCAAAAAGGAAAATGTTTCTGGATGCGTGTTTATGAAATTCCAGAAGGAAGTAAAACAGCAAAAGGTAGAGCAATTCAGAACTTGGTAAACATTGAAAGTGATGATAAAGTAAAAGCTTTCATTTGTACACAAGATTTAAAAGACAAAGATTATATCAATACGCATAATCTTGTAATGGTTACCAAACAAGGTCAGGTAAAGAAAACTTCTTTAGAGAAATATTCTAAACCAAGAGCAAATGGAGTTGCTGCCATTACAATTAAAGAAGGAGATGAGTTAATTGGAGCTCAGTTGACAAACGGAGAAAGCCAAATTATCTTAGCGGTTAAATCTGGTAAATTAGTTCGTTTTGAGGAAACTAAAACACGTCCGATGGGAAGAACAGCCTCTGGAGTTCGTGGAATTACCTTAAAAGATGAAACTGACGAGGTAATCGGAATGGTTACTGTAGATAAAAACGATATTTCTACATCTCAAATCTTAGTTGTAACGGAGAACGGATACGGAAAACGTACTAAATTGGTTGACGACGACGGAGAAGACGTGTACAGAATTACAAACCGTGGAGGTAAAGGGGTTAAAACACTTAATATCACGGATAAAACAGGTAAATTGATCTCGATCAACGCTGTTACTGATGCAGATGACTTAATGATTATTAATAAATCTGGATTAACGATTAGAATGGCAATCGAAGATTTACGTGTTATGGGACGTGCAACTCAAGGTGTTCGATTGATTAATCTTAAAGGAAAAGATTCTATCGCTGCTGTAACAACTGTAATGAAAGATGATGCCGAAGAAGTAGAATTGGATGAAGATGGAAATGTAATCGGTGCAATTGAGAGAGTTAAACCAGATTTGGAGGTTCTAGAAGATGACGGATCTGTAGAAGAGGAAGACGACTCTGATGATGAAGTAGAAGAGGAAGACGATGCTGAAGCAGAAGACGAAGAGTCTGAAGAATAAGTAAAAACAGAAAATTAAATACAAACAAATAATACCATTATGAAAAGTAAATATGTAATACTTGCATCAGCATTACTGATCTCTGTAGCTACGTTTGCTCAGAAAGATCAAATTAAGAATGCTGAAAAGGCATTAAAAGGCGGAGATGCACAAGGTGCTCTTGCTCAATTGAAAGATGCAGAGAACTTAATTGCAAATGCTAAAGATACAGAACAGGCACAATACTATTTCGTTCAAGGAAATGCTTTTCTTGACCTTGCAAACAAAAAGGTTGAAGAAGGTAAAAACTTATTAGCAGCAGCAGACAGCTACAAGAAATTAATTGATGTAGAAAAAGCTTCAGGAAAACAAAAATATTCTACACAAGCAGCAGCGTCAATTACTAACATTAAAGGATTATTAATTAATTCTGCAATTGCTGACACGCAAGTAAACAAACATGCTGAAGGTGCAAAAAAATTGTTTGAGGCATACGAGTTAGACAAGAAAGATACAATCAACTTGTATTATGCGGCTTCTACAGCTGTAAATTCACAAGATTACGATCTTGCTTTGCCAATGTATGAAGAGTTGAAAAAATTAAACTTTTCTGGAAAAGGAACTTTATACTTAGCTGTAAACAAAGCTAACGGAAGCGAAGATAACTTTGCTAATGCTAAAGAAAGAGATTTAGCAGTTAAATTAGGAACTCACGAAAAACCTAAAACCGAAGCTATTCCTTCTAAAAGAGGTGAAATCTACAAAAACTTAGCTTTAATTTTGGTTCAAAAAGGACGTACTGAAGATGCTAAAAAAGCAATCTCTGATGCTAGAAAAGCAAACCCAGAAGATTCTTCTTTAATTCTAACTGAAGCGAATTTATACTTAGAAAGCAAAGATTACGAGACATACAAAAAATTAGTTGGTGAAGCTTTAGAAAAAGACCCAAAAAATGCTGATTTAGTATTCAATTTAGGAGTAATTAGCTCTGGAGCTAAAAACAATGCTGACGCAGAGAAATATTACTTAAAAGCAATTGAAATCAACCCTGAGTATACAAATGCTTACTTAAATCTTGCTGCTTTAAAATTAGAAGCTGAAAAACCAATCATCGACGAGATGAATAAATTAGGTACTTCTGCTAAAGACATGAAACGTTACGATGTTTTAAAAGCACAAAGAGAAGCTGTTTTCAAAGGAGTTATTCCTTACCTTAAAAAAGCTAACGAATTAGATCCTAAAAACGAGGATGTTTCTAAAACATTATTAGGAGTTTACAACGCTCTTGAAATGACTGCAGAAGCTAAAGCTTTGAAAGCAAAAATGTAATTACAAGCTTTTTAAAATAAAAAAAAACCATTCACCGCAGTGAATGGTTTTTTTTTTATGCTTTTAGCTGATTAATTCAGCGGATAAAGTAATGGTGGTATTTAATAGTTTTGAAATCGGACAGATTTCTTTTGCTTTGGCTGCCGTTGATGCAAACTCTTCTGCAGAGATTGAAGGAACTTTTCCTTTTAAATCTAAATGAATTAAAGTGATAGATCCGTCTTCAAAAGTTACTGTCGCTTCTGTGGTTAAATCATCGGCTGTAAAGCCTGCTTCGTTCAATAAAAAACTTAATTGCATGGTAAAACAGCCCGAATGCGCTGCTGCAACCAATTCTTCTGGATTTGTACCAACGCCATCAGCAAATCTTGTTTTAAAAGATAGTTGTGCATTATCTAAAGTGGTGCTTTGCGTGCTTATTGTTCCTTTTCCTTCCATACCGGTTCCTTGCCAGTTGGCGTGTGCTTTTCTTGTAAATTTCATATTCTCCTTATTTAAAAATTAGTATTAAATGTTATTTGTTTGATTGCCAGTTAATAGTGGTAACTCAAATATAATCAATATTTTGCAGAATAGTTTTATGAAATTTAATTGTATTGTTAAGTTTTGGGTTTTAGGCTGGAGTGATTTTTAACCGTAAATGCGCAATCCCGATAGTTATCGGGAACGCAAATCACGCAAAGTTTTAAGTTTGTTCGAGGTTTTGTAAACTTTGTCAAAGTTTAAAACTTTGACAAAGTTTTGTATCATAATTAAAACAGCATTTTGCGAACTTTGTGGTTTAAAAAAAAAGATGCAATGAGTATCATTGCATCTTTTAAATTATAAAGAAAATAAAATTCCAAATTCCAATTAAGCGTTGCCAATTGGAATTTGGAATTTAAAAAATTGGAATTTCAAGTATTTATTCTTGTCCCAAGTTTCTTAATTGTTTCAATTTATCTTTCCAAACTTCAAGGCTTTCTTTGTGAATGGCAATGTTTTTACGAACCTCTGTAACTATTGAATTCTCTTTTTTAGCATTTTTAGTATTGGTAAAGAACTGAATGTTGTTTTCTAACTGGAAGATTTCATTTTGAACTTCTTCAATTTTACGCATAATAAAGATTTTTTCATTGTCTAATTTACGCGTATCATTGCTGTCAGATAAAGAATCAATTCGGTTTGCAAAACGCATCATTTCAGATTCTTTTTTGCTTAAGCTTAGTTTCTCAAAAAGAGCATCTAAGATTTTATTGAACTTCCCTTCGATATGCCTTCTAGAGAAAGGAACTTTACCAAATCCTTTCCAAGTTTCAATATGTGCTTTTATGGCATCCAAATCTGTTTTGTGATCTCCAGTTAATTGGAAAGATCTTAAAGTGTCTAAGTATGCTTTTTTGTTGTCAAAAGCAGCAACTTCTTCACTGTTTTCTTCCGATTTATGCTCTTTTAATTTATCAAAATAATGGTTGCAGGCATCCTTAAATTCTTTCCAGATTTTATCGGAATATTTTTTAGGAACATGGCCAATTTGTTTCCATTCTTCCTGAATCTGTTTCATTACTGGAGTTGTAGCTGAGAAATCAGTGCTTTCCTGTAATTCTTTAGCTTTTGCAACAAGAGCCAATTTTTTATTTAAATTATCGTTTTGGTCTTTTTTGATATCCTTATAGAAAGAATTTTTGAAAGCGTTGAAGTTTCGAACAGCAGTTTTAAAAGTAGCCCAAGTTTCTTCATTTACTTCAGAAGGAACTTTTCCTGCAGCAAAAAACTCGTTTCTTAATTCTTCTACTTTCTGAATCTGAATAAGCCATTGCGAATGAGAATTTACTTTTTCGCTTCCAAGCGCTTCAATTTTAGCAATAATTTCTTTTTTAGTTTCAAGATTTTTTTGCTCGTTTGCTCTTTGGCTTTCAAATAAAAGTTCTCTTTTATCGTGTATTTTTTTAGTCAATTCGCTAAATTGATTCCAGATGGCATCACGGTGCTCTTTAGAAACTGGTCCGATTTCTTCTTTCCAGATTCTGTGTAAATCCTGTAATTCGCGGAAAGATTTACTTACATCGGTATCATTTACCAATTCTTCAACGCGCGCTATAATCTTTTGTTTTAGTTCTAAATTATGTTTAAAGTCTAAATCTCTAGCCTCGCGATCTAAGTGTAGATAATCGTAGAAGTTTTCTACATGAAAATGGTAATTGTTCCAAACGTGATTGTATTTGTCTTTTGGAATTGCTCCAGCATTTTTCCATCTTTCTCTTAATTCATTAAAATGCTTAAGAGTGTCTTTGATGTTTTCTTGCGGATTGATTAATTCCTTTAATTCTTCAACAATAGCCAGACGATTCTCTAAATTGCTTTTTAGATTGGTCTGTAAATGTTTAAAATGAGCATTTCTTTTATCTCTAAAAACATTATAATATTCGTCAAATTTTGATTTTAAAGGAAGGTGATATTCAAATTCTTCACTAGGATCTGGATTAGAAGCTAAAAATTCTTCTTTTTTCTCCTCTATAAGATGGTGATACTGTAGTAAAAAAGCTTTTTTGATTTCTTCAATATGATCTTTTACAGACATTACTTTGTCTATATTAACCAGTTTTTTAAGTTCATCAACAAGAGCGTCAAGTGAGAAAGTGTTGTAATCCTGCATAGGAATGTCATGACGATCCTTTAAAGTTTCGTCTTCACTTTCAGCAGCATTTGAATTTGTAATGACATCTAATGCTTCTTGATGATCATTTTCTTGTTTTTCTACTTCATTTTCAGTTTCTGAGACCAAATCTTCGGTCAAAGTTTCAGAATCTGATGTTTCGATTGCATCATTTGCTACAGAATCATTTATTTCGATTCCAGATTTTCCGTCTGCTTCATGCAGGTTATCATTCTTTTCTTCTAACATCTTTAAAATGTATAAGGTTTTTATTTTAAACAATGCGAAAGATAGTAAAGGTGTTTCTAACTACAAAATAAATCACTTGTTTATACGGTATTTTACGACGAAATTCCTATTCTTTCCGAAAGTTTTCTAGTATGTTGAATCTGTTTTTAGTGAATTACTGAAGGATATATAAATTCAAAATTGGCATTGTATCTAAAATAGACTCTTAATAATCCATTTTTTTGGGACTTATATTGCTATTTCTTTAAAATTAAAAAAGAATCAAGACTCCAACTTCCATTCCCCAATTATAGGTTCTGTTAGGGCCGAAACCAGCGCTGGGGTGTATGTAAACAAGATTTGAGGGGGTAATTTTTCGTCCAAATTCAACAAAAGTATTATTTTGAAAACCTTCAATAACGGTATTATATCGAAGTGCTACATCTCCAGAAATCCAGTTTTTTCCAAAAAAATGCATTAACAGATTTTCTAAAAGTGCAGTACTAATGTCGGAACGATCACTATTTCCAGCAAAACTCTGCTGATATTCAACGGTAGTTAATAGCAGAAACTTTTTTTGATTGAAGTATCTTCCGTAAACCATAGCAGGCATGACAACCCATTTTCCGGTTCCAAAATTTGGATCTTCGGCTGTGTTAGAATAAACTCTGGTTCTTACCGCAATACCATTGTTATTTCTTAAGTAAGGAATAAAACTGATTCCGCCTCCAACATCGCCAATGGCTGTCTTGTTGGTTGAAGTTGTGTTGGTAGAAACCAAAGGAAGATCAAAACGTAGATTCCAGGCTTTATTGCCAATTGGCAGTAAAAATCGAACCTGTGTGGTGTTAAAAGAACCTTTATCGGTATCTAGATACTCATTGTAAAACAGAATTGTTTTAAGAAAATAATGGTAACGAGGCTCAGATAACGGACTTTTGAGAGTGTCTGCGTTTTGAGCTGAAAGTAGGTTGTGTAATAAAAAAAATAAAATGCTAAGTAATTGTATTTTCTTCATAACCACTTGTTAGTTAGTGGATTAAAAATACAAAAAATACGTTAACATTTTATTTTTTGATACTTATTTTATTTGTTCCAGATTTTCCATGCTTTTTCAGCTTGAAAAATAAGCATATCGTGACCATTTTTAATTACAGCGCCCATTTCTTTTGCTTTTCGTAAGAAAGTGGTTTCTGCTGGATTGTAGATTAAATCGTAGGCAATGTGTTTTTCTGTGAAATACTCGTATGGCAAATTCGGACAAGCTTCAATATTCGGGCTTGTTCCAACTGGCGTACAGTTGATTATAATTTGAAAATTGTCAAAAGTAGTAGCATTAATCAAATCATAGTCAATGATGTTTTCTTTTGCTTCTCTAGAAACAAAAGTGTACGGAATATCCAATTCGTCCAAAGCAAAAGCTACGCCTTTCGAAGCGCCTCCTGTTCCTAAAATAAGCGCTTTTTTGTGATGCGGCTCTAATAATGGCTTAAGAGACTTTTTGAATCCGTAATAATCGGTATTGTAGCCTTTTAATTTGCCGTTTTTGGTAAATTTAATGGTATTAACAGCGCCAATTAAAGTGGCTTTTTTTGATAATTTATCTAAGAATGGAATAACTTGTTCTTTGTACGGAATAGTAACATTTAAACCCTTTAAATCAGGATTGTTTTTAATTAATTCTGTGAAGTAATTAATCTCCGAAATGTCAAAATTCTCATAGCTGTTACCAGCAAAAACTTCATTATTAAATTTTTCTGTAAAATAACCTTTTGAAAAAGAGTAGCTTATGTTGCGTCCTAATAATCCAAAACGTCTTCTTAATAAAATATCAACCATTCTTATTTACGATGTTTTTCTATATAATTTTTTACTGTTTTTTTTGCCCAAACAACAGGGAATAAGTCTTCAATTAAGATATAATTATCAAAATTTAGACGTAAGCCATTGCTTAAGTGAAATTTAGCTTTTGTATTGTCTTGAATCATAAAATACAATCCAGCCAAACGATATTCAATTTCGTTTTCTTCAGGGAAATATTCTGAAGCTTGCAATAAAGTTTGAATAGCCGTTTCAAATTCTCCTAAAAACTGAAGAATATCAACCCAGTACAGCCAAGTGTCTAATGCATAATCTCCAAATTCAACCGCTTTTCTAAAACCAAATTCGGCTTCTTCAAAGAAATTCATTTGTTTGTTGATTGTAGCATATCTTTTCCAGTACAAACGATTCTGATTGTCAATCGCTAAAGCTTTATTCACAAAAAATAATGCTTTTTGATAGTTTTTCTGGCGAAGGTGAAAATCTGTAATCGCAATCCAGCCTTTGTCTAAAAGCGGATCTTCATGTACAGTTTGGTTATAATATTGAATTGCTTTCGCTAAATTTCCAAGTTTTTCATAACATTTTCCAATTCGAAGAAGGGCATACGAAGTCGCATCGTCCAATTCGATGGTTCTGTTATAACTTTCAATTGCTTCATTGTATTTTTTTAGACGCTCGTAAGCTTTTGCTTTTTCCATAAAAGCGCCTAAAAATTCATCATCAATCAGAGTTGCATAATCAAATGCACGAATTGCTGCTTCATATTCTTTTATGCCATAATGAAGGCGTCCAAGCTGATGCCAAGCGATTTCGCTGTAAGGGTTTCTGTTGATATAATCGTTTAGATAAATAATAGCTTCTTGATTTTGGTCTAAAAACTCAAAGCAATACACTACGTTATAGAGAGCAGATTGATCTTCTAAGTCTTCTTCAAGACATTTGATAAAACTGTCCTTTGCAAGCTCAAGGTTATCCATAAAAAGATATTCCATTCCGATCAAATTGTACACATCAGCGTAATCATCAGTATATTGAAGTGCGATTTTTAACAGTTCAACCGCTTTTTCGTGCTGATCTCTTTTTGAGCAGATATTGGCTTTCTGGATGTAGATTTCCTCGTTGTTGGGTTCAATTGCGTATAACTCATTCAAAAGCTTTTCAGCAATGTCGAGTTTGTCATCATAAACCAGCATTTCTACTTGTACTAACTTTAAGCCTGTAGATTTTGGATGCTGGTCTAATGCAAGTTTTAAGGCCTTTTTTGCTAAATTAGCCTTACCTATGTCTAAGTAATGAAGAATAATTTCTTCGAATTCTTCAGAATCAAAAAAGAGCACTTTGTTAGTTTTTAACATCGACTCAAATTTGGATAGGGATAGGTTATAATCTTCTTCTTCGTTGCTTAATTGCATACTTCGTATATTTGAAATTAGCCTGTTATAAATTTAGGCAACCATATAATCGCTGTAAGGATAAGAAATTAATTGTTTTGAACAATTTAATTAACAATATATGGCGTTTTTTATTCTGTTTTGGGAAGAAATCTCTTTTGTTGTCAAGGGATTAGCTTCGGTTTTGTCATTTTTTTATTTGTAGCAGAAGACTTTTTTGAAATAGAAATGGAGATTTAATTTCTGTCAGTTTTATTAAAACAGCGCTCCAAATAGTTTTGTATTTTAGTTATTGCTCTTCTGCATTATTTCGTCCATTACGTCTAAAATAATGGCACAACCTTCTCTAATTTCGTATTCAGAAATAGTCAAAGGAGGTGTAATTCGTATCGCGCATCCTTCAAATAAAAGCCAGAATAAAATAAGTCCTCTGTCTTGACAGGTTAAAATGACTTCGTTTGTAATATCTGCCGATTCTGTCATAGCGGCAAGCATTAATCCTTTTCCTCTAACTTCTTTAATCAAAGGATGTACCAAAAGCGATCTGAAGAGTTTTTCCTTCTCCAACGTTTCTGCCATTAAATTTGTTTCAGTTAATTCTTGCAAAGTAGCCAAGCAAGCTGACGCAATGACAGGGTGACCTCCAAAAGTGGTAATATGTCCCAGTTTTGGATTTTCTGTTAAAAGATCCATTTTTTCGGCAGAAGCAGTAAAAGCACCAACCGGCATTCCGCCGCCCATTCCTTTACCCATAACCACAATATCTGGAACAACATCATAATTTTGGAAGCCAAAAAGTTTTCCTGTTCTTCCAAAACCGGGCTGAATTTCATCTACAATCATTAAGGCTCCAACTTCATCACAGCGTTTACGGACTTTTTGAAGGAAATTATCTTCTGGCTGAATAAAACCAGCGCCTCCTTGAATAGTTTCTAAAAGAATGGCTGCCGTTCTTGTAGTGATTTTTTGCAGATCTTCTTCGTTATTGAAAGTAATAAAATCAACATCTGGAAGCAAAGGTCTGAAAGCTTGTTTTCTTTCTTCAAATCCCATAACGCTCATCGAACCCATGGTGTTTCCGTGATACGCATTATGACATGAAATAAGCTGACTGCGTCCTGTAACTCGTTTGGCTAATTTTAAAGAGCCTTCAATCGCTTCTGTACCAGAATTGACCAAATAGGTTTTGTTTAAAGATTCTGGAAGTAGAGAGGCCATTAATTTGCAATATTGAACGGCTGGACTCTGAGAGTATTCTCCGTAAACCATTACATGAGAATATTTGTCTAATTGATCTTTTATCGCCTGATTTACTCGTGGATGCTGATGTCCTAAAGTACAAGCTGAAACTCCAGCAACAAAATCTAAATATTTTTTATCGTTTGTGTCGTATATGTAAGAGCCAATGGCATGCGAAACTTCCATTCCGAGTGGGTAAGGAGAGGTTTGCGCTTGGTATTTTATAAAATCTGGATTCATTTTTTTAAGTTGCTAAGGTACTGAGATACTATGATTCTAAGTTTTTTTAACTTTACGCTTAAGTTAACTTTTTTTAGACGTTCAAAGTTGTAAAGGTACTGAGGTTCTAAGGTTTTTAAACTTTACACTTCAGGTTATCGTTCATGAACTAATTATTCTCAAACCACTGTAAACTATGACTGTGAATGAAAACTACTTAATTTTAGGCTTCGGTTCCGCTTTGGCAGCTGGTTTCTTCTTGTCGTAATTCAAGGTTTCTTTCCTAATTTTCAGTGGAACGTTTTTGCCTTTTTCCTCTTGATCTTTTCCTTCTTTAATCAGTTTTTCATTGAGTTCATTATCTTCTGCAGAAAAAATATCCTCTTTAGATTTTATTCTTTCATCGCCTCGCCATTTCATTCCTCGAAGTTTTCGAGCATTTTCTGGAAGTTCATCTTCAGGAAAAATATCACCGTCCACTTTATTAAAGAAAGTAATGGTTTCGATCGCATTATTTTCCAATATCATGTTGATTTTACTGCTGACATTTTTATTGATACCAATTAATTCGTTGGCATCATTTCTCATGTAATAAATGACTTCGGTGTTTTTAATGACATCAACATCATGCAGTTTTCCATCCCGGAATTTTCCAAACAAATTAATTCCCTTGACCTGATTGAAACCTGTTCCGAGCGTGTCCTTGGAGAGGACAAAAGTATTATTTAGCACCTTCAAAGAATCAATTTTCCTCGTTTTATTGTCGCCAATTAAGTGCATTACATCGCCCGTAATTTGGTTGTCGCCATTCCAAAGAATCGGATTTCCTATAAGTTTTGTCAAAGCGCTTTTAGAATCTGAATGTATAGAATCGCACTTACCGCTCATATCTGTTTTATAAAAACGGACATTGTTAAAAGCGCGCAGAATTCGTTCGCCTTCTTTTCCTGTTACCATTAATTTTTTTCCGTGAATGTAAACCGAGTCATTTTCAACCAAATTGATGGCAACAGCTCTTTTGGTTACAAACATCGAATCCTTGAGTTTGTAAAGCTCTGCATAATGGCCTTTTACGATTCCTTTGTTAATCGAATCGGTAATTTTTACATTCCGCGTTGCCGATGCAAATTCAATATTTCGATTATAATACAAACTATCGCCTTCTATAAGTCGGTCATCGTACTTAATGTAGGACCTTCGCAGAAAATGGGCTAAGTTTTTCTTTGTATCGTAAAAACCTTTTTCAGTATAAATGTAATTGGCTTTACTTGTAATGGTTGAAGGGCCAAGAAGATACGTATGTCCAGAATTACTGTAATAATCCAAATGGTTTGATTTAATCACATATTTCGGATTCGTAATCGTAACTTCAGTCAAGAACTGAAATTTCTTTTCTTTTACATAATACCTTCCAGATTTACTCACCAAAGTATTGTCTTTGTTTACAATCGTACCTTTTGTATTGTAAAATGCTTCTTGAACATTTCTGTCAAAATTAATGGTATCAGTTTGCAAAGTGGCATCAGGAGAAGTTAAAACCGCATTTCCTGTAGCAAAAGCTTTCTTTTCATTTCCGCTATATTCTGCATATTTACTATTCAAGAATAAAGTATCTCCTTGTACTAATTGTACATTTCCGAATGCTTTTAAATAATTTTCTTTTTGAAAAAAGTAAGCTTTGTTGCAAGTTAGCACAACACCATCATGATTCACTTTTACATTTCCAGTAAGTAAAAGCGCATCAGGTACATTAACTTGATCCACATCAGAAAAGTCGGCATTCTCGATAACAATTGTTTTCGGAGATTGAGCAGGTTTTTTTGCTTGCGCGAAAGTGAATTGAACGCTTAAAAAAGACAGACAAGTAAATATGAAAAAGAGTGATTTCTTCAACTGATTAAATTTTTGTCAAATTTATAAAAAAGGATAGAACCTGTGGCGGTTATTAGCATTAATTTATAATTAGTCATTAACAGTCTAAAGTTGAATTTAGGCATTATTTAATTTTTCAACAAAATAGCAAACTCTCACGTTGTAGTAGTTGTGTTTTGAGCTGAAAACGGTGTAAATTAGATAAATCGTTTTCGAAGTTTTAAAAAATGAGCTATTTTTAGAAAATTGTTTTCATGCTTTTTAAAGATGAAACCAAAGAGATAGGATAAGAATAGCCAAAAAAATATGATAAGCAAAAAAATAATCGCAGTCGGAATTACATTAACTGTACTTTTTTCAGCCTGTAAAACAAAAGATTTAAAAATGAGTACTGCAAACGAAAATGCTACAACCGATAAAAAAGTTGTAGTCTATCAAGTATTTACACGCCTATTTGGAAATAAAAATACAACCAATAAACCGTGGGGAACTATTGAGGAGAACGGTGTTGGAAAGTTTAATGATTTTACGGATAAAGCCCTTCATGAAATAAAAGATTTAGGGGTTACTTACATTTGGTATACGGGAGTTCCGCATCATGCTTTAGTACGTGATTATACGGCATACGGAATTTCAAATGATGATCCAGAAGTGGTAAAAGGGCGTGCTGGTTCTCCTTATGCCGTCAAAGATTATTATAATGTAAATCCAGATTTGGCTGTAAATCCAGCAAAGCGATTAGAAGAATTTGAAGCTTTAATAAAACGAACTCATAATGCCAATCTGAAAGTATTAATTGATATTGTACCCAATCATATCGCTAGAAAATATGAAGGAAAATCGAATCCAGAAGGTATAAAAGATTTTGGAGCAGATGATAATTTTACGGTTGAATATAAACGAGATAATAATTTTTACTACATTCCGCAGCAACATTTTGAAATTCCCGACGGAGATATTCCTTTAAACGGAGAAAAAAATCCAATGATTGATGGTTTTTTTGATGAAAATCCGGCAAAATGGACAGGGAATGGTTCTCGTAAAATTAAACCTGATCAAAACGACTGGTACGAAACGGTAAAAGTAAATTACGGAGTGCGTCCAGACGGAAGTAAAGATTTTCCTGAACTTCCTGCTGGCTTTGACCAGAAATCCTATCAGGAACATTTTGCTTTTTGGCAAGACAAAGAGGTTCCCGATTCTTGGAAAAAGTTTAGAGACATCGCGTTATACTGGACAGCAAAAGGTGTTGATGGATTTCGTTACGATATGGCCGAAATGGTTCCGTATGAATTCTGGAGTTATATGAACTCTTCGATTAAAATGAAAAATCCAAATGCATTTTTGTTGGCTGAAGTCTATAATCCAAATGAATACCGAAATTATATTCGCTTAGGAAAAATGGATTATCTGTATGATAAAGTAGAAACGTACGATAAGCTGAAAGATGTTATTCGCGGAAAATCTTCACCGGATGAATTAACAAAAATCCAAAACGGAATGTCGGATATTGAGCATCACATGCTTCATTTCCTAGATAATCATGACGAACAGCGTTTAGCAAGTCCAGAATTTGCAGGAACTCCAGAAAGAGGAAAGCCTTTAATGGTAGTTTCGGCAACAATTAGCACTTCGCCAACAATGATTTATTTTGGGCAAGAAGTAGGAGAGGCAGGAAATGAAGATGCAGGTTTCGGAAAACGCTCGAGAACCTCGATTTTTGATTATATCGGAGTTCCAAATCATCAGCGCTGGATGAATGAAGGTAAATTTGACGGAGGAAAGCTTTCTGACTCAGAAAAAGAATTACGTGATTTTTATAAACGTTTATTGAATTTTACAATCAAAAGCAGTGCTTTAATGGGAAGTTTTGAAGAGATTCAATCTGCAAATAGACAAAATAATGAAGGTTACGATGCGCTGTTGTATTCTTACGCACGTTGGTCTGAAAATCAAAAACTGATCGTAATTGCTAATTTTTCTTCTGAGAAAGGAAATGAATTCAATTTGAAAGTTCCGTCATCGCTTATTTCAAAATGGAATTTAAAAGATGGAGAATATCAATTGAAAGAGCAACTGTATCAAAACAAAACATTGGTATTGAAAGTGCAAAATGGAGAAGGAGTAGCCAAAGTTTCTATTCAGCCTTCAGAATCTTTGATTTTGGAATTAAAATAAACTAGCTCATCTTTTGAGTTGATTTTTAACACATAGAAACATAGCTTAGAAAGCTTGAAAAAGGCGTTTCACTAGTTTAAATGCACATAGTTTATGTGTGGAAACTAGTTTCTTTCGTATTCTTTTTTTAGTATAAAATCTATGTTTCTATGTGTTAAATATTTTTTTGTTTTTAAATCTTTTTAAGCAACGAAAGAATCTCTTTAATAGAAAATGTTGCACCGCATACAAATTCATCAGAAGCGCCATAATAAACAGTTAGTGTATCGCCATCTGGTTCCACTATATGGCCGTTTGTAAAAACAACATTTCCAAAGAAACCGCTTAGCTCATAACTTGTTTTAGGAAACATAATAGGGGTTTCGGTTCTCGAAATCACTTTTGTAGGATCTTCTAAATCCAATAAAAAAGCACCTAAAGAATATTGGTGAAATTCGTTGGCTCCATGATAAATTTCGAGCCAGCCTAATTCTGTTTTTATCGGTGCCGCTCCAGCGCCAACTCTTTTGCTGTCCCAACTATCTTTTCTGGTTTTGACAATGCATTTATGATTTCCCCAATGAATTCCATCTGGAGAAGAAGCAATCCAAATGTAATTTCCGCCAATGTCTACACTACTAGGGCGATGAAGGGCATAAAACAAGCCGTTTATTTTTTCTTCAAAAATGGCACAGTCTTTATTGTGAGGAGGAAATATCAGTCCATGTTTTTCGAAATTCTTCCAATCGGTTGTGGTTCTTAAGCCAACGCCCACGCCGCTAGGAGAAACAGATGTAAAAGTGAGGTAATATTTTCCTTCAATGAAAGAAACCCTGCAATCTTCAATTCCGAACGTTTCTAATATTCCTTCGCCAACCAAATGCGGATAATCTTCAGGTTCATAAAATCGTTTTCCGTCTTCGCTGCATAATAATCGAATGTGCGATAAAGTGGTTAAATAATCTATTCCTTGATAATTAATGACGCGTGCATCTGTTGCGATAAGTTCAGGATGATCTTTTAAAATTTCAATAATCTGAATGGTTCCTGCTTCTGTTAATATCGGAAAAGAAATAATGTTTTCAATTTGTTTTGGTCTTTCGGCGACACGCACCGCTAGCCAGATTTTGTTTTGAAACTCAAATACGCCCGGATTCAATAGACAGGTAATTTCGAGACCTTCTCTGCTTGGCGGTATATCCGACGGCGATAATATTGGGTTTTCGGTAAAACGATTGGCAATGTCTTTCATGATCTTCGTTTAAGTACCTAAAAGGTATAAAAAAAAGCTGATACTTAATTGCATCAGCTTTTTTTCTATACTTTTTTAACCTTTTTGAGTGCTTCAACGTAATATTCGTTCACTTTTTCCCAATTTATATGATTGTAAAAAGCGTCAATATAACTGCCTTTTCGGTTTTGATAATCTAAATAATATGCATGTTCCCAAAGATCAATTCCCATAATCGGAGTTCCAGGAATCAAAGCATTCTTCATCAATGGATTATCTTGATTGTCTGTTGTGGTAATTTGTAATTTACCATATCGGTCTACAACCAGCCAAACCCATCCAGAACCAAACTGCTTTTCTGACTGTGCTTTAAATTGATTGGTCAGATTGTTAAAAGAACCAAATTCTTTATTAATAGAACCTGCAAGCGTATCTTTTGGAGTCTGCTCTTTTGGTGTCAGAATATTAAAATAAAGCGTATGATTGTAATATCCTCCAGCATTCTGACGGAGTTTTAAATTCGTAAGAGGCATTTTTTTTAAAATGTCTTCAATAGGCATATTTTCAAACTCAGTCGAAACAATCTCTTTATTAAAAGCGTTGGTGTACGACAGGTAATGTTTTGAATAATGTGTTTCTAAAGTTAAGGTTCTAATGTCGGGAGCAAGACCGTCATAATTAAATGGCAGTTTTGTCATTTCAAAAGAGCCAGGATCGGCTTTAACATCATTTGGTGAACCAATAGTAATTTTTTCTTCTTTTGTTGGAAGAGGAACTTCAACTACTTCTGTCAGTTTATCTTCTTTACAAGAAAATAATAGTAAAAATGAAGTTAAAGTGCTTAAAATAACAACGTTTTTCTTCATAATGTTTTATTTTGATGTTAATGAATTGATGATCTCGATATAATTTTCTTTGGCTTCATCTACAGACATGTGGCTAATTTGCATCCAAGCATTGGTTTTAAAAGCATCTCTTAAATCAAAATTTTCAGATTGATTATAAACTGCTGTTCCAAAAGTAGCCTGTTTGTAAAAAGCGTAAAGTCTTAACTGCACGTCTTGCGGCAGCGAAGCCTGAGTCATAGTCAATGCAACTTCTACAGCTTCAGCAAAGCGAATATCTAAATCTTTATCAGTCATTTATGCTTTTGTAGCAATAATTGTTTTTCCACCAATTGCTTTTTGATTTAACTCCACATTGATTGATGTACCTAAAGGTAAAAATAAATCGACTCTTGATCCAAATTTAATGAAACCAGCGTCAGTTCCTTGAACAACCTGCATTCCCTCTTTAGCATAATTTACAATTCTACGAGCCAATGCACCAGCAATTTGTCTATATAAAATCGCGCCGAAAGTTTCATTTTCAATTACTACTGTAGTTCTTTCGTTTTCTTCACTTGCCTTAGGGTGCCAAGCAACAAGGAATTTTCCAGGGTGGTATTTGCTAAATTTAATGATTCCATCCATTGCGTAACGTGTTACGTGCACATTGATTGGCGACATAAAGATAGAAACCTGTAAACGTTTATCTTTAAAATATTCTCCTTCATAAACTTCTTCAATAACCACCACTTTTCCATCTACTGGAGCAAGGATATGATCACTGTTTCTAATTGCAATTCTTTTCGGATTTCTGAAGAATTGTAAAATAATAATTAAAATTACAAGCGCTGCAAATTGCACAAGCATTCTCAGCCAAGCAATATCAATGAATTTATCAGCAATTAAAAGTACAGCTACAGTAAATACAGTACCTAATAAAATGGACGGGCCTCCCTCTTTATGAAACATAATATAAAATTTGATAAAATAAAAATATAATTGGTGCTACAAATATAACACTATCTAATCGATCTAGAATACCTCCGTGACCAGGCATTATCGAACCGCTGTCTTTTATACCTGCAATTCGCTTAAATTTGGATTCTATTAAGTCTCCAATAGTTCCAAAAATGCTGACAATTAATGCAATAATAGTCCAGATTAAGATTGATGTGTTGCTAAATTCAGGTTTAGGCTGAATATAGAGTTTAGAAATCAAAAAACCGGCAAAAGCAGCAAAGACAACACCACCCAGAAAACCTTCAATTGTTTTTTTAGGAGAAACTCGCTCAAATAATTTGTGTTTTCCCATTGATTTTCCAACTAAATAAGCAAAAGTATCATTGGTCCAGATTAAAACAAATAAACCAATAATAATTTTCGGATTATAATCATTTGTTCCAAAAGAGATTTTTACAATAAATACAAAAGGAAGCGTAATATATCCAAGCAGATATAGGTATTTTGAAGAAGTGCTAACTTTTTGAACCGAATCGTAAAATAAGAATATGATGCATTTTATTGAAACGACAATAGTTATAGCCAGAAGAATTAAATCGAGCTGTTTAATATTGGTTTCTAAGCTAATGTTAGTGTTAAAGGTATCGTTAAGAAACTTGGTTGTCTGTTTGTTGTAATGACTTATCAAAACAATTGAAGCATAAACTAAAGTTCCAAAAAGAATAGAGAACACTTTGTTTAAGTTTACGATATTAGAAAACTCGTATATCGTGATAATTAAGAAAACGCCAAAAAGAGTAATGAAGCTTTCGGTAGAAAACAATATCGAAGTTAGTAATAAAGCGATATAAACAGCACCAGAAATGGCCCTCTTCAGTGTTTCGTTCATCTTAAAGATCTTCTAAAAGCAGTAAATAAAGGTTTTTCGCAACACTTCCGTATTGTGTAAAATCTTCGTCTTTCGCTTTTTCGAAATATTTTATTGTAGTGATATTAGTAGGATAGTCTCTTTCGTATTTTCGTTTTATAGCGCTTAATCCGTCGCTTTTCATTGGAAGGATTTGGCTTGTGGTTGCTATAATAACAATATTTGCAGGTAATTCGTTTGGTTTATTTTGTCTGATTTGTTTTGATGAAAATAAGATAGAACCTTCATCGGCTATAAGGTTTTCGCAGCTAGCCAATAAAAATTTTGGGTTAGTTGGAGCGATATAAAATAATTTATTTTCTTCCAGTAGGCCAAATAAGCCTTGCTCATAGCATAAAACTTCATTCTCGAACCAGTCGTTTTCTTCTAAAATGTTTTCAAACTGTTCAGCAACTTCTCCCATGTTTTCGCAATACAAGAACTTTCCTCCATTTTTTTTGAAGTTGAAAATAAATTGCTCGTCTAAAGATAAATGACTGTTCTGCGCAGATGAACCTGCATATTCGCTTTCGTTCTCTTCGTCAGAAGCGGCTTCACTAGAGCCAAATATTTTTTTGAAAAAATTCATTTTTTATATGAAATGCTTTACATGTTAGTTGAAAACGTTCAAAGATAAAAAAATCTTAATTCAAAAGGGACTTTTGAATTAAGATTTTAAAAATTTATTACGTTTTTCGTAATTATTTATGAAACTACTTCTTCTAAATTTTTGTCAAAAGTACGTTTTCCGAATATGTTTTCTAAGTCATCTTTAAAGATTACTTCTTTTTCAATCAGAATATCAGCAAGTTGGTTTAACTTGTCTTTGTTTTCCTCTAAAATCTGAATCGCTCTTTGATATTGACCTTCGATTAACTCTGAAATTTCTTTATCAATAATTTTTGCAGTTTCATCAGAATACGGTTTAGAGAAATTGTATTCATTTTGTCCAGTTGAATCGTAATACGTAACGTTTCCAATTTTATCGTTCAATCCGTAAATAGTTACCATTGCACGGGCTTGGCGTGTTACTTTTTCTAAGTCGCTTAAAGCACCAGTCGAAATTCTATCGAAAGTTACTTTTTCAGCCGCTCTACCGCCCATAGTTGCACACATCTCGTCTAACATTTGATCTGTTCTTACGATTTGTCTTTCTTCTGGTAAATACCATGCAGCTCCTAAACTTTGCCCACGAGGAACAATTGTAACTTTAATAAGTGGAGCAGCATGCTCTAACATCCAACTTACAGTAGCGTGACCAGCTTCGTGAATTGCGATTGCTCTTTTTTCGTCTGGAGTAATGATTTTGTTTTTCTTCTCAAGACCACCAATAATTCTATCTACAGCATCAAGGAAGTCTTGTCTGTCAACAGCCGCTTTGTTGTTACGAGCAGCGATAAGTGCAGCTTCGTTACAAACATTAGCAATATCAGCACCAGAGAAACCTGGAGTTTGTTTTGCTAAGAAATCTAAATCAAGACCTTCAACTTTTTTGATAGGAGCTAAGTGTACTTTGAAGATTTCTGCTCTTTCGCGAATGTCTGGTAAGTCAACAAAAATTTGTCTGTCAAAACGTCCTGCACGCATTAAAGCTTTGTCTAAAACGTCAGCTCTGTTTGTTGCTGCCAAAACAATTACGTTAGAGTTTGTACCAAAACCATCCATTTCTGTTAGTAATTGGTTTAAAGTGTTTTCTCTCTCGTCGTTTCCGCCAGACATATTGCTTTTTCCTCTTGCTCTACCAACAGCATCAATCTCATCAATAAAGATAATAGCAGGAGATTTTTCTTTTGCTTGTTTGAATAAGTCACGTACACGTGAAGCACCAACTCCAACAAACATCTCAACGAAATCTGAACCTGATAAAGAGAAGAACGGTACTTGCGCTTCACCAGCAACAGCTTTTGCCAATAAAGTTTTACCAGTTCCCGGAGGTCCTACCAATAAAGCTCCTTTTGGAATTTTACCTCCAAGATTCGTGTATTTTTCAGGGTTTTTAAGGAATTCAACAATTTCCTGAATTTCTTCCTTAGCACCTTCTAAACCAGCCACATCTTTAAACGTAGTTTTGATATCTGTTTTTTCGTCAAAAAGTTTCGCTTTAGATTTTCCGATATTGAAAATCTGTCCGCCACCTCCAGCGCCTCCGCCAGACATTTTACGCATAATAAAGATCCATACACCAACAATGATGATGATAGGAAGTAAGCTGATTAAAATATCGCTCCAGTTATTTTTTTGAAGGAAGTTGAAATCTTTCAGTTTCCCCTCAGTAACTGCTTTTTCTAATTTAGTTTGAAAGATTTGATCGTTACCAATTTCCAAAGTATAATGTGGACCTTTGTTTGGTTGTTTGAAAATATCTTCAGCTACTTTTTTGTTTGCTGGGTCTTTAAGAGCCGCAGCATTTAAATATACCTCAGCTTCTGCTTTGTTGTAAACAATTACTTTTTCAATCTGGCCTTTTTCCAAAAGCGTATTGAACTTAGAAGATGTTAATTGAGCAGGTTCGCTTAGGCTTGATCCTCCTGTAGCAAAACTTATGAATAAAAAAACTAAAAGTATTGCGGTATATATTAACCAAGGACTTATTTTAAATTTATTCGGATTTGGATTATTATCTTTAGCCATTTAATGAAAGTTTCTTTAGTATTTGTTCTCGATTGAAGTTATTTTGGCATCGCCCCAAAGGCTTTCGATGTTGTAATATTCGCGAATGTGCTTCTGGAAAACGTGTACCACAATGTGTACATAGTCCATAAGAACCCATTCTGCATTATCTGTTCCTTCTACGTGCCAAGGTTTATCTTTTAAGTCTTTTGATACAATTTTTTGAATTGAGTTTACGATGGCGTTAACTTGGGTGTTTGAGCTACCATTGCAAATAACAAAATAGTCGCATACAGCTGTATCTATTTCTCTTAAGTCAAGAATATCGATATCATTTCCTTTTACTTCCTCAATCCCTTTGATTATGTTCGCCAGTAGAACATCATTATTAATAGTCTTTTTCGCCATGAATTATTTTATATGAATTTGTAAAGTTACCAAATTTTGTGATTATTTTTGAACCTTAACAAAATATTAAATTAAGATATTTAAATTATTTAATGAAACTAATCAAACTCGATGCCATAGATTCTACAAATGACTTCTTAAAAGCTTTGTCAAGTCAGGATGAACTGGAGAATTTTACAACGGTAACAGCTGAAAATCAGACAAAAGGGAAGGGGCAAGTTGGAGGCTTATGGAAGACTGAAGCTGGTAAGAACTTAACTATGAGTGTCTTGGTGAAAGATTTTCTGTTTAATAACGACGAAGTTTTTAATTTAAGCGTCTTGGTTTCTTTATCGGTTGCAGAGGTTTTAAAATCGTTAAATATTCCTAATATATGCATTAAATGGCCAAACGACATTCTGTCATACAATAAGAAGTTGGTTGGCATATTAATCGAAAATACCTTAAAAAGCGATGGCAGAATCGTGTCAGTTGTCGGAATCGGAATCAATGTCAATCAAACCGATTTTGACGAATTGCCAAATGCTTCTTCGTTGGCAGTAATTTCAGGAAAAACTTTTGACAAGGAAGAGTTGGCAATCTTAATCGTTGAAAAACTAAAAGAAAAAATTCAATCTTGGAACACCTCATCGCAGACTTTCTGGGATGACTATTTTAATTTTTTATTTAAAAAAGGAATTCCAACTGCATTTAGAGACAATAATAACCAAGATTTTATGGGAATCATTCAAGGCGTTTCTCTAATGGGAAAACTGCAGGTTTTGTTGGAAGATGATTCTGTTGCAGAGTTTGAGATTAAAGAGGTTAAAATGCTTTACTAAGTTGCTAAGGTTCTGAGATGCTAAGATTTTAAGTTTTTTATTTTAATCTCGCAAAGTCGCAAAGGCGCTAAGTTATTAATGTTTTATCTTAAAAAAAAATCTTTGCGTCTCTGCAGCTTTGCGAGAGCATAAAAAAAATGCCCAACAAAAGTCGGACATTTTCATTTATAATTCACAATTAATAATTTACCATTATTAAAGCTTGTGCATATTGTTTGCTAAAGTTTCAATAAACTTACTGATTGGACCTTTAACCATCATCGCCATCATAGCGTTGAATTCTCCTTCAAAGAACAATTGAACAGCACTTTCTGAATCAGAAATAGTATCAATGTTTGAAGTTAGTGTAAACGGAAGTTTATCACTTGCAGCACCCAAAACAATTTTGTTTGGAGCTACTTTATCTTTCATTTTCAATTTGATTTCAGGCATCCCTTTCAATCCAAAAATAAAAGCGTCTTCGCCAGTCACTTCAAATTTAGCGATATTGTCTGGCATTAATTTTTCAAAATTCTTTACGTCAGTCAGTTGATCAAATAAATCCTGTGCTGATTTCTGAACAGTAACTTTTGGACTTTCTAAGTTCATATTGTTTTTTGTTTTGTTTTTTACTGCAAATGTTTTTTTACCGCAAAGGGCGCAAGGTTTTTTTATATACTTTGACTTTATTTAAGTTCGCAAAGCTGAAATTTTAAATAAAATTCCAATTTTTTTAAATCCCAAATTCCAAAAGGGGCAAAGCGACTTTAAAATCTAAAATCTAAAATCTTACTCCTGTCCCCAAGTAGATGGGCTAACGCTCCATTCTTGAAGAGTAGATTGCTGATCTTCTGTAATGTATTGTTTTTGAACTGCTAAGTCTAATAGGTTCTCGTAGTTGCTTAAGGTGAATAAATCAACATTAGCTTCTTTGAAGTTTTCTTCTGCAACGCCAAAACCGTAAGTAAAGACAGCCGCCATACCTTTAATGTTTGCACCTTCGCTTCTTAAAGCTTCAACAGCCATCAAACTGCTTTTTCCAGTACTAATTAAATCTTCGACAACTACAACATTTTGTCCTTTTTGCAAAAAACCTTCCACTTGGTTTTGTCTACCGTGTTTTTTTGGCTCCGGACGCACATATACGAATGGAAGACCTAAACTTTCGGCGACCAAAATTCCCACCCCAATGGCTCCAGTAGCAACACCAGCAATCACATCAGGTTTTCCAAATTGTTTTTCGATGTTCTTAGCAAACTCATCACGAACATAGTTTCTGATGCTCGGAAATGAAAGAATTAACCTATTATCGCAATAAATAGGAGATTTCCAACCAGAAGCCCATGTAAAAGGATTTTCGGGATTCAATTTAATTGCATTTATTTGCAAAAGCAATTCGGCTGTTTTTTCGGCAGTATCTTTATTAAAAATCATAGTACAAATGTATAAAGTTTTTGTAAACGACAAACCACTTTTTTTGACAAATGAAATCTCGCGCGAAACAGATTTCCAATTGTTCTTGTTGGAGAGTATTGATATCGAACAGCTTATTATAAAAATTTTTCAAAATAAAATTCAAAAAGCCATTCTATATCATCCCGACGAAAGTGAGATCATGAAAACCCTTAAAGCCAAGATTCCGGTAAATAAAGCGGGCGGAGGCTTTGTCTACAATAAGAAAGGCGAAGTCTTGTTTATCTTTAGAAACGGAAAATGGGATCTGCCAAAAGGCGGAATCGAGAAAGGGGAAGACATTGAAGCGACGGCTATGCGTGAGGTAGAGGAGGAGACAGGAGTAAACCAGCTTCGTATTACGAATAAACTTCAAAAAACCTATCATATCTTTAAACGCAACGGAAAATACAAACTCAAAATCACGCATTGGTTCGAAATGCAGTCTGATTTTGAAGGAACCCCACACGGACAAATCGAAGAAGGAATAGAAAAAGTTGCCTGGTTAAATCCAGAACAAATCAAAGAAGCACTAAAAAATTCCTACGAAAACATTAAATTGTTATTTGAAGAAGATAAAAGTGCTCCTGTAGATCTAAAGTCAAAAAAGGAAAATTTAGAATCTTAATTTAGATTTCTGAAATAACATCAAAAAGCCCAGTAACAAATTATTGGGCTTTTTTAATATCATAAAATGATAGAGGAATTCTAAAAGAACTTACTTTATCTGTTTGTAATAAATAAAGTAGGTCCGCAGATTCCTTTTTCGCTCTCACCAATAGAATTAATCGATCCTTTCTCAAAATCAGCTTTAAAAGTTAGACTTATCGTTTCTTGGTTAGTGTTTCCGTTTACAATTATACTTCCAGCTGGTTGTGCTTCAATACTCCACTGAATGGTCGTAGCATTTAATGAGCTATTGTATTTAAAAGTCAAAGTAGATTTTGGCTTTGCAATACAACTTGCATTATTGTCCTTGTCAAAAAAAACTGTACTACCAGAAATGTAACAGTAAGTTCCCTGTAAGTTAGAAGGTGTGCTAAATTTACTGATTGCTTCATCTTTTTCATCATTCGAACATGAAACAATGAAAATTGTGGCAAATACTATAGATAATTTTTTCATTTTACTTTTGTTTAAAGTTCTATATTATCAGTAAAATATATTGTAAAAGGTTGCGTCTAGAAAGCAAAATTGTTAATGTTATGGCGTGCCACTAATAAAAAAAGACCCAATAAACTTTGCGTTCATTGGGTCTTTTTTTATTGCTGTCGGGCTTTCGCTTCCGCCGCGGCGGATTGGCTCTATCCCTCACGATTCCAATATACTTTTTTAAAATTATTAATTGTTTTTGATTTTTTTTTCACGAACAAATACTTTGCTCGCGTTTTTAGTTTTTACATAATAATAGTAAATAAATATTCCCGCTTTACGGTAAACCGTAAATAAAGTATTACGTTATTAGTTAGATTTGCTGTTCAAAAGAACAAAAAACATTTTTAGTTTTCATTTAAAATTTAACCTAAAACCAAAATGCTAAAACAAATAAACTTTAACATGATCAGACTTTTTAAGTATTCTAGTTTACTTACATTATTTATCGTATTGAATTATTCGTGCTCCTCAAATGAAGCGGAGCCTGAAGCCCCTTTAAGCAATGCAAAAGCAATTACTTCTTTCTCTTTTGTAAATCCTGCAGTAACAGGTACAATAGACGAAAATACACACACAATTTATATCGCTTTTCCTGCTGGAACTAATTTAACTAGTTTGGCTGCAACATTCGCTACAACCGGAGCTAAAGTTACAGTTGAGAATGTACAGCAGATAAGTGGTACAACTAAGAATGATTTTAGTAAAGCCATAATTTATACAGTTATTGCTGAAGATGGCAGTAAGCAAGATTATACCATAACGCCTCCTAGTTCTGCGGATATATTAGGCTTTACTTTTGAAGATGCCGATCAAGAGATTTATTGGGAATTGAAAGGACTTAAAGAAGGGGTAAATACAATTTACAATGCTCCAATGTCTGTTAATTTTGATACAGGATTTCCAATCTTGCCTGTAGGAGCAGAAGTGACAGCAGCGGGAAGTAATGAAGAAAGTGATTATAACACAACAGGATTTACATTTACTGTAACATCTGCAGACAAAAAAACAAAGAAAACTTATACTATTAAAATTCCAGTTTATAATAAAGATACAAACCCTTATGGTATATATACCCCAGAGCAGTTATTAGATCCAACTTATAATCTTAAAGAAAGTTTTAAATTGATGAATGACATTACAATGCCTCCTGTAGACGGTACCGAATATCCATTAGGTCCTAATTATGCAAATCAAGGCTGGACTCCTATTGGAGATTTTTATAGTTTTGTAGGAACAATAGATGGAAATGGTCATGTAATAAAAAATTTGACTATTAAACGTGGAAGTTCAGAAGATATAGGATTTATTTCTGTATTAGGAGCCAAAGGTGTTATTAAAAATCTTGGGCTTGTTTCAGTAAATGTTACTGGTGGTGGGAATGTAGGTGCGTTGGTAGGTAATAACAAAGGAGGTACTATATCTCATTGCTATTCGACTGGAAATGTTAAGCTTGAAGATTTTTCGGTTCAAAATCATGTAGGTGGGTTAGTTGGAATTAACAATGATGAAAATGCAAAACCTAGTAAGCTTTCAAATAGTTATAGTACTGCTAATGTGACAGCTGGTAACAATTCATATGCTGGTGGTTTAGTAGGTTACAATTATCTTTGTATTCTTCAAAATTGCTATGCTACAGGCTCTCTAACAGGAACCTATAAAAATGGAGGAGCACTTATAGGAAAGAATGCATGTGAAATCACTAATTGTTATGCTACAGGAAAAGTAGTAACAGGCGGCGGATTGGTTGGGTTTAATTTTCACTGGAGTGCTGCTCCAGATTGCTTTTGGGATATTCAAACTACAGGGCAATCAACCTCTGATGATGGTGGTAAAGCGGTTGGTAAAACAACTGCCGAAATGCAAACAGGAACTCCTTATAATAGTACTTGGACAAGTGCTAATTGGAAATTTACTGCAGGCAAATACCCTACTTTAGTAGGAGTTGGAGGTCAATAAAACTATCATTTCTTTAAATAAAATAAAACCTCGTGAATCATGTGATTTACGAGGTTTGTTTTTTTATAGGGTATTTTCTTGGTTATTCAAGTCTTTCACAACTATTTTGACATTAAGCAAAATAGTTGTGAAAGACTTTGTATTTAAAGTAGAATTCAGATTTTTCTAATATTAAGAATTACCGTTTAAAGCTGTCAAAAGATTATTTTCGTTAAAAACGGCATTAATGATATTTCCGTCTTTTTCTGCTTTAACTTCGTTTCCGTTTGATGTCAGTTCATAACCTTTCTGTGATAAATAATTTGAGAAAGCATTTCTGTGATTCTGAATTTCAAATGTCGAAATCAATTCTGGGAAAACAGTCAGAATTCTAGAGAATTCCTCACTTTCAGAGCTGTCAATTGTATCATCTTTTATCGTAACAACCATTGTTCCTTGTCCATAATTTCCAAGATAATAACCGCTCAAATTAAACATTTCAGTGGCAATCATTCCTATTAAATGCAAATCGTTTTGTATTGCATCAAATTTTCCAACGCTTAATAATTCTATATTATTTTCTTCACCATATTGCTTTAATAAAAGCGCCTGTTGCATAACAGATTCGGCATAACCGCCCGCTTTATTTTCCCAAAGCCATAGCCAAGTTTCTGACGAATGAGAAAACGACCCCAAAACCTGCATTGGAAAAGTAAGATGGTCTCCAAAAGTAATTTCTTCCTTGTTCATGTCAACATTCCAAGAAAGTCCACCCGTTACATTATATAGATTTCTTTGTTTTTCTAAAGCTAAAGCTCCATATTTTTCTAAAAAATCATTTTCAGAGGTAAAATGCTTAGCAATATTTAGCTGATTTGTATTTGATTCTGTATTTTCTTCTTTCTTTTTAAAAAGATTATTGAATAGTCCCATTTTTTTGTGGCTTGTATAATTATAAAATTGAAATTCTTGATTTTCTAGCTAAGTTTTATTCACTATCCTCATTTTTAATGCCTTTTAGGAGAGCATAAATGGCCATTGCATGCCCTTGTCCTAAAGCAAAATCATTTTTAAGCCAGTTTACAATATCTCCAGCTTTTACTTCTGCTTTTAATTCTCCGTTTGAGGTAAATCCTTTTTGTTCAGCGAGAGTTCTAAATTCAGCTGGACCATTTCCTGTTTTTTCTTTAATCGTTTTTAGATATCCTTGAAATGACATAAAATAGAATTTAAATAGTTAAGCAAGACGAATGTACAAATTAAAGTAAGATTAGTATTCGCTTTTTAAAATTTCTTTAGCTCAAACTTTTTACTAAAAAAATTGCCAAGACATCAACAAATAATCGTAATCTTTTATACTAACATCCATAATATCTAAAATTTTTGTTTTGCGTTAAAAAAAATATATAATTATAAATTAAATACGGAAATTTTGAATTTCACTACGGAATCCCGTAATTTTTATGTTTATAAGTTTTTTCTTTGTTTTTTAATTTATTAATGTATTTTGCTACGGAAAAATAAACTGAACATGCCAATAAATTTAAAAGTTGCAAGATTCATCTCAATGTTTTCTTTTCTAATAATCTTCGGGCTTCAAGAGAATGGGATTCCAACTATTGCTCTGCTACTGATTTATTTCTACCAATTTTTGCACGACCTTTTTAGTAGCGTGAGGTTTGGAATATTTTGGGAAGGGGTATCAATTATTCCTGTATTTTTTGTGCTTATTTTGTTTTTAATCAGTAGGAATTATAAAGTTCTGTTGGGCTGTTTTGTAGTGTTGTTGGTTTATCAAGTTTACGTTACAGGACTAATGAATAATTATCACAGAATAAATATTGCTTTTTTACTCCCCTTAACCTTATTTTTAATAGCATCAGTTTACGTCATAACAATAGTGAAAAAACAAAAGCCAGATATCAAAATGTCGTAATTTTTTTGCTAGCATGAACGTTTTGATGTGAATCTTTGTTGTCACTAGAGCGGGACGCTCGCGCTAGCGACCGAACTCAAAAACATTTAATATGAAAATATATATTCTATCTATATTTTATTTCTTTTTTGTGAGTAAGATATTCTCTCAGAAAAAAGACACGCTTTATTTTGGCATAGATAAATATTACACCATTTCCCCCACCATTAATTCAAATTTAGAAAACGAACCATATCCAGAGTGGATTAAAACGACAAATGAATATATGAAGCGGACAAAAACCAATGGCTACATATTTTTTATTGGCGATGATAATTTAACCAAAAATCTAAAACCCAAAAAAGTTCTTTCAATTAAAAAATATATTGAAAATAGAAAGTTTTATTTTGACGGAAAGTATAACCAAATTGTAGACGAAAAAAAGGTCAAGGATTCTCTGATTGATAAATATGTTATTTATTTTGTAAATGGAGATAAATTTATTAAACCTCTACAATTAAACTATGTTTCTTATTATCCTAGACGTGATAAAGACTGGAATGTAATTGAAAATAAAATAAAAGATACACTTTATTTCAAATTGGATAATGAATATTGATTTAGATTGTGTTTACAATCGGGATGCTCGCGTTAGTGGGGAGGGGGCTGGCTCTAGCTATTCTCCTTTACCAGTTAATGTTTTTAATACATCTCTAATTAACTCTTTATTGTCGTCATTTAAAATAAAAGGATTTGAAAATATTCCAATAAATGCCCAGACAACATAAAGGATTTGCAACAATGATTGGACATATTGGTCTATTTGTATTTTAAAAACGGTTTTTAATATTACGACAATAAATATAGGTAATGTTAAATAGAGTCCTAACAAGACATAATGGATAATTTTGGTTTTCGCACGAGATTGGTTTTCAGAATTAATTTCTTCTTTAGGTAGATTAGCGATATTGCCAGTTAAAAAAATGTTGGTATAGTTAATTAATAGTTGTTTTGTTGTTTCAATTTGTTCTTCTTCTCCTAAAATAAATCTATCTATGCAATTTTGAAAAGCATTTGCTGCTTTTTCAAATTCTATAATTAGAAATAAATTACCTTCTGAATTGTAATTTATATGATAATTTTGGATTAGTCCCTTAATTTTAATCAATTCTGAAATAATGTCATTTGTTTCAATTTTTGAAATGATTTGAATTTTTTGTTTGTTTTTTAAAGATTCTAATATTTTTAAAAGTTTAAAAGATATTTCATATCTATAG